>NZ_JBVJOE010000012.1:19417-158945 GCF_055583325.1 Amycolatopsis sp. NPDC104775
GGGGGGGCGGGTGTGAAAAAAGAGTGTGTTCAACCCCCAGCGTGGTGCGCGCTCCCCCCTCCCCCCCCCCCCCCCTCTCCTCCCCCCCCCCCCCCCCCCCCCCCCCCCCCCCCCGCCGTGGCTGGCATGCTTTAGCCGTTCAACTCCGCCGACTCCTCGTCACTGAGCAGCCGCGACCGGATCAAAAACCGCACCCCCTCCGGCGCCTCCAGCGAAAACCCGCTGCCCCGCCCCGGCACCACGTCGATCGTCAGGTGCGTATGCCGCCAGTACTCGAACTGCGGGCCGGACATCCACACCGGCACCGCGTCGATCCCGGTCACCTCCAGGTCGCCCAGATGCACGTCACGGGAACCGACCCGGAATTCGCCGACGGAGTAGCACATCGGGGCGCTGCCGTCGCAGCATCCGCCGGACTGGTGGAACATCACCGGACCGTGGACTGACACCAGCCGTCGCAGCAGGTCGGCGGCGGCTGGGGTCAGGTCCACCCGCCGCGGCATCAGAAGAAGCCCAGCGCCTGGTCGGAGTAGGAGACCAGCATGTTCTTCGTCTGCTGGTAGTGGTCCAGCATCATCTTGTGGTTCTCGCGGCCGATGCCGGACGCCTTGTAGCCGCCGAAGGCCGCGTGCGCCGGGTAGGCGTGGTAGTTGTTGACCCACACCCGGCCGGCCTGGATGTCGCGGCCCGCGCGGTAGGCGGTGTTGCCGTCGCGCGACCAGACGCCGGCACCGAGGCCGTACAGGGTGTCGTTGGCGATTTTGAGCGCGTCGTCGTAGTCGTCGAACTTCGCCACGGACACCACCGGGCCGAAGATTTCCTCCTGGAAGATCCGCATCTTGTTGTCGCCCTCGAACACCGTCGGCTGCACGTAGTAGCCGCCGGACAGGTCGCCGCCGAGGTCGGACTGCTCGCCACCGGTGAGCACCTTCGCGCCCTCCTGCTTGCCGATGTCGATGTAGGACAGGATTTTCTCGAGCTGGTCGTTCGAGGCCTGCGCGCCGATCATCGTTTCGGTGTCGAGCGGGTTGCCCTGCTTGATCTTCTTCACGCGCTCGACCGCGTCGCCGAGAAATCGGTCGTAAATCCCGGCCTGGATCAGCGCGCGCGACGGGCAGGTGCAGACCTCGCCCTGGTTCAGCGCGAAGAGTGCGAAGCCTTCTTGCGCCTTGTCGTAGAACGCGTCGTTGGCGGCGGCGACGTCGTCGAAGAAGATGTTCGGGCTCTTACCGCCGAGTTCGACGGTCACCGGGATGATGTTTTCGCTGGCGTACTGCAGGATCAGCCGCCCGGTGGTGGTCTCGCCGGTGAACGCGACCTTGCGCACGCGGTTGCTCGACGCGAGCGGTTTGCCCGCCTCGACGCCGAATCCGTTGACGATGTTCAGCACGCCCGGCGGGATCAGGTCGCCGATGATCGACAGCAGCAGATGGATCGACGCCGGCGTCTGCTCGGCGGGCTTGAGCACGATCGCGTTGCCCGCGGCCAGCGCCGGGGCGAGCTTCCAGACGGCCATCAGCAGCGGGAAGTTCCACGGGATGATCTGGCCGACGACGCCGAGCGGCTCGTGGAAGTGGTAGGCGACGGTGTTCTCGTCGATCTGCGAGATCCCGCCCTCCTGGGCGCGCAGCGCGCCGGCGAAGTAGCGGAAGTGGTCGATCGCGAGCGGGATGTCGGCGGCGAGGGTCTCGCGGACCGGTTTGCCGTTCTCCCAGGACTCGGCGACCGCGATCTTCTCGAGGTTCTGCTCCATCCGGTCGGCGATCTTGAGCAGGATGTTCGCGCGTTCCTCGGGCGAGGTGCGGCCCCACGCGGGCGCGGCGCCCTCGGCCGCGTCGAGCGCCCGGTCGATGTCGGCCGCCGTGCCGCGGGCGATCTCGGTGAAGGTCTTCCCGGTCACCGGCGTCGGGTTCTCGAAGTACTGCCCGCCGGCTGGCGCGACGTATTCGCCGCCGATGTAGTGGTCGTAGCGAGTCTCGTAGCCGACGACGGAGCCGTCGGTGTTCGGTGCGGCGTAAACGGCCATCTTGCCCTGCCTCGTTGCTGGTCGGTGACGGTCGGCGGCGACCGTAGGCCGGGCAACGTTGCGCCGACGTTGCAGGCTTGTGACCAGGGTCTCTACTCTCATTCACGTGGCAGAGCCGCCCGAACCCGACTTGCTGCGCGATCCGGAGTCGTACGCGCAGCTGCTCCGGCACGTCCGCGAGGCCGTGCTGTCCGGAGCCACCGCGCCGCGCTCTCCGCGCTCGGTGGTGTCGGAGTCGTGGGAGCGCTCGCTGGCCGCGCGCGTCGACCCGGACTCCGGCGAGGCCCCGCTGATCTGCGAGGCGGACGAGCTCACCGACCTGCGCGCGGAGCATCCGCTGGCCCCGGTGCTGCCGCTGCTGCGCGAGATGCTGGTGAGCATCGCCGACGACGCCGAGCACATGATGATCGTGACCGACGCGAACGGGCTCATCCTGTGGCGCGAGGGGGCGACCGGCGTGCTGCTGCGCGCGGACCAGGTCGCGCTCACCGAGGGCACGCGGTGGAGCGAAGAGGCGATCGGCACGAACGCCATGGGCACCACGCTCGCGACCGGGAAGCCGGTGCAGATCTACTCCGCCGAACACCTCGTGCGCCGCTACCACACGTGGACCTGTGCGGCGGCCCCCGTGCGCGATCCGGACACCGGCGTACTGCTCGGCTCGATCGACGTCAGCGGCCCGCTCCGCACGGTGCATCCGGCGATGTTGTCGCTGGTCACCGCCACGGCGCAGCTTGCCGAGGGACGGCTGCGAGCGCAGCTGGCGGTCCGCGACGAGAAGGTGCGGCGGGCGAACATGCCGCACCTGGCGTCGTTGCGCGGCCGCCCCGGCGCGCTCTTGTCCGCGGGCGGCCGGGTGCTCGCTGCCGAAGCGTGCACCCTTCCGTCCACTGTGGAGGTACGAAAAGGCGGCGGCACGGTCACCCTGCCAGACGGCCGGGTCGCCACCGTCGATCCGCTCGACGAGGGTTACCTCCTGCGCATCGCCACCTCCGGCTCCGCGCCCCGGCGGAGGCTGTCCCTCGAATACCTCACCGACGGTCCCGGATCGACCACTGTGGACGGTCGAGACGTCCCGTTCACCCTGCGGCACGCCGAATTGCTGACCTTGCTCGCACTGCAGCCACGCGGCTTGTCGGCGGAGAAGCTCGCGTTGCAACTGTACGGCGAGGCTGGCAACCCGGTGACCGTGCGCGCCGAGATCCACCGGTTGCGCACCCAGCTCGGCACGGGGGTGTTGCAAACGCGCCCGTACCGGCTCGCGGCCACCGTGGACGCGGATTTCCTGCGCACCAAAGCCGCCCTGCGCGCCGGGGACGCCGCGGCGGCGGTCCGGTCGTTCCAGGGCCCGCTGCTCGCGGAGTCGGAGTCGCCCGCGATCCTGGAGGAACGCGAGTCGATCAGCGCGCAGGTCCGGCAGCTGGCGTTGAACAGCGGGGACGCGGATACGTTGTGGGCCTTCTGGGAAACCTCTTGCGGGGCCGACGATCTGGCGATTCTGGACGCGTTGACGGCCGCGCTCTCGCCGTCGGATCCACGGTTGGCGGCGGTACGCACTCACCGCGCTCGCCTGGGTTAAGCGCGAACGGTTTCCCTGATCGCCTCCTCGACCGGAGCCGGGTAATTCAGCTCCAAATACAGCTCCCGCAACAACAATCCGTCCATGTGCTGCACCGTCAGCCCCGGCTGTTTTCCGCTCAGCCCATTGAGAAACCCGCCGAGCTTGAACGCGCCCCGCACCGGCCAGGACGGCATCGACCGCACTCGCCGCGGCCGTCCCGCCGCCGCGGCCAGGCGGGCGAACATGTCCGTCCACCGCAGATTTTCCTCTGCCACCGGGACATCCGCCCCCGACGCCTGTTCCAGCGCGTCCACCGTCGCGACGCCGACCCCACGCGCGCTCGTCGCCCCGGTCCCGCCAGGAGGCGCGAAGAGCGGCGAGCCGGACCGGACCCACTTCACGATCGGCACCGACCACTGCGGCACGCGATCCTCCGCGACACCGAAGACGAACGGCACTTCGAGCACCGCCACCGGTAATCCCGGCCCGGCCGTTTCGCGAGCGACGCGGGCCTGCTCCAGCCGACTCCGCACGTACGGATGCTTCGCGGCCAACCCCCACTCAGGGTGTACGCGGTCGAAGTACGTGTAATACGACCCCAGCACCGCAGCCCGCGTACAGCCTGCTTCGCGCGCCGCGCGCAACAACGCAGCGACAGGCTCGACGTTCCCCGCGCGCAGCCGAGGCTCAACCGGCCCACGCCCGACCGCACGGTCGTCCATGCCGCCCGCGAAGACGACGCCGTCGTGTCCGTCCAGCACTGAGCACAGTTCGTCGTGCGAAGCCTTCGAGACGTCGAGTGTCTTGTCGACGCCCTCGCGTGCCGTACGCGCGACCGCTGTCGTGTCGTGTCCGCGGTTACGCAGCTCGCCGAGTACGTGCTGGCCCAGCAGGCCACTGCCGCCGACCACCAAGATCTTCATGTCCGTGATCTTCCCAGCCGACGCGATCCGCTGGCCGTCTCCGCGGCATTAGCCGGGCATGTCATGCGTCGAGCAGTGAATCCCGCCACCGCCTGCGGCGATCGCGTCGATCGGGACCAGGACGACCTCGCGGCCGGGGAAGTGCTCGGCCACGATGCCGCGTGCCCGGTCGTCGGCGGCTTCGTCGCCGAATTTCGGCAGGAACACCGCGCCATTGGCGATGTAGAAATTGGCGTAGGACGACACGAACGCCTCGCCCCGGCCGGTGATCCGATCCGGGTCCGGCTGGGGCAAGTCGACGATTTCGAGCTTCCGGCCGGCCGCGTCGGCGGCACCGGCCAGCACTCCGCGCGCCTGCTCGGCGGCGCGCGACCAGACGTCCGCCGGAGCGCCGGGAAACGGCTTGTCCAGCAGTACGACTCCGGGCGCGACGTATCGGACCAGGCAGTCGACGTGCGCGTCGGTGATGTCCTCGCCCTTGACGCCGGCCAGCCAGATCACGGTGGTGACGCCCAACGTCCGCTTCAGGTCGGCTTCGACGCGTGCGCGGTCCTTGCCCGGGTTGCGGTTGTCATTGACCAGCGAGCTTTCGGTGACCAGGAGCGTGCCCTGGCCGTCGGTCTCCAGCGCTCCGCCCTCGGCGACGAGCGGAGCCGCGATGCGGGGCAGCTGGTATTTCTCCAGTACAGCCTTGGCCACCGCGCCGTCCCGGGCGTGCTGCTGCTTGCCGCCCCAGCCGTTGAACCCGAAATCGACGCCGACCGGCTTCCCGGCTTCCCGGATGAAGACCGGGGCCGTGTCGCGGGCCCATAGGTCGTCCACCGGGATCTCGGCCACCTCGACGTCGGACCCGGCCGCGCGCTGGGCGGCGTCGCGGTGTTCGGGACCGGCCAGCAGGACGACCTTTTCGAATCCGGCGACGGCCTGGGCCAGCCTGGCGATCGCGGCCTGGACCGCGGGCAGGTCAGTGCCCCAGATGCCGTCCGAAGCCGGCCAGGCCATGAGGGTGCGGGCGTGGTTCTCCCATTCGGCCCCGAACGCGCGGCCACCGGACGCGGCGCCGCTGCTGCCTGGCGACGGAGCGGCGGCCGGGGTCTCGGTTCCGCACGCGGCTAAGCCCAGCGCGGCACCGAGCCCGAGCGCGGCGGTGAGCGCGGTGCGGCGGGAAACGAATTCGTGCGACATCGAGAGAGCTCCCAGCGGATCGGCAGGCCCTCACTGTGACACTGACTGAAAATTTAGTCAATTTGATCAACCCAGCTCGGCGGCAATCGCCCCCCGGACGAGGGCGCGCGCCCGCTGGAGGTCGAGGGTCTCGGACAGCCAGCGTTCGGACAGCCCTTCGACCAGCGCGGTCAGCCGTTCGGCGACATCAACGGGATCGGCGAGACCGCCGAGCGAACGGGTCGACTCCGCTGGTCGCGATACGACGCCGGCGGAGTCGTCGGAGGAACCCCGCGCAGCCTCGACCAACTCGGCGATCTCGGCCACCCACAGCCGAGTGGCGTCGGCGAGACGCTCGCGCAGGTCGCCCTCGAAGACAGCGCTGGCCCGCAGTTCTCCCCATGCCGTGCTGTTCTCCCGGACTTCGGCGGTGTCCTGCAGTTCCAGCAGCAGCGTCTGCTCGAGCGCGGCCCGCGCGTCCGACGAATCCGGCACCTCCTGCGCGGTGTACCGCTCGGCACGGTCGTTGACGTGATCGAGGGTGGCGCGCAGCAACCCTGCGCGATCCTTGAAGTGGTAATAGATCAACCCGGTCGACGCGCCGGCCTCGGCGGCGACCTCCTCGACTCGCAGCCCTCGGACGCCGTTGCGGGCGATCATGCCCACCGCGGCCCGGAGGATGCGATCCCGTTTGCCTGCCATTCGCATCTCCTTGACTGAAGCTTCAGTCAACAAGGTAGCGGGCCCCGGCTGTAGACACCGTCTACATACTTTGATAGACAGTGTCTACAAGATGAACCACAGGTTACGGAGAGCGGAATGGGTTTCCACACGTTCGTCGCCGTCGGCGACAGCTGCGCGGAGGGGCTGGACGATCCCTACCCGGATCACAGCCAGTACCGCGGCTGGGCGGACTACGTCGCCGGGCGGCTCGCGCGCGACGAAACCGCGTTCCGGTACGCCAATCTGGCCGTTCGCGGACGACGGCTCGACCAGATCACCGCGGAACAGCTGCCGGCCGCGGAGCGGCACGAGCCGGACCTGATCGCGCTTTTCGGCGGCGGCAACGACGTGATGAGCCGCGGCTGGGACGCTCGCACGGTCGCGCGCCGGGTGGACGCCGCGATCCGGCAGTGCACGCAGATCGCGCCGACGGTCGTCACCTTCACCTTGAGCGACATCGCGCATCGCATGCCGCTCGGCGGGCGGATGCGGCCGCGGGTCACCGCGCTCAACGACGCCATCCGCGAGGCTTCGGTCAGTTACGGCGCGAAGCTCGTCGATTTATGGCCGGACCAGGCCGCGCACGACTCGCGCTACTTCGGGCCAGACCGGCTGCATCTGTCGCAGGCCGGACATCTGCGCGTCGCTGGCCACGTGCTCGACCGGCTCGGCGTCGCGCACGACGGCAGCTGGCTGCAGCCGTTGCCCGGCGCTCCGGCCCGGGGCAGCGCGATCGCCGATCTGCGCTGGCTGTGGCAGGAGGTGCTGCCGGTAGGAGTCACGCGGCTGCGCAACCGGCTCACCGGCCGGTCCCCTGGGGACGGCTTCCTGCCGAAGCGGCCGGAGCTGCTGCCCGTGGCCTTCTCCGAAGCTCAGGTATGAGCGCGCGAGAGAGGTTGATCAGCACCGCAGCGGAGCTGCTCGTCGGTTCCGGCGTCGAAGCCGTGACCTTGCGCGGTATCGCGAAGGCGGCTGGCGTATCGCACGGTGCACCGCTTCGCCACTTCTCGGGACGCGCGGAGCTGCTGTCCGCCGTAGCGACGCTTGGCTTCACACAGCTGCTCCATCGCGGCGCACAGTTGCCCGACGGCACCCCGCGCGAGCGCGTTACGGCGGCCTGTCACGCGTACGTCGACTTCGCGGTCGCCAACCCCGCGATGTTCGAGCTGATGTTCCGTCGCGACCTCATCGATCCTGAGGAACCAGGACTGGTCGCGGCCAGCAGTGCCGTCTTCGACACCTTCGCCGAACTAGTGCGGCTCGACCGCGCCGAAGCGGACGACGACCGACTGCGGCCAGGTACGGATCCACGGTTGGTCGCAGCGTCGTTGTGGGCCGCGTTGCACGGTCTCGCGCAGCTGTGGCTGTGGGGCGGGCTCGCGGGTGCCAGCTTCGCGCCTTCGCCGGAATCGGCGTTGGCAGTGACGCTCGACGCGTACCTGGGATGAAGCTCAGCGGAGAGCCCGGAGTCCTCCCCACCCCTGGCTCTCCGCCGAACAGCGGGAATGGATGACCATTCGGAGCCGACCGTAACCGCTCGCTCCCGCCCCGGAATCCACCCACCGCCCCATCCGGGGTAAACCCTGGCGGTAGGCGGCCTGCCGCGATCGCGGTAGGGAATTGGGAAACCGCCGGTCAGGAAGGTAGCTTCGGGCGCGTGATGCGGATCCTGCGAGCGCGGCCGCTCCTTACGGATTCGCTGCTGGCCGCCGCCGTCGCGCTCTTCCTGCTCGCCGGCGCGGCGGTCCACCACGGCTCGCTCGGCGACCGGCCGGGGCTGTCCGGACTGCTGCTCGCCGCGGCGGGCGCGGCACCGCTGGCGGTCCGGCGGCGCTACCCGATCCGCGTGCTGATCGCGGTGACTTTGCTGGTCGGCGCGTTCGCACTGGCCGGGTTCCGCGCGACGCTCGGCCGTCCCGACCTGCTGATCGCCGCGTACACCGTCTGGGCGCGTTATCCAGTGCGGCAAGCCTGGCTGCCTTCGCTGTTCGCAGCCGCCGGTTTCGAGGTCACGATGCTCGTCGGCGACAGCTCGAATCCGATAGGCGACACGGTGATCGCTGTGCTGCAAGCGTCCGCGACCATCCTTATTGGACGCTCGGTCTACCTTCGCGGGCTCGCTCTGCACGCGACCGCGGAACGTGCTGACCGCGCCGAGTTTGCGGTCGTGGAAGAACGGCTGCGCATCGCCCGCGAGCTGCACGACGTCGTCTCGCACCATCTGTCGGTGATCTCCGTGCAGGCCAACCTCGCGCGGTACGTCTTCGAATCCGCTCCGGACACCGCGCGCGGCGCGCTCGACACGATCACCGGCACGACCACCGAGGCGCTGGACGAGCTCCGCCGCCTGCTCAGCGTGCTTCGTCCGCCGCATCAAGAGCCGGGCGAATACCGTCCACAGCCCGGTCTCGAAGAGCTTCCCGCGCTGGTCGGCCGGGTCCGCGAGGCGGGGCTGACCGTGCGGCTGCGGGTCGCCGGAACGCCGCGGACCCTGCCGTCGGGCCAGCAGTTGTGCGCGTACCGGGTCGCGCAGGAAGCGTTGACGAACGTCTTGAAGCACGCGCCGGATTCCTCCGCCACGCTGGAGGTCGAGTACCTGTCCGACGCGCTGCGGCTGCGCGTGGCCGACTCCGGCGGCGGACCGCGCACCGACGGCAATCCCGCTGGTCACGGCCTCGTCGGCATGCGGGAACGCGCGCGTATGTACGGTGGCGAGATCGAAATCGGGCCTCGCGAACCGGCGGGGTTCGAGGTGGTGCTGAGCCTCCCGTACCCGGACCGGACCGGCGGAGAACCGAAGTGACCAGTGTGCTCGTGGTGGACGACCAGGACCTCGTCCGGGCCGGCCTCGTCGCGCTGCTCGACGCCGCGCCGGGCGTCGAGGTCGTCGGCGAGGCACGGGACGGGCTGGCAGCGGTGCAGGAGGCGGCGCGGCTGCGGCCCGAGGTGATCCTGATGGACATCCGGCTGCCCGGCCTCGACGGTGTGTCGGCCACCGCCCGCATCCTCGCCGGGCCGGACAACCCGCGTGTGCTCATCCTGACCGTCTTCGACCTCGACGAATACGTGTACCGCGCGCTGCGGGCCGGCGCGGCCGGGTTCCTGCTCAAGGACAGCCCGCCGGAGACGCTGATCTCCGGCATCCAGGCAGTGGCGCGCGGGGACATGCTGTTCGGCCCGACGATCACGCGACGGCTGGTCGAGGCGTACACGAGCGCACCGCCCGCCGAACCCGCGCCGGAGCTGAGCGGGCTGACCGAGCGCGAACGCGAGGTGCTCCGGCTGGTCGGCACTGGCATGCCGAACTCGGAGATCGCGGCTCGGCTGCTGGTCAGCGAGGCCACGGTGAAAACCCATCTCAACCGGCTGATGCCCAAGCTCGGAATTTCCAGCCGGGCGCAGGCGGTGGTGGTCGCTTACGAAACCGGGCTGGTGCGGCCGGGGCGGTAGCCGAATTCGTTGCGCAGCACGCGTTCCGCGGCGTGTTGGCCCGCCATTCCGTGAACTCCCGGACCGGGCGGCGTCGCCGCCGAGCACAGGTAGACGCCGCGCAACGGGGTCCGGTACGGGTCCCAGCGCAGCACCGGCCGACCCAGCACCTGGCGCATCGTCACCGCGGCGGCCGCGATGTCCCCGCCCACGTAATTGGCATTGTAGGCCTCGAAATCGCTCGCCAGGATCGCGCGCGAGGCGAGAATTGTGTCGCGGAAGCCCGGAGCGAAGCGTTCGATGCGGCGGATGATCGCGGCGGTCGGGTCGAGCGGATCTCCGTGCGGGACATGGGCGTAGGCCCAGATCGGCTGTTTGCCGGGCAGACCGCGGGACGAGTCGACGACCATCGGCTGCGCAAGGAGAACGAACGGCTCCCTAGCCCGTTTTCCGGCGGCTGTCGCGTTCTCCGCCGCGTGCACCTCGGCTCTCGTCCCTCCGATGTGGACAGTCCCGGCTTTGGCGAGTTCTTTCTCGCGCCACGGGATCGCTTCGGAGACCAGGAAATCGACCTTCGCCGCAGCTGGCCCGTAGCGGACATTCTCCAACGCTCTGCGGTACTGCTGCGGCAACAACGACCCGGCAATCTCGAGGACGCCTTTGGGCGCTAAGTCCAGCAGTACGGCACGCGCGTGCGCTAACTCGCGTACGTCGGTGACGCGCGCGTTGGTGTGTACGCGACCACCGTGCGCCTCGATGTCCGCAACGAGGGCGTCGGTGATGCGCTGCGAACCTCCGCGGGGAATCGGCCAACCCGTTGTGTGCGCGAGATGGCTCAGAAGTACCGCGACACCGCCGCCGGTCAGCGAGGGCAGCTTTCCAAGCGCATGCGCCTCGACACCAGCTAAGAGTGCTGCTGCTTCCTTACCCCGGAAGGAATTCACTGTCGCCGCGAGAGCGCGCGTCGCGATGTACGCCGCCGTACGCGGACGCGGCGGGCGGCGAAGGTCGCCGAGGAGCACTTCGGTGATCTCAGCGGAGTGTTCGATCAGTGGTGCCATGAAGCGCCGCCACCGTGCGCCGTCGCTTCCTAGCCGCGCGCAGGTGCGGTCGAGATCCGCGTACGCGATCGCGGTGGTCTTCTCGTCGATCGGGTGCGCGTACGAGATTTCGGGATGACAGAGGTCCAGATCGAACTGCCGGAGGAACGGCGAAGCCGCGGCCATCGGATGGACCGCTGAGCAGATGTCGTGGATAACGTCAGCGTCGAACAACCGCTTCGACCGCGCCCCGCCGCCCGGCTGGGCCGCCGCCTCGAACACCTCGACCGACAACCCGGCCCGCGCGAGCAGCACGGCCGCGGCCAGGCCGTTCGGCCCCGAGCCGACGACCGCGACGTCCAGCGTGACGGGCGGAGACACGTCCCGAGCCTACGGCTGCGACGAACCGGGCGCCCACTGTCACTCCCGAACATCTGATCGAATATTGTCGTACCCCACGCCTACCGTGCACCCCATGCCGGTCCGCACGGGCCGCGCCTGCTGGAGAGGGGGGTCATGCCCGACCACGACACGTTGCTGGAGCGCGTGCGGAAGCTGCTGGCCAAGGCCGAAGACCCGGCCGTCACGCCCGCCGAAGCCGAGCTGTACAACACCAAAGCGGCGCAGCTGATCGCGCGGCACGGGATCGACAACGCGATGCTGGCCGCGTCCGGCCAGAGCGGCGACGACATCACGGTGCTGAAGCTGCCGATCTCCAATCCGTACAGCCGCGACAAAGCCAGCCTGCTCACCAGCATCGCGTATCCGTTGCGCTGCCGGACTTTGCTGCACCGGGTCGGCCAAGGGGTCGAAGAGGTCACCGTATTCGGCTTCCGCACCGACCTCGCGCGGGTCGAGCTGCTGTTCACCAGCCTGCTGCTGCAGGCGAGCACGCAGCTCACGCGAGTGCGTCCGGACGAACGGGTCTTCCGCGAATCGCTGGCAGCGTACCGGCGGACGTGGCTGCACGGCTTCGCGCGCGCCGTGCACGAGCGGCTCACCGCGGCGGAAGAGAACGCCGCGCGAACGTATTCCGACGCTGTCGGCGGAAAGTCGGCGGAGCTGGTGGTGCGGGACCGGACGGCGTTGGTGCAGCAGGCCTTCGACCGCGAGTACGGCGACCTGCGCTCAGCCGCCCCGCGCCGGTTGTCGGGGTCGGGATACAGGGAGGGCCACCGAGCCGGAACCCGGGCGAACCTCGACCCGGCGGCACTGGGAAGGCGACGGTCGGCGCTTCCGGTGCGGTGAGCTGACGTGGCCGTCGTGCTCCGCGTCGAAGACCTTGCCGCTCGGCCGGAGCTGCGCGTACCCGCACTTCAGCTGGGGTTCGTCGGCGGCGAGTTTCTCGGCCGGGGTCTCACCGCGGGGTTGGCCAGTTCGCAGCGGATCGCCGCGCACTGGCCGGAGTTCTTCCTGGTCTTGCTCAACGAAGACGTTCCGGTCGCGCGAGCGGCGGCGATCCCCGTCGCCTTCCCGACTCCGGAACGACCTGAGCTGCCTGACCATGGCTGGGACGGTGCCCTCGTCTGGGCCGCCGAAGACCACCTCGACGGACGGGAACCCACCACGCTGGTCGCGCTGGAGGTGTACGTCGCGGAATCCGCGCGCGGGCAAGGCATTGCCGCGCGAGCGCTCGCCGAGTTGAAGAGCCGGGCACGCCGAGCTGGGCTTTCCCGGCTGGTCGTGCCGGTGCGGCCGACCGGCAAACCGCCGCTGGAATCCATTGCGGACTATCTCGGCCGCCGCACCGATCCCTGGCTGCGCAGCCACGAACGGCTCGGCGCGGAGTTCCGGAAGATCGCGCCCTTCGCGATGACCGTCACCGGCACCCTCGCGCAGTGGGAGCAGTGGACCGGCCTCCACCTCAAAGACGGACACACCGTCGTGCCCGGTGGAATCGCACCCGTGCTCGCCTCGACAGAACAGGACTTAGGCGTATACGTCGAACCGAACGTCTGGTACGAACACCCCCTCTGACTAGGCCTACTCCCAGCCAGGCAGCCAAACCCCATCCCCCGGCTCCTGCCCCTTCACCAGGAAATCACGCAACTTCCGCACATCCGGATGCGCGGGCTCCCGCCGCCACAGCAACGACATCGGGTACACCGGCGTCGGGTCGACCACCAAAACCCGGCGAAGGTCGTATTCGTCCGGCCAGAAGTACCGCGAACCGGCGCCCACGAAGGTCGACAAGTCCGGCGAGGTCGCCAGTTCGTCCAGCATCGTTTCGTTTCCGAAGACCGGGCCCGTGACGTCGATGGTCAGGTCGAACACCTCGGCCAGTTCCGCGTAGTACGCGCCCCATTCCGTGCTCGCCGACAGGCCCGGCATCCAGATCCGGTGGCCGACCAGTTTCGCGATCGGCACCGACGGCAGGTCAGCGAACGGGTGCCGCGGGCCGACCAGAAGCTCGTGCGCGTCGTAGTCCACCACTCCGCTCAGCACGCCACCCGGCAGGTCGCGCTTCGGCACTCCGCGGAACGCCGCGTCGACCGAACCGGCCGCGACCGCGGCGACGGCGGCGTCGAAGCTCAACTCGGCGCCAGTGGTCACGACCTCCAGCGGCACGTCCGGGAACGCCCGGTGGAAGCTCAGCGCGAGATGTGCCGACTTGGTCCGCCGGTTCAGCACGTCGACCCGCAGCGGCCGTTGCTCCGGACGCAGAGCGGCGAGCGCGCGTTTCTCCGCGTCGAGCAGCGCCCGTGCGTGCGGCAGGAACGCCGCGCCATCGCTGCTCAACCGAGCCCCGCGTGCGGTGCGGGTGAACAACTGCACGCCCAGCTCGCGTTCCAGCGTACCGACGCGTTTGGACACTGCTTGCTGCGTGATCCCCAGCTCGGCGGCCGCTTCCTGGAACTGCCCTCCGTCCACGACGGCGATGAAGGTCCGCACGAATTCCAGCTCCACGAGCCAATCCTAAGCGCTCGCGCCACCGATCGCGGACCACCGACTAAACCCCGCTACTTGTCTGAGGAGTTGTGCTACGCTTCGCCTCGATGTTCACGCGCTTCCTTCTCCTTCGCCGCCACGGCGGGGCCTGACCGGACCGGCCCCCCGCCGTGGGGCAAGCACGCGTGCCGGTCGATTTTCGACCTCCCGAGAAGGACCGCAGATGAACACCGGATGGAACCGGCAGCAACCCTCCCGCATGCCGTCGCACCGCTACCGCGACGTCTACCAGCGCGTCGACGTCCCCAACACCGACCGGGCCTGGCCCGGCAACCGGATCACCCAGGCCCCGCTCTGGGTGCCGGTCGACCTGCGCGACGGCAACCAGGCACTGGCCGAACCGATGGACCCGGCGCGCAAACGCCGGTTCTTCGAGCTGATGATCGCCATGGGGTACAAGGAAATCGAGGTCGGCTACCCGTCCGCCTCGCAGACCGACTACGACTTCGTCCGGCTGCTCGCGGACACCGGACTGGCCCCGGACGACGTCACCATCGTCGTATTCACCCCGGCTCGCCGCGAGCTGATCGAGCGCACCGTGGCGTCCATCCGGGGCCTCCGCAACGACGTCGTGATCCACCTGTATACCGCCACCGCGCCGACCTGGCGCACGGTGGTCCTCGGCCACGATCGAGCGTCGCTGAAAGAACTGATCCTCGACGGCGCCCGCGACGTTCTGCGCGCAGCCGGCGATCTGCCGAACGTCCGCTTCGAGTTCTCCCCCGAGGTCTTCAATCTCACCGAACCCGACTACGTCCTGGAGGTCTGCGACGCCGTCACCGAGACCTGGCAGGCGAGCCCGGAGCGGCCGGTGATCCTGAACCTCCCGGCGACCGTCGAGATCGCGACGCCCAATGTGTACGCCGACCAGATCGAGTACATGCACCGCAACCTGGCACGGCGCGATTCGGTGATCCTGTCCGTGCACCCGCACAACGACCGCGGCACCGGCGTCGCCTGCGCCGAACTCGCCGTGCTGGCCGGCGCCGAACGTGTCGAGGGCTGCATTTTCGGCAACGGCGAGCGCACCGGCAACGTCGACCTGGCGACGCTCGCGCTCAACCTGCATGCGCAGGGTGTCGACCCGATGATCGACTTTTCGGACATCGACGAGATCCGCCGCACCGTCGAGTACTGCAACCGGATCGAGGTCCACGCCCGGCATCCGTACGTCGGCGACCTGGTGCACACCGCGTTCAGCGGCACCCATCAGGACGCGATCAAGAAGGGTTTCGCCGAACATCACGCGCGCGCCGCGGAAACCGGCGTGCCCGCCCGCGATCTGGACTGGCGCGTGCCGTACCTGCCGATCGACCCGGCCGATCTCGGCCGCGACTACGCCGCGGTGATCCGGGTGAACTCGCAGTCCGGCAAGGGCGGAATCGCTTACCTGCTGGAAAGCGAGTACGGCATCACGCTGCCGCGCAGGCTGCAGATCGACTTCGCGCGCCGCGTCCAAGACCACACCGACGGCTCCGGCCACGAGGTGACCGCGAGCGAATTGTGGCAGCTCTTCGAGGCCGCCTACCTCCAGCCCAATCCGGCAATCACGTTGTCCCGCTTCGAAAACTCGGCCGACGAACACACCAGCATCAGCCTGCGAGTCGACGGGGTCGAGCACGCCAGCACGTACACCGGCATGGGACCGGTCGAAGCGCTCACCGCCGCGCTGGGCGAGCACGGGCGGAAGGTGGACATCGTGGCCTTGCACCAGACGAGCATCGGGTCCGGCAACGACAGCGAAGCGTTGACACTGCTGGAATATCGCACTGACAGCGGTACACAGTGGACAGCGGGTCGGAACCGTTCCGTGCTCGCGGCCAGCCTGACCGCGGTGGTGAACGCCGCTTAGCTGCCCGTCTCAGTAATTCATGACCTGGTCGGGCTCCGGCGCGGATGCGCGGCGGAGCCCGACCTGCCGCCGACGCGGCCGTCCAGCACGAAGGGACCGCAGACCAGGGTGCGTCACGAATGAACTAACCACCACCCTGCCCGGCTGCCGCTCCTGGCGCTGACTTGGCGAGTACGTCGGCCCGGTCTTGTGTCCCGCTTGCGGATTTCTAGCTCTCCGGAAGCGCTGGCCGCGGCTATCCACACGGTCCACGCCGAGGTTCACGCGCTGGAACTCAGCCTCTCCACGATGAAAACCACATCACCGGCCTCTGCGCCCCAGCGGTCGTCGCGGCTTACCCATCGAGGTTCGTCACCGCCCGGCTGCCGCGCACCCGCCGAGCGCCTGACAGGATCCGCCTGGTTGCCGCGAATCAGCCGCCTCCACGCAGAAACGCCAGCACCGCCAGCACCCGCCGGTTCGCGTCGTCGGTCGGCGGGAGGTCGAGTTTCGCCAGGATGCTCCCGACGTGCTTGCCCACCGCGGCGTCGGACACCACCAGCCGCCGGGCGATCGACGCGTTGGAGTGTCCCTCGGCGATCAGCGACAAGACTTCCCGTTCCCGCGCCGACAATCGAGCCAGCGGATCAGCCCTTCGGCGCAGCAGTTGGCGCACCACCTGCGGATCCACCGCCGTTCCGCCGTCGACGACCTGGCGCAGCGTCCCGACGAATTCCTCGACGTCGACCACCCGGTCCTTGAGCAGGTAGCCGACTCCGCGTCCCTCGGCGGAGTCGAGCAGATCGGCCGCGTGATGGTGTTCGACGTATTGGCTCAGCACCACCACCGCCAGCTCCGGCCGGGTGCGCCGCAGCTCGACCGCCGCGCGCAGCCCCTCGTCCGAATGTCCGGGCGGCATCCGGATGTCGGTGAGCACCAGGTCCGGATCGTGCTCACGTACTGCGGCGTGCAGCCCCTCGGCATCGCCGACCGCGGCGACGACCTCGAAGCCGAACCGCTCCAGCAAACCGCACAGTCCCTCGCGCAGCAGCACCTCGTCTTCGGCGAGAACGACCCGCATCGGCTCTTCCCTCAGCACGGCAGCTCCACTCGCACGACAGTCGGCCCACCGACCGGACTGCGCACCCACATCCGGCCGCCCAGCACGGACACCCGGTCGCTCAACCCGGTGATCCCCGTGCCGCGCGACGGATCAGCACCGCCGGCTCCGTTGTCCCATACCTCAATGATAAGCAGCCGACCGACAATTTTGGCGGTCACCGAAGCGCAGCTGGCCGCGGAATGCTTGGCGACATTGGTCAGCGACTCGGCCACCACGAAGTACGCCGTGGATTCCACCGACTCCGGCAGCCGCGCGGGCACCGTCGCGTCCACCGTGACCGGCACCGCGCAGCCGTCGGCGAGTTCCTCCAGCGCGGCGGGCAAGCCGAGTTCGGCGAGCGCGCGCGGGTGGATTCCGTTGATCAGCTCACGCAGCTCGATCATCAGTTTCTTGGCCTGATCATGCGCGGCCGACACCGCCTTCGCCGCCGCAGAATCCGGTGGCAGATCGACCTTCGCGAGCCCGAGCTGCAAACTCAGCCCGACCAGTCGCTGCTGCGCGCCATCGTGCAGATCGCGTTCAATGCGCTTACGTTCCGCATCGAAGGCCGACAGCAACCGCGTACGGGATTGCGATACCTCGGTCAACTCGCCGCGAAGCTTCTCGGCGGCACCGTCGGTGAGCAACGCACGAGCCAACATCGCGTGCAGACCAGCGAATCCGGGCAGCAGGTAGCCGGATATGACGAGCAAGACCACGCCAGCCAACGCGTACGGCACCGCGCCCGCGGGTGTCGAAACTTCGCTGAAACCAACGGAAATCGTTTCGTTCGCGCTGACGAGCAGCGGACTGAGAACCAGAATCACGGCGAAGAACGCGACCATGCCTCCCACCGCGTACAGCGCGGGAATCGCGGTGCAGAGCAAAACCGCGTACCCGAGTTCGCGCCACGCCGCCGGTTCGGTGTACCGCGCCCGCATTCGAGGCCACCAGCCCGGTTCACCGCCGATCAGTCCAACCGGGACAGTCACCGGGTTGAGGTCCACCATGCGCAACCGCTGCCGTTCGACCCCGGCCACCACCGCCGCCCACGCCGGGCCCGCGCTCAGGAACAGCAGCATTCCGAACACCGAGAACACCGCAACGAGTCCCAGATCCGAGGTCTGCCCGTGCACGACCCGGCTCACCAGCACCGCGAGCGGCAGCAGACAGAACCCGAACGGCAGGCCGAACAGCAGCGTCATCGGGCCGGTACTGAGCCCGTAGAGCAGCGCCCGCCATGGCCAGGAAGAAATCAGAAACGTCCGATGCGCCAAGGCATCCAGTACGGTACGCGGTTTCGCGGTCGGAGAGACGGTAGCCACGAGATCCAGATTAGCCAGCGAGCTGTCCGGTCTCGATCGGTTTGCCCGTAGTCTCGAAGGTAGGGCTAGGCATACCAGGGCGGCGGATTGTCCGCGCGGGTGAGCAATCGGCGCAGTGGCGTACGCGTCACTGTCCGCATCGCCAGCGCGTTGAGCCGCGCCTGTCGCGCGGTGTCGGGTGCCCACCGCTTGAGCATCGCCGGACTCGCGTCCCGGTGTCCCCAGCGGACGAAGCGGCGCATGCGGATTTCGTAACTGCCGAGGTCACCGGCCTCAACAGCCGCGGCCAGCGCCTCCGCGCCCATGATCGCCATCGCCGTGCCGAGCCCCGTCATCGGCGAGCCCGCCCAAGCCGAGTCACCAAGCAGCACCACCCTCCCGGCCGACCAGGATGGAGCGGTGACCTTCACCAGCTCATCGCAGTA
The DNA here is from genome assembly GCF_055583325.1 of Amycolatopsis sp. NPDC104775. Taxonomy (NCBI): domain Bacteria; kingdom Bacillati; phylum Actinomycetota; class Actinomycetes; order Pseudonocardiales; family Pseudonocardiaceae; genus Amycolatopsis; species Amycolatopsis sp. NPDC104775. Next base: position 37,916 of record NZ_JBVJOE010000012.1, read on the forward strand.
GAAACCGGGGTCATGCGCGATCGCGTCGAGCACTGACGGTAGATGCCAATCCTCAGCGATGCCCGCCCGCCTAATGCAGTCCGCCATAAATTTTCGTTGGGCCGCAACGTCTCTGACCAGATCTCCGCGATGAGGTGCGCGTACCGCGATCAGCGCTTGACCGCCGACGCGTCCCGGCCGGATGGCGACCATCACGCCACCGCCGACGGCGAACATCCGCATGTCAGACCCGAATTCGCGCGGGTACGGCACCGCGACGAACGCGAGGTAGCCACCCAAGTACCGAGCTTCCACCGTGGGAAACCACCGCGCCCGCGAGGATGACCGCGTGCCCTCGGCGAGCACCAGCAAGTCCGCGTCGATCCGCCGCCCACAGTTGGTTTCCACTCGCACGCCATCCGCAGTGACGTCTGCCGCTACCAGGTGTTCTCCATAGTGGACGTCCGCAGTGGACGCTTTCTCCAGCACCGCGTTCAGGTCCTCGCGGCCGATCTCGACGTCGGCCACAATTCCCCCGACCTGCGCGGGCATCCGCCACAGCTCGCGACCGTCCCGGCCGACTGCGACCATCCTCTCTTCCGCCACCCGCACCGCGAGCACGTCGTCGAGCAGCCCCCATCCGCGAAGGACATCTTGGCTGTGCCCACGCAGATCCACCGTATGGCCGCCGATCCTCGGTCCGTCCGCGCGTTCGAGCACGGTGGCGCTGATCCCCCGTCGACCCAGCGCCACCCCCAGTGCGTTGCCAGCGATTCCACCGCCGCTGATCACGATCTTCGGTGTTTTCACTGGTCCGACGGTAGCGCCAGATTAGTACGTTGTGCAAGACGTTGTGCAAAACATCGTCTGAGACAGCCGGGTAAGGTGTGCACCGTGGGCAATCGGGAGGATCTTCTGGAGGCCGCTCGCGTCTGCTTGCGCGAGCGCGGGCTGAGCACGACCGCACGCGACATCGCGTCCGAAGCCGGCGTCAGCCTGGCCGCGATCGGCTATCACTTCGGCACGAAAGACGCCCTGCTCGCACAAGCCGCCGCCGAGGTCATCGGCGACGCGCTGGGTGCGTGGATCGAAAAGGTCCTCCGGGAGACCCCCGCCGGGGCCGAGCCCGGCAAGACCTTCGCCGAGTTCTGCGGACGGCTGCCCGAGGCGTTCACCTCAGTGCACACGCACCTGCTGACGTCGCTGGAACAGCTCACTCGCCTCGTCCGCGCGGGCGATCCGCAAACGACAATGGCACCGGCGATGCAGCAGAGCGTCGCTGCGCTCACGAACATCCTCCGCGCTGTTCATCCACAGCTTCCACCGTCCGAACTGGACGGTCTGGCGCAGCTGTACCACGCCGTGCTCAACGGCGTGTCCCTGATCTGGCTCGCCGCACCGGAGTCCGCTCCCACCGCCAATCAGTTCCAGCACGCGATCGTGGCCTTGACTTCAAGTTAAGTTGAGGTCCTAGTTTCAGCCTCGTGACCGAAACGACTGACGCCGGAGTGCGGCGCCCACCCAAGTCCTTGCTGGCGACGCTGCTCGGCGTCAGCACCATGACCATCATGGCCAGCGCCACGATCACCCCCGCTCTGCCAGGCATGCAACGGCATTTCGCCGCCGAACCGCATGCGGAACTGCTCGTTCGGCTGGTCCTCACGTTGCCCGGGCTGGCGATCATGGTGTCCGCGCCGTTGCTGGCCAAGCTGAGCGGGCGAACCGGACGCGTGCCGGTGCTGCTCGCCTGCCTCGCCCTCTACACCGTCGGCGGCGGATCCGGCCTGCTGCTGGATTCCCTGCCCGCTCTGCTCGTCGGGCGGGCCGTGCTCGGGATTGGCATCGCCGGGATCATGACCACGTCCACCGCGTTGATCGCCGATCACCATAGCCCCGGCGAGCACGGCCGCGTGCTCGGGTTGCAAGGCGCGGCAATGGGTTTCGGCGGCGTTGTCGCACTGTTGCTCGGCGGTTTGCTGGCCGCGGTGGACTGGCGGGGACCGTTCGCGATCTACTTGCTGGCGATTCCGATGTTGGTGCTCGTGTTGCGCTTCGTGCCAGACGCGCCAGTCCAGCCAGCCGATCCGGCAGACACCAGCACAGTCGCGTCACCGTGGCAGCCACGGTTGCTCGGGTTGTACGCGCTGATCTTCATTGGCGTGGTCGTCTTCTACACCGTTCCCACGCAGGCCCCGTTCTGGCTGGCCGAGGTCGGCGGCGCGGGGCCGGCTGTCACGGGAGCCTTGATCGCGGCGGTCAACCTGGTGATGACCTTGGTGGGGCTGAACTTCCGCCGGCTGCGCACCCGGTGGTCCTTCCCGTTGCTGGCCGTCGTGATGTTCGCCGCCTTCGCCGTGGGACTGGTCGTGCTGGGCACCGCCGGTGCATTGTGGACGGCCGCGCTCGGCATGGTCATCGTCGGACTCGGCGTGGGGCTGCAAAACCCGACCATCAACGGCTGGCTGGTCTCCACCGCGGCTCCTGGCGCTCGAACCAGGGCGCTGGGATTGCTGACGTCCGCGTTGTTCCTCGGGCAGTTCTCGTCCCCGCTGATCGCGCAGCCGGTGATCGACGCTGTCGGGATGGGGACGACGTTTGTCCTTTCCGGAGCGTTAGCCGCGGTCGTCGGCCTTGTCGTGGCGGTCATTCACCGACGATGAGACGTAGTCGACGATGTTGGCGTGCGTGGCGAACCAAACCCCTTCGTGCGAAGCGATGTGCTCCAGCAGCTCAGTGAGAATCGTGATGCGGGAACGGTGTCCGATGATGTGCGGATGCATGGTGAGCTGGAAGATCCCGCCTTCGGCCAAGGCGAGGTCGAACTCGTCGCGCCAGATCGGCAGCACTTCCCGCGGCGGGGTGTACGGACGCTGGGCACCGTGGCGATTCATCGTGAAATACGGTGCGTCGTCGCGGATCCACTCCACCGGAAGTTCAATGATGCCAGTCGGTTCGCCGTCGGCGAGGATCTCGTAGCAGTCATTGTCCGCCATCAAGGACGAGTCGTAGGACAGCCCCAGCTCGCGGATAATCGAGAGGGAGCTTTCCGAGAAGTCCCAGGACGGGGTGCGGATGCCGACCGGACGCGTGCCGGTGAGCCGTTCTAAGGTGTCCGCGGCCCGGAAGGTGAGATCACGCTCGGCCGAGGGCGGAAGTTGTACGTTGCTTTCGTGGATCCAGCCGTGCAAAGCGACCTCATGCCCAGCGTCTACATAGGACTGTACCTCGCCGTCGTGCAGCAACGCCGACACCGCGGGCACGAAGAAGGTCGACGGCACCCCGAACCGCTCAAGCAGTTTCAGCACGCGCGGCACGCCGACCCGCGAGCCGTATTCCCCCTGCGACAGCTTGCCCGGGAGCACCTGACCGTCGCGCAACGCGAGCGTCTCATGGTCGGAATCGAACGACAACGCCACCGCCACCCGCGCCCCGCCCGGCCAGGAGTCCGGCCGCAACGGCCGCCCGGCCCGCACGTGACCGACGTGGTCACGCCAGGTTTTCTCGCTCCACTGCCACGGTTCGGTCATGCTTCCTCCCCTGACTACGCGATACACCATCGTATCGCCGCACCACGATGAGGCACCCGCACGACGAGCTGGCACGCTGCACGGAAACTCTAGGCTCGACGCCCGCCATCGACCGACAGCGTGGTCCCGGTGATGTACGACGCGGCATCCGAACAAAGCCAGACCACGGCCGCCGCAGCCTCTTCCGGCGTGGCCAGCCTGCCGAGCGGAGTGATCGCCTCCTGCCGGGCGATCATGTCGGGGTCGCCAGCCCATTTGTCGAACCCCGGCGTCCGCGTCGGCCCCGGGCACACCGCGTTCACGCGGATGCCGTCCGCCGCGTAGTCCACCGCCGCGACCTTGGTCAGGCCGACAATCCCGTGTTTCGCCGCGACGTACGCCGGTGCGTTCGGGATCGCGTACAACCCGCCGTTGGACGCGACGTTCACGATCGCGCCGCCCTTGAGGTGCGGGAGTTCGTACTTCATGCAGAGAAAGGTCCCGGACAGGTTCACCTGCACCACGCGCTCGAACTCGGCGAGCGTCAGCTCGTCGACGCGTTTGCGGGACGACAAACCCGCGTTGTTCACCGCGAAGTCGAGCCCGCCGTACGCCTCGACCGTCTGCTTGATCGCCGCCTGCACCGAGGACTCGTCGCCGATGTCGACCCGGACGGCGAGCGCCTCCCCGCCGTCCTTCTTGATCAGCTCGACGGTCTCCGCCGCCGCATCCTCGTCGATGTCTAGCACGGCCACCGCCGCGCCGGTTCGCGCGAACTCGATCGCCGCCGCCCGGCCGATCCCACTGCCCGCCCCGGTGACCAGCCCGCTCATGCCATCGGCTCGTGGTTCGCCCAGGCCACGCGGTACGAATGCCGCGCCTGCCACCGCTCGATCACCTCGTGCAGCTCGGGCGCGGTGAAGCTCTTGGCCAGCGTGTCGAGGTCCGCGACGGTGACCTGGACGATCGCCGTCGCGATGAGCGCCGGGATGGCGTCCTCGCCCGGGATCGGCAGGTGCCGCCGGGTCTCGACCGACTCGGCGAACCCGGTCGCCAGCATCGCCTGTTTGATATCGCTGAGGTACTGATCCAGCTCAGTGTCGGGCACCGGCTGGTCGAACGAAACAATCATCGTGTGCGTGATCATGCTTCAAGTTATGCCCCGGTTTCGACTGCGCGTCCAAGACCGATTCGCTATTCGGCGATAACCTGGCGGCATGGCTGAGCTAGAGACGCGCGAACTCGAGTACTTCCTGGCTGTCGCCAGCGAACTGCACTTCGGCCGCGCCGCAGTGCGGCTGTCGATCGCCCAGCCGGCGCTGTCGAAGGCTATCCAGCGCATCGAAACGCGGCTCGGCGTGCAACTGTTCGCCCGCTCGAGCCGCCACGTCGAACTGACCGCCGCCGGCGAGGCCCTGCAGGAACACGGACGGCACGCCCTCAACGCGGTCAGCGCCGCCGCCCGCAACGCCCGCCGCGCCGGGGAGACCCACCTGCGCCTGGTCCTCAAACCGGGCGGCGACGCCGGACTGCTGTCCGGAATCCTCGCCGAGTACTCGCGGCATCCCGCCGCCCACCAGGTCGACATCCTGTTCAGCGGTCCCGCCGACCGCACCGACTTCCTCCTCAGCGGCCGCGCGGACGTCGGCCTCCTGTTCGTCCCGTTCGACGACCTGACCGGACTTGCCTCCGAACCACTACACGCCGAGAACCGCGTGGCCATCGTCCCTAGCACGCACCAGCTGGCCCAGCGCCCGTCCGTCCGGCTGGCCGATCTGGACGGCGAGACGCTGCCGTCGTGGAAGGGCGTGCCCGGGGTCGAGGGAAGCGGGCCCGAGGTGGCTGACGTGGTCCAGCTGCTGCACCTCGTCTCGCTGGAGCGGATGATCGGCGTCCTGCCGCGGTCGCTGGTCGACCAGGTCCCGCCGGGCGTGGTCTGCGTGCCGATCGAGGACGCTCCGCCCAGTCAGCTCGTACTGGCCTGGAACGAACAAGACCGGCGGCCGCAGGTGGCTTCGTTCGTCAACGCGGCACTGGATTCGCTCCAGCGTGGCCCGATCCCGGATAATCGCGTTCAGTCTTCCGGCTAGGAGTGTCATGCTGGCCTGTGTGGAGGACATCATCGCCGGGATCGGACCCCGGCTCCGGCATTTCCGGCGGCAACGCAACTGCACCCTGGACGAACTGTCCACCGCGACCGGCATCTCCATCAGCACCCTCTCCCGCCTCGAATCCGGGCAGCGGAAGGCCAGCCTCGAACTGCTGCTCCCGATTTCCCGCGCGCATCGAATCCCGCTGGACGAACTGATCGGCACTGCCCCGCTGCAGCCGGTCACGCGCAGCGACCGGACCGTCGTGCCGCTCACCCAGCAGCCCGGCCAGCTGCAATCGGCCAAGATGATCTTCGACGCCACCCAATGCGAACCCGCTCCGCGCACCCACCCCGGGCACGAATGGTTCTGCGTGCTCAGCGGCAAGGGCAGGCTCGTGCTCGGCGAGCACGACGTCGTCCTCAAGGCAGGCGAGGTCGCCGAATTCGACACCCGGATTCCGCATTGGTTCGGCAGCACCGGCGAGGGCCCGGTCGAAATCCTCAGCCTGTTCGGCAAGCAGGGCGAGCGCCTCCGCATCCGGGCCAAGACGCGCTGACTGCTCCGTTTGGCGGCATAACCCGCCGCCGAAGGGAAACCTATACCCCCAGCGACCTGCGCTGATCCAAGCACACCGCCGAAAGTCGGTGCCCGGCAAGAAAAATCCCGGCTTAACTCTGTGTCCCGCGGACGGACACCCTTTCCCTCCGCGCGTTTCCTTCGCCTACGACGAGGAGATGCACCGATGCGGAAACTCTTCGCCCTGCTCACTTCCGCCCTGGCGGCCGCGGCTGTCGTGGCCGCCAGCCCGCCGGTTTCCGCGGCCGCAGGCAGCGGGGTGGTGCCCGGGCTGACCGGGGCCGCCGCGAAGGCCGCCGCCGGGACCGCGGCGGACCGGTTCCTCAAGATGCGCCACGAAAAAGCCGGTCACAGCGTCAAACCGCGGCTCGACGCGCAGCAGCACACCTTCTGGGGCCCCGAACCGCAACTGTCCAGTGGCGCGGACGGAATTCTCGTCACGCACAGCGTCGTCCCCGACCTTCGCCTCTCGAACAGCGCGGACGTCGTCTATGCCCCGACGGTCAAGCCCACCGGCCATTCCTGCATCGAGGTCGTCACCGCGTACGGACTCGACCAGGGCGGTCAGGTCTGGGCCTGGGACTGGTGCGGGACGATCGGGCCCGCCAAGGTAGTCCCGCTGGACAGCTCGTTCCTCTCGAACTACACGTCCACAGTGGACGGACACCCGGCGTTCACCGTGCAGGAGGTCCAGACCGACGCGGGCGCCAACAGCTGGACCGCCTCGCTCTACAACGTGAAGACCGGCAAGTGGGACGACCTGTTCACGCAGAGCGGGAGCGACCAGAGCACGCTTAACGAGGGCTGGGACATCTTCGAGCTGTACTCGACCGTCGACCCGTCGACCGGCCAGGCGTACTACTGCTCGGACGCCAAGGGCAAGGTGTTCGAATCCAGCCAGCTGCAGCTGCGCATCGGCGGCCAGTGGACGCCCGCGACGGAGTCGAACTCGCCGTTGCAGCCGACCGCCAACCCGAACCCCAGCGACTACAGCTGTTCGTCGCTGCAGTTCGAGGTGCCGACGCCGAACAGCAACTGGCGCGTCACCGTCTAAGCCCCGGCCGGCAGGGGTGCGTGCCACCAGCGGTCAAACGCGGCACTGCACCCCTGCCGGTTGGCGTAATCACGGGCCACCTTCTGAGATATCTCATCGACCCGATCCGCGACCTCGGTGCCCAGCCGGTAGCACAACCGCAGCTCTTGCCACAGCGGCGCGTCCTCGATCGCCCGCACCACTATCCCGTCCTGGCGATCCTCCCGCGTCGCCAACGCTGGCGCGACTGCCATCCCCTCGCGCACCAGATCCAGCAGCGTAGCCAGGCATTGCGGCCGATGCGGCTGATCGAGCACCACCCCACGCTGCCGACAGACTTCCTGCAGGTACACCGACCACCGAGTCGTCCACGGCGGATCGTCCGCCCAGGGATACGCGGCCAGCTCCTCCAGCGGTATCTCCCCGCGCGAGGCCAGCGGATGATCTTCCGCCAGAATCACGAAAACCGGCTCCCGCGCCTGTACCACGACGCTCCCCACACCCTCTGGAACGATCCGATCCGGAAGCGGCGCAAGGTAAATCAGCGCGAGATCCAGCTCCCCATCCGCGAGCGCCGCCAATGTCCGAGCCTCGTCCTGCTCTTCATGCACCCGCACCGCGCGACACCACGGCTGATCGCGCAGCCACCTCGCCAACGCGAGATGCAAAAACCCGCTGTACCCGCCGACCCGCACCGCCCCAGCCGACTCCCGCCGCGCACCAGCCCGCTCGGTCAACGCCGACATCCCAGCCAGCACCGCACGCGCGTCCGCGACCACGGTTTCCCCGAGTGCCGTCGGCACGCATCCGGTCGGCGAGCGCGCGAACAGACTTCCGCCGACCGACCGCTCGACGCGCCGCAGCAACCCGGACAACGCGGGCTGCGAAACGTGCAATGTCTTGGCCGCGCGAACGAGACTGTGCGCGTCGGCGATGGCCACGAGCGCGCGCAGGTGGCGCAGTTCCAGCTCCATGACTCCTCCGGCCGCAACCCCTCGCCTGGTCACTGTAACGCCGAAGATCGTGAGGAATTACCGACGCGAGTCGGTACTCAGTCGCTCGCGGCGAAGCGAATACAGCGCGATGCCGAGACCAGCCAGGGTGAGGACCGCGGCCAGCAGGTAAACCGACTGCGGCGCACGGTTGATCACCTGCCCACCCAACAGCCCCGCCACCGCGGCAGCCAACTGAAACCCGGACGCGTTGACCGCCACCGCCAGTGTCGGAGCGCTGCTCCCCGCGGCGATAACCCGCGCCTGCATGCCCGGGACGATGCCGAAGGCAAGCATCCCGAGCACGAAAACCAGCCCGATCATCACCGGTTTGACCGGACTGGCCAGCCAAGCCGCCACCAGTGCCACGACCAGCGCGGCGAGCATCCAGACCAGCGACGGCACCAGCGCCTTGTCCGCCCACCGCCCGCCGAGGTAGTTGCCCGCGACCGCGCCGACGCCGTAGAGAACCAGCAGCACCGGGAGAAGCTCGCTGCTGAATCCGCTGACGTCGGTGAGCAACGGCGCGATATAGGTAAAAACGGTCACCACGCCGACGTTGCCGAGCACGGTCAGGCCGATCGCCTGCCAGACGTCGCGATCGGCCAGCACCCGCAGCTCCCCACGCACCGACCCGGCCGCGGGCTGCGCCGGAACGAACCGCAGCACCAGCAGCAACGCGATCCCGCTGACCGCGGCGACCGCTCCGAAAGTCGCCCGCCAGCCAAGATGGTGGCCGAGAACCGTGCCGAGCGGACTGCCCGCGACGATGCCGAGGTTCAACCCCATGGTCACCTTCGCGATGGTCGAAACCGCCTTTCCCGGCGGCGCCATCGACACCACAGTCGCGATCGCGACCGCGAAGAACGTGGCCACCACCAGCCCGGCGACGAATCGGGACACCACCACGAGCGCGTAGCCCGGAGCGATCACCGACCCCAGATTGCCCGCCATGGACACCAAAATCAGCCCAGCGATGAGCGGTTTGCGCGGAACCCGCGCGGTAGCCAGCGTGACCAGCGGCCCGCCGACGATCATCCCGATCGCGTAGGCGGTGACGAGCAACCCAGCCGACCCCACCGAAACCGACAGCCCGGCGGCGACGTCGGGCAGGATGCCCGCGATCACGAACTCGCCGGTGGTGAGGCTGAAAACCACGAGCAGCAAGGAAAAAACCGAGAGCGGCACGGCACCCCACAGTAGTTCTAGTTCGAATGATTTGAATTAGAACTATCACAACTCGAAGCAGTTCCGCTAGACTTGCCGGCATGGCAGGGACTCCGGACCTGGACCGCGACGTATGCAAGCTGGTCCACCACCTCGCGCACACGCTGGACGTCCACGTGCGGCGCGTAGCCGAGCAGATGGGCCTGACGCCGAGCCAGGTGATCGCACTGCGTGAGCTGTCCGAGCCGATCACCGCGCGCGAACTGGCCACCCGGATGGCGTGCGAGGCCTCAAACGCCACCTTCGTCCTGGACCGGCTCGAAGAGCAGGACCTAATCCAGCGCCAGCCGCACCCAGCGGACCGCCGCGCTAAGCAAATCGTGCTCACCCCGGCGGGCAAACGCCGTCGCGCCGAAGCACTGCGCCACCTCGACGCACGCTCCCCGCTGACGCCGCTCAACCCCGCCCAGCAGGAATCCCTGCACGAACTGCTCCGCGCCCTGCTGCCGTCGGACGCTCTGGAAAGCCGACTTTCGTCGGACCGATAGGTCTGGACAACCTCAGGAATGGTCTAGACAATATCTGCTCAGGGGGCCGCGCCAGACCGGAGGAACCGCAATGAAGCGTGCTCGTTTCCTCGTCGTACTCCTGCTAGCCGCAGCCGGACTTGTCGTCGGCGGGCCAGCGCAAGCGGCGAACCTGCTCGCCAACCCCGGTTTCGAAGCCGGTACGACGTCCGGCTGGACCTGCCCCGCAGGCGCGGCCGTCAAGACCCCAGTGCACTCGGGCACCTACGCGCTAGCCGTCAGCCCAGGCGCGTCCGACCAGGGCCAATGCACCCAAACGGTCTCCGTGCGCCCGAACACCACCTACTCGATCTCCGCCTGGGTACAAGGCGCCCCGGTCTACCTAGGCGTCACCGGCGGCTCGTCCACCTGGACTAACGCGTCCACCTACAGCCAGCTTTCGCTGTCCTTCACCACCACCGCGAACCAGACGTCCGCCGAACTGTACCTGCACGGCTGGTACGGCGCAGGCACCTACTACGCCGACGACGTGGTCTTGGACGGCCCCGGCGGCGACACCCCCGGCGCACCCGGCGTCCCCGGGACCCCCACCGCCGGCACCGTCACCGACACCTCAATCGCCCTGAACTGGACCGCGGCCGCAGGCACCGTGACCGGCTACCGCGTCTACGAAGACAGCACCCTGCGCGCCACCGTCACCGGAACCTCCACCACCCTCTCCGGCCTCACCCCCTGCACCTCGCACAGCTATTCGATCACCGCCTACAACGACAAGGCCGAATCCGCCCACACCCCAGCGGTTTCTGTTACTACCAGCGGCTGCACCAGCACCGGCCTGCCGAAACACGCCCTGATCGGCTACGTCCACGCCAGCTTCGCAAACGGTTCGGGCTACCTGAAGCTCGCCGATGTCCCCGCCGCCTGGGACATCATCGACCTAGCCTTCGCCGAACCAACGTCCGTGACCTCAGGCGACATCCGCTTCAACCGCTGCTCAACCACCGAATGCCCCGGCGTGGAAAGCGACGCGGACTTCATCGCCGCGATCCGCGCGAAGCAGGCCCAGGGCAAGAAGGTCCTGATCTCCATCGGCGGCCAAAACGGCGAAGTCCAACTCACGACCACAGCGGCCCGCGACAACTTCGTCAACTCGGTAGCGGCGATCATCGACAAATACGGCCTGGACGGATTGGACGTCGACTTCGAAAGCCAATCCCTGTCCCTGAACTCTGGCGACACGGACTTCCACAACCCGACCACGCCGGTGATCGTCAACCTGATCTCGGCCTTGAAAACGTTGAAAGCCCGCTACGGAGCCAAGTTCGTCCTCACGATGGCCCCCGAAACCTTCTTCGTCCAGGTGGGCTACCAATTCTACGGAGGCGCAGGCGGCGGCGACAGCCGTACCGGCGCCTACCTGCCGGTCATCTACGCTCTACGCGATTCACTCACGGTGCTGCATGTCCAGGACTACAACTCCGGCCCAGTCATGGGATTGGACAACCAGTACCACACCATGGGCGGCGCGGACTTCTTGATCGCCATGACCGACATGCTCAAGTCCGGCTTCAAGGTCGCGAACACCGGACAGACTTTTCCAGGCCTCCGAGAAGACCAAATCGCCGTCGGCATCCCCGCAGCGGTCAGCGCTGGGAACGGCTACGTCTCGCCGGACGAAGTCCACACCGCGGTGAACTGCCTAGCCCACGGAACCGGCTGCGGCTCGTACACGCTGCGAGGAGGGTCGTCGCCTGCCTTGCGGGGGTTGATGACGTGGTCGGTGAACTGGGATCGGTATTACGGGTGGGCTTTCCAGAACGCGCATCGGCCGTTCCTGGATGGGCTCGGATAAAGCCCATTCGACCCTCTTCTTTCCAGAAATTATATCCGCGCGCCGTGTGCCATCGAATGGCAAGCTTTTCAGGCGAGAGGGAACAGCGCCGAGCCAACCAGGCGATGCCCGGCCAAGCGACACTGACCGCGAGAGAGCCGTTCCTCGATCGGGCTCCGCGCACACAGAAGGAAATGTCAACAATTACAATTCGAAGAGCGCATCAAGACCGTCCACGAAGCCCGTGCGCACGCGGAGCCAGGAGCTCGGAGCTCGCCTAACGGGACTCTCGGCAGCGGCAGCGCCGAAGCCGTGCCCGTGAAGAGACCAACTCATCCTATTCGCACATATTTCGAACTCAGATAGCAGCAACTCGAGCAACTGCGACGGTTGACCAGCCTGCCAGGTAGTCAATGCGGCCACCCCGCCTCCTGATCGGGCCGGCCGCTTCTCGGCTTGAGCCCTTGCCATTGCCACCTACCTAGCCATATGCCTGGCGGTTGGCACTTCCCTCGAACTCTGCATAGTTCACGTTGTGGCCTATTGTCAGCGCACCATAGGCGCTGTCGCACCAACGGCCGAACTACTTCTTGGGTTTGACACCGGAAAGCGAATAAAATAACTAATCGCCCACAGCACTACAGTCCGCCGACGCAACCTTCCACACCGTCCTGGCCAGACTTCGCGAACTCTGCGTCCCCGCTCGTGACAGCCACAGCCGACCGCGATCGTGAAAGGACCGGCGTGTCCGCAGATCAACGCGCAGAAGCGGCCGTCAAGCGCTAAGTTCACCCGGTGCCCGACTCACCTAAGAAGGTGCCGCTGACCTCCCACCCCGAGCACGAGCGTCCGCGCGAACGCCTCGTGGCGCTCGGCGCATCGGCCTTGTCGGACGCCGAACTGATCGCAATCCATCTCAGTTCAGGCAGCCAAGGCCAGACTGCGGTCGACCTGGCATCCCGATTGCTGCTCGACTTCGGCGGCGTAGCCGGCCTCGGCCGGGCAGACGTCGACGAACTCGCCAGACATACCGGGGTCGGCATGGCCAAGGCATGCCGCATAGTCGCCGCCTTCGCTCTCTCCGACCGAATGAAGGCGACGATCGACCGACCTATAATACGGACATCAGCCGACATAGCCGCCGTGGCGATCCCTCAGATTGGACGAGCACGAACCGAGCAGGTCTTGCTCGTGCTGGCCGACGGAGCAAACCGGGTAGTCCGCGTCATCCCGGTTGCCACCGGCGGAGCCACGACCAGCATCGTCCCGGTTCGCGAAATCCTCTCCTTGGCCCTCCGCCACGACGCCATCGGCTTCGCAGTAGCCCACAACCACCCCAGCGGCACCCTGGACCCAAGCCAAGCCGACACAGCAGTAACCGTCCGACTCCGCCAGGCATCCATCGATGTTGGCCTACGCTTCTTTGACCATGTAGTAGTGGCCGGAGATCAATGGCGAAGCATCACAGCATCGAGTTGAAAACCTCGTTTCGCGCTGCCGGAAGCAAAGCGGACACTATCTCGCTCTGACGCCGATTAGTGGCATCCGCCGCGGAAACAATTCTCAACATCTCTGCAATTCGACGCTGTTCGGATTTCGAGGGCAGGGATACTTCGAGTTCGAGAAAATCACGCTCCTTCAGTCGATTTCGACTAGTCGGCGTGCTTCCCGTGCTTGCATCATTTACCTGCCTAGTAAATTCATCACTTAGAAGCAGTGCAAGCAGGACCGACGGAATGACACAGTCCTCTGCGATATTGAAGGTTGGAAATTCATTTGACACAACGCCATCCGAATGCGTTGCGATCGCGAACGATTTCTTCCAAGCAAACAACCTGTTGTAAACAAGATCGCCGCGAGCGACCCGGAAGACATCTTTAGCAGCGAGGTACTTGCCCAGTTTAATCTCGCGAGTAAATACTCCGTCGCCGTACCAACGAACACCCTGCAGTTGATATCTTTTATCTGGTTCTACCGATTCCCGCCGCTGCACCCGATTAACTAGTTCGCCGACCGGAGTTCGCACACCTTGCCAATGACCGGACCGAATTTGGTTGAAGAACATCGTTCGATGACGAGCCAACTCTGCCGATTTTATCATCTCGGACCCGACTTGATCGAGATAAGCTGCGATGCGCCGTTGCTTTTCAAGATCCGGCACAGGCGCACAGAATTCAAGCAATTGGCTCGGCTGCAGACGTCGACGGCGGGCATTGGTTCCGGAGCTCAGCCCCCGCAGATTCTCGTGAAACCCTTCCCATGCCACCAGGTGCGCAAGGTAACCAGGATCGAGCTCTGGTCCCGCACGAAATGAGACGAACTCGGGTGACACAAATCGACCATGCAAAGACTTAGGCACAACCGCAAATGCACCTTCCCAAGCCATGAGTTTCGGATAAACAAGGAGATTTTCCTCGACACGATTTAGGGTAGAATATCTTGTATCCGACCCTTTCAGTTCCGACGAAGGAAAAGCTCCGCGACCAAAGCTTCGAACTCCCATCATTTCGTAAATCTCCGCCGGATCGACTGGAACCGATAAATCCACACGCTCTAGCACGTCGCGCAGCGGACGAAGGGTCATGCCGAGAAGTCCTTGATCTCTCGATGAAGTTTCTCCAGCATTGCCAGTAGTTCACGTTCGGTGTCGATTAATTCAGCTACCAGTTCACCAGGTGGTCGATGCGTAAGAGCGTCGGGACTGTTAGGGTTATTGACATTCAGGTCGTATCCACTTGCCACAACATCTGCCGTGGCGACCTTCCAGGCATGCTCGGTCTCAAGCCTGCCCTCCCGACTTGAACCTCCCCACCAGCCTTTGCAGTCGGCGAACTCTTCATACTGCAACGGCTTGGTTTTGGTGTAGTTCTTGCGGCCTTCGGGAAGTGGGTGTTCATAGAACCAGATATGGTCGGACTGCTTGCCATGCTCGAAGAATAAAACGTTGCTGGGAATCAACGTGTACGGCGCGAACACTCCGCTGGGCAGCCGGAATACAGTGTGGAGGTTAAACCTTTCCATGAGGTCGGCCTTGATACGTGCTCCGATGCCCTGGTCGAAGAGGACCGAGTTAGGTACAACTATGCCGCAGCGACCCTTTCGTTTTTCCAGCCTTGCCATGACGGATTGAAGAAACAACCAGACCGTTTCTGATGTTTGTTTTCCTGCAGGAAAGTTCTTTTGAACGCCTTTTTCTTCTTCGCCGCCAAAGGGTGGGTTGGTTAGGATGACGTCCACACCGTCACTGCGCATGGCGGCGATACTATAGGCTAGAGCGTTGGATTGTACGGCTTTGACATGGTCGATGTCATGCAGCAGGAAGTTCATCTCGGACAGCAGGAACGGCATGGACTTCTTCTCGATGCCGCGAATTGAGTTCTTCACCGTTTCCCGATCGACCGCCGTCTCTGCCCTCTTGATCATGTGTTCGTAGGCTTCGATGAGGAACCCACCGGTACCCATAGCCGGGTCCATGACGACCTCACCGACCTGCGGGTCGATCATCTCGGTGATGAAGCGGACTAGTGGGCGGGGTGTGTAGAACTCACCGGAATCGCCTGCCGCGTCACGCATCTCCTTGAGCATCGACTCATACATCACCGCCATGGTGTGCACATCATCGCGATTGGCGAAGTCGACCTTGTCCAGTTGGTTGATCAGCTCGCGAAGCAGGTAGCCGCTCTGCATTCGGTTGGTAATGTTGGCGAAGATCGACGCCAACGTGTCTCTCGGGTCGCCGGCCTTGCCTGAGCCGCGCAGTCCCCGGAGGTGCGGCAAGAGTTGGCTGTTGACGAAGTTCAGCAGCGGCTCGCCGGTCTGGTCCGATTGGGCCCACTCTGACCAGCGATACCGGTCGCTGATAGCCGGCTTATAGCTACGATCGAGTTCCGCGCGGTCCTGCTCGGCCTCGTCGAAGGCACGGAGAAATAGCAGCCACGCCAATTGCGGGAGGCGATCCAACTCGCCGTTCAGCCCGGCATCCTTGCGCATGATGTTGCGCGACTCCTTGATGATCGACTGGAGCCGGGCTTGGGTGGTCTGCGGCTTCTTAGTCCTATTCGCCCGCGTCGCGGTCACGCTAGTAGTCCTCCGTGCTGATGCTGTCGCATATGATCGGCTAATTCTTCCAGTCCTGACATCGCCGCCGAACACCGACACGCTAGCGGGCATCGGTCGAATCGTTGCTCAACTTTTCAGGACGCGGATTCGTCCATATAGATCCACTTTTGCACATCCTCGACGGCTGCGCGGAGACCGCCCGCACCGAGCGCCCGAATGATCTCACGTGGCGAACCGAGCGCGGACAGCGGCGGGATGCGGACCACCTCGGGTGACGTAATTTCGTCGACCCCGTACGCAGCATAGCGGTCCAGCAACGCGGTCAGGACCGCACGCGCCGTGTCCGACAGCGCCGCCAATTCGGCATGGTGCGCCTCCCTGGCCCTACGAGCCCGCTCGGCCCTGGTACGTGCCGGCTGGTTCCACGCGACCTGGACGAGCAGGTCGAGAGGGTCGACGTCTTCCGCACCGGGCGGCAGCAACTCTGCGAAGTCCACTCCGGCCGCGGCCAGGGTGTCGATTACCTCGGCGCGGGACGGCTCGCGCGACCACTGCGCCGCGAGGCCTGCCGGGGTCTCGGCCAGCCGTCTGATCCGGCCGGCGACAAATGTGCCGTACTCGGTGAGCACCAATCGGCCGGTTGAGGTGTCCGGCACCTGCACTGCCTCAGCTACGACGAAGAACGCTCCGTCGTCGACAACGTACTTCTCAAGCCGCCCGGGACCGTCGCCAGCGCTGGGGCCGCCTGCGCCGTCCGGCCGGTCACCGTCCGCACCAGGATTGGTCGGTGTAAACGGCGGCTCAGGCTCAGCGACCTGATCGCCATCTGCTTCGGCAGAGTCTGCGTCTTCGGTGTCGTCGTCCGGATCGTCGTCGGCCTCGTTGATGATACGGACCGGATAACCGTCGAAGTCCGGGTCGGCGAAATGCTGAGTGGCACCGACGAAGTCAACGATTTCGAACGACTTCTTGCCCTTGTCCGGGTAAAGTCGAGTTCCCCGGCCGACGATCTGTTTGAACTCCACGGGCGATCCAACCGGACGGAAGATCACCACGTACCGAAGATCCTCGATATCGATACCTGTGGACAGCAGCCTCGACGTGGTCACCACCACTGGCGACGAACGTTCCGGGTCAGTGAAATTCTCCAGCAGCCGCTTCTTTTCGCCCTCTGCACCGACGATCCGCACCACCCACTCTGGATCATCACCCACCAGGTCGCGGTTGGCGTTGACCATGGCCCGACGCATGTCGTCCGCGTGTTGCTGATCGACACAGAAGATGATCATGCGCGCCATGGGGTCGCGCCGAAGTAGGCGAGAAAGCCGCCGTGCGGCAAGATCCGTTCGGGCGAGGAGCCTGATGACGCGTTCGTAGTCACGGGTGCCGTATACTCCCTCCGGGATCTCCCTGCCGAACCGGTCACGCTGCCCCTGCGTAGGCTCCCAGCCGTCGGCGTCCGGGCTGAGCACGACCCGCCGCACCCGGTACGGCGCGAGGAACCCGTCCGCGATTCCCTGTCGCAGCGAGTACGAGAAAACCGGGTCGCCAAAATAGTCGTAGGTGTTGACCGTGTCGGTCTGCTTTGGTGTCGCAGTGAGCCCGACCTGAACCGAATCCGTGAAATGCTCGAGGATGTGCCGCCAAGACGAGTTCTCTGCAGCGCTACCTCGATGGCATTCATCGACGATGACCAGGTCGAAGAAGTCCGCCGGGTAATCCCGAAACAGCTTCTCCTCTTCTTTTCCGCCGGACATCGCCTGATAGGTGGCGAAGTAGATCTCCCGGGCCCGGTTAACACCACCGGCGACACGCCACAACGGTTCTCCACCGAAAGCGGTCGAGAAGTCCTTTCGTTGTGGCTGGTCGACAAGGGCGTCCCGATCGGCTAGGTAGAGCACCCGATAGTTGCGTTCCGGAGTGACGAGCTTCGCGTGTCTCCGAAGCTTCTGCACGATCTGCATGGCTGTGAACGTCTTGCCCGTCCCGGTCGCCATCAGCAACAAGATCCGGTGCTCGCCCCGCGCCATCGCGGCGAGCACGCGATGGACGGCGACCGTCTGATACCACCGCGGCTGGATGACGTCGCCCGCGGCGGTGCGCTTGTTCCGATTGAACTCCTGACGCAGCAGCGTCTGGCCGGAGCCGTCGAGTCCACGCCACGCGGTGTAACGACTCCAGAGCTCGGGCGGCGTCATAAAGGAATCAACACGCTGCTCGGTCCCCGCTACCATGTCCCGCTCGATAATCTCGCGCCCGTTGCTCGCGTAGGCGATCGGGACGTCGACCTGCTGTGCATATCGAACGGCTTGCTGCAGCCCCTCCGCTGCCTCCCTGTAGGCACGCTTGGCCTCGAGGACCGCAACCGGCAATCCCGGCACGATCTCAAGGACGTAGTCGACGCGTCCATGACCGAGGTCGCGTTCGACGCCGCCTAACGAGATCACCCGCTGGGCGGTCACGGGGTACTGGGAGCGGATTTGTTCCTCAGCCCAACCAACCTTGGCAAGCGCGGGCAGAATCGACTCACGGCAAGTGTCGTCCTCAAGCGGTCCCCAAGTCATGGAGAGCAATTTACCTCCAAAGACTGACACTTCCAGTGCCGTATCCAGTCCGTGACGCGGAGCAGGAAACCGAGAACGACTTCGACTACCTCTTTCGAGGGATCGATGTCGGAGTCGTTGGCGTGATGTTCGCACTGGCGGCCGCGAGGCTACGCCACCTGCTACAGCTGCCGTGGACACGCGGACACCATGCCCGACCGAGTGCCGCAGGTTCGCGCGCAACCGAACCTGCCCATCTAGTTCCTCTAATGCCAGGCGTATGCAATGCGACCTGGAGGCAGGCGGCGATGGACTCGTCACGATGGAGCCCGCGATCGGCGGACTACCGGCACCTCTGCGGATCACCATCGCATGTCGGCGTTCGTTGTCAGGTGACGGTCAGTACGCGTGAGCCCGTGGCCCCGTATATGTTATCAAGCTCCACACCATTCAGGCGGTCGTGACTGGCGCGCTTCGCAGCCAAGTCATCATCGAACAATGGCGAACTGCTGAGGGGCGTGTCCCGATCTCGGCCCGGAACGCAAGGGGGATCATGGTTGCAGCGACCGTCTCTTCAGGAGCAGGACCGATCATGGGTGCGAGAAAACACCGAAAATGACCGGTGCACCGATGCCAACTCCAACGATAGCCGACGGCGACGCATCACTACTGATGAACTCCCGGCCGCTGATACACTTGGCATCAGCTTCTGAGCAATCCTGCAGCTAACCGCGTACCAGAACCGCTCAAATCTCAGGTGTGGAGCTGAGGGGAATCGAACCCCTGACCTTCTCGATGCGAACGAGACGCGCTACCAACTGCGCTACAGCCCCTCAGGAGCGTGAGCCCCTGTTGTTCAGTGCTTGGAAAGCTTAGCAGCGCCCTCCAAGCGCCAAACAACGGGGGGTCACTCTCCCACCGCCCGGCGGTACGGGCTCGCGCTGGGCTCGGCGAGTTCCTCGAAAGCGGGGTCCTCGTCGTCCAGATCCACGACGACCGCCTGCCTGCGGATGCGGGACATCGGGGACGGTTTGCGCTCCACGATGTCGCGCGGCACCTCGGGGGCGACGACCTCGACGTCCTCCTCTTCCTTCGCGAAAGAGTCGTACGCCTCGGGCGCAGCGGGTGCCGTCGTCGCGTAGCGGGCCATTCGGCGCTGGCGGATCTCGTTCTCGATGCGGACCTGACGGCGGAGGTAGACGAGGTACCCGACGAGGGCGAGGTCGACCGCACCGTGCACCCACCACGCGAGCGAGAACGCGAATCCGGCGATCAGAGCCGTGAGGACAGCGGCGATCAGCAGGATCACGACCACTCGCTGACGGAACGCGTACTTGGCCCGGGCGGCGATCTCCGCGGCCTCCGGGTCGAAGCCGCCTCGGCCGGGCCGGTAGCTGCGGCGTTCGCGGCGCGGCGCGGCGGCACGTTCGGCGCGCGCGGGCTGCGGGAGCGGCTCCGGTTCGGGTTCGGGCTCGGCTTCCAGGTCAGCGTCGAGTTCCGCCTCGAGTTCGGCGAGATCATCCTCTACCGAAGGATTCGCATGGTCGGACACGGCGTCGTCCTCCTGTCCCTCGTTGCGAGCACTGCCCCTTCGCACTACCCGGGCGGCCAGCGCGGAGGTAGGCGTCCGCGCGACTTGCTGGCGTTTGCGAGCCACCATGGGCACGAGAACGACGAGCCATGCCGCGGCGAGCGCGACGATGATCACCGAACTGGGCATCTCCCGTCACCTCCCCCGATCCTCTGCTGTAGTCACGCTAGCCACAACAGTCACACAGGAGGCGCAGACTCGCCGGGTTCGATCACGAAAATGCATCACCGCATTAGGTGAATCTCACAGGATGTGGTAACGCGTGATCGGGGAGGGACGCGTAGTCACCGTCAGACCCGTTCGGCGCGCCCCGAGGCCACAAGCCGGGACACCAGGCCGTCGCCGGTCTCCTCTTTCGTCACGGCGAAACAGAGGTGGTCACGCCAGGCGCCTGCGACGTCGAGGTATCGCTCGAAGAGCCCTTCCTGCCGATATCCGGCCTTGGTGAGCACGCGGATGCTGGCGTTGTTCTCCGGCCGCACGGTCGCTTCCAGCCGGTGCAGTCCGGCGGCATCGAAAGCGTGATCTGTCACGAGTGCGACGGCCGCGGTGGCCACGCCGCCCCGGACGATCTCGGACGACACCCAATACCCGATCCAGGCCGACCGGAGCGCGGCGCGGATCACATTACCGACAGTAATCTGCCCGGCGAACTTTCCATCCACCGTGATCGTGAACGGCAGGCATTGGCCCCGCCGCGCCAGCCCGCGCAGCGCCGCCCACTGCGACGGCCACGACCAGAACGCGTTGCGGTCGGCCCAGGACCCGATCCCGGTCGGCTCCCACTCCTCGAGGTGCTCGCGGTCGCGCAGCCGGACGCGGCTCCACTCGCCGGCGTCGCGCAGCCGAACCGGGCGCACGGCGAGCACGCCTGCCGGGATCCGCAGGGGGCCGAGCGTGGCGGGCCAGCCGGGGTGCCGGTTTTCGACCGAGTCGGCGAGTGCGGCCACGGATCAGGCGCGCTGGGCAAGGAAGGTGACCTTGACCTGGTCGCCCGCGGCCACCTCGGTAAGGTCCTCCTCGACGGTGATGAGGCAGTTAGCCTCGGCCAGCGACGCCAGCAGGTGCGCGCCCGACGTGCCGAGCGGCTGCACCAGGTACTCGCCGTTCGCCTCGTCGCGCAGCAGTTGACCACGCAGGTAGCCGCGGCGGCCCTTCGTCGAGGTGATCGACGACAGCAGCCGCGCCCCGACCACCCGGCGGTGCGGGTTGCGGGTGCCGCGCGCGGTGCGGATCAGCGGCCGCACCAGCACCTCGAACACCACGAGCGCGCTCATCGGGTTGCCCGGGATGAGGAACGTCGGCACCGAGTCCGGGCCGAGCCTGCCGAAGCCCTGCACCGACCCGGGGTGCATCGCGACCCTGGTCAGGTCGATGTGCCCGAGGTCGGACAGCGCGGCGTGCACCTCGTCGCCGGAGGACCCGCCTGCCCCGCCCGCGACGACCACGATCTCGGACATCAGCAGCCGTCCTTCGACGACCTCGCGCAGCCGCTTCGGGTCGCCCGGCACGATGCCGACCCGGCTCACCTCGGCACCAGCGTCGCGCGCGGCCGCGGCCAGCGCGTACGAGTTGACGTCGTAGACCTGGCCGACCGACGGCGTGCGGTCGATGTCCACCAGCTCGTCGCCGACCGACACGATCGACACTCGCGGCCGCGGGTAGACCAGCACCTTCGCGCGGCCCACCGCGGCCAGCAGCCCGACCTGCGCGGAGCCGATGGTGTCGCCCTTGCGCACCGCGACGTCGCCGATCTGCACGTCCTCGCCGGCCCGGCGCACGTAGCCGGCGGACGGCACGGACCGGTTGATCGTGACCTTGGCCTGGTGGCCGTCGGTGTAAGCGGTCGGGACGACGGCGTCCGCGAGCGTGGGCAGCGGCGCGCCGGTGTCGACCCGCACTGCCTGGCCAGGCTGCAGCCGTCGCGGCTGCCGCGAGCCAGCCGGGATTTCGCCGACGACCGGCAGCTGGACCGGTTCCTGTCCAGCGGTCTGCACGTCGACGCTCCGGACGGCGTATCCGTCCACCGCCGCCTGGTCGAACCCGGGCAGCGCGTGCTCGGCGACGACTTCCTCCGCGCAGAGCAGGCCCTGCGCTTCGGAGATCGCGACGCGCACCGGCCGCGGGCGCACGGCGGCTTCGAGGGTCAGCGCGATCTGCTCGTCGACCGAGCGGAAATCTCCGGATTCAGTGGATTCTTCCGCCGGGGCAATGGTTCCTGCCGATTCCGCCGCCGCGACCGCCTGAATCACCGGTTCGGTCAGGTCCTCGGCCGGGGTTGCGGGGGTGGCGTCGAGGGAGTCCGTCATGGGCGATCGTTTCCGATCCGTTCGGTCAGCCAGGTGCGCAGCGACGGCCCATAATCCGGGTCCTCGAGCGCGAAATCGACGGCGGCGCGCAGGAATCCGCCCGGGTTGCCCAGGTCGTGCCGCCCGCCGCGGTGGACGACGATGTGCACCGGATGCCCCTCCTGGATCAGCAGGGCGACGGCGTCGGTGAGCTGCAGTTCGCCGCCCGCGCCGGGTTCGATCCGGCGCAGCGCGTCGAAAATCGCCCGGTCGAGCAGGTACCGCCCGGCCGCGGCGTAGGTCGAGGGCGCGTCCTCCGGCTTGGGCTTCTCGACCATGCCGTGGACCTGCTTGACGTCCGGGTCGTCGGTCTCGGTGACGTCGAAGACGCCGTACGGGGAGATCTGTTCCTTCGGGATGTCGAAGGCGCAGAGCACGCTTCCGCCGTGCTGAGCGCGGACGGCCGACATCCGGTCGAGAACCCCGGCGGGCAACACGAGGTCGTCGGGCAGAAGCACGGCGACAGCGGTGTCCTCGTCGGTGAGGTTCGGTTCGGCCTGCGCGACAGCGTGCCCGAGCCCGAGGGCCTGTTCCTGGATCGCGACCTCGACGTCCAGCAGTTCCGGCCCGCGGCGGACCTTCGCCAGCAGCTCGGTCTTGCCCTTGTCCTCGAGCGTCTTCTCCAGGTCCGGCTTCGCCTCGAAGTACCGGACGACGGCTTCCTTGCCCGGCGAGGTGACGATCACCAGCCGCGTCGCGCCCGCACTCGCCGCCTCGGCCGCGACGATCTCGATCCCCGGCGTGTCGACCACCGGCAGCAGCTCTTTGGGCACCGCTTTCGTCGTCGGCAGGAATCGCGTGCCGAGGCCTGCGGCAGGCACGATTGCGGTTCTGAAGGTCTGGGTGGTTGAGGCGCCCGTCATGGGCGCAAAGCCTAACCTGGTCTCATGCACGAGCCGGGCAATGAGACCCCGAGCAAGGCGGAGTGGCGGACCCAAATCCTTCGCGCCCGCGCCGAACTGCCCCCCGAAGTTCACGCTCGCGAGGCAGCCGCCCTGGCGACCGCGGCGTCGTCAATCCACGCGGCAACGGTGTGCGCGTACCTCCCTTTCGGCACCGAGCCCGGCCAAATCTCGCTGGTTGACGCCCTGGCCGCGACGTGCGCTCGCGTCCTGCTGCCAGTCATCCCGGACACGCCCGGCCCGCTCGACTGGGCCGAGTACACCGGCCCGGACGCCCTGATCCCCGGACGCTTGCGTGGCGTCCTGGAACCATCCGGCCCACGCCTGGGCACCGCCGCGGTGGCGTCGGCACAGGTGCTGCTGATCCCAGCCCTGGCCGTCGACCGCCACGGCACCCGCCTCGGCCGCGGAGCCGGCTACTACGACCGCACCCTGACCGCCGCGGCTGACACCGCCCGCGTGGCTGTGGTGCGCGCGGAGGAGGTCGTCGACCGTCTCCCGGCCGAACCTCACGACGTGCCCATGACCGCCGTCCTGACGCCCTCCGGCCTCATCCAGCTGCCGACCGCCGCCGCGGCCCGCTGAGAGGGCTGAGGGAGTGGTCAAGACCACTCGATCGGCCCGCCGAGTTCAGTGTCGCCACCAGGGCCGATCGGCCGCTGCTACGACGGCCTCCAGCCGATGACCGACGAAGGCCCAGCCGATGCCCGCGGTCCGACCCGAGTGCCTCGGCGATCCGACCACAGCTCCGCACCGAAGCCAGCCGCGTCCCTCGGCGACGGCCACACCGCCAGCCTCCGCCAACGCACCGCGCTCACCCTGGCTCGCCATCCCCAGCCGCCAGGTCGCTTGCCACACGGTCAGCCACACACGCCGCCAGCTCCGCCCAGCCCTCTCGCCTCAGCGTCCAGCCACGAACCACACCAACCGCCCAAGCCGCGCATCCACGCCCACTCCGCGCCAGCGACCACACCGGCAGCCGCCAAAACCGACCGACGCAAGCCCGCCCATGGACACCGCCAGGCCCCGCCAACGAGCCCACCAACGGCCCAATCGGCCGGACCCGCCGCGGCCCAGTCACCCAGCCGCCTCCATCAAAGGCACCCTGACCAGCGCTAACCCGCCGCCGCCCCTTCCGCCACAGCACTGTGAGCAAGGGGTAATTGCGCTGAGGGAATGCTGTCCAGCACAATTGGGTTAGCACTCTTGTAGGTCGAGTGCCAGTGCATGAAGGAGCTTCAGTGCCCACGTACCAGTACGCCTGCAAGGAATGTGACCACCGCTTCGAGGCGGTGCAGTCCTTCTCCGACCCCAGCCTGACCGTCTGCCCGCAGTGCTCCGGCGCACTGCGCAAGGTCTTCAGTTCGGTCGGCGTGGTCTTCAAGGGCAGCGGGTTCTACCGCACGGATTCGCGTGATTCGAGCAAGTCGAGCACCTCCGCGGCCCCGGCCAAGACCGAGAGCGCCAAGTCCGACTCGTCGTCCACCACCTCCTCTTCGTCGACGTCTTCGTCCTCGAACACATCCTCCACCACGAGCACGACGAAAACGGCTTCCACGGCCTCCTGACCCCCGAGTTATCCACAAGGGGCCAGTTGTCCACAGGTTCGCGAATCGGCCCTTCCGGCCGGTTCGCGACGTCCTTAACGTCGGATTCGTGCGGTATCCCGCCGCACCGGAACCGACGAGGGGACAACCGTGAACACCTTGCTCAGCCGTCTTCCCGCGCTGCCGGACCTCCGTCTGCCGCGCGGTAGGCGAGCCCGGATGCTCCGCCGGTGTCTCGCGGCGGCCTTGCTCCTGGCCGGCCTGCTCGTCCTATTCCTCCCGCCCTCCGCGCGGGGCGCGCCCGCCACTTCGACGGTCGTCTCCGCGCGGGACCTGCCCGCGGGTTCTGTTCTGCGCGCCGCTGACGTGCGGACCGTCGCACTGCCCGACGACCTTCGCCCGTCCGGCGCGCTGTCAGCTTCCGACGCGGCGGTGGGCCGGCTTCTGGCCGGGGCCGCCCGGGCTGGGGAGCCCATCACCGACGTCCGGCTCCTCGGCAACAACCTCCCCGTAACGGGTGAACCCGGCGCGGTCACCGTCGCCGTCAGCCTGGCGGACGCGGCTGTCGCCGAGCTCCTTCAGCCGGGCCAGCGCGTCGATGTCGTCGCGGGCGCGGATACCACGAATTCCGCGTCTGTGCTGGCCAGAGGGGCCACCGTCGTCACCGTCCGGCGTTCCGACGACGCCGGGAACCGCATGCTGGGCCCGCCGCAGAAGGGTCCGCTGGTGCTGCTTGCGTTGCCCGCGCAGGTTGCCACGCAGGTCGCCGCTTCCTCGCTCGAACGACCGGTAACGGTTACTCTCCGCTAACCCGACCCTGTCCCGACGGGCGACGGCTGTCTCAGGGCGGCCAGACGCCCGTCCTGATTCTCCTGGGAGCAGCAGTGCTGAAAGGTTTCAAGGACTTTCTGATGCGCGGCAACGTCGTCGACCTCGCGGTCGCCGTCGTCATCGGTGCCGCGTTCACCGCGATCGTCACGGCGTTCACCAACGGCCTCATCAAGCCGTTGATCAACGCGCTCGGCGGAACCGACGCGGCGAAGGGCCTCGGCTTCAATGTCCTGAATGGCAACGACTCGACGTTCCTGGACTTCGGCGGCGTGATCAACGCGGCGATCAACTTCGTGATCGTCGCTGCGGTCGTCTATTTCCTGATGGTCCTGCCGATGAAGCACGTCCAGGAGCGGCGCAAGCGGGGCCAGGAGAAGGGCCCGGCCGAGCCGACGGACGTCGAGCTGCTCACCGAAATCCGCGACCTGCTGCGCGCGCAGCAGGGCAACGGCCCCTCCAGCCGAGAGAACTGAGGGGTCATTGATCGTGATGCGGGGGCCGGTTCTCGAGGAACCACGAATCCGGAGTGGTCTCCGGGCCCCGGCCCCGCTCATCGGACGTGGTCTCCGGCAGGACGTCGCCGAAGATCTCGTCGACCCGGCGGCGGCGCTGGGCCTCGGTCACGCGGGGGCGTCGTTCCTCGTGCGGCATGGGTCCATCGTCCCACCTGTTGTTTGACAAGTGCAGAGAGACATTCGCCGCATTACGAGCGGGCTCAGACCTCTTCGAGGCCGGAGAGCTCGTCGATCACGTGCGGGACCAGCGAGGAGAGGGTCGCCATGCCGTCGCGCACCGCCGCGCGCGAGCCGGCCAGGTTGACCACCAGCGTGCTGCCCGAAACGCCAGCCAGGCCGCGGGAGATCCCGGCGTCGACCGCGCCCGCGGCCAGCCCCGAGGCGCGCAGGGCCTCGCCGATGCCCGGGATCGGGCGGTCGAGCACCCCGGCGGTCGCGTCCGGCGTGCGGTCGCGCGGCGAGACTCCGGTGCCGCCGACCGTGATCACCAGGTCCGCCCCGCCGATCACCGCCGTGTTGAGCGCGTTGCGGATGCCCGCGGTCTCGGCCTCGACCACCACGACGCCGTCGACGATGAATCCGGCCTCCTCGAGCAGCTCGGTGACGAGCGGCCCGGAGGTGTCGTCGTGCTCCCCGTGCGCGACCCGGTCGTCCACAATCACCACGAGTGCCCGGCCCAGCCGCTGTGCGCTCCGTTCCATGCCGACACCGTATCCGGTTCGGGGCCCGCTCCGCCGCCACGGGCCCGGTGATTTCTGACGATTCGGTGACGTGGTCCGCGCAGGCCGCGCGCACCCCAGGGCAGGCGGCCTAGCGTCGGCGGAGTGCGAGTGCTTCTCACCGGCGGTGCCGGGTTCATCGGGTCCCGGATCGCCGATCAGCTGGCTGACGACGGCGACGAGGTCATCGTGCTGGACAACCTGCTGTCCACTGCGCACGGCTCCGCCACGCCACCCGAATACACCCGGCGGCACCGTTTCCTGCGCGGTGACGTCACCGACGCCGAAATTGTCGCCGAACTGCTCGACGGCGTCGACGCGGTCTGTCACCAGGCCGCGGTAGTCGGGCATGGCGTGGATCCCTCCGACGCGCCCTCATACGCGCTGAACAACGACTACGGCACCGCCGTGCTGCTGGCCGCGATGTACGCGGCGAAGGTGCACAAGCTCGTGCTCGCCTCGTCGATGGTGGTCTACGGCGAGGGGCTTTACGCGTGTGCGGACCACGGTGTCGTCCCGCCGCTGCCTCGTCGGCAGTCCGATGTGGACACCGGGCGATTCGAACCCGCTTGCCCGCACTGCGGTGCCGAGTTGGGCTGGCAACTCGTGCCCGAAAGCGCCCCGCTGTTGCCTCGAAGCACCTATGCGGCAACAAAACTGGCGCAAGAGCACCTCGCGGGAGCATGGGCGCGGCAGACCGGCGGCACGGTCTGGGCGTTGCGCTACCACAACGTCTACGGCCCGCGGATGCCGCAGAACACTCCGTACGCTGGGGTGGCGTCGCTGTTCCGTTCGGCGCTGGAGCGCGGCGAAGCACCGACCGTGCTGGAGGATGGGCGGCAGCAGCGGGATTTCGTGCACGTGGACGACGTTGCCCGAGCGAACGTCCTCGCGCTCCGAAACGACGGTCCGGAAGCAGATCTCACGCCGCTGAACATCTGCTCCGGACAGCCGCACAGCGTCGGTGACCTGGCCCGCGAACTGGCCCACGCCTGCGGTGGGCCGGAGCCGCGGATCGTCGGTGGCGCGCGACCGGCCGATGTCCGGCACGTGGTCGCCGACCCGGCCCGGGCACGGGAGCTGCTCGGGTTCCAGGCGGAAAGGTCGTTCACGGATGGCATCGCGGAGTTCGCCACCGCCGAGCTGCGCGCGCCCATCACCCGATGAGGTGAAGATCACGTTCCGGAATGAATCGGCCGCACCGGATCTTGATGCTGGGCATGCGTTCCATCGTGGTGGGGGACATCGAGATCCACGCACTGACTGACGGACGGCTGCGGCTGCCGTCGTCGTTCTTCCCGGGGCTCCAGGGCAAACGCTCGGCGCCGAGCACTGTCCCGGTGACCACTGGCGCGTTCGTGATCCGGACCGGCGGCCGGACGGTGCTGGTCGACGCCGGTTTCGGTCCGCGCCCGTCCGGCGAGCCGCATCTGCCGCAGCATTCCCGGGAGCAGCTGCACCCGGTGGTCGACGCGATCGAGCCGGAGCTCACCGGCGGGCTGCCCGCAGCGCTCGACGAGGCCGGGGTTGCCCGCGAAGACGTCGACATTGTGGTGCTGACGCATCTGCATGCCGACCACATCGGCTGGGTCGCGCCGAATGGCGAGCCGTACTTCCCGAATGCCGAAGTGCGGTACGGCGCACCTGACTGGGCGGCGTTCGTCGAACCGGCGGGGCGGCACGACCGCGGCCGGGTAGCGCTGGAAGCAGTCCGCGCTCAGGGCAAACTGCGTCCGTTGCTGGACGGTGAACTGGTCGCTCCCGGCGTCACCGTCCGGCACGCACCCGGACACACGCCAGGGCATTACGTACTGGAAGTCGTGGATCAGGACCGGCGCGTGGTCCTGGTCGGTGATGTCTTCCAGATCCCGGAGCAGATGGCCGACCCGACGATCGGCGCGGCATCCGACGTCGATCCCGGTCAGGCGGAGCTGACTCGCCGCCGTTGGCTCGGCGAGGTGGTCGGCACCGGCACGATCGTCGCCGCAGCGCATTTCCCCGACGAGCCATTCTTCCGGATCGCGACCGACCGCACCGTGGAGCCGGTGTCGGCGGTCGCCGCGTCCTGACCGTCCACAATAGACGATTCAGGAAGCCGCCAGGGGCAATCGCACCTCGAAGCGGCATCCTGGGCCGTGGTTCTGCACGCCGATCCGCCCCCGGTGTGCCTCCACCAGGCCCTTGGCGATGGCCAGGCCCAGTCCGCCGCCGCTGGTGGTGCCGCTGCGGTCGGGGGTGCGGGCTTGCGTGCCGCGGAAGGCGACGTCGAAGACCCGGTTGATCTCGTCGTCCGGAATTCCGCCGCAGCCGTCGTCCACGGCCAGCAGCGCTTGGTCGCCGTCGATGCCGATCTGCACGGCGACCGTGCCGTCCGGCGGGGTGTGCCGGATGGCGTTGGACACGAGGTTCCGCACGATCCGCGCCAGCTCCGGATCGCTGCCGGACACCACCGGCCACGCGGACGCGTTTTCCAGCACCCGCACGCGTTTGCGGTCAGCCACCGGTGCCTGCGCGGCGACCGCGTCGCTCACCACGTCGCGCAGCGGCACCGCCGACATGCTCAGTTCGAGCGCTCCCGCGGTGATCCGGGACAGCTCGAACAGGTCGCCCACCATGCCGGACAGCCGGGTGGTCTCCCCGCTGATGCGCCGGGCGTAGTCGGTCACCTCGGCGCGTTCCGAAACCACGCCGTCAGCCAGTGCCTCCGCCATCGCCTGGATCCCGGCGAGCGGACTGCGCAGGTCGTGGCTGATCCACGCGACCAGTTCGCGACGCGACGCCTCCGCCGCGCGTTCGCGTTCCCGCGCCTCGCGTTCCCACACACTGCGTCGCGCGATCACCCGGCCCAGCACCATCGCCGCGGGCACCGCCACCAGTGCGACGAGCAGGCACACGAGCAGCTCGGTGGTCAGTGCCTCGGTGAACATAAAGCCGCTCACGCCGAGGATCCCGACCAGCATCGCGGCGACCGGGGTCAGCACGAGCGTGGTCATCGTGGTGGCCAGCGACCGGTGCCGCAGCAGGTAAAGCACTAGCCCGCCCAGCGCTGCCACCGGCAGGGCGAACAGCAGAGCGAGCGGCAGGATATGCAGGACGTGGACGAAGATCTCCCACGCCGACTCGCCCGAGCCGATCATGACCGGGTCCGGTCGTAGCGGTAGCCGACGCCCCACACCGTCGCGACCCGGATCGGTTTGGCTGGGTCACGTTCGATCTTCTCGCGCAACCGTCGCACGTGGACAGTCACCGTGGACTGGTCGCCGAAGTCCCAGCCCCACACCTTCTCCAGCAGGTCAGCCCGGCTGAACGCGACGCCGGGATGAGAGAGGAAAAACGCGAGGAGATCGAACTCGCGCGTGGTCAGCGGCAGCACCGCGCCGTCGAGCGTCGCCTGGCGGGCGGTCATCTGGAGCCGGAGGTTGCCGTCCACCAGCTCCGCCGTAGGTGGCTCGGGCCGCGGCATCCGGGCCCGGCGCAGCACGGAGGCCACGCGCAGCGTGAGTTCCTTGGGGCTGAACGGTTTGGTGACGTAATCGTCGGCCCCGAGCTGCAGCCCGGCGATGCGGTTTTCCTCCTCGCCGAGGGCGGTGAGCATGACGATCGGCACCTGGCTCGTCTGCCGCAGTCGGCGGCACACCTCCAGGCCGTTGAGGCCGGGCATCATCACGTCGAGCACCACCAGGTCCGGCACGCGCTCGGCGAACTGGGCGAGCGCAGCGGTACCGTCACCGGCCAGGTCGACGGTGAAACCGGCGGTTTCGAGGTAGCGACGGACGACGTCGCGCACCGTCTCGTCGTCGTCGACCACGAGCACGCGACCCGCTTGGTCCTCCATGCCTCACCTCACCAGTTCGTCAGCAGCAGGTGGTTGACCGCGAGCGCGACCACCGCCTGTCCGGCCAGCCACCAGCGGCGGTGGCCCGCCGGAAGCAGTGCCGTGGCTGGGATCAGCCACGCGCCGAACGGTAGCCAGATCCGTTCTACCTCAGCCTTCGACAGGCCGGACGAATCCGCGAAAACGATCGTGAGCACGGCGGCCGCCACGATCAGGAGCACTGGATCGCGCAGGATAGTCCGGCGAGAGGGCAAGAAGATCGCGGTGGCCACCCCTCGGCGGGTCGCTGCGACGACTGCCGGTCCGCACGCGACCGCCACGGCGGCCAAATCGGCCCACACCCAGTAGGAATACGGCCGCACTAGCGCAACGCCCTGGTAGTAGCGCTCGACCACGAGGTGGTAGCCGTCGAACCACCAGAATCCAGCGAACGCGAACACGGCGACCACGGCCAACGCGCCGAGAACGGCGACCAGAGCGGCACGCCATTGCCTGCCGAGCAAGGCGACGGCGAGTGCGACCAGGCCGAGCAGGACGAGGCCGTAGGAAAGAAAGATGCCGAATCCGACGAGAATTCCGGCCGCCAACGCCGTGGGCCAGGCGTAACCACGGCGTTCGCGGAAGCCCACGGAGGCGAGGGCAAGCAGCGCGATGCCGGTGGCGGTCACACCGGCGAAGAGGCCGTCGGCGGACACGCCCAGCCACACCGCACCAGGGCTGAGCACGGCGAACGGCAACGCCGCGCGGGCCGCGTCAGGATCGCCGAGCAGCGCGATCGTCGCTGGCACCGCGACCGCGACCAGCGCGGCCACCAGCACCACCGCGGTCGACGCCCAGGCACCGCCGTGGAGGCCGAGCCGGTCGAGCCAGACGAAGACGAGGGTCGCGCCGGGCGGGTGGCCGGACACGTGAGTGGTCCACGAGTTCGGCTGGAAATCGAGGATGCGCGAGGAGAATTCGCGCAGGAAACGTGGGATGTCCGTGATGCCGGGGACTTCGTGCAGGTATTCCTGCGGGGTGGTGAGCCTGCCGGTGAAGCCGCGCGTCCAGCCGTCGACCATGGCGAGGGAGAAGATCCAGGCGAGGGAGGCCAGGTAGCCCGCGATGAGGGCGCGCCGCCACGACAACCGGGCGGCCAGGGCCGGGCCGTACAGGACGACGCCGGCGGCGATCAGGACGGCGAACACCGAGCCGGGGCCGACGTGCGGCAGCCAATGCGCGAACAACGGCGGCGCGAACGCGTAGATCACCACGTCCGAGCCTGGCCGGTTGTAATACACGCCGACCGCGGTGGCGGCGGCGATCACCACGAGGGTGACGCCGACCGTCACGAGATCAGCGCGGAACCGGGGACGGACGGGTACCGGGGGCGGCGGCTCGGCGAGCCGGGCAGCCTTCGTCGACTCGCTCATCGCCGGTCACGATAGCCGCGCTGGTGGCCGTCCGGCAGGTATCCGGCGGATCCGTGAGAACTCGGTAAGATCCTGCCGGACGTCAGGATTTGGTAAGCACAGCAAGGGTTCTGCACTGTCCTTTCCAGACTTACCGTACGCCTCGTGAACGAATTCGGAGTGGACGTCGTCCTCCCTTGCCTCGACGAGGCGGCCGCGCTGCCCGGCGTGCTCGCCAGCCTGCCGCCGGGGTATCGCGCGATCGTCGTGGACAACGGGTCACGCGACGGTTCCCCCGGAGTCGCGGCTGCGCACGGCGCGAAAGTCGTCGACGAGCCGCGGCGCGGTTATGGTGCCGCCATCCACACCGGATTGGAGAACGCGACCGCCGACATCGTCTGTTTCGCGGATGCCGACGGGTCGCTCGATCTGGCCGAATTGCCACGGCTGGTTGCCGCGGTCGTGGACGGTGCTGACCTCGCGGTCGGGCGACGGGTGCCGGTGTCCCGCGCGGCTTGGCCTTGGCACGCCAGAGCGGGCAACGTCGTCCTCTCGCTGCTCTTGCGGACCCGCGGGCTGCCGGTGCGGGACATCGCGCCGTTGCGGGCTGTGCGTCGCCGGGAACTTTTGGCTCTGGGCGTCACGGACCGGGCGTTTGGCTATCCGCTTGAGCTCTTGGTAAAGGCGCAGCGCGCGGGCTGGGTAGTCCAGGAGTTCGACGTCGCTTACCGGGAACGGGCGCAGGGCACGAAATCGAAGGTGTCCGGTTCGGTGCGCGGCACGTTACGGGCGGTACGGGACTTCGGGCGGGCGTTGGCCCGATGACGTTCTGCCTGCTTGTGATCGCGAAGGCCCCGGTGCCGGGGTTCGCAAAGACTCGGTTGTGCCCGCCCGCGACGGCGGAACAGGCTGCGGAAATCGCCGCGTCCGCACTGCTGGACACGCTGGACGCTGCGTTCGCCACTGACGGCGCGATCACGGTGGTGGCGATGACGGGCGACCTCGCCGCGGCGGCGCGGGGCACCGAAATCGGTCGAGCATTGCGAGAAGCCACCGTGATCGCGCAGCGAGGCTGGGATTTCGGCGCACGGCTAGTCAATGCGCACGCCGATACCGCCGCGATGCACGTCGGGTTGCCCGTGCTGCAGATCGGCATGGACACGCCGCAGGTCTCCCCCGCGTTGCTGGCTTCGGCGATCGAGCCGGTCGTCACCGGAGCCAGCCGCGCAGTGCTGGGTGCCGCGGAAGACGGTGGCTGGTGGGGACTTGGGCTGGCTGACCCGCGGCAGGCACAGGTGCTCGCCGGAGTTCCGATGTCTCGGTCGGACACCGGATTCCGCACTCGCGCGGCACTGGAAGGTGCGGGGCTTCGAGTTGGCGAGCTACCGACACTGTCCGATGTGGACACCATGGCGGACGCGCTGCGAGTGGCCGCGATCCGGCCGAACAGCAGGTTCGCGGCCGCAGTCGACGAGGTGGGAGTGGTGGCGTGAAACTCTCGACTGGCCGGGAATTCGACCGCGGACTGCTTGGCTACCACTGCTGGCTGGAGCTTGCGAACGGTGGCCGCGTCGAGCTTCCTGTGGGTCGCTGGGCGGACGGCTGCGGCGCGGGCGACGCTGTGCTGCTAGACGCGTGCGCAGGTCCGACGCTCGACGTCGGCTGCGGGCCCGGGCGTCTTACCGCCGCTTTGGCGCGCCGTGGGGTGGTAGCTCTCGGCGTGGACAGTTCGCCGGTCGCGGTCCGCATGACTCGGCGTCGCGGAGCAAGCGCGTTGCAGCGCAACGTTTTCGCTCGCTTACCCGGCGAGGGGCGATGGGAGCACGTGTTGCTGGCTGACGGCAACATCGGGATCGGTGGCGATCCCGATGCGCTGCTGCGGCGAGTGCACGAACTGCTCATGCCGGACGGTGACGTGCTCGTGGAGTTGGAGAAACCGGGCCACGGAGTGCGCCGGGACCACGTGCGCCTGCGACCGGATCCCGCTGGCGGACGGTGGTTCACCTGGGCGTGGGTGGGAGTCGACGCCATCGCGGAAATCGCCGTACGGACTGGTTTTCGTGTGGTGTGGACGACCAGTCGCGGGCACCGCTGGTTCGCGAAGCTGGCGCGCGCGTGAAACGCGGACGGCTGGCGGCCGCGTGGCGTGCGCTAGACGCTCGGGTCACTTCAGTGCAAGCCAAGGTGAGCGAACGGGCCCGGGCCGTCGATCGCCAGGTCCCGAAGGCGGAGCAGTTCAAGGGCGGCGCGCACGGCGAGCGCGCGACAACTCGGGTGGGCAGCCTGCTCGGGCTCGCGTTTCTGATCTGCTTCGTCACCGGGCTGCTGAGCCACTTGATCCAGCATCCGCCGGAGTGGTTCTTCTGGCCCAGTCGGCCGGTGTGGCTGTATCGGGTGACGCAGGGTGCGCACGTGTTGTCCGGGATAGCGGCGATTCCGTTGCTGCTGGCCAAACTGTGGAGCGTCTACCCGAAGCTGTTCGAGCGGCCGCTGGTGCGTTCGGTGCCACACGCGATGGAGCGGCTGTCGATCCTCGTCCTGTCCGGGGCGGCGTTCTTCGAGCTGAGTTCAGGGCTGCTCAACGTTGCGCAGAATTACCCGTGGAACTTCTACTTTCCGCAGGTGCACTACGCGGTGGCGTGGGTGGCGATCGGGTCGATCTTCGTCCACGTCGCGGTGAAGCTCCCGGTGATCCGGCGGGCGTTGACGCGGGAACGCGCACCCGCTCAGTCTCCTGGCCCTGGGTTGTCACGCCGAGGATTCCTGACCACCACTGGGATCGCGACCGGAGTCGCGGTGCTGGCCACGGCGGGAGCGACAGTCCCAGCGCTGCGGAACGTCTCCGGACTCTCGTGGCGATCGGATAAGGGCACGCAGAAGCTGCCAGTAAACCGCACAGCCGTGGCAGCGCAGGTAACGCGGATCGCGCAGGACCCAGGATGGCGGCTCTCCGTGGTCACTCCGGCGGGGACACGGCAGTTCACGCTCGCGGAGCTGCGGGCGTTGCCGCAGACCACTGTGGACTTGCCGATCGCGTGCGTCGAAGGGTGGAGCCAGATGGCGACGTGGCGCGGGATCTCGTTCCCCGACCTGCTGCGCGCAGCGGGAAGCTCACCTGGCGTGTCCGTGCGGGTGTCGTCGCTGGAGAAGAACGGCCTGTACGGCGTCAGCGTGCTGCCTGGCGAGCACACAGCTGACCCGCTTACGTTGCTGGCGCTGGAACTGAACGGCGAGGTGCTGAACCTCGACCACGGCTACCCCTGCCGCGTGATCGCACCCAGCCGGCCGGGTTTGCTGCAGACGAAGTGGGTCTCGAAGCTGGAGGTGCAGTGAAGACCGCACGGATTGCGCTGGCGCTGCCCGGATTAGCCGCGTTGGCGTACGGGGTCGTGCTGTTCCTCGACTATGCGGCACCGGCATGGCCGGACAGCTTCACGACGCTGCTGTGGATCGGCGGCGGGCCGATCGTGAACGACGCGGTGTTCGCTCCGGTCGCCGCGGTGGTCGGCCTGCTGCTCGCTCGGGTCCTGCCGCGGCCGTGGCGAGGGCCGGTGCAGGTAGGCGCAGCGCTGACCGCGGTGCTGGGTTTCGTGGCGTTCCCGCTGCTGTGGCGCACTTATGGCGTGCCGTCGAAGCCTGGGTTGCACGACGGGAACACGTGGCTCGGGCTGGCGGTGACACTCGCGGTGGTGTGGAGTGCCGTCCTGGCCGTGGCAGCCGTCCGGATTGTCTGGTTTCGACATCGTGCGGCGCGGAAAATCCGGACGCGCGCATAGTTGACCTGGGTTTTCTTCCGGAACCGGAATTTTCCCGCGGATTCGGCGTTTGGGTCAGCGTGCGCGTGGGCACCTCACCGCACGCGGAGAGGCTCTCCGTGCCGAGTCGGAGGCGGCACGGAGAGCCTCTTCGTGTTTTCGTGCGCGAGCCGGTTTTCGGGTGCTGGCCGTGAAAACGGCCACGCGCGACCGGCACGGTTGATCCGGTCGCGCGTGGCCTGCAAAGGTTCGGCCCCAGCGCGGAAGGGGGGGTCGAGCCGTGGCTGGTCTCGGCCGCGCCTCGGCGGCCGAGCGATCTAGTTGGCCGGTACCGCCTGCCCGCCGAGGGTGACCTGCACCGTACGGCCGCTGGCGAGGGTGAAGGTCGCCTGGTCGTTCGGGGCGCGCGTGCGGATCGCGGCGACGAGCGTGTTGGCGCTGTCGATGACGCGGTTGTCGATCTTGGTCACCACGTCGCCGGGCTTGAGGCCCGCCTTCTCCGCCGGGCTGCCCGGCGTGATGTCGCCGAGCTGGGCTCCGCCCTGGGGCGCGTCGGTGACCTTCGCGCCGATGAACGTCTGGGTCGCGTGCCCGGTCTTGATGATGTCCTGCGCGGTGCGGCGAGCCTGGTCGATCGGGATGGCGAAGCCGATGCCGACGTTGCCGCCCTCGCCGCCGCTGCCCTGGCCGCGGCCGGAATTCGGGCTGTAGATGGCCGAGTTGATGCCGATGACCTGGCCGCTCATGTTCGACAGCGGACCGCCCGAGTTGCCGGGGTTGATCGCGGCGTCGGTCTGGATCGCGTCCATCACCGTGGTCTGGTCGGTCTCGTCGCCGCCCGCCTGCACCGGGCGGTGCAGTGAGCTGACGATGCCGGAGGTGACCGTGCCGGTCAGCTCGTACGGCGAGCCGATGGCGACCACCTGCTGCCCGACCCGCAGGTCGTCGGAACGGCCCAGCTCGACCGGCGTGAGGTTGCCGACGCCGGACACCTTCACCACGGCGATGTCCGTGGTCGGGTCCCGGCCGACGACCTTCGCCGCGGCCTTCTTCCCATCCTGGAACACCGCCTGGATCTGGCCGCCGTTCGCGGCGACCTGGACGACGTGGTTGTTAGTCAGGATGTAGCCGTCGCTGCTGAGCACGAACCCGGAGCCCTCGCCCGCCGCGGTCCGGCCGGACACCTGCAGCTCGACCACGCTCGGCGACAGCTTCTGCGCCACCGATTCGACCGAGCCGGCGGGCACGTTGCCGGTCTGCTGCGCGGGTTTCGGCGCGTCGAGCGCGCTCACCGACGAACCGGACCCGCCGGTGAGGTACCCGACGGTCCCGCCCGCCACGCCGCCGATCACGAGCGAGATCGCGGCGACGCTCGCGAGGAGCTTGCCTGCCGACCCCTTCTTCTCGCGCTGCGCGGGAACGCCGTACACCGACGTTCCCGGTGCGCCGTAAGGATTGGCCGGGATCCCATGGGAAGGAGTCTGCGTTCCGCCGGGATATTGGCTGCCATACGGCTGACCCGGCGCGGGCTGCTGAGCGCCCGGGTTCGGGCCGCTCTGGGGCACGCCAGCGGGTGAGGCGGCCGCGCCTTGGGCCGACCACGGATTCGGCGTGCTCCCAGACGGAGCGGAGCCGTAGGCCGGGGCGGTGCCGTACTGCCCCGCGGGCGCTCCGTACGCACCGGAAGCGTCACCGCTCGCCGTACCGGAGCCGGACGTCCCTGCCGAGCCCTCAGCGGCCGAACCGTACGCGGCAGTCGAACCAGTCGCACTGGAAGCTGGCTGTCCCGCGTCTCCAGCGGAAGAGGGCTGCTCCGGCTGAGCCGGGGTCTGCTGCCAGGCCGCCTGGCCTTCGGCGCCCGGCTGGGCGCCCGGGTCCTGGCGACCCGCCGCGGAGTCGGGCACGTGGGGGTCGTTCTCGGTCATGTCCTCACCTAAGCGGCTGGGCCTGAGAGGTTCCTGAGTCGAACCTGTGTTTCGTAGATGAGTATGCCGCGAGTCGCGGTCAGCCTGCCGTGCGAAGCCGCTCCGCGATCTGTTCCGGGGTGGCGTCGTTGATCCAGACCGCCATGCCCGACTCGGATCCGGCCAGGTATTTCAGCTTGTCCTTGGCCCGCAGCACGGAGAACAGCTCCAGGTGCAGCCACGACAGCTCCCGGTCCCGCCGCACCGGTGCCTGCTGCCAGCCCGCGATGTAGGGCAGCGGGCGGTCGTACAGCGCGTCGCATCGGCGCAGCACATCCAGGTACACGCGGGAGAAGTCGTCGCGCTCGGCATCGGTGAGCGCGGGAAGGTCTGGCACCTGCCGATGCGGCACGATCTGGATGTGCACCGGCCAGCGCGCGGCGGGCGGCACGAAAGCCGTCCAGTGCTCGCCCGCGGCGATCACGCGCTCGCCCGATTTCTGTTCCGCCGCCAGCACCTCGCCGAGCACCGATCCGCCGTGTTCGCGCGCGACCGCGAGCATCCGCTCGGTCTTGGGCGTGACGAACGGATAGCCGTAGATCTGGCCGTGCGGATGCGAGAGCGTGACGCCGATTTCCTCGCCGCGGTTCTCGAACGGGAAGACCTGCTCGACGCCGGGCGTCCGCGCGAGCGCGGCGGTGCGGTCGGCCCAGGCGTCCACCACGAGGCGCACCTGCTCCGGAGTCAGCCGGGAGAAGGCGCCGTCGTGGTCGCTGGTGAAGCACACGACCTCGCAGCGGCCGAGACCAGGCGCGGTCGGCACCAGGCCGAGTCCGTCCACAGTGGACGATTCACCGGTGGCCTGCTGTGAGAACGACGGGAACCGGTTCTCGAACACGACCACGTCGTAGTCGGCTTCGGGGATTTCGCTCGGCTTGCCCGGCCGGGTCGGGCAGAGCGGGCAGAGGTCGGCCGGAGGCTTATACGTGCGCGTCTGGCGGTGCGCCGCCATCGCGACCCACTCGCCGGTCAGCGGGTCGCGGCGGATTTCCGAGGCCGCCGCGACCGGCGGCAGGTCCCGGGTGTCGGCGGCGAGCCGTTCGACGGCGTCGGTGTGGTCGAAGTAAATGATCTCCCGGCCGTCGGCCAGGTGCCGCACAGTGCGTTTCACGCTTCTTCTGCCTCGAGGTTCTCCGCCGTTTCGGCGATCATGAGTTCTCCGACCCGCTCCGCGAGGTCTTCCCGCGCGCGTTCGTCCAGGCCGTCGTCGGTCACCACGACCTGCGCTTCTTCCAGGTCCGCGATCGTGGAAATGCCGACCGTGCCCCATTTCGTGTGGTCGGCGAGCACCACCAGCCGCCGTCCGGCCTCCACCAGCGCGCGGTCGGTCTCGCTCTCGGTGAGGTTCGGGGTGGTGAACCCGGGTCCCACCGCCATCCCGTGGACGCCGAGGAACACCAGGTCGAGGTGCAGCGTCCGCAAGCTCTGCACCGCAACCGGGCCGACCAGAGCGTCCGACGGAGTGCGCACGCCGCCGGTGAGGACCACCGTCCGGTCCGGCTGTCCGGCGTTGCGCAGCACGTCGGCGACCTGGATCGAGTTGGTGACGATGGTGAGGCCCTCGATGCCGTCGAGCGCGTGCGCGAGCGTCCAGGTGGTGGTGCCCGCGGACAATCCGATCGCGGTGCCCGGCTTGACGAGGGTGGCCGCCAGTTCGGCGATGGCTTCCTTCTGCGCGCGCTGCCGCACCGATTTCGCCTCGAACCCCGGTTCGTCGGTGCTCTTGCCGACCAGCGACGTCGCGCCGCCGTAGACCTTCTCGACCAGGCCGCGGCCCGCGAGCACGTCGAGGTCGCGGCGGACCGTCATATCGGAGACGCCGAGCCTCGCGACGAGGTCACTGACCCGGACCGCACCGGTCCGGCGTGCTTCCTCGAGGATCATCGCCTGTCGCTGCCGCGCGAGCACCGCCACTCCCCAAGCACACCCATCAACTGCACAAAATCCTACACGATTCAACATCGGGTGTGTGCGACGTGCAGATCGAGCGTCCCCCTGCCGGGCGACGGCCAACCGGTACGGCCGATTCAGGCGACGGGCGCCCCCGGTAGCCGGATCGTGAGCAAAGCGCCGCCTTCCGGGGCCCGGTTGGCGTAAACCGTGCCGCCGTGCCGTTCGGCGGCGTGCTTCACGATCGCCAGCCCGAGACCCGATCCGGGCAAGGTACGCGCTTCCGACGAGCGGTAGAAACGGTCGAAGACCTTGGGCAAGTCTTCCTCGGCGATGCCGGGCCCGGAGTCCGCGACCTCGACCACCGCGGTGCCGTCGCCGAGCGGACGCAGCGTGACCCGCACCCGCGAACCCTGCGGCGAGAATTTCACCGCATTGTCCAGCAGGTTCAGCACCGCGCGTTCGAGCGAGCTGTTGTCGCCGGTGAGCACCCACGGCTGCAGCGCGACCTCGAACTCGATCTCGCCCGCCCGGCGGCGCGCCCGGTCGAGCGCA
Source organism: Amycolatopsis sp. NPDC104775 (assembly GCF_055583325.1). Taxonomy (NCBI): domain Bacteria; kingdom Bacillati; phylum Actinomycetota; class Actinomycetes; order Pseudonocardiales; family Pseudonocardiaceae; genus Amycolatopsis; species Amycolatopsis sp. NPDC104775. Next base: position 78,065 of record NZ_JBVJOE010000012.1, read on the forward strand.
CGCTCGACCACCTCCATCAGGTCGACGCGTTCGGCCTGCTCGCGCGGTTCGTCCTGGCGGGCCAGCTCCACCAGGTCACCGATGAGCTGGGTGAGCTCGTCGAGCTGGCCGCGGATGTCGGCCTCGATGTCGGCGCGGTCCTCGTCCGGCAGCGACGGCGCGCCCGGACGGTTGGCCGACAGCAGCAGTTCGAGGTTGGTGCGCATCGACGTCAGCGGAGTGCGCAGCTCGTGCCCGGCGTCGGCGACCAGCTGCCGCTGCCGTTCCTGCGAGTCCGCGACCGTGCCGAGCATGATGTTGAAGCTGTGCGTGAGCCGGGCGAGTTCGTCGTCGCCGCTCACCGGGATCGGACGCAGGTCGCCGGTCGCGGCCACTCGCTCGGCGGCCGACGTCAACCGGTCGACCGGGCGCAGACCGGCGCGGGCGACCGCTGTGCCCGCGCCCGCGGCCACCACGATCCCGGCTCCGCCGACCAGGAACAGCACCACGGACAGCTGGTTCAGCGCGCGCATCGTCGGAGCCATCGACTGCGCCAGCACGATCGCCTGCCCGTGCCCGAGCGGCACCGCGACCACCCGCATGCCGGTGGTCGCGTCGGTGCGCAGCGATTGCGGCAGCACGCCGGTCGCGACGCGCATCTCAGCCGGGCCGACCGGCGGCCGGGTGCCCGGCTGCGGGTAAATGAGGTCGCCGGTGAGGCCGTTGAGCTGGCCGATCTGCAGGTCAGCGCTGGCCAGGAGGGCACCCGGCACCTCGCGCAGCTGGTCGGTCGGCACCTGCGGCGAGTTCGCCGCAGCTTGGGCCCGGGCAAGCAGGTTGTCGTCGAGCTGGGTGAGGAGGTTGTTGCGCACCACCAGGTACGCGCACAGGGACACGAGCGCCACCGCGCCTGCCACGCAAGCGGCGGCCAGCAGCGTGACGCGGCCGCGCAGCGAGAACCGGCGGGTGCTCCACCGGGTGCCCCGCGGGTCGGGGACCTCCCCCTCCGGCGCGGCGTGCGCGCCCGCCGGATGGTCGGTCACGGCGGGGTCTCGCGCAGGACGTAGCCCACTCCACGCACCGTGTGGATCAGCCTCGGTTCGCCTTCCGCCTCCGTCTTGCGGCGCAAGTAGCCGACGTAGACCTCCAGCGCGTTGCCCGACGTCGGGAAGTCGTAACCCCATACTTCCTCCAGGATCCTTCCGCGGGTCAGCACGTGCTTGGGGTACGAGAGGAACAGCTCGAGCAGCGCGAACTCGGTGCGGGTGAGGCTGATCTCGCGTCCGCCGCGGCGGACCTCGCGAGTGCCCGGGTCCAGCGTGAGGTCGGCGAACGACAGCACCTCCGACGTCTCGCCCTGCTGAGCGTCCGGCGCGGCGCGGCGCAGCAGGGCGCGCAACCGGGCGAGCAGTTCCTCCAGGGCGAACGGCTTGGGCAGGTAGTCGTCGGCGCCGGCGTCGAGGCCGGAGACCCGGTCGGAGACGGTGTCGCGGGCGGTCAGCACGAGAATCGGCAGGTCGTCGCCGGTGCTGCGGAGCCGGCGGGCCACTTCGAGCCCGTCGAGGCGCGGCATCATCACGTCGAGCACCATCGCGTCCGGACGGTTGGCGAGGATCGTCTCCAAAGCCTGCGCACCGTCGCTCGCGAGCTCCACGGTGTAGCCGTTGAACTCCAAAGACCGCCTGAGCGATTCACGGACGGCACGGTCGTCGTCCACTACGAGGATGCGCATGCCGTCAGTCTTACGCAGAGTGCTGAGACCCGCCTAAGAACACACGCAGAACACACAAAGAGCGTTCCCTCGGAGTGCGGCGGGTAACAGGTGGGGCGGCGGCCGCGACCATCAGCTGAACTTTAGAACGAGGAGCGCTGATGGCCCATCGGAAACGGCTCGGCCCCGGCTGGCTGGCGGGAATCTGTGTACTCGCCGTCATCGGGCTGATCGGCAACGCGTGCAGCAGCAAGGACGCCGGGACTACCGCGCCTGCCTCCGTGACGGTCCCGTTCACGCCCTCGATCCCCGCGTACAGTCCGCCCTCATCTTCCGAACCTTCGACGACCGCGGACACGTCCACCTCGACGCCGACATACGCGCTCCCCTCTGACGATCCCGTCTACACCGGAACTGGGTCCACCGGCGCGCCTTTGCCCGACGACTCAGGCGGCAGCGTGCACGTACCGCACATTCCGCACCCGCACGCGCGCACCTGTGTCGGCGGGAAGCACATCCACATCTGCAGCTGACATCAGAGCGAACGCTCTTCCGGCGGCCGCGCGACCGGCGCGTTCCAATGTCGCCAGAGCGCGAGCACGCGGATCGCGACCACGACCACCGCGGAGAAGGTCGTGACCACGCCGGCCGGGAGGTTCAGGGCGTGCCCGGCCCAGACACAGACCGCGCCGGTCAGCGCGGCCATCGCGTAGATCTCCTTGCGCAGCACGAGCGGAATCTCCCGCAGCAGCAGGTCGCGGAGCGCGCCGCCGCCGATGCCGCTGGTCATGCCGATCAGGCACGCGGCGTACCCGGTCGCGCCCGCGTTGAGCGCCAGGGTCGTCCCTGCCGTCGCGAACACGCCGAGCCCGACCGCGTCGGCGAGCAGCACCGCGTGCCGCAGCCGGGCAACCTGCGGATGGAAGGCGAACACGATCAGCGCCGTCGCCGCGCAGACGGCCAGGTACGGCCAGTTGCGCAGCGACGTCGGCGGATGGATGCCGAGAAGCACGTCGCGAATGATGCCGCCGCCGAGCGCCGTGGTCAGGCCGACCACGACGACCCCGAACACGTCCAGCCGCGCCCGGACCGCGGCGAGCGCCCCGGACGCCGCGAACGCCCCTAGCCCGAGGAACTCGAGCGCGGTCAGCAGCATGTGCTGGTTCTACTGGTCGAGAAGCCCGCCGCGGTAGGCCAGGAGCGCGGCCTGCACCCGGTTGGCCGCGCCGATCTTCGACAGCACAGCCGAGACGTAGCCCTTCACGGTCGCCTCGGACAGGTGCAGCCGCCCGCCGATCTCGGCGTTCGACAGCCCTTGCCCGATCAGCGCGACAACCTCGCGTTCGCGCTCGGACAGCGAGGCCAGGAGCTTGCGCGCCGGCTGCGCGGCCCGCTGTTCGTCGCGGTGACTCTGCACCATGCGCACGGCCACGCCCGGATCGAGGACGGCACCGCCCTTGGCCAGGTCGCGCACGGCCCGCAGCAGCGCCGCCGGGTCGATGTCTTTCAGCAGGAAGCCGTTGGCGCCGAGCCGCAGCGCGAGGCTGACGTACTCGTCGATGTCGAAGGTGGTGAGCATGGCGACGGTGGGCGGATCGGGCAGCGCGAGGATGGCCCGAAGCGCGCGAATGCCGTCGTCAGGGGCGCGCATCTTGATGTCGAGCAGCGCGACGTCAGGGTGATAGCGACGGGCGACCTCGACCGCCGATCTGCCGTCGCTTGCCTCGCCCACGATCTCGATGTCCGAAGCCCCGGACATCATGGCGCGCAGCCCCGACCGAACTAGTTCCTCGTCGTCGGCGAACATGAGCTTGATCAACGAAGCCCTCCGGCAGACCGTGGGTTGGAGGCGGCTCCCCGCACCCGTTACGGAAGATTACCTACTGTTGTTCACGGTTTCGAAACCAGACACGACCAGGTGACTCGGCTGGTCCACCGGAGCGGCTGAGAACAGCAGGAGACCCGATTGCACGTCACCCACTTGAGTGACGACATGAGGTGGGTCTCACCGGGTTGCCGAACCGATCCAGAAGGACTTGTGGTGTTCAGCTGAGTTTGAGGCACCGCCGCCGAGTGCGCACGGCGGTGCGCCCCGTTGACGGGCAGGCCGAGTCTCGCTGCTGGACCTCGTGAGACGACTCAGCGCGACGCGCAGCGCTGGGTAACGGGTCGCCCGTAGCTACGCTGGAAAACTGAACGGAACCGGGGCGTGGTTCTCCCAGATCTTCCGCGACGCCTCTTCCGGGTAGGGAACCGTCTTCGACTCGACGTCGATCACCCGGGTTAACCGCTGGCCGGGACGATAGGCCGACCAACCCGGATCACCGGTGGCAACGAAGCTGATCCAAGCTTGCCGAAGCTCGTCGGACGCCCGAAGCGTTGCGGCGTCAGGCACCTCACCGAACACTTGGCGGCCGACGGGACTGTCCAGGGTCCCGAACGCGAGGGACACATCGAGGCTGTGACAGGCACCAAGACTGGGCGCGGACAGGCACAGCTCGAACAGATACGACCGACCGCCGGCTAGCGCGTTCACCTCGGCCAGCTGCTGGCTCGGCATCCGGAAAAGCGCGTCCGAGTAGACGATCTCCATCAGCTCCTCCGGACTGGCTTCCGCGTAGGCAGTGCGGTAGCCGTCCGGGTCTGGAGCGAAGAGATCGAGCGCTGTTTGTGCGTCCTCGGCGGTGAACGTACCTGCCCGCCCGGCCATGACGGAGAACAGCCGGAACTCATCGCGAGTGTGGCCGACGAGCAGGTCAACGCCGTCCGAGAGAGCGGACCAGGGCGTTTGAGGAAGGGCAGCGTCGTCCAGAACAGGGCAGACGCCAGCCCCGATTTGGGCCATGGGACCCCAGCGATCGTGCTGACCCGGCAGAGCGGCATTGAATGCGGTGAGGTCGTCAGCTAACTGCCAAGGATCGACGTCCCGCAGCGACCGCCCTTTCGCGAGCGCTTCGGTGACCTGCTTCGCGAGCGTGGGACGGGCGAAGATGCCAGGTACGGAATGGGCGATCGCGCGCTGGAACAACCCTCGCGCCGACACCAGCAGGGCCGCGACCGACCCCGCTCCCGCTGATTGCCCGGCGACACACACCCACGCCGGATCACCGCCGAAGCGAGAAATGTTGCGCTGCACCCACTCCAAGGCAGCGATCTGGTCCAGAAACCCACGGTTCGCCGGCGCGCCGTCGATGAACGCGAACCCCTCGACGCCGACCCGGTAATTGACGCTCACGACGACCAATCCGGCCGCGCACAACAGCGTCGAATCGTAGGTCGGGTCGCTGCTCACCGAAATGACGTACCCGCCACCCGGCAGCCACACCAGCACTGGCAACCCCGCCGCGTCCGGATCCGGCGCCGAGACGTTGAGGGTCAGCCAGTCGATCTCGTGCGCTGATTCGATCTGCACCGGCCCGGACTGCGGAGGCAACGGACGGAACTCGGTCGCCTGCCGCGTGCCGTCCCAAGGCGAAACGGGGACCGGCGCGGCGAACCGGAGAGCACCGACCGGCGGCTGGGCATACGGGATCCCGCGGAACTCCGCCATCCCCGCCCGCCAGCGGCCCGCCACGGCCCCCTCGACCGTCCGGACCGCTGGCTGCGTCTTGTCGATCATTCTCAGCCCCCTCGGTTTTCAAGTCAAGTGTATTATGTCGGTTGTATTGAAACGAGGGGAAGGGCTGGCGTGCCGAAGAAGGTCGACCACCGCGAGCGCCGGGAAGCGATCGCGCGCGCGTTGTGGCGGGTGATAGCGCAGCAAGGCTGGAACCGGGCGACCATGCGAGAGGTCGCCAGGGAGGCGGATGCGTCCCTCGGGCAGGTGCAGCACTACTTCTCGACTCGGACCGCGATGCTCACGTTCGCGATGGAGTTCGCCGCGGAGCAGACGTCTCACCGGGTCGCCGAGGGCCTCGCCGGCGCCACGCATCCTCGGCAGGTGCTGCGCGTAACGCTCGCCGAGATGTTGCCGCTGCATCCCGACGCCCGCGCCACCAGCCGGATGAGCGCCGCGTACGTTCTCGAAGCGCTGCATGATCCGGAGTTGCACGCTCGATTGCGCGATGAGTTACGCGAGAAACGAGGGCTGGTCGAGGCCCTGATCCGGCAAGCCATTGCCGACGGGCATATCGCGGCCGATCGCGACCCGGCTGTTGAGACGAATCTGGTCCTTGCGCTGACTGGGTTGACGCCGCTGCTTGAGCTGGATGTGATTGAGCCTCGTGCTGCGCTGGTGGCTATTGATCAGTATTTGGATCGGCTTTTTCTTGAGTCGAGCAATGGTGGCTGAGTCTTCGCGGCGGCGTCGGCTGAACTGATCCGTCGATTCAGCGTAGTGCGAGCAGGCCATCGTGGAGAGCGGGCAGGTACGTTTGATCAGTCTCCGCTTCAATACGCAGGTTTGCCCACGGCTGGTTGATCTCAATGTCAACGTCGACATGACCGCCGCTGCTCATAGTTAGCTTGACTGAGAACTCGGTGCCGTGTTCGCCACTGAGCTCGGCGGTACCAGCCAGGTGCGTCCACATGCGGTGAACTTCGTCGGCGAACCGCTCGATGTCACCGGTATCAAGCCAGGATCGGCGGGTAGCGCTGAACCCTTCGCGAGCAGCGCTGATGACGACCTTCTGATATCCGTCGTGACTGGACGCGACCTGGATCGTGAGCGAGACGTCTCCGGCCTGCCAGGTCATCTCGGATGCGAGATCGTCCGCCGCGCGACTTATCATCTGGGCAGCGTAGGACCCCGTTCGATCGCGCGGGTTTTGTTTGCCCACAGCTGCAAGCGGGTGACCCAACTGCCTGGTGGAGCACCTCGCATGACCAGGAAAGATGTGCCCCCGGCAGGATTCGAACCTGCGACACCGGCTTTAGGAGAGCCGTGCTCTATCCCCTGAGCTACGAGGGCAGTCGCGTGCTGCTGGCTACATCCTAGCGGGGGCCGTTGCCGGGGTTGCGGCTGGTGAAGTCAGGTACGCCAGTGCCATTTCCGCGGCCTCCCCTGACCAGCTCGTCCACGACTGGTCGTCTGGCCAGAATCGGCAGGTCGCGGCTCGGTGGACGCACGCGCCGATGATCGTTCGGGCTGCCATTTTCGCGCCGTGGGGGTCGGTCTGAGCCGGTAGAGCTTCCAGTAGGGCGTCCTGGATCGCGGACAGCGCCGCCAGGCCGCGGTCTCGGCCGTCGGAGCGTTGGGCGTCTAGGAGTTCCGGGAAGATTCGGTCGTGGTCGGCAAAGGTCTCAGCTAGGGCAGTTACGAAGGCGCGGAAGGTCGAGTGGAGGTCCGGCGAGGCTGAGCGGAGGGCATCGCGGACGCTCGTCTCCAGCTGGGTCAACAGGCGGTCTTTGACGGCGTGCAGCAACTGCTCCTTGCCGTCGAAGCGGCGGTAGATCGTGCCGACCGACATCCCCGCCTGCGAAGCCACCGCGGCGACCGTGAAGGACTCCAAGCCTTGTGAGGCCAGGACGTGTTCGGCGGCGGTCAGGACTTTGTGCAGCGAAGCGCGGCTGCGCGCTTGTTGCGGCGGGCGGAAACCCTCGGTCGGCTGGCTCACCTGTGGCACGGTACCACGGATGCGAATGGTAATTTGCGTTCACATTCAGGGGAGGGTGCCCATGGTCACAATCGAGGTGCGCAACGCCTACGTCGACTTTCCGGTCTTCGACGCCAAGACCCGGTCGTTGAAGAAGCGCGTGCTCGGGAAGGTCGGCGGGAGGATCGCCAGCGGAGCGAGGGTGCCGGTGATCGAGGCGTTGCGGGACGTGTCGTTCCGGCTCGGCGAGGGCGATCGGGTCGGGTTGGTGGGGCATAACGGGGCTGGGAAGTCCACGTTGCTGCGACTGTTGTCGGGGATTTATGAGCCGACGCGTGGGATCCGGAGGGTTGAGGGGCGGGTCGCGCCGGTGTTCGATCTCGGGGTGAGGCTCGATCCGGAGGTGTCTGGACGCGAGAACATCCTGGTGCAGGGGTTGTTTCTAGGAATGAGCCGACGGCAGATGGCGAAGCGGGTTGAGGACATCGCGGAGTTCACTGAGCTTGGCGATTATTTGCAGTTGCCGTTGCGCACTTATTCAGCGGGGATGCGGGTGCGGCTCGCGCTCGGGGTCGTGACGACGATTGATCCGGAGATTCTGTTGCTTGACGAGGGACTGGGCGCGGTTGACGCGGCGTTTCTCGCCAAGGCGCGCGATCGGCTCAAGGATCTGGTGAAGCGGTCAGGGATTCTGGTGTTCGCGAATCATTCCGACGAATTGCTCGCGGAGCTTTGCGACACGGCCCTTTGGATGGATGAAGGCCGGGTGAGGCAGCACGGGTCGTTGTCCGAAGTGCTCGCTGCCTACAGCGGGAAGGCTGCGGTGTAGGAACACAAGCGGTTATTCGAAGCAATGGCGGTGCGCGGTCGCGAACTCGCGGAAGCTTCGCGGTCGCTCGCCGGTGACGTCTTCGACTGTGGAGGTTACGGTTTCCGCGCCGCCGTCCAGGTACGTGTTGCATACCTCAACCAGTGCTTTGGCGTGAAACGGCGACATTCCGGCCTCAGCCAGTGCGGAAAGTGCTTGCTCATTCGACATTCCACGGTAGGCGATCGGACGGCCGAGAACCTCGGATAGCACGGCTGCGGCCTCGTCGTAGGTCAGTGCTTCGGGGCCGGTGAGCGCGTATGCCTTGCCGCCGTGGCCGTCTTCGGTTAGGGCGTGGAATGCGACGCGGGCGATGTCTTCGGCGTCCACGAACGCGATGGGACCGCGGATCAGCGGGCTGGCGAAGAAATTTCCGGACCGGATGGTGGTGGCCCAGTTTCCCGAGAAGGCTTGCAAGTAGAAGTTCGCGCGGAGGAATGTCCAGGACAACGGCGACGTTTCCAGCATCCGCTCGACGGGACGGTGCAGCCGGGCGATCGGGGTGAGTTCCTCGTCCGCTCGCCATAGGGACTGTTTCACTACGTGCGTGACGCCGGCGGACACGGCGGCTTCGACCACATTGGACTCGTTGCCGGTCTGATTGGGGCTCATCGCGCCCAGCAGGAACACCTTCGACACTCCGGCCAGTGCTGGTTGCAGGGTAGCCGGATTGGACATTTCGACGGGGACCGCGTCGATTCCGTCGGCGGCGGCTTTCCTTGCCTTCTCTGGGGAATGGTAGGCGGCGCGGAAGGGCACGTCGGCCGCGCGCAGCTGGTTGACCAGCGCCGACCCTACGTTGCCGCTCGCACCCGTCACCAGGATCATGCCGCCGCCTTCGCGTGTCGAGGAACCGCGTCGTGTGAACGAGCCAGTGTAGTGGATCAGTGGGCCGCCGGATCCGCTTCCGCCTTGGCCCGCCGCTGAGCCAACTCAGCGATGGCCGACGGCAGCGTGGTTTCGAAGTCGATCAGTTTCGCCCAGGTCGGGGTGACGACGATGCGGACCATGCCGTCGACGTACAGCGAGCGGATTTCGGCCTCCCATTCGACGCGCTGCTCGGGCGTCATCTCGTAGGAGCCGTTCATTTCCAGGTACTCCTCCGGGATTCCGTCGACGTAGTCCAGGTCGGCGCGGCCGCGGACGAGGAGGATCTTCGGCGGGTGCGATTCGGTGTCGATGGTCAGCGCGACCATCGGGTTCGCCCGCAGCGCGGGCAGTTTCGGGGCGTTCTTGGTGGTGCACAAGACGATCTCGGTGCCGTTCCAGCTGAACGCGATCGGGACGCTGCGCGGCGTGCCGTCCTTCGCGACATAGGCCAGCCGGGCGATGTCGCGGGCGAGCAGTTCGCGGCTGTACGGGCGGTTCAGGACCTCGGCGACTTCCTGCGGTTCCATGGTGGTCTCCTTCTTTCTCGGGCCTCGTTGTGCGGCCAGGTGCTGCGGGGACGGAGCTGGCTCGGCGTTCTCGACATTAGTTCGAGAGTGACCTGGGACACACCGATGGATCCAACACTTGTATACGTGCCTGCCAGTTGTCTGGCGGATGGCGTTGAGTGCTCCAGGAGCAGGTGGGTTAACTCTGCGTGAGCTTCCCTCTCAGCGTGCGCACAGCGAGTGTGCAGAAAAGTAGACAACCATGACGCTCCGGTACCGGAAGGCCTGATGACCGGCCCCCACGACAGACGTGTCGCCGCATCTCGGGGTGCGGCGGCGCGCGGTGTCGCCGCTCGTGCCGCGGCTCGGCGGCGGCGGATCACCGGCCGGGTCGCCCTCGCGCTCGCGGCCGCGCTCACGCTGTCGCTGACTGGGTACGGCTGGGCGGCCTATCACGGCGTCGTATCCGGGCTGCAGGTTTCCGACGTGCTCGACGGGCAGTCGACCTCCAGCGGTGGCGACACCAACATCCTCATCATGGGCCTCGATTCGCGGCTCGACGAGAACGGCAACCCGCTGCCGAAGGACATCTACAACTCGCTGCACGCTGGAGACCAGCAGGACGGCGGCTACAACGCCAACGTGCTGATGCTGCTCCACGTCCCCGGCGACGGCGGCAAGGCGACGTCGATCTCGATTCCGCGCGACGATTACGTTCCGCTGGCGGGCTGTCCGGACAACGTGTGCAAGGGCAAGATCAAACAGGCTTACGGGTTGGCGTTCGACGAAAAGGCCAAACAGCTCGTCGCGCAGCACGTCACCGACAAATCCCAGCGCGAGCAGCAGGCGCGGGACGCGGGCCGCCGGGCGGAAATCGACACCGTGCGGAAATTTCTCGGTGACGTCCCGATCGACCATTTCGTCGAGGTCACCCTCGTGGCGTTCTTCGAGATCGCCCAGGTCGTGCAGCCGATCACGGTGTGTCTCAACGAGGACACCCAGGACAGCTACTCGGGCGCGAATTTCCACGCCGGCCAGCAGCAGATCAGTGCCGAGCAGGCCGTCGAATTCGTCCGGCAGCGCCGCGACAACGTGCATCCAGCGCTCAATTTCACCGACCTCGACCGCGAACGCAGGCAGCAGGCCTTCATCGCTTCGCTGGCCTATCAGCTCAAACAGGGCGGCACCTTCACCGATCCGGCCAAACTCCAGGGGATCATGGACGTCGCGAACCAGAACACCGCGGTCGACAGTTCACTGGACCTGCTCGCGCTCGCGAAACAGGCGTCCAGCCTGACCGGCGGAAACGTCAGTTTCGTGACCCTGCCGGTCGACCATTTCGGCAAGAGCCCGTCCGGGGAAGACGTCAACTTCGTCAACACCGGGCAAATCCAGGCCTTGGTCGCGCAACTGCTCAGCGGCGCGCCGGTGCCGACCCCGGCCGCGTACGTGACCCCGATGACGCACAGCAGCGGTGTCCCCGCTCCCCCGCCAGCGTTGAGCGGAGGCGGAATTCCTTGTGTGAAATAACTTCGGCACCGCGAATGAGACCACGGACACTCCGCGCGCCTCAATGTCCTATCAGGACAGAGCAGGCATAATCGTCCCGGCGCGTTCCTTCCCCGCGCCGGAAAAATCGGCGGACGGCGGTGCTCGAGTGGCTACGACACGCAACAGACGGAACCGGGTCCCGGTCGCGATCGTCGGCTGGCTGTCCCGGCCGCTGGCGTCGTTCCACCTCGTGCTCGCGTTGTGCGGTCTGCTCACGCTGCTCGGCGTCATCATGGTGCTGTCGGCGTCTTCGGCACAGCCGGGCGGCGTGTACAGCACGTTCCAGAAGCACATCATCTTCGTCCTCCTCGGCCTGGTCGCACTGTGGGCTGGGCTGCGGATTCCGTTGCGGCGGATCAGGTCTCTGTCACCGATGCTGATGCTCGTCACGCTCGGGCTGCTCGCGCTGGTGCTCACCCCGCTCGGCGCGAAAGTGAACGGCGCGCAACGGTGGTTCACGCTCGGACCGCTGACGCTGCAGCCGGTCGAGCTCGCGAAGGTCGCGTTGACCTTGTGGGGCGCGCACATTCTCGTGGTAAAGGCTCGGCTGCTGCACCATTGGCGGCACTTGCTGGTGCCGCTGGTCCCGGTCGCGCTGCTGATGTTCGCCCTCGTGATGGCACAGCCGAACCTCAGCGGAACGATCTCGCTCGGCATCGTGCTGCTGTCGCTGCTGTGGTTCTCCGGCGCGCCAGGTCGGCTCTTCGGCGCGCTGCTGGCCGGCGGTGTGGCCGGGTTCGTGGTGCTCGCGCTGGTCGCGGACTACCGGCTCGCGCGCGTGCTGTCGTTCCTCTCCCCCGACGCGGACACGTCCGGGGCCGGCTACCAGGCGGTGCAGGCGCAGTACGCCCTCGCCGAGGGCGGGCTTTTCGGTGTCGGGCTCGGACAGGGCGCGTCGAAGTGGAAGTACCTGCCGAACGTGCAGAACGACTTCATTTTCGCCTTGATCGGCGAGGAACTCGGCTTTCTCGGCTGCGCGGTGGTGCTGCTGCTCTTCGGCGGGCTCGCGCTGGTCGGCCTGCGAATCGCGACGCGCAACCTCGACCCGTGGATCCGCATCGTCGCCGCGACGATCACCGTGCTGCTGGTGGCACAGGCGGCGGTCAACATCGGGTACGTGGTGAACGCGCTGCCGGTCACCGGGGTGACGCTGCCGCTGGTGTCCTACGGTGGGACGTCCCTGATCGTGACGATGTTCCTGTTCGGCGTGCTCGCCAGCTGCGCCCGGCATGAACCCGCGGCGGTGGCGGATCTAAACCATCTCGGGCCGGGCAAGATCGGGCGGATCCTGCGGTTGCCGGTACCGGAGCCGTATCGGCCGGTCCGGACGCCGGGGAAGGCTACTCGCGCGCGGCGACCGGCCGCCGCGCCCAAACGGCGGCGGCCGCCGGAGCTGGCGGACGGGCAGCGGGCGAAACGTTAGAGCAGCGCCCCGGAGGTGCTGGGCCTCCGGTGACGGGATCGAGCGTCTCGTCCAACGGATGATCCCGCGCACGCAGCTCGCGGGAAGTCTTGTGCGGCAACTGATGCAAGGCCTGACCGCCTCCGCGTTATGGCCCTTCCTGCTCCGCATATCGGCTATCCCGCCAGGCTTTACCGTTTCGGCCAATGCCAAGCTGGCTGATCGAGCCTCCCCTGCCCGGCCACCATCGTCGCGCCGAAGTCCTTTTCCAGTTCCAGTACCGAAGCGTCCTCGAGAAAGCGCACGAGCAGCTGAGAGTGCGACACCACCAGCAGTTGCGTCTTCTTCGCCGCGGCGGTGATCAACGCGGCCAGCGCGGGCAGCAGGTCCGGGTGCAGGCTGGTTTCCGGTTCGTTCAGGACCAGCAACTCCGGCGGGCGCGGGCTGAGCAGCGCCGCGGCCCACAGCAGGTAACGCAGGGTGCCGTCGGAAAGTTCGGCGGCGCTCAGCGGGCGCAGCAGGCCGTGTTGGCGGAAGCGGAGGTCGAACCGGCCGTCGGTGGCGGTCACTTCGACGGACGAGCCGGGGAAGGCGTCGTCGATCGCGAAGGCCAGTGCGTCGGCGTCGGTGGATTCCTGGATGGTGCGCAGGGCGGCGGCCAGGTCACCGCCGTCGTGGTCCAACGCCCAGGTGCGGGTGCCGATCCGGCTTTGCCGGGCGGGGGCGTCCGCGTCGGTGCGGAAATGGTCGTAGAACCGCCACGCGCGGACTCGGTCGCGCACGATCAGCAGTTCCGGGCACAAGCGCGGGTCGGCGAATTCGCTCAGCATGCTGTCGGTGAGGGCGATCGAATGACCGCTCTCGACCCAGGATCCCGATTCGTCGCGGATGCGGACTCTCGTGCCGGAGCGGTCGGCCAGCAGTGCGGACGGGCGCAGCACCGGGCCGTGCCAGACGCATTCGCGTTTGTACTCCGGGTCCAGGTTGAAGGACGTTTTGGCAGGGACGGGGAGGCCAAAGTCCAGGGCGTAGCCGAATTCGTCGCCGGAGAAGCCGAGTCGCAGGCCGACTGATTTGGTGCGCTGCACCGGTTGTACCGGTGCCCGGCCCTCGCGGACGGCTCGGCCGATGGTCTCCGGACCCGCCCACAGCGTCGACGGCAGGCCGCCCTCTCCGGCGAGTGCGGCGACCGCGCCGTTGCGTCCGGCGTCAGCCAGCAAGCGCAGCGCACGGTACAGGCTGGACTTGCCCGTGCCGTTCGCTCCGACGATCACGGTGAGCTGTGAAAGCGGCAGCACCAGGTCTCGCAGCGAGCGGTAGTTCTGGATGGCCAGGGTGGTCAGCACGCTGGCACCTCCGCGGGCAGGCCGAAGCGGGAGAACAACTCGGGTTCGAGGAACCACGTAACGGTACGGATTCGGTCACCCCACGGTGCGAGGACGAGGATTCCGGCGGGGCGGCCCACAGTTCCGCTTGATTCGGTGAGGTAGCAGCCGAAAGCCGGATGGGTGTTGGCGCGCGTCGAGAGCAGGCGGAACCGCCGGGTGCCGCGCCATTCGCTGAACCTGGAGAGGAACGCGGCGACAGCTTCCCGGCCGACGTATTCGTGGGGCGCGGGCGGCATGGCGAGCCAGCCGTCGTCGGTCAGGAGTGCGACTACGCCTTCGACGTCTCCCTCGCTGAAGGCGTCCGCGAACCGTTGTGCGATCTCTCGTTCGCGTGGCGCGGGCGGGGCGGGCTCGACAGCTTGACGCAGTTGGGCTCGCGCGCGTTGCAGAGCGCCTTTGACCGCGGTGGAGCTGGCGTCCAGCAGGTCCGCGACCTCGGCGGTGGAGTAGTCGAGCACGTCCCGGAGCAGCAGGACGGCGGCCTGGCGCGGAGGGAGTTTCTGCAGGGCCGCGACGAACGCCAGCTCGAAGGTTTCCTTGGCGCTGTAGTGCGCGGCGGGATCGTCTGGCATGGGCTGCAGCCACGTCACGTCGGTGCGGCGAGTGGGCTCCGTCGGGGTGAACGGCGGCGACGGTTCGGCCGGGACGCGACGGCCGGCGTCGCGGAGGGCGTTGAGACAGCGGTTGGTGGCGATGCGGTACAGCCAGGCACGCAGCGACGCTCGACCGGCGTAGCCGTCCAAACCGCGCCAGGCGGCGAGGAGGGTCTCTTGCAGCAGGTCCTCGGCGTCGGTGAGGGAGCCGAGGATGCGGTAGCAGTGGACCTGCAGCTCGTGCCGGTAGGGCTCGACCAGCTCGCGGAAGGCACGCTCGTCTCCGGCGCGTGCGCGATCGAGAATGCCCTGGTCCACCCGTCGCATCCTGCCATCGTTCCGTTTCCAGGGCGGGCGGTGTCTCTACTGGCGACCCCTGAGAAAGGTGAACCGATGAACCCTGTCGACGACCTGGCCGCCGCCCTCGATTCCACGAGCGCGCTGGTCGCTGGCGTGTCGCGCTGGAACGCGCCGACGCCGTGCCCGGAGTGGACCGTCCGCGAACTGGTGAACCATCTGGTCCTCGGGCACCGGCTGTTCACCGCCGTGCTGCGCGGCGAGACGGGCGGCTCGCTGGACCCTGGCGCTTCCGACGTGCTCGGCGAGGATCCGGTCGCGGCCTACCGGGACGCGGTCGCCGGGCTGCTCGCGGCGTTTCGGCAGCCGGGGGTGCTGGAGCGGGTTTTCGAGGTCCCAGCCGGGACGGTTCCGGGGATCGCCGCGGTGCACCTGCGGATCGTCGAGGAACTCGTGCACGGCTGGGACCTCGCTCGCGCCACCGGCCAGGAGCCGAAGTTCGAGGACGCCCTCGTGGAGCGGGAAATCGCGTTCAGTGCGGCGAAACTCGCCGACCTTCCGGCGGAGCGGAGTCCGTTCGCGCCGCCGGTTTCGGTCGCGGAGGACGCGCCGCCGCTGGATCGGCTGGTCGCGTTGCTCGGGCGGTCGCCGGGTTAAGCGACCCGGAATTCCAGCAGACCTCGCTGGTCGGTCAACGGGGCTGCCGATTCCAGCACTAGGCCCGCTGAATCGGCGAGGGCACGGCATTCCTCGACGCGTCGCTCGCGTCCGCCGAAATGGACCAGCATGACCAGGTCCATTTCAGTGCGGGCGTGAATTCCGCTGACCGCTTCGATAGCGAGAATCCGACCGGACGGGCCTGCCGCTTCCGCACACCGTCGCAGAATGCGGCAGGCATTCTCGTCATCCCAGTTGTGCAGGATGTCCACCAGCACATAGGCATCCGCGCCTGCGGGGAGCGGGTCGAAGAAACTGCCGCCGGATACCTCGACACGATCGGCGAGCCCGCGGGAAGCAAAGGCAGCGCGTGCCTCGCTCGCAGTGGGTTCGAGGTCGATCAGGTGGGCGCGCAATTTCGGATGGGCTTCGAGAATCGCGGCGAGCAAATCTCCTCGGCCGCCGCCGACGTCGACCACGGTGCCGAAAGAAGACCAGTCGATTCCGGCGACTACTTGCGGGATTTCCGTGCGGAACCGGGTGGTCATCTGCTGGTCGAAGGACTGCCGCAGGTGCGGTTGTTCGGACAGGTCGGTCCAGAAATCCTTGCCGTAGCGGCGGGAGTAGGCCGCCTCGCCGGTCCGGATGCTGTGCGCCAGCTCGACGAAAGCGAGTTCGGCGCGACCGGCGGCGCGGTCGAGTTGCAGGAGGTTGGCGAGGCCGTTTTCGTTGTCCTGGCAGAGATTCGTGCCGTAGGCGGTGGTCAGGTAGCCGTCGCCGGTGCGTTCAACCACGCCGACTGTGCTCAGGTGGCCGAGCAGGACGTCGAGCGCGATCGGCGAGAGATCCAGTTCCGCGGCGACTTCGTCGACGGTGCCGGGGGTGCGCAGCCGGTCGGGCAGGCCCAGCGTTACCGCGACGCGCAACGCCATCGGGGTGGCCAGGCTGGCGGCACGAAGCAGGTGATTCGCGTCATCATTCACGTGACTTCACTTTGCCAGCGTGGTCAACCGGCTTTTCCCGGGCGAGGAATAGGCTGGCGGGCAGTGTCCAGGCACCGCGAGGAGAACCGATGTCCCGCCCGCGCAAAGTCCGCAAGGACGCGGAAGCCAACCGCGAACGGCTGCTCTCCGCGGCCGCCGCGGCGATGCTTCGCGAAGGCCGGCACGTCCCGCTGGCCACCATCGCCGCCGAGGCCGGTCTCGGAATCGGCACCCTCTACCGCAGCTACGCCGACCGCGACGCTTTGCTGCAAACGCTGGAGCACCGTGCGTACGGCTTGCTGAACGGGTTACTCGACCAGATAGCGGACAGCGGCACCGGCCTCGACCAGGTCCGCCGCTACCTCGAAGGCACCGTGGACCTCGCCGACCAGCTCGTTCTCCCGCTGCACGGCGCGCCCCCGCTCGTCACCCCGGAAGCCGTAGCGGCCCGCAAGTCGATTTACCGCCGCCTCGATTTCTTCCTCGCGACCGGCCGTGCGGACGGCAGCATCCGCGGCCCGGTCAACGCCACCGATCTGGTCGCGTTCAGCACGCTGCTCACGCAGCCGAAGGCGGCCGTCCTCGACTGG
The DNA here is from genome assembly GCF_055583325.1 of Amycolatopsis sp. NPDC104775. Classification (NCBI taxonomy): domain Bacteria; kingdom Bacillati; phylum Actinomycetota; class Actinomycetes; order Pseudonocardiales; family Pseudonocardiaceae; genus Amycolatopsis; species Amycolatopsis sp. NPDC104775. The sequence goes on from NZ_JBVJOE010000012.1 coordinate 94,994, forward strand.
ACCCACCTGGCGAGACGGCAGATCGCGCATTTCCTCAACGGGCTCGCCGCCGAGGGACCGATCGAAGTGCCTGGTCCCGCCATCGAGCGCGAAGACGTCGAGCGGGCCTTCGAGGCCACGGGGAACAGTTAGAAGGTCTTCCGAACAATCAGCCGTGTTACCGTCGGGCGTCGTCAAGGAGGTGGGGATGCCCGCAGCAGGCACCCGCAAGCCGATGCGCGAACGGTTCCGCGAGCAGGTGCGCGATGAGGTCAAAGCGGCCGCGCTCGACCAGCTCGCGGCCGGGGGCGCGCAGGCGATCTCCATCAACGCCATCGCCAAGCAGCTCGGAGTGTCCGGACCGGCGCTGTACCGCTACTTCTCCAGCCGCGACGAACTTCTGAACGTCCTGGTCATCGACGCCTACCACGATCTCCGCGAGGCGATGGCGAAAGCGCTCGACAGCGAGGCATCCGATGCCCCCGACGCGGAGGCGCGGATCCGGCTGCTGGCCGCCGCGTACCGGGCGTGGGCGCGGGAAGAGCCGCATCGGTACGAATTGCTGTTCAAGGCACCGTTTCCCGGCTACGACGCGCACGCCAAACCGCTCGCCGAAGCGGCCCGGTCGTTGATGGGAGTGGTGCTGGGAGTGCTGCACCACGCCGATTCCGACGCTAAGGCCAAGCCAGCCGCCTACGAAAACGAGGAAGTGCTCGACGCCCGCCGCGCAAACACCGAGAACCACCAGCTGGCGGTCGCGCTGTGGTCGCGGCTGCATGGCTTTGTCAGCTTGGAAATCGGCGGCGGCTTCACCGCGATGGGCCTCGACGCGGACGCGTTGTTCGAAACCGAGGTGCGCGTGCTGACGGACCGGGTCCGCCGCGCCACCTGATCACCGACGGGACGCGCGCGGCTTCGCCCCCAACACCACCGCGAGCACGGCTCCGGCCACCATGCACGCGCCGACCACCCACAACCCGGTCCGCTGCGTACCGGTCAGATCGCGCAGCCAGCCCGTCACATACGGCGCGACGAACCCGCTCAAGTTGCCCAGCGCGTTGATCAGCGCGATCCCGCCCGCGGCCGCCGCGCCGGACAGGAAGTTGGACGGCAGCGCCCAGAACGTCGGCAGCGCCGCGCACACGCCCATCGCGCAGATGGTCACCGCGGTCATTGTGGCGTAAGGGTTTCCGAGGTACAGCGCGACCGGGATCGCCGCGCCGCCGACGAGCATCGGCAGCGCGACGTGCCACGTCCGTTCCCCGGTCCGGTCGCCGTGACGCGCCCACGGGACCATCACCAGCGCACCCGCGACGTACGGGATCGCGTTCACCAGACCCGCCTGCAGCACGCTGAGCTTGGTGCCGAACTCTTCGCCGAACCCGGCGATGATCGTCGGCAGGAAGAAGCCCAGCGCGTACAAGCCGTAGACGACCGCGAAGTACACGAACGCCAGCCCGAGGATGCGCGGGTGCGTGAGCGCTTTCCGCAGCGGCCAATGGTGTTCGGCCTCGGTGGCGCGGCGTTCGGCGTCGAGTTCGCTGGTGAGCCAGTCGCGTTCCTCGGCCGACAGCCATTTCGCGGTTTCCGGCCGGTCGCTCAGGCAGAACCACGTGACCACGGCGAGCAGGATCGCCGGAATGCCCTCCACCAGGAACATGAAGCGCCAGCCGGACAGCCCGAACACGCCGTGCCCGCCACTGATCAGCAGGCTGGAGACGGTCGAGCCGATCGCACTCGACACCGGCACCGCGCACATGAACAGCGCGACCGCCTTCGCCCGCTGCGCGGCCGGGAACCAGTACGTCAGATACAAAATGATGCCGGGGAAGAATCCCGCCTCGGCGACGCCGAGCACGAACCGCAGCACCACGAGCGTCGTGGTGTTCGGCACGAACGCCATCGCGACGGCCACCGCACCCCAGGTGATCATGATCCGCGCGATCCAGCGGCGCGCGCCGAACCGGTGCAGCGCGAGATTGCTCGGCACCTCGAGGATCAGATAGCCGATGAAGAAGATCCCGGACGCGAGCCCGAAGGCCGTCGCGGTGAGGCCGAGCTCCTTGTTCATCCCGTTCGGACCGGCGAACCCGATGTTGACCCGGTCCAGGTAATTGACGAAGTACAGCAGCATCAGCAGCGGCATGATCCGCACCGCCGCCTTGGCCATGACCCGGTTGCCCAGTGCGCTCGTCTTCGTCGGCATGTCCGGATCTCACCCGCCCGGACCCCGCGGCGTCAAGGTTTCGCGTAGTGCTCGGCGACGGCCGCGAACGCCTCCTTCGGTTCCCAGTTCAGCCCCGGATACGCCGTGCCCGATTGTCCTTCCAGGACTTTCACCAGGCCGAAGCTCGCGAGGTCGAGCTCGCCGGGATAGTTGTAGAGCGCGAACAGGAACACGAACGCGCTGTCCACCCCCTCCTCGTCGAAGATTTCCAGCAGCTCGCGCAGATACGCGGCCTGCCCGGCTTCGTCGCGCTCGTACTCGCCGTCGACGCGGAGCGGATCGCCGGTTTCCTTGTCGTATTCGACGATCTCCATGCTTCGCGGCGCGACGTCGCCGGACCCGCGCCAGGTGGCCGTGCCGAATCCGGTGATCGCGACCGGTTTCCCTTGCGCCACCAGGGTTCGCACGCCGGCCTGGAAGATGTGGGCGACCTCCGCGGAACGGATGAGTTCCACCGTGACGAAGTCGAACCGGCTCCAGTCCACCTGCTCGAACTGAATGCAGGCGTAGGTGACCTTGCCGTGGAACCGTTCCCGCACGAGCTTGACCGCGGTGTCGAGGAACGGGTTGAGCCGCTTGCCCACCTCGGCCAGCCGCTCGGCGCGGCCTTCGGGGTCGTCGAGCAGCAAGCTGACCCGTTCCGCGGTGTCTTTGCCAGGCAGGAAGCCGGGATTCATCACGCTCAGCTCGACGCCGGTCACGAAGACGACGTTCGCTCCGGTGGCGCGCAGCCGCTCCGCCCGGGTGGCGCAGTCGGCGAAGAGCTCGAGGATCTCTTCGGGTGTCTGCTCCAGCGGATACGGCGAGAACCAGACCTCCAGCCCCAGGTCGGCCGCCCACCGTGCGGCCCGCTCCAGCCGGTCCGGATCACCGCCGACGAGATGCAGTGCGGTGCAGTGCAGGTCGTCGCGGATGATCGCCAGTTCGCGCTTGACCACCTCCGGTTCGAAGCTCTCCCGCGACGACCGTCCATTGCGGACGAACCCGGTGTCGTACGTCATTCCCTTGCCGCGCATGGCGGTTTCCTCTCGTTCGGGGACGCCGCCCACCTTACGCACGAAGCTTGCGTGCACGCAAGTTTGCGTAAGCGCACGAAGACTGCGAGACTGACCCCGTGACCGGATTGCGCGAACGAAAGAAGCAGGCCACCCGCGTCGCCCTGCGCGAAGCGGCCCTGCGGCTGGCGATCGAACGCGGACCGGCGAACGTCCGCGTCGACGACATCGCCGAGGCAGCGGGGGTTTCCCCGCGGACTTACAACAACTACTTCTCCAGCCGCGAGGACGCGATCGTCGCCGCGGTCACCGCGGACCGGGAAAGCCGGATCGCCGCCGCGGTCGCCGATCGCTCGCCGGACACCCCGCTGGCCGAAGCGATCATCGACACGATTGCGGAGCAGTACACCGATCCGGACGAGCAGAGTCGCGACGCACTGCTGATGATCACCACGAATCCCGGCCTGCGCACAGCATTCCTCGACACTCCGGCCGCACTGGAAGACCCGCTGCAGGAGGTGATCGCCGCCCGGGTCGGCGATCCGCAGACCGCGCGGGTGCTGGCCGCGTCGGTCGCGGCAGCGGTGCGAGTCGCGCTGGAGCAGTGGACGCGACCGGCGGGCAACGGGCTGGTCGTGGTGTCCGGTTCACTGCCGGAGCTGTTGCGGCGGATGCTCGAACCACTCGTTCCCGCCCTCGACGCCGCGGCGAGCTAGACCTCAGACGTCGATCTGCTCGAAGATGTGCGGATACGACACGACGTCGTCGGAGGACTCGGCCGCCAAACGCTGGAACTCCGGACTCCCGAACGCGGTGGCGAGCGCCTCGGTCGACTCCCAGACCGCGACGTTCATCAGCAACTCACTGCCCGCCGTTCCCCGGTGCATCCGCAGCGAGACGAATCCAGGCTGCGCCTTCATGAACTCGGCCTGCCTCCGGAAGGTGGCCAGGAACGCTTCGGTCTTCTCCGCGGGGACGACGAAGGTGTTAGCCAGGACGATCGGTCCGGTCTTCTCCTTGAACTGAGCGAACATCGGCGTGTTCGGGTCAAGACTCCGCAGCTGGGCCATTTCGGCACTTCCCTTGCTCTCGGGTGGATCTAGCAGTGCTAGGTACTAGATCGACGCTAGCACTGCTGCCGCTCGATTGTCTAGCACAGCTAGAACTAGCCCGAGCCGGTGAATTGCCACCGTGGTCGCGTTCAGCTTCGCCACTATCTTCACAAATTTGTGAAAGCTGTGTACCTTCTGAATCATTCAGAGGGGAAGGAGCGACAATGACCCGTCAGGCAGGACTCCCGCTCGAAAGGGGCGCGTGTCCGTTCGATCCGGTGCCGGCCCAGCGCACTCAGGCTCCGATCGAGCCGATGACGTATCCGGACGGCACCCAGGGCTGGCTCGTCACCGGGTACCAGGAGGTGCGGGCGGTCCTCTCGGACAAGCGGATGTCCGCACGGGTGGAACTGACGAAGGTTCCGCTCGACTTCGGCCCGCTGCCGCCGCCGAAACCGGCCGATCCGGGGGTGTTCAGCGGAATGGACGACCCGGACCACCACCGCTACCGCAAGCTGCTGACCGGGGCGTTCACCGTGCACCGGATGCGCACGCTGGAGGACCGCGTCGCCGAGATCGTCGAGCATCACCTCGACGCGATGGCCGCGGCAGGCGGTCCGGTCGACCTGGTGGAAGCGTTCGCGCGGCCGGTGCCGTCCCTGGTGATCTGCGAACTGCTCGGCGCTCCCTACGAGCGGCGCGCGGAGTTCGACGGCTACACCACCACCATGTTCTCCAAGGACGTCCCGATCGCCGAGCGGATCGACGCCACCCAGGGCGTCGTCGCGTTCATCGCCGGGCAGATCAAGGAAAAGCGGGCGGACCCGGGCGACGATCTGCTGTCCGATCTGGTCCGCGGCGGCGAATTGACCGACGAGGAACTCGCCAACATCGGCATGATGCTGCTGGTCGCCGGCTTCGAGACGACCCGCAACATGATCGCGCTCGGCACGCTGGCGCTGCTGGAGAACCCGGAGCAGCTGGCGAAGTTCAAGGCCGATCCGGACCTCACGGCGGGCGCGGTCGAGGAATTGATGCGCTACCTCAGCGTGATCCACATCGGCCCGATCCGCACCGCGCTGGAGGACGTCGAACTCGGCGGCGTGACGATCAAGGCGGGTGATCCGCTCGTGCTGTCGCTGCCGGTCGCCAACCGGGATCCGGAGAAGTTCCCGAACCCGGACGAGCTGGACGTCACGCGCAAGGCGACCGGGCAGCTCGGTTTCGGCCACGGCGTGCACCAATGCCTCGGGCAGCAGCTGGCGAGGGTGGAGATGCGGATCGCGCTGTTCCGGCTGTTCGCTCGGTTCCCGGACCTGCGGCTCGCGGTGCCGTTCGCCGAGGTGGAGCTGCCGCACGACGCGTCGATCTACGGTCCGGTGCGGCTGCCGGTGACCTGGTAGCGGGGGTAGCCTGACAGTGGCGGATCGAACATCGGAATCGAGGTTTTCCGCGCTGTGCATGCGATCGCGTTGATTGGTGCCTTGACGTTCGTCTGGTTCGGGATGGTGCTCGCCATCTCGTTCCTGGAGGCCCCGCTGAAGTTCCGCGCGCCGGGGGTCACCATCCCGATCGGTCTCGGCATCGGCAGGCTGGTGTTCCGGGCCTTGAATCTCGCCGAGATTCTGCTGGCGGTGGGGATAGCGGTCACCGTGGTGGCCGGGCAGCCGAGCACCGCGGTGACGGTGCTGGCGGCGGTGGCGATAGTGGTGCTGATCGTGCAGCTAGGAGCGGTCCGTCCGGCGTTAAACCGGCGGACGGACCGCGTCCTCGCGGCTCCGGAGGGGGTGGAGCTGCCTCGCTCCCGGGCGCATTTCGTCTATATCGCAACGGAAACTGTGAAAGTGCTCGTGCTGCTGGCGCTCGGGATCCTGACCTTGGCGGGTTAGCGGCTCACGCGAACCCTTCCAGCTCCGCGATGCGGCGGAACACTTCCCGGGTGTCCACGCGCTCCATCTCCGGGTCGAGTTCGTAGTACACCGCGAGCACGTTCTGCGCGAGACGGCCTCGTTCGTCCAGGTCGGCGAACCGGCCGAGCGAGATGTCGCGCATCGCCTCCTCCGAGGTCATTCCCCGGCGGTGCCGGTCGGCGGCCTCGGCCTGCACCCACTGCAGGTAGTCGAGGACCGAACGGATGCCGTCAGCATCGGTGACCGGGCCGTGGCCGGGGACGACGAACTCGGCGTCCATCGCGAGCATCGCGTCGCAGGCGGCGATCCAGTTCGAGACCGGGCCCGCCCAGGTGATCGGGGTGCCGCCGATGAACAGCAGGTCCCCGGCGTACAGCACGCCCTCGTCGGGGACCAAGACGACGCTGTCGCCCTCGGTGTGCGCGGGGCCGAGGCAGCGAATTTCCACTGCGACGCCGCCGATGTCGAGCTTCACCTGCTCGGCGAACGTCCGCGTCGCCGGGGTCGCGGTAATGGAATCGAAGTCGAACGGGTGGAGGATGTGCTGGGCGAAGCGGCCCAGCGGGCCTTCCTGGTGCACCAGGCCGCGCATGAGCTCAGGGCCGTTGGTGCGCATCTCTTCCGCGGTGGCTTCGGACGCGATGATGGAAGCGTCGGCGACCAGTTCGTTGCCGAACCAGTGGTCCCCGTTGGCGTGCGTGTTCACGACTGTCTTGATAGGACTGTCTACTGTGGTTTCTTTGAGACCGTTCAGCATTTCCTGGGTCATCGGCACATCGAAGAGCGTGTCGACGAGGAGGGATTCTCCCTTCCCGGCGATCAGCCCGGCGTTGCTCCAGCCCCAGGTTCCGTCGGGGACCAACCAGGCCGAGCAGTGCTCGGTAAGCCGGTGATGTCCTTTGGTGTACGGAACATCCTTGGGCGTGCGCGACATCCTTACCTCCTGGGAACGTGCACCTCGGGTGCACCCTGATACGAAGCCAATCCCGCGCCTTCCGGCGCGACCTGTCGTTGCCCGACGAGATTGCGCAGCACCCCGACGCCAGAGGCGGCGAGCTCCACCACGTCACCCGGCTGGATCCAGCGGTCCAGCTCCAGCCCGCATCCGCCGCCGACCGTGCCGAGGCCGAAAAACTCCCCCGGGTAAACGGTTTCGTCCAGCGACGCCCACGCGAGCACCTCGGCGAACGAGAACTTCCGGTCCTTTGTAGACCCGGACGCCCAGACCTCGCCGTTGACCGTCGCCGTCATCTGCACTGCCCATTCGTCGACCTCGTCCATGGTGAGCACGCACGGTCCCATCGCTGAGCAGAAGCTTTTTCCTTTGCCCGGACCGATAGTCATGCTCATCTCGAACATCTGGATGTCCCGGGCGCTGACGTCGTTGAAAATCGTGACCCCGGCGATGCGTCCGGCGGCCTCGGCCGGGGTGAGGTTTTTGCCGCCGCCGGAGGTGAAGAAGCCGAGCTCGAGCTCGAAGTCGAGTTGCGCGGTGTAAGACGGCCACAGCAACGGCTCTTCCGGCCCGACGACCGTCTCGACGTTGCCCTGGTAGCAGATCGGCATCGCCGCGAAAGCAGGTGGAACGGCGAGCCCGGAGCCTTGAGCGTGCTGGGTGTAGGTGAGGTAATCGCGGATCCGGCGCGGCCTCGGCACGGGCGCGAGCAGCCGCACTTCCTCTCGCGAAAGCACCGCCGGATGGCCTTCGTCGACCAGGACTTCACCTTTCTCGGCCGCGGCGTCCGCGAGCAGAAGCGCCTGCTCAGCTCTGCCGCGCGCTTCCGCACCACCCTCGAAGAAGGCGACCATCTCGGCCGGGACATCGAGCCCGGTCTTCGCCGCCCGCAACACCCGCGCCGGGTCCACCACAGCGTCACCGTGCAGCACGCCGAGCCGGGCCGTCCCCGCCGAGTCGTACGTGACCAGCCGCATCGCCGCCTCCTTGAACTGGAGTATAAGTTTGGACTTGCGTCCAATCACCGTAGGACGCCCCGGAAGCGGCGTCAAGGTCGGCGTTCAGCGGGCGCCGGGAGGAAATGATGGTTGACTGCGAGGCATGACGGCAGAAGCGACGACCGACCGGCGGACCAGGCAGCGGCACGAACGCCGGGACCGGCTGTTCCAGGCGGCCGTGGAGCTGTTCGTGGAACGCGGCTACGACAACACCACGATGGAGGACATCGCCGAGCGTGCCGACACCGCGCGCGCCACCGTCTTCAACCACTTCCAGCGCAAGACGGCGTTCCTGGACGAGTGGAGCCTGCGTCGGCGGGAACGCGCGATGACCGCGGTGCGCGCCGAAAACCTCGAGGACCGGCCACTGCGCGAGGTGCTCAGCCGGTACCTGATCGAACTGGCGCGCACCAGCCTCGACTCCCGGGCGGAAACCGTCGCCTGCATGGGCGCGGCGATCCACTCCACCAACGTGTTCGGCAACCCGGAACTGGCGCGCGAGTTCGCCGCGTTCGTCGCCCGGGCACGGGAGACCGGGGAGATCCGCGCGGACATCGATCCGGCGCAGGCGGGATTGCTTCTGGCCACGGGGTATTTCGGGACGCTCAGCTCGTGGATCGAGAGCGAGGACGCGCCGTTCGATCTGCAGGAGCGTTTGCTGAACCTGGTGGAAATGATCTTGCGCGGGATCGCGGTGCGGTAGCCGCCGCCGTCAGGTCGCGGGGAGCAGCAGCATTGAGCCGTCTTCCCAGTACAGGCTCGCCGGGGACGGGCTCCACTGTGGACGGTCGAGGCCCCGGCCCGCCCACACGACGGCCGGGTTCTTGTTCGGGCCAGCGAATTCGGCGATCGCGAGCTGGGTCTTTCCCCGGACGACGGCTATGTCGCCGGAGTGCTGTTTCAGCGCTTCCGCGACACGGTAGGCCTGGCCGGTCGCCGGACCGCTCGGGATCGCGGCGTGTCGTTTCGGGCCCTGCCGCCGGAAAAGCCGGGTCAAGCTCCAGACCGCGACAAAGGGCCAGGTAATGGTGGAGAACACGTCGACGAGGAACTCCCCGATCTCCGCCAGGCAGCCGCCCGGGCCGGTTTCCCGCGCGGCACCGCGTTCCCGTTTCCCGCGCCGGTCCCGCCGGGAACCGACGGTGACCCGGCCCATCCCGAAGACCTGCACCGGCTCCCGCCAGGCCGCTTCGAAGTACTGCTTGGCTTGAGTGATCAGGTGTTCGTCCATCAGCCCACCCAGGAGACGGTGTCGAAGATGTCGAGCGCCAGCACGGTGACGTGCTCCCAGTCCTGCCAGTTGTTCGAGCACACGGCCACCATCGCGATCGACGTGCCTCTCGGGTCGGGTATCCACGCGGCGATCTGACGTTGCAAGACAGGCACTTCGACATCGTCGGTTTCGTTGTGCAGAATCGTTTTCTCTTCCTGCACAGTGATGACTGTTTTCCCGGCGGGAAGGTCGAGCAGCCGGGTCGATCGGCCCTCGACGGACGCGTGTACATCCAGGAGGCCTTCGAGGGCGACGTCGACCGAATCGTGTTCAGAGGGAAGGCAGGAGCTGGCCAGGACGGGCATGATCGGCCGGTCGGCGGCGTCGGGCGAACGATAGAGCGCGATCGCCGCGTAGCCGATTCCTTGCGAGCCCATGGTTTCGCCGTAGAAGGCATAGGTATTGGCGAGCATGGCCGCGTTGGGGTCGTCTTCGGTCAGACCGAAGGCACTGGCGACCCGGCCGTCGAGATCGTGCTTCTCCACCCCGTCGACGTCGATGTCGGCTACCGGGAGTGTCACGAAGCCGTCCGGAACGCTGAAGGTGAACTCGCGGGTCATCCGGTCACCGACCGTTGACGACGCGATCGAAGATCTGGCCCGGCGACTGTGGCGGCCGCCCGCTCACCGTGTCCCGGACGAAATCCTTGGCGGAGTCTTCCGCCCGTTCCAGGTAGGGTTCGGCGACCCACTTGGCGCCCATACCGGACCCCTTCGTCACCGCGCCCCATGCCGCCGCGCCGGCCGCACCGGCGCTGTGCTCCATCTTGAGGATCGGGCCGCCGATCCATTTGTCGAACTTCGTCCCCCAGCCAAGGGCCGTCTGGATGAGGGCTTCGTCGTGCAGAACGTCGCGAGCGGCTCCCGCGCCCTTGGCGATCGCTTGCCCCACTCCTTTGGCTTCCTTGGCCGCGCTGGTCACGCCCTTGAGGATCTTGGGACCGACCTTCGCCGCGCCGATCGCACCCTTTGCCACGCCGCCGCCGGGAATCATGCCGACCGCGTCGAACGCGATGCTGGACCAGCCGACGTTCGCCCCGGCCGCCTTGGCCAGCCCGTGCGTCGCCATCGCGCCGGCGCTGAACCCGATCGCCGCGGCCGCGACCACCTCGCCGACGATCGGAATGGCCGCGGTGAACGGCGCGATGGTGCTGAGGACGGTCCCGATGGTCGAGAGGACGTCGCCGATTTTCGCGATGACGTCCGCGTGGTCCTTGACCCAGTTCCAGACCTTCCCCGCGAGATTCTTGACGCCGTCGGCGATCTTGCCGATGGCGTCGCCGATCTCGTCGAGGAGGCCGGGCTCTTCCGGGGCCTGGTCCTTGGCTTTGCGCAGCGCCGCGGCGACCTGGCCAGCCAGGTCCTCATGCTGCGAGCGCAACAGCTTGGCGTCCTCCCGGATCTCGTCCAGCCCCCGCTGCGCCTGCTCAAGCTTCTGCTGGGCAAGCCCCAGCGTCTCCTGTGCTCGCTGGAGCTGCGCCGGGTCGGTGAACGTCTGCCCAGCCAGCCCGAAATCCGGATTCGACCGCGCCGTCTCGACGCGCGTCCGAGCGGCTTCGGCCCGCCGCTCCAGATCGGCGGCCTGAGCCTGCATGGTGCGCAGGTCGTCCGCCCAGCCGGTCAACGTGCCCGACGCACCTGTCAGCGACCGGTGCGCCTTGTCCAGGTAGCCCGGAACCTCCCCGACGGTTTTCTGGAAAGCCTGGGCACCGTCGCCTTCCCAAAAGCTGTCCGACTTCCCGACCTTGGCCAAATCCTCGTACGCGCGGCCCATCTCGGCCCCGACCTTGCTCAAGGCGGCGGCGACGTCGGAGACGGTGGCGACCACGCCGGGCGCGGGGTCGAATCCCAGCGCCGGATACTCCCCCGTGCGCGCGGCGCGGTCCCGGTTCACGCTTTCCGCCCGTCCAGCCGGTCGTTGATGGCTGAACGCCGCGCAGGCGGCGGCTCGCCCTGTTCTTCGGCTTTTCCGAGTGTTTCGGCGACCTTCCGCTCCATGTCCGCGTAAACCTGTTTCGCTTTCGACAGGCCTTCGGCGACAGTGCCGGAGAACTCGGCGATCTTGCCGATGCCGTACTCCCACCGGTCCTGGAACTCTCTGCCCGCGGTGTCGATCTCACGGCTTCCCAGGTCCGTGGCGGAGGAGTTCCTGAGCGCGTTGTTCGCGTTCGTCATGCGCTCTCTGGCCTGCTGCAGCGTCGTGATGAGCGTGCCCATCTGCTCCAGATTCACCCGGTACCCGCGACTCGACATCTACGCCTCCCCACGTTGGCGTCGAACCGGCGAGACATCACTTTAACGAGGCAGCGCGCAGTTGTCAGCCACCCAATGCGTTGAATGCGTGTAATCGAGTGCAGACAGATAGGCCAGCAATGAGTCCATTGCGGACAAATAAGAGAGAACGCGTTCAGAAATCAGATTAATAACTGCCGTTTATTGCCGGAAAATCAGCAAGACCGCCTATTAACTCCGAATTCCGGCGATCCCGGACAGCAACTCACCCATTTCGACCACTACCCGCGGTTGGCCACCAGCCAACGGAACCGCGGTGATCCGTCCGCCGAGGTCGGAGACGTAGGCGACGTCGTCGTCCACCGCCAATCCGATCGCCTCGGTGAAGCCGCTCGCCAGGATTTCCGGCTCAGTGCCCTTCTCGCCCGGGCCGGGGATCGGCGCGCGGTTGAGCGTGTTGCCCTTCGGCGCCGCGCCGCGGTCGGTCCAGTACAGGTACCCGTCGTGGATTTCCAGGTCGATCGGCTCCGGCAGGTGCTCCCACAGGGTTTCGACGTCGGACCGGTCGCGGGCGGTCTCCCCCGGCGGAATCTCCAGTCCGGCACGGAAAATCCGGCCGACGCCGCCCTTGGCCGGGCCTTTTTGAGTCCAGTACAGCTGCGTGGCGTCCACCGTCACGCCGACGCATTCCTGCGTCCCGCTGTCGTCCGGTTCGTTCACGACCAAATCCGTGAGCCCGGTGCCGTCCGGGCGCACCCGGGTGATTCGGCAGCCTTCCCGGTCGCCCCAATACAGAAAACCGTGGTAAGCCAGCTGCTTCCCGGTGGTCAAAGTTCCATTCGGGACAATATCGCGCGCATTGGTTCCGTCCAAGGAAACCGCGTGCAGACCGCCATTGCGAGCCGAGTAGTCGAGGCCAGCCTCGCCCGGCACCGACGGGTCGCGCGAAGGCAGGCCCATAGTGGTCCAGTAAACAGTCCCGTCGGCGACGACCACGCCGTCCGGCGAGACACCAGCGTCTTTGTACAGCGGGGTAACCTGCCCGTCGGGAAGCCCGACGCGGTAAATCGTCCCGGTGCGAATGCCCAGCACCACTAGTTCGCTGAACATGTCACCTCCACTCTGGACGGTGCGATCCCCTCGGGATCAACGGATTCGTGTAATAGCCCGGAGTCTCCGACATCCGGATCTGCTCGGTGACGCCGCGATAGCGGCCGAGCGGGGTGTCCGCGGTGAACGTCTCGGGATCGAAGTATTCGTGCCCGGGAGCGACACCGGCGACCTCCGCCGCATAGCCCTTGTCGAAGATTCCCAGGCTCAGCAACCACAAGGCGACGCGAGTCAGCGAGACCTGTACGCGGTAAGAACCGCCCCATTCGGCGCGGAGCATGAGCGCGCGCAGGATTCCCAGCTGCAGGAACCACGACGTGATGTAGTCGTTCACCACGGGCACGCCGGGCAGCGAAGGGACTCCGCCCTCGCCTTCCAGCAACATGACCCCGGACAGGCACCCGGCCGTCTGGTCGAAGCCGACGCGGCCGGACCACGGGCCGGTATTACCGTTGAGCGTCACCTCGGCGTGGATGATCCCGGGCCGGACTTCGGCGGCGGTTTCCGCGTCAAGACCGTGTCGCGCAAGGTATCCCGGGCGACGGTTGGCGTAGAAGATGTCCGCACCGGCGAGCAGCTTGTGCATTCGCTCCTGGTCGGCCGCGCGACGGAAGTCGAGCTGGGTGGAGCGAACGCCCACATTGGACGTCGCGTACAGCACTGGCAGTTCGTATTCGCCCGGGTCCCAGACATTCAGCACGTCCGCGCCGTGCAGCGCCAGCGCACGACCGCAGCCAGCGCCCGCGATAATGTGCGCCCGGCCGAGTGCGCGGACTCCTTCGAGCGGCGTGGAAGGGTTGGGCGGCAACGGTTCCGGCGTGCTGTCGCCGATCCGCTCGACGATCACCGGAGGCATCGTCGACAGCACCGATTGGTACTGCTCGGTCGCCATCAGCTCTTCGGTCGTCCGCACCACCGGCATGATGACGCCAGCGGCTTCGGCGGCGTCCTCCAGTTCGAATGAGTTCCACTGCGCGATCGCTTGCTGCACCAACGCGTCCCGTTCAGGAACGCCGAGCAGCGCGGCGGCATCGTTGCGCAGCTTCGGATACGGGCTGATCGGGTGTACCCAGCGGCCGTCGGCGGTGGAGTAGAAGCGATCCGTGCCGAAGGCGGGGTCGACGCGCGCGGGATCGCCTTGCGGATAGCCGTCGAGCAGCTCCCATTTCCGGTCGTAGAACGGGCACAGCCGGTGCGGCGCGGTTCGCAGGTCCATCGAAATGTCCTGCCCGCGTCCACCACGCAGCTGCCAGATCTTCGCCACCGCGACGGATTTCGCCGCCAGTGCGATAGACGTCGCCCCGGCCAGGCGCAGCGCGCCCGGCAGAATCGGGTCGGCTCCGGTGAACTCGATCCGGCCGCCGGCGTCGGACTCCTGCAGGCCGACCGAGCCGAGCAAATCGGCTAGCGGCTGGTGCAGATCGTATTCGTCGGTGGTAGCTGGCTTCGCGAGCGCGGCTTCGAGTTGCTCGGTGAGGCTCATTCCTTCTCCAGCGCGTCCACCACCGCGCGAGTCCGGCGATCGCGTGCTTCGACTCGCTCGGCGTAGGTGTCCGCGGTGCCGTAGGTCTGCTCGACCTCGTCGATCACCGCGTCGAGGTGCTCCCGGTCCGGGCGGCCGATCTCGAACTTCATCTGCGAACCGACGTGGCTCACCAGGTGCCGGATCCCGTCCGGGCCGCCGCCGAGATGCATGCTCTCGAACGGCCCGATGGTCGCCCAGCGCGGCCCGAGCGACGCTTTGACCAGCTCGTCCAGGTCCGCCGCGGACACGACGCCCTGCTGCACGAGGTACATCGCCTGGTCGTTGAAGACCTTCTGCAACCGGTTCCCGACGAAGCCGGGTACTTCCTTTTTCAGCGTGATCGGCTTCTTGCCCAGCCCGCGGTAGACCTCGACGGCCTTCGCCACGGTCTCCTCCGAGGTCGAACCGCCGGGCACCACCTCGACCAGCGGCATCAGCTCGGGCGGGTTGAACGGGTGCCCGATCACGATCCGCGAGGCCGCCGCGTTGCCCTCGGCGATCACCGAGGGCAACAGCGACGACGAGGACGAAGCCAGCACTACGTCGTCGCGCGTGGCGGCGGCGAGCGTCGCGAACATTTCCCGCTTCAGCTCGATCCGCTCCGGGCCCGACTCCTGGACGAAGTCGGCTCCTTCGGCGGCTTCCGCGAGGTCCGCGACCGCCGTGGCGGGCAGCCCGGCGAGGTCCCGGGCGACGATGTCCCCCAGGTCCGGACGCGGATCGCTGACCCGCACCGTCCAGCCCGCCTCGGCGAACAGCCGAGCCCACGACACTCCGATGACCCCTGCGCCGACGATCGCGACGACCGGCATGGCGCGCTCCTTTCTCAGGCGGTGACCGCGTCCGCGTTGTTGAGCAGCGCGCTCGGCGGCGTCAGCAACGCGTCCGACGCTAGCGCGCGGCGACGGGCCGCGCTCACTCCGCCGTAACTCTCCGTAATTGCGATGAGGCGCGCCGCGTGGTGCGCGACCTCCGATTCGTAAGTCATTCCGATGCCGCCGTGCAGCTGGACGATCTCTTCGGCGGTCGCGGTCGCCGCGTCGCACACGAACACGAACGCGTCGTCAGCCGTGGCATCGAGGTCCACAGTGGACGCACCGTTGTCGTACGCCTCGACCGTCGCGGTGGCCCACAGCGCGAGCGAACGGGCCAGCTCGACCTTCGCGTACAGGTCGGCGGCACGGTGCACGAGCGCCTGGAACGCCGCCAGCGGAACGCCGAACTGCTTGCGGGTCTTGAGGTATTCGACGGTCATGGCGAGCCCGGTCTCCATCAGACCGATCGCCTCGCCGGTCACCGCGACTCGCGCCCGCGAGAACGCGCGACGCAACGCGGCCGAGACGTCAGCGTCCGAGGCGCCGAGCAGAACCGCCGGCGTACCAGCGAATTCGACCTGCGACGTGTGTCCCCAGTCCGCGGCCCGGCCGTCGACGCGAGTGATGCCGTCCGCGGTGGCTTCGACCAGGTACACCCCGGTGCGGCCGTTCTCGTCGACCGCGGTGACCAGGAACTTGTCGGCCTGGTCGGCGTTGCGCACCGGCGACTTGACCCCGGTCAGCGCGGAACCTGCCGCCGACACCGACGGCGCGACGCCCCACGGACGTCCCGGTTCGGCGTGCGCGACCGCGATGGTCGTGCCGCCACTGGCCAGCAGCGGCAGCAGTTCCTTGACCTGGTCGTCCGTGCCCAGCTCGGCGATGATCCACGACGGCAGGAACACGCCGTCGAGCAGCGGTTCGGCCGCCGCGTGCTTGCCCATCGCTTCCAGCGTCGCGTACACCTCGACCGGGCCCGCGCCCGCGCCGTCGTGGTCCGCGGAGATCGGGAGACCGGCGAGACCGAGCTCGCCGAGAGTGCTCCAGACCTGGTCGTTCCAGCCGAGTTCGCTGCTCGTGGCGGCCGCGCGGCCACCAGCCGGGTAGCCGCGGCCGACTGCCGTGTCCACGGTCTCGAACAGCAGCTTCTGGTCTTCGTTGAATTCGAGGTTCATGAGTCGCCGTCCCTTACAGACCGAGGATCGTCTTCGCGATGACGCCGCGCTGGATTTCGTTGGAGCCGCCGAAGATCGACAGCTTCCGCTGGTTCAGGTACTGCGCCGCGGCCACCACCGCGGCCTCGTCGGCCCGCACCGGGGATTCGGTGTCCAGCAGCATGCCGTCGGAACCGGCCGCGCGCATGCGCAGCTTCGTGAGCGCCTGCAGGGCTTGCGTGCCCTCCATCTTGAGCAGCGACGACACCGGGCTCGGCTGTCCGTTTTCCGAAGCGGCGGTGACCCGCATCTGGGTCGCCTCCAGCGCGAGCAGCGTGGTCTTCGCGGTGTGCATGGCCGCGCGGAACTCGTGGTCGTCCGCGAGCCGGCCGTCCTCAGTGGGCAGTTCGGCGGCCGCGGCGGCGAGGTCGGCGAAGATCCGCTGTCCGGTGCCGACCTGGGCGATGCCGTTGCGCTCGTTGCCGAGCAGGAACTTCGCGTACGTCCAGCCCTTGTTCTCTTCGCCGACCAGGTTCTCCGCCGGGATGATCACGTTGTCGAAGAAGAACTCGTTGACCTCGGCGGATCCGTCGACCAGCTTGATCGGACGGCGCTCGATGCCCGGCGTGTTCAGGTCGAGCAGCAGGAAGGACAAGCCCTGCTGCTTGCGCGGCGCGTCCGGGTTGGTGCGCGCGAGCACGAACATCCAGTCGCCGTACTGGCCGAGCGTGGTCCAGGTCTTCTGTCCATTGAGGACGTAGTGGTCGCCGTCGCGCTTCGCGGTGGTGCGCAGCCCGGCGAGGTCCGAACCGGCCTCCGGCTCGGAGAAGCCCTGCGACCACCAGATGTCGAGATTCGCGGTGGCGGGAAGGAACTTCTTCTTCTGTTCCTCGCTGCCGAACTCGGCGATGATCGGGCCGACCATGCTCGCGTTGAAGGCGAGCGGCTGCGGCACCGCGTTGCGCTGCAGTTCGGAGGCGTAGATGTGGGACTGGGTCGGAGTCCAATCGCGACCGCCCCATTCCACCGGCCAGTGCGGCACGGCGAGACCGTGCTCGTTCAGGATCCGCTGGCTCGTGACGATGTCATCGCGCGTGATCAGGCCGAGCGCGCTGCGCTTGCGGATTTCCTCGGGAATCGCGCCGAGGAACACCTCCCGCAGTTCGTCCCGGAACGCGAGGTCCTCTTTAGACAGTTCGAGATCCATCGATCAAACCCCTTCAGTGGTGCGTACGGCTCCGACGACTTCAGCGGTGCTCGCGCCAGCGCGTTCGGCGTGCCTGCGGAACCCGGCCGGGGTCCGCGAGAAATGCAGCGGGTTCTCCACGACGCGGATAGTGCCCTCGGTCGGGTGTTCCCGCTCGGTGATCAACCCGACTTCCTGAACGTACGGGTCGGTCGGCAGGTCGGCGATGTCGACGACGACCGCGTACGGAACGTCGTGGGCGGTCAGGTACTCCTCCCACTCCGCGGTGGTGCGGTTGGCCGAGTTGGCCAGCACCTTCTCCACCCCCGCGGTGAAAACCTCCCGGTCGATCACCGGGGAGTCCCAGGCCGGATCGGCCGCGGCGTCTTCGAGGCCGGCACCGATCAGCAGCGTTCGCACGGCGTCGTTGGTGTAGGGCACCGCGGCGATCGCGCCGCCGTCGGCCGTGCGCATGGCCGCGTGCGTGTCGCTGAGCGAAAGCGGGTTGCCGACGTCGCCGGCGGCCGGGACGAAAACGTCGCCAGCCAGGTGCTCGACCAGGTTGACCGCGATCATCGCGT
The DNA here is from genome assembly GCF_055583325.1 of Amycolatopsis sp. NPDC104775. Lineage (NCBI taxonomy): Bacteria > Bacillati > Actinomycetota > Actinomycetes > Pseudonocardiales > Pseudonocardiaceae > Amycolatopsis > Amycolatopsis sp. NPDC104775. The sequence goes on from NZ_JBVJOE010000012.1 coordinate 112,985, forward strand.
CGGCCATCGCGAGTTCGACCTGCTGGCCCTTGCCGGTGCGCTGCTGGTCGAAAAGCGCGGCGAGCACGCCGTTGAGCAGGAACAGCGCAGCGGTCTTGTCGGCGATGAAGGTCGGGACGAACTGCAGCGTGCCGCCCGCCCGGTCCTGCAGGCTGACCAGGCCGGACGTGGCCTGGATGACCTCGTCGTAGGCGGGCCGGTTGGCGCGCGACGAGCCGGGCGCGAAACCCTGCGCGTGGGCGTAGACCAGGCGCGGGAAGCGTTCGCGCAGCTGCTCGTAGCCGAGGCCGAGCCGGTCGAGGGCGGCGGCGCGCATGTTGGTGACGAGGACGTCGGCGTCGGCGAGCAGGGCGAAGAGGTCTTCGCGGCCGGCCGGGTCCTTGAGGTCGAGTTCGATACTGCGTTTGTTCTGGTTGACCTGCATGTACAGCGGGGCCATCCCGGGCGTGCGGCCGGTGTTGGCCGGCGAGTGCCGGGCGACGTCGCGCAGCGGTTCGACCCGGATCACGTCGGCGCCGAAGTCGCCGAGGATCTGCGTGGCGTACGGGCCCATCACCGCGGACGACAGGTCGAGCACCTTCACTCCAGTGAGCGGTCCGGTGGCTTCGTCAGGCATCTTCGCGGTCCTCCCGTTGACGATCTTGGCTTCACCATTGACGCTAAGCGCCTGCTCACCAGAAGGGAATGACCGAGTGCATCAGATCGGTATGACCACGGTGATAACACCGTGGGTACGCTGCTCAGCGTGGAGATACACCACCTGCGGTACTTCCTCGCGGTCGCGCGCGAGCTGAACTTCACCCGCGCCGCGCGGTCGCTGAACATGTCGGTGCCGCCGCTCAGCCAGCGCATTCGCGACCTCGAACGCGAGCTGGGCGAGCCGCTGTTCGACCGCTCCACTCACCACACCCGCCTGTCCGAGGCGGGCGAAGCGCTGCTGCCACTCGCCGAGTCGGTCGTTTCGGGTTTCGACGCCATTCCGGACCGGATGCGCACCCGCGACCAGCGCGCCGACGTCCGCCTCGCCATCCCCGACGTGCTCAACCCCGCGCACCGCCGCCAGCTCAGCGAATCGATCCGGGCGCTGGACGGCGCCTATCGATTCACCCTGAGGCAGATGCCGTCGCTCGGAATGGAATCGGCACTGCTCAGCAACTCGATCGACCTCGCCGTGTCGCATCTGGGCACTTCCGACGACCGGCTGTCCACCATCGTCCTTTACCGCGAGCCGCTCGGTGCCGTGGTGGACGCGTCGCGGTTTCCCGGCCGGACCTCACTCACCCTCGCTGACCTGCGCGGATTCCAGTACCTGCAGGGTCCGCGGCACTGGGACCTCGGCTCCCGGCGGGCCGAGCAGCTCGCCGCCCGCGGGGTGCTGGTCGATCCGGAAGCGCAGTTCTCGGACGTGAGCGGGCTGTTGATCTTCTTGCGCAGCACCAAAAGCTTCACCCTCGCCCCGGTCGAATCCGCGACCGCGCTGGCGCTGGACCCGAGTGAATGCGCGGTCCTGCCGATCGACGATCTCGTCGCCACCCTGACCACGTTCCTGATCCGGCGCACCGCCGACACCCGGCTGGATCCGGTGGTCGAGGTGCTGCGGCACGCCCGCGTACCCGACTGACCTCGGCTGACGCCGCACCCGGGGACCACCCGGTCGTGACGTCTTTACATTTCATCCGCACTTGTCAATCGCGGTGTACATGTCTTACCTTCGTGTAAAGCCAGCCAACGGAGGAGGGCGCGATGAGCGAGATGACCGGCACGGTGCCGCTGGGGTCGACCGAACGATGGACCGACAAAAAGCGGTATCTGTGGCTGATCGGGCTGGTCGTGCCGTCGCTCGCGTTCCTCGCGATCGGCTTGCACGCCGCGACCGGCTGGGGCGTCTGGTTCTGGATCGGGCCGATCGTGATCCTGGCGATCGTGCCTGCGATCGACCTGGTCGCTGGCCTCGACCGGAGCAATCCGCCGGACGACGTGATTGAACGGCTCGAACAGGACCGCTACTACCGGTGGATCACCTACCTGTTCCTGCCGATCCAGTACGTCGGGTTCGTCTTCGCGTTCTGGCTGATCGCCCGCGGTGAACTGTCCATCGCGGACAAGATCGGGCTCGCCGTCTCGATCGGCTGCATTGGCGGAATCGGCATCAACACCGCGCACGAACTGGGCCACAAGAAGGAAAGCCACGAGCGCTGGCTGTCGAAAATCGCGCTGGCGCAAAGCTTCTACGGGCACTTCTACATCGAGCACAACCGCGGCCACCACGTGCGGGTCGCGACCCCGGAGGACCCGGCGTCGAGCCGCGTCGGGGAAAGCTTCTACCGGTTCTGGCCGCGTACTGTCTTCGGCTCGCTGAAATCCGCCTGGGGATTGGAGCGCAAGCGTTACGCCCGCCGGAACAAGCATCCGTTCCGGATCGGCAACGACGTGCTCAACGCGTGGCTGATGTCCGCGGTGCTGTGGGTGGCGATGGTGGCGTGGCTTGGCGTCGGGATCCTGCCGTACCTGGTGATCCAGGCGGTGATCGGGTTCTCGCTGCTGGAAGTCGTGAACTACATGGAGCATTACGGGATGCTGCGGCAGAAGGTCGGACCGCCGGAGCGCCGCCGTTACGAGCGGGTGGATCCCAGCCACAGCTGGAATTCCAACAACATCGCGACCAACGTCCTGCTGTATCACCTGCAGCGGCACAGCGATCACCACGCCAACCCGACCCGCCGCTACCAGACCCTGCGCGACTTCGCCGAATCGCCGGTGCTGCCGACCGGCTACGCCGGGATGATCGTGCTCGCGCTGTTCCCGCCGCTGTGGCGGCGCGTGATGGACCAGCGGGTGCTCAACCACTTCGACGGTGACATCAGCCGGGCGAACATCCAGCCGTCCAAGCGGGAGAAAGTCCTTGCCCGGTATGGGTCTTCCGCTACCGAGACCGTTGCCGTGCTGGACGACGTGCGCGGTGACGCCAGCGAAGGCGGGATGTGCCCCGGTTGCGGATACGTCTACGACGAGCAGCGCGGCGACCCGCGCGAAGGCTTCCCGGCCGGTACGCCGTGGTCGTCCATTCCGGACAACTGGTGCTGTCCTGACTGTGGCGTAAGGGAAAAAGTGGACTTTGTCGCTCCCGGAAGGATGAGTGTGTGATGCGGATCGAAGCGGATTTGACCAAATGTGACGGCCTGGGCATGTGCGAAGCGATGGCGCCGGACTTCTTCGAGGTGGGTGACGAGGGCACGGTCGTCGTGCTCGACGGGAACCCCGGCGAGGAGCACCGGACCGACCTCGCCGCGGCGGTCGACGCCTGCCCGGTGCTCGCGTTGAAACTGGTGTCATGACGCTCGCGGTGGTCGGCGCGTCGCTGGCGGGCCTGCGTGCGGTCGAATCGGCGCGACGAACCGGGTACGACGGCCGGATCGTTTTGCTTGGCGCGGAAGAGCACCTGCCGTACGACCGGCCACCGCTGTCGAAGGCTTTCCTCGCGGCGGACGGACCCGTTGCGGTGGAACCGTTTCTCAGCGAAGAAGCCCTGCGCGAACTCGGCGTCGAACTCCGGCTGGGCACTCCCGCGACCGGACTCGAACCGATCGCCCGCGAGATCCACATCGGTGACACGACGATCTCCTACGACGCCGCAGTCATCGCGACCGGAGCCGTCGCCCGAGTTCTCCCTGATGCCGAAGGGATCTCTGGAATTCACTCACTGCGCACCGCGGACGATGCGATCGCGATTCGATCCGCATTGGACAGTGGGGCGAGGACGGTCGTGATCGGAGCCGGATTCATCGGCTCAGAAGTTGCTTCCGCGGCGCGCAAACGCGGCCTGCCAGTATCCATTGTGGAAACACTGGAAACACCTTTGGCGCGCGCAGTCGGACCCGAGGTCGGCGAGGTCTGCGCGGATCTGCATCGCGCGGCAGGCACCGATCTCCGGCTGGGCACCAGGGTCACCGGGTTCACGGCGAAAGACGGTGCGGTATCCGGCGTCCGGCTGGCTACCGGCGAAGTCCTCCCCGCCGACCTCGTCGTCGCGGGAATCGGCGCGGTCCCGGCCACCGGCTGGCTGCGCGACAGCGGCCTGCTGCTGCACGAACGCGACGGCGGCATCATCTGTGACGGCACCCTGGCCGCCGCACACGGCGTCTACGCGGCTGGCGATGTCGCGCACGTGGCGAACGCGTTGTTCGACGACGAGCTGATGCGGCTGGAGCATTGGACCAACGCGGCCGAGCAGGGTGCGATCGCGGCCCGGCACGCACTGGACCCGGCGAGTGCGCGGGTGTTCAACGCCGTGCCGTATTTCTGGTCCGATTGGTACTCGCACCGCATCCAGTTCGTCGGAACGCCGCGCGCGGACGAGGTGATCGTCGCGGTCCCGGCCGAGCACGGCTTCACCGCGCTGTACCGGCGCGGCGATCGGCTCGTCGGCGCGTTCACGATCGACCGGCCGCGCGACATCATGAAGTACCGCAAGCGGATCGCCGCGCGAGCGCCGTGGTCCGAGGCAGTGGCCTTCGCTCTGGAAACGGCCGCCTAGAATGACCGCCATGAGCGTGCTTCCGGTGCCCGCGGGCGGCCAGTACCGGCAGCCCCTCATCACCGCCGCCATCGAACTCACCGCGAAATCCGGCTGGTCGGCGGTCACCATGGCGCGGCTGGCCGAACTGGTCGGGGTGAGCAGGCAGACCGTCTACAACGAGATCGGCTCGAAAACCGCGCTCGCCGAGGCGATGATCTCGCATGAGCTGCGCCGGTTCCTCGCCGTCGTGAGCACCGCGTTCGACCGGCATCCGGACGACCTGGTCGAGGCGATTTACGACGCCGTCCGCGCGGTGCTCGAACTGGCCGACGACAACATCCTGCTGCGCGCCATCGCCTCCGCGACACACGGCACCGACACCGAATTCCTCCCGCTGCTGACCACTCGCGCCGGCACCCTGCTCACCGAAGCGAAAGCCGTGCTGCGCGGCCGGGTCCGCGGCTACGCGCCGCCGTTGGACGACAACCAGCTCACCGTGGTCATGGACCTCGTCGTGCGCACCGTGCTGAGCCACGTGATGCAGCCGTCGGGCACCCCCGCCGAAACCGCCGACGGCCTGGCCTGGGTCGCCGCTCGGGTGCTCGGCACCGGCCCGTCGGGGTCGATGCGCACCCGCTCGTAATCGAGATGCGCGACCGGAGCCGCCCGTGTCAGCCTGCCGCGCGTGAACCGTGAACGACTTTCCGCACTCGCACATACCCGGCACCCCATCGCGGCCCCGATCAGCGACGACGAGGTCCAGCGCCTCATCAACCTGAGCGTCCCGCACGAGGAAGCGGCGGTCCTCGACCTGGGCTGCGGCGGTGCCGAATGGCTCATCCGCGCCCTCGTCGCGTACCCAAAACTCCGCGCCGTCGGCGTCGACACGTCGGAATTCGCCCTCTCGCGCGCCCGTGCCACCGCGGCCGCCCAAGGCGTCGCCGACCGCCTGACCCTTCACCAGCAGTCCGCCGCCGAATTCCCCGCCACCGCCGAATTCGACACCGTCCTGTGCATCGGCTCGACCCACGCCTTCGGCGGCCTGCCCGCCACCCTCGCCGCACTGCGAGCCCACGTCCGCCCCGACGGCCGCGCCCTGCTCGGCGACGGCTACTGGGAAGCCGGACCCACCCCCACCGCGCTCGAAATCTTCGGCGACCTGCCCGACCTGCCCGAACTCCTCGACCAGGTGATTTCCACCGGCTGGACGCCGACCCACGGACACACCAGCACCCGCGCCGAACTGGACGCCTACGAATGGTCGTGGACCGGCAGCCTCACCGAATGGGCCCTGGACCACCCGGACGACCCCGACCAAGCCGAAGCCCTCGCCGCCGCGGCCGCCCATCGGGAGGAGTGGCTTCGCGATTACCGGAAGTCGTTCGGGTTCGCGTGCGTCGTGCTGCGCCCTTGACAAAACTTCTTGTCAATGCCACTTTCGGACTCGACCCCAACCCGCGAAAGGGCAGTCCGATGACCGACCTCGTGCCGTTCCTGATGTTCCAGAAGCGCGACGCCGCCGAGGCGATGGCCTTCTACACCTCGCTCTTCCCCGGCGACTCCGTGCTGTCCGAACAGCGCTACGACGCCGACGGCCCCGGGCCGGAGGGGACGATCGTGATGGCCGAGTTCACCGTCGCCGGGCAGCGGGTGCGGTGCAGCGACAGCTTCGTTCAGCACGGTTTCGACTTCACGCCGTCCACCTCGCTGTTCGTCACCGTCGATTCGGCCGACGAGCTCAAGCGGGCCTACGAGGCGCTCGGCGAGGGCGGCGGAACCCTGATGCCGCTCGACGACTACGGCTTCGGCCCGTTCGCCTGGGTGAACGACCGATGGGGCGTCTCGTGGCAGCTGAGCGCGAAGGGCTGAGCAAGATACCTGTACGGTTTCTTTTTGCGATCGCTAACCGCGAGGGATCCGCAGCTCGAGCGCAATTCCTGACGCTATTGACCGAGCGACAGATGCTGCGAAAAGGAATCCGGCCCGAATAACCACGGACGGGTTAACCCGGGGCATTCGGGCACCGCTATGGTGGGCTTCGGGAGGTTGGCGATCAGCCTGAGGGGGGCCGATACCGCATCCCTTGGCCAGCCGTTTGACCTGCGAGAGTCCGTCGAGGCGGACCGTGCTCGCGGCGAGCGGCTGGCTTTTTCAGTGCTGCGGGAATCGCGGTTTCGTCTCCAAAACCCCAGCTGCAGTGAAATGCGGCGACGGAATTCGCGGGCGACGGTCTCAAGCGGCACGATTCCGGTACAGCCACCACACGTCCCGCCCGAAGGACCAGCCCAGGGTCGCCACCGCGACTCCGGCCAAGGCCACCGGCGCGATTCCGGCCGCCGCGGTGGTCAGGGCGATTCCCTGCAAAGCCGCAACTGCCTTCCGGGCCCGGCTGGGGCGCAGCGGCGCTCGGAGCCACGGCCACAGCCGGGCCGCGGCCACGAAGGCGTAGCGCATCAGGCCGATCGCCAGCACCCACGGGCCGACCCTTGTCGCGACCAGGACGCTCAGTACCAGGATCAGGAAGGCGTCCGCTTCCATGTCGAACCGGGCGCCCAGCGCGGAGGCAGTTCCGGTGCGGCGCGCGACGTAGCCGTCGAGAGCGTCCAGGGCCAGTGCGACTGCCGCGATGGGGACGATCAGGGGCAGCGGCGGGTGCCCGCCGAGGTGGTCGGCGATCAGGGCGGTCACGCTGCCGATCAGGGCCGCTCGGGCGAGGGTCACCTGATCGGCGGGGCCCAGGCGGTAGACCCGGATGCGCCAGGCGCCCTGGGTGAGCAGCACCAGCAGGCCGAGCAGGTAGGCCACGCCGACCGCCCAGCCGGCCAGGCCGAGGCCGGTCGTCACCGTGAGCAGGGTCAGCAGCGCGAGTTGCGCCAGCAGCGCGGGGGCCTGCTGGACGACGGTTGAACCCAGCTCGGCCGGGGTTCGTGTACAGGTGGAGACAGCCATTTCTCCTCGATCCGGCAGCAACGGAGGACAACCTTGACACGGGCGGCGCAGGCCTTCTGGTTCACTTCGGCCGCGGGCGGGGAACTCCGGCCGGCGGAAATCGCTGCTCCGCAGGCCGACGAAGTGCTGGTCCGAACACGTTTTTCGGCATTGAGCCGAGGCACGGAAAGTCTCGTGCTGCGCGGTGGGGTGCCCGAAAGCCAGCACGCCATCATGCGCGCGCCGTATCAGGAGGGCGACTTTCCGTGGCCGGTGAAGTACGGCTACCTGAACGTCGGGGAGGTCCTTTCCGGACCGCCGGAGCTGACCGGACGCACGGTGTTCTGCCTCTATCCACATCAGACCGAGTACGTCGTGCCCGCGTCGGCGGTCACCGTGGTGCCGGACGACGTTCCCGCGGCGCGGGCGGTGCTCGCCGGGACCGTGGAGACCGCGGTGAACGCGCTCTGGGACGCGGCACCGCTGGTCGGCGACCGGATCGCGGTCGTCGGGGCGGGGATGGTCGGGTGCAGTGTGGCGCGGCTGCTGTCCCGGTTTCCCGGCGTGGACGTCCAGCTCGTCGACCCCGACCCGGACCGCGCGGAGATCGCGGACGCGTTCGGCATCCGTTACGCCACCCCGGAAAACGCCAGCGGCGACCTCGACCTCGTGGTGCACGCGAGCGCGACCGACGCCGGGCTCGCGCGTTCGCTGGAGCTGCTCGGCCAAGAGGGCACGGTGGTCGAGCTGAGCTGGTACGGCGACCGCCAAGTATCGGTGCCGCTCGGCGAGAACTTCCACTCGCGGCGGCTCACGGTGCGCGGCAGTCAGGTCGGCACCGTCTCGCCCGCTCGTGCGGCGAGGCGCGATTACGGCGACCGGATGGCGCTGGCGTTGCGACTGCTCGCGGATCCGGCGTTCGACGCCTTGATCACCAGCGAATCCACCTTCGCCGAGCTGCCGGACGTCGCGGCGCGGCTGGCGGACGGAACTCTGCGCGGACTGGCCCACCGAATCACCTACCCGTAAAGGAGAACGCGTTGTTCAGTGTCACCGTGCGCGATCACATCATGGTCGCCCACAGTTTCCGCGGCGAGGTTTTCGGACCCGCGCAACGTTTGCACGGCGCGACGTTCGTGGTCGACGCGACGTTCCAGCGGTCCGAATTGGACTCGGACAACATCGTCGTCGACATCGGGCTCGCCACCCAGCAGCTCAGCGCGGTGCTCGCCGACCTGAACTACCGCAACCTCGACGACGAACCCCACTTCGCCGGGGTCAACACCTCGACGGAATACCTCGCCAAGGTGATCGCCGACCGGCTCGCGGACCGCGTGCACGCCGGGGAACTCGGCGAAAACGCGCGCGGGCTGGCACAGATTTCGGTGACCCTGCACGAATCCCACGCCGCTTCCGCCGGATACGAGCGGTCCTTGTGACCACAGTGGACTCCTCCGGCTACGCGCCGGAATGGCTGCGACTGCGTGAACCGGCCGACACCGCGGCCAGGGCGGCCGATTTGGTCGCCTTGCTCCCGGCCAGTCCGGCGGTCATCCGGGATCTCGGCTGCGGCACCGGGGCGATGGGACGCTGGCTGAGCGGCCGGCTTCCGAAGCCGCAGCGATGGATTCTGCACGACCAGGACCCTGGGCTGCTGGAGATCGCCGTGCGCAGTCTTCCGCCGGGGATCAGTGTCGACGCGGAGCAGGCCGACGTGACCCGGCTGGACCTCACCGGCACGTCTTTGGTCACGGCTTCCGCCTTGCTGGATCTCCTTACCCCTGAGGAAATTCAACGACTGGTCAAGTCCTGTGTGGACGCGCGAAGCCCAGCGTTGTTCACGCTGTCCGTGACCGGATCGGCCCACCTCACGCCATCGGACCCGCTGGACGAAGCACTCAACGCTGCCTTCAACGACCACCAGCGCCGAGGCGGAAAGCTGGGTCCCGAAGCCGTCGCCTTCACCGCGGAAGAATTCAACCGGCACGGCTGGACAGTCCACACCAGACCGTCACCCTGGCGGCTCGGTCCGGAGCACCGCGAACTCATCGACGTCTGGTACCGCGGATTCGTTGCCGCGGCACGAGAACAAGATCCATCCCTGGCTGCTCCCGGCGACCGGAAGATCACCGGAGTCACCGTGCAGCACCGGGACTTACTCGCTCTGCCCTGACTCCCGGCGCGCCCGGGCCCGGCGTTTGCCCTCGTGCATCGCCGCGACCCGGGCGACCGGGATCGTATGCCCCTCGGTCACCAGATCCGCGGGAAGTTCCTGCGGTTCCGGCAGTTCCTCCGCCCACGGGTCCGCACTGCCCAGCTGCTCCACCGCGGTCTTCACCGTGAAATCCGCCGGCGTGACGTTGTCCGCGTCCGCCCAGCGAACCGGGAACGACACTGGCGCGCCCGGCCGGATCCGCGGACTGTAAACGGCCGCTACGGTGGCCCCGCCCGCGCGGGTGGAATCGAGAAACACCTTGCCGTGCCGGTCTTCCCGGATGAACGCCGTGGTCGCCAGCTGCGGATCGATCCGCTCGGCGCGCGCGCCGACCGCCCGGGTCGCCGCCGCGACGTCCTCAAAGGACAGTCCGGGAACCAGCGGCACGAAGACGTGCACGCCCTTGGACCCGCTGGTCTTCAACGCACCGGCGAGCCCGACGTCGGCCAACGCCTGCCGCACCAGCCGGGCCGCCGCCACCGCGACCTGGAAATCCGCGCCGTCGGGCGGATCGAGGTCCATGATCAGATCCGTCTGGCCGACCGGATCCACCCGGGTCAGCGCGGGGTGCAATTCGACCGCGCGCTGATTGCCGAACCACAGCAGCGTCCGGCGGTCGTTGCACAGGCCGTAGGTGACTGTCCGGTGCGAACTCTCCGCCCACAGTTTCGCCCGCGGCACCCACTCCGGCGTGTACTTCGGCAGGTTCTTCTGCATGAACGCGTCCTGCCCGCGCAGCACCCGCATCACCGACAGCGGACGGTCGCGCAGCACCGGCAGCAACCGGTCCGAAACGGCGTCGAGGTAGTCGATGAGATCGCGCTTCGTCACCCCGGCGTCGACGAACAGCTCCTGGTCGAGGTTGGTCAGGGAAACCCCTTCGCGCACCTCATCCGCTTTACTCATGCTGCCTCCGCGGCAGAAAGTACGTCGGCAGTGGCCATAGTCCAACCCTTGCCCACCAGCCCATCCCGGTCAACCGCTTAGACGAGCGGTTTCCCCTTCCGCACCCGCCGCCGGAAGTCCGCGAGACACGCGTCGTAGGGAAACCGCCGCACCCGCACCGGAAGCGGTTCGACCATTCGGCCGATCCCGCGCATCAGCCGATCGAACCGGCGCTGGTCCGCGGCCGACCACGGCAGCCGCATCTGCTCGCGGAACACCTCGGGCAGGAAGCCCGTCGTGACGAAGCGGTGGAACCGTCCGAAGAGGAACGACAACGGACGCGGCAGGAACTCCAGGTTCGCGATCGCGGTGAGGTATTCGCGCAGCCGGTCGTCGATATCCACCCGGGACAATCCGTCCGCCCAGTACGCGGCGAAGTCCTTCGGCCAGTCTTCCGGACGCACCTGCAGCGTCGTACCCAGCACCGCGGCCTCGGCGTACCACGATTCCGGCGCGGGACGACCGAGGAAAGCGCGATGCACGTCCTCGACGCCGTGGCACAGACAGGCAGCGACCCACAGTTGCAGCTCGCGGTCGAAAGCGCGGTACTGAACGGGACTCGCCTCGGTCGAAACCACCTGCGCGTGCACCGCGTTCACTGCCCGCCGGTACGCCGCCCGGTCAGCGTCGGTGCCCAGCACGGCAACGGCGAGATACGTGACTGTCGTGCGGGTGCGTTTCAGCGGATGCTTGAAGAGATTTCCCGATTCCACGCGGCTTTCCAGCACGCCGTAGCCGACCTCGGGCCGACCCAGCTGCATGATCACGTTCGCGCCGCCCGCGAGCAGGCTGACGCCGAGCATGCCGTCTTGGAGCATCCGTCCAGGGGACGCCTGGAGTTGACACCCTGTCAAGAGGCCCGCACGCCCGGCTAAAGCACCGACCGCGCGAACTCGATCAGCACCCGGGCCGCAGGCCCGGAGGGACCGTCGGACCGCCATGCCAACGCCAGCTGTCCACGCAGCTCCGGGCGCAACCGCAGCGTGTGCAGGTCCTTGGCGTAGTAGCGGGCCAGCGACTCCGGAACCAGCGCCACGCCGAGACCACGCATCGCGAGCTTGGCCAGCACGTTCGGGTCGCTCGCCTCGATCGTCACGCGCGAGTGCAGCCCGGCCGCGGCGAACCCCCGGTCCAGCACCCCGCGCATGCCGGTGCCCTTCGGCAGGCAGATCAGCGGCCGTTCGGCCAACTCGGCCAGCGCGAGCGAAGCGCGGTCGGCGAACTCGTCATCCAGCGCGGTCACCGCGACCAGTTCCTCGTCCAGCACGATCTGCGTGGTCAGCCCAGCGGGCACCCCGTCGGCCAGGCCGATCACCGCGACGTCCAGCCGTCCTTCGCGCAACGCCTCGACCATCAGGTCGGAATTCGCTTCGCTGAGCGTGATTTCGACGCCCGGATACCGCTCGGCGAACCCGGCCAGGAACTCCGGCAGCTCCACCGGCCCGAGAGAAGTCACCATCCCCATCGACACCTGACCGCGCACCAAGCCTTCGTGCTCGGCGACCGTCTCGCGCACTGCCGCGACCGCCGCGAGCGCGGCCCGAGCGTGCGGCAGCGCGGCCTCGCCGACGCCGGTGAGCCGGACCGTGCGCCCGGACCGGTCGAACAACGGCTGTCCCAGTTCGCGTTCCAGCCGCCGGATCTGCGCGCTGACCCCGGGCTGCGCGACGTGCATCCGGGCCGCCGCGCGCGTGAAGTTGGCTTCCTCCGCGACCGCGACGAAGTATTCGAGCTGATGCAGTTCCATAACCAGTAATTCTAGCCGCCGGAACGAGTATCTCTTGGACTTATCGCTAAGCAGCCAGCAGGCTGGAGGCATGCAGAAGTTCACCCCTGATCAGCCCGGCTACCGCGAAGAGATCGCCGGGTTCCAGACCGGCATCACCTCCACCCCGCCGCTGGTCGTCGCCGCCACCAGCGCGGACGACGTCGCCGCGGCGGTCCGGCTCGCGAACGAGCGGGACCTGCCGGTTTCCGTGCAGGCGACCGGACACGGGCTGCGCGCACCGGCCGAGGGCGTGCTGATCTCGACCCGCCGGATGACCGGCGTGACCATCGACCCGGACCGCGCGGTGGCGCGCGTCGAAGCCGGAACCACCTGGGGCAGCGTCATCACCGCCGCCGCGGAACACGGGCTCGCGCCGCTGAGCGGTTCGGCACCCGGCGTCGGCGTGGTCGGCTACACCCTCGGCGGCGGTTTCGGCCTGCTCGGCCGGCATTTCGGCCTGGCCTCCGACCGCGTCCGCTCCGCCGAACTCGTCCGGCCCGACGGCACCCGCGAAACCGGACCGCTCGGCAGCGGGATCGTCACCGCTCTGGAGTTCGATCTGGTCCCGGTGACCACGCTGTACGGCGGCGGACTGTACTTCGACACCGCCAAGATCCCGGACGTCCTGCGCACCTGGCGCGACTGGACCACCGACCTGCCCGACACCGTCGGCACCTCGGTCGCGATGGTGCCCTACCCGGACTTGCCGATGGTGCCGGAACCGTTGCGGGGCAAGCACATCGCGCACATCCGGGTGGCTTACCTCGGCACCGGCGGCGACCAGCTCGTCGCACCGCTGCGCGCACTGGGCCCGCTGCAGGACACGCTGACGACGATGCCGTTCACCGACTCCGGCAAAATCGCCGCGGAGCCGCCGAACCCGCACTCCTACCTCGGCGACAACCGCGTGCTGCCGACGCTCCGGGACGACGTGCTGAGCGCGGTGCTCGACCACGCCGGCCCGGAAGCATCCGTACCTACTGTGCTGATCATCGACCTGCTCGGTGGCGCGTACCAGCACTCCTCCGCACCGGATTTCACCGCCGAATCGCGCTACACCGTGCGCGCGTTGTCGATGGTCGAGCCGGACGCGGCGACCGTGCAGGCCGCGCACGCCAAGCTGTTCGCTCCGCTGGACCCGATGTCGACTGGACGGCTGCGGAGCTTCGTCTACGGTCAGCCGCTGAGCTGACTGCGCTCAGCGTTCGAGAACGAAGACCGGGATCACGCGCTCGGTCTTCTTCTCGTACTCCGCGAAACCTTCCGCGTGCGCGACCATCCCGGCATACAGCCGGTCCCGCTCGGCGCGGTCGGTCACGAGCTTCGCGGTCGCCGGGAACTTCTCGGTGCCGACCTCGACCGTGACCGACGGGTTCGCGACGAGGTTGTGGTACCAGTCCGGGTTGGTGTCCGCGCCGCCCTTGGACGCGACGATCACGATCCGGTCGCCATCGGTGGTGTACACCAGCGGAGTAACCCGCTGCTTGCCGCTCTTCGCACCGGTGTGCGTGAGCAAAACCATGTTCTTGCCTTCGAACATCCCGCCGACCTTGCCCGCGTTCGCGCGGAACTCGTCGATGATCTGCTGATTCCAGTCCGACATCGGAGAACTCCCTGTTGCTGATGTAACAACAAACCTAGGATCGCGCGAATCGGGCTGTCAACACACCCGCGGGTACTGTCGCGGCATGGCCACCGAATCCGGCCCGACCGTCGAGGACGGGGTCCGCGAACTGCTGCTTCTCATGCCCCGCATCGTCGGGCGCGCGAAGCGGACGCCGCCGCCTCCGGAACTCGACGACGTCGCGCTCGCGCCGCGGCATCTGTCCCTGCTGGCCTATCTGTTGTTCGACGGCCCGATGACGGTCAACGAACTCGCCGGACGGCTCGAAATCGCGCCCACCACAGCGAGTCTGATGATCGGCGACCTGTCGCGCCAGGGCGTGCTGGAACGCACCGAGGACCCCGGCGACCGGCGGCGCACCATCGTGAGCATCCACCCGGACAAGCGCCCGGCCGTCGACGCGTGGCTCGCCCGCGGTGCGAAGGCCTGGCAGGAAGCGTTGGCGCCGTTGAGTCCCAGCGAGCGGGCGCTGGTGATCAGGACGCTCAAGGTGTACGAGCAATACGGCTCGTGAGTGTTCCAGCCGGTTCTAACCGGCTAAGTCACTCACGAGACAGCTAGCCACCGAGCCTGTGGGCCCGCGCATTTCTTCGGCCACGCCGCGTCGTGCTGGTACCACCACGCCTCACAAGCCCGCCCGTCCGGCAGTGTGTACTGCGGCGGACCCGGCACCCGGCGCAATCCGGCCGCTTCCAGCGAACGGCCGCTCGCGACGTTGCCGACCTCCGCGCCCGCGCGCACCCGGGACAGTCCGAGATGCTCGTGCGCCAGCACGAGACCGGCGGCGAACAGGTCCCGGCCGAAGCCCTGCCCGCGATACTCCGGCGCGAGATAGCCGCCGGTTTCCGGTCCGCCGTCCTCGCCCGCGTGCACGCTCACGAGACCAGCGCAGCGGCCAGCCACGAGATCGATCGCGACGACGTCCACCGAATGCGGGTCCGGAGTGGTCCAGTCCGGACCGGTGCCGGGGATTACGCGCAGCGCTTCGCCGCGCATGGGTTCGGCCACCACGGAGTCGGCCAGCCAGCCGAGCCAGCGCTGCGCGGCCGGATCGCTGCCGCCCGCGACCGCCGCCGCGTACTCCCACGCGGTGGGGGTGCGGAAAAGGAACCGGCCGAACGCGAAGGCGTGTCCCCGGCGGTCGCAGGTGCGTTTCGCCATCAGCCGTCCGCGGCGGGTCAGCCGGCTCACCAAAGGTGCATTGCTCACAAACGCCATCGCGCCGGAAATGCTACCCCTCGCCCGTTGCCAATCCGACCGGAAGTAGGCGGAGACGGTCCGCAGCCGATGTGCCCATAGAAACCCTTCTCCGCCGTGGCTGTAGTCGGATTGGCGACAAACAGCACTGTATGGTGATCGGGTGACGGCCGTATCGGAAGCAGCCGACGCCGACGGCGGGCGTGCGGCCCAGCCACGACACCTCATCGTGTCGGTCTACGGCGTGCACCACCAGGCGGGCGGCGAGTGGCTTTCGGTCGCCTCGCTGATCGATCTGCTCGCCGCGGTCGGGATCGACGAGCCCGCCGTGCGGTCCTCGATTTCCCGGCTCAAACGGCGCGGGGTGCTCGAAGCGGTGCGCCGCGACGGGGCCGCCGGGTACGAATTGTCCGGTACCGCAGTGGATTTGCTGCGCGAAGGCGACGAACGCATTTTCCGGCGCGACCGCGCGAAGCTCGCTGACGGCTGGCTGCTCGCGGTGTTTTCGGTGCCGGAAGCCGAGCGGCACAAGCGGCACGTGCTGCGGACGCAGTTGTCGCGGCTGGGTTTCGGCACCGCGTCGTCAGGCGTCTGGATCGCGCCAGCGCACCTGTACGAGGTCACGGTCGGCACACTGGATCGCCTCGGTCTCGCCGAGTACGCCGACCTGTTCCGCGCCGAGCACTTGGCCTTCGGCGACCCGCGCGAGAAGGTGCGCGAGTGGTGGGACCTGGACCAGCTGGACGAGCTGTACACCGTGTTCCTCGAAGAGCACGAACCGGCACTGCGCCGGTGGCAGCGCCGCCGGACGACGCCCACCGACGAAGCGTTCGCCGATTACCTGCGCGTGCTCACCGGCTGGCGGCGGATGCCGTATCTCGACCCCTGCCTGCCCGCGGAATTGCTTCCCGAGGGGTGGTCCGGCATCCGCGCCGCCGAAGTGTTCTTCACGCTCCACGACCGGCTTGAGGAAGCCGCGCGGACGCACCTGCGGCAGGTGCTCAGCGGTTGACCACCGCGTAGCCCTGCACTTCCACCAACGCTTCGACGTCCCACAGCCGGCTCACGCCGATGCCCGCCATCGCCGGGTAATCCGCGCCCACCAGCCGCTTCCACACGCGGCCGATCTCGCGCGCGTGCGCCTTGTAGTCGTCCATGTCGACGATGTAGACGGTCAGGCTGCACAGGTCCGCGGGCTCGCCGCCGGCCGCGCGCAACGCGGTGAGCAGGTTGCCGAGCGCGCGCTCGAACTGCTCCACGACACCGTCGCCGGCGATCCGGTTGTCCGCGTCGAGCGCGGTCTGCCCGGCGAGGAACACCAGCCGCCCCTGCGCCGCCACCGCGTGCGAGAACCCCGACGGCTTGCCCAGCTCGGGGGGATTGATCCGCTCCATGCCGGGAAGCCTAACCCATCTATCGTCTTCTTGACGACCGTAGGGCAAACGACATAACCTGGGTCGCGTGCGGATTTCAGTAGTCGGCGGCGGGCCCGCGGGGCTCTACTTCGCCGTGCTCGCGAAACAACTCGGCCCGGACCACGAGATCACGGTCTGGGAGCGCAACGCGCCGGACGACACGTTCGGCTTCGGCGTCGTCTTCTCCGACGAGACGCTCGGCGGCATCGAACACGCCGATCCGGCCGTGCACGAGGCGATGAGCCGGGAGTTCGCGCGCTGGGACGACATCGACGTGCATTACCGCGGCACCGTGTCGACCTCGGGCGGGCACGGATTCGCCGCGATGAGCCGCAAACGCCTGCTCGCGATCCTGCAGCAGCGGTGCCGCGAAATGGGCATTGATGTCCGATTCCGCAGTGTCGCGCCGGATCCGGCCGAGCTTGCCGCTTCTTCGGATCTCGTGGTCGCGGCGGACGGCGTGAACTCCGCGGTGCGCACGGCGTTCGCCGATTCATTCCGGCCGAGCGTCGAGTCTCGGCAGTGCCGCTACATCTGGCTCGGCACCGACCTCGTGTTCGACGCGTTCAAGTTCTACGTGCTCGAAACCCCGCACGGCGTCATGCAGGTCCACGGCTATCCGTACGGCCGCGACGGCAGCACGTTCATCCTGGAGATGCACGAAGACGTGTGGCAGCGTGCGTTCGGCCCGATCGCCGCCACCGGCCTCGGTCCGGGGGAAAGCGACGAGAAGTCGATCGAGCTGATCCGCGAACTGTGCGGCGACATTTTCGACGGACATCAGTTGCTGGCCAACAACTCCAAGTGGACCACCTTCGGCACGGTCCGCTGCGAAAACTGGGTCCACGACAACGTCGTGCTGCTCGGCGACGCGGCGCACACCGCGCATTTCTCGATCGGCTCGGGCACGAAACTCGCCATGGAGGACGCGCTCGCGCTCGCCGCGTGCCTGCACGAACAGCCGAGTGTCCCGGACGCCCTTGCAGCGTATGAAGAAGAGCGACGCCCGGTAGTCGCGTCCACGCAGCGTGCGGCACAGGCGAGCCTGGAGTGGTTCGAGAACCTGGCGCAGTACACGCATCAGGAACCGGAGCAATTCGCGTTCAACCTCCTTACCCGCAGCCGTCGCGTCACGTACGACAACTTGAAGCTGCGAGACAAGGAATTCGCCGCTTCGCTGGATCAGTGGTTCGCCGATTCGCTCGGCACTTCCGTCGCGCCGCCGATGTTCCAGCCAGTGCGGATCGGTTCGCTGGAATTGCCGAACCGGATCGTCGTGTCGCCGATGGACATGTACTCCGCGGTCAACGGCGTACCCGGCGAATTCCACCTGGTGCACCTGGGAAGCAAGGCACTCGGCGGGGCCGGGATGGTCATGACCGAGATGATCTGCGTGTCCGCCGAGGGCCGGATCACGCCGGGGTGTCCCGGGCTTTACACCTCCGAGCAGGAAGCCGCGTGGAAGCGGATCGTCGAGTTCGTGCACCGCGAAACCCCGGCGAAGATCGGTTTGCAGCTGGGGCATTCCGGCCGCAAGGGTTCGACGAAGCTGATGTGGGAAGGCATTGACGACCCGCTGCCGGAAGGCAACTGGGAGGTTTGCGCACCGTCCGCGCTGCCGTACTCGCCGAACAACCAGACGCCGCGCGAGCTGACTGCCGCCGAACTGGGCGAGATCAAGGACCAGTTCGTGTCGGCCGCGGAAGCCGCCGCACGCGCTGGTTTCGATCTGCTGGAACTGCACTGCGCGCACGGCTACCTGCTGTCGTCGTTCCTGTCCCCGCTGACCAACCACCGCACCGATGCCTACGGCGGCTCTCCGGAAAACCGGCTGCGCTTCCCGCTGGAAGTCTTCGACGCGGTCCGCGCCGTCTGGCCAGCCGATCGTCCCTTGACCGTCCGGATCTCCGCCACTGACTGGTTCGAGGGCGGGAATGACGCCGACGAAGCCGTAGCCATCGCACAGGCATTCGCCGAACACGGTGCGGCCGCCATTGACGTATCGACCGGCCAGGTAGTCAGCGAGGAGAAGCCGAAGTTCGGACGCAGCTACCAGACGCCGTATGCCGATCGGATCCGCAACGAAGTCGGGCGTCGCTACGGCACCGCCGTGATCGCCGTCGGCGCGATTTCCTCCTACGACGACGTGAACTCGCTCATCCTCGCGGGCCGAGCCGACTTGTGCGCACTCGGCCGCACGCACCTGTTCAATCCACAATGGACTCTGCACGCCGCCGCCGCGCAGGGATACCCGGTGCCGTGGCCGAAACAATGGGCAGCGGGCAAACGTCCACCGCAGACCGGCCGCACCGACGGCCCGGAGCCACGACTCGATCTGGTCCGCACCGGCGGCCACCAGACCGCCCATGCCCGCTGGCGACCGGAGGACGCCCGATGAACGCTTTCGCTTTCACTCCGGAACAGACCGCCTACGCCGCTTCAGTCCGGAAAATCGCCGCCGAGCAACTGGTCGAACTGGCCGCCGCCGGTACCGAGGGCGCGGTAAACCGTCCGCTGCTCAAGGCAATGGGAGCACACGGCCTGCTCGCCCGGCTGTTCCCCGGGGTCGAAAATGGACAGCCGACCCGGCAAGCCGCCGCGACCGATCTGTGCCTGCTGCGCGAAGCGCTCGCCACCCAAAGCACCGAAGCCGAAACCGCCTTGGCGTTACAGGGGCTAGGCAGCTACCCGGTACTCCAGTCCGGTTTGGACGAACAGGTCCAGCGCTGGCTCCCCGCCGTCGCCGCCGGTGACGCCGTCGCCGCCTTCGCACTGACCGAACCGGACGCCGGATCCGACGCCGCCGCCCTCCAGTTAGCCGCTGAACCAGACGGCGACGGCTGGCGGCTCACCGGCACGAAAATGTGGATCTCGAACGCCCCGGAAGCCGATTTCTACACCGTCTTCGCCCGCACGACCCCCGACGCCGGATCACGCGGGGTCAGCGCCTTCGTCGTCCCCGGTGACCGCGCCGGGCTCAGCGGCGAGCACCTGGATCTGGTGAGCCCCCATCCCATCGGCACGGTGGTGTTCGACGGCGTCCGGGTAAACCGCGACGAGCTGCTCGGCGAAGAAAACCGCGGTTTCGCGGTAGCGATGCGGACATTGGACTTGTTCCGCCCGAGCGTTGGTGCCTTCGCGGTCGGGATGGCCCAAGCCGCCCTCGACGCGACCGTGGAGTACACAGCTTCGCGCGAAGCATTCGGCGGCCCCTTGGTGAAGCAGCAGACGGTCGCGCACACGCTGGCCGAAATGGCGACGCGGACGGAAGCCGGTCGTTTGCTGGTGTACGCGGCCGCGGCCGCTTATGACGCGGGCGAGCAGAATCTGGCCGGTCGCGCGGCAATGGCGAAGTTGTTCGCGACCGAGACCGCGCAATACGTGGTGGATAAAGCGGTGCAATTGCACGGGGCCCGAGCGTTGCGGCGCGGACATTTGCTGGAACACCTCTACCGGGAGGTCCGGGCACCGCGCATTTACGAAGGCGCGTCGGAGATCCAGCGGACGATCATCGCGAGGTCGTTGCAGCGGCGCGGATGAGCCGCATCCGCGCCGCCTGCTGGTGTTCAGCAGGCGGCGCGGACGGCAAGCTTTCCACCGGGGCTACACAGCCGCTCGACGCTTCGGCTTCCGGTCAAGCCACAGCTGCGCCGCGATCAGCGCGACCGTCCAGCTCACCCACGCCCCGAGCGCCGCGATCGACTGCCCCAGCGCGATTTCACTGCCGCCGAACGTGGTGGCCACCTGCGGTTCCAGGAAGATCGCCGCGATCGGGCCGATCAGCCGGTTGAGAATGATCGACATCGTCAGCGCGAAACTGCGGATCATCCAGCGCCGGTGATCGCCGAAGCGGCGTTCGCGAGCCGCTCGGAAGCCCGCCCACGTCGTACCGAGCCACAGCACCGCGAGCAGCACGTCGCTGGCTCGAGTCACCGGCCCGTACGGGGTCGCCGCGCCGATCGTCAGCGCCAGCAACCCGGACGGCAGCACTCCGGCGAAAAGGTACGCACGGCCGGAGTAGCGGTGCAGCACCGGGTACTTCCGCCGGATCCACGGCCAGATCTGCAGCAACGCGGTCACCATCGCGATCGACCCGAACACCACGTGCCCCACCAGGAACAAGTAGTGCGCGGGGAAGGTCGACGGCACCCGCGACCGAGCCGGGTCGAACGCCAGATACGGCGGCAGCGAATACGCCAGGAACGCGACCACCACCAGCCCCAACGGCCCCACCCACGGTCTCCGCCACCAGCGCTTTCCCGGCTCGACCCGTACCGTTCGTTCCGCTGCGGGATCCACCCGCGCCGGTCGAAGATCCGTCCCCGCCGTCATGATCGCCTCTCTCCGTCGTCCGTTCTCGGCTGGCACTTCCGAACGTAAGACGGGTACCCACTGCGAACCATGGGGCCGGCTGGTCTTACCGCGGTGGGGACAGCCTTACCCTCGGCCAGGTGACCGGCGACGGTGCGTGACCATTGCCGCAGAGGTCCAGACCAGGCATACTTCTCCTACTTTGTTGCCCGCCACAACAAAGCACTCCCTCGCTCTAGGTTCCTCCCCGAAACCGAGGTGACCACGCATGCCCAGATTCCTCAGACGTCTCCCCACCGTTCTGGCCGCCGCCGCTCTGCTCGCGCTCGGCCTCCAGGCCGCTCCCGCCGTCCTGGCCCCGCCGACCGCGGCCGCCGCCGACAGTTTCATCGACGATTTCAACGGACCGGCAGGAGCCGCGGCCGACGCGTCGAAATGGACCTACGAAACCGGCGACAACAACGGAAACAACCACGAACGCCAGTGGTACACCGCCGGAGCCGCCAACGGCGCCCTCGACGGCCAAGGCCATCTGGTGATCACCGCGAAACGCGAAAACTCCGGCCACACCTGCTGGTACGGCACCTGCCAGTACACCTCCGCCCGGCTCAACACCGCCGGAAAGTTCAGCCAGGCCTACGGCCACGTCGAAACCCGGATGAAGATCCCGCGCGGCCAGGGCATGTGGCCCGCGTTCTGGATGCTCGGCGGCGGAAATTGGCCCAACGACGGCGAAATCGACATCATGGAGAACATCGGCCGCGAGCCGAACACCGTGCACGGCACCATTCACGGCCCGGGTTACTCCGGCGCGGGCGGCATCGGCGCGGCGTACAACGGCCCGGTTTTCGCTGACGCTTTCCACACCTACGCGGTCGATTGGTCGCCGAACAAGATCGTCTGGTCGGTCGACGGCAACGCCTACGAGACCCGCACGCCAGCCGATCTGAACGGCAACCGCTGGGTGTTCGACCATCCCTTCTACCTGATCCTGAACCTCGCGGTCGGCGGCGACTGGCCCGGCGATCCGGACGGCGGCACGCAGTTCCCGCAGCAGCTGGTCGTCGACTACGTGCACGTGACCACCAGCGGCACCGGCGGCTCGACCGGGCGGATCATCGGCATCGGCGGCAAATGCGTCGACGTGCCTTGGGCCAATCCGGCGAACTTCACCCAGCTGCAGATCACTGACTGCAACGGCAACGCCGCGCAGGACTGGACGATCGGCAGCGACGGGACCATTCGCGCGCTCGGCAAGTGCATGGACGTCAAGTACTCCGGCACCGACGACGGCACGCCGGTCCAGATGTATGACTGCAACAACAGCGACGCACAGCAGTGGGTCGTGACCGCGGCCCGCGACATCGTCAACCCGCACGCGAACAAATGCCTGGACGCGGCGGGGGTCAGTTCGGCCAACGGGACGAAACTGCAACTGTGGACGTGCACCGGCAATGTGAACCAGAAATGGTCGGTGAACCAGTAGTCGTCCACTGTGGACACTGTGCACCCAGGAAGAGCGGCGGGCCGTAACCTCCCCCCGGTGGCCACGGCCCGCCGCGAACACCGCGAGTGCCGGGCGGAAACCAAGATCCGCCGTCCGGCCATAGGCCGCCCTCCGCGCGTCGGCTGGGGGTCCCGGCGCCCGGGGCGGCACTCTCTCGCGGCCCACTGCCGAAGGTAGCCAGCCCGCGTCCGCCGTGGAGCTTTCCAGGTGGCAGGAGGGCCCGAACGGTCATTCTCGCTGCCTTCCCGGGCAAACCGGCCGGTTTCGGCCGAACGTCTCAGCGACGGCCGGACAGCTCCGCGTAAGCCTCGACCAGTTGCGCCTCTGCGTCGTCGAGATAGCCGGCGAGCATCTCCGCCGTACGAATCCCGTCGCCGGTCGCGAGCACGTCCAGGATTTCGTGATTCCGCGGCAGATACCGTTCGTGAAAGCGGCGCGGATCGGCCATCACGTGGAACACCAGCCGCAGCTCCGCGGCAAGCGCCTGCATTAGTTCGACGATGCGCTCGCTGCCGGTGAGCGCCGCCAGTTCCGCGTGGAAACGGATGTTCGCGGTACCCAGGTCCTGCCATTTCGCCTGCTTCGCCGCGCGATCCCCGTCCGCGACGGTGCTGGCGATCTTGTCGAACGCCGCCGGCTTCTCGGTCACGTCGCGGACCGCGGCGCATTCGACAATCTTGCGGACCCGGTAGATGTCGCGCACGTCTTCGACGCTCGGCACCCGCACGAACACCCCGCGGTTCAGCTCGTGCACCAGCAGCCGTTCGTGGGTCAGCAGCCGGAAGGCCTCACGGAGCGTATTGCGCGAAACCCCGAGCGCGCTGCCGATGTCCTGCTCCGAAAGCCGCACTCCGGGCAGGAAATACCCCTCCGAAACGCGTGTGCGCAGCACGCCCGCGACCCGTTCCGCGGTGCTCGTCCGGCCGAGCAGGCCGCGATCCGCTTCCAGGCCCATTGGCTCTCCGTCGGTGACCACGTCGCCCAGCGTAGCCATCGGGCGATGAACAATAAAATGAGGGACTTGTGGAATTGTTGAACGATCCGTACGGTAGCGGCCATGTGACTCGTGCCACCATGAGTTCGTCCCCCTGTGAGGTGCCCTATGAACGTCAACGTCGCCGACGGCACCGCGAACGCGGCCCGCCCGTTCGGCTGGTATCGCTCGCTCGGCCACAAGGGCCGCCGCGCCTTCCTCGGCGCGTTCGGCGGCTACGGCCTCGATTCGTTCGACTACCAGACCCTCCCCTTCGGCCTGGCCGCGATCACCGCCTACTTCGGCATCACGTCCGGCGAAGCGGGCCTGCTCAGCACCGTCACGCTGGTTGTTTCCGCGATCGGCGGCGTCGGAGCCGGAGTGCTCGCCGACCGCATCGGCCGCGTCCGCACGCTGCAGCTGACCATCGCGATGTACACGATCTTCACGGTGCTCTGCGGTTTCGCGCCCAACTTCGAGACGCTGCTGATCTTCCGCGGCCTGCAGGGGCTCGGGTTCGGCGGCGAATGGGCGGTGGGCGCCGCGCTGGTCGCCGAGTACTGCTCGGCCAAGTACCGCGGCCGCACGGTGGCGTTCGTGCAGAGTGCGTGGGCGGTGGGCTGGGGCCTGCTGGTGATCGTCTACACCGTGCTGTTCAGCGTTCTCGACCAGGACATCGCGTGGCGCGTGCTGTTCTGGGTCGGCGTGCTTCCGGCTCTGCTCGTGCTGTGGGTGCGGCGCAGCGTCGAAGACGCGCCGGAGGCCGCCGCCCGGCGGGTTTCCGCGAAGGTCAAAGGCTCGCTCGCCGGGATTTTCCGGCCGAAACTCCTGCGTACCACGGTGTTCGCCGCGCTCCTCGCGACTGGCGTCCAAGGCGGTTACTACACGCTGTTCACCTGGATGCCGAAGTACCTGCAGAGCAGCCGCGGCCTGTCCGTGGTCAACACCGGCGGCTACTTCGCGCTGCTGATCCCGGGCGCGTTCATCGGTTACGTCTGCGGCGGCTACCTCACCGACCTGCTCGGCCGGAAGAAGACCTTCCTGCTGTTCTCCGTCGTTTCCGCGCTGCTGATCGTGCTGTTCGTCCAGCTGCCCTACGGCGCGAACGGCCTGATGCTGCTGATCAGTTTCCCGCTCGGCTTCTCGACTTCGGCGATTTTCAGCGGCTTCGGGGCGTATCTGGCCGAGCTGTACCCGACCGAGCTGCGCGCCACCGGACAGGGCTTCACCTACAACTTCGGTCGCGCGGTCGGTGCCGCGTTCCCTGCCGTGGTGGGCTTTTTGGGCGCGGGCGGCGCGATCGTCCTCGGTGCCGTCGGTTACGCGATCGCCGCGGCAGCGCTGCTCGGGCTGCCGGAAACGCGAGGCAAGGAACTGGTGGAAGTATGACCACTTCCTACAATCCCTCGACGCTTACTCCGGCCGAAGCTCGCGCGCTCTTCCGCGCCGGCACCGAGCGCCCGACCACCGGCTGGGCCGACGGTTACGCGCAGACCAACCTGATCGCCGTCCCGGCGGACTGGGCCGAAGACGTCCGCGAGTTCTGCGCCCGCAACCCCCGGCCGTGCCCGGTGCTCGACGTCAGCGAACCCGGCGACCCGACCACTCGGCTCGCGCCCGGCGCGGACCTGCGCACCGACCTGCCGCGCTACCGAGTCTGGCACAACGGCACGCTGACCAGCGAAATCACCGACGCCACCGGGGTGTGGCGCAGCGACCTGGTCGCGTTCTCCATTGGCTGCAGCTTCAGTTTCGAGACGTTGCTGCGCGCCGCCGGCATCCCGCTCCGGCACGTGGAGCAGGGGCGCAACGTTTCGATGTACGTGACGAACCGGCAGTGCGAACCGGCGGGACGGCTGAGCGGTCCCCTGGTGGTGTCGATGCGGCAGATTCCGGAAACCCTGGTGGAGGAAGCCGTGCGCGTCACCGCCGCGATGCCCGCGGTGCACGGTGCTCCGGTGCACGTCGGCGACCCGGCCGAACTGGGCATCGCCGACCTCGCCCGGCCGGATTTCGGCGATCCGGTCGACGCCGCGCCCGGCGACGTGCCGGTGTTCTGGGCCTGCGGCGTCACCCCGCAGGCGGCGCTGATGGCGTCCCGGCCCCCGTTCGCCATCACGCACGCCCCCGGCTACATGTTCCTGACCGACCGACCCGACCGCGATTACCAGGTGGGATGACATGGACCTCAACAGCGACCTCGGCGAAGGCTTCGGCGCCTGGACCATGGGTGACGACGAAGCCATGCTCGACATCGTGACCAGCGCGAACATCGCGTGCGGCTTCCACGCGGGCGACGCGAGGGTGATGCGCCGGGTGTGCGAACGCGCGGCCGAACGCGGCGTCACCATCGGCGCGCACGTCGGCTATCGCGACCTGGCCGGCTTCGGCCGTCGCGCGCTCGACATCGCGCCGGAAGACCTCGCGGACGAAGTGCTGTACCAAATCGGCGCTCTCGACGCCTTCGCGCGCGCGGCGCACAGCTGCGTGCGTTACGTGAAGGCGCACGGCGCGCTATACAACACCGCGGCTGTCGATCCGGAACAGGCGGCTGCGCTTGTCGAAGGCGTACGGCGCTATCACACCGACCTGGCTCTGCTGTGTCCTCCGGACTCCGAAATGCTGCGCGCGGCGCAAGCGGCGGGCGTGCCTGCGTACGCAGAAGCGTTCGCCGATCGCGCTTACACGCCCGAAGGACGGCTGGTGTCGCGCAAGCTGCCGGGCGCGGTGCTGCACGACGCTGACGAAGTCGCCTCGCGGGCGCTCACCATGGCGACCACCGGCGAGGTTGTCGACGCCGACGGCGGCAAGCTCACGCTACGGGCGGATTCTCTTTGCGTGCACGGAGATACGCCCGGCGCGGTCGAGCTGGCCCGCCGGATTCGCGAGCTGCTCACCGAATCCGGCGTGGTACTGAGGTCATTTGCGTGAGCACTGTACTGCGCTACGGCCGTTCCGCGTTGCTGGTGGAGGTCGATGACGTGCTCGGGTTCCAGGCGGCCTGCGAAGCCGCCCAGCCCGAGGGCGTCGTCGAACTCGTCCCCGCCGCACGCACCCTGCTGGTCCGGTTCGATCCGGCACGCACTGATTCCGCCACGTTGACTCGTTCGCTCGCTTCTCTGTCCACAGTGGACGTATCTGCGCGCTCCGCGGACACGGTCACCCTGCCGGTGCGTTACGACGGCGCTGACCTGGTAGACGTCGCCGAAGCTACCGGTTTGTCGGTTTCCGAAGTCGTGCAACGGCATTCGGCGGCCACCTACGTCGCGGCATTCTGCGGCTTCGCGCCTGGTTTCGCTTACCTGACCGG
The DNA here is from genome assembly GCF_055583325.1 of Amycolatopsis sp. NPDC104775. NCBI lineage: Bacteria > Bacillati > Actinomycetota > Actinomycetes > Pseudonocardiales > Pseudonocardiaceae > Amycolatopsis > Amycolatopsis sp. NPDC104775. Next base: position 139,694 of record NZ_JBVJOE010000012.1, read on the forward strand.
CCTCGATCCAGAATTGCACCTGCCGCGCCGCAGCACGCCGCGCACGCGCGTGCCCGCGGGTGCGGTGGCGATCGCCGGTGAGTACAGCGCGATCTACCCGCATCCGTCGCCCGGCGGCTGGCACCTGCTCGGCCACAGCGGCGCGCAGGTGTGGAACGTCGAGCGGGAGCAGCCGAATTTGCTGGTCCCGGGCACCCGAGTGCGGTTCGAGGCGATCCGGTGACCGGGAAAATCGAGATCCTCGCGCCCGGTCCGTTCGCGACCGTGCAAGACCTCGGGCGGCCCGGGTACGCGGCGGTCGGCGTCGGCCGTTCCGGCGCGGCCGACCGGGGTTCGCTCAAGCTGGCGAACCGGCTCGTCGGCAATCCCGAAACGCACGCGGCACTGGAAATCACCCTCGGCGGCCTGCGATTGCGGGTTTCCGAGCACACCGTCGTCGCGGTCACCGGCGCACAACTCCCGATCCGCGCCGGCGGTCGAGCCGCCGCCGTCGGGGCGCCGATCGTCCTGCGCCCGGGAGACGAACTCGAGCTCGGTGTCGCTTCGCTTGGTCTGCGCAGCTACGTCGCGGTGCGCGGCGGCGTGGACGTGCCGCCGGTGCTCGGCGCGCGGGCCACCGACACGCTGGGCAAGCTCGGCCCGCCGGTCCTCGCGGCCGGAATGTCGCTGCCGATCGGTTCGGTGGTCGAACGCCACCCGTGCGTCGACCTCGCCCCGCTGCCCCGGCTCGCCGAAGAACCCGTGCTGCGCTTGGAACCCGGCCCTCGGCTGGACTGGTTCACGCCGTCCGCACTGTCCACTTTGCTCACTGGTGCCTACACCGTGACGAACGACCTCGACCGCGTCGGCGTCCGTTTGGACGGCCCGGCGCTGACCCGCGCCCGCACCGGCGAACTGGCCCCGGAAGCCGCCATTCCGGGCGCGCTGCAGGTACCGCCGTCGGGAGTGCCGATCCTGTTCCTGGCCGACCATCCGGTGACTGGCGGCTACCCCGTCGCCGCGGTGGTGGACGAGGCCGATCTGGACCTCGCCGCCCAGCTCCGGCCCGGGCAACGGGTCCGGTTCACCATCCCGAAACCCGCAAGGTCAGATTGAGCCTGCCGGTCAGGCCAAGATCCGGATTCGCCGTGCCCGGCAACGTTTTCGGCACCCCGTGGAACGCCAGGCGCGCCGGGCCGCCGAACACGAACAGGTCGCCCGAGCGCAGTTCGACATCGGTGTACGGCCGGTTTCGGTTCTCGGTGTTGCCGAAGCGGAACACACACGTGTCGCCAAGGCTCAGTGAGACCACCGGGTCTGTCGAGCGCTCGTCTTTGTCCTGGTGCATGCCCATTTTCGCGGTGGAGTCGTAGTAGTTCACGAGCGCGACGTCGGGGTGGTAATCGTCGGCGGGCCGGTCGTAGGCGTCGGCGAGCGCGCGGCGGCCGAGGTCGGCCAGCCAGTCCGGGAACGGCTCCACCGGCGAGCCGTCCTCGCGCAGCCGTTCGTAGCGATAGGGCCGCCACTGCCAGCCGAGACAGACCGTGCGCACCGACATCACCCCGCCGCCGGGCAGCCGGGTCGAGCGGTAGCCACGCCAGCCGCGGCAGGCCGCGACGAGGTCGCGTTGTTCCTGTTCAGTGAGCCAGTCCGGGACGTGCACCGCGCCCGGCGAAATCTCCCGGCGCGGACGCGGCAGCAGCTCCATCACACCGCTCCGCGGCCGGTGGCCGCAGGAGTCACCCCTGGCGGGCGCTCCTGCGGCGGGTTCCCCTCGCCACTTGCCGCCAAGCTTTGGAGAATTCCACACCGTCACGGGACCCGCCAGGCTTTCGTCAGCTACAACTCGGACTCGCCACCGAGGGTATTCGCTGGTCACCATTCGTCACCCGAACTCAACGACGGTCACGCCGGCCCGGGCAGGCACCGGAGCACTCATCGCAGCGAGCGCGGCCGGCACCTCGTCCAGTCCGATCCGCGTGCCGATCAGCCCGGCCAGATCAATGCCGGACCGCTCCACCACGCCGAGCAATTCCGGGTACTCGTACGCCTGCAGGCCATGAATTCCTACGATCTCCAGTTCACCGGCCACCACCCGATGCATGGGAATCGGCGGCACTCCCTGGCTGGGCGGCATCAACCCGGCCTGGACGTGCCGGCCACGCTTGCGCAAGCTGCCCACCGAAGCCGCACAGGTGACCGGAGAGCCGAGACAGTCCAGCGACACGTGCGTACCGCCTTCAGTGCGCTCACGGACGTACGCGGCCAGTGCGTCCGGCCCGTCGAACGCGCTCGCGTCGACGCTCAGCACAGCGCCAGAACGCTCGGCCAACGCGCGCGCCTGCGGCGAGACGTCTACCGCCACCACCTTCGCGCCCGCAGCAGCCGCCAGCAGAACCGCGGAGATGCCTACCCCGCCGCAGCCGTACACAGACACCCACTGCCCCGCGCGTACGCCGCCCTGGCGCAACACTGCGCGGAAAGCCGTCCCGAAGCGGCAACCGAGCGCAGCGGCTTCCGCCGAGGACATCGAGTCCGGCAACGCGACCAGGTTCGTCTGGGCGTGTTCGATCGCGACCAGTTCGGCGAACGAACCCCAGTGGGTCGCGCCGGGCTGGAACTCGTCGTCGCAGATCTGCTGGTCGCCCTTGGCGCACTGCGCGCAAACACCGCACGCGCACACGAACGGGACGGTCACCCGGTCGCCCTTCTCCCAGCCCGTGACCCCCGCCCCGACCTCGACGATCCGCCCGGCGAGCTCGTGCCCGGCGACGTGCGGCAGCCGGACCGCCTCGTCGTGGCCCTGCCAGGTATGCCAGTCGCTGCGGCACACCCCGGTCGCTTCGACCGCGATCACGACCCCACCGTCCGGGGTCGCCGGATCCGGTACCTCCCGGACTTCAGGAAGCACGCCGAACTCTTCGATCACGACCGCACGCATAGGTCCGATCGTAGAAGCCGCCCGGCGGCGCGCCGGGTTGCCCTCGGCCCGGTGGAGGTCCGTGAGGGGAACCCTGAGGGAATCTGATTCCTTCGAGGTGGCCCTCACGGACCACTGCGGGAGCAGGAGCCACGGCGCTCAGGAAAGCGGCTGGCCCGGCTGATGGAACTGACCGCGCGGCCGCGGCGGGCCGAGCAGCCTGCGCAACGACCCGTCCGGGACGCCGAGGATCTGCTCGAGATTTCGCAAGGCCCGCAAGGATTCCGGGCGTTCTGGGCGGCAGCGTCCGGATTGCCAGTGGCTCAAGGTCGCGAGACTGACTGTCGTTCCCCTTCCGCGCAGCCGATATCTGATGCGTTCCAGGCCGAGCCCGCGGGCCCGGATGGCCGCGCGCAGCGCCTCGGCGAACGGGCCGCTTTCGAGCAATTGCCCGAGATCCCGCCCTGTCGCACTCCCCCGGTCGATCGTCGGTGTTCGCTGACCGGTCATCGCACACGCTCCGAACCATGTCGCTGGGAAACCTCGGAGCGTAGGCCGGATAACGCATGATCGGAAGGGTTTTCACCCTTGTGCGGACAGTGTCCGGGCAATCGCGGCGAACGGTTCCGCGTAGCCGGAATTGACCGTGACACAGGAAATTCCCCACCGCTCTCGCCAGCGGAGAAGCATTTCCCCAGCGGCGGCAGAGTTTTCCGGTACCACGGTGACCGCTTTCTCCGCGACCAGTTGCGGCACGTCAACCCCGGTGTAGCGGGCCAGCCACGGGGAAGGCTTGTCCCCGACCGCGGTGAGGTTCACCGCCAATTCGACGTCCCGGTCTCCGGCGAACGAGCGGAAAGTGTCCACAATGGAGTCAGCCTGGGCCTCGGTGGTGCGCGGCCCCCAGGAGAACGTCACGACATCAGCGGTGCGCGCGGCGAGCGCGAGCATTTTGGGCCCGGAACCGGCGAGCAATAGCCGGGGCCGCTCGGGGCGCTGGGCGAGCAGCTCGAGGGTTTCCGCCAACCGGGCGACGCGTTCGCCCGGCGAACCGAACTCGCGCCCCAGCGTCTGGGCGTGCTTGCCCGCGCCCGGATGGCCGACGCCCAGCCCCAGCAGGAAACGACCGCCAGTCGCCTGATGCAGTGAATCGGCCTGCCACGCGAGGGCACGGGCGTCGCGGAACGGATCGGCCAGCACGAAGGTGCCGACAGTGAGCTTGCTCGTGACCGCGGCGGCGGCGGGCACGAGCGTCAACGGGTCGAGCCCGCCGACCGGGTCGGTCGCGAACATCGTGTCGAGACCCAGTTCTTCGGTCCGGCGGGCCTGCGCGGTCCAGGACTCCAGATCCGGGGCGAACCCGGCGACGATCCCGAACCGGAACGGCTTGGCAGTAGTCATGCCGACCATCGTCGGCGGCTGGACGGCGCGGCACATCCGTCCGGCGGCGACACTCGCGCGTACGCCGCTCAGCGCAGGGTCACGGACAACGCCTGCGCGATCTCCTTGCCGATGGCGTGCGTCGCGGCGTCCGGCGGCTGCCCGACCTTGACGACCATCGGCCCGCCGAACGGCTGCCGCTCGACCACCTCGATGCGCTCGCCGAGCCCGATCGCGTGCTCGGTGAGGTACCGCAGCAGATCCGGATCGGTGTCCCAGACGCGGACGATCTCGCCGACCGCACCCGGCGGAAGGTCGTCCAGAATGCGCATCGGAAGCTCCTCGACGCTGCCGTCCGGGGCCGGGATCGGGTCGCCGTGCGGATCGCGCACCGGATTGCCGAGCTTGGCCGCGATGCGCTCGACGAGCCGGTCGGAAACGGCGTGCTCCAGCGCGTCGGCCTCGGCGTGCACCTCGTCCCAGGTGTAGCCGAGTTCGGAGACCAGGTACGTCTCGATCAGCCGGTGCCTGCGCAGCACCGACCGGGCGAGCTGCCGTCCCTCCGAGGTCAGCTCGATGCCGCGGTAGGGCACGTGCGCGACCAGGCCGAGCTGCGAAAGCTTCGTGACCATGCCCGACGCCGACGACGGGCTCACCTCAAGCCGCCCGGCCAGCGACGCGTTGGTGACCGCCTCGCCCCGTTCGACCAGCCCGTAGATCACCCGCACGTAGTCCTCGACCGACGACGACCTCCGGACGGAACCATCTCCCATGCCGCATACGATACGGGGCCGAGTCCGCCGGGGTCGGCCGGTCAGTGCTGCTAGAGGTCGCGGCCAAAGCCGCCGCAGCCGTCCGTCCGCGTCGCCGCGCACTCGCGCGGGCACCGTCGCCGACTCCCGCTCCGGGACCGGCGCGGCCTCCCGGATCAGGGCCGCCAGCGGTAGCGGATCCAGCCCGGCACCGGCTCCGCGCCGAGCTGCGCGTAGAAGGCCTCCGCCTTGGCGTTGCCCTCCTGCATGTCCCATTCGACCCGCCCCGTCGTGCGGGCTCGCAACGCGTCGAGCAGTTCCCGGCCCAGCCCGTGCCTGCGGTGTTCCGGGCGGATGAACAGGTCGTCGAGCCAGATCCCCGGCCGCCCTTCCCAGGTGGAGAAATTCCAGCTGCAGAAGGCGAACCCGGCGACGACGTCCGGACGTCCCGGCGGCGTGCAGATCAGCACCCACGCTTTCGGCTCCGGCCCGAACAGGTGGCCGCTCATCTCGGCGCGGTCGAGTTTGAGGTCGTGTTTGTCCTCGTAGACCGCGTGTTCCTCGATGAGGCTGCAAATCTCCTCGACGTCCTCGAAGACGGCCTCGCGAACGGGCATCGGACGCCCCTTTCTTGTCGGTGGTGGCGGCTACGGTGCGGGTATCAGAGCAAGACAGTCAGAGTCCGGCGCGGCGGAGCCGGGGTGCGGTGTTTCGAGACGGAAGGAGTTGGTGTGGTTGGCCGGTGAATCGACAAGTGAATAGGCGGCCGAGTCGGCAGGCGAGCCGCCGAGTTGGCGAGGATCGCGCCAGCCAACCGGCGTACTGTGCCGAGCGCAGGCCAACCGGCGAGCGACGGAACGCACGCACACCACGCACCGGACCGCGGCGAGCACCCAGCCGACGGGCGAGCCACCGGGAACACCCCGGCCACCCGCCAAGCACCCAGCCGACCGTCCGAGCCAACCGCTGGCCACTCCACCGCGTCCGTCACGTCCATCACCCGGCCTCGTAACGAAGCTCTCCGCCCACCGCCGTGCCGAGCACCCGCGCTTCCTCCACAGTGGACAGTGGGTCCGCGGACAGCACGACGAAGTCCGCGAGCTTCCCCGGCTCCAACGTGCCGAGGTAGCTCTCCGCGAAGGTGGCATAGGCCGAGCCGTACGTGTAAGCGCGCAGGGCCTCCGCCGGGGTCAGCGCTTCCTCGACCGAGAACGGTTCGCCGGTGGACGTCCGGCGGCGGACCATGTCGGCGAGGCCCAGCAGCGGGGCACCGTCGACGACGGGGCGGTCTGAACTGGCGGGCAGGACGCATCCGGCGTCGAGGACGCTGCGCAGGCGATAGCACCACGGCACCCGTGCTTCGCCGAGGGCCGCGCGCATGCCGTCGCCCAGTTCGTTGACGAACCGGCCCTGCGGGGACGCGATGAGGCCCAGCGACGCCAGGCGGGTCAGCTCCGCGGGCGGGAGCACGGCGCAGTGCTCGATGCGGTGCCGGTGGTCGGCGCGCGGGGTGGCGGCCAGTGCGGCTTCGTAGGCGTCCAGGACGACCGTGATGGCTCGGTCGCCGATGGCGTGGGTCGCGATTTGCCAGCCGGCGTCGTGCGCTTGGCGGATGGTGCGTGCCAGTTCGTCCTCGGGCACCTGGAAGTAGCCGCGGTTGTCCGGTTCGCCGTCGAACGGTTCGTGCATCGCGCAGGTGCGGCCGACCAGCGAGCCGTCGGCGAAGAGCTTCATCGGGCCGATGCGCAGCCACTCGTCGCCGAGACCGGTGCGCAGGCCGAGGTCGAGGCCGAAACCGGCGCCGTCGGGCAGGTCGTGCAGCACGCTCGCGGCGACCATCACCGTGCTGCGCACTCGCAGGACGCCGCGTTCGCGCGCGAGCTGGTAAGCGGCCAGCTCCGCGGGTGTCTCGCCGACCAGGCCGCCGCCGATTCCGGCTTCCTGGACGCTCGTGATGCCCTCGGACAGGTACTGCTGGCTCGCGCGGTCGAGGCCTCGCACCACCGATTCGAGCGGCGTCGGGTACGTCAGCGGGCGCAGCAACAGCTGCGCCTGCTCGCGCAGCAGGCCGGTCGGCGAGCCGTCGGGCGAGCGGACCACGTCGCCACCGACCGGGACGTTCGCGAGGTCCAGCTGGTCCAGCACCGCGGAGTTGACCAGCGTCATGTGCCCGGACGTGTGCTTGAGCCGCACGAGCATGCCGGGCGCGGCGCGGTCGAGGCCGTGCCGGTCGGGATGGTCGCCGCCGGCGAGTTTGTTCTGGTCGTAGCCGCTGCCGACGACCCAGCTGCCCGCGGGCAGTTCGGCCGCGCGCCGCGCCACCGCGTCGTACACCTCGTCGACGCTGCGGCAGTCGCTGAGCGGGACGTCGTCCAGGCCCATGCCGAACCAGGCCATGTGGTTGTGCGCGTCGTGGAACCCGGGCGCGACGAACCCCCCGCCGAGGTCCACCCGGCGGCGGGCGGACAGTTCGCGAGCGTCGTCGCCCAGCGCCACGATCCGGCCGTGCAGCACCGCCAGCGCGGTTTCGCCGGTGACCAGCCTGGCGTTCTCGTACACCGCGTCAACCTGCATGCCCTGGACACTATCGATCGATCGATCGAACGTCTAGGCTCGCCTCCATGAGCACCGTTGACCTGGCCCTCGAGGGCGGTATCGCGCAGATCCGGCTGAACCGGCCCGAGCGGCTCAACGCTGTCGCACCCGTGCTGGTGGACGACTTCCTGACCGCGCTGGAGGCAGTCGCGCAGAGTGACGCCCGCGTCGTGCTGCTGTCGGGCAACGGCCGCGCCTTCTGCGCCGGGCACGACTTGAAGGAACCCACCCCCGAGGGTGATTCCCGGGCGCGGCTGGAGCGGCTCCAGGACGTCACGCGCCGGCTGCGCGCGCTGCGTCAGCCGGTGATCGCCGCCGTGCACGGGTACGCGATCGGCGCGGGTGCGGAGTTCGCGCTGGGCTGCGACCTGATCCTGGCCGCCGAGGACGCGGTGTTCGCGTTCCCCGAGGTTTCGCTGGGGCTGAGCGTCACCGGTGCCGCGTCGAGGCTGCTCCCGCTGCTGGTCGGGCCGGTCAAGGCGAAGGAACTGCTGCTGCTCGGCGACCGGTTCGACGGCCGTCGCGCGCATGACCTCGGCCTCGTCAACGCTGCCGTACCGGCCGACGAGCTGATGCCCCTCGCGCTCGGCTGGGCCGAGAAGATCGCACATCATCCGCCGGCGGCCGCGACGATGGCGAAGCGGGCGCTGGACGCCGGGATCGACCACGCCTTCGATTCGGCGCTGGAGCTCGAGGTCACCCACGCCCTGATCACCGAGCACTCGGCCGCCGTCCGCGAGTCGACCGAAGCGTTCCGGAGCCGGTCGTGACGCCGCTGCAGAACGTCGACACCCTGGTCGCGCTGGTCACCCGCGCCGCACAACTCTGGCCCGAACGCACCGCGTGGATCTTCGACAGCACCGGCGCCCGGTTCACTTTCGCCGAGGTCGACGACCGCAGCGGACGCCTCGCGAAAGCACTCCAAGACCACGGCATCCAGGCGGGCGATCGCGTCGCGGTAATGCTCCGCAACGAGCCGGAATTCCCGCTCATGTGGCTCGCGCTCGCCAAACTCGGCGCAGTTCTGGTCCCGGTGAACATCAACTACCGCGAATTCGACGGTGCGCACGTCCTGCGCCACTCCGGCGCACGACTGGCGGTAGCCGCCGAAGAGTTCGTGGAACTGCTGGAGAAAATCGCACCCGAAACCGCCGTGGAACGCGTCCTCACCCCGGACGCGCTGCGGTCGGAAACGCGTTACGAACCCGAGCAGGTAGTCGCCGAACAGCCGGTCAACATCCAGTACACCTCGGGCACCACCGGAGCGCCGAAGGGCTGCGTGCTGCCGCACCGGTACTGGACCACGCTCGCGATCGGCCTCGCCACCGGCTTCCCGTCCATCAGCGAAGACGACGTTCTGCTTACCGCGCAACCCTTCCACTACATTGATCCACAGTGGAACGTCGCGCTCGCGCTGGCCGCCGGTGCGACGCTCGTCGTGCTGGACCGCTTCCACCCCTCCACGTTCTGGGCGAAGGTCCGCGATTACGAGGTCACCTGGTTCTACTGCCTCGGCCTGATGCCGACGCTCCTGCTGCGACAGCCGCCGCATCCGGACGACCGGAACCACCGCGTCCGCGCGATCAGCGCCTCGGCGATCCCGCCTGACCTGCACGCTCAGCTCGAGCAACGCTGGGGCGTGCCGTGGTACGAGGCGTTCGGGATGACCGAGACCGGCGGGGACATCCGGGTTCCCGAGTCCGACCACGACGCCGCGGTGGGCACCGGCTGCATTGGACGGCCGACCCGCGACCGCGAGGTGATGATCGCCGACGAGAACGGGAAACCGTTGCCACGCGGGGAGACCGGCGAACTGCTGATCCGAGGCGTCGGGCTGATGCACGGCTACCACGACGATCCCGAAGCGACCGCGCGCGCCTTCGCCGGCGGCTGGTTCCACACCGGCGACCTCGCGCGAATGGACGCCGAGGGCCGGGTCTACTACCTCGGCCGCACCAAGGACATGATCCGGCGCAGCGGCGAGAACATCTCCGCCGACGAGGTCGAGCGCGCCCTGCTGCAACATCCGAAAGTGCAGCTCGCGGCCGTGCTCGCGGTGCCGGACGAGCTGCGCGGCGAGGAAGTGAAGGCCTACGTCGTGTGCGGCGAGGACCGGCCGTCGCCCGAGGAACTGGCGGAGTTCTGCACGCGGCAACTGGCGTACTTCAAGGTGCCGAGGTTCTGGACGTTCGCCGACGACCTGCCGCGCACTCCGTCGGAACGCGTCGCGAAGGGCGAGCTGCGCAAGGTCGGCGACCTCCGCGCCGGTTCCTGGGACCGCAGCACCGGGGAGTGGTTGTGAGCAGCGCCGAACGGGTCCGGGCGGCGGCCGTGAAACTGTTCGCCACCAAGGGTTTCCACGGCACAGGCATCCGGGATCTGGCGCAGGAGGCCGAACTTTCTTCGGCGACGCTCTACCACTACATGGGCACCAAGGAAGATCTTCTTGTCGAAATCATGACGACTTCGCTGCGCCGCCTGATCGACGCGGTCGCGAAGGCCACCGCGGGCAGTGCCGATCCCGTGGTCCGGTTGCGCACGCTGGTCGCGTTGCACGTCCTCGCGCACGCCGCCCAGCCAGGAGAAACCCGGGTGGTGGACAACGAAGTCGACGCGCTTTCGGCTCCAGCGCGTGCCCGGGTCGTCGCGCTGCGGGACGAATACGAGCGGTATTGGGCCGAGGCGATCGAAGACGGCGCCGCGGCGAACGTGTTCCACACCGCACAACCGACCGTGACGCGGCTCGCGTTGCTGGAAATGTGCAGCGGCGTGGCCCGATGGTATTCGCCGAAGGGCCCGCTCAAGCTGGAAGACCTGGCCACCCACTACGCGGAACTGGCGTTGCGGGTCCTCGGACATCCGGTCGCGGTGCGTGCGGACGACCTCCGGCACTGCCTCGAAGTGGTCGCCCAAGTGTGGGATCTGCCCGGCGAGGAGGGCTTTTAGGGCCATACGCCTTGCTCAGACGGCGAACGTGGGGGACGCTCGAAGAGTGAGTGAGCAAACGATCCAACTCGAACTGGACGAATCGGGGCTCTCGCCCGGCCTGCCCGCACCTTCCAACCCGCGCGATCAGGTCCAAGACGTCCCGTATCGGCCGGTCGAATTCCGCGACGACGATCTGCCCAGCGCCCTCGAGCGCTGTGCGGTATGGCTGCGTCAGGCGCAGGAGTGGCTCGGCGAACCGCTTGACGTGCTCGCGATCCACCTCGACTACGACGAGCGACAGGGATCGCCCTACTACGACGTGAAGGTGCTCTGCAACGAGGAGGACCTAGCCGGGGTCCCGATCGCGATGCGCAACAACAGCAAGTAGCACTCGTCAGCCACGCCGCGAAGGCCCTCTCGGACTCCGAGGGGGCCTTCGCCGCGTTCGCGGATAGGGGCATGACAAACCTCGGTGCGCCCCGGCAAGATCGGAGGCGGACGAGGGAGGGTATTGCCGGTGACCGAAATCGTGGTGCGCTGGTCCGAACCGCTGCCCGCGGAGGATCGCTACCTGAAGCTGCTGGACGAACTGGAGCGCGGCCGTTACGACGCCTACCGGCTCGAAATCGACCAGCGCCGCTTCCTGACCGGCCGGGTGCTCGCGAAGACCCTCGTCGCGGAACGCCTCGGCGGCGCGGCCGAGTCCGTGCGCTTCGACGCGACCTGCGACGACTGCGGCAAACCGCACGGCCGTCCACGCGTGCCGGGTTCGGACCTCGTGCTGTCGATCTCGCATTCGGGCGAGCTGATCGGCCTGGCGGTCGCTGACGGCGTGCCGGTAGGCCTCGACGTCGAACGGGCCAACCGCACGGCGGACGCCTCGCTCGTCGACTACGCGCTGAGCCCGGCCGAGCGGGAAGCCGTCGCCGGCCTTTCGGACGAGGAGCGTTCGGCGGCGTTCTTCATCTACTGGACACGCAAGGAAGCGGTGATGAAGGCCACCGGCAAGGGGCTGAAAATCCCGCTGCAGAGCATCACGTTCTCCCGCTACGACGCACCGGCCGAGCTGGTCGCGTCCGGTGACGGGGCGTTGGACCCGGCTCGCACCCGGCTCGCCGACCTCAAGGCGGCGGACGGGCATCGCGCCGCGGTCGCGGCGTTGACCTCGGACAGCCTGAGCGTCACCGAGGAGCGCTGGCTGCCGTAAGGCTCACGACGCGCTGTCGTCCAGCCCCATCGCGCCGAGCAGCGTGCGGAACTTCGCGATCGTCTCCTGGTACTCGGTGTCCGGATCCGACGCGGGCACGATGCCGCCGCCCGCGTAGAGCCGCATCGACGTCTCGGCCACCTCGGCGCACCGGATCGCGACGGCCCATTCGCCGTCTCCGGCCGCGTCGACCCAGCCGACCGCGCCCGCGTAGTACCCGCGGTCGAACGGCTCCAGCTCCCGCACCAGGTCGCGCGCGGGGACGGTCGGGGTGCCGCAGACGGCGGGCGTCGGGTGCATCGCGGCGGCGAGGTCGAGGGCGGTCACCGAGCGGTCCGCCAGCTCGCCGGTGATGGACGTCCGGAGATGCCAAATCGCGGGCGTGGAGACCAGCTCAGGGCCCGCGGGGACGTCGAGCTTGCGGCAGAACGGCCGCAGCGAGTCGACGACGTAGTCGATCACCAGCGCGTGTTCCTCCCGGTCCTTCGCGGACGCGAGGAGGGCTTCGCCGTTGGCCCGGTCGGTCTCCGGATCGGCCGAACGCGGCATCGATCCGGCGTGCGGGGTCGTGAACACGGAGCCGCCCGCGCGGGAAAGCAGCAGCTCAGGGGTGGCCCCGACGAGAGTGCGGCCGCCGGGCAGTTCGGCGGCGTAGGTGAAGTGGCGCGGATTGCCGCGGGCGAGGTTGCGCACGATGCCCTCGACCGGGATCGGCGCGTCGAATTCCAGCTCGAGCGCACGGGCCAGCACGGCTTTGCGCAGGTCACGCTCGCGCAGGGCGGCGATGGCCGCCCGCACGTTCTCGCGGTGGCCCTCGGCGGACGGGAGCCGTCGGGTGGCCGCCGGGGCGGGCAGGTCGGCGGCGGGCGGCGCCGCCGGGGTCTCGGCGTTGGCCTGGGCGCGATGCACCGTCCGGGGCAGCACGAGGTGCCCCGGCGAGGCAGCGCCGGGTCCGGTGTCGAACGGCAGCACGCCGACGGCGAGCGGCACGCCGGAACTGGCCAGCTCAGCGGCTGCCGAGCGGGCGAGACGGCGAGGGTCGGCGTCGGTGACCGTGCCGAGCGCGCCCTGAGCGAGCAGGGCCCGCCGGGCGGTCGCGAACAAGAAGTCGCCGCGCTGGTAGCGGACGGTGGTCTCGGCCGGGGTCGCCGGCGCGGTACTGGTCGTCACTCCACCAGCGTCTCAGGATCCGGGAGCACCGCGGGGAAAGTGTTGCCGGAAGAACACCTTCGCGCGCACTCTCCCCGCGGCTGCCGGATCGGCGTTACTTGAGCGCGTCGATCAGCGCTTCGCGCTGCCGTTCGCCCAGGCCAGCGGCCCGGCGGTCGGGGTCGATCCCCGCCTGCTCGAGCAGCGCGGCGACCTTGACCGCGCCCAGGCCGGGCACCGCCTTGAGGAGCTGCGTGACCTTCGTCTTGCCGATGGTCTTGTTCTCCTTGGCCTGCTTGAGCACCGACTCGATGCTCTCCTTGCCGGACTTGATCGAAGCGAGCAGCTCCGAGCGCGCCTTACGAGCCTCTGCCGCCTTGGCGAGGGCCTCGGCGCGCTGCTCCGGAGTCAACGTGGGCAGAGCCAACGTAATGTCCTTTCCTCTCAGGTCTCCGCTTTCGCGGCCGACGGTCTCAGCCGATGCTTGCAGCTGCAAGCGCTGGCCAGCCGTCACTTACCACGGCCCCAGTAAACGCCACGTGCCCGCGGTACGCGCAACCGACACGCACTTATCACCCGTCGACGGGCGCGGCGGACCTGCGCGAGGGGACCCCTCGCGACCTGTGAAAACGGCCTCGGAGGGCTCATTTCCGGCCCCATTACCTCACCCGAACGGGAGTGCATTTCGACGCAGTTAACACAACGCGTTTTCTTGTCTCGCAACAGAAACCGCGACAGAAGTGGATCATGAAAGACCGGGCGCGCCACCCGATGGCGGGAGACCGCCGGCAAGCCGTTACCGAACTTGTTCGTGCCCGATCCGGCAGATGCGCATTAGAGTCGGGCGCACCCCAGTTCACCGGCGAACTAGCACCACGGGAGTCACCCATGTTGAGCACGATGCAGGACGGACAGCTGTCGCTCGCGAAGCTGCTGCGCCACGGCACGAAGGTGCACGCGAAGAGCGAAGTCGTCACCTGGACCGGTTCAGAAGCCCGCCGGGAGACGTACGCGGAGCTCGGCAAGCACGCCGCCCGGCTGGCGAACGCGCTGCGCGGCCTCGGCGTCACCGGCGACCAGCGGGTCGGCACGTTCATGTGGAACAACGCCGAGCACCTCGCCGCCTACCTGGCGGTGCCCGCCATGGGCGCGGTGCTGCACACGCTGAACATCCGGCTGTTCCCGGAGCAGCTGGTCTTCGTGGCCAACCACGCGGAGGACCACGTCATCATCGTCGACGGCACGCTCGTGCCGCTGCTGGCGAGCAACCTGCCGGGGATGAAGACGGTCAAGCACGTCATCGTGGCCAACGGCGACGCGTCCGCGCTGACCGCGCCCGAGGGCGTCACCGTGCACTCCTACGACGAGCTGCTGGCCGCGCAGTCCGACGAGTTCGACTGGCCCGAGGTCGACGAGCGGTCCGCGGCCGCGATGTGCTACACCTCCGGCACCACCGGCGACCCGAAGGGCGTCGTCTACTCGCACCGGTCGATCTGGCTGCACTCGATGCAGGTCTGCATGACCGACAGCATGCGGCTCGCCCAGGAGGACCTCGCGCTGGCGATCGTGCCGATGTTCCACGCGATGTCGTGGGGCCTGCCGTACGCGGCGATGATGGTCGGCTCCTCGCTGCTGATGCCGGACCGGTTCCTGCAGCCCGCCCCGATCGCCGCGCTGCTGGCCGCGGAGAAGCCGACCTTCGCCGCCGCGGTGCCGACGATCTGGCAAGGCCTGCTCGCCCATCTGGACGCGAACCCGCAGGACATCAGCCACATCCGTGAGGTGGTGGTCGGTGGATCGGCCGCGCCGCCGTCGCTGATGCACGCCTTCGAAGAGCGCTACCACGTGCCGATTCTGCACGCGTGGGGCATGACCGAGACGTCGCCGCTCGGCAGCGTCGCGCGTCCGCCGGCCAGTGCCACCGGCGAGGAACGCTGGGCCTACCGCTACACCCAGGGCCGGTTCCCGGCGTCCGTGACGGCCCGGCTGATCGGCGACAACGGCGAGGAACTGCCGTGGGACAACGAAGCGGTCGGCGAGCTGGAGGTGTCCGGCCCGTGGATCGCCGGCGCCTACCACGGCGGATCGGAGGTCGATCCGGAGAAGTTCCACGACGGCTGGCTGCGCACCGGCGACGTCGGCAAGATCAGCCCGGACGGCTACCTGACGCTGACCGACCGCGCCAAGGACGTGATCAAGTCCGGCGGCGAATGGATCTCGTCGGTGGACCTGGAGAACGCGGTGATGGGCCATCCGGCGGTCGCCGAGGCGGCGGTGGTCGGCATCCCGGACGAGAAGTGGGACGAACGCCCGCTGGTCGCCGTCGTGGTGAAGGAGGGCCAGCAGGCCACCGCCGAGGAACTGCGCGAATACCTGTCGGACAAGGTCGCGAAGTGGCAGCTGCCGGAGAACTGGACGTTCGTGGAGGAGGTGCCCAAGACGAGTGTCGGCAAGTTCGACAAGAAGCGGCTGCGCGCGTCCTACTCCGAGGGAAAGCTCGACATCTCACACCTCTGAGCGGTAAATCTCCGGCGAGTTGTCGGCCTGGGAAGGGCTTCGTAAGGGAATCTGTTGCAGGCAAGGAGCCCTTCCCAGCACGTCGGAGGAGAACTGGGGATGCAGCAGCGGAGCAGGAGGTCGTTCCTGTCGTTGGCGGGAACGGCGGCGGTGGGCGCGGTCGCGGCCGCGTGCGGGTCGAACACCGGGCGGCCAGGGGACCCGCCGCCGTCCACGGCGATGTCGGCGGGGGCTCCGACCACCTCGCAGGCCCCGAAGGTCACGCTGCAGCAGTGGTACCACGCCTACGGCGAGGACGGCGTGCAGGAAGCCGTCAAGAACTACGCGGCCAGCTATCCGGGCGCGCGGGTCAACGTGGTGTGGAACCCGGGCGACTACGACTCGAAGATCGTCACCGCGCTGCAGAACAGCGCCGTGCCGGACGTTTTCGAGGCGCAGGTGAAAATCGACTGGGTCCGGCAGAACCAGGTGGTGTCGCTGGACGACATCGTCGGGCCGGTCAAGAACGATTTCAGCCCCGCCGTGCTCGCCGCGCAGACGGTGGAGGGCAAGGTCTACGGCATTCCGCAGGCCACCGACACGCAGGTCCTCTTCTACCGCAAGAGCATGCTGCAGGCCGCCGGCGTGCAGCCGCCGCAGACCGTGGACGAGCTGATCGACGCCGCGGGCAAGCTGTCGAAGGACGGCGTGAAGGGCTTCTTCGCGGGCAATGACGGCGGCGTCGGCACGCTCACCGGGCCGTTGCTGTGGTCGGCCGGGCTGGACTATTTGAAGAACAACAACCGCGAGGTCGGCTTCGACGATCCGCGCGCGGCCGCCGCGTTCAGCAAGCTGCACACGTTGAACGCCAGCGGTTCCCTGCTGCTCGGCGCGCCCGCCGACTGGTCGGATCCGGGCGCGTTCGTCGACGGGCTCTGTGCGATGCAGTGGACCGGGCTGTGGAACGTCCCGAAGATCCGCGACGCGCTCAACGACGACTTCGGCGTGCTGCCGTTCCCGAAGCTGGACGACAGCGGCAAGCCGTCGGTCCCGGTCGGCGCGTACGGCGCGATGGTCAACGCGAAGAGCGCGCACGTCAACGAGGCCAAGGCATTCGTGAAGTGGCTGTGGATCGACCAGACCGACAGCCAGCTGGAGTTCGCCACGCGCTACGGCTTCCACGTTCCCGCCCGGCAAAGCCTGATCGACAAGGCGTCGACGCTGCAAAGCGGCCCGGCCGCGGACGTGGTGAAGTTCGTCAAGGAGAACAGCCACCTCATCGGCGGTCCAGTGTGGACGCAAACCTCGAACACGGCGCTGTCGGACGCGGTCGCGAAGATCGCCAAGGAGGGCGCGGATCCGGTGGCGCAGACGAAGGCCGCGGTCACCGTCGCGCAGGCCGAGCTGAAACGCCTTTTCGGATGAGAATGTCCCGGAAGACCCGGGACACGCTGGCGTTCTGGGGGTTCGTGGGTCCGTTCCTGCTCGGCCTGGCGATCTTCGCCTACGTGCCGATCGGGTGGAGCCTGTACCTGTCGTTCTTCGACGCGCGCAACACGGTCACCCCCAGCGTCTTCGTCGGACTGGACAACTACGCGCACATGCTTTCCGACGGCCCGTTCGTCGCGAGCCTCGGCACGTTCAGCGTGTTCGCGGTGTTCATCGTGCCGCTGACCTTCGTGCTGTCGCTGGCGCTGGCGGTCGGCGTGAACCAGCTGCGGTTCGCGAAGGCGTTCTTCCGTTCAGTGTTCTTCCTGCCGTTCGCGTGTTCGTACGTGGTGGCGTCGCTGATCTGGAAGACGTCGCTGTTCTCCGGCGTCCGTTATGGACTCGCGAACACCGTGCTGGGCGTCTTCGGTCTCGACCCGGTGGCGTGGACCGGCACCGTGCATCCGCCGCTGTACTGGGTGGTGCTGGTGACCGTCCGGCTCTGGCTGCAGCTCGGCTTCTACATGATCCTCTTCCTCGCCGCGCTGCAACGGATTCCGCACCATCTGTACGAGGCGGCGTGGCTCGACGGCGCGAAACCGGGCTGGCAGGTGTTCCGGCACATCACGCTGCCGCAGCTGCGCGCGACGTCGGTGGCCGTGCTGCTGCTGAACCTGATCAACGCCTATCAGGCGTTCGACGAGTTCTACAACATCATGGGCGATTCCCGGGGCTACCCGCCGTTCGCCCGGCCGCCGCTGGTGTACCTCTACTACACCTCCCTCGGCTCCGGCGGCCAGGATCTGGGCCGCGGCAGCGCGGGCGCGATCATCCTGGCGCTGCTGATCGCCGCGGTGACTCTCCTGCAGGGCAAGCTTTTCCGGTTCGATCGGAGCGCGACATGATCCGCGCGGTGCTTCGCTGGACGGCGCTGGCGGTGTCGGCGATCCTGTTCCTGCTGCCGTTCTACCTGTTGCTGCGCAACGGCCTCGCCTCGCGCGCGGAGATCACCGCGCCGGGCTGGACGCTGTGGCCGAAGCAGATCCACTGGGAGAACTTCACGAAGCTGTTCGACCAGCAGGACGTGCCGTTCGCGCGCAGCATCGTGAACTCGGTCGTCGTCGCGGTCCTGCAAACCGTCGGCCTGCTGGTGGTGTGCTCGCTCGCCGGGTACGGCTTGGCGCGGGTGCCCTACCGCTACTCGAAGCCGGTGTTCTACGCGGTGCTGGCGACGCTGATGATCCCGACGTCGGTGACGTTCGTGCCGAGCTTCGTCGTGGTGTCGACGCTCGGCTGGCTCTCGGATTTCCGCGGACTGGTGATCCCAGGCCTGTTCAGCGCGTTCAGCGTTTTCCTCTTCCGGCAGTACTTCCTGGACTTCCCGAAGGAACTGGAGGACGCCGGCCGCGTCGACGGGCTGTCCCGCTGGGGAGTCTTCCGCAAGATCGTGGTGCCCAACTCGCGCGGTTTCTTCGCCGCGATCGCGGTGATCACCGTGATCGGCAGCTGGAACGCGTTCCTGTGGCCGCTGATCATCGCGCAGTCGCCGGACTCGTGGACGGTGCAGGTCGCGCTGTCCGGGCTGCTCACCGCGCAGAACCCGCAACTGAACCTGTTGTTCCTGGCCGCGGTGCTGTCGATCGTGCCGATCGTGGCGCTCTTCGCGTTTCTCCAGCGATATCTGGTACGCGGGGTCACTGAATCCGGGTTGAAGGGCTGAAAACCGTCACATCGCTCGGGGGTGGGGCGTAACGTTTCGCCGTTAGCCGCCGACGACTCACCGTCGCCACAGTCGCAGCAGGAGTGCACCCATGACGGACCCGTATCAGCAGCAGCCCTATCCCGGCCAGGACCCGATGCAGGGGCATCCGTCCGGGCCGGTGCCTTCGCCGGGGTATTCGTCGCCGGGGTATCCGTCTGGGCCGGTGCCGGTGCCGGGGTATGGGGCTCCGGGGTATGGGATGCCGGGGTATGGGGCGCCGGGGTATGGGGTGCCGTTGAAGACCAGCGGGCTCGCGGTGGCGGGGATGGTCGTGGGGATTGTCGCGTTGATCTTCTTTTGGGTTCCGTTTTTTGATGTTGTCGCCGCGATTACGGCTATTGGGTTGTCGTGGGCGGGGATGGTGCAGGGCGGGAAGCCTGGGTGGACTGGGCAGGGGATGGGGATCGCCGGGTTGGTGTGCGGGATTTTGGCGGCTATTCCGGCGGTGATTTTTTTGGTGTGGTTCTTTGTGTCGTTGTCCGCGGTGGGGGCTACCTGCGCGTTTTATTGCTGAGGTTCGGGGGGTTTGCGGCTCGTCGCCCTGGGGGCGACATTGCCGTGGGTGAGTTTGGGGCACCCCGAAGCCCGAGTGTGCTGACGGTTCGGGGGTGGGTTTTCAAGGGGGAAAGACGGACTCCCAAACCCCCCCCAACCAC
>NZ_JBVJOE010000012.1:158955-196032 GCF_055583325.1 Amycolatopsis sp. NPDC104775
GGTCGGGTGGGGTGGGTTTGTGGCTGGGTGTTCTGGGGGAAGAGGGGCCGTTCCCCCCCCCCCCCCCCCCCCGAACCGCAGGGAAGGCTTCGTATCGGGGTGCAGGGTGGGGAGTGGCTGCCTGGACCGGTTGGGTGGGGCGGTGGTGGTTTTAGGGATGGGGGCTAGCGCCCCAATGCGGCGTTCGGTGCATCTGACGCACCCGCCAAGGCCGTATTCGGGGCGTCGCGGGGGCGTGAGGGTGGCCCTCACGGGCGGTTGAGCGTCGTTGTCGCCCCTCCGTTCGGCGGTAGTGGGGCTCTTCGCTGTGTGACAGAGTCGCTCGCGTTGTCACGGCGAATGTGAGAGACCTTCGTGTTCTGCTCTGGCGTTGTTCACCGGGCGGTCATGCGTGTTCGGGAGCGTGCCAGGGCACGGGCGGGAGAGGGCGGGGAGTGAGAACGATGGCGGAACTGACCAGGCGGGCGTTCACCACCGCGGGTGCGGCTGGAGTGGGGTTGCTGCTGTGCACTCCGACGGCCAATGCGCTGGATCGCGCGTTGAGGCGGACTAGCCAGCGGGCTGTCCGGACTGCTGGGACCACGCTTGACCAGGCCGCTTCCGGCGCGTCGACGGGGTATTCGCGGCTGTCCGCTGGGCCGGGGTGGCCGGTCGCTGTTCGGACGGATCTTGTCGAGGGCAAGTCTGGGCGCGATGATCGGCGGACTGCGCTTGGGTCGTTCGTGCAGTTCACTGACCTGCATATCACCGACACCGAATCGCCTGCTCGATTCGAGTATCTGCATCCCTTCGTCGGGTCCGCGCATCGGCCGCAGGAGACGTTGGGGACGGTTGCGACCAGTGCGCTCGTCAAGCGGGTCAACAGTCTCCGGGCGGGGCCGTTCACTGGGCGGCAGTTCGACTTCGTGATGACCACCGGGGACAACACCGACAACCACGAACTACTCGAGCTCGATTGGTTCCTCACGACGCTCAACGGCGGCGCGATCACGCCCAACTCCGGTGACCCGAACCGCTACGAGGGGGTTCAGGCTTCTGGCAATCCGGAGTTCTGGAACCCGGGCACGCCGCTCGCCGACGACTACACCAAGAAAGGGTTTCCGCAGATCCCGGGCTTGCTTGAGGCCGGGATCGCGCCGTTCACCGCACCGGGGCTGAATCTGCCGTGGTACTGCACGTTCGGCAATCACGACGACAGCGTCGTCGGCACGCTGCCAGAGGGAATTCCGGGCATCGAGGGCTGGTACACCGGGAAATACAAGGTCATCGGCAAGGACGAGAGCAGCGCGCGCAAGCTCGGCACGGCCATCCAGAACGGTCAGAACGTGCCGCTCAGCGAGTTGTTCGGCGGGGGCACCATTCGCGAGGTCACGCCGGATCCGCGGCGGCGTCCGTTCAGCACATCGGAGTTCGTCAAGGCGCATCTGGCCGCGAAGAACACCGGGCCGGGGCCGGTCGGGCACGGTTTCACCGACGCCAACTCCGACGGTCTCAACGTTTACTACACCTTCCGGATCGCTCCCGGCGTCACCGGAATCAGCCTCGACACCACCACCCAGGGCGGGTTCGCCGACGGGTCGATTGGGCTCGCGCAGTTCAACTGGGTCGAGTCGACGCTCAAGCGCAACAGCTCGACGTACTACGACTTTTTCGGCCGCAAGGTTACCCACTCCGTCACCGACGAGCTGTTCGTTCTGTTCAGCCACCACACCAGCGGCACCATGGGCAACCTCCTGCCCGACGCGCGCCACCTGCTGGACCCGCGACTGAACGGCGACACGTTCGTCGCGATGCTGCAGCGCTTCCCGAACGTCGTGGCGTGGGTCAACGGGCACACGCACCTCAACAAGATCACCCCGCACGTCGGCAAAACCCCGGCGCAGAGCTTCTGGGAGATCAACACCGCCAGCCACATCGACTTCCCGCAGCACGCGCGGATCATCGAGCTGGCCGACAACCACGACGGCACGCTGTCGGTGTTCACCACGCTCATCGAGGCCGACGCCCCGTACGCCGTGGACTACTCCGCCCGCACCCCCGAGGCGCTCGCCTCGATGTACCGCGAGTTCTCCTACAACGACATCCACGTGAGCCTCAGCCGCGTCGGCGAGGCGGGCGACCGCAACACCGAGCTGCTGCTGACCAATCCGCTCAGCTGATTACCCGCGAGGTAATCGACGCCACGCGTCCGGCTGCGGTTGACTGCTCGGCATGACCGACGTCGAAGGCACGCAGCTGTTCCACCAGACGATGCCGTTCAGCGAGCGGCTCGGCATCGAGGTGCTGGAGCACGGCCCGGACCTGGTCCGCAGCCGGATCGCGTGGGACGAATCGCTGTGCACGCTCGGCGGCGTGCTGCACGGAGGCCTCCTGATGGCGCTGGCCGATTCGACCGGCGCCGTCTGCGCGTTCCTCAATCTTCCCGAGGGCGCGCAGGGCACGACGACGCTGGAGTCCAAGACGAACTTCCTGCGCGGCGTCCGTTCGGGGTACGCCACTGCGTCGTCCAGACCACTGCACGCCGGTCGCCGCGTCGTGGTCGTCGAAACCGAAATCCACGACGACGACGGCAAGCTCGCCGCGAAAATCACCCAGACGCAAGCAGTGCTGTAGCGACGGCTCTTTACTTACCCGCGCCGGAAGGCGAAAATCCTTGGCTACGACTTGGGGTCTGGGGATGGAGCCGGAATGCGGATTCGCGGGTTGGTCACGTTACTGTCCATCGTCATGCTCACGGCTGGTGCGGCACAGGCCGCCGCGGAACCGCGGCACGCGCGTAACGACGAAGCCATCGACTACCACGAATGGTCGTCCGGCTCGTTCTTCGCGGGCAGGCTCGACGGGCTCGGCTTCGGCTACGGCGGCCTGCGGATCACGCAGCCCATCGGCAGCGTCGCGCACACCGAACCGGGCCTCGGCACCACGCGCACCTACGACTACGGCACCTGGACGTCGCCGCGGTACCGGCAGGGCTTCGACGCGACGCAGCTGATCGCGTCGTGGAACGCGCGCACCCCGGCGAAGACGTGGCTGGAGGTGCAGGCGCGCGGCCGGACTTCGGCTGGAACCGAAACCACGTGGTACACCATGGGCCGCTGGGCCAGCGGGGACGCCGACATCCACCGCACCAGCGTCGACGGGCAGAGCGACGACAACGCCTCGGTCGACGTCGACACGCTCGCCACCAAAGCCGGCGTCACGCTGCGCTCGTACCAGCTGCGCGTGACCCTCTACCGCGAGCAGGGTTCGCCGACCACGCCGACGCTGTCCTCACTCGGCGCGATGACCTCGAACGTCCCCGACCGGTTCGATGTCCAGACCACCAAGCCCGGCCGGGCACGCGGGATCGAGCTGAAGGTGCCGCCGTTCGCCCAGAACATCCACAAAGGACAGTTCCCGCAGTACGGCGGCGGCGGAGAGGCCTGGTGCAGCCCGACGTCGACCGAGATGGTCGCCGAATACTGGGGCCGCAAGCCGACCGCGCAGCAAATGGACTGGATCCCGGCGGACTACCAGGACCGCTCGGTCGTCTACGCCGCGCGCGGCACCTACGACTACGCGTACGACGGCACCGGAAACTGGCCGTTCAACACCGCGTACGCCGCTTCGCTCGGGTTGCGCGGCCACATCACGCGGCTGCACGACCTCAATGAGCTCGAGGGCTACATCGCACGCGGCATCCCGGTGATCACCTCGCAGTCTTTCCTCTCCAGCGAACTCGACGGCGCGGGCTACGGCACGGCGGGGCATCTGATGGTCGTGGTCGGGTTCACCCAGGCGGGCGATGTGATCGCGAACGACCCGGCGTCGAGCTCCGACGGCCGCGTGCGCACGGTGTACAAGCGCGACCAGTTCGAGAAGATCTGGCAGCGCACGAAACGGCACACCGAGAGCGGCGCGGTGGCTAGCGGGCCGGGCGGAGTGGTTTATCTGATCACGCCGTAATCCGCTGGTCCGCCTTGCGATTCCGGCGCTACAGTGCCGCCCGTGAGCGAGCCCTCGGACACTTTGACCGACCCCCGCGAGCTGCTGCTCGCTTACCTCGACTACTACCGGGCCACCCTGCTGCGCAAGCTTGACGGCCTGCCCGACGACGAGCTGCGGACCAGCAGGCTCCCCTCCGGCTGGACCCCGCTCGAGCTGCTCAAGCACCTCGCGTTCGTGGAACGACGGTGGCTGCGCTGGGGCTTCATGGCCGAGGACGTGGATCCGGTCTGGGGCGAGACCGATCCCGAGACCGGAAAGTGGTCGGTCGGCGCGGACGAATCGGCGGAGTCGGTTCGGGCTCTCTTCCTGGAGGAATGCGCGGCGTCCCGGACGATCGTGTCCGGTGCGCAACTCCAGGACATCGCACGCGGCGGCGGTCGTTTCGACTCTCCGGAGCAGCCCCCGGCGTTGAGCTGGATCCTCTTCCACCTGCTTCAGGAGTACGCCCGGCACGTCGGCCAGCTCGACGTGGTCCGCGAACTCGCCGACGGCGCGACCGGCGAATAGCGCACCGTTCCAGGCTATGGCGATATGCGCATGATCCGTGGTTAGCTGCCCGCGAGAACGCCGTCGCGGGTGAAGGGGTGTGCGCATGCCGTACGAGGTCCAGGGAGTCGTGTCGCGGGCCAAGGGTGAGCCGGTCGCGCTGGAGACTGTGGTGGTGCCGGATCCCGGACCGGGCGAAGCCGTAGTGTCGGTGCAGGCTTGCGGGGTCTGCCACACCGACCTGCACTATCGCGAGGGCGGCATCAACGACGAGTTCCCGTTCCTGCTCGGGCACGAGGCCGCGGGGCGAGTGGACAAGGTCGGCGCGGGCGTCACCGATCTCGCGCCCGGCGATTACGTGATCCTCAACTGGCGCGCGGTCTGCGGAACCTGCCGGGCGTGCAAGCGGGGCAAGCCCTGGTACTGCTTCTCGACTTTCAACGCCGAGCAGCCGATGACGCTCACCGACGGCACGAAGCTGTCCCCTGCGCTGGGCGTCGGCGCGTTTCTCGAGAAGACTCTCGTCCACAGTGGACAGTGCACCAAGGTCGACGAGCGGGCCGAACCCGCGGTCGCCGGGTTGCTCGGCTGCGGTGTGATGGCCGGGCTGGGCGCGGCGATCAACACCGGCGCGGTCGGGCGCGGCGATTCGGTCGCGGTGATCGGCTGCGGCGGCGTCGGCGACGCGGCTATCGCGGGCGCGCGGCTCGCCGGGGCGACCACGATCGTCGCGATCGACACTGACGACCGGAAACTCCAGTGGGCCAAGGACTTCGGGGCCACGCACACGGTCAACAGCCGCGGCCTGAGCGAGGAGGACGTGGTCACCGCGATGCAGGACGCGACGAACTCGTTCGGCCCGGATGTCGTGATCGACGCGGTCGGGCGTCCGGAGACCTGGCGGCAGGCGTTCTACGGCCGCGACCTCGCCGGCACCGTCGTGCTGGTCGGCGTGCCCACGCCGGACATGAAGCTCAACGACCTGCCGCTGATCGACTTCTTCTCGCGCGGCGGTTCGCTGAAATCGTCGTGGTACGGCGATTGCCTGCCGTCGCGGGACTTCCCGATGCTCGTCGACCTCTACCTGCAGGGCAGGCTGCCGCTGGACAAGTTCGTCACAGAGCGGATCGGTGTCGACGGCGTGGAGCAGGCTTTCGAGCGAATGCACCACGGCGACGTGCTGCGCAGCGTGGTGGAGTTCTGATCCTTTTCGCCGACGCGGACTATCCGGCCGACCCGTACCCGGGCACGCGGCCAGACTGCTCGTACGTGCACCTCGACGGCGCTGGCCACGCGTTGGACACCGCGCCGCCGGGGTGGCGTTCGCGCACGCCGGTGCTGGCGTACGGATCGAACGCGTGCCCGTCGAAAATCACCTGGCTGCGCACCCAGCTCGGCCTGACCGGACCGGTCGTGGCGGCTCGCGTCCAGTGCACCGGGCTCGCCGCGGTATGGGCCGCCGGACTGCGCCAGCGCGACGGCCAGCGTCCGGCAACGCTCACCGCGCTGCCGGGCGTGACGGAAGACCACTTCGTCTGGTTCGCGACGCCGGAACAGCTGGCCGTTCTGGATGTCTGTGAGGGACGCGGGAATCGGTACGACCTGGCGATGCTGGAGCGGGCCGACATCCGGCTGGACGGCGTGCTGCTTTCCGGAGTGCACGCTTACGTCGGCGCCGCGCCGATCCGATATCCGTTGCTGGTCAACGGTTCCCCGGTCCGCGTCGCCGACGTCTCCCAGGCGGACGCGGCATCGCTCACCGGTGTACCGGCGGCGGGGCACGGCCTTGCTTGCACCGTCCTGCCGCCGGAGCGCACCTTTAGCTGACTGGTTCAGCCGAGCAGTTTTCCGGGATTCATGATCCCGGTCGGGTCCACCGCGGACTTCGCCGCGCGCAGCACGTCCAGCCCGATCCGGCCGATCTCCGCCTCCAGGTACGGCGCGTGGTCGACGCCCACCGCGTGGTGGTGGCTGATCGTGCCGATGCCGGTGATAGCCTCGCAGGCCGCCGCTTTCGCGCGCTGCCACTGTCCAACGGGATCACGGTCGTCGCGCGAGGTCAGCACGGTGAAGTACAGCGACGCGCCGGTTTCGTAGGCGTGCGAAACGTGGCACATCACGATCGCCCGGCCCAGCGACGCCACCAAAGCCGCGCGCACGGCGTCGTGCAGTTCGTCCAAATTGGACCAATAGGCGGCGGTCTCCAGGGTTTCCACGC
The DNA here is from genome assembly GCF_055583325.1 of Amycolatopsis sp. NPDC104775. Lineage (NCBI taxonomy): Bacteria > Bacillati > Actinomycetota > Actinomycetes > Pseudonocardiales > Pseudonocardiaceae > Amycolatopsis > Amycolatopsis sp. NPDC104775. Next base: position 165,647 of record NZ_JBVJOE010000012.1, read on the forward strand.
AGACGCCGAGGTCCAGCAAGGCGTCCCGCTGCCGTGGTCCGGAGAACCGGCCGTGCCGCCACGATTCGCCGAGCACTTTGCCGATCCGCAACGCACCCGAGCAGCGCAGCATCGCTGACGTCCGCTTGCGGCGGCGCGCGACGTCGCCTTCCCAGCCGACGATCAGCAGGCACGGATTCTTGATTCCGCGGGCCGCCAGGTACGTCTTCAACGCCGTGGTCTTGAGCCCGGCGTTGAGCGAGAACGACACGTTCGTCTCGTCCACATCGGACAGCCGGGTGACGTCCGCCAGAGCATGATCCTGCGCGAGTTTCCGCACCGTCGCCGCGCCAGCTTCCCAGCCGTCGACGATCCAGCCCTCGTAATGCCGCTGTTCCGGCAACGGCCGGACCCGCAGGGCGACTTCGGTGATCACGCCGAGCGTGCCTTCGCTGCCGACCGCGAGCTGCCGGAGATCTGGTCCGGCCGCGGACGCGGGCGCGACGCCGAGCCGCCACTCCCCCTTGGGCGTGGCCAGCCGGACTCCGGCGACCATGTCCTCGAACCGGCCGTAACCGGACGACGCTTGCCCGGCCGAACGCGTAGCCGCGAACCCGCCGATGGTCGCGCGCTCGAACGACTGCGGCACGTGGCCGAGGGTGTATCCGTGCGCCGCGAGCAGCCGTTCCGCCTCCGGACCGCGCACACCCGCCTGCAGCACCGCGATCCGCGACACCGGGTCCACCGACACCAGCTCATCGAGCCGCATCAGGTCCAGCACGACTACCGCCGACTTGTCCCCGCGCAGCGCCGCGACCCCGCCGACCACCGAGGTGCCGCCGCCGAACGGGACCACGCCGATGTCGTGCCGCACGCAGAGGTCCAGCACGGCCTGCACCTGGTCCGGGTCCGCGGGCAGCAGCACCGCGTCGGGCACCGGCACCTCGTCCCCGGCCCGCGCGTGCAGAAGGTCCAGATAGGACAGACCGCCGGTGCGGCCGAGCCGTTCCGCCGGATCGACGAGCACGTGGTCCGCGCCGAGAAGTTCCTCGAATTCGGTACGGACGGGCACAGTCAGCGCGGACTCGGCGACTGGGCCGACAGCGCCGGTTTTCCCGCCTCGATCCAGGCCGACCTGGCCGATACGCTGGCCAAGCCACCGGACCGCGCGGTCGGGCAGACCGGCCGAGGCCGCGCCCTGCTCGGTCCACGAACGCCGGACGCGGTGGTTGATGAGATCGCTCACGACTACAGTGTGACACATGGACGTCAAACGTCACTCCCGACCGGGAGCGGCCCCCTCCGCACTCGCGGACGCCCGCAGCCGCCCGACCTCGGCCCGCGTCGCCGACGACGAGCTTCTCGACGCCGCGCGCCAGTGCGTGCTCGCGGTCGGCGTCCGGCGCACCACGCTCGCCGAGATCGCCCGAACCGCGCAGGTCAGCCGCATGACGGTGTACCGGCGGTTCCCCGATGTGCGCAGCGTGCTCGCCGCGCTGATGACGCGCGAGTTCAGCGGTCTGCTGCAGCGGGTCAACGAGACCGGCGACCACGCGGCGCACGCGCGCGACCGCATCGTGCACTTGGCGGCGGCCAGCGTCGGCGCGCTGTCGGCCGATCCGCTGTTCCGGACGTTGCTGGACGTCGACGCCGAACTGGTGCTGCCCTACATCGTGGAGCGGCTCGGAGCGACGCAGCACTTCGCCGAGCAGGTGCTCCGGGCGCTGCTCGAAGAGGGCCACCGAGACGGCTCGGTGCGCTTCGCCGAGGTGGGGGCGCAGGCGCGGTCGGTGTTGCTGGTCGTGCAGTCGTTCGCGTTCTCGTTGCGTCCGGCCACCGCGGACGTCGACGAGGCCGCACTGCTCGCCGAATTCCGGCACCTGGTCGAAGCGGGGTTGAAACCATGAGCACCGGATCCCTCAACGCGCGCCGGCGCGAACGCGAACTGTCCCGGCTGGTCGACGGCGAACGGGTCGACGTGCTCGTGGTCGGCGGCGGCGTCACCGGCGCGGGCATCGCGCTCGACGCGGCCGCGCGGGGGCTTTCCGTCGCCTTGGTGGAGGCGCACGATCTCGCGTTCGGCACGTCCCGCTGGTCGAGCAAACTCGTGCACGGCGGTTTGCGGTATCTCGCCAAGGGCGAACTCGGGCTCGCACACGAAAGCGCGGTGGAGCGCGGAATCCTCATGACGCGCACCGCGCCGCACCTCACGCGCGCGATGCCGCAGCTTTTCCCGCTCTATCCCAGCACTTCCGCCGCACAACAGGCGTTGATCGCCACCGGTCTTCGCGCTGGTGACGGGTTGCGGCGGGCTGCGCGTACGCCGTCGTCCGTGCTGCCCGCCCCACGCAAGATTCCCGCTGCTGAGGCGCTCGCCCTGTCCCCCGGCCTCGCTCCTGGTGGACTGCGAGGCGCGCTGCTGGCATACGACGGTGCTTTGGTCGATGATGCGCGTCTGGTGGTGAGCATTGCCCGCACGGCGGCCTTGCTCGGCGCTCGGATTATCCCGCGCCTGTCGGCGGTTTCCCTGTCCGGCAACGAGGCCCGCGTAAGTGACGGCACTTCGGAGTACACGCTCTTCGCACGACAGATCATCAACGCGACCGGCGTCTGGGCGGACACGCTGACTGATTCCGTCCAGCTCCGCCCTTCTCGCGGCTCGCACCTGGTGCTCGCACCGGACACCGTGCGAGTCGGGGCCACGTCGGTCAACATCCCGGTTCCCGGCGAGACCAACCGGTTCGTGTTCCTGCTGCCCCAGCTCGACGGAAGAGTCTATTTAGGACTCACCGATGAACCGGTGTCGGGCGGCGTCCCGGATGTCCCGGCGGTTCCGGAGTCCGATGTGGACTTCCTGCTGTCGACCGCGTCTTCGGTCCTGGACCGCCCGCTGACCGCCGCGGACGTGATCGGTTCCTACGCTGGGTTGCGGCCGCTCGTTTCCGGTTCCGCCGGACGCAGCGCCGATCTGTCTCGCAAGCACGCGGTGATCACCGGCTCCGACGGCGTGCTCACCGTGGTCGGCGGAAAGCTGACGACGTACCGGCGGATGGCCGAGGACGCCGTCGATGCCGCTTTGACACACGCCGGATTGCCCGCAGGCCCTTCCCGCACGGCGAAACTGCCGCTGCTCGGTGCCGCACCACGCTCTCGACTGTCGCTTGTGGACGCTCCAGCCCGGCTGGTGGCCAAGTACGGCACCGAAGCACCCCGCGTCGCGGCATTCGGCGAGCTGGAACCGGAATTCGCCGCCCCGCTGTGCGCGTCGACGGAAATCACCGCGGCCGAGGTGGTGTGGGCCGTCCGCCATGAAGGCGCGACGACGGTTGAGGACGTCCTCGAACGCCGCACTCGGTTGGCCCTCGTTCCCGCCGATGCCGAGGCCGCCCGCGAGCGGGTGGCTGAACTGGTGGAAAAAGCACTGGCCGGACTGTCGTGAAAACCCGGAGAACTCCCGGCAAGGCAGCTTGACGGGTTGTTGGGTTTTTGCAACAGTGCGGTCCATGAGCCCGGTGCGGCGTGGCAGCGAGCTGCCGATCCACAACCGGCTGCCGGTGCTGCGCGCGGAGCGCGGGATGAGCCGGGCGGAACTCGCCGAGGCGGTCGAGGTCAATCCGCAGACGATCGGGGCGCTGGAGCGCGGGGACCATTACCCGAGCCTCGACCTGGCGTTGCGTCTCTGCGCGGTGTTCGGCCTGCCGGTGGAAGCCGTGTTCAGCCGAGCGTCGTTTCCGGATGGGGAGGGGAACGCGTGACGCTGGAGATCGACCGGATCAGCAAGCGGTTCGGTGCGAAAACCGCACTCGACACCGTGAGTTTCACCGCGGTGCCGGGCGAACTGTTCGGCTTTGTCGGCAGCAACGGTGCGGGCAAGACCACCACGATGCGGATCGTGCTGGGAGTGCTGACCGCCGACTCCGGCGAGGTGCGCTTCGGCGGGCAGCCAGTCACGCACGACACTCGCGCACGAATCGGGTATATGCCCGAGGAACGCGGCCTATACCCGAAAATGAGGGTCCTCGACCAGCTCGTCTACCTCGCTGAATTGCACGGTCTCAGCACCAACGACGCCCACCGCGCGGCCGAATTGTGGATCGCGCGGCTCGGGCTCGGGCCGAAACGCAAGGACCGCGTCCAGACGCTCAGCCTCGGCAATCAGCAACGCGTGCAGCTCGCCGCCGCGCTCGTACACGACCCGGCGCTGCTGGTGCTCGACGAACCGTTTTCCGGCCTCGACCCGCTCGCGGTGGACGTGCTGAGCGGGGTGTTGCGCGAGAAGGCGGCAACCGGCGTGCCCGTGGTGTTTTCCAGCCATCAGCTCGACCTCGTGGAGCGGCTGTGCGACCGGGTCGGCATCATTCGCGACGGCCGGATGGTCGCGGTCGGCACCGTGGACGAGCTGACCCGTGACGCCGGACGCCGGCTGGTAGTCACCGCGCCCAACGCGAATTCCGGCTGGGCGGCAACGGTTCCCGGCACCCGGGTGCTCGAAAGCCGGGACGCCACGACCGTACTGGAGCTGTCGCCCGGCGCGGATGACCAGGCCGTGCTCGCCGCCGCGCTGGCCACCGGCCCGGTCACGGAATTCAGCCATCGCCGACGCAGCCTGGCCAACCTGTTCCGCGATTCCGTCGCCACGCCGGGAGCACCTCGATGAGCCGGATCCGTTCCCTCCGCGCGGTGCGGCTCGTGGCCAAACGGGAACTCAACGCCCGGCTCCGCACGCGGTCCTTTGTGGTCAGCACCGCGGTGATGCTGTTGCTGCTGCTGGGATACGTCACACTCCAGGTCTTCCTCACCGCGGACCGGGAGACCACGCGCGTCGCGCTGGCCGGGCAGGCCCAGGGCATCGCCACGCAGCTGGAGAACAACGATCGGCGCCTCAAGATCGTCCTCGTACAGTCCGAATCAGACGGATTGACCCAGGTCCGCGACGGCGACGTCGACGCGCTCGTCTCCGGCAGTGCTTCGCGACCGCGGGTGATCGTTGAGTCCACTTTGGCTCCAAAGCTCCGCGCCACACTGGACAACATCGCGCAGCAACAGGTCTTGGACGCTCAGCTGTACTCCGCGAACCTCGATCCCGCCGCCGTGCACCAAGCGGTCTCCGCTACCCATGCCGACGTACAGGCACTCGAACCAGCGGATCCGCAAGCCGGGACCAAGCTCGCGACCGGAATCGTGGTAGCGATCCTGTTGTACGTCAGCATCATGACCTACGGAATGTTCGTCGCACAGGGCGTGGTCGAGGAGAAATCCAGCCGCGTGGTGGAAATCCTGCTCGCGACGGTCCGGCCGGTGCATTTGCTGCTGGGCAAGGTCATCGGGCTCGGGCTGGTCGGGCTGGCGCAGCTCGCGATCCTCGCCGTGACGGGTTTGGTGGCCGGTGGCGTGTCCGGAGTGCTGTCGCTATCCAGCGTCGCGTTGGGGACGCTCGGCTGGGGATTCGTCTGGTACGTCCTCGGCTTCCTGCTCTACGCCATGCTGTACGGCGCGGCTGGCGCACTGGTGTCACGGCAGGAGGACACGCAGGCGGTCGTCGGGCCGGTGAATATCGCGCTGGTCATCGGGTTCGTCGCCGGGATCAACCTCCTGACGCAAGCACCGCACGGGACGGCGACGCGGATCGTGTCGCTGATTCCGTTGCTGTCGCCGGTGCTGATGCCCGCGCGGATCGCACTCGGGACGGTCGAACCGTGGGAAATCGTGCTGTCCGTGGTGCTGACGGTCGCGCTGATCGCGGTGGTCACCTGGGCAGGCGCGCGGGTGTACCGGAACGGAGTGTTGCGGGTCGGGAGCCGAGTCCGATTGGCCGATGCCTTGCGCCGTTAAGGCACCCAGCCAAGGACGCACACCACGGGTGGCTCTAGGTCGAGCGTTTCCACGCGGAGCTGGGCAAAGCCAGCTTCGGTGAGCAGCCCGGTCAGTTCGTCGGCCGCGGCAGTCGAGGTGACACCAGGAAGACGTGGCTGAGATACCATCGCGACCCGCCCGCCAGGCCGCACCCACCGGGCGAGGTCGCGCAGCCGGGCAACCTGATCCGGCCACATGCCCAGCGTGTTCACGGCCAGCGCGGCATCGAACGACCCTTCGCCGAATGACAGCTTTTCGACCGACGCACACCTCAGACCCACCCGTCCAGCCCGGATCGCGGCCCGATTCCGGTGCTGTGCTTGACGAATCATCACCGTCGAGTGGTCGACCCCGATCACCAGCGCCGCTCGGCCGGCCGCTGCCCCGACGGCCACGCCCGGACCACAGCCGAGTTCCAGAACCCGTTCGGACGGCTGGATGTCGAGCAACCGCACCGCCCAGCGATTGCGGGTCACGTTCGACGAACGCCGTCCCATGATCCAGCCCGCGACGCGCCCCGGAATCCCGGTCGGCCGGTGAAACTGCGCGATCCCGCCGCGCGGACCCCACCAGCGCAGAACGCGGTCGAGCGACCGCTCCGCAACGTTCATGGGGAGAGCGAACCACTTCGAGTACGCTTGAAGTCACATGGCTGCCACCGAGCACACCCTGTCCATCGGCGAGCTCGCCGAGCGCACCGGCGTGCCGACGAGCGCGCTGCGGTATTACGACGAGCTCGGCCTCGTCCGCCCGGCGGAACGCGAAGCGGGCCGACGGCGCTACGCCGAGTCGGCGGTCAAGGACGTCGGTGTGCTGCTCTTCTTTCAAGAAATCGGCTTCACCCTGTCCGAAATCGGCCGTTTCCTCTCCAGCGAACAGCGTGGCCGCCAGGAAATGATCGACGGCAAACTCGCCGAACTCACCGAGCAGCAGCGCCGCATCGAAGTCGCGCGCGTCGCGCTCGAACACGGACGGCACTGCCCGGCCAGCGATCCGTTGAAATGCCCGCGGTTCTGGTCGATCATCGAGGAACGGCAACGCGGCCTGTCGCTGGCGGAAAGCCACGAACGGGCACACCACGCTAAGACCCGGTAATCGCCCCATACCGCTGCAACGCGACCTGCCGTTCCTCCGCGTGGTCCACGATCGGTGCCGGGTAATCCTCCGGACGCTCTTTCAGCACGTGCACCGCTTTCCCCTCCACCCCGCGCAATTCAGGCACATACCGGCGCACGTAATCGCCCTGCGGGTCGAATTTCTGGCCCTGCGTGGTCGGGTTGAAAATCCGGAAGTACGGCGCCGCGTCCGTTCCGGAGCCGGCGACCCATTGCCAGTTCAGCTGATTCGACGCCAGATCTCCGTCCACCAGGTGCTTCATGAAGTGCCGCGCGCCCCACCACCACGGCAAATGCAGATCCTTCACGAGGAAACTCGCCACGATCATCCGGACCCGGTTGTGCATCCAGCCCTCGGCCAGCAATTGCCGCATTCCGGCGTCGACGATCGGGTACCCAGTCCGCCCCTCGCACCACAGCGCGAACATCTCCCGCGCGGTTTTCCCCGTGTCGTAACGCATTCCGTCGAAGCGCTGGTCGTAGTTTCGCCGCGCGGTTTCCGGGCGGTTCCACAGAACGTCGGCGTGAAACTCGCGCCAGCACAGCTCGGAGCGCAACGCCTGGGCGCCTTCGGAGCGTTTCCCGGCCAGGTCGGCCAGCATGGTCCGCGGATGGATCGCGCCCCAGCGCAGATAGGGCGAAAGCCTCGTAGTGCCAGCGTGATCCGGACGATCGCGTTCGGCAGCGTAATCCGAGAGGCCGTCGGAGAGAAACTCCTGCCACACCGCCAGCGCGGCTTCCTCCCCCGCTGGCGGCAGCTCGCATTCCACTTCAGGAGCCTCCGGCAGCGATTCCGAAGAAGAAGGCTTGACCCAGTCCACAATAGACACATTGGTGTCCGCCGGATGAGGCCAGCCGTGCTGGGCCCAAGCGCGAGAGAACGGGGTGAAGACCCGGTACGGGGTGCCGTCCGGCTTGGTGACCCGGCCCGGCGTCACCGCGTACGGAGACCCGGTCGGCACCCACTGAATTCGATGATCCGCCAAGGCTGAGGCCACAGCTTCGTCGCGCTCACGCCCGTAAGGTGCGGTATCCGCGGTGACATGGACTGCCGCCGCCCGGATCTCCCGGGCCGCGGCGACGACCTCCCGCGCGGGATCGCCGCAGCGCACCATCAACCGGCCGGACAATGCTTTGTCCAGTTCCCGCAAGGAATTGAGCAGAAACGCGATCCGCGGCGAACCGGCCGGCTTGAGCAGCCGATCGTCCAGCACGTACAGCGCCAGAATGTGCTTGCTGTGCTTGGCCGCCTCGAACAGCGCGGCGTGGTCTCGCAACCGCAGATCCCGGCGGAACCACAGTACGACCGGCGCTTCCATCGTCATGCCGCCCAACGATAAACGCCCCGCCGCGCGAAGGCACGACGGGGCGTTTCGCTAAGCGGAGGCTCAGCGCTCCGACATCGGGGTGTAGTCCCGGGAGGCGTGGCCGGTGTAGATCTGGCGCGGGCGGCCGATCTTGGTCTGCGGGTCGTTGATCATCTCGCGCCAGTGCGCGATCCAGCCGGGCAGCCGGCCGAGCGCGAACAGCACGGTGAAGAACTTCGTCGGGAACCCGAGCGCGCGGTAGATGAGACCGGTGTAGAAGTCCACGTTCGGGTACAGCTTGCGCTCGACGAAGTAGTCGTCGGACAGCGCGGTTTCCTCGAGCTTCTTGGCGATGTCGAGCAGCTGGTCGCCGCCCTTGAGCTTGCCGAGGATCTCGTCCGCGGTGTTCTTGATGATCTTCGCGCGCGGGTCGTAGTTCTTGTAGACCCGGTGCCCGAAGCCCATGAGCTTGACACCTTTTTCCTTGTTCTTCACGCGGTTGACGAACGTCGCCACGTCGCCGCCGTCGTCGCGGATGCCCTCGAGCATCTCCAGCACCGCCGCGTTCGCACCGCCGTGCAGCGGGCCGAACAGCGCGTTGATGCCCGCGGAAATGCTGGCGAACAGGTTCGCCTCGGACGAGCCGACGAGCCGCACGGTCGAGGTGGAGCAGTTCTGCTCGTGGTCGGCGTGCAGGATGAACAGCAGGTCGAGCGCCTTCGCGATGTCCGGGTCGACCTCGTACGGCTCGGCCGGGAAGCCGAACGTCATCCGCAGGAAGTTCTCCACCAGGCCCAGCGAGTTGTCCGGGTACAGCAGCGGCTGGCCGACGGACTTCTTGTACGCGTACGCCGCGAGCGTCGGCACCTTCGCCAGCAGGCGGATGGTGGACAGCTCGACGTTGGGCTCGTCGAACGGGTTCAGCGAGTCCTGGTAGAAGGTCGACAGCGCGGAGACGGCGCTGGACAGCACCGGCATCGGGTGCGCGTCGCGCGGGAAGCCGGAGAAGAACGCCTTGAGGTCCTCGTGCAGCAGGGTGTGCCGCTGGATCCGCTCGGTGAAGTCGGCCAGCTGGGCCTCGGTCGGCAGCTCGCCGTAGATGAGCAGGTAGGACACCTCGATGAAGGTGGACTTCTCCGCCAGCTGCTCGATCGGGTAGCCGCGGTAGCGCAGGATGCCCGCATCACCGTCGATGTAGGTGATGGCCGACGACGCGGCGCCGGTGTTGACGAACCCGGGGTCGTAGGTGATGTACCCCGTCTGCGCCAGCAGCTTTCCCAGCTCGATCCCCGGCGCGCCCTCGACCGGGTTGACGACCTTGAACTCGTGCTCGCCACTCGGCAGGCGCAGCGTCGCGGTTTCGCCGCCGGACTGCCCCGCATTCGTCGCGTCGGACATGCAGGTCCCTCTCACGTTGGGCACGGGACGGCGGCGCCTGCAGGTTCCGCAGTAGCCACGTGTTCACGCGAGGAAACACGCGCCTCGCTGCACACCGCCCCGCTGGGTATGAATTCATCACTACGCTAGTCGAAGGGTGGGTCAGTCCGCACTCGCTGCGTTGCCCCAAAAGGCCCCATTGGGACCAGATTCACACGGTGGCCGCCATATCCGCGGCGGTCGGCGGCTCCGCTCCGCTGCGGGAGACCGTGATCGACGCCGCTTTCGCCGCATAAGCAAGCGCTTCGGTCCACGCATCGGCGTCGAGTGCGGCCAGGTCGCGCACGGCGCGCTCGTGCAGCCAGGCCAGCAACGCGCCCTGCACGGTGTCGCCGGCGCCGATCGTGTCCGCGACCGCGACCTTGCGGGACGGCACGTGGGCCAGCTCACCGGCCGAAGTGATCACAGACAAGCCGTCCGCGCCCCGGGTGAGCACGACGGCGTCCACACCGGACTCCACCCACGATTTCGCGGCGGCCACCGGGTCGGCTCCTTCGGCGAGCCACGCGGCGTCGTCGTCGGAGATTTTCAGCAGCCGCACGTCGGGCAGCCAGGAGGCGAACCGCGCGCGATAGGCCGCCGGGTCGGCGATGAGCGCCTCCCGGATGTTCGGATCGAGCGCGGTCAGGATGCCCCGCGCGGATTCGCGGCGCAGAATTCGTTCGTACGCGCTCGCGCCGGGTTCCAGCACCATGCCGAGCGTTCCGAGCGACAGTGCGGTGGTTTCCGGCAGCGCACCAGGATCGGACACCAGCCGATCGGCGGTTCCCTCGACGTAGAAGGTGTATTCCGCGGCACCGCGTTCGTCGAGCGCCACGACGGCGAGCGTCGTCGGCTCATTGCCGCGCTGCAGCAACGAAGTGTCGACGTTCGAAGCGGAAAGGCGTTCCACCAAGGCGACGCCGAACCGGTCAGTGGAAACCCGGGACAGGAACGACGCGGGAACGCCGAGCCGGGCCGCCGCGAGCGCCACGTTGTATGGACCACCGCCGAGCCGGGGCAGCAGGGCGCGCAACCCACCGTCCACAGTGGAATCCAATGGTTCACCCGGAACGAGGTCGACCAGCGCCTCTCCACCCACCACGATCACAAGCGGCGAGTGTAGAGGAACCGGTGCTGACAATTCCTGTCCCGATGCGGACAAATCAGTTCTTGTCGAGTCCGCCGAGCAGAAGTTCGCCGAGTGCGGTGAACGCCTCGGCGTCGGACACGTCGGTGCGGCGGCCGAGCACGCCGGTTTGAATGCCCTCGATGATCAGTCCGGTCATTTCGGCCACGAGCCGCGCGTGCACGTCGCGGAACACCCCGTCGGCGACACCCTTGTCGATGAACGCCCGAATCCGGCGCGCGGCGGCGCGGCTGTTGAGCTGATAGGTGTCGCGGGCGGGCGCGAAGGCGGCGATATCGGCCATGAACTCCGGCGACGCCCGATTCAGGTGCTCGGAGACGCCGGAGAGGTACTCGCCGATCAGCTCGCGCGCGTCGTCGATACCCGCGATCCGCTTCTCCAGGCGCTCGGCGGCATCGCGGAAGAAGTGCGCGACGACCTTGACCGCGAGCTGCTCCTTGCTCGGCGCGAGCGCGTACAGCGTCGACTTCGAGCAGCGGAGCCGGGCGGCCAGGTCGTCGAGCGTGAAGCCGGCGAAGCCCTCCGCCAGGAACAACGCCTCGAGGTCGCGCAGCAGCGCTTGCTGCCGCGCGGTGGGCCGGCGACGGGCTTCAGGGGTGGACATCACGTCACTATCTCCTACCGATCAGGGACAGTCCCGCGCCGCATACGGTACTCTCAATCATCCGTCAGTACTGTTTTCAGTACCGCCGCCTGGGAGGAAGCCATGCCGGTCGACCGTCTGCTGCCGACGCCGGAGTCCGAGGACCTGCTCGCCCTCGTCACGGAAATCGCCCGTGACGAGCTGAAACCGCGCGCCGCGGCCGGCGAGGAGGCCGAGGAGTTCCCGCGCGAGCTGTTCACGCTGATGGGCAAGTCCGGTCTGCTGGGCCTGCCGTACTCGGAGCGCTGGGGCGGGGCCGAGCAGCCGTACGAGGTCTACCTGCAGGCGCTGGAAGAGATCGCTGCCGCGTGGATGAGCGTCGGCGTCGGCCTGTCGGTGCACACGATGTCCTGCTACGCACTCGCCAACTACGGCACGGAGGAACAGCAGGACCGCTGGCTGCCGGACATGCTGGGCGGCTCGCTGCTCGGGGCGTACGCCCTGTCGGAAACGCACGCCGGTTCGGACGCAGCCGCGCTGTCCACCCGCGCGCGGCTTTCCGAGGACGAGTACGTCGTCAACGGCACGAAAGCGTGGATCACTCACGCTGGGGTCGCGGACTTCTACACGACCATGGTCCGCACCAGCGACGACGGCGGCCACGGCATCTCATGTCTGCTTGTCGACTCATCGACCCCGGGTCTCTCGGCGGCCCCGCGCGAGCGGAAAATGGGCCTCACCGGGTCCCCGACGGCGCAGATGTTGTTCGAGGACGCCCGCGTCCCGGCCGATCGCCTCATCGGCGGCGAGGGCTCCGGGTTGAAGATCGCGCTGGCGTCGCTCAGCTCGGGGCGGCTCGGGATCGCCGCGTGCGCGGTGGGCCTGGCGCAGGCAGCCCTGGACGAGGCCGTGGAGTACGCGAAGGGCCGTACGCAGTTCGGCCGCCCGATCGTGGATTTCCAGGGCATGGAATTCCTGCTCGCCGACATGGCGGCGACGGTGGAATCAGCCCGCGCGACCTACCTGGACGCGGCCCGCCGCCGCGACAGCGGGCTGGACTTCCAGCGTCAGTCGTCAATCGCGAAGCTGGTGGCGACGGACGGCGCGATGAAGGTGACCACGGACGCGGTCCAGGTGCTCGGCGGCGCGGGGTACACGAAGGACTTCCCGGTGGAGCGGTACATGCGGGAGGCGAAGGTGCCGCAGATCTTCGAGGGGACGAACCAGATTCAGCGAATGGTGATCGCGCGGTCGTTGAAGAACGCCTAGTCCTGCTGGTCGTCGTAAGCCACGCGGGCGGCCTGCACGCGGCCCGCGTTGGCTTTCGACCAGTCCGCGATCGCACCGGTCAACGCGCCGATCTCCAGGCCGAGCTCGGTGAGCGCGTACTCCACGCGCGGCGGAATCGTCGGATAGATCGTGCGGCTGACCAGACCGTCGCGCTCGAGGTTGCGCAACGCCTGGGTGAGTGATTTCTGCGTCACGCCCTCGACGCCGCGACGAAGCTCGGTGAACCGGAGTGGTCGTTCGCACTGCCGGAGCAGGCCGAGGACGTAGAGCGTCCACTTGTTCCCCAGCACGTCCATCACGGTGCGCGAGGGACAGTCTTTCGCATACTTGGTATCCATCGGGTACCTATGGATCGTCGAGGTGCCTTCTTCACAAACGATACCGGTGGCGCGCAGGATCGTCGGATGATCTTGGTTACCGGAGCTACTGGCAAAGTGGGGCGCGAGACCGTCCGGCTGCTCGGGCACGTGCGGACGCTCGTCCGCACCCCAGCAGGCGGCACCGATGAGGTACTCGGCGATTTCGACCGGCCGGACACCCTCGACGCGGCTCTGCGCGGAGTGGACACGCTCGTCCTGATCGGACCCGCCGTCGCGGATCAGCAAATCGCGGTGGTGGATCGTGCTGTCGCGCATGGGGTGGAACACGTGGTTCGGCTTACGAATCACCAGGCCTATGCCGATTCCCCGGTCGCGCGACGGCGGGAGCACGCGCGGATCGATGCCCACCTCAAGACGTCGGGGATGAGGTACACGTTGCTTGCGCCGAACTTCTTCCTGCAGAACCTGCTGACGCTCGCTCCGGCCGTCACTCGGACTGGCGGGTTTTCCTTGTCGGCGGGCGAGGGCGAGATTGGAATGATCGACGCGCGGGATGTCGCCGCTGTGGCTGCCGAGGTCGCGCGGACTCCGGCCGAGCATGCAGGGCGGACGTATGTGCTGACTGGGCCGGAGCTGGTCACGTTCGCCGATGTCGCGCGGGAGTGGGCTTCGGCGACGGGACGGCCGGTGGCGTACCGAAGTGTTTCGACGGAGGCGCATCTCGCGGAGATGATGGAAAACGGGGTGCCTGAGGCGGAGTCGAACGCGCAGGTTTTCTCGCTGCTCGCGCAGGGCGACGGGGCTTGGTTGAGCGGGGATTTCACTGCGGTCACCGGGCGCGCACCGCGGGGGTTGCGGGCGTTTTTGACGGAGCAATTTTCCGGAGAACTAAGCCGCACATGATCAACCCGGCGGCGAAACATGGCTCTTCGTGTTGATACGGTTACTGACAGTCTCACGGCAGGCGTGAGACAATGCCGGTGACGTGAGGAGACGCTGTGACAGCACTTCCCGAGCCGACGCGTGGTGAATTCCCCTGGGAGATCCCGGATCACCTGCTGTCGATCGAGGAATACGCGGCCCTCGGTGAAACCGACTCCGGCTTCACTGAGCTTGTGGAGGGCCGCCTCGTGATGTCACCCAGTCCGTCGAGACGCCACAACAAGGCGGCTTATCGAATTGTCCAAGCGCTGGAGCCACAGCTTCCGGCCGACCTCGATTTCAACCTTGACGTCGACATCGACCTAGGATTCGCACCGCCTGGGGAAGCCGGTTCGGCCCGCCGCCCGGACATCATCCTCACCTACCGCGAAGCCAACGAACGAGTGGACCGCGAGCAGGCGATGTTCCGCGCCGACGAGGTCGTCGTGGTGATCGAGCTCGTGTCACCCGGCTCGAAGCGCACCGACTACGTCACGAAACACGACGAGTACGCCGACGCCGGGATCCCGTTCTACTGGATTGTCGATCTCAGCAGCCCGGTCTCCCTCGTCGCCTGCCACCAGGCCGGGGAGCTCGGCTACCAGGACGCCCCCGCCGTCACCGGGAAATTTCGCACCACCGAGCCGTTCCCGGCCGAACTCGACCTCACCACGCTGTTTAATTGAGGCACCCCGCCCTCCCCTCGCGGAGCGCCTCAAGCCGTCAGCGAGTTTCCCGGTACCGCCGATCCTTCGACACGCCCTCGCCGGTCGTCTCGTCGAAGTGGTAGACCTCCTGGCCCCGCACGAACACCCGCATCGCGCGGTTCATCACGTCCAGCGGGTCGCCCGACCACAGCACCACGTCCGCGTCCAGGCCGGGCGTCAGCGTGCCGATCCGGTCGTCCAGGCCGAGCATCTGCGCCGGGTGCAGGGTCAGCGCCTTCAGCGCGGTCTCCGGGTCAAGACCGTCCTTCACCGCCAAAGCGGCTTGATACACCAGGAAGTTGATCGGAATGACCGGGTGGTCCGTGGTGATCGCGATCTTCACCCCGGCCCGCGCGAGGATTCCCGCTGAGCGCAGGGTTCGGTTGCGCAGTTCCACCTTGGACTTCGTGGTGAACAGCGGGCCGAGGATCACCGGGACGTCGCGTTCGGCCAGCAGGTCGGCGATCAAATGCCCCTCGGTGCCGTGGTTGATCACCAGTTTGTAGCCGAATTCGTCGGCGAGCCGGATGGCGGTCACCATGTCGTCGGCGCGGTGCACGTGCTGGTCCCAGTACAGCTCGCCGTCCAGGACCTTCGCCAGCGTTTCGTTGGTCAGGTCCGTTTCGAACGGCTTGCCCTCGGCCAGCGTGTGGTCGCGCTTCGCCTGGTAGTTGCGCGCCTTCGTGAACGCCTCGCGCAGGATCGCGGCAACGCCGAGCCTCGTCGACGGCGTGACCTTCTTCTCGCCGTACACCCGTTTCGGGTTCTCGCCCAGCGCGCTCTTCACGCTCACCTGTTCGGCGAACGTCATGTCCAGAATGGAGCGACCCCAGGTCTTCACGCCGATGGTCTGCCCGCCGATCGGGTTGCCCGATCCCGGTTTGATCACCACGCTCGTGACGCCGCCGGCCAGCGCGTCGTCGAAGCCCGGCTCGTACGGGTCGATCCCGTCGACCGCGCGGAAGCGCGCGCCGTTCGGGTCGGTCATTTCGTTGGTGTCGTTGCCCGCCCAGCCTTCGCCGTCCTCGTGGACGCCGAGGTGCGCGTGCGCGTCGATGAATCCCGGCAGGACCCAGCTGCCGGACGCGTCCACCAGTTCCGCATCCTCCGGCACCTCGACGTCGGCCTCAGTCCCGACGTGGGTGATCCGGCCGTCTTCGATGAGCACGGTGCCGCCCTCGATGGGAGCGGCGCCGACGGGGACCACATAGCCCCCGACAATCGCCTTGTAAGCCATAGTTTGACACGCTAACGAACTCACCGGGGTTCGCGCATCCGGGGTTTTTCCAGGTGCACCAACTGATAGTCCGCTTCCGGTGATCGATGCGTCTCGCGGTAACCGAGCTTTCGGTACAAATAGAGCGGTCCGGTCGAACGTTCTCCGGTGAACAGCCGCAACACCGTCACCTCCGCCGGGGCCGCCTCCTCCGCGGCCGTCAGCAGCGCGGAACCGAGTCCCTCGCCTTGCCGATCCGGCGCCACCACGAGCCGGCCGATCTCGCCGACCGGACCGTCCACTCGCATCCGCACGCTCGCCACGAGCCGGCCGCCGTCGCGGAAACCCCAGACCATGATCGACGGGTCGGCCAGCGCCGCGCGCACGTGGTCGAGGGTGTCCGTCAACGGCGGCAGGTCGAAGTTCTGGTACGCCCGCGCTTCGGCGAGATACGCCGCCTGCTGCAAGGTCAGCAGCTCACCCGCGGCAGTGCCGGTCAGCAGCTCGAGGTTCACGGCACCCGGATTCCCCAGCTGCCCGTCCACGACGTGGCCGGTTCCAGTTCGATCAGGTCGGTGCGGGTGTTGAGCGCGTCCGCCGGGCAGGTCATCGGCTCGATCGCCACCGCGCGGCCGCGGCCGACCAGGTCGTCCGGCGTGAACACCTGCACCCAGCGGAAGTCCGGGCCGGTCCAGACCACCAGCTGCCGGTCGCCGTGGGACAGCACGTAATGGTGGGTGCCGTCGGCGGCGAGTTCGATCCCGCCGAACGCCGTGTCCAGGTTGACGCCCTCCAGCAGACGCCCCTGGCGGAAGTCGTATTCGGTGCCCTCGACGTCCTGCTCGTCCGCGTACGGCATCTGCTGATCGCCCTCGTACGGCCGGACGCGAGTGGCGGGCAGGGTGAGGGTCAGCTCGTCGGTGGGCGCGTCGCCGATCCGGAAGTACGGGTGGGTCCCGACGCCGACGCCGATCGGCTTCTCCCCCTCGTTGCGGATCTCGTGCGTGACGACGAGTTCGCGCGGCTGCAGGTCGTACGTGATGGTCGCGCGCAGCGGGACCGGCCAGCCGGGCTGGGTCTCGACGTCGATGGCCAGCGTGATGGACGTTTCCGCGTGCTCCAGCAGCTCCCACTCCAGGTGCCGGGTCAGGCCGTGGATGGCGTTGCCGCGCGCTTCCTCGGTGATCTCCAGCTGTTGCTCTTCACCCTCGAACTCCCACTTGCCGCCCTTGGTCCGGTTTGGCCACGGCAGCAGCACCTGGCCGAGGCCCTTCGGCGGCTTCTCGTCCTCGGCGAACGTCTCGACATACGGCACTCCGCTGATCTCGAACGCACGCAGTCCGGCACCGATCTCGGTGATGACGGCGCGCGCGTTGCCGCGGGTGATCTCGAACTGCTCTCCGGTGGGGTTCGCCATGGCGCTGAGGTTACCGATCGCCGGAGACGAGCGGGCAGGCCAGGAAACTAACTAGACCGGTCGTCATAGTTTGAGCTACCGTAGGGCCATGGTCAACCGCACCGACACGCGCCGCCGGATGCTGGAGTCGGCGGCTGAGCTGTTTCGCACCCAGGGCTATCACGCCACCGGGATGACTCAGCTCGTGTCCGAAAGCCGGGCCCCGAAGGGTTCGCTGTACTTCCATTTCCCCGGCGGCAAGGAACAGCTGGCCGCCGAAGCGGTGCGGCTTTCCGGCGAACGACTGGCCGGGCAATTCCGCGAAATCACCGCTGACGCACCGGATCCGGCCACTGCCATCGATCTCATCGTGACCGCCCTGGCCACTTCACTGTCCGAATCGGAATATCGCTGCGGCTGTCCTATCGCGACTGTGGCGTTGGAAGCCGCCGACAGCGAGCCGATCCGCGCCGCCTGCGACCAGGGTTACGAAGGCTGGCTGCACGACATTTCCGCTTACTTCACCGAGCACGGTCTGCCCGACGATCGTGCCGCTTCCCTGGCGACAATCGTGCTGTCCGCGATCGAAGGTGCGCTGCTGCTGGCGCGCACTCGACGGGACACCGCGCCGCTGCGAGCCGTCGCCGCTCATCTGCACACCACTGTGGAACGGGAGTTCGCCTAATGCGCGTACACCACTTCAACTGCGGCACCATGCGCCCGATCGGCGGCAGACTCGTCGACGGAAAGCCCGGGCTGTTTCGCCGCGCCACCCTCGTCTGCCACTGCATGCTGGTCGAGACCGGCACCGGATTGACCCTGATCGAGACCGGGATGGGTTCGCCCAGCGTCACCGACGCGGCGCGCTGGCTCGGCCCGCGCTTCCTGCGCACGTCGAATCCGGTCGCGGACGAAAGCGAAACCGCGCTAAGCCGCATTCGCGCATTGGGTTTCGATCCGGCCGACGTCCGCGACATCGTCCTCACCCATCTCGACCTCGACCACGCTGGCGGACTCGTCGACTTCCCGCAGGCACGTGTGCACGTCTACGGCAAGGAACTCGACGCCTACCGCGCCGGCAATCCGCGGTACCGCGATGTCCAGTTCCGCCACGGTCCACAGTGGAAGTCCTATTCGGACGTTGGGGACAGCTGGTTCGGCCTGGAAGCTGTCCGCGAGCTGGACGGCGTCGAAGGTGTCGCGCTCGTGCCGCTCGCCGGACACACTGTCGGACACGCGGGGGTGGCTGTCGACACCGGATCCGGCTGGGTGCTCAACGCGGGCGACGCGTATTTCTTCCACCAGGAGATCGACGCCGAGCCCTACTGCCCGCCCGGATTGGCTATGTTCGAACGGCGGGTCCAGACGCTGCCCGGGCCGCGGCGCGAGAACCAGCGCCGGTTGCGCGAGCTGCGCCGGGACCACGCCGACGAGGTGACCGTGTTCGCCTCGCACGATCTGACCGATTTCGTCCGGCTCAGCGAGAGGAGCACGGTATGAAGGTGCACCACCTCAACTGCGGCACGATGCGCCCGCTCGGCGGCAAGGCACTCGACGGCCGCCCCGGGATGCTGCGGCGCAGCACGATCGTGGCGCACTGCCTGCTCGTGGAGACCGCCGACTCGCTCGTGCTGGTCGACACCGGGTTCGGCACTCGGGGCGTCACCGACTCGCGGCGCTGGCTCGGCGGCCCGTTCATGGCGATGGTCGGCGCGAAGCCGACCATGGAAGAGACCGCCGTGGCACAGATCCGGGCACTGGGCCACGATCCCGCCGACGTCCGGCACATCGTGATGACCCACCTCGACGTCGACCACGCCGGCGGTCTCGCCGATTTCCCGGACGCCACCGTGCATGTCCGCACCACTGAGCGGCGGGCCGCGGACAATCCGAAGAGCTTCCCGGAGAAAACGCGGTACCGTGCCGAGCAATTCGCGCACAGTCCACTGTGGAGTACCTACGACGAAGCCGGTGAGAAGTGGTTCGGCTTCGACGCGGTGCGACCGCTGCGCGGTCTGCCGCCGGAGATCCTGCTCGTCCCGCTGCCCGGCCACACGCACGGTCACTCCGGCGTCGCGGTCGACACCGGCGACGGATGGCTGCTGCACGCCGGCGACGCGTATTTCTTCCACGGCGAGGTCGCCCCGGTGAACCCGCACTGCCCGCCCGGCATGCGCGTGTTCGAGGCGATCAACCAGATGGACGGAGCCGCCCGCCGCGCCAACCTCGCCCGGTTGCAGACCCTCGCCCGCGAGAAGCAGGACGAGGTCTCGGTGTTCAGCGCGCACAGCCAGGTGGAGTTCCAGGCCTTGCGCCGGAATACCTCGCAGCCCTCCCAGGGTTGAGTAGCGCATGACGCGCATCCGGTACGTCGGCGGCCCGACCGCCCTCCTCGAGTACGGCGGGACCCGCCTGCTCACCGACCCCACCTTCGACGGCCCCGGCGATTACCCGATCGGCAGCCGCAAGCTGGCGAAAACCGTCGGCCCCGCGGTCGCGGCGGCGGAGGTCGGCGCGGTGGACGCGGTGCTGCTTTCCCATGACCAGCACCCGGACAACTTGGACGCGGCGGGGCGAAAGTACGCCCTCGACGCCCCGCTGATCCTGTCCACCGCGTCGGCGAGGGAACGAATCGGCGATCCGGTTCGGGCACTGGCCAACTGGGAGTCATACGACCTCGACGGCGTCCGTGTCACCGGCGTGCCCGCGCAGCACGGGCCAGACGGCAGCGAGCATCTCGTCGGCGAAGTCACCGGTTTTGTGCTCGAAAGCGACGGCCAGCCAACGGTTTACGTCAGCGGCGACAACGCTTCTCTCGACGTCGTGCGGCAGATAGCCGAGCGCTTCGACCGGATCGACATCGCCGTCCTGTTCGCAGGCGGCGCCCAGACTCCGCTGGTCGGCGACGCGTACCTCACGCTGCCCAGCGAGGATGCAGCCGAGGCGGCCCGGATCCTCAACGCGCGTCAGGTCGTCCCGTTGCACTTCGAGCATTGGGCGCATTTCACCCAAGGCCCGGACACCCTCGGCCCGGCTTTCACGCGAGCCGGACTCGCGGACCGGCTGCAGGTGCTTAAACCCGGAGAAGAGATCAGCTTCCGGTAAGCACGAATCCTCCGTCCACAGTGATCACCGCGCCGGTGACGAAACTGTTCTCCATCAAGTAAAGATTCGTCGCCGCGATCTGATGCGCCTCGCCGACCGCCTTGGTCAGCGTTCGTTCCGTGAAGGCGGCGACCATCGCGTCCAGCTGTGGCTGAGGAAGGCCGTCCCACATCGGCGTGTGGACCGGCCCCGGGCGGACCGTGTTGACCCGCACCGGGGCCAGGTCGACCGCCAGGCCGCGCGCCAAACCCTCAATCGCGCCAACCGAACCGGCCGCGAGCGCCGCGCCAGGGGTCGGCCGGATGCCAATGATCCCGGACGTCAGCACGATCGAGCCGCCCGGCCGGATCCGCGGCGCGGCGTGCTTCACCGCACTCACGACACCCCAATAACGGACGTAGAACCCGCTCTGCGCGTCATCGAGCGACAGGTCAGCGAGTGGCTGCTGATGGAGCGCGTCACCTGCGGTGTAGACCAGATGGTCCAGCGAGCCGACGTGCTCGAACAGGGCCGCGACGCTCGCGTCGTCGCGTACGTCGGTGACGAATCCTTCGCAGGTGCCCGGCAATTCGGCGAGCGCCGCGTCCAGCCGTTCCTTGCCGCTCGACGCGATCGTGACGGACGCACCCGCCTCCGCCGCCGCCTGAGCGGTCGCCAATCCCATCCCCGAGCTGCCGCCGATGACGACAACCCGCTGGTCAACCAAAGACATGAGCAGCCCTTCCGAAGGTTGATGACTCAGTGAGACATCAACAGTAGCAGTGATGACCCACTGAGTCATCACTGCTAAGATCGCTGCATGCCGCGCTGGGATCCCGAAGCCAAGGAGCGGCTCCGCGCGGCCGCGCTGGAGCTGTTCGCCGAGCACGGGTACGAGAACGCCACAGTCACGCAGATCACCGAGCGCGCCGGGCTGACCCGGCGCACGTTCTCGCGCTACTTCGCCGACAAGCGCGACGTGCTGTTCTCCGGTTCGGAGCAACTCCCAGACGCCATGGCCGACGCCGTCCGTCGCGCCGACCCCGCGTTTCCGCCGTTTCAAGCGCTATTGGCCGCACTGGTCGAGGCAGGCGATTTGTTCGCTGGCCTGGTTTCGTCTGCCGCGCAACGGCGCGCGATCATCGCGTCCAGCCCGGAACTGCAAGAACGCGAGCGCACCAAACTGGCGGCCGTTACGGAAGCAGTGGTCGAAGCACTGCGGGAACGTGGTGCGACCGAATCGAGCGCGAAGATGCTCGCACAGGTCGGCCTCGCAGTGTTCCAAACTGCCTTCGAGCGATGGTCCGATCAGCCCGAGGACCGGGATTTCGCCACGCTGGTGCAGGAGGCGGCAGCCGAACTCGCCGCCGTACTTACGCCTTCTCCCGCACCTCGATGACCGTAGAGTCTTCCAATTCCGCTTCGGCGGCCTGTTTCGTGCGCCCAGTCGCCCTCAGCACTAGGTAAACCACCACCAGCAGGACGAAGAACGGAATCCCGAACTTCCACGCCGGGTCGAGACCTTCGATCCAGAACGTCGAAACCAGGACGGTGGCAAGGAAAGCGATCACCACGACGTTCACGACCGGCGCACCCCACAAGCGCACCGGGGACGGTGGCAATCCAGCGCGGCGACGGTGGATCCGGAACGCCAGGTGGGTCACCAGAATGATCATCCACACCACGAGCGCGGCGAAGATCGAAATACCGAACAGCACGAGATACGCGTTTGAATCGGAATTTTTGGACAGAATAGTCGCGATCACCAAGCCCGCGGTGGACAGCACGAGCGCGTTGCGGGGCACCCCGGAGGTGGTCAGCCGTCCTGCCCAGGACGGGGCGAATCGGTGCTCGGCAAGGGAATGCAGCATGCGTGTGGTGAGGTAGAGGTTGGTGTTCGCGCTCGACAACGCGGCGGTCAGGACCACGAAGTTCATGATCGTCGCCGCCGCCGGAACCCCGGCGGCTTGGAAAACGCGAACGAAGGGGCTGGCGGTGATAGATCCGCCTTCACCGGTCACCGTCCACGGCACGACCAAAACGACGATGAGCATCGCGGCGACATAGAAGATCGCCAGCCGCACCACCATCGCCCGAGCCGCGCGCGGGATGTCGCGGGCCGGGTTTTCCGATTCGGCCGCGGTTACCGAAACCACCTCGGTGCCGATGTAGCTGAACAGCACGAACACCATGGCCAGCAAGAGCCCGGACACGCCGTTCGGCAGGAATCCGCCGCCCGCGCCGAGGTTCGTGAAACCGGGCGCGGGAGCCTTCGGCAGGCCGAAGAACACGAGAATCAGGCCGAGCGCGACGAACACCAGGATCGCGCACACCTTGATCATCGCGAACCAGTACTCGAACTCGCCGAAAATGTGCACCGCCGCGCCGTTGACGACCACCACCAGCAGCGAGAACACCGCAACCGGAACCCACAACGGAATCTGTGGCCACCAGAACTGGACGTACACGCCGGCCGCGATCGTCTCACCGCCGATCGCGATCACTTGCATGGCCCAATACGCCCAGCGCACCACAAACCCGCTGCCCGCGCCAAGATACTTCTGCGCGATGCTGCCGAACGCTCCTGCTGCCGGGTGCACCACCACCATTTCCGCCAGTGCCCAGGAAATCGTCAGCGCGACGAGTCCACAAAGGACATAGGCGAGCACCACGGCCGGTCCCGCGTGCGAGATCGCCAGGCTCGATCCGAGGAACAGGCCGGTGCCGATGGCCCCGCCGATTCCGATCATCGTCAACTGCCTGCCGCGCAGCCTCCGCCGCAACCGGTTCGAGGACGGGGACTCGGCCATGTCTGCTCCCTACTGGCTCGCCCGGTACTCGGCGATCGCCGCGACGACGGCGTCGAGATCGGACTCGACGTTGTAGTAGTGCAAGGACATCCGCAGCACGTCGCCGCGGGCACTGCACACGATCCGCCGCCCGGCGAGGAACGCCGCCAGCGCGTCGGGATCCCGGTCGGCCAACGCGACGAGCGGACCGCGCCGCGCGTCGTCGAGCGGAGACCGCAGCTTTTCCCCCGCGTCGAGCAACCGCTGCTGCAGCTGCCCGGTCAACCCGGCGAGGTGGTCGCGCACCCGGTGCGGGTCCACCTGGTGCACCAGCTTCAACCCGGCGACCGCGCCGTACGCGGACGGGATCGACGGCGTCCCAGTCTCGAACCGGCGGGCGTGCTCGGGATAGTCGAGGTGGCGCGGGTCGAACTCGAACGGGTTCGTACGACCGAACCACCCGGTCAGCGGCGGGGAAACCTCGTCTCGCAATCCTGGCCGCACGTAGAGGAAGGCGATTCCGGAGATGCCAAGCAGGTATTTCAGGCTGCCGCTGACGAGGTAATCGCAGCCGAGTTCGGCGACGTCGACCGGTTCCACGCCGAGGCCCTGGTAGGCGTCGACAAAGCTTCGGGCACCGTTTTCCCTGGCCAGCGCGGCAACTTCGCGCACCGGGAAGCGCAAACCGTTGGCATAGCTGACCAACGGGACGGACACCAGCTGCGTCTGCTCGGTGATGAGCGCGGCGTAATCCTCGGTGTCGACCAACCCGTCGTGGTGCGCGACGAACTGAACGTCGGCACCGCGGCCTTGCTGCGCCAGCCAAACATGGCCCAGCGACGGGAATTCCAAATCAGTCGTGACGATTCCCGGCCGTTGCGACCACGCTTGGGTGGACGCGACCTGATACGCGCCTTCGGAGGCGGACGGCACGACAGCGATGTCATCCGCGGCCGCACCGATCAGCTGAGCGAACAGCGCACGCGCCTCGGCGACCTTCGCCATCCACTTATCCCACGGCGCCCCGTGCTCGCGGATGGTGTGCTGGAACTCGAAAAGCTCCGCGGTCAGCGCGTCCGAAAGCGCACCTTGGCTGCAGCTCGCGAGGTGCACCGAGTCGGCGAAGGCAGGGAAATGCGCCCGGAAAGCGGCTGGGCTGGGCTGGTCGGTCACGACACTCCGTTCCTTTACTGGCGGGCGAGACCGGTCCGTTCGCCACCGTAACGGCGCGAGCACCGTGCGTCGATGCTCCGACCGGCGGCCTTGCGACACCGGACGCCCGGCCCAGGATCCCTGTTCACCCTGACTGATCGATGCCTGCTATTCCGTCAGTGCTGTTGAAACCGGTACTGTAGATAGGGCCTTCCGCGCTGTCAACGACCGTCAAGGATCCGCAATAGCGCGCCCCGCGACCGAGAGGACGCCCCGATGAGCAGCCCCACCGAAAGCGCGGTCGACCAGCTCCTGACCCAGCTGGCGCAGGGCCGGCTGCGGGTCGTCGACCTCACCACCAAGCTCAGCGCCGCCACTCCGACCCTGCGGCTGCCCGAGCCGTTCGCGAACCTGATCGATTTCAGCCTCGAACCGGTCAGCGAGTTCGACGATTCCGGACCGCTGTGGCGGCACAACAACATCCACACCGGCGAGCACATCGGCACCCACCTCGACGCGCCGCGGCACTGGATCTCCAACCGCGACGGCGCGGACGTTTCGGAGCTGCCGGTGAGCAGGCTTGTCGGACCCGCGCACGTCCTCGACATCTCCGCGCGCGTCGCCGACGATCCGGACTTCTTGCTGGAGATCGACGACATCCGAGCCTGGGAAGCCGAGCACGGGCCGTTGCGCGCGGGCGGATGGCTGCTCGTGCACTCCGGATGGAACCAGTACGCGCAGGACCGCGAGGCGTTCCTCAATTTCTCCGACGGGACCAGCCACACCCCCGGCATTTCAGCCGCCGCGGCGAAATGGCTCGCCGAGGAAACGCCGATCGCTGGCTACGGCGTGGAAACCGTCGGCATCGACGCCGGGAACGGCTTCGCGCTCGACCCGCCGATGCCCGCGCACCACCATTTGCTCGGCGCGGACAAATACGGCATCACCTCGTTGCAGAATCTCGATTCACTGCCGCCAACCGGTGCGCTCGTCGTGGTCTGCCCGCTGCCGATCGTCGGCGGGACCGGCAGTCCGGCGCGAGTTCTCGCGGTGACGCCGGGGGCACAGTCGTGAAGGTCGCCCAAGCCGTCGGGATCGCCTTGGCACGGTTCGGCGTCCGCAAGGCGTTCGGCGTGGTGGGGAGCGGAAATTTCCACTTCACCAACGGCTTGATCCAGGGCGGGGCCGAATTCGTCGCGGCCCGGCACGAGGGCGGCGCGACCACGATGGCCGACGCCTACGCCCGGTGCAGCGGCGAGGTCGCGGTGGTGTCAGTGCATCAAGGCTGCGGGCTCGGCAACGCGACCACCGGGATCGGCGAGGCGGCGAAAAGCCGGACGCCGTTGGTGATCGTCACCGGTGAGGCGACCGATCCGCTGTCGAACTTTCACATCGACCAGGACGCACTCGCCCGGTCCGTGGGAGCCACCAGCATTCTGGTGCGGTCAGCGAAAACCGCGCTGGCCGATACGCGGCGGGCGTTCACTCAAGCCCGCCGCGAGCGGCGGACTGTCCTTTTGCGACTTCCCTTGGACGTGCAAGCCGATCCGTTCGAGGAAAGCCTTCTCGACGATCTCACCGTCATTGAGGCACTGCCGCATCCGCGAGCCGCCGAGGCAGAAGTAAGGGCGCTCGCGTCGATCCTGCAGAACGCTGAGCGTCCGGTATTCCTTTGTGGACGCGGTTCTCGGGCAGCCCGGACCGAATTGGTCGCGCTGGCGGACCGCTGCGGAGCGCTGCTCGCCGAGGGCGCGGTCGCGAAAGGACTGTTCGCTGGTGAGCCGTGGTCCATCGGAGTGTCCGGCGGGTTTTCGTCACCGCTGACCACCGAGCTGATCCAAGGCGCGGACGTCGTCGTCGGCTGGGGTTCCGCGCTCAACGACTGGACCACGGCGCACGGTCGGTTGCTTTCCCCGGAAACCACGCTGGTGCAGGTGGATCTGGAAGCCGCCGCGCTGGGCCGGAACCGGCCGGTCGATCTCGGCGTCGTCGGCGATGTCGCCGGTACCGCCGCGGCGGTGGCCGCGAAGCTCGAAGTCCACAATGGATACCGCAGCGACGAGCTTAAGGCCCGGATCGCCCGGGAAATCCGCTGGCGCGATCACGAGCACGACGATGCCGGAACAGCCGACGCCATCGACCCGCGCACCTTGTCCGCCGCGCTGGACGAAATCCTACCGGCCAACCGGGTCGTCGGCGTCGATTCGGGGAACTTCATGGGCTACCCCACGATGTACCTCGACGTCCCGGATGAGAACGGGTTCTGCTTCACCCAGGCGTTCCAGTCGATCGGCCTCGGTCTGGCCACCGCGATCGGCGCGGCACTCGCCCAGCCGGACCGCTTCCCGGTCGCGGCGTGCGGCGACGGCGGGTTCCTGATGAGCATCGCCGAGCTCGAAACCGTCGTCCGGCTCAAGCTGCCGATGCTGATCGTCGTGTACAACGACCACGCTTACGGTGCCGAGGTGTACTTCTTCGAACCCGGCGGGCATCCGGCCGACACCGTAACTTTCCCGGACACCGACATCGCCGCCATCGCCCGCGGTTACGGCTGCGACGGGATCACCGTCCGCGCCAAGGAAGACCTCGACGAAGTGGCGACACGGATCACCGCCGGACTCGACCGTCCGCTGGTGGTCGACGCGAAAATCGCCGGGTTCAGCGCTTGGTGGCTCCAGGCCGCGATGACGCACCACTGAGCGCCCGCTTCACCAGCAGGTTCACCACCCACAACAGGACGCCCACCGCGAGCAGGATGCCAGCCACCTGGTAGTCCTGCGCCGGGCGGCCGGACAGCGGACTGACCAGGTACAGGCAGCACACCGCGGCCAGCACCGGCACCACCGTCGGCGCACGGAAATGCTTGTGCGGCGCCTTGTCCTTGCGCAGCACCAGAAGCGCGATGTTGACGATGGCGAACACCACGAGCAGTAGCAACGCAGTCGTCCCGCCGAGCGCACTGATGTCCACAAAGGACACCAGGCCGATGGCGATGACGCTGGTGAAGATGATCGACACCCACGGCGTCCGGCGAGTCGGATGCACGCGGCCGAACACCGGCGGCAGTACGCGTTCGTTCGCGAGGCCGTAGAGCAACCGGCTGGCCATCAGCATGTTGATCAGCGCGGAGTTGATCACCGCGAACAGGCCGATGGCGGAGAAGACCTCGCGGGGGAAACCCGGTGCGCCGACGTCGAGGACCTTCAGCAGCGCGTCGCTCTTCGCGCCCGCCAGTTCGGCGGCCGGGACCAGCAGCGAGGACGTCACCGACACCAGCACGTAGATCGTCGCGGCGATGACCATGCCCCACAGCATCGCGCGCGGGAAAATCCGTACCGGGTCATGGCATTCCTCGGCCATGTTCACCGAGTCCTCGAAGCCCACCATCGCGAAGAACGCCAGCGACGTCGCCGACGAGATGGCGACCAGCCACGTCTTGTCCGCCGTGTCGATCTCGACCAGCCGAGACGGTTCGCCGTCGCCGTTCAGCACCGCCCACACACCGACGCCGATGATGATCAGCAACCCGGACAGTTCGATAAAGGTGAGGACGACGTTGGCCTTCACCGATTCGCCGACGCCGCGGAAATTGATCAGCGCCAGCAACACCACGAACGCGATGCCGACCAGCACCGTCGGCAGCTTCACGAACGCCGCGAGATAGGTCGCGCCGAACGCCACCGCGGCCGATGACGCCGACGTGATCCCGGAACACATCACCGCGAACGCGACCATGAAGGTCAGGAACGGCACCCCGAACGCCTTGTTCGTGTACAGCGCCGCGCCGGCCGCGCGCGGATACTTGCCGACCAGTTCGAGATAGCTGAACGCGGTCATGAAGGCGACCACGAACGCCAGCAGGAACGGCAGCCACAACGCGCCGCCGACGCGGCCGGCGACCTGCCCGGTCAGCGCGTACACGCCGGTGCCGATGATGTCGCCGACCACGAAGAACAGCAGCAGCTTCGGGCCCATGACCCGCAGCAGTGCCGGTTCGGCGGCTTTGGCTGTGCTCTCGCTCACGTCCGTCATGGGCGATTAGTGTGCCTTGTCCGGACTTGGCCGGAAAGGGGGCCAATCAGGCCTTGGCGACCGCCGTGTGCACGAGCGGGGTCATCATTTCCTTGGTCATCTTGACCGGTCCGGTGTAGTTGACCAGCACCGGAACCCCGTTGGACACCTTGGCCGCGGCGAGCGTGGCGGTCTTTTGCTCGTCGGTGTAGAACACCGCGCCGTCGGCGAATCCCGGCACGTCGACCGCGCCCGGCTTGGCCTTCTTGATCGCGGCGATCATGTCGGCGGGCTTGGCCTTGCGGCCCTCGTAACGGGTCACCGCGAGCGCGCCGGCGGTCTTGCCTTCGACGACGTACTCGCAGCTCGTGGCCTTGCCGCCGTTGCTCGGGTTGTCGTGGGCGGGCCCGGCCTTGGAGGTGACGTTCGGGATCTTGATCGCCTTGCTGACGTCGTCGGACGGCAGCAGGGTGCAGGGGTCCGCGGCCTTCGCGGCGGGCGCGGACGAGGAGGCCGGGGCCTTGCTCGCGGGCGGCGGGGTGGGTGCGGCGGCCTTCTGCTCACCGGAAGAGCAGGCGGTCAGAACAGCGGCGGCGGAGATCAGCAGAGCGATCGGATATGCACGCATATCGGGCATGCTATTCCGAACGGAGTAACACTACTGTCAGTGCCCCTCTTCGACCGGAGCCCGGTACCGCCAGAACCCGGGCAGTACCGCCAGCGAAGCCACCACCAGCACGATCACCAGCAGCCCGCCACCGGTCGCCGCGACCTTCGTCCCCCACGCCGCCGCGGACCAGCCGTGCGTGAGGTCGGCGATCCGCGGCCCGCCCGCGACGACCACGGTGAACACACCTTGGAGCCGTCCACGCATCTCGTCGGTGGTGGCGGTCTGCAGGATCGCCTGCCGGTAAACCGAACTGACCATGTCCGCCGCGCCGCCGAGCGCCATGAAGATCACGGCCAGCCACAGCGCGTGCGCGAGCCCGAACGCCGCCATCGCCGCACCCCAGCAGCAGATCGCGATGACGACCGCGGCACCCTGCCGCTGCACCCGGTGCAGCCAGCCGGAGAACAAGCCGATCAGCATCGCGCCCGCGGGCAGCGCCGCGTAGAGCAGGCCGAGCGCCGGACCGCCGCCGGGCGGATCGCCGAACGTCCGCTCGGCCATCTCCGGGATCAACGCCCTCGGCATGCCGGCGACCATCGCGATGATGTCCACGACGAACGACGCCAGCAGCACTTTCTGGTGGGCCAGATACCGGAATCCGTCGACCACCGAGCCGAGGCCCGCCTTGCGCGTCCCCTCGCCGAGCGGCGGGATCGAGGGCAGCCGCCACACCGCGATCAGCGTGATCGCGAGCGCGCAGACGTCCACCAAGTACAAAGTGGACAGTCCGATCACCGGGATCAGCGCCCCGCCGAACAGCGGCCCGAACACCGCGCCGAACGTCGACATCGTGGTGTTGAGCGCGTTCGCCGACGGCAGGAGCGGAGCGGGCACCAGCCGCGCGACGACCGCGCCGCGGGTGGGCATGTTGATCGCGAAAAACGCCTGGTTCGCGGCGAGCAGCGCGAGCACCACCCACACCGAGTGCATCCCGGTGAACGCCTGGAGCCACAGCAGGGCGGAGGTGATCGCGACGCCGACGTTGGTGACGAGCAGCAGCTTCCGCCGGTCGACCGCGTCCGCGATCGCCCCGCCCCACAGCCCGAACACGAGCAGCGGGACGAGCGCGACCGCGCCGGTCAGCCCGACGTAACCGGACGATCCGGTGATGTCGAAAACCTGCTTCGGCACCGCGACCGCGGTGAGCTGCGACCCGACCGCGGTAACCGCGGTGGACATCCACAGCCGCCGGAACGCCGGAATCTTGAGCGGACGAGTGTCGACGACGATCCGGCCGAGGAGCTTGCGAGCCCCGGTGCGGGGCGGGCGTATCCCCGGTTCTGAAGTCACGAGCTATCAGCTTAGTTGCGCTAACGAAGCTGGCGCAGGTGATTTTCCCCGCACGGCAGCCAAGACACCCCCTGCAGTAGGGGCGTGGGGGGCACCCCTGGGGGAGTGGATGTCCTCCAAGGGGGTCTTCCGGAGCC
>NZ_JBVJOE010000013.1:0-85660 GCF_055583325.1 Amycolatopsis sp. NPDC104775
TCTGTTCTCTGCGCTTGTTGTTGGGGTTGGTGTTGTCGCGGAGAAGCCCGTCTCTTTCTCCGGTTGTCGTGTTTTTTTTTTTTTTTTTTTTCCCCCCCCCCCCCCCCCCCCGGTTCCGCAAGCGTGGCCCAGGGCCGCCGCTCCCAGCGGGTGTCCCAGCCTCGACCAGCCGAGTTCAGGCTTGCTCTGGCCGGACCGATCCGATGCCGAGCACCTCCTCCGGGGTTCGGTTTCAGCACTGGTCCCAGCCTCGGAAACACGGCACGAACGCCAATCCCGGCACCGGCGGCGAGGTCCAGCCACGGCACCGACCCCAGCCCCACTGCTGGTCGAGCAATGACGCTGACCAGCACGGGGATCGCGACCCCACCGCTCCAGCAACGACGCTGGCGCGACAGACAGCGCCGCCCTGACCACCGGCCCCAGCAACGACGCTGACGGCTCCCGCCACCAGCCTGACCGATCGCCCAGCACCGCCGCTGGCCAGCCCTCGGCCGCACACCCGACGTTCCCTGCCCCAGTCCCCGGCAAGGGAACGCTCGCCGATTTCGACGCATCTTCCGCGCAACGCCTTCGCACAAAGAGCCCGATCCCGATCACCGGCACAGGGCTGCGACTCATCTCAGAACGAATTCATCCCCCTCCGATACTACTTCAAGATGACTATTACAGTCCTTCGCTGATTAGACCGACCGGCCGAAGCCATCAGTTTCACTAATGCCTCCGAACGGCCGCAGTTCTCGATTGCGCCCACCGCGCAATCGGAATAATGGGCCGAAGATTCCGCACCGGCCTTCCGCCGCCAAGTCGGCCCGCATCCATCCCCGACTTCGCAATTGCCGAGCGGTCGATCGGCGCGGCTTATCAGCCCAGCAGGAATTCCCGCGGAGCCAGCGCCCGGTCGACCACGCGGGCCTCGCCGATCTCGCCGTAGAAGCTGCGCTCCACCTTGCCTCGGTACGACGACGCTCCGAGCAGCCAACTGCCGCCCGGGTTCGCGAGGCCGATCGCCGGCGTCTTGGGGTTGCGCAGCAGCGGACAACCGTCGACGTACAGCGTGCTGCGCCGTCCGTCGTTGACCACCGCGACGTGCCACCACTTCGCCAGCGGCAGTTCGTGGCCCCAGTTGGTCGAGATTCCGTTCTGGTTCAACGGGAACACCGCCCACTGCAGCTCCGCGCCGTCCGAGACGCTGAACGTCGCGGCCGACTCGTTGGGGTCGTCGCCGGACTTCCCGGCCGCGCCGCCGCTGCCGAGGCGCGCGAAGATGCCGCACCAGCCGTGGGTGCCGTCGCGGAAGTCTTCGGGTAGGCGGATGAAGGCCTCGACCGTGTAGCCACGCTGGAAGGTCAGGCTGTTCATCGGAGCGCTGTCGACGGTTTGGAGATACGCGCCGCGGCCAGGGTTGCGCGCGCCGTCGAACCGAAGGCTCGCCCGCGACGGTTGGCGGGGCGAGAAATCCGCCGAGTAGGTCAGCGCGGCGGGCCCGCTGCCCGGCACGGTCGCGCGACGCAGGTCGTTGCCGCGACCGGTGAGGTCCTTGATCAGCACGTTGTCCGGCACCGCAGCGCCCGCGCGCCCGCCTTCGAACCGCCAGTACGCGACGGTGCCCGGCACGAGCTGCGGCTGCACCGGGCGGGCTAGCGGCACCGGAACGGGCGCGAAACCGGCGAACCGCTGGTCGAAGTCGATGTCGATGCTGAAGTAGTCGACGTCGGTGCTGCGCTCAGCCTCGACCCGCTCGAGTTCGCTGAGGTCGCGCCGGCCGTCGAGCCACGGCGAGAAGGTGCGAACGTCGATCACGCCGCGCGCGACGTCGAACTGGTACAGCCGGATCATGCCGCTGCCACCGTAGTAGCGGTCCTGGTAGTTCGTGAGATGCAGGTGCACGTCGTGGCCGGCGGCATTGCGCTTCACCAGGCGGGCCGGCGGCCAGTAGTGGCCGTTGAGCGTCAGGAAGATCTGGTCGCTTTCGTTGACGAACTCGTCCCAGACCTGCTTGCCGAAGTCGGACAGGAACGCCTTGCCCTGCTCGTCGGAGTTGACCAGCTCGTGGATCGTCAAGATGGCGGGCATCCGCAGATGCTGCGCGAGAACCTGCTTCGCCCACGCGAACCCGCCCGCCGACGGACGCCAGTCCATCGCGAGCACAAGCCATTCCCGGCCGGCGGCCCGGAACACGTGGTAGGTGTTGTAGCCGTCCTTCGAGGACCCACGGAACGTCGGCGAGTTCCGTTGCCGCTGCGGACCGAACGCGTCGAGGTACGGCGTCCGGCCGCGCTGATCGTCGGTGGAACCGTCGATGTCGTGGTTGCCCGCGAGCGTGCTGTACGGGAAGCGGAACCGGTCGAGCACCTGGAAAGACCGGCTGATGCCAGCGAACTCCCTTGCCTGCCCGTTCTGCGTGAGGTCGCCAAGGTGCGCGAGGAAGACAACGTTGTCGTCGTGCGCGTGGCGCAGCACGTACGACAGCGAAGCGTCCACCGGTGCCGAGTCGCCCCGGTCCTCGTCGAACAGGTACTGGGTGTCCGGCATGACCGCGATCGTGAACCGCGGGCTGTCACCGTCCGGCCGCCGAGCGACACTGGGATCGGCCGCGGCGATCCCGTTCAGACCAGGAAGCGCGGACACCGCCGCGCCAGCACCGAGGATTCCGGCACCGCGCAGGAAGTTCCGCCGTGAAGAATCAGTCACGAGCAGGAAGCTACGGGCCGGTCCCGACCGCCACGGCAACAATTGCCGACGGCTCGATGAACAGCTCCGCGCCCCCGCCGTTTCTGTCCTGTGCAGGACAAACGCCGGACGACGTCCGACGCCGCTCAGTGACCGTCGCGTCGCCTTTGGTCGCCGCTGAGCATGCCCGGCACCGCGAACCACAGCAGTCCGAACAGCACCACCGCCATCCCGCCGACGAGCCCCATCGCGACAGGCCCGAACGAGACCTTCGCGATCAGCGCGACCGTCACCGTGATGGCCGCGGCAAGACACCCAAACCCCACCAGCACGACCCGGTTGCCGACCCGCAGGATCTGCTCGCGCCGCCCAGCCCGGAACAGGATCCGGTGCCACGCCGCAGGCGCGATCAGCAACGCCGTCGCCGCGACGGTGAGCAGCACCGCGAGCAGATGCAGCGTCTTCTCGAACCCGCTGGCGTCGTGGAACCGGCCGGTGAAGACCACCGACAGCAGGAAGCCGAACAGGATCTGGACTCCTGCCTGCGCGACCCGCAACTCCTGCAGCAACTCGCCGACGTTCCGCTGCAGCATCTGGTTCCGCGTCTCGCCGGTGTGCTCGACGTCGTCGCCGACCTCCATCGACTCGGCGCCTTGTGCCGGGCTGCCGACTTGCGCCGGTTCGCTGACCTCGGCCGAACCGCTGGCGTCCGCCGAGGAGCCACTGGCCTCCGCCGAGCCGCTGGCACCTGCCGACCTGCCAGCCGGTGACAACCCACCGGCCTCCGTCGATCCACTGACCTCGTCCGGCCCATCGGCCTCCGCCGATCCACTGGCGTCGTCCAGCCCACCGACCTGCGGCGACCCGCTGACTTCGTCCAGCCCACCGACCTCCGCCGACCCACTGACCTCGTCCGGCCCGCCGACCCGCGACGACCGGCGAGCCGCTGCCGATCCACCAGCCCGCTCCCGCCCGCCAGCTCGCACTGGGGCAGCACGACCCGCCAGCCAGCCATGGACCGAGCCGTCGTTGCTCAGGCCTTCACCAATCGAACCATCGTCGGCCACGCCGCTGCCCAGGACTCCGTCGGCCGAGCCGTGGCCTCTTGAGCCGCCACCACTGGCCTGCTCGCTGGAGTCCGCCGGTCCACTGTGCTCCGACTGCCCACTGGCCTCAACCGGTTCGCTGGCGCCTGCCGATCCACGGTCGTCCGCGCGACGGCCGTCGAACCCCATCGCGCTGTTCGGGTCGTCAGGCATGTCAGGCTCCACCGGTGCTCGCCGAAGCATCGCCGGGGCAAGTCCGACGCTGCCACGCTGCCAAGTACCCACCGCGGCAACGCCCGAAAACTCACCAGGCCAGCCAGGCGACCTTCGCGTCCGCCGAAACCGCCCTCCGAGCCCGCTGTGCTCGACCAGGCCGCTCTCGTACGCGAAGCGCGCTCCAAACGCACCAGGCCACCTGAGCGACGCCACGACCAGCGTCAGCACCACGCCACGACATCCGGACAGGTATCCAGACCTCGCCCAGCTCGGCCCACGCCTGCATCTGGCCGGCCCGGACACCCTCCGGCGACCCAACGCACCTCAGGCCCCCGCGCGGAAGGCCGTCCCAGGGTTCGGGCGACCTCCACACGTTCGAGTGGAGAACATGGCACAGCCCACGCCGACTGGTTAGAGAAGTTTCATGCGTTTCCTCCCTAAGTTTCTTTCCGCGGCCCTCGCCGCCGGTCTCTCCGTCACGAGCCTCTCGACCACCTCCGCCGCAGCCACTCCGGCTACGCCCTCGCCGCTGCACTTCACCTTTGCCCACGGCACCTTCGCGGCATACGCACCAGGCAGCCAAGCCGTCACCTACCGTCCGGATCTCGTGCCAGTCGGAGCAAAGGCGCACGTCTCTGCCTTGTCCGCCAGTCGCGTCGGCACCACCACCGTGCTGGTGATCAGCGGCCTCCTGCCGCAGCACGAATACGGCGCACACGCGCATGTGAACTCCTGCGGCGCCACCGGTGATGCCGCGGGCGGACACTTCCAGCACGTGCCGGACCCGGTGAAGCCTTCGGTGGATCCGGCCTATGCCAACCCGCGCAACGAGATCTGGCTCGACTTCACCACCGACCGCTCAGGCATCGGTCATGCAACCTCCATTGTGGACTGGACATTCGATGTGCGGCGAGCGAAGTCCGTGGTAATCCACGAAACCCACACCCATACCGATCCTGGGCACGCCGGAACCGCGGGTGGACGGCTGGCCTGCCTGGACGTCGGCTTCTAAATACGGAGCTGTCCTCAGAACCCCCAGGACTTCTCGGGCACGATCCGGATCCGGACCGAGTAGTCGGCGTCGAAGGCAGCGGGGTCGGCGAACCCGATACCGGCGTAGTGCCGTTGATACTTCGCCAAGTAGCCGGGGGCTTCGGAGGCTTTGGCTTCGTCGACGTGCGCGCGCCCGGTGACGACGATGATGCTTCCGCCGTGTTCGTCGCTGTTCAGGTGGAAACTCACCTCCGGGTTGGCGGCGAGGTGTCGCAGTTTGGCCGTTCCGGGCCGGCTGAAAACCACGATGTCCTCGCCGTCGAGCACGAACCAGACCGGCCGCGGCGCGGGGCGTCCGCTCGGAGTGACGGTGGTGAGCCAGGCGACGGATTCGCCTGCACGTTCAATGAGTTTCGGGTCGTGGCTGTAGGTCATGATCGGATACCTCCTCGGTAGGTTTCCCAGGTAACCACGAGCCACCGACAGTTTTGCCCCGGCGGCCCGCGCCGAGTCTTTCGCGAGCCATCCTCGACCATGTCCGCATGAACTAATTTTTGCTGGTACACAAGGAAAAACCCCGATCCGAGGTCAATCTCGATTCCCCGGATCGGGGGACTTCTCGCAAGTTCAGCGCGACGCGACAACCCGCGCGTACCGGGCACCCGCCACGAGCAGGATCACCCCGGCGCCGAGGAACGCGCCCACGCGCGCCAACCCGTCCAGCGCGGCGAGGTCGAACAACACGAGCTTCGCTACCGCAGCTGCCACCAGCACCAGCCCGGTGATTCGCAACGCGACCACCTCGATCCCGCGCAGGAGAAGGACGAACGCCACCACGGTCCAGGAAACCGTGACGAGCGTGTGTCCGACCAGGAACCCGACGCGACCAGGGGCTATGAGCATGGACGCGGCGAGCACCAGTCCAGCAGCGCCGTAGAGCGCACACAATCCCGCGGGAACCCATGGTGCGAGGCTGGCCGATTTCACCACGTTGAGCCGAATCGCCGCCCACGGCAGGGCGATCGCCGCGGCGAGAAGAAGCGCGGCCGAAACCAGTGCAGTAAGAAGAAGCTCGCGCGGATGCCAATGCGGGAGCACCAGCAGAGCTGGATTCACATCGGACCCGAGCGCGATCAGTCCGCCGATCACCGCGAAGGTGAGAGAACCGCCTAGCGCGAACCGGTTTCGAGCGAACTTCGCCGCGAACGCGAGCACTACCGCTTCGCCGAGCAGGACAGTCCCGCCATCAAACTGCGTGACGGTCGCCTGCATCGCGGCGACGAGTCCCGCGATTCCCGCGACGGTACCGGAATTCCCTCGCACGATGGTCCAGGTCGCGATAAGCACGACCGCCGTTCCACCCGCCAGGAGCACGGATTCCGGCTTGTGCAGCACCAGTGCGGCGACCAGTACCGGCAACGGAGCGACGGCGAGAACGGACAGCGAGTAAGGCTCATTGTCGTTGCGCCGCAACGCAATCAGCGCCGACGCCGCGCTGACCGCGCCAGCAGTGATCACTGCCCAGACCGGCAAGGTGCGTAGCCCGATACCGATCAGCGCCGTTGTCAAGGGAGGAATGGCTGCAGTAAACGAAAGGGGCCACCATGCCCGTCGAAGCTGGACAGGGACGGTCGCGATCTGGATCATGAGAAGGAACGTCACGAGTTCATCGGTGAAGCCCCAAGTGATCAGGGGCGCACACACTCCGCAACCTCCCACCACGGCATTGGCCAGGAGAGAGGAATCCCATTTGACCGCAAGCACAAGGCCGCCTACCGCGATCGCCAAGCCGACCGCGAGTCCGGCGGGAACTGGAAGGAAATCGTACAAGGAGGTGGCAGCGACAGTGTCCAGGTAGAGCGTCGCGATTCCAGTGGCGACGAGAGCGAACGCTCCGGTGCGTGCAGCCGGTTTGCGGTGCAGCCAAGCGCCCGCGCCGACCAGGATCCCGCCGAACGCAGCGCCGACGGCCACCCGCGGCAGCGGACCGAGCCAGCCGCGCTGAATGGCCAGAATCAGTAGCAGGACAACGCCGAGCAACGTCACCGCGCCGCCGATCCACGCCAGCAACCGCGAACCGGCACCTTCGCGACCGAGTCGCTCGCGGAGGGTCGGTGATGGGGTGTAGTGCGGCGGTCCGTAGAGCGGTTGACCGTATGGCGACTGGGCGTAGGGCGGCTGACCGTGCTGCGGACGTTGGGCAGTTGCGTGCGGGAGTTCTTGGGCTGACTGCCCGGCGGCGAACTGGTCAGCGGATCGGTTGGTGGCGGGTTGGTCTTGGCCCGGTTGGGCGGGAGACTGTCCGGCGGCGTCATCGCCAGCGGCGGGTTGTCCAGTCCCGGGTTGAGGCGTCGACAGGTGGGTCGCGCCGGTCATAGCTTGGGCGGAATACGGAGCTGCGTAAGGGTTGTACGGGTAGTAGCCCGGGTGGGGGTGGAACGCTGTCCGGTGCGCGGCCGCGTAGGCCGGGTACAGGTAGGGACCCGTGCCCTGCGCAGCCGGGTAGCCCGGAGCGGGCGCGTAGCCCGGAGCAGTCGTCGGGTAACCCTGCGCGGCAGGGTGGCCAGGCGCAGGAGGCTGGTCTGATCCGGAAGCGCGGTCAGGCTCGGCGTCCTTGCCAAGCGCGGCAGCCTCGCCTGGCGCAGTAGCCTGGCCCGGCGCGTCGGGAGAGCCCTGCGCGGCCGGGTGGTCGCCACTGGTGGACTGAGCGACGCCCGGCGGATAGGCCGCTTGCGACGCTTCTCCGGCCGACTCTGCCGACCCCGCATGGCTGCCCGACTGGCCAGGCGTCGGCTGGGAGTCTGCCGCTGCGTCTAGGCCAGGTGCCTCGGCGCGGCTTCCCGGAACGCCCCGCGTCGGCTCGGAATCTGCCGCTGCGTCCAGGTCGGACACCTCGGCACGGCCGTCCGGAACGCCAGGCGTCGGCTCGGAACCTGTCGCCGTGGCCAAGCCGGACGCCTCGTCAGGCTCGCCAGCAGTCGACTCGGGCAGGGGACGCACCGCGCGGAGTTCGGCTCCTACATGGGTCAGGCGGCGGCCGAGGTCGTCCAGTTCGCTGGCCAGGCGGTGGAGCGTTGCAGCTTCCGTGGTCATACCGGACAGCGTCGGCGAAACGGCACGAAGATCGGATCCGTAGCACTACTCAAGGCTGGACACGAGATGGTCTCGCGACCACCGACCCGCCCGGATGCGTGTGCCGTACGTCACGGGCGACAATGGAAGAGTGACTGCCACGTTGACCGCGCCCACGTTGAAGATCGGTCCCTACCAGGTCGATCCTCCCGTCGTGCTCGCTCCGATGGCGGGCATCACCAACGTGGCGTTCCGACGGCTCTGCCAGGAGTACGGCGCGGGCATCTACGTGTGCGAGATGATCACCGCCCGCGCGGTCGTCGAGCGGCACCCCGGCACGATGCACATGATGACCTTCGGCGAGAACGAAAAGCCGAGGTCCATGCAGCTTTACGGAGTCGATCCGAAGACCATGGCCGAGGCCGTGCGGATCATCGTCGGCGAGGGCCTGGCCGACCACGTGGACAGCAACTTCGGTTGCCCCGTCGCGAAAGTGACGCGGAAGGGCGGTGGCGCGGCGCTGCCGTTCAAGCGGCGGCTGTTCGCGGACATCGTGCGCGAGTCGGCGAAGGCGGCGGCTGAGGGCGGTGTTCCGTTCACCGTGAAGTTCCGCGTCGGCATCGACGACGATCACCACACGTTCCTCGACGCCGGGCGGATTGCCGAAGCTGAGGGCGCGGCCGCCGTCAGCTTGCACGCGCGCACGGCCGCGCAGCGCTACTCGGGGCAAGCCGACTGGACGAAGATCGCGGCGCTGAAAGAGGCGGTTACCAGCATTCCGGTGCTGGGCAACGGCGACATCTTCAGCGCGGACGACGCGCTCCGCATGGTCGCCGAGACCGGCTGCGACGGCGTGGTCGTCGGGCGCGGCTGCCTCGGCCGGCCCTGGCTGTTCGGTGAGCTGGAAGCCGCCTTCCAAGGGCGCGAGATTCCGGCGGGGCCGAACCTCGGCGAAGTCGCCCGCGTCCTGCGCCGCCACACCGAACTACTCATCGAGCACGACGGCCACAACAAGGCCATGCGCGACATCCGCAAGCACATGGCGTGGTATCTGATGGGCTTTCCGGTCGGGTCCGAGCTGCGGCGCGGTTTCGCGATGGTGACGAGCCTGAACCAGCTGGACGACCTCATCGCGCAGCTGGACCACGACGCCCCGTTCCCGAGCGCCGCGACCGGCCCGCGCGGGCGGCAGGGCTCGCCGGGCAAGGTGACGCTCCCGCACGGCTGGCTCGACGACCCGGACGACGACTGCGTCCCCGAGGCCGAGGACATGCACTCCGGCGGCTGAGCGCAAGGCTGCCCGGTCCGCGGGTTGCTTGAGCGCCTCGACGACAGGCGGGTTGCGGGTGCACCATCACTGCCGCTGTCGAGATCACGAGCGAATTCGCCGACGGATCGCGGCGCCCGCGCTAGGTGAGCGCCTTCCGGCATCATGGCGCGATCGTTCGAAGCGGCACCCAATCGCGGAACGCTAGACGTGGCAACGGCTCCGAGGCCGGTGGCTTCCCGTGCGCCAGGAAAGTCGATGCAGCGCCCCATAAAACTCGGCACCTAGCCGAACCGCCAGCAACCGCGCGGCCCCGAGCGCGCCCGACGGCCAAGCCGCACCGCGCTCGGCTGAATGTGCCTGGTGAGGTTCAAGCGCGCTCGGTGTGGAGCACTTCGTCCTCGACGCCGAATATCCACAGCTGGCCTGCGCAGATAGCAACTGTCCCCAGGTTATCCACAACCCACTGTGGACAACCTGGGGACAACCTTGTTCACAACCTCAGGCGTCGATCTCCTGCGGCGCGCCGCCGACGGTGATCTTGCGCGGCTGGGCCTTCTCGGCGACCGGGATGCGCAGCGTCAGCACGCCGTCGACGTAGTCCGCGGCGATGCGCGTGGTGTCGAGCGTGTCGCCGAGGAACAGCTGGCGCGAGAACTTGCCGCGCGGGCGCTCGGACACCTGGATCTGCGCGTCCTCGACCGCGACCGGCGTGCGCTCGGCGCGGACGGTCAGCACGTTGCGCTCGACGCTCACGTCGATGGAGTCGCGAGCGATACCCGGGAGGTCGAACTGGACCACGTACTCGTCGCCGGCGCGGTAGGCGTCCATCGGGACGGAGCGCGGCGCGGTGCCCTGACCACCGAAGAACTGCTGGGTCAGGCGATCGAACTGGGCGAACGGGTCGGTGCGGATCAGCATGTCGAATCCCCTTTCGGACAACTGCGGCCAGCTGCTGGGGCGC
Source organism: Amycolatopsis sp. NPDC104775 (assembly GCF_055583325.1). Classification (NCBI taxonomy): domain Bacteria; kingdom Bacillati; phylum Actinomycetota; class Actinomycetes; order Pseudonocardiales; family Pseudonocardiaceae; genus Amycolatopsis; species Amycolatopsis sp. NPDC104775. The sequence goes on from NZ_JBVJOE010000013.1 coordinate 10,232, forward strand.
TGACCAAGCCTTGCAAAGTTGCCAACGACCGACTCAACTTATTTGTTCCCGAGTAGCTCAGATCACAGTGTCGGCGCGAGACCGCCGAAACTGTCGGTGCCGGTCCGTAGAGTGCGTCTCGTGATCGACCAGCTGACCATCCCGACCGACGCGGGATCCTTCGACGCCATCGCCGCCGGCCCCGAGAACGGCCGCCCGGTACTGCTGCTGCACGGCTTTCCCCAGGCCGCCGTGGAGTGGGAGCACCAGGTGGCGACGCTCGGCGTGCTCGGCTACCGGGCGGTCGCGCCGGATCAACGCGGGTACTCACCGGACGTGCGGCCCGAGCGTCCGGCCGAGTACGGCATCACGACGCTGGTGTCCGACGTCGTGGCCATGGCCGACACGCTCGGCTGGAGCAAGTTCGACCTGGTCGGCCACGACTGGGGCGGCGCGGTCGCGTGGTGGACGGCCGACGAGCACCCGGAGCGGCTGCGCAGCCTCACCGTGGTGTCCACGCCGCATCCGGGGGCACTCGCCGAGGCGATGCGGACGGACGAGGACCAGCACCTGCGGTCGGCCTATATGACGGAGTGGCGGCAGACTCCCGCGACCGAGCGCCGCATGCTGGCCGACAATGCCAAGGCGCTGCGCGACATCTTCGACCGACGCATCCCGCCGAGCAAGATCGACGAGTACGTGCAGCGGTTGTCCGAGCCAGGCGCGCTCACCGCCGCGCTGAACTGGTACCGGGCCGGGCGTCCGGGCGGAAAGATCGGCAAGGTCTCGGTGCCGACGATGTACGTCTGGTCCACAGAGGACGTCGCCTTCGGTTCCACCGCGGCGCTCGACACGGCGAATTGGTGCACCGGGCCGTACCGGTTCGAGATGCTGGAGGAGGTGTCGCACTGGGTAGCGGAAGAAGCGCCGGAGGCATTGACCTCGCTGATCGTGGAGCACCTCGGCAGCCGGTGACGCCAGGCCTGCCCGCACCGTCGTTCGGCCGGGTGTCGCGCGGGCTGGGAATCCGAGCGTTGCGTGAAGGCCCGGCACTCGAATCGGGCGAAACGGCCACCCGCCTCGCGGTATCGACTGGCAGGTGCGTGGTGTTCAGTATCCGGAGTGGACACCAGCACTGAAGTCGAAACCGAACGCGTTGTCTTCGTGACCGAGGACGGCGTGCCGACCGGGGAGACCGGGCCGAAGCTCGCCAGTCATCACGCGGAGACGCGGCTGCACCTCGCGTTCTCCTGCTATGTCCTGCGCCGTTCGGACAACGCCCTGCTGATCACTCAGCGCGCCCTGCACAAAAAGGTGTGGCCGGGGGTGTGGACCAACAGCGTGTGCGGTCACCCGGCTCCCGCCGAGGCGCTGGAGACCGCCGTGCGCCGGCGGGCTTCGTACGAGCTTGGGCTGGCCGGACTCGAGGACCTTGAGTGTGTGCTGCCCACTTACCGCTACCGCACGCCGCCCTTCCAGGGGATCGTGGAGAACGAGTTCTGTCCGGTGTTCGCCGCTTGGACGGAGGTTGATCCGCGGCCGAATCCCGAAGAAGTGGGCGACTGGCGATGGATTTCCTGGGCTGATTACACACGGTGGATCACAGATCCGGGGACTGCCGCGAGTTACTGGGCTCGCGATCAATTCGCGCAGCTCAAGGACAAGAAGCCCTTTTCCGGGCTCTGAGCGAAGAACTGCGCTGCGTGACATCAGCGGAACTCCGTCGTCCACTTGAGTGGAATTCACCTTCTTCCGTACCGATCACTCAAGCCACCGCTCCTTTACGACGAAAACGATGGAGTGGCGGAGGTCAAAGTGTCGGCGGACGACGAGCTCGGAACAGGGGACACCGCACCAGACCTGCTCACGTTGCACGAGTCCATCGCGGACCTCTTCGCGACACGCGGCGATTGGCGGCGAGCCTACCGGCACCTGCGCTCCGCGCTCGACATCGCGCGAGCGGGCAGTCTGCGCGATCCGCTCACCTCGAGCTACAACCGCCGGTACCTCGATCAGCGACTTCCTGAACTCCCGGCCGCACTGGCCGTCGCCCTCGTCGACCTCGACCGGTTCAAGTCCGTGAACGATACGTACGGTCACCTTCTCGGCGACCGCGTCCTCTGCCGGGTCGCCGATCTCCTGCAGGAGGGACTGCCTGCCGATGCGTTCTGCGCACGGTACGGCGGCGAGGAATTCGCTCTCGTCCTGCCGGGTATCGATCACCGGGGCGCCGTCCGCGTCGCCGACGCCGCACGCCTTCGAGTCGCCCGTCATCCCTGGTCAGAACTCCAGCCGGGCTTACGGGTGACGATCAGTGTCGGCCTCGCGCACGGCACCGGATCCGGGCCGCGGCAGCTCCACCGAGCCGACAATCTCCTTTACGCCGCGAAGCGGGCCGGACGCAACAAGGTCGCTTTCCACGACCGCGAGACCGCTCAAGTAATTACACACTCTGAGTAACGCACCTCTGCGATTACTCCATTCGCTGAACCCGTTCTTCACCTGTTCGTCCGCTTCAGTGCGCCTTAGGGCGACTCATGGTGAAGAAATTCGCGGGAGGGTGTCGTCACGAACGGCGGGTATCCGTACGATAACGAAAAGCTCCCCCGGTACGACGAGTCCTGGGAGACCCGGTGAAGCCGCCGGGTGTTCAAAGGTAAGCCGCCCCAGCCTGGCGCCTGACGTGCGAGAGGAGACCGAGTGCCCGACGAGCGCACCACCCCCGGCACCGGTCGCCATTCCGACACCACGGCGCGCCCCCGCGGCGGACGCCGCCGTTCGATGGACACTCACGGCGGCATCAGCGTGTCCGACGTGGTCGCGCGGCACACCGGAGAGCGGCCCGCCTTCGCCGACGATCCCGGGACGCGGTCCGCGGAACCGGTGAACCGGCTCGCGGAACCAGGAACCCGACGGGCAGAGCCGGGCCGCCGCCGAGCGGACGCCGAGCGCTCCGAGCCGGGTCGGCGCCGGGCGGAACCGGACGCTGGGTTCCTGGGGACGAATGGTCGCGCTGCGCTGCCTGCCGAACCGGGTCGGCGGCGGGCGAATGGGCACGCCAACGGGGTCGGCAGACGGCACGCTGAGCCTGACGACAGCTCGGATCTGGGCACCGGGCTGGCGAATGGGCAGGTCAACGGGGTTGGCGGGCGGCATGGCGAGCCGGTTGGGGACGACGCGGCACCAGCTGGCGGACGTGCGAAGGGGCTCGTCAACGGGGTTCGCGGGCGCCACGGGGAGCCGGTTGAGGACGACGCCGCACCAGCTGGCGGACGCGCGAAGCGGCTCGTCAACGGAGTTGGCGGGCACCACGGGGAGCCGGTTGAGGACGACGCCGCACCAGCTGGCGGACGCGCGAAGCGGCTCGTCAACGGGGTCGGCGGACGCCACGGGGAGCCAGCCGAAGACGACGCTGCGCCTGCGGAAGGCGGTGCCGCACGCGCGAACGGGCGCTCCAACGGAGTGGGCATTCTCTACGGCGCGCCCGCGGAAGGCAACGCGGCACCAGCTGCTGGACTGGCGAACGGGCAGGTCAACGGAGTTGGCGGACGCCACGGCGAGCCGCTCGGGAACGACGCTGATTCAGTGGGCAGGCGGGCAACCGGGCGCGCCAACCGGCACCGCGGGACGGCAGACGACGGTGATCTGGGAAATGGTGTCGGCAATCGGCACAGCCGAGAGGTAGCTTTCGAGCCCGGCGACGGCGCGAGCGGGCCTGCGGACGACGTACCCGCGCTGGGAGCCCACGCCAACGGGGCGGGTGAGGATGCTGGTCTGCTTGGCGGACGTCGGGCCAAGGGGAACGTCGACAGCGCGGGGCCTGCGCGAGTGGGTGGGCGCGCGCTTCTTGGCGGACCGGTGCCTGCCGGTGACCCGGACGCTGCCGGTGCGGATGCTCTGGGCGAGTCGGGCGGCGGCAGACGGCGTCGGGAGACTGGGCCTTATCGGGTTGGGCCGGGTGAAGGGCTTGAGGGGCGCGTGGCGCCGGGTGGTCGGCGTCGGGCTGGCGACGTTCGCGGGCAGACTCGGCATGCTGCGCTGGATACTGGTGTTGAGGACGAGTCTCGGGTTCAGCGCGATGACTTGGGTGGGGTTAGGCGGGCTGACGAGACAGTCGCCGGTGGTCTGGTCGAAGGGCCGGGCGAGGTAGCTGGTCGCGGGGAGCCGGGTGGCTCTCGTGCGATGGGGGCTGAGGCGGAACCGGTCGGGCGGGTTCGGCCGCGGGGGACCGCCGGAGTGGGCGAACCCCGTCCGGCGGAGGACGGTGGGCTGCCAGGGAGCGTTGAGCAGCCGAGGGCGCGGCGTCGGAGGGCGGATGGGCTTCCGCCTCGGCCTCGGCAGGGTGGCGGGGTTCCGGTTTCGCCGGAGCCGCCTGGGCCTCGGCGGCCGCACGGTGCGGAGAACGCTCCTGGGCAGGGGATTCCTGGCTCGGAATCGGACGTGCAGCGCGCGGCGGGGCCGGAGGGGCAAAGCGGGCCGCGGATTCCTGGCGGATCTGGGCCTGCTGAGCCACGGGTAACTGGTCCCGAGGCGCTGGTCGATCCCGAGGGTCTGCGGAAGCCCGGACAAGACTCTGGCGGGCACCGCGTGCCCGGTCCGGACGCGGGTGGGCAGCGAATGCCCGGTCCCGCGCGGCGACGGGCGGTCGGGCCCGAAGCTGCTGGGCAGCCGATTGCCAGTCCCGAGGCGGCACTGCCCGACGGGCCGCGAACGGCCGGACAGGACTCCGGCGGGCACCGCGTGCCTGGACGGCCAGTGGCGGGTCCACGGCGGCCCGGTGTCGACGGTGTGCGCGGCGGGCCAGAACCCGAGGACGAGCTTGAGCGGACACAGCTGAGCCCGGCGCTTGAGCCGGACCAGCTCCGGGGCAAGCAGGCTGGTCAAGGACCTAACGGGCAGGCTCCGGGGCCGAAGAGGCCAGGGCGCGGGCGAGTCGGCCCGCCGAATCTGGAGCGCGGCGGGCCGGGCGCGGTGCGTGGTCCGGCCGTGGTTCCGGAGCTTGAGCAGACTCAGCTCAGCCCGGCGCTCGACGGGGGTGACCCCGCGGTGGACGATGCTCCACGGCGTGGCCCTGCCGTCAACGGCGAACGACCGCGCCGTGGCCCCGATCCAGAACGGTCCCAGCTCAGCCCGGCCCTGGACGACGCCCCGCAGCGCGGCCCTGCCGTCAACGGCGAACGGCCCCGCCGCGGCCCAGTGCCGGACGATGGCCGCAACCCCGAACGCACTCAGCTCAATCCGACGCTCGACGTGGCCGACCCCGCGGTGGACGACGCTCCACGGCGCGGCCCTGCCATCAACAGCGAACGACCCCGGCGCGGCCCCGATCCAGAACGCACTCAGCTCAGCCCGGCCCTGGACGGCGAACGTCCGCAGCGCAACCCCGCAGCGGAAGGCGGCCGTCTCCGGCGCAGGCCCGCGCCGAACGCGCGGCCGCAGGGCGAGGCAGAACCCGAGCGGACCCAGCTCAGCCCGGCGTTGGACGGCAAGCCGCCGGTCGGTGCTGCGCTCGCAGCGGATCGGACGCAGTTCACCCCGGTCAAGGGGATCGGGCTCGGCGCGAAGGCTCCGCTCAGCTCGGAGGTCGCCGACCCCGAACGCACTCAGTTCAGCCCGGCGGCGAAACCCTCCGCCGACCCGGAGCGCACCCAGCTGAGTCCGGCTGTCGAGGGGCCGAATGGCAAGCGGCCTCGGCGGCCTCCGGTGAAGCCGGCCGCGGCGGTTCGGGCGGAGATGGATCCGCTCACCATGACCGACGAGATGGAGGCGATCGACGAGGCGACTCAGTACCGTCGCAAGATCGATCACAGTCTCGCTCGGTTCTCGGCCGCGCACGACGATGCCGCGGCGGAAGAGGCGAAGCGCCGGGAGCGGCGGGAGCGGCTCACTACTCGCTCGATGGCGTTGTTCGAGCAGACCCGGACCGCGTTGCAGCGGGTTGTGTTGCTGGACAAGGAAGACGAGGAAGAAGAACAGCCCGCCGAAAAGCCCGAGCAGACCCGGCTCCAGGAAAAGAAACAGCGGCATACCGCGCGCAACGTCCGGATCGGCCGGATCGCGTTGATCGTGGTCGTGGTGCTCATCTTCATCGGCACCGGCGTCGCGTGGGGCGCGGTTACCTGGTTTGACGCCAAATTCGCTCAGGTGTCCGCGCTGGACGAGAACTCTTCCGACATTCAGAACGCCGAAGCACAGGCCAACGACGAAAACTTTCTCATGGTGGGCTCCGATTCCCGGGACGGAGCTTCGTCCGAAGAAAATGTCGGGGACGCGTCCAACATTCCCGGCGCGCGGTCGGACACCGTGATGGTGGCGCACGTTCCCGCGGACCGGAAACGAGTTGTCGTCGTTTCGTTCCCGCGAGACCTCGAGATCGACCGGCCGGATTGCAATCGGTGGGATCCGGCCAAATCGCAGACCACCGACGAGGTCGTGCGCGAGCAGAAGACCGCCAAGCTCAACACCGCCTACGCGGTCGGCGGGCCGCAATGCATGACGAAGGTGATTCAGAAAGTCACCGGCCTGCGGATCAACCACTTCGTCGGCATCGACTTCAACGGGTTCAAGGAAATGGTCGACGCGGTGCACGGCGTTACCGTGCACAACGAGAAACCGATCGACGACACCGTGCTCGGCAAGGTGCTGGCCGAAACCGGCGACGTCACCATTTCCGGCGACCAGGCGCTCAGTTACGTGCGGGCGCGGCACGTCAAGGGCGACCCGACCTCCGACTACGGACGGATCAAGCGGCAGCAGGCGTTCATCGGAGCGCTGCTCAAGAAGGTCATGTCTTCGGACGTCGTGCTGGATCCAGGCAAATTGTCCGGCTTCATCACCGCGTTCGCGCACGCCACGTTCGGCGACAACCTCGGCGTGCAGCAGATGATGACGCTCGCGCAGTCGATGCGCGGACTCGACCCGGCCAACATCAACTTCCTCACCGTGCCCACCGTCGGCCTGCCGAACAAGCGCGGCAACGAAGTCCTGATCCAGGAGAGGACCAAGAGCCTCTTCGACGCCTTGCGCGACAACACTCCGCTCCCGGGCAACCAGCCCGCCGGAACCGCCGCCAACGCACCGCCGCCCGCCAGCGGGGATTCGCGCAAGAGCACCAATACCGGTTGAGCACTTCGGATTCGTTAGCCGGGGTTCACACGCGGTTCACCCAGCGATGCGGTATTCGGGCAGTCCACGTCGTAGGGTGTGCTCATGCGTGAGGCCTACCATGTCGAACTCGATCAGCTCGCCGAAAACCTGGCCGCGATGTCGGTCCAGGTTGCCGACGCCATGGAGCGGGCCACCAAGGCACTGCTGGAGGTCGACCTCGGCCTCGCCGAGCAGGTGATCAGCGACGACGCGAAGGTCGACGACGCGCGCGCCGAATGCGAGGAGCAGGCGTACGCCCTGCTCGCGCTGCAGGCTCCGGTCGCGACCGATCTGCGCACCGTGCTCGCCGCCATCCACGCGGCGGAAAGCCTGGAGCGCATGGGAGATCTCGCCCTGCACGTCGCCAAGGCCGCCCGCCGCCGCCACCCCGACCCGGTGCTGCCGGAAGCCGTCAAGCCGTACTTCGCCGAGATGGGCCGTGCCGCGGTCAACCTCGCCCGCCAGGTCGAGGCGATCATCAAGACCAAGGACGTCTCCGCGGCCAAAGACCTCGAAGCCGAGGACGACCAGGTCGACGATCTGCACCGGCACCTGTTCACCGTGCTGATGGACCGCGAATGGCCGCACGGCGTCGCCTCCGCGGTCGACGTCACGCTGCTCGGCCGCTTCTACGAGCGCTACGCCGACCACGCGGTGTCCGTCGCCAAGCGGATGATTTTCGTGGTCACCGGCCGGATGCCCGGCTACGGTTCCGACGACGAAGACCTGACCATCTGAGTTGCCAGCGAAAACCGCCACCCTGCCATCGCGGGGTGGCGGTTTTTTAGTGCCTGGAAAGCACAACGGCCGCCCTGGCGGAGTGCGCCAGGGCGGCCGTCCACTGTGGAATCAGCCGAAGCGGCCCGAGATGTAGTCCTCGGTGGCCTTCTCGTCCGGGTTGGAGAAGATCTTCTCCGTGTCGTTCAGCTCGATCAGCCTGCCCGGCTGGCCGACGCCGGCCAGGTTGAAGAACGCGGTCTGATCCGAAACCCGCGCCGCCTGCTGCATGTTGTGCGTCACGATGACGATCGTGTATTCCTTCTTCAGCTCGCCGATCAGGTCCTCGATCGCCAGCGTCGAGATCGGGTCCAGCGCCGAACACGGCTCGTCCATCAGCAGCACGTCCGGCTGCACCGCGATCGCCCGCGCGATGCAGAGCCGCTGCTGCTGCCCGCCGGAAAGGCCGCCGCCCGGCTTGTTCAGCCGGTCCTTGACCTCGTTCCACAGGTTCGCGCCGCGCAGTGCCCGCTCGGCGACCTCGTCGAGTTCCTTGCGGTTCTTGCTGCCGCCGAGGCGAAGCCCGGCCACCACATTGTCCTTAATGGACATCGTGGGGAACGGGTTCGGCCGCTGGAACACCATGCCGATGGTGCGCCGCACCTGCACCGGGTCCACCGCCGAGGCGTAGATGTCCTCGCCGTCCAGCAGCACCTGCCCGTCCACCCGGGCCCCCGGAATGACCTCGTGCATCCGGTTCAGCGTGCGCAGCACGGTCGATTTGCCACAGCCCGACGGCCCGATGAACGCGGTCACGTTCCGCGGCGGGACGTTCAGCGTGACGCTGTCCACGGCGTGGAACTTGCCGTAGTAGATGTCCAGGTCTTTGACGTCGATTCGCTTGGCCATGACTCACTTCTTCTTCGGGGCGACGATGCGGGAAAGGACCGTGGCGAGCAGGTTGATCACGGCGATGATGAGCACCAGGGTGAGCGCGGCTCCCCAGATCCGGTCGAAGCCGACGCTGCCGGGGTCCATCGAGTTGGTGGCGCGTTCGTTGTTCATCACCAACGGCAGCGACGCCTGCTCCCCGCTGAAGATGTTCCAGTTGACGTAAGACGTGTAGCCGACGAGCACCAGCAGCGGCGCGGTTTCGCCCATCACGCGGGCGAGCGCCATCATGATGCCGCCGAGAATGCCCGACAGCGCCGTCGGAAGCACGATCTTCATGATCGTCTTCCACTTCGGCACGCCCAGCGCGTACGACGCCTCGCGCAGGTCGTCCGGCACGATCCGCAGCATTTCCTCCGCCGAGCGGACAACCACCGGAATCATCAGCAGCACCAGCGCCAGCGACACCGCGAACCCGCTGCGCGGCAGGCCGAGCGTGGTGACCCACAGCGCGTAAATGAACAGAGCGGCCACAATGGACGGAACACCGGAGAGGATGTCCACCATGAACGTGGTCGCCCTGGCCAGCTTGCCGCGGCCGTACTCGACGAGGTAGATCGCGACCAGCAGGCCGATCGGCACCGAGATGACCGCGCACACCAGACCCTGCAGCAGGGTGCCGATGATCGCGTGCAGCACGCCGCCGCCGACCTCGTCGCCGAGCACCGAACCGAAGTCCTGGCCCCACCAGTTGCTGTACGGGATCCGCTTGATCCCGTTGGCGATCACCGTGTAGAGCACCCACACCAGCGGGATCACGGCGACCAGGAACGACAGCCACACCAGCACGGTGGCCACGCCGTTCTTGACCTTGCGGGCCGCGCTCACCTGCTGGAAAGCCGGTGTCGTCGCGGGCCGTTCGAGGGTGGTCGACACGGTCACTCCCCCTTCTTGCCGACGATCGAGCGGGCGGCGAAGTTGACCAGGAACGTCAGCACGAACAGCACCAGGCCGGCCGCGATGTAGGCGCCGGCCGAGGTCGGGTTGTTGAACTCGCTGTAGTTCTGGGCGATCTTCGAAGCGAACGTCGCGCCGCCGTCGAAGAGGCTCCAGTCGAAGTTGCGCCCCTGCGGAATCAGCAGAATCACTGCCAGCGCAATGGTTTCACCGAGTGCGCGGCCGAGGCCGAGCATCGACGCACCGACGAAACCGGCCTTGCCGAACGGCAGCACCGTGGTGCGAATGACCTCCCAGCGCGTGGCGCCGAGTGCGAGCGCGCCCTCGACCTGCGCGGTCGGCGTGCGCTCGAAAACCTCGCGGGTAAGCGACGTGATGATCGGCAGGATCATCACCGCCAGCACGATCCCGGCGGTGAAAATGGTGCCGCGCACGTTCGGCGCGATGTTGCCCGGCGCGAAAATCGGAATCCACGAAAAGGTGCTGTTGACCCACTCGGAAAACGGCTCGATCGTGGGCGCGAAAACGAGAATGCCCCACAGGCCGAAAATGATCGACGGCACCGCGGCGAGCAGATCCACGATGTAGGCGAACGGCCGGGCCAGCCGCGGCGGCGCGTACTGGGTCAGGAACAGCGCGATGCCCAGCGAGATCGGCATCGCGATGACCAGCGCGACCAGCGAGGTGGCCACGGTGACCTCGGCGAGGTCGGCGATGCCGAACGCCATGTTCGCCGGGTCGTTCGTCGACCACCCGTGGTTGAACAGGAAGTTGACCTTGTCCGCCTTCAGCGCCGGAATCGCCTGCACGACCAGGAAAATCCCGATCAGGGCGATCAGGGCGACGACGAAAATCCCGGCCCCGGTGGTCAAGTTCTGGAAGATGCGGTCACCGGCTCGCACCTTCGTCGGCTTCTTCCGCGCGGGCGGCGCTTCCGGCGCCGGCGCGGGTGGCTTGTCCGAAATCGGATCCTCCGGGAACGCTCGGGCGGACGACGAACGCCCACCGGGGTCGCCGGTGGGCGTTCGCGTCGAGGATTGGTCGCTCATCGACAGTCTCTAGTCAGCTTTCGTACCAGCTGGGAGTCGCTCAGGAAATTTCCTTGACGGCCTTCAGCACCTTGTCCTGCAGGCTCTGCGGGATCGGCACGTAACCCTTGGCCGACAGCGGCTGCTGGCCGTCGGTGGCCGACACCGTCAGGAACGCCTTGACGGCCTTCGCGACGTCCGGGTTCGAGTACTTCGAGCACACGATCTCGTACGTGGTCAGCAGCAGCGGGTAGGCACCCGGCACGTTGCTGGAGTAGATGCCGTTGAGGTCCATCGCCAGGTCGTTGGTGCCCGGGTGGAAGAACTTGGCGGCGTCCAGCGACTTGGCCACGTTCTGCGCGTTGAGCTCGACGCCGCCGGAGCCGCTGTCGATCAGGGCCGGGGTGACGCCGTCCTTGGCGAACGCGCTCTCCACGTAGGTGATCGAGCCGTCGGCGCCCTTGACGGTGCTCGCGACACCGTTCGAGCCCTGCGCACCGTTGCCGACGCCGCCGTTGAACTTCTTGCCGGCGCCCTGGGTCCAGACGTCCTTCGCGGCCGCGCCGAGGTACTTCTGGAAGTTGTCGGTGGTGCCCGACTCCTCGGAGCGGGAGACGACCTGGATCGGCTTGTCCGGCAGGTTCAGGCTCTCGTTGCCCTTGACCGCCTTGATCGCCGGGTCGTTCCAGTTCTTGATGCCGCCGTTGAAGATCTTGGCGATGACCTGCGGGGTCAGCGTCAGCTTGTCCACCCCGGACAGGTGGTAGCCGACCGCGATCGGGCCGACGACCAGCGGGATGTTCAGCGCGGGCGAACCGCAGCGCTTGGTGGCGGCCTCGAGGTCGGCGTCCTTGATCGGCGAGTCCGAGCCGCCGAAGTCGACCTGGTTGGCGTTGAACTGCTTGACGCCGGCGCCGGAGCCGGTGCCGTTGTAGTTCACCTTCTGGCCGGAGCACTTCTTGCCGTAGGCCTGGTTGAACACCTCGATGGCGTTCTTCTGGGCCGTCGAACCCTCGGCGGACAGCGGGCTCTTGCCCCCGCAGTCGACCTGGGCGGTTCCGGTGGCGGCGGGAGCGGCGGAGTTCGAGCCCGAGCCGCTGTTGGACGCCGAAGGGTCGGAGCCACAAGCGGCGAGGACGAGCGCGGCGCTCGCCACGATGCCGACGGCACCCAGGGGCCGCATGATCTTCACTGCATTTCCTCCACTCGGAGATGTGCCTTTTTGAATCCGGTCGGGATTGGCGGCGGGTTGAGCCGCACCGGAACCGGACACTAGGCAGCCTCGGTGGACGATCGTCCTAGGTTGAGTGAACGGAAGGTGAACAAGTCACCGTTTGTGAGCAGGACTACTACCCCGAACGGGTGCCGTGGCCTGCTCGTGACCTGCTAGTACGCGGAAAGTAACACAAGCCGCCGGTGGCGTCGACCGTGATCACGCACCGTACTGGACGTCGGTCTCGAAACGCTGGAACCCCAGCTTGTTGTACACAGCCAATGCCGCGGCATTGTCGCCCTCGACATAGAGGATCACCCTCGGTAGCCCCCGAGAGCGCAGGTAGTGGAGACCGGCGAGGGTCAGTGCTTTGCCGAGGCCACTACCCTGAGTAGCAGGATCCACGCCGACCACATAGACCTCCCCGACCGGGTCGCCGTCGAACCGGCCCGGCACCGGGTCGTGCACCTTCGTCCAGTGGAAGCCGACGATCTCGCCGCTCTCGTTCTCCGCGAGGAAGAAGCCAGCCGGGTCGAACCAGGCCCGCAGTTCCTCGGCGCGCACCTCGGCGGCGGTCAGCGCGCCTTGTTCGGGATGCCAGTCGAACGCGCGCGCGTTGACCGCGACCATCGCGTCCTCGTCCTGGCCGGGCACGAAGGTGCGCAGCCGGAAACCGTTGTGCAGCACCGGTTCCGGCCAGTCCGCATCGGACACATCGACGTGCAGGATCAGCAGTTCCCGCTGACGGCCGAGGCCGAGCTTCGCCGCGATCGCCGCCGCGCCAGGGTGATCGCCGTGCGCCCACGCGCGGAAACCCGCGTCGGCGCGCTCGACCAGCGCCTGTGCGAGCGCGGTACCGACGCCACGACGCCGGAAATCCGGGTGCACGAAAAGCTCCGCGACCTGATGGCCGTGGGCATCGCCTTCGGTATCGAGGTGGACGTATCCGGCCGGCGTGCCGTCGAAGCGCGCGAGCAGATGCAGCCCGCCCTCGAACTCGCGCGGCAGCGGCCCGGTCGCGTCGACCTCGGGACGTCCGTCAGTCGCTTTGGCCGCGAGCAGCACTTCGCGCACCGCGTCGTCGGGATCGGTCGTCCAGTCGCCAAGGTCGATAGCCACAAACCGACCTTACCGGCGAACCTCAGCGGGAGGTCAGCTCCGAAGCGTCGGACGGAACGGCGACCACCGGCTTCGTGCCCTTCGCCGGCCGCTCGAACTTGTAGCCGACGTTTCGCACAGTGCCGATCATCTGCTCGTGCTCCGGGCCGAGCTTCGCGCGAAGCCGCCGTACGTGGACATCGACCGTGCGCGTGCCCCCGAAGAAGTCGTAACCCCACACCTCTTGCAGCAGCTGCGCGCGGGTGAACACCCGGCCTGCGTGCTGCGCGAGGTACTTGAGGAGCTCGAACTCCTTGTACGTCAGCTCTAGCGTGCGACGGCGCAGCTTCGCCGTGTACGTCGCTTCGTCAATGACAAGGTCGCCTACGCGCAACTCGGCGTCAGCCTGCAGGCCGATGCCGTCGCGCGTGGTGGCCAGCCGCAGCCGGGCGTCTACCTCTGCCGGACCGGCGGTGGGCAGAAGGATGTCGTCCGTGCGCCATTCGGAGTTGACCGCGACCAGGCCGCCTTCACCGACGACCGCGATGACCGGTGTGCCCGCTTCGTCCTCCGCGCCCTTCAACAGACGGCACAGGCTCTTCGCGGACGCGAGGTCGCTGCGCGCGTCGAGGAGGATGACGTCCCGGTGGCCCGCGTCGAGCAAGGCCGTCACTTCCGGCTCGCGTACGCGTACGGTGTGCGGCAGCAGGTCCAGCGCGGGTAATACGGAGGTAGCGTCGAGTTCCCCCGTCAGCACCAGCAGGTCCAAGCTCATGGTCCGCACCGCCTTCGGATTGGTCGCCTCTGATGTGGCGTCGGTCGGTGCTAAGTGAGAATAGCGGGTGAACACCCTGGCACCTAGCTCGTGCTGGATCGATCACACCTGGCCTAACGGCGCTGGCGTGACCCGCACCACGACGAAATCCACCCGAACAGGAGAACCGAGGCAATGGCTAGCAGGCCCGTGACCCGGGACGACCGACCGGCCCCGAACCCCGGAAGCGGCCGCCGCGGCAGGCGCGTACGACGGTGGCTCATCGTGCTGGGAGTGCTGGTGCTCCTGCTGGTCGGTGCGGATTTCGGAGCGGCCGCCTTCGCCGAGCACACGATCTCGCAGAAGGCCCGCGCGCAGCTCGGGCTGAGCGACGATCCGTCGGTCACCATCCACGGGTTCCCGTTCACCGTGCAGGCGCTCTCCGGTGACTACAGTCACATCACGGTTTCCGCGGACGGCGTCCCGGTCGGCAACGAACTCCGCGACCTCCGTGTGAGCGCCGAACTGGAGGACGTCATCGCGCCGCTGTCGGACCTGACGTCCGGCAACACCAAGGCGGTGAAGATCGGCAAGCTCACCGGCGCGGTGACGATCAAGGCGTCCGACCTCGCGCGGGTTTCGCCGCTGAACAAGCTCCAGAACCTGAAAATCGAGCAGTCGACCCAGGCGTATGTGAAGTACGGCGACAGCGAACAGGGCAAGCAGCCGGATCCGACGCCGACCAACGCCGACGGCGAACCGGCCGACGGCACCAGCGCGGGCGTGCGGATCTCCGGCGACGTGCAGCTGGCCGGGCAGAAGCTGGAGATCTTCTGCTTCGCGCTGATCCAGCTCAAGGAGAAGACGATCTCGATCGTGCCGTACCGGCTGCAGTTCGGGGGCGACCAGGGCAGCACGATCGTTCCGCAGGAGGTGCAGAAAGCTCTGCTGCCGAACTTCCGGGCCAGCATCTCGACGACCCGGCTGCCGCTGTCGGTCACCCCGACCGCGGTCCGAGTGGACAGTGGTTCGGTGACCATCAAGGGCGAGGCGCACGACGTGAACTTCGCCGACCTGTCCACCAACCACGGAGGCTGATCCCGGTGACCGGAGTGTGGGTGCTGCTGGCGACGCTGGTCGTCGCGACGGCCGCGGGCTTGGTCCTGCGCGCCCGCAACGGCCGGATCCGCGCGGCCAAACCGGCTGCTCAGACCCGTCCGCTCCCCGCTCCGGTCGCCGAGGCCCTTGATCCGCATTCCGCCGTCACCCTGGTGCAGATCTCCACCACGTTCTGCACCCCGTGCCGGCACACGCGGGCGATTCTGTCGTCGCTCGCGGAGAAGACCGACGGCCTGCACCACGTCGACCTGGACGTCACCGAACG
Source organism: Amycolatopsis sp. NPDC104775 (assembly GCF_055583325.1). Classification (NCBI taxonomy): domain Bacteria; kingdom Bacillati; phylum Actinomycetota; class Actinomycetes; order Pseudonocardiales; family Pseudonocardiaceae; genus Amycolatopsis; species Amycolatopsis sp. NPDC104775. The sequence goes on from NZ_JBVJOE010000013.1 coordinate 25,399, forward strand.
TCCGGAGGTCGCGCAGGCCTTGTCGGTGCTCAGCACGCCGACCACGCTCGCGCTGGACTCGCAAGGCCGGGAACTGCTGCGCGTGGGCGGCGTGCCCAAGGGCCCGGAGCTGCTCGAAGCGCTCCGCCCGCATCTCGCCGCCGCGTCGCACTGACCGCGCCGCCGCCCGTCGACCCTCGCCGCAACGGCACGCCTGGCACCATCGCCCGCGACGGTTGATTCTCAGGATCCGGACCTCGTCCCAAGGAATGAACATGGTTCCGGGAGCGAGCGAGCCTGGGTACCCTCCCCCCTGTGGACGAGCTGCCCATCACCCTCCTGACGCAGCGCCGCGCGGTCGATTTCTGCCGCGTGCGCAGCAGCTTGTGTCTGCCTTCCTCCGGTCGGCGCTGAAGCACGTCTCGCGCCGTTCCGCCGCCGCACCCGTCTTCGCCGCGTGCTGTCCGCACGCTTTCCCCTCGCACTCAGCAGGAGGAACCCATGTCCGCCGGACCGGCCGTTGACCCGCGAGGTCCCAGGTTCGCCGCGATCGTGACCACGGTGGTGCTCGCCGTCGTGCTCGTCACGCAGTGGTGGCCGCTGCTCGCACTGCAGACCGTGGTCTTCGCGATCGGTGCGTTCATCGGGCTCAAGCCCGCGCCGTACTCGGTGCTGTACCGGCTCGTGGTCGCGCCGCGGCTCGGGCCGCCGACCGAACGCGAGGACGCGGCGCCGCTGCGGTTCGCGCAGGCGGTCGGGTTCGTGTTCGCGCTCGTCGGCACGATCGGCTTCGCGACCGGCGTGACCCCGCTCGGCGTCGTCGCGACCGCGTTCGCGCTCTTCGCCGCGTTCCTCAACGCTGCGTTCAACTACTGCCTCGGGTGCCAGATGTACCTGCTGATCAAGCGTTTCAGCCCCGCGCGGGCGTCCTCGTAGAAACCCAAACCCAGAAAGAGAGTTCGCCTCCCATGAGCCGAGAAGACGTCCTGGTCACCACTCAGTGGGCCGAGGAAAACCTGGACACCCCGGGCGTGGTGTTCGCCGAGGTCGACGAGGACACGACCGCCTACGACAACGGGCACATCCGCGGCGCGGTGAAGCTCGACTGGCGCAAGGACCTCCAGGACGGCGTCCGTCGCGACTTCGTCAACAAGGAGGGCTTCGAGAAGCTCCTGTCGGAGAAGGGCATCTCGAACGACGACCGCGTGATCCTCTACGGCGGCAACAACAACTGGTTCGCCGCGTACGCGTACTGGTACTTCAAGCTCTACGGCCACGAGAACGTGCAGCTGCTCGACGGCGGCCGCAAGAAGTGGGAGCTGGACGGCCGCGAGCTGAACTCCGACGAGGTCAAGCGCGAGCCCACCACCTACAAGGCCAAGGACCAGGACCTGTCGCTGCGCGCGTTCCGCGACGAGGTCGTCCAGTCGATCGGCTCGAAGAACTACATCGACGTGCGTTCGCCGGACGAGTTCTCCGGCAAGCTGCTCGCCCCGGCGCACCTGCCGCAGGAGCAGTCGCAGGTGCCCGGCCACATCCCGGGCGCGCTGAACGTGCCGTGGGCGAAGGTCGCCAACGAGGACGGCACCTTCAAGTCCGAGCAGGAGATCAAGGACCTCTACGCCGAGGCCGGCTACGACGAGAGCAAGCCGACCATCGCGTACTGCCGCATCGGCGAGCGTTCGTCGATCGCCTGGTTCGCCCTGCACGAGCTGCTCGGCCAGGCGGACGTGAAGAACTACGACGGTTCGTGGACGGAATACGGTTCGCTGGTCGGCGTTCCGGTCGAGTTGGGAGCTAAGTGATGGCAGACGGCTGCAGCGCACCGGCACAGGTCGCGACCCCGGCGGACTTCGACACCAACGGCCAGGTCGTGCTGGCGGGCAAGGTCACCGGCACCGACGGACCGGTCGGCGGCGCGTTCGTCCGGCTGCTCGACGGCGGCGGCGACTTCGCGGGCGAGGTCGTGTCCTCGGCGGACGGCGACTTCCGTTTCTACGCGGCCGAGGGTTCCTGGACGGTGCGCGCACTGCACCGCACCGGCAACGGCGAAGCCAACGTGACCGCGGAAGGCCCAGGCCTGCACCAGCTGGCGATTTCGGTCGCCTGATTGACGTTCCGTGAGGGGGACCCTGGGGGAATCTGATTCCCTCCAGGGTTCCCCTCACGGCTTTTCCGGAGCTTGACCTCAAGGCGGCTTGAGGACCCAAGCTCGCGAGCGTGTCCGAAACGAAAACCGTTACGCGGAGCCCGCTGCTGGCCGCCGCCGTGTTCCTCGGCAGCTTCATGGCGTTGCTCGACGCGAGCGTGGTGAGCGTCGCCCTGCCCACCATCCAGCGCGACCTGCACGCCGAATTCACTGACCTGCAATGGATTGTGGACGGCTACACCGTCGCGCTCGCCGCCTTGATGCTCACCGGCGGCACGCTCGGCGACCGGTACGGCCGCAAGCGGATCTACCTCGGCGGGCTCGCGGTGTTCACGCTCGCCTCCCTGGCGTGCGGGCTCGCTCCGACACTCGGACTGCTCGTCGCCGCACGCGTCATACAGGGCGCGGCGGCCGCGGCGGTCGTCCCGGGCGGCATCGCGCTTCTCGCGCACGCATATCCAGAGCCGAGGGAACGGGCCCGGATGCTGGGTGCGTGGGGCGGAGTCGCCGGATGTGCGCTGGTCGTCGGCCCGCTGATCGGCGGACCGATCACCGACGCGTTCGGCTGGCCCACGATCTTTCTGCTCAACCTGCCGATCGGGATCCTCGCGGTGCTCGCCGGGCGCCGGGGTCTCGACGAATCGTCCGATCCGGCGCACGGTTCCCTCGACCTGCTCGGTCAATTGCTCGGCGCGTTGTGGATCGGGTCGTTCACCTACGCCGTGATCGCTTCCAACGCCGTGGTTGCGGTGCTCGGTGCGCTGGGACTGATCGCGTTCATCGTCGTAGAACTGCGGGCTCCGCATCCGATGCTGCCGATCCGGTTGTTCGGCAAATTCCGCTTCGCCGCTTCGATCTTCACGTCGTTCGTCCTCGGCTTCGCCTGCTACCCGCTGCCGGTACTGATCGCCGTGTACTTGCAGCAGGCTTGGGGCAGCACGGCGTCGACGGCAGGCGTGCAGATGCTGCCGTACGTCGTCTCCAACGCCGTTCTCGCCTTCTTCTCCGGACGGCTCGCCGGTCGATTCACCGCCGAACGCGTGCTGCCGATCGGTCTCACCATCACCGCGGCGGGCAGCCTCGCCTTCCTGCTGATCGACACCGCCAGCCCGTACTGGCTGCTCAGCGTCCCGTTGACCCTGTCTGGTGTCGGGCTCGGCCTGAGCATCACCCCGACGAACGTCGTCGGTCTCGCCGGGCTTCCGGTGCAGCGCACGGGTACCGCGGCGGGCACGGTCAACGCCGCGCGGCAGGTCGGAATGGCGCTCGGCGTGGCCGCGCTCGGAGCGCTGCTCGGCCACGGCGACACGCTGACGACCGGCCTGCGAACCGCGATGTCAGTGGCCGGAACGGCACTGCTGGCGGTGACCGTCCTCACCGCCGCGACCCTGCGCAGGGCCGGATGAGCCGGGGCGGACTATTGTCCTCGCTGTGGAGACCTTGTTTACGACCCTGTTGATCATCGCGGGCATCGCCACCGTGTGGTTCGCGGTCTACGTCGTCTACCGGCTGTACGCCGACCAGCGCTGATCAGCATGACGAGTGGCGACGAAGCCATCGCGGCAGCCGAGCAGCGGGCCGCCAGCACGCGCGACCGCAACCTGCCGTTGTGGGACGACCTGCCGATCCCGAACGACACGGCGAACCTGCGCGAGGGCCCGAACCTGAACGACGCGTGCCTCGCGCTGCTGCCGCTCGTCGGCGTGTGGCGCGGCGAGGGCGAGATCGACTACCCGACGATCGACGGGCCGATCAAGTTCGCCCAGCAGCTGACCGTCTCCCACGACGGCCGCCCGTTCCTGGTCCACGAGGCGCGCTCGTGGCTGCTGAACGAGGACGGCAGCGTGCTGCGGCCCGCCGCCCGCGAGACCGGGTTCTGGCGTCCGCAGGAGGACGACACCATCGAGCTGCTGCTCACGCACAGCTCCGGCATCGTCGAGCTGTACTACGGGAAACCGCGCAGCCAGACTGCCTGGGAACTCGGCACCGACGCGGTCATCCGCACCGCGACGGCCAAGGAGGTCACCGGCGCGCAGCGGCTGTACGGCCTGGTGAACGGCGATCTCGGGTACGTCGAGGAACGCGCGATGGTCGGCCAGGAATTGCAGCCGCACGCCTCCGCGCTGCTGCGCCGCGTGGTGGGCTGAGGCTCCGGGAGACGCCGTGCGCTGGCGGCGGTACGGCGAACACGCTGCCTTGCTGGACTGCGCCTCGCTCAAGGAGATGAGCGCGGCCCGGGCGACCCTCGCCGAAGCCGCGCTCGACGGCGTCGAAGAGATCGTTCCTGGGGCCCGCACGCTGGTTGTGGTCGAGACGCCCGGTTCAGGCGCACTGGAAGCCGCGCGGTCGTTGCTGGCTTCGGCCGATCTGGCGCATCCTCCGGCCGGCGATGCCCGCGAAGTTGTTTTGGACGTGCGCTACTCCGGCGAAGACCTAACTTTGGTCGCGGAGGACGCCGGGCTCAGCGTGGACGAGGTCGTCGCCCTCCACACCAGCGTGGTCTACACGGTCGCGTTCACCGGTTTCGCGCCCGGTTTCGGTTATCTCGCCGGGCTTCCCGCCGAACTGCGGCAGCCGCGGCTGGACTCTCCACGCACCCGCGTCCCCGCCGGCTCGGTGGCCATCGCGGATGAGTACACCGGCGTCTACCCGCGGGAGTCCCCTGGCGGCTGGCGGCTGATCGGCCACACCGAGGCGACGCTTTTCGACCCCTCCGCCGAGCGACCAGCGTTGTTCACGCCTGGCCTCCGCGTGCGGTTCCGGAGCGTCTGATGCGTGCGCTGGAGATCGTCTCGCCTGGTTCGCTAGCTCTGGTGCAAGACCTCGGCCGCCCCGGTTACGCACATCTGGGCGTCCCACCGTCGGGTGCTCTTGATGCGGCTGCACTGCGGCTCGGCAACCGGCTGGTCGGCAATCCCGAGGACGCGGCCGGGATCGAAACCGTGCTGGGCGGGCTGACCGTCCGGGCTGCCGCTTCGTGCACCGCCGCGGTGACCGGACCGCCGGTCGCGGTGACCGTGGACGGACGGGAAACCGGCTCGCACACGCCGATTCCGTTGCGGCCAGGCCAAAAACTGACGATCGGCCGGCCCGCCACCGGTCTGCGCTGCTACCTGACGGTGTCTGGCGGCGTCGCGGTCCCGCCGGTGCTGGGGAGCCGGTCGACCGATGTCCTCTCTGGACTCGGACCCTCCACCTTGGACGCGGGCATGATGGTCCCCCTCGGTCCCGTCACTGGGGTGCCGTCCGGTGCCGACGTGGTCGCCGCCGCACCCCTGCCGACGCGGTTGGACGTGCCAGTTCTGCTTGGCCCGCGCGACGACTGGTTCGCCGACGCCGCGAGCGCTCTCAACGCACAGTGGACAGTCACCGCGGAATCCAACCGAGTGGGGGTCCGCCTCCACGGGCCGCCGCTACGGCGAGTGTCCAATTCGGAATTGCCCAGCGAAGGTGTGCTCACCGGCGCGATTCAAGTTCCGCCGAACGGATTGCCGCTGGTGTTCCTCGCCGACCACCCGACGACGGGCGGGTATCCGGTCGTCGCGGTCGTGAGACCGGCGTCACTCGGAGCACTCGCTCAAGCACGCCCCGGAACCTTGGTGCGGTTCCACGCGTCCTTCTGAGCGTGGAACGGGTAACGATCACCGGCGGCACGGGTTTCCTGGAGCTGAACACCGGAGGACGGGCGGAGCTGCCGCAGTCGCTGCGCATCGCGCTCGCGACCGGCCAGCTACGCCTCCCGCTGGCGGAAACCCTCCGCGACCTGCTGGCCCTGCTCGTCGACGGCCAGTACCGGGTCAGCGGCCCGGAACGCTTCGAGGCGGCGGCCGACCTGGTCCCGGCGAACGACTGGCCGGACGACGACGACGGCCGGGTGGGCTACTACCGCACGGCGATCCGCTCCGGGCACCGGCCGGTGGCGGTGGTTTTGTCCGGTACGCGGGCGTTGCTGCTGGACGGGCACCACAAGATCAGCGCGTACCGGGCGGAGGGGGTCACGCCGTCGGTGGTGCTTATTTCGGCTGCCCGGACGGAGAATCCGGGCTAGTTTCCAGGGTGTGGCGGAAGATCGGCAGGTGTTCGTCGGCGGGCTCAACACAGTCGTCCGGATCGGCGATACGGTCCGCCGCGAGCGACGGCCGTGGAGCGAGCGGGTCGCGGCGTTGCTGCGCCACCTCGAGAACGCCGGATTCCGGCAGGCCCCGCGGTATTTCGGCACCGACGGCGACACCGACGTGCTGGAGTTCCTTCCTGGCGAGGTCAGCAACTATCCCTTGACCGCGGCGGCCCGCAGCACCACCGCGTTGATTTCCGCGGCGAAGCTGCTGCGCGCGTACCACGACGCGACCGCCGACCTCGTGCTTCCCGGCGGCTGGATGCTGCCGGACGAAGAGCCAGCCGAGGTCATCTGCCATGGCGACTTCGCACCGCACAACTGCGTGCTGCGCGGCGAAGAAGTCGTGGGCCTGATCGATTTCGACACCGCGCACCCCGGCCCCCGCGTGCACGATCTCGGCTACGCCGTCTACCGGTTCGCGCCGCTGACTGATCCGGCCAATGAGGACGGTTTCGGTTCGGTCGAAGAGCAGGCCGCCCGCGCGAAACTGTTCTGCGATGCCTACGGAACAGCCGATCGCACCGCCGTACTCGAAGCGGCGGCCAACCGGCTGCGCGCCCTGGTGCACCTCATGCGGACCCAGGCGGCGGCTGGTCACGAAGGCTTCGCAAGCCACGTCGCGGACGGCCACGACCAGCTCTACCTCCGCGACATCGCCTACCTCGAAGCGAACGCCGCCGCCTTAGCCCGCTAAAGCCTCAGTACTCGCTCTCGTAAGCCGCCACCAGCTCGCCGTGCAGGGCTGTCGAATCCGGCAGCGCCGTGCCGTTCAGCGTGTGCACCCGGGTCACCTTCCGCACCGACGACGTGAGGAAAACGCCGTCCCCGCGCAGCAGGTCGTCCACCGAAAGCGGCTCCACCTTCACCGACCAGCCCGCCTTCTCCGCGCCGCGGAACAAGGCGTACTGGGTCGTTCCTGGCAGGATGCCAACAGTGGACGGCGGGGTGTAGAGCGTCCGCTCCTTCGCCAGGACGACCGTCGACGTCGGTCCTTCGAGGACCGAATCGTCGGTAGCGGTGAAGATCACATCCTGGGCTCCGCGCCGGGCCGCCTCGCGCAGGGCGGCCATGTTCATCGCGTAGGAAACCGTTTTCGCGCCGAGCAAAAGCCACGGCGCGCGCTCGGCGAGTTCCGGGCCGAAACCGCGCTCCAGGGTCACCACGGAAACGCCTTCGGTGCGCGCCCGCAGTACCTTTTCGTCGACCTCGAGGCCCATTGCGAACGCCGTCGGCTTGCCCTCGGGATCACCGTCGACACCCCGCGTGTACACGAGTTTCAGCGCGATCTCATCCCCGCCCTGCCACGCGTCGACGACTGCCTGCGCGGCTCGGGCGAACCCGTCCAGGTCCGGGGCGGGCAGGTCCAGCATCGCCGCGGAACGGGCGAGCCGGTCGAGGTGCGGACGCATTTCCCGCGGCTTTTTCACTGCCACGAGGATCGTTTCGAACACCCCGTCTCCGCGCAGCAGGCCGAGGTCGTCCACGCGGAGGTGGGCGGCTTCGGGGTCGGCCAGTGAACCATCGAGGAAGGCGAGAACGCGCATCCTCACACGGTACTCACTTACCCTTAGGGCTATGCCGTACAGCTCGCCGCTGCTCGAAATCCCCCGCGCGGTCGCCGCGCCCGAGGGCCATCCGGAAGCCGGAGTTCCGTGGCACTGGGGCGATCCGTTCGCCGAGCAGCGCACCGCCGCCCGAGGAGTGGTCGTGATCGACCGCTCGCACCGAGAAATCCTCGCTGTCACCGGCGAAGAACGCTTGTCCTGGCTGCATTTGGTGATCTCGCAACACGTCACCGAACTCGCCGACAACACTGGCACCGAAGCGCTCGTCCTCGACAGCCAAGGCCATGTCGACACTCACTTCGTGCTCGCGCACACCGGCGAGACGGTGTACATCGACAGCGATCCCGGCCCGCTCGTGACGAGCGCGTTGCCCAAGGGCGGCAAGCAAACCCTGCGCGAGTACCTCGAAGCGATGAAGTTCTGGTCCAAGGTCGAGATTCGCGACGCGACGGAAGAACTGGCCGTTCTTTCGGTGCTCGGCCCCGAGACCGACAGCGTGCTCGGCGTCGAGCTGGGCGCCGAGCCGTACTCGGTGGCCGCGCTGCCCGAAGGTGGTTTCGCGCGCCGGATGCCGTGGCCGACGCGAGCGGGCGCGGATCTCGTGGTGCCGCGCGCTCAGCTCACTCAATGGTGGCAACGGCTCACCGACGCGGGCGCGCGCCCGGCCGGCTCGTGGACCTTCGACGCGCTGCGCGTGGAATCGCGGCATCCGCGGCTCGGCGTCGACACCGACGAACGAACCATCCCGCACGAGGTCGGCTGGATCGGCTCGGCCGCGCACGTCGCGAAGGGCTGCTACCGCGGCCAGGAAACCGTCTCGAAGGTGCACAACGTCGGCCGCCCGCCGCGGTATCTCGCGCTGCTGCACCTCGACGGTTCCCCGGAGATCACGCCGGAGACCGGCGATCCGGTGAAGCTCGGCGAGCGAGTGGTCGGCCGGATCGGCACGGTCGCGCAGCACCACGAACTCGGGCCGATCGCACTGGCTCTGGTCAAACGCTCGGTGCCGGGCGGAGCGGAACTGCTGGCAGGGGACGAGGACCGAGTGGTCCAGGCCACTGTCGATCCGGACTCGGTGCCGGGCGAGCACGCGGCGCCCGGACGGGAAGCGGCGCAAAGACTGCGGGGCTGAAGTGAACTCGACGGTAGCGTCGTCGCCGAATGTGGAGCAGGATGTGCCCGTGATCGAAGTGCGTCCCGGCGGGCGACGACGGATCGACCGCGTCCTCGGCCCGGGATATCTCACCGGACTGGGCGACTTGCCGCTCCCGGTGCTGCGCGAGCGGCGCGACGAAGCCGCGCAGGAAGAGACGGACCTGTCCTACCTGCGCCGGCTCCTGCACGCCCGCATCGACATCGTGCGCGCCGAACAGGAGCGTCGTTCGTCCGGAGGGGAAAGCAGCATCGTCGACCGGCTGGCGTCGATCCTCGCCGACAACGCGCTCGGCCCGGCCGCCGGTTCCGGCCGTCATCAGCAGCTCGAGCCGTCCCGCGCGGGCGAACACCGCAGACACGCGGAGGCGCTGATCGGCGACACCGGGCTCACCGACGTCGGCTCGCTCTCCGACGACAAGCTTGCCGCCGCGCTGGACACCTACGCGACCGAGGAAGCGTCCGTGTCGTCCTTCCGCCGCCAGGTCCAGAGCGTGATGGACGCGCTCAACGCCGAAATCGCCGCGCGCTACAGCAGCGGTGCGGCCACTGTGGACCAATTGCTGGACAGCGAACTGGGGCGCGCCGAGGAATGACCGGGCAGCCGATCCTCGTCGAGGTCGTCCGGAACGAGTTCGTCGAGAGCGTGCACCACGGGTGTCTCGTCGTCACCGCGCCGGACGGTTCCGTCCAGTTCTCCGCTGGCGACGTGACCAGCCCGTTCTTCCCCCGATCGGCGAACAAGCCGCTGCAGGGCACCGGGATGCTCCGCGCCGGGCTCGGCTACGACGGCGCGGACCTGGCGCTGGGCTGTGCCTCGCATTCCGGCGAAACGGGACATCTCGAACACGTCGTCGCGCTGCTGTCCGGCGCTGGGCTCGACGCGTCGGCGCTGGCCTGCCCTGCCGAGCTGCCGATCGGCGAGGACGCCCGCCGCGCGGCCGACGAGCCGCGGAAGATCACCATGAACTGCTCCGGCAAGCACGCCGCGATGCTCGCCACCTGCGTCGCGAACGGCTGGCCGACCGACGGCTACCAGGTGCCGGACCATCCGCTGCAGGTCCAGCTCGCGAAGACGGTCGAGGAGCTGACCGGCGAAGCCATCGCCGCGGTCGGGGTCGACGGCTGCGGCGCCCCGCTGTTCGCGTTCTCGCCAACCGGCCTCGCGCGGTCGTTCGGCCGGCTCGTTCAGGCCGAACCGGGTACTGAGGAACGCCGGGTCGCCGACGCGATGCGCGAGCACCCGTGGCTGGTCGCGGGCACCGGTCGCGAAGACACCCGGCTGATGCGGGCCGTGCCCGGGCTGCTGTCGAAGAGCGGTGCCGAGGGCGTCCTGGCGTTCGCGCTGAGCGATGGCACCGCGTGCGCGATCAAGATCGCGGACGGCAACAAGCGGGCCCTGGCGCCGCTGGCCATGGCCGTCCTCGCACGGCTGGGCATCGCAACCCCGGAAGAGCTGTCCGACCTGACCCACCCGCCGGTGTTCGGCGGCGGCAAACGGCAGGGCGAGCTTCGGGTCAGTTGGAGTGCTCCTTAGCCGCGAGGTCTCCCCAGAACTCGCGCAGCTGCGAGAACAGCTCGGCCAGTTCCTCGACGTTCCCGGTGCGCAGCGCGTCGAGGATGTCGTGGACTTCCTCCGCAGTGGAGTCGGCGTCCAGCAGCGAATCGGCGAACAGCTGGACGAGCCCGCCGTAGTCCAGTTCGACGATCGAGTCCGGGTCGAAGCTCTCCAGCCACTGCCGGGTCTGCGCGAGCACCCGGCCGGGTCCGGAGTCGCCGAAGGTCGTCTCGATCAGCTCGCCCGCCTCGGCCGCCCGCCGGAGCGCGGCCGCCATCGGCGTGCGCCAGGACGCCTCCCGCGCCGGGTCGGCCGGGCCGCTGCCGAGCACGAGCTTGCGCTCGTCCGGGTCGACGAGCGAGAACCAGGGCAGCGGGACGGTCCAAGTGGTGGTGAGGGTGTGCGCGGCGGCGGCGGTGAGGTCGGTCATCGCGGCCTTGGTCTGCGCCCGGGCCCGGTCCGCGGTGACGCCGCTGGCGTCGAGGACCGCCATCCGCAACGCTGGCTCGGAGTCGGCGAGGAAGGTGCTCAACGCCGCGGCGGAGCGGGCGCGCAGTTCGAGCGGGCACGCGAACGGGCCTTCGCCCGCGTGGCCCGCCGGGACGTCGGCCGGGTCGAGCACGAGCACGTCGTTGACGAGGCTCGGCGCGGGCCGTCCGTCGCGCAGCTGCGCGGGCAGCAGCCGCACCGGAGCCGCCGCCTGTGACTTGAGCCACATCCGCTGTTCGCGTTCGCCGATCCCGACCCGGCTGAGCCCGCCCGCGGAAACGGCCTCGACCAGCTGTTGCGCTGGAGGATCGCCCAGCGCGCGCAGAGGTTCGTACACCCGCAGATAGGCCACGAAGGGTCGGAGCACCCGAGCATCGTGGCACGCCGACCAGCACCGATCGGCATCGACGTGCCGGTAACCGGCGTCCGGCGGACACTGTCACGACGAGCACACCGTGCCACGTCGCATCCACCCCCCGGGACACGGTACGGTGTCAGCAGGAAAGAACTGTCGAGACGATGCGGGGCCGCCGATTCCCCCGGCCGCCCCGCCCCTGTGCGAGGGGGTCGAGCCATGGGGCGCGGCCGGGCTAAGGCCAAGCAGACGAAGGTGGCGCGCGAGCTCAAATACAGCTCCCACGAAACCGACTTCGATGCTTTGCAGCGCGAGCTGTCGAGTAGTTCCTCGGACAACCACGAGGACGACAAACGGTACGAGGACCCGTACGACGACGGGTACGACGAGTACCGCCGTTGACGCAGGCACACGACACGCGAGGGCGGAATCGGACGGATGAGTCCGAGACGCCCTCGCGCGTTGTGTGCTGCCCGTTTTTCTTGCCTGCCGGTGAGGTGACAAAGGAGTGGGACGGGTGAGCGACATCGCACGAGTAGGTGTGGTCGGGGCCGGGCTGATGGGCTCCGGGATCGCCGAGGTGCACGCCAGGTCCGGGTTGGACGTGCTGGTCACCGAGGTGAACCAGCCCGCCCTCGACGCGGGCAAGGCGCGCATCGAGAAGTCGCTGCAGCGCGGCGTCCGCAACGGCAAGCTGGCCGAAGAGGACGCCGAAGCGGCTCTCGGGCGGCTGCGCTTCACCACGGATCTCGCCGAGTTCGCCGACCGCGATCTCGTCGTCGAGGCCATCCTGGAACAGGAGCAGGCCAAGGTCGACGTCTTCCGGCAGCTGGACAAGATCGTCGCGCGCGAGGACGCGGTGTTCGCGTCCAACACCTCGTCGATCCCGATCATGAAGCTCGGCATGGCCACCGGCCGTCCGCAGCAGGTCGTCGGCATCCACTTCTTCAACCCGGTGCCGGTGCTGCCGCTGGTGGAACTGGTCCCGTCGCTGCTGACCAGCGAGGAGACCGCCCGCCGGGCCGAGGAGCACGCCACCGGCGCGCTGGGCAAGACGGTGATCCGGTCGCAGGACCGGGCCGGGTTCATCGTCAACTCGCTGCTGGTGCCGTATTTGCTGTCGGCGATCCGGATGATCGAATCGGGCTTCGCCTCGGTCGAGGACATCGACCGCGGCATGGAGCTCGGCACGGCGCATCCGATGGGTCCGCTGCGGCTGTCCGATCTGATCGGGCTCGACACCATCAAGGCGATCGCGGACTCGATGTACGCCGAGTTCAAGGAGCCGCTGTACTCGTCGCCGCCGCTGCTGCTGCGCATGGTGGACGCCGGGCTGCTCGGCAAGAAGACCGGCCGCGGGTTCTACTCGTACTCCTGACTTTAGTTGCGGGTCCGGGTCAACCTTTACCCGCTGTGCGCGGCCGGGCGGCTCGCTTGACTGTGCGGCATGACTTCGACGTTCGTCTTCGCCGCCGGTGCCAACGGCGTGTCCGCCGCCCCGCCGGAACTCGTGCTGCGCGGGTATCGCGGGGTCGGGGTGCCGCAGCGGGAGCAGCAGTTCCGGCTGTCGTATCAGGCTCCGCAGGATCTCGGCGCGTTCGCCACCGAACCGTCGGCGCTGGCTGGCGTGACCGTGGCCGACCAGGTCGCTGCCACGGTGGAGGTCGTCCGCCGGGCCGCCGAGCTGGGACCGGTCGTGCTGGTCGGGTCGAGCATCGGCGGCGCGCTGGTCACCCTCGTCGCCGAAGAGGTCCCCGAGCTGGTGTCGGCGCTGGTCTACGACGCCGCGTTCTGCTGCGTCGACTTGCCGACACCGGAGGAATACCTGGCGACGCCCGAGGCGGCGTCGTCGCAGGTCTGGGCGATGCTCGGGTTCATCGCGGCCGACCCGGCGGTGATCGGGGCGATGCGCTTCAACTGGCGGTCTTCCTCGGCTGAGGCGTTGACGGCGGCGAAGGCGGCGCTCTGCGCGGACGCCACCGACGGCGAGTTCTACGCCCTGCTCAACGCGATGGCTCCGGACGACATCCTCGGCCGCAGCTCCACCGACTCGCGCGGCACGCCGGAGCGGTGGGGTCGCCTCCCGCGGTTCTACGTCCGGCATCTCCAAGACCGGCTGCTTCCGCTCACCCTGCAGGACCGGATGATCGCCGAGGCCGACGCGCGCACGCCCGGCAACCAGTTCAAGGTGCACGACCTCGACACCTCGCACTTCCCGAACGCGGCCGGGATGGCCCAGTTCGTCGAGGTGCTGGACCTGGTGGGCCAGTCGATCAGCTGAACGCCGCGCGGCGGGCGGCCCGGCGCAGCACCGTCAGGATCGCCGGGCCGAGGACGAGGATCGCGACCAGGTTCGTGAGCGCGCGGCCGGTGTCCCAGCCCAGGGTGGACGTCAGCACGGTGAAGACCAGGAACCGGTGCAGGTTTTCACCGAGCGGGCCGCCCGGGACGAAGTCGAGCGCGGTGTGGTTCGCCAGGAACGGCCAGGTGAACAGGCTCATCGCGAGGCCGTAGAAGTAGGCGGCGACCACGCCGTAGACCGCCAGCAACGCGATCTCCCACCGGCCTTTCACCCGCCGAGGCAGCAGCCCGGCACCCAGGCCGACCAGCGACGACGCCAGCATCTGGAACGGCAGCCACGGCCCGACCCCGCCGGTCAGCAGCGCGGACGCGAACAGCGACGTCGAGCCGAGAACGAATCCGAAACCCGGTCCGAACACTCGCCCGGCCAGCACGAGCAGGAAGAACACCAGCTCAATCCCGCCGGTGCCGGCACTGATCGGACGCAGCGCGGCGTTCACCGCGGACAGCACGCCCAGCAGCGCGAGCGCCTTCGCGTCGAGCCCTCCGCTGGACAGCTCGGCCAGCACGATCAGGATCAGCACCGGCAGCGTCACGAGAAACACGAACGGCGCGTCGCTCACGTGCGCGGAGGTGCCGACGGTGCTGCGGGCGAGCAACGGCCAGCAGAACATCGCCAGCCCGACCACAACGGCCGCCGTCAGCACCAGCGCCGTGCGGTGCCGGATGCGGACGGCTGGACCCAAGAAGTCGGTCACGCCAGAGCCTTCGCTACCGCGTCCACGGTCAGCCACGGCTCCGGCGCGAGGATCTTCGCCACCTGCGGCGCGAAGGCGGGCGAGGCCACGACGACGTCCGCGGTCGGACCGTCCGCGACCACTTCGCCCTCGGCGAGGACCACGACGCGGTGCGCGGCGGAGGCGACGAACTCGACGTCGTGGGTGGCCAGCAGCACCGCGTGCCCGTCGGCGGCCAGATCGGCGAGGATGGTCACGAAGTGCCGCTTCGCCGGATAGTCCAGGCCCCGGGTCGGCTCGTCCAGCAACACGACCGGCGGAGCCGCGGCGAGCTGCACGGCCAGGACCAAGGCGAGCCGCTGGCCTTCGGACAGGTCGCGCGGGTTGGTGTCGTCCTCGACGCCGGGGACGAGGCGGTCGAGCAGCTTCCGGGCAGTGCCCGCGGTGACGTTCGATTCGAGGTCCGCCTGGCGGAGTTCCGCGGCGACGGAATCGAGGTACAGCAGGTCGGACGGGGTTTGCGGGACCAGCCCGACCCGGGCGCGGGCGGCCCGGGTCCGGAGCGATTTCGGGTCCGCGCCGAGGATGTCGACCGTGCCCTCGGACCGGGGTCCGCTGCCCTGCAACGCCCACAGCAGCGAGGACTTGCCCGAGCCGTTCCGGCCCATCAGCGCGACGACTTCGCCGCGGTTCAGCCGCAGGTCAACGCCGCGTACCGCGTTCACGCCGCCGTACTGGACCCGCACGCCCCGAGCGGTGAGGACCGCTTCGCCAGAGCTTTTCGCGGTCTCCGCGGGGCGACGTTCGGCCAGACGTTCCCGAAGCGGCCGGGCGAGCCGACGGGCGTCGCGGACTGACAGTGGCAGCGGCGACCAGCCCGCGAGCCGGCCCAGCTCCACGATCGGCGGCGCGACATCGGTCTCGGCGAAAACCTCCGCTGGCGGGCCGGAGACCACGGTGCCGTCGCCGGGTAGGTAAAGCAGACGGTCGGCGTACTGCGCGACGCGTTCCATCCGGTGCTCGGCGACGACGACCGTCGTGCCCAAGTCGTGCACCAATCGCGTGATCGCAGCGAGCACTTCCTCGGCCGCGGTGGGGTCGAGTGCCGACGTCGGTTCGTCGAGCACCAGCACGCTCGGATGCGCCGTGAGCACCGCGCCGATCGCGACGCGTTGCTGCTGACCGCCGGAGAGGGTCCGAAGTGGACGGTCGCGGAGTTCGGCGATGCCCAGCAGATCAAGGGTTTCTTCGACGCGTTTGCGCATCACGTCCGGCGCGACGGCGAGCTGTTCCATCGCGTACGCGAGCTCTTCCTCGACGGTATCGGTGACGAATCCGGCCAGCGGATCCTGCCCGACCACGCCGACGACCGACGCCAGCTCGCGCGGCGGATGTGTCGCGGTGTCGAGCCCGGCGACCTTGACGCGTCCGGCCAGCGTGCCGCCGGTGAAATGCGGGACCAAGCCGTTGATCGCGCCCAGCAATGTCGACTTGCCGACACCGGTGCGTCCGGCGACCAGGCAGAGTTCGCCTTCCTCGACCGTCACGTCGACGTCTCGGAGCACCGGCTGGTCCGCCCCGTCGTAAGTGACGCTGACGTGCGAGAACTCGATCATCGGACGACCTCCGACACCAGCGCCGGACGCGGCGCGAACCAAGCGGGCAGCAGGCTGATCAGCACCGCGGCGGTCGGCAGCAGCGGCAGTTCCGGCCAGGTCAGCGGGCTGGCCGGAGTGGTCAGCGAAACCGGGTCGGCGAGCAGCACGAGCACCGCGGTCGCGACGCCGCACAGCGCGACCAGCGTCTCCGGCAGCCGCCACGGATCGGGCCGGTAGGTGGTGCGCCGGATCTGCCGTCCGCCCAGCACGAATCCGGCGACGGCCAGCACGAGACCGGCGATGAGCATCGGCACGCCGAGCCACGACGCGGACCCGTCGAGCACGCCGTAGACCCCGACTGCGACGCCGACCAGGCCGGCCAGCACGCAGACCGCGATCAGCATCCGGACGCGGGGCGCGAGGTAACCGCGCCGTCCGTAGCCGCGGGAATCCATGGCCGCCGCGAGCTGCAGCGACCGGTCCATGGCGTCGGCCAGCACCGGCACGAAAATCCCCTTCACGAACCGCAGGCCGCGAGTCTTGCCGGCCCGCAGCCGACGCGCGCGGCGCACCCGCTGCACGCTCTCGACCAGCTGCGGCGCGACGGAAAGCGCGACGGTGACCGCCGTCCCCACCTCATACAGCGCCCCGGGAACGGCCTTGAGCAGGCGTTTCGGGTTCGCCAGCGCGTTCGCGGCACCAATGCAGAGCACGATCGTGGCCAGCCGAAGTCCGTCGTACAGCCCGCCGAGCAGTTCCTCGGCCGAAGTCGGGCCGAGCAGCTGGATGCCGGCGGCGACACTCGGCAGCTGGATGGCTGGCAGCGTGAACAGGACGTGGCCGCCGTCCTCGCCGCCGATCAAGATCCGGAACAGCACGCGCGACGCCAGGATCACTCCGGCGATCCAGGCGTACATCCGGAACGCCAGCGCCCATGGCGCGTCGCCGCGGCGGAGCACCACCACGAACCCGGCCACCGCGATCACCAGAGCGAGCAGAACCGGGTTCGTGGTCCGGCTCGCGGCGACGGCGAGCGCGAGCGCCCACACCCACCACGCGCCGGGATGGAGCGCTCGCGGGCTACTCCGCGGCACGCCTGCGGCGCACCGCGACGACCGTCCCGGCCACCACGAGCAGCACGACGACCACGATGCCGAGCACCAGGCCCCACGGGAAACCACTGTCCGAAGTGGACGCCGGGGCTGAGGCGGGCGCGCTGGCCTTGCGCACCGGCTCGGTGCGCGGCGGCGGATATTCGGCGTAGGACTTGCCGATCGCGAACGACCAGCCCTCGAACGCACCGGCCGGCGGCTTCCAGCTCTGCGCGCCGACCTGCGCCGACTCCCATTTCCCGCCGTTGGTGGCGGTCCAGAAGCTCCACGACGCCTTCTCCGGCGGCATGCCGGTGCAGGTCTGGTCGGCGGGTTTGCCTTCGATCTTGCACATCACCGCCAGGCCGTACTTGCCCGCTCCGGTGAGTTCGAATCCAGCGTTTTGCAGGGCGGTGACGCCGTTTTCCTGCTTGCCCAGGGCGCACCGGATCAGGGTTTCACCGCCGAGCCCCTGGAAGTCGACGATCACCGTGACGCCATTGTCGTCCTGGCAATAGCCGTCGGCGCCCTTGCCGGGCGTGGTGGCCGAAGCGGAGGAAGCCCCGCCGAGGCCGGTAGCGACGAGAAGAGCGCAGCCGGCGAGGACTCGCCCCCAGTGCCGCGCGTGCACGAACCGCATGTCAGATGTACCTCGCATCGATCGGACCACGACGGGCGATCCGGCTCGCGGCCCCTCGCGGGCCGCTCACGGTTGCGGGCCAGCGCCGGATTCTCACCGGCTTCCCCCGTTCGTGGCGAAGAACTTGTCGACGTTAACGCACCGCAGGCCCCGCCGGAAGCGACCGCGGACACACCTACACTTCCGGGCGTGGGACAGGACCAGCTGCGCGTCGGCCTCGTAGGAACCGGACCGTGGGCCACCACGGTGCACGCTCCCGGGCTCGCGGATCATCCAGGGACCGTGCTCAGCGCCGTGTGGAGCCGTCGGCCGGAAGCCGCCGCCGCGCTCGCGCAGGACTACGACGCCGTGCCCACCAGCGACCTGGACGAGCTGTTCGAGCAGGTCGACGCCCTCGCGTTCGCCGTGCCGCCGACCGTGCAGGCCGAACTGGCGACCCGGGCCGCGGAGGCGGGCAAGCACCTGATCCTGGAGAAACCGATCGCCCCAGACCTGGCCACGGCGCAGCGGCTCGCCGATGCCGTGTCGTCCGCTGGCGTCGCCTCGCTGGTGATGCTGACGTTGCGATTCGCCCAGCAGACGCGCGACTGGCTGGACGGCGTCACCGCCGCTGGCGGTTGGCGAGGAGGCACCGTGCGGTGGCTGTCCGGTGCCCTGCTCGCGGGCAAATACGCCACCTCCGCCTGGCGACAGGACCCGGCTGGCGGCGCGCTCGCCGACATCGGCCCGCACGCGTTCGATCTCTTGGACGCCGCCCTCGGCCCGATCACCAACGTCCTCGCCGCGCACCGTGGTCCCGAAGACCTGTGGCAACTGCTGCTTGAACACGAGGGTGGCATCACCAGCACCGCGACACTCAGCCTGCGCCTACCGGTGCAGCCGACAGTGGTCGAGTACTCGGTCTTCGGCGAGCACGGCCTCCGCACGCTCGGCCGCACCGGCACCGCGAATGACGCGTACACCGCGCTGCTGGACGATTTCGCCGCGATGGTGTCGTGCGGAACGACCACGCACCCCTGCGACGTCCGGCGGGGCGTGCACCTGGCTCGGATCGTGGACCAGGCGCGGGCCGCGCTGAGTTCATAATTCGCTTGCCCGGGCTGAGATGATGGCCTTTTCGGACGAAGGAATGCCTATGTGCTCCGCCACGGCCCACTCCGGCCGCGTGGCCTGAGCTGTTCGGCCTGCGCTTGGGGTGGGATTGCCCAGCCCGGTTTTTGTGCTGCCCTTCTTCGAAAGGCCTTCCTTCAAGATGTCCGTCCTTCAGGCATACGTCCGCGCGACCGCACCGATCGGCCGCGCTACCGAACGAATCGGCCCGTTCCTGGCGACTTTCGCCCAGGACAACTCTCATCCGATGGCGAACTACGCCATCCCCGACGACGGCGCCACGCCTTCACCGGCCGAGATCGCTCTCCTGATTTCCGCCTACCAGCAACGAAATCTCCTGCCCCGGCTGGAGTTCTTCACCGAGGCGGCTCCCGATGTCGAGGCGGTGCTCGTCGCCGCGGGGTTCACCCTGGAACGACGTGTTCCGGTGATGACCTGCACTGCCGAGGATCGCGTCGATTGTGTTGCCCCAGAACACATCCGGCTGCGGGAACCGTCGTCCGACGACGACTTCCGCCGCCTGCGGTCCGTGCAGAACGTCGCCTTCGGCGGGTCTCCGGAGGTGTCGGACGCCGAGATCGAACGCAACCGGCACCATCTGACCGTCCTGGCAGAGGCCGGGGAAACCGTGGTGGGTGGCGGGCTCGCGCTCGATATCGTTTCCGGTGCAACGGAAATCGTCGGCATCGCGGTAGCCGCCGAACACCGCGGCCAAGGCATCGCTTCGGCAATCACCGCATACCTAACACGTCTCGCCCACGAACGCGGTGCGCAGACGGCGTTCCTTACGCCGGGCGATGTGGGGATTGGGACGGTGTACCGGCGTGCTGGGTATCGCGTTGCTGGCGAGTGTGTGCATTTGTCGCTGAGTTAAGGAGTTCCTTGCCGCCGCAACGCATTGCCGTTGCGGCGGCAAGGCACGTCACCTTGACCACTCGACCGGCACTTCCCGCACCCCGCGGATCACGCCGTAGGTGCGCCGAGGCCGGGCGTCCGGCTGAAGCCGCAGATCCGGCAGTGCCGTAAGCAGTTCGTCCAGCATGACCCGCAACTCGAGCCGGGCAAGATGCCTGCCGAGACACCGATGCGCACCGGCTCCCCAGCCGAGGTGGGCTGGCCTCGTCCGCCCGCGCTCCGGTCGGAAGACATCACCGTCGATGAAATGCCGCTCGTCGCGATTGGCGCTTCCCCAGGCGAGCAGCACCCGATCCCCGGCGTCGAGCAGCACTCCGCCCAGCGTGGTCGACCGGGTGACGGCCCGACCGGTGGCCGCCACCGCTGGTTCGTACCGGACCGCTTCCTCGATGAACTCGTCCAGTGCCTTAGGGCTTTCGCGGACCCGGTCCCGCAGGTCAGAGTCCTCGGCCAGCAGCAGTGCCATCGTGGCCGCCGCGTCGGTGGTGGTCAGCTGCCCGGCGGCGACCATCAGCGACGCGAAGCGCAGCACCTGCCGTTCACTGACCGGCTCGTCGAGGTCGGCGTGAATCACGTCGGACAGCATGTCGTTTCTCGGCGCGCCAGCTCGCTCGCGGATATGGCCGAGCAGGAGCTTCGCGTACTCCCGGCCACGCTCCTCAGCTTCCTCCCGGCTTTCGGCGGCGACCAGTCGCTTGGCCTGGTCCGCCAGCAGCTCCCGGTCGCTTTCCGCAATGCCGAGCAAAGCCGCGACCACCAGAGGCGGGACCACCTGCGTGTAAGCGGTCACCAGGTCGGCCTGGCCGTCGTCGGCGAACCCGGCGAGGGTCCCTCGGCACAACCGCCGGATGAGTGACTCGTGTTTCTTCGCCGCGGCCGGAGTGAAATAGGGCTGGAGAACACGACGCCAAGCCAGGTGCGCTTGGCCGTCGAATTCAAATAATGGTGCTCGAGGCGACGGATTATCACCAGATCCAGCATCTTCGGCTACGACATCCGCAGCTCCGAGGCCAGAGACATACGAACTGTATATGTCGCCGTTGCTGGCCGCTTCCCGGATCTCGTCGTAGCCGGTCAGCAGGTGAAACCCGCCGTGCGCGGAGCTTTTCGCCACCGGGCAGACCTGGCGGATAGCACCGAGACGTGCGTAAACGTCCTCGGCAACCGCAGGATCGAGATGGTCGAAATCGACTTCGGCGGGAATTCGCCGTTCAGGAGATCGCGTCACTCCCCAGAATTAGCGAAAAGGAAAAAGAAGCCGCAAGAAGACAACTCAGCGATATCCCCAGCCAAGCCTTCACCCGCAGTGATCAACAACGCCTAATCGTCAAACCGCCCACCGCGCCCGCGCTTGACGTCGCTGCGACGTTTCTTCGCCGCCAGCCGACGTTCCTTCGAGCCGCGCGAAGGCTTGGTAGGCCGTCGCTTGGGCGGCGGTGGCGCGGAGGCCGTCGTCAACACCTCGGCCAACCGCTCCCGGGCAGCGTCGCGGTTCATCAGCTGGGACCGGTATTCGCTGGCCGCGATGGTCAGCACTCCGTCGACCAGGCGGGTGCCCAGCCGGGCCGTGATGCGTTCTTTCAGTGCGGGCGGGATCACGGCGGAGCTCGCGACGTCGAACGACAGCTCGACGCGCGAGTCCGTCGTGTTCACGCCTTGTCCGCCCGGTCCTGAGGATCGGGAGAACCGCTCTCGCAGTTCGGCGCCCGGGATCACGAACCGGGCGCCGACGCGTACGTCCTCCGCCATGCCTTCAGTGTCTCAAGCCGGGGCAA
This sequence comes from Amycolatopsis sp. NPDC104775, assembly GCF_055583325.1. Taxonomy (NCBI): domain Bacteria; kingdom Bacillati; phylum Actinomycetota; class Actinomycetes; order Pseudonocardiales; family Pseudonocardiaceae; genus Amycolatopsis; species Amycolatopsis sp. NPDC104775. The sequence continues at coordinate 46,930 of NZ_JBVJOE010000013.1, forward strand.
GCGGCTTTCAGAACCGCGGGTGGTCGCCGGACAGCACCGCGCGCGGGCCGTCCGGGTCTTCGGCGGGCTGGACGTCGCCGAGGATCCACGCGGGCACGTGCCGGGCGGTCAGCACCGCCAGTGCGCGGTCGACGTCCTCGGCCGAGACGATCGCGACCATCCCGACGCCCATGTTGAACGTCTTCTCCAGCTCCGCGCGCTCGACCTTGCCGCGCTGGCCGATCACCGCGAACACCGGGGCCGGGGTCCACGTGCCGCGTTCGAGCTTGGCGACCAGGCCGCGCGGCATCACGCGCGCGAGGTTCGCTTCGAGGCCGCCGCCGGTGATGTGCGCGAACGTGCGCACCTCGGTCTCGGCGACCAGGGCGAGGCAGTCCTTCGCGTAGATCTTGGTGGGTTCGAGCAGTTCCTCGCCCAGCGTGCGGCCGAACTCCTCGACGTGCCCGTCCAGCGGCATCCGCGCGATGTCCAGCAGCACGTGCCGGGCCAGCGAGTAGCCGTTGGAGTGCAGCCCGGACGAGCCCATGGCGAGCACGACGTCACCGGGGCGGACCTTCTCCGGCGACAGCAGCGCGGACGCCTCGACCGCGCCGACGCCGGTGGCCGACAGGTCGTAGTCGTGCTCGCCCATCAGGCCCGGGTGCTCGGCGGTCTCGCCGCCGAGCAGCGCGCAGCCCGCCTGGACACAGCCCTCGGCGATGCCGCCGACCAGCGCCGCGATCTTCTCCGGCACCACCTTGCCGACCGCGATGTAGTCCTGCAGGAACAGCGGCTCGGCCCCGGTGACGACCAGGTCGTCGACCACCATCGCGACCAGGTCGATGCCGACCGTGTCGTGCTTGTCGAGCGCCTGCGCGACCGCGATCTTGGTGCCGACGCCGTCGGTCGACGACGCGAGGATCGGCTCTTTCCACTTGTCGAGCTTGAGGGAGAAAAGCCCGGCGAAACCGCCGACCCCGCCGCGCACCTCGGGCCTCGTGGCCCGCTCGGCGTGTGGCTTGAGCAGCTCGACGGCCTGGTCACCGGCGTCGATGCTGACCCCGGCGGCTGCGTACGTGGCGCTCGTGGACTCGCTCACGGAAGCGGACTCCCTACTGGACTTGCTTGGTTCACGGACGCCGGACGGCGTCTTCGGCACCGTACCCGGCGGCGCTGACCGGAGTCGCCGCGCCACCGGCGGCGTCCATGCTTTCGAGCAGGTGCTTGCCGATGAGCGCGTCCTCGGGCAGCGGAATCGGGTATTCGCCGGAGAAGCAGGCCGTGCACAGCCGCGACTTCGGCTGCTCGGACGCCGCGACCAGGCCGTCCAGCGAAATGTAGCCGAGCGAATCGGCCCCGATCGAACGGCGGATGCCGTCGAGGTCGACGCCGTTGGCGACGAGTTCAGCGCGCGAGGCGAAGTCGATGCCGTAGAAGCACGGCCACCGCACCGGCGGCGACGCGATCCGCACGTGCACCTCGAGCGCACCGGCCTCGCGCAGCATCCGCACGAGCGCGCGCTGGGTGTTGCCGCGGACGATCGAGTCGTCCACCACGACCAGCCGCTTGCCGCGGATGACGTCGCGCAGCGGGTTCAGCTTCAACCGGATGCCCAGCTGCCGGATCGTCTGCGACGGCTGGATAAAGGTGCGCCCGACGTAGGCGTTCTTGACCAGGCCGGTGCCGTACGGCAGGCCCGAGCCCTGCGCGTATCCGATCGCGGCCGGCGTGCCGGACTCCGGAACGGGCATCACGAGGTCGGCGTCGACCGGGTGCTCGGCGGCCAGCTTGCGGCCGATCTCGACGCGCGTGGCGTGCACGCTGCGGCCGGCGATCGACGTGTCCGGACGCGCGAGGTAGACGTACTCGAAAACGCAGCCCTTCGGCTCCGGGTTCGCGAACCGCGACGAGCGCAGCCCCTCGGCGTCGATGGCGATCAGCTCGCCCGGCTCGACCTCGCGCACGAACGACGCGCCGCAGATGTCGAGCGCGGCGGTCTCGCTCGCCACGACCCAGCCGCGCTCCAGCCGACCGAGCACCAGCGGGTGCACGCCGTGCGGGTCGCGGGCCGCGTACAGGGTGTTCTCGTCGGCGAAGACCAGGCAGAACGCGCCCTTGAGGGTGGGCAGCAGGTCCAGCGCGGCGGCCTCGATGCCCTTGTCCGCGGCGTTCGCGGCGAGCAGGCCGCAGACGAGGTCGGAGTCGCTCGAGGACCCGGTGAGCCCGGCGTGCGGCTTCAACCCGGCGGCGACGGTGCGATCGCGCAGCTCGGCGGTGTTGACCAGGTTGCCGTTGTGCGCGAAGGACAGGCCGCTGCCGGTGTCCGTGGTGCGGAAGATCGGCTGGGCGTTCTCCCAGATCGTGGCTCCGGTCGTGGAGTACCGGCAGTGCCCGACGGCGATGTGCCCCTGCAGGGACTGCAGGACCTGCTCGTCGAAAACCTGGCTGACGAGCCCGAGGTCCTTGAAGACGACGATCTGCGAGCCGTCCGAGACGGAAATGCCCGCTGCCTCCTGCCCGCGGTGCTGCAGGGCGTAGAGGCCGTAGTAGGTGAGCTTGGCGACCTCTTCCCCGGGAGCCCAGACGCCGAAGACGCCGCACTCCTCACGGGGTTCCGGTTCGGGTTGATCTTCGGGACGAGCAGGACTGGCGGAGGGGTCGGAAACCACCGGGAAGCTCCCAGGAAGACGCGGGCGGGCCGGGTTCAAGTGTAAGGGGTGGACGGCGAGGGGGGCCGGTCCGCGGCGTGGTTCTGCCCACTACGGGGGAGGGTTTCCGGATCGGTGCTCTCGGTTCGGAGCGGGGGTCTTATGGGCAGAGTGCCTGCTTAGGCGCGCTCCGTCACCGCGCGGCAGGGGCCTCGACCCTGGTCGCCAACTCGTAGAGAGTGCTGTACGTATCTCGCGAAGTCGGAGCAGTCCGGCCGAACACAGGAGGTTTCCGTGGCCAAGGGCTACTGGGTCAGCGTCTACCGCGACATTTCCGACCCGGAACGGCTGGCTGCCTACGACAAGCTGGCCGCGGCGGCCGTCCGAGCCGCGGGCGGGCGGGTCTTGTCCCGCGGCAGCGGCCGAAGCACCATCCGCGAGGCCGGGATCGCGGAACGCGTCGTTCTGATCGAGTTCGACAGCTTCGAACAGGCCGTCGCGGCCTACGAGAGCGAGGCGTACCAGGAGGCGCTGGTGACCCTCGCCGGCAGTGTCGAGCGCGACTTCCGCATCGTCGAAGGCGTCGAGTGACCACGCGCCAAGCGGACGTCGGGCGGAAATGAGCCAGGCCCCGCACGAAATGGATTGGGCCACTTCGTGCGGAGCCTGAAATCAGGGGCCGGTGGGGACGGCGCGGAGCGGTGGATCAGCGAGCGGCCAACCACTTCGAGCGGCCGCCGCGACCGGGAACCCAGCAGCCGTTCGCGGGGGCGGCCGCGACAGCCGGTGGGCGCTCGGGGAGGGCGAGGACCTCGCCCAGTACCTGGCCTGCCTCGCCGCGCGAGCGCCACAGCGTGGACTCGGGGGCGAAGATGTTCTTCTCGCTGCCAGGGAGGCGAGTGGCTTCGGCGTCGTCTTCGGCGTTCAAGCGGACGACGTCCACCACGTTGTCGTGGGCTCGCACTCCGACCACGGCCTGCACCTCGCCGCTTCCGTCCGTCGGGTGGACGAACTGGTAGCCGCGGGCGATCAGCTGCCGCAGGCCTCGCTCGATGTCGAAGCGCGAGTCGACGACGTGGGACTCAGCCGAGGACATCGTCGAATTCGCCGTCCTTCGCGCCTGCGAGGAAGGCGGCCATTTCAGCGCGCGTGTAGACGAGCGCGGGACCCTCTGGGAAGCGGGAGTTCCGCATCGCGATCTCGCCGGAGGTCAGCGGGGCCACTTCGACGCAGTTGCCCACCGCGCCGCTGTAGCTCGCCTTGCGCCACTGGGCGCCGGTCAGACGGTCGGCCGGAATACCGTTCTCGAACCGCTCAGCCATGATGCCACCTTCCGTGAAGGACGATGAAAAGCTCAGGAATCTGCATGTGCATCTGCCCGTGACTTCGACGCTAGCACGCGCGCATGCAGCGGTAAATGCACGTGCAGAATTTTCTGCAAATTTCTCACTGCGTGACGGCACGGTTCAGTAGAAGTTCCCATACGGGTGAGTCGAGCACTACCCGAACGGGCTAATTATCACCATGGGTCACGATATTGGCGATCTGTTAACGCAGCGCGTTCGTAACTGGCTGCCTTCGGGTGCGGCGGGTGAATGAAGAACACGGGCTGTGATTGCGCGCGCCGCGATAGAGAGACGCGGAACCGGGTCAGCGGAAACGGGTTTCCCCGACTTATGCACGTTCAGTGATGGGAAATGCGGGCGGGCAGCCTTTATTCGGCTGCCTGTCGCTCGATGGGCGGACTGAAATTCTCGACGGGGAGAATTCGACGACCCGGTGCGGCGGAGACAGATACAACCGCGGCGGTAGGAAGCTGCGCTTAGATCTCGGCCTTGCGCTTGGCGATGCGGGCCCGGCTGCGCTCGGGCGTCTCCGCGTCGACGGCGAGCAGGTCCAGCGCCCGGCCGTACTTCTCGATCTCGTCGCGTTTGTCCAGGTAGTGCGCGCCGGTCAGGTACTCGACGTAGACGATGTTCGGCAGTTCCGCCTCCGCGAAGCGCAGCAGCGAGAAGGCGTGCTCGGCCGACAGACCGCTGCGGCAGTACGGCAGGATCTGCACCGACACGTGCGGCAGCGTGGTGACCTCGAGCAGGTACTCCAGCTGCTGCCGGAACACCTTCGGGCCGCCGATCGGCCGGTACAGCACCGATTCGTCGAGCACCGCCCAGATCCGCGGCGCGTCCGGGCGGGCCAGCATCTTCTGCCGCCGCATGCGCAGGGCGACCAGCTGATCCACGCGTTCGTCGGCCATTTCCGGGCGGCCGTGGCTGAAGATCGCTCTCGCGTACGGCTCGATCTGCAGCAGGCCGGAGACGAACAGCGGCTCCCAGATCTGAATGCGGGACGCCGCTTCCTCCAAGCCGACGAGGTCGGTGAACCATCCCGGCACCGTCTCCCCGAACTTGCGCCACCAGCCCGCTTCGTTCGACTGCTTGACCATGTCGAGGAACGCTTTGCGCTCCTCCTCGTCGGAGACGCCGTACATGGTGAGCAGGTCGGCGACGTCGCGTTCCTTGAAGCCGACCCGGCCGAGTTCCAGCCGGGAGATCTTCGATTCCGAACCGCGGATGTTGTAGCCCGCCTGCTGGCGCGTGATCCCGGCTTCCTCGCGCAACCGGCGAAGCTGCGAACCGAGGATCATCCGGCGCGCTGTCGGGCCGAGGCTCTGCTCGCCGGCGGACACGCCTACCGCGTTCATGACCAGGGCCCTTCCATCGCCGCTCATTCATCCCGGGAATCGAAATCCGACTACCCAAAGTACACGCAAGGCCCTGCTCCAGACAGCGTGGCTCAGGCCTCGGCTCAGGGGATTCTACGGAGTGTGTGCCTCAGAAGACACTCCTGAGGGGAACGAATTGCCGCGGAAGTCAGATCCGCACGACCGGGAGCCAGTGCGAGAGGTCGGCCCGGCTGCCCGAGGCGGACACGCGAGCGGCGCTGAGCGCGTCGTCCCAGTCCAGGAGGCCGGTGGCCAGCTCCAGCCACGTCCGCGGATCGGTCTCGACGACGTTCGGCGGCGTGCCGCGGGTGTGCCGCGGGCCTTCGATGCACTGCACCGCGGCGTACGGCGGCACCCGGACCTCGACGGTGTGGCCGGGCGCGTCCTGGGCGAGGGTCCGCAGCGTCGCGCGCACCGCGGCGGCCAGTTCAGGACGGGCCGGATCCGGTCCGTCACCACGCAACCAGTCCGAAACGGCCAGCACCGCCGCCCGTAACTGAGCGGGATCGACCGAACGCGAAGAGGCCATGCGACAACAGTAGAGTGGCCGCGGACGGACTTTCAGGCACCCGGCACCGAGGGACGGCGATGGCGCAGCGGGACGAGGCAGATCGGATGGTTTCCCGGACCCCGGCGGGCAAACGCGCGCGCCGGAACGCGTACCCCCGCCGCGGGCCGCAAGGGAAACCCGAGATCACTCCCGAGATGCGGGCCAACGCGCGGACGAACCCGAACAGCTGGCTGTACGTCATCGACGAGGCCTTCGACGCCCGCGGTCCGGTGCCCTCGTGGGCGGTCGTCGGCGCGTATCCGGTGAACGGGACGGGAGAGGTCGTCGAGGACTTCCACCCCAACGACCGGTACCGGCCCTCGCCCAAGGCGCTCGGTTTTCCCGAGCCGCGCAACGAACTCGAGCGGCTGCTGCAGATGGTCCGGACCGAGCACCGGCCCGCCGAGGACCTGCCGCGCGTCATCCTCGATTCGACGCTGCTCGTCTACGCCCTGTCTCCGGTGCAGCGCACGGTGATCGGCTTCCACAACGCCGACGGCCGGGTCATGGTCCCGGCGTACACGTCGAAGTCGCTGGTGCCGCGCGAATGGCCGCACGCCCGCGCGGTGCTCGGCCGCGACATCGTCGGGCTGCTCGCCGGGCATCCGCTCGCGATCAACCCGCACGACCTGATCACCGCGGTCGTCCCGGCCGAGCAGCTGATGAGGGCGCTGGCCGAAGAGCGGCGCTGACCTGGGCGGACCACACTGCCGGGTGATCATGATTCGCCGAACTCCGCGCATCCGGGCATCGTGACGCAGTAGGAGTACACGCGTCCGGTGAGGAGTCCTGGGTGAAGCGTCATCTGCTGCTGCGCTGGAGCGCGGTTCTCTTCGCCGGGATCACCGGCACGTCCCTGTGCGAAACCGCGACGGCGGCGCCGAGCTACGCCGGGGCCGCGGACAACTACGCCGGTTCGCAAATCGCGAAACACGAAGGCGTGCTGGGATCGCCGAACATCTCGTACACGGCGCAAGACCAGTACCTCGGGCACGACGTCAGCGGACACCAGGGCCCGGTCGACTGGCCTGCCGCGGCGGGCGCGGGCTCGAAGTTCGTGTACGTGAAAGCGACCGAGGGCACCGGGTTCGTCAGCGGGCAATTCGCCCAGCAGTACAACGGTTCCTACCAAGCCGGGATCATCCGCGGCGCCTACCACTTCGCCCGCCCGGACGTGTCCGACGGCGCCGCGCAGGCCAACTACTTCCTCGCGCACGGCGGCGGCTGGTCGGCCGACGGCAAGACGCTTCCGGGCGCACTCGACATGGAATACAACCCCTACGGCGAAACGTGTTACGGCAAGGACGCGAACGGGATGGTCGCGTGGGTCCGCGCGTTCTCCGACACCTATCTCGCCCGCACCGGACGGCTGCCGACGATCTATACGTCGACTAGCTGGTGGAAACGCTGCACCGGAAACAACCCTTCTTTCGGAGGGAATCCGCTGTGGATCGCGCGCTACAACTCCTTCATCGGCGAACTGCCCGCGGGCTGGGGACAGCACGCCATCTGGCAGTTCTCGGACAGCGGGACCCTGCCCGGGGACCAGAACTGGCTCAACGGAGCCCAAACAGCGCTACGCAATCTGGCATTCGGGTGAACATTCGTGACGAGGTCACGAATTAGTCATCACCGCCCGATGAAAATCACCCACTGGCCCATTCATCTTCACGGAACTTGATGACAAACGACGATTCGTCCTCAAGAATCTCCCCCGTGGCGGCTACCTGCACATAGCCGCCCTCCGCGAGGGTATCTGTGAAGGGATCGACGATGTCCACTTCCCGAAGAGGACGGCGCATCACGCTGCTGTCCGCACTGACCGTCCCGGTTGTCGCGCTCCTGCTCGGCGCTTCGACCGAGGCGATGGCCGCCCCGGCGGCTTCCCCGCTTTCGACGCGGGAGATCAACGCCGTCAACGCCGACATCCAGGCGAACAACCACGTCATGGGGTCGCAAATCCGGCGCGTCGAGGGTGACCGGTCCACCCCCGAGACGCAAGCCGCCGCGCAGCGACCGCAGCCCGCGGCCGCGCTGCCGAACCAGGTGGCGGCCACCGTCGCCGGCATGGACGTCGCCAGCTACCAGGGCAACGTCGACTGGGGAAACTGGTGGGGCCAGGGCAAGCGGTTCGTCTGGACCAAAGCGACCGAGAGCACCAACTACACCAACCCGTACTTCGCCCAGCAATACAACGGTTCCTACAACCAGGGCTTCATCCGCGGCGCCTACCACTTCGCCACCCCGAACACCTCCAGCGGCGCGGCACAGGCGACCTACTTCGTCGCACACGGCGGCGGGTGGTCCGGGGACGGCAAAACGCTGCCGGGCGCGCTGGACATGGAGTACAACCCTTACGGCGCGACCTGTTACGGGTTGAGCAAATCCGCGATGACGGCGTGGATCAAGGACTTCCACGACACCTATCACGCGAAAACGGGCCGCTGGCCGGTGATCTACACGTCGACGAACTGGTGGAGCCAGTGCGTCGACGGCGATTTCTCCAGCACCGCGCCGCTGTGGGTCGCGCGGTACGCGTCCTCGGCTGGAACGCTTCCGTACGCCTGGGGTTACTACACCGTGTGGCAGTACACCTCGAGCCCGCTGGACCAGGACACGTTCAACGGCGCCTACGACCGGCTGCAGGCACTCGCCAACGGCTGACCTGACGGGCGCGCACCGACGCGGCTCCCGGTTCACCCCGCCTCCTGCCGGGCGGGGCGGCCGGGAGCCGCTTTTGTGCGCGCCTTGCCCGCCTTGCACAATGCAGACCTGGGGCGGAGACGGAACCGCCTGGGCCGGCGGGGCGTCAGACCGCGGCGCGAGTCGGTGCAGCAGGAAGGCGGAACCGGACATGACTTACCCACCGCAGCCCGGACAGGGCGGGGACCCCTACGGCCAGGGCTGGCAGCAGCCCGGCTCGGGCGGGGTGCCGCAGCAGCCGGGGTGGGACCCCAACCAGGCGCAGCAGCAGCCGGGCGGGTACCCGAACGCCCAGCCCGCGTGGGATCCGAACGCCCAGCAGCAGCCGCAGCAGGGCTGGGACCCGAACGCTCAGCAGCAGTACCCGGGGTACCAGCAGCAGCCCTACGGCGGCACCCAGCAGTTCCCGCAGCAGGGCTGGGACCAGGGGCAATACCCGGGCGGGCCGGGCGGCGAGCCGCCGAAGAACAACAAGACCGGCCTGTGGATCGGCATCGCCGTCGCGGTCGTCGTGGTGGTCGCGCTCGGCATCACCGGCTTCGTCGCGCCGGGGTTCTTCCTGAGCAAGGACGACAAGGGCAGTTCGCAGGCGCAGCCGCCGGCCCCGGCTCCGTCCCCGTCCTCGGACGCTCCGCTGCCGAGCGACTCGTCCTCGCCGTCCACGGATTCGAGCGAGGACCCCGGTTCCAGCGGGGCCACCGGCGAGGCGAAGCAGGTCATCGACAACTTCCTCGCCAAGCTCAACGCCAAGGACGCCGCCGGGGCGACCGCGCTGGCCTGCCAGGGCACCGAGAGCATGTCGAAGCGCAGCATCGACGAGACCACCAGCGGCGACCCGCAGCTCACGCTGGGCAAGGTCACCCAGGGCAGCGCCACCACGAGCGCCCGGATCACCGGCAAGCTGTCGGGCAAGGACGCCAGCGGCACGATGGTCGTGATGAACCGCGGCGGCGGCTACTGCGTGGGGCTGTACCTGATCCTGGCGTTCTGACCCGGTGCGTTCGCCGCTGCTGTGGACGTTGATCGCGTCCGTGGCACTGCTGTGCGGGGTCGGTGGCTGGCTGCTCACCGACCCCGCGACAAGCCGGAGCGAAGCGCTGAAAACCGCCGGTCTCGCTGGCGGCGCGGTCGTGGCGCTGTACGCGTTGTGGCTCAACGATCGCCGTCGCCGGGTCGAGGAAGCGCGGCAGGTGATCGAACAGCAACGGCACGACGTCGACCGCGAACGGATCTCCGACGAGCGGTTCGCGAAATCGGTGGAATTGCTGGGGCACGAGGCCGACCAGGTGCGCGTGGGGGCGTTGCACGCGCTGGCCGGGCTGGCGCGGACGCGGCCGGAATATCGGCAGACCGTGCTGGATGTGGTGTGTTCTTATCTGCGGAGGCCGTTTACTCACGGCCGGTACGGCGGCTCCCAAGACGATGGCACGCCGGAAGAGGAACGCGAGCTGCAGGTGCGGCTCACCGCGCAACGGCTGATCCGGGATCTGCTGCCACCGTCCGATGTGGACGGTCCCGGCCCAGACCTCGATCTGACCGGTGCCGTGCTGGAGTATTTCGATCTTTCCCATCGCCGGATCGGCGGTCTGCTGCTGCGGCACGCTTCGCTGTACAGCAGCACGAATCTCAGCGGGTGCGTCTTTACCGGGCAGGTCTACTTCACCGCCGCGGGCACCGGACCCGGGCGGCTGGTGGGCAGGTTTCGTTGCCGCAACGCGACTTTCCTCGACCGAGCTTGGTTCTCCGGCACCGAGTTCTCTGAGCTGGCCGATTTCACCGAGACAAAATTCGCAGGTCGAACGTCTTTCAATGAGGCGGCTTTCGAAGATGCAGTCTTTTTCACCGGTGCAAGCTTCTCGGACTGGGTACAGCTGCCGGACGGCTGGAGACTGGAACCCCGGTATGGCGGCTATTTCGCGGTGCCGAGCTGAGTAGCATCAAGAAGCCGTGGACGTCTACGAAGCGGTGCGCTCCCGGCGATCTGTCCGTGGCTTCCTCGGCAAGCCAGTACCCGACGAAGTCCTGACTCGCGTCCTCTCGGCCGCCTTGCGGGCGCCGTCTGGGGGAAATCTGCAGCCGTGGCGGGTTTATGTCCTGTCCGGCGCGAAGCTGGCCGAGCTGAAACACCTGGTCGGGCAGCGGATCTCCAGCGGAGACACCGGCGATCCGCCCCAGGTGTTGCCGTACCCGCAAGCGCTGCCTGAACAGTACGCGCGGCGGATCGAGGAGCTGGGCGCGTTGCGTTACGGCGCAGTCGGGATCGCGCGCGAGGACCTCGCGGGCCGGGAGCGGGTCCGGGTCCGGAATTGGGCTTGCTTCGGCGCTCCGGTCGCGCTGTTCTGCTACTTGAACGAGCAGATGCTTCCCCCGCAATGGCTGGACGCGGGGATATTCCTGCAGACCGTGATGCTGTTGCTGCGCGCCGAGGGGCTCGACAGCTGCGCGCAGATCGCGTGGGGTCGCTACCACCGGAGCGTCACGGAGATCGCGGAGCCGCCGGCCGGATACGTCCTCGGCTGCGGCATGTCGATCGGGTACGCCGATCCGGACGAGCCTCGGCCAGCGATTCCGCGGGCAGAGCTGGCGGAGGCGGTCATCTTCCGGTCGTGAGTGCCGGTGCCGGTCGGCACCGGCACTCACGAGGGCTCAGTCGAACAGAGCCGGAAGCGTCTTCTCCCAGGTCTCGCGCAGTTCTTCGAGGGTGAACTCCGTGATGCCCTGGATCTCCAGCGTGCCGGAATCCGGGTCGACGACGCCGGTCTTGCGCCACGGCAGGCCGCGCGCGGTGCACATTTCGGTGAACCGCAGTTCCTCCGTGCGCGGGACCGCCACCAGCACGCGGCCCGACGACTCTGAGAACAGCTGCACGAACGGGTCCTGGTCGCGGTCGAGGAACACGCGGGCCCCGCACTGTCCAATGAGGACGGTTTCGGTGAGAGCCTGTGCCAGCCCGCCGTCGGCGAGGTCGTGCGCGGCGGAGATCATGCCGTCGCGCGAACCGGCGACCAGGATCTCGGCCAGCAGCTTCTCGCGGGCCAGGTCGACGCGCGGCGGAACGCCGCCGAGGTGGCCGTGCAGCTCGCGGGCCCAGGCCGAACCGTCCAGTTCGTCGTGGGTCTCGCCGAGCAGCAGCAGCGTCTCGCCCGCTTCCGCGCCGATGCCGGTCGGGATGCGGCGGGTGACGTCGTCGATCACGCCGAGCACCGCGATCACCGGGGTCGGCAGGATCGCCGTGTCGCCGGTCTGGTTGAAGAAGCTGACGTTGCCGCCGGTGACCGGGATGCCCAGTTCGACGCACGCGTCGGCGAGACCGTGCACGGCCTGCTCGAACTGCCACATCACGCCCGGGTCGGTCGGGGCGCCGAAGTTGAGGCAGTCGGACACCGCGACCGGGGTCGCGCCGCCGGTGGCGACGTTCCGGTACGCCTCGGCCAGCGCGAGCTGCGCGCCGCGGTACGGGTCGAGGTAGACGAACTTCGCGTTGCAGTCGGTGGCCACCGAAACGCCGCGGTTGCTCTCCTCGTCGATCCGGATCATGCCCGAGTCGGACGGCTGGGCCAGCACCGAATTGCCGCGCACGTAGCGGTCGTACTGCGAGGTCACCCATTCCTTCGACGCCTGGTTCGGCGACGCGATGAGCTTCAGGAAGTCCGCGCGCAGTTCCTCCGGCGTCGAGGGACGCGGCAGCTTCGCGGAGGTGTCGGCGATCAGGCCGTCTTGGAACGCCGGGCGCTCGATCGGGCGGTCGTACACCGGGCCCTGGTGCGCGACGGTGTGCGCGGGCACGTCGACCACGATCTCGTCGTTCCAGGTGATCACGAGGTGCTCGCCGTCGGTGACCTCGCCGATGTCGGTGGCGATGACGTCCCATTTGGCGCAGACCGCCATGAACGCCTCGACGTTCTCCGGCGCGACGACCGCGCACATGCGCTCCTGCGATTCGCTGGAGAGCACCTCCGCGGGCGTCATTCCGGTGGCGCGCAAGGGAACCCGGTCGAGGTAGATGTGCATGCCGCCGTCGCCGGCCGCGGCCAGTTCGGACGTCGCGCAGGACAGCCCGGCCCCGCCGAGGTCCTGGATGCCGACGACCAGGTTCTCCTTGAACAGGTCGAGACAGCACTCGATGAGCACCTTCTCGGTGAACGGGTCGCCGACCTGCACGCTGGGCAGCTTCCGCCGCCCGGCCGCGGATTCGTCGCCGGAGAAGGTGTCGCTGGCGAGCACGGACACGCCGCCGATGCCGTCGAGGCCGGTGCGCGCGCCGAACAGGATGATCTTGTTGCCCGCGCCGGACGCGAACGCCAGGTGCAGGTCCTCGGTGCGCATCGCGCCCACGCACAGCGCGTTGACCAGCGGGTTGCCCGCGTAGGACGGGTCGAAGACCAGCTCGCCGCCGATGTTCGGCAGGCCGAGGCAGTTGCCGTAGCCGCCGACGCCCGCGACCACGCCGGGCAGCACGCGCTTGGTGTCCGGCGCGTCGGCCGGGCCGAACCGCAGCGCGTCCTGCACCGCGAGCGGGCGCGCGCCCATCGCCATGATGTCGCGCACGATGCCGCCGACGCCGGTGGCCGCGCCCTGGTACGGCTCCACATAGGACGGATGGTTGTGGCTTTCCACCTTGAAGGTGACCGCCCAGCCGTCGCCGATGTCGACGACACCCGCGTTCTCGCCGATGCCGGCAAGCATCTTGGCCTTCATCTCGTCGGTGGCGGTTTCGCCGAAGTAGCGCAGGTGCTTCTTCGAGGACTTGTAGGAGCAGTGCTCGCTCCACATCACCGAGTACATCGCGAGCTCGGCGTCGGTGGGCCGGCGGCCGAGGATTTCCCGGATCCGCGCGTACTCGTCTTCGGCGAGGCCGAGTTCGACGTACGGCTGGCTCGTTTCCGGGGTCGCCGCGGCCACTGCGGTGGTGTCAACTGTGCTGGTCACGGTATCCGTGTCAGGGTTCGCCACGGGCTTAAGACTACGTGTCGGCGGGGTCACACCCGCAGCCGCCCGGCCTGGCCCGGCGATGGTCCGTCCGGGGATAAATCAGTCGCGCCGGACAGTCCCGGCGGCTTAGCGTCAGTGATCGTGCTTTCCGCCACGTACCGCTTTCCCGCCATCAGACTGCCGGAACGACCGACGCCGCTTCGGTACCTGCTGGCGGTCCTGCGCGCGCGGCCGGGCCTCGTCCTCGCCGCGATCGTCACCGGGGCCGGCTGGTCGCTGCCGAGCGCCCTGCTGCCGCTGGTGATCGGCCGGGGCGTCGGCGCGATCGCGGCGGGCGATACGGCCGCGCTGTGGCGCTGGGCGCTGGTCGCGGGCCTGCTCGGAGTGGCACAGGCGGTGCTCGGCACCGGGCTGCACTTCGCCTCGTACGGCCTGTGGATCCACGGCGCGGGCTCCACGCAACGCCTGGTCACCGACCACACCACCCGGCTCGGCGCGTCCCTGCGCGACGCGACCAGCACGGGCAACGTCGTCGCGGTCACGTCGTCGGACATGAACTGGGTGGGCAACGCGTTCGAGGTCGTCGGCCGCACGTTCGGGTCGATCGTGGCGTTCGTGGTGATCGGCGTCGCGATGCTCGGCACGTCTCCGGTGCTGGGCACGATCGCGCTGGTCGGCGTCCCGCTGGCGGTGCTCGGCATCGGTCCGCTGCTCGCGCCGCTGCAGAAGCGGAAAACCGCGCAGCGGGAGAATCTGAGCGACGTGAACGCACTCGGCGCGGACATCGTGTCCGGGCTGCGGATCCTGCGCGGAGTCGGCGGCGAACGGCGGTTCCTGCGCCGGTTCCGCGACGCCAGCCAGCTGGTGCGGCGCTCCGGCGTCGAGGTCGGGCGCAGCGAATCCTGGCTCGCCGGCGCGGAGGTGCTGCTGCCCGGGCTGGTCACGGTCGCGATCACCTGGCTGGGCGCGCGGCTCGCGCTCGACGGCACGATCGGCGTCGGCGAGCTGGTGGCGTTCTACGGGCTTTCGGCGTTCCTGGTTGTTCCGGTCGCCACGGCGACCGAGCAGGTCAGCTCGCTCAGCTCGGGGCTGGTCGCGGCGCGCAAGGTGTGCGGGCTGCTGGCCCTGCGGCCGAAGCTCGCCGACCCGGTATCACCGCGACCGTTGCCGGACGGTCCGCTGGAGCTGGTGGACACCGCCAGCGGCATCCGGATCACGCCGGGCAAGCTGACCGTGGTCGATCTCGGCGCCGAGGCGGAGGCGATCGCCGCGCGGATGAGCCGGTTCGCCGACGCGGACGAGGACGAGCAGGTGTTGATCGGCGGGGTGCCCGCGGATCGCGTCGCGCTCGCCGAGCTGCGCCGCCGAGTGGTGTACGCGCACAACCAGGATTTGTGGTTCTCCGGGATCCTGCGCGATCAGCTGACCCCGGAGCATCCGCGCGAGGTCGACATCTTCGAGGCACTGCACGCGGCGGACGCCGAGGACATCATCGAGGCCCTGCCGCGCGGCGTCGACGAGCTGATCGGCGAGCGCGGGCGCGAGGTGTCCGGTGGGCAGCGGCAACGGCTGAGTTTGGCCCGCGCGCTGGCGATCGACTCCGACGTGCTGTTGCTCGACGAGCCGACGTCGGCCGTCGACGCGCACACCGAAGCCCGGATTACCCAGCGGGTCAAGGAATTGCGGGCCGGAAGGACCACCGTGGTGTTCAGTCAGAGTCCACTGTGGAGGAACGTGGCCGACGAGGTCGTGAGCGGAAAGGCGGTGACGGTATGACGACGCGGCTCCCGCTGGCCTCGAAACGCGAGGTACGGCAGTGGGCGAAACGCGTGGCGGTCGAGCACCGGCGCGAGTTTTCCGTGATGCTCGGGCTGTTCTGCCTGGCCACCGTGATCGCGCTGGCCGGGCCGCAGCTGCTCGGCCGGCTCGTGGACGGCGTGGTCGAACACGGCCCCACGCTGCAGGTCGACCTGCTGGCCGTGGCGTTCGTGGTGGTCCTTGTGCTGCAGGCGTGGGCGAGGAAAGCGGCGCGGCTGCGCGGCCGGATGTTCGGCGAGCGCGTGCTGGCGCAGACCCGGGAACGGTTCGTCACGAACGCGCTCGACCTGCCGCTCGGCACCGTCGAGGCGGCCGGTACCGGCGACCTGCTCAGCCGGGCGACCAGCGACATCAACCGGCTGGACGTCGCGGTGCGGTTCGCCGCGCCGGAAATCCTGATCGCCGCGGTGACGGTGCTGTTCACCACCATCGCGATGATCGTGACGTCGCCGCTGCTCGCGCTGGCCCTGCTGGTGGCGATTCCGATTCTGGTGCCGGTGAACATCTGGTACCAGCGGAAGATCCCGACGGCGTTCGCGTGGATGCTCGACCGCTGGGGCGACCTGCAGTCGATCACCCACGAGACCGTGGAGGGCGCGCGCACCGCGGAGGCGCTCAGCCTCACCGAACGGCGAGTGCGCGCCGGTCAGCACGCGCTCGACCAGGCGGTGCTCGGGGAACGCCGGATGCGGGCGTTGCAGATGCGCTGGCTGCCGGCGCTGGAGATCAGTTACGTGCTGCCGATCTCCGCGCTCCTGCTGCTGGGTCTGTTCGCCTACAGCCAGGGCTGGGCCGGGCTCGGCACGATCACCACGATGCTGGCGTATGCGCAGGCGATGACCGCTCCGCTCAGCGAGGCGTTGTTCTGGCTGGAGGATTTGCAGGTCGCGATAGCCGCGACGCGCCGGATCATCGGTGTGCAGCCGACCAAAGCGGCGGACAAGGTCACCGACGTGCCGCGCGGACGCGACATCGAGGTGCGCGACGTCCGGTTCGGTTACACCGAGGATCGCGAGGTACTGCACGGCATCAGCTTGAGCGTGCCGCGCGGTGAACGGCTGGCGATCGTCGGGCCGTCGGGTGCGGGCAAGTCGACGCTGGGCAGGCTGCTGGCCGGGATTTCGGCGCCGACGGCGGGTTCGATCCGGGTCGGCGGCACCGAGGTGTCGACGCTCGCGGACGACATCCTGCGTGGCGAGGTTCTGCTGCTGACGCAGGAGCACCACACGTTCTCCGGGACGCTGCGGGAAAACCTGGCGCTGCCCGCCCGGCGCGACGGCGGGGACTGGACCGACGAGGAGCTGCTTGCCGCGCTCGCGTCCGCCGGCGCGGCGGAGTGGGCGGCCGGACTGCCCGAAGGTCTGGACACCAAGCTCGGCTCCGGCGCGTACGCGGTTCCGGCCGGTCTCGCGCAACAGCTGGCCCTGGCCCGGGTCGTCCTGGCCGACCCGCACACGCTGGTGCTGGACGAGGCGACCTCGCTGCTGGACACCGGTTCGGCGCGGGAACTGGAACGGTCGCTGAACGCGGTGCTCGAAGGCCGCACGGTGATCGCGATCGCGCACCGCCTGCACACGGCCGCGGCGGCGGACCGCGTCGCGGTGGTCGAGGGAGGCCGGATCACCGAGCTCGGCCCGCACCAGGACCTGATCGCGGCGGGCGGTCCGTACTCGCGGCTGGTGGAGGCGGCGAGCTGAGCGGAATGTCCGCTCGGGCTTCGGCGTTGGCTCCAGGCGGAACCATGCCGGCGGGATCGCGCCGGTGTCTGGGTGGGCGGCGTGCTCGGCCCCCGGGCCGAGTGCGTCGCTCGCCCAGACACCGGCTTAAAGGCGATCCCGCACGCCTCGGCGGAGCCGAGGCCAACAACACGGGGGTGACGCCGGATGGCGGTCATGACGGTGGACGAACGAGAGCAGTTCCTCGCCGAGAAGCGAGTGGGCGTGCTGTCGATCGGCCGGGAAGGCGCGGCCCCGCTCGCCGTGCCGGTCTGGTACGACTACGAGCCCGGCGGCGAACTGCTGATCTGGATGGATCGCGGCTCGGCGAAGGACCGCGCGATCGAGGCGGCGGGCCAGCTGAGCCTGACGGTGCAGCAGGAAACCCAGCCGTACAAGTACGTCACGGTGTCCGGTCCGGTCGTGGACCGGTCGTCGGCTCCGACGTACGAGCAGGCGCTCGCCATCGCCTCCCGGTACGCGCCGGAGGCCGAGGCGCGGAAGTTCGTCGAGGGCTCGCTCAAGGGGACCTCGGTGCTGGTGCGGGTGCGCACCGAACGCTGGCTCTCCAGCGACCACAGCAAGTAACGCGAAAGGGGCCTTGGGATTTTCCCAGGGCCCCTTTTCGCGAGCTGATCAGGCCTTCACGAGCGCGTCCACCGCGCTGTAGAACATGCCGAGACCGTCGTCGGAGACGACAAATCCGGCGCGGTGAAAGCCGTGGCGGAACTTTGGAGGAATCTGATTCCCCCAAATACACTACCCGCATCGAAAGGGGGAGCGGGTAGTGACGAAAAAAATGGGTGGCCGGCGGGCCCTCGTCGTAGGCGCGGCATTTCTGGCAGCCGTGGTGATCGCGGCGATCGTGGTACCGCTCGCGCTCACCAGCGGCAAGGTGCCCGGCCACGCGATCGCGGTGTCCCAGCCAGGTCCGTGGCAGCTCGGATCGGACCGGATCCCGCCGTACGGGAACGGCATCGATTCCTGGGTCGTGGGCGACGAGCTGGTGCTGGTGAACGACACCTATGCGGTCGCGTACGCACGGAGCGACGGCAGGGAACGCTGGAGGATTCCCTCCCCCTCCGGCCATTTCTGCGGGGCGAGCACCGCTGTCGTCGATAACCACATCGCCGTCGGCTATGGGGATCTCTGCTCGAGCGCGGCCGTGCTGGATGTCAACGCGGGAAAGCTGCTGTGGCAGCGGGCGATGCCCATCACCTCGTCGGGAAGCCCGTCGGAAGCGAAACTCGACGAGCACGCAGTGCTGGAGATCGTCGGCGGTTCGGTCGTGGTCGTGCACTACCAACAGCTGCTCGGGCTGGACGCGGCCACCGGTGCCGTCCGCTGGTCCGAGGTCACGCCACCGACCGACGAGAAGGTGTACTCGAACTGCATCCCGTCGGACGGGGTGCCGCGGACCGCGGACTTCGTGCTGCTGTCCCACTGCAGCGCCAAGGACTCCGGCGAGGACTTGTACGTCGCCGTCGCCGTCGATCCCGCGACCGGAAAAACCAAGCAGCACAACGAGTTCGTGAAGAGCAAGTCCTACCTCACGATGGCGTGGGTGAGCGCGTCGCCGCTGGTCGCCTACCTCAGCGACGCATCGAGAGGAATGTACGAAACTCTCGACGACTCGCTCGAACCGGTTTCCACCATCGAGGCCGGAGACGCGTTCAACGGCTTCATGGGCGACGACGGATTCGGCTACAGCCTGAGCGGGATCTCCAACGGCACGTCGCATAAACGTTCGCGAGCACTCGTCACGGGCACCACGATGATCGCGCTGACAAGCCCGCAGAAGCCTAATCGCCTGGCCGCGTTCGACCTCCGCACCGGTGCCAAACGCTGGGAAGCCCCGGCACCCGGCGGCGGCGTTGTCGCGGCACCGCTCGCGGTGGACAACGGGCAGGTGATCGCCGTGGTCTCCGCTGGCCAGGACAGTCCTGATCAGCACATCGTCAAGTTCTCGCTGGACACCGGAGCTGTGACACCCGTGCACACGGTCTCGCTCACGGGTTCCGGCGATCGCCGCTTGGCACCGTGGTTCTGCCGCTTGTTCTGGGCGGACGGGGCCGTTTTCGGAGTCCGCGGGATCTACAGCGGGCAGTCCACGGCACTGGTCTTCCGGCTCGGCTGAGCACGGTCGTCCCAGCCCAAGTCCGTGAAGGGAACGGTGCGGGACTCAGAATCCCGGCTCGTTCCCTTCACGGATGCGGGCACCTCAGGCTTTCACGAGCGCGTCCACCGCGCTGTAGAACATGCCGAGTCCGTCGTCGGACGGGCCGGTGAGCGCGTCGATCGCGTGCTCCGGGTGCGGCATGAGACCGACCACGCGGCCGTTCTCGCTGGTGACGCCCGCGATGTCGTTGCGGGAGCCGTTCGGGTTGCCGCCGACGTAGCGGAACGCGACCCGGCCTTCCGCCTCCAGCATGTCCACAGTGGACTGGTCGGCGACGTAGCAGCCGTCGTTGTTCTTGAGCGGGATCAGGATTTCCGCGCCCGCCTCGTAGCGCGAGGTCCACGCGGTGGCGTTGTTGTCGACGCGCAGCCACTGGTCGCGGCACACGAAGTGCAGGCCGACGTTGCGGATCATCGCGCCGGGCAGCAAACCGGCCTCGCACAGGATCTGGAAGCCGTTGCAGATGCCGAGCACCGGCATGCCCTTGCGGGCGGCCTCGATGACCGAGGTCATCACCGGCGCGTAGCGGGCGATCACGCCGGCGCGCAGGTAGTCGCCGTAGGAGAAGCCGCCGGGGACGACGACCGCGTCGACGCCCTTGAGGTCGTCGTCGGCGTGCCAGAGCGAAACCGCCTCGGCCTCGGCGTAGCGGACCGCGCGGGCGGCGTCGCCGTCGTCGAGCGTGCCGGGGAAGGTGATGACGCCGATGCGGGCGCTCACGCCTCCACCCGCCGGATCGTCCACTGCTCGATCACCGGGTTGGCGAGGAAGCCCTCGGCCATCTTGGCCAGCGTCTCGTCATCGACGTCGTCGTCGACCTCGAGTTCGAAGTGCCGTCCCTGGCGCACGTCGGCGACCCCGGAGAAGCCCAGCCGCGGCAGCGCGCGCGCCACCGCCTGGCCCTGCGGGTCGAGGATCTCGGGTTTGGGCATGACGTCGACAACGACTCGAGCCACGGCTGGCTGCTCCTTATTTCTGCAGGTCGTGGGTGCGGTTGAAGCGTACTTCACTAGCCTGTCCGGCAGACAGACCGGTATCGAGGGGGAGACATGAACCACCCGCCGCAAGGCCCGTACCCGCAGCAGGGTCCGTTTCCGCCGCGCGGGCCGCAGCAGGGGCAGTTCCAGCAGCCCTACCCGCCGCAGTTCGGCCAGTACCCGCCGCCGAAGAAGAAGTCGAAGGCCGGGTTGTGGATCTCCCTCGGCGCGGCGGTCGTGGTGCTCGGCGGCGCGGTCGCGTTCACCGGCTGGGTGACGCCGGGATTCTTCAAGGAGAAGCTGGACACGACCTCCCAGGGGACGCCGGAGCAGGTGGCCCAGTCGGTCGCGAACTCGATCACCGAGCAGACCGGGCTGGATCAGCTCTGGTGCAAGATCCGGTCGAAGCGGTCCTACACCGCCGACGACTTCTTCCGGAGCGCGAAGGGCGAGGCGAAGATCAGCAACCCGGTGCATCCGACCGGCCCGCAGGAACACGCGGCCACGATCACCGCGAGCAACCTCGCCTACGGCATCGCGATCATCCCCGACGGCAAGGGCTGGTGCGTGCGCGACGCCAAGGCGGACGGTGAACCGGCACCGCTGGCCAGCCTGTCGACCGATCCGAAGCCGCGCCCGCAGGTGAAGGACGGCACGGACGCCGCGATGAAGTTCATCGAGGCGGTCAACGCCCGCGACATCCCGGCGGCGTTGTCGGTCATGTGCCGGGACGCGCCGGACACCACCCGCGACGGCACTCAGCAGTGGATCTACGGCGAAACGAAGCTGGCCGTGCGCAAGACGGACGTGCTGCGGACCGCGGGCCGGACGATCGTGCACGTCGACGCCAAGCTCGACGGCGTCGCCAAGGAGGGCCGGGTGGAGACCGACGACCGCGCGGTGGACGGCGCGTGCGTCACCTCCTTCGACCCCACTTCCGACTGATCGGTTTTCCGGGGACTTGCGCGTAGCGTGACCTGCGCCATGATGTGTCGTTGACGAGGTGTCAACACCACCGGGAGGCAGCGTGCCAGAGCAGGACTCCTTCGACTACGTGATCGTCGGCGCGGGCAGCGCGGGCTGCGTGCTGGCGAACCGGCTGAGCGAGGACCCGTCCGCGCGGGTACTGCTGCTCGAGGCGGGCGGCGAGGACACCGCGGACGAGGTCCGGATCCCGGCGGCGTTCGCGTCGCTGTTCAAGACGAAGTGGGACTGGAACTACGAGACCGTCGAGCAGAAGCACACCGGCAAGAAGGAGTACTGGCCGCGCGGCCGGATGCTCGGCGGCTGCTCGTCGATCAACGCGATGATCTACATCCGCGGCAACCGCGCCGACTACGACGGCTGGCGCGATGCGCACGGAGCCACCGGCTGGGGCTGGGACGACGTGCTGCCGTATTTCAAGCGCGCCGAGGGCAACCAGCGCTTCGGCGGTCCGCTGCACGGCACGGACGGCCCGCTGCACGTCGAGGACCGGCGGTTCACGCACGAGCTGTCGCACGCGTGGGTGGACAGCGCGGTCGGCTGGGGGCTCAAGCACACCGACGACTTCAACGGCGAGTCGCAGGAGGGTGCCGGGCTCTACCAGGTCACCTGCAAACGCGGCCGCCGCTGGTCCACCGCGGACGCCTACCTGCGGCCCGCCTTGTCGAGGCCGAACCTGACGGTACGGACGAACGCGCAGGTCACGAAGGTGGTCTTCGAGGGCACCCGCGCGGCTGGAGTGTCCTATTTGGACAAAGGCGTGCCGACGACCGTCCGCGCGGACGCCGAGGTGCTGCTGTCCGGCGGCGCGATCAACTCGCCGCAACTGCTGATGCTGTCCGGCGTCGGACCGGCCGAGCACCTGCGCGAACTGGGCATCGACGTGGTCGCCGCGCTGCCCGGCGTCGGCGACAACCTGCACGACCACCCGGCGGTCGGTGTGATCTGGTCGACGAAGGGCACGACCGACATCGCGGACTCCGCGACACCCGCCGGACTGGTGCGCTACCAGCTGACCAAACGCGGCCCGCTCGCGTCGAACATCGGCGAGGCGGGCGCGTTCTACTCGACCCGCGACGGGCTCGCCGCGCCGGACATGCAGATCCACGTGGCCCCGACGTTGTTCTACGACAACGGAATGCGCGAACCGACCTGCCCCGGCTTCACGTCCGCGGCCACGCTGGTCGACGTCGCGAGCCGCGGCCGGCTGCGGTTGAAGTCGGCGAACCCGTTGTGGAAACCGGAAATCGACCCGGCTTACTACGCGGAGCCGGTCGATCTGGAAGCGGTAAAGTCGGCACTGCGCTCGCTGATCGAGATCGGCCGGTCGGGCCCGCTGGCGAAATTCCTGGACCGGCCGTTCCTGCCGGCGACGCATGAGCTGTCGGACGAGGCGCTGACCGAGCATGTCCGGGAAAACACGCAGACGCTGTACCACCCCGTCGGCACGTGCGCGATGGGCAGCGGCGAGCACGCGGTGGTGGATCCGGATCTGAAGGTGCGCGGGGTGTCGGGACTGCGGGTGGTGGACGCTTCGGTGATGCCGGTGGTGCCGCGCGGGAATACCAACGCGCCGACAATCATGGTGGCGGAGAAGGCGGCGGATCTGATTCGGGCTCGATGACCGCTCTGTCCACCTGGCAGGATCTCCTTGCCGCCTGGGCGATTCCGGACACCGTGCACCCTCCGGAATCGCCCTGGGTTCTCCCGCGTGAGGTGTTCCTCCGCCGGGCCGATCGGCAGATCGCCCACCCCATCGGGGCGACGCACCGGCTGGCCGCCGAGGCGTTGCGGGAGCCGGGCACGGTGCTCGACATCGGCGCGGCGGCCGGGGCGGCGAGTCTGCCCCTGGTCGGCCGGGCGAATGTCACCGCCGTGACCGCCGTGGACACCGACGACGAGTTGCTCGCGGCGTTCGCGGAGCGGGCCACGGGGGTAAAGCATCGGCTGCTGTCCGGCCGGTGGCCCGATCTCGCCGAGGAAGCGGGGACGGCGGATGTCGTGGTGTGCGGGAACGTGGTCTACAACGTCCCCGACCTGGCTCCGTTCGCCGTGGCGCTCACTGCGGCGGCGCGGCGGCGGGTGGTGGTCGAGACGGCCGCGCGGCATCCGTTGACTGAGCTTAATCCGTTGTGGCAACAGTTTCACGGCATCGAGCGACCGACGGGACCGACCACCGAGGACTGTGTCGCGGCGCTCGCGGAAGTGGGAATCGAGCCGGAAGTCGTGGAATGGCGGCGGCCGCCGGAGGCGGAGTACGCGGAATTCTCGTCCACAGTGGACGTTGTGCGGCGACGGTTGTGCTTGCCTGCCGAGGCGGTTGACGACGTCGAGCAGGCGTTGCTTGACCTGGGGGTCGATCCGGAACTGCCGCCGGATCTCGGGTCTTCCGGGCGGGACCTGGTGACGCTGGTCTGGCCTGGTTCCGGCTAGCGGGCGGGTTCCAAGGCAGGGTCAGGTTGGAGCGCGAACAGTTGCGGCGTGGGCGGCCTCGTCCAATGTGGAGATCGCGGATCGGCTGGCGGATCGGCTGATCGCGGCGAACAAGGACTTCGAGCTGCTCATCGTGCACGGAGCCGAGCACGTGTTCATCGACTGCCTGTCGTACGCCCGCGCGCGGCTGAGACTTCCTGGTGCGCGAGCTGATGAGCGAGAAGCCGCCCGCGTACCGGCCCGCGCCGATCGTCCTCGATCCGCAGCTGCTGGGCGAGCCGTTCGCCTGATTGTCCGTTTTTGTCGGACCCCCTCGCTACGGTCGGGCCATGAGCACTTCCCTCTACTACGACGCGAGCCGGGCGACCGCGCTCACTTCGACCGAGACAGCCGCCGTCGAGCGCATCGTCACCACGCGCCAGTCGTCCTTCCCTTACCCGGACGAGGAATCCCTCTTCCTGTACGAGGAAGGCGGCAGCGAGCCAGGCTCGATCGTGGCCGGGTCCACCAAGATGCCGTTCGATCTCGACCGGGTCATGCCGGTGCTCGAACACGTGCTGGGCTCGGTGACCGAGCTGCGCCGCGCGCTACCGGACGCGGAATGGCGCGTGCACCTGGACGATTTCGATCTTCCGTGGGACGAGAGCGAGGGGTATTTCCTCCCCTCGTGAGGGCTATCCGACCCGCCGCAGCGCCTCGCGGGTGAGGTCCGCCAAGGTCGGATAGCCGTCCACCGCCATGATCAGGTCAGCTTCGGCGAGCAAGGTACGCAGCACATGGACAACACCGTCCGCACCAGCCAGCGACAAACCCCAGGCATAGGGGCGGCCGACGCCCACCGCGGTCGCGCCCAAGGCCAGCGCCTTGATCACGTCGGCTCCGGAGCGAACGCCGGAGTCGAACAGCACTGGCGTGCCGCCGGAGGCATCGACCACTTCGGCCAGGCAGTCCAGCGCCGGGAGACCGCCGTTGGCCTGCCTGCCGCCGTGATTCGAGCAGTAGATGCCGTCGACCCCGCCGTCGATGGCGCGGCGGGCGTCGTCGGAATGCTGGATGCCTTTGACCAGCAGCGGAAGGTTCGTCAGCGACCGCAGCCAGGGCAGATCGTCCCAGGTCAGCGGGTTGCCGAAGAGCTGCGCCCACAACCCGACGGCGGCCGCCGGGTCGTCTTCGGGGGCCTTGCCGAGCCGCTTCCGGAACACCGGGTCGGTGAAGTAGTTGGCCAGGCAATGCCCGCGCAGCTGCGGGAAGTTCGCGGTCGACAGGTCTCGCGGCCGCCAGCCGGTGACCCAGGTGTCGAGCGTGACGACGATGCCGCGGAAACCCGCTGCCTCGGCGCGGTGCACGAGCGAGGCGGCGAGGTCCCGGTCGGTGGGCGTGTACAGCTGGAAGAACCCCGGAGTCTCGCCCAGTTCCGGGACGAGTGTTTCGACCGGGTCGACGCTGAGCGTCGAGGCGACCATCGGCACGCCGGTCCGGGCGCTGGCCCTGGCGGTCGCGAGATCGCCGTGACCGTCCTGCGCGCACAGGCCGATCACCCCGACTGGCGCGAGGAACAGCGGCGACGGCAGCGTCATCCCGAACAGGTCCACCGACAGGTCGCGTTCCTTCGCGCCGACGAACATCCTCGGAACCAAGCCCCAGCGCTCGAACGCCTCGACGTTCGCGCGCTGGGTGCGCTCGTCGCCCGCGCCACCGGCCACATAGGACAGTACCGACGGCGGAAGTGCCTGCGCCGCACGCGCTTCCAGCTCCGCGTACGACATCGGCAGGTCCGGAACGCGGCCGGTCAATCCGGCGAAGTAGATCTCGTGCTGGAAATCGCCGAAGCCGGGCAACAGTTCTCCTTAACGCTTGCCGTGCAGGACGGTGATCAGCTTGGCGACCAGTGCGTCCGTGGATTCCTTGCGGGAGAAGGACGTGAGCGTGATCGGTGCGGTGAACCGCTGCCGGGCCACTGCCTTCGGCCGGGCGAATTCGCGCAGCCCCTCCGGGCCGTGGATCCGGCCGAACCCGGAATCGCCGACGCCGCCGAAGGGCAGCGACGCGATCCCGGCGAACGAGAGCGGCGCGTTCACCGCGGTCATGCCCGCGCGCAGCCGCGACGCCAGCTCGGCACCGCGCGCCCGCGAGAACACCGTCGAGCCGAGGCCGTATTTGGTCGCGTTGGCCTTCTCCACCGCCTCGTCCATGTCGCGGACCTTGGCGATGGTCACCGTCGGGCCGAACGTCTCCTCGCGCACCGCCTCGGAGTCCTCCGGGACGTCGACCAGCACGGTCGGCTGGACATAGCGGTCGCCGACGCTCTCCACCCCGCCGACCACCGCTTTCCCGCCGCGTTTGAGCGCGTCCTCGATGTGCCGGCGGATCACCGAAAGCTGCGAGGGCATGGTGATCGGGCCGTACTGCGCGTCCTCGTCGGAACCGGCGCGCACGTTCTTCGCCTTCTCGGCCACCCGCGCGACGAACTCGTCGGCCACGCGTTCGTGCACGTAAACGCGCTCGACGCCAATGCAGGTCTGGCCGGAGTTCGAGAACGCGCCCCAGACGGTGGCGTCGGCCGCCGCCTCCAGGTCCGCGTCCGCGTCGACCAGCAGCGCGTCCTTGCCGCCCGCCTCGATCACGACCGGGGTCAGGGTGTCCGCGGCGGCGGCCATGATCTTCTTGCCGGTGGCCGCGGAGCCGGTGAACGCGATCTTGTCCACGCCGGAGCCGACCAGCGCGGCCCCGGTCTCGCCGAACCCGGTGACCAGCTGCAGCACCGGCTGCTCGGGCACGACCTCGGCGAAGGCGTCCACCAGCCACTTCCCGACGCCCGGGGTGTACTCGCTGGGCTTGAAGACCACGGCGTTGCCCGCGGCCAGCGCGTACGCGACCGAGCCGAGCGGGGTGAACACCGGGTAGTTCCAGGGCCCGATCACGCCGACCACGCCCAACGGCACGTACTCCACGGTCGCGGCCTGGTTGGCCATCAGCAGGCCGGACGAGCGGCGGTGCTTGCCGAGCACCTTGCGAGCGTTCTTCGCCGCCCACGCGATGTGCTCGATCGCCAGCACGCTCTCCAGCTGGGCGTCCGCGATCGGCTTGCCGGTTTCGTCACGCACCACCTGGCACAGCTGCGGCAGCCGCCGGGTGAGCACGCCCTTCCAGCGCTGCAGCCGCTCCGCGCGACCCGCGAAGCCGAGGCCGTCCCACCAGCGCGCAGCCGCCCTGGCCCGCTCGACGGCGGCACCGACCTCGTCGGCTGTGTGCACCGGATAGGTGCCGACGACCTCGTCGGTGGCCGGGCTAAGCGAATCGAACGTCTCGCCGACGTGCGTCGGCTTCGGCTGGACCGCGGTCATCGGCGTCTCCCCGTCTCGGTGAACCCCCAGGCTACGAGGTTGCTGACACTCTGCCAACAGTTGCCCGGGCTTCCCGCCAGCATGGCATCCGAGAGCGGGCGCGGAAAGTCCTCCGACCGGAAGCTCGCGCTGGACGCCCTCGTAAACAGGACCCGCGGCGTAGGGTTGAACCGACCGATCTTGGTAAGGAGAAAACCTGATGCGGATCGTCCATTTCGGACATTCCTGCGTACTGCTCGAGACCGCCGCGGAGCGGATTCTGCTCGACCCGGGCACGTTCTCCACCGGCTTCGAGGCCGAGCGCGAACTGTCCGCGGTGCTGATCACCCACCAGCATTTCGACCACCTCGACGTCGAACGGCTGCCCAGGCTGCTCGAGGCGAATCCCGACGCGAAGCTGATCGTCGACCCCGGTTCGGCCGAGGCGATCGAGAAACTGCACCTGGAGTTCGAGGTCGCCCGTCCCGGGGACGCGTTCGAGTTCGGCGGCACCTCGGTGTCGGTCGTCGGCGGCGAGCACGCGGTGATCCACGCCGACATCCCAGTCATCCCGAACATCGGCTACCTCGTCGACCACGGCGCGTTCTACCACCCGGGCGACTCGTTCTTCGTGCCCGAGCAGAAGGTCGACGTGCTCGGCCTGCCCACCGGAGCCCCGTGGCTGAAAGCCGGCGAAGCGGTGGACTTCCTGCGCGCGGTCGCGCCGCGCCGCTCGGTGCCGATCCACGAGGCGGTGCTGGCCAACCCGGCGATGCACTACGGGCTGTTCCAGAACCTCGCCCCGGAGGGCACCGAGGTGAAGGTGCTGGAGCGAGGCGTCGCGACGGAGGTCTAGGCGGGAGCGGTGTGCCGGAGGGAGCCGTAGGTGCTCCCGAAAGCCCGGTTTTCGAGGGCGACGTCCACCGCGTCCAGCAACGCCTGCCGCAAGCCGGGGCGGCTGAGGTCGACGGCGTCGATACCAAGCCGCACCAGCCCGCCTCGGCGCGCGGCCCGGGCGGAGGCCAGTACGAGCGCGAAGCAACGGACGGTCTCCGTACGGTGCGACTGACTCGTGAAGTCCTGTACGCGGGCGCGCCGGATCTCGCCGGTCACCAGGTCCCGGACGGCGTTCTGGTCGGCGCACAGCGTGAAGCCGTGTTCCCGCAACGCCTGCACGGTCCCGGGCGACGCGAGCCAGCGCGGTGGTGCGAAGCCGTCGACAGTCACGCCAGTAGCGTCGAGAGCCGCCTTCGCGGCGATGAGCCGAAGCCGCGCTTCGTGCGCGGGGAGCGCGGCGAACTCGGCCTTACGGCCCAGGTGCACAGCGCGATGCGTCGGCGGGATGCGGTGGTCGTAGCCGTTGAGCAGCACCGAGTCGCCCGCTGCGGCGCGCGTACGGACCCAGGCCGTGACGGGTCCGTCTTCGGTGCGCGCGACATGCAGGATCGACAGCGGGACATGCCGACGTTCGAGTTCGGCCGCCAGATGCGCACAACGGTGCAGCGTGCGCGTGGTGACCCCGGACAGCGAGACCAGCAGGCGAGCATCCACCCCACCATTGCGCCGCAGCCGTGTGGCGACCGCCTGACCGCTCCGTGAACTGCGAGTGAGACTTACGCGGCGGACAGTCACCGTCGGGCCCGCGCGGGTGTTCAGGCAGCTTTGCGACAGTGCCAGATGAGCATCGACGGGACGTCCTTCGCCGCCGCGGCATGAGCGTCCGGGACCAGCCCGTTGAGCGACCACGGCCAGAGGTCCCACGGCCCGCCTCCCGGAACCTGGCGCGGTGCGGTCGACGCGGGCGTCGGCTCCTGGCAGCTCACCGGCGTGAGAGCCGCGGCGAAGAACGCGCGCAAGTAGTCACCCACGCGGTGGTGGCTCGTGCTCACCCGCGCCGGAGCGTCCTCGGCCGTGCGCACTGACGGGATCGATCCGCGCTGGACCTGCTCCGGGTGCACGTCGGAGAGGACGAGGTGCCCGCCCGGGGCGAGGACGCGGGCGAACTCCGCGATCACCGGCGTCAGGTCCGGCACGTGCGTCAGCGCGAGCCCGCAGAGCACGACGTCCTGCGACCCGTCGTCGACCGGCAGTTCCCGCAGGTCGGCGACCAAAGTCGAGTCGGCTTTGGCGCGGCTGAGCATCTCGGGCGAACCGTCGACGGCGACCACGTGGTGCCCGCGCTCGACCAGAAGGCGGGTGAGACGCCCGGTGCCGCAGGCGGCGTCGAGCGCACGGCCCGGCGGAATGGTGTCGAGGATCGCCGCGAGGTGGGGCTCGTCGGCGAAGGCAGCGTTCTCGCCCGAGTCGTACGCGGCGGCCCAGCGGGCGTACCCGTCCCGCGGGGCGAGGTGGGTTACCTCGACGCCTTCAGCCAGCTCTTCGTCGGCCAGCAGCGCGCGGATCTCGGCCAGCCGCGCTTCGACGAACTCGCGATCGTGCTCGCCGGTGAACGCGCGGAGCAGCGCGGCTCCTTCGATGCCGATGAGGTAGGCGAGAGGATGCTCGTAATTCACTCTTGTGGACGCTAACCGGGCAAATGCCGCAGTGCCACTGATTTTCGGGCCTGTGTCTCAGCCAAGCCCCGGCCTGTGCTCGCTTTGTCCGCAGGATCCACGCAGGCCGCTTTCTCGCGCGGCGATTTCGGCCGCGGCACCGACTTCCGTTGTCGAAGAACAAGTTCGCGACCTGTCGAAGGACGCTAGCCCCTTCCGAACACCTCGCCCGCCACCGCTCACGGAGTAACCGGTTTGGCCGCCTCCACGAGCCGCCGCACCGCGACCGCGACCCGTCCGCGCAGGTCGGGGTCGAGGAGGGTGCCGTTCTCGACGGCCTGGCGGGGAATCGGGATCCTCGCGCAAGCGTCGTCGACGATGCGGGTGCCCGCGTAGGTGAGCGTCTTGCGGAGGGATTCGTGCGCGTCCGCGCCCCCGGTCGGCGCGGCAATCGAAGACGCGTTGATCCACGCGACGGGTTTGCCGTACATCTCGCCGCCGCCGATGGTCCAGTCGAGCAGATTCTTGAAGGAACCCGGCAGGCCACCGGCGTACTCCGGGGTGCAGAAGAGGACGCCGTCCGCCGCCCCGATCGCCTCCCGCAACGCCACGACCTCGACGGGCAACGGTTCCCGATCGTGGTCCGGATTGAAATGCGGCAGCCCAGCGAGGCCGCCGTACACAGTGGACTGCGTGAAACCGGCCGCGGTCGCGATGACAGCCGCGTTGACCGAACCGGCCCGCAGACTGCCGCTGATGAGCAGAAGCACGAAGCCCAGTGTGCCAGTGCGGGAGGTGCCGCGGGATCACCTCGCGCGGGGGAAACCTGGTGTTCACCCACTGCTACTGGGTCAACGCGGTCGCCGCCTGACTCGCCACACCCGGAGTCGGCGTTGGGGCCGCCCGGAATCTCCGGTTGCCGCGCCGAGCAGAGCTTGCCGGTATATACGCGGTGGCGGCTGGAATCAAGCCAGCGCAGCATGGATTCCGGAACCGCCCGCCGCGACGAGCCCACACCGCAGCCCACGGACGGCCAGCCGAGCAGAACTCGGCGGCGCACACACGGCGACGGCAAGGCATGAACCAGCGCCACACGGATTCCGGAGCCACCCACCAAGGCGAGCCCACACCGCAGCCACCTGACACCCCACCGAGCAGAACTCGGCCGCACACACACGACCACGGCAAAGCTTCAACCAGCACAGCGCGGAACCCAAACCCGCCCGTCAAGCCAAACCCGCACCGCAGCCGACGGACGGCCAGCCGAGGTCAGCAGCGAGCCGTCCGGCGGTCGGGCAGCCTTACTCCCAGACGATCCCTCCCCGTTGTCCCTGTGCCAGTCCCGCCGCCGCGGCCGCCGCTCGGGTTTCTGGGTCCAGCGGGTTCGGGCCGATCGCCGTGACCGAGGCTTCGTCCGGCTCCAGCACCGCGACCTTCGCGCCTGCCTCGCGAAGCTCTGCCAGGACCTGTTCGAGCGGACGCTCCACCGGGAGCGGTTCCGCCGCGCCCATCGGGGCGATCACGGTCACCTGGGCGAAACCGGCCGCGTAGTCGGCGTTCACGGCAGAACGGACGCCGCCGTCGACGTACTGCTTTCCGTTGATCGGCACCACCGGCCAGATGCCGGGCACCGCGCAGCTCGCCTCGACCGCCTCGACCAATGAGACGCCAGAAGTACGATCGAAGACCGCCGGTTCACCGGTCTCCGCGTCCACCGCAACGATTTTCACCGCACGCTCGGGCCAATCGTGTGACGGCAGGCGGGATTCGATCACCGCACGACGGCGCGGTTCCGGCACGGTTTCCGCGGCCAGGGCGTACTTTCCCATCGCCTGGCGGATTTCCGCCGCGGTGCCGCCATCGGCCAGCACCGCGGCGAACTCCTCGCCGAACTTTTCCGGGTCGAAATCGGCCGCGATCTCCGCCGCTTGCAAGGCCGGATCGGTCTGCCGCGCGTACAACCGCGGCAGTGGCAACCCGCTGCCCAGCTGCGCCGCCACCGCCGCGCCCGCCGACGTGCCGATCAGCACGTCGGCCCCGGTCACGTCCTGACCCGCTTCCGCGAGCCCGGTCAGCAATCCGGTCGCCCACGCGATCCCGGCGACGCCACCGCCGCCCAGTACCAAAGCTCGGCTCATGCCGCTCCCTCCATCGGCACCCACTCTGCCCTAGGGCACCGACAATTTTCGTATCGCCGACTCCAGCAGAGCGTCCGTCTCTGGCTTCGGCAAGGACAACTCAAGCAACGTTTCCGCCGCCTCGCGATATTTCGCCACCCGCGCCGGGCTCGAACTGCTCGCGCTCTCTCGCAGCAACCGCTCGTGGACGATCGACGGCAGGTCCGCGAAATCGAAAATCGTGAACCCCCTGCCCAGATCGGGACGGGGGTCCGCCGGGACCACTCGCAGGTCGACCTTGCCTTCCGCCAGCCGCTCGCGCAGATGGCACAGCTGTTCCGCCATCGCGTCCGCGCCGCCGATCCTTTTGTGCAGCGCCCTTTCCCCCAGCACCAGCACACACCGCGTACCCGAATCGAGCACCGCACGCCGCGCCAGCCTCTCGGCTACCCGCGCCTCCAGCTCGTCCTCGGCGGCGCCCGAAGCGCTCGACAGCAGCGCTCGCGCGTACCCGCTCGTCTGCAACAACGGCGGCACCACCTCCGGCTCCCAGCCGAACACTGCCTCCGCCGTGCGCTCCCACTCCAGGTACGGCTCTTCTCCGCCGCTGTCTATCCAGTCCTGCTCTCGCGCTCCTCGCGCCATCTCCACTATTCGCCTGCGGTCCGGCCCGATCACCCTGCAGTGCGCCAGGACCGCTCCGATGTCCTCCGGCTTCGGCAGCCGCAGTCCTCGTTCCCAGTTCGTCACGAAACCAGGCGTCATCCCCAGCAACCGGGCCAACTCTCTTACACCCAGTCTTCTTCTCTCCCGCGCCGCGCGTAGCTCCAGGCCCAATGCCCTCGCGCGCGGTGTTGCGTACGGTGTGGTCATGGTTGCAGTCTGTCAGCGGGCACCGACAGTTTTCGGGGTTCTCTCCCTGTGCCCCCTCGGCTGCTACAGCCAGTCCTCCAGCGACAACCCCGTCATCCTCTCGTACGCCTCCACGTACCTTCCCCTCGTCGCCTCCACCACTTCACTCGGCAACGGCGGCGGCTGCACGTTCGACGCCCTGTCCCAGCCCGACTCCGGCCCCGTCAGCCAATTGCGCACGTACTGCTTGTCGAACGACGGCTGCACCCTTCCCGGCTCGTACCCCTCCGCCGGCCAGTACCGCGACGAATCCGGCGTCAGCACTTCGTCCGCCAGCACCAGCGCGCCCGTCTCGTCCACGCCGAACTCGAACTTCGTGTCCGCCAGCAGGATTCCGCGCTTCGCCGCCACTTCCGCGCCGCGGCGATACACCGCGAGCGTCGCCTCGCGCAGCTCTTCCGCACGCTTCGCGCCGATAGCCGCGACCACTGCGTCGAACGAAACGTTCTCGTCGTGCTCGCCGAACGCCGCCTTCGTCGCGGGCGTGAAGATCGGCGACGGCAGCTTCGAGGCCTCTACGAGCCCCTCGGGCAGCTCTACGCCGCACACCGCGCCCGTACGCTGATAGTCCGAGTAGCCGGACCCCGTGAGGTACCCGCGCGCGACAGCCTCCACCGGAAGCATCTCGAGACGGCGTACGAGCAGCGCGCGTCCGCGTACCTCGGCAGGGATGCGCGGGTCGTCGTACGCGACAAGGTGGTTCGGGATCAGGTCCGACAGCTGCTCGAACCAGAACACGCTCATCGCCGTGAGCACGCGGCCCTTGTCGGGGATAGGCGTGTCCAGGATGAAGTCGTAGGCGGAAATGCGGTCCGAGGTGACCAGCAGCAGGTGGTCGTCCCCGACCGCGTACAGGTCCCGGACTTTTCCGGCGGCGATCTTCGGGTAATCGGCGAGCGTCGTCACCGCTGCACCCTAACCCGAGCACCGCTACCGCGAGGATGATGCAGGTCATGGCCTACCGCTGGATTTCGTTCACCTCCGACTACGGGCTGCGTGACGGCTTCGTGGCCGCCTGCCACGGGGTCATCGCCGGCATCGCGCCCGACGTACGCGTTCTCGACGTCACTCACCTCGTACCGCCGCAGCAAGTGCGCTCAGGCGCGGCAGTGCTCGCCCAGACCGTGCCGTCGCTGCCTAAGGCCGTACACCTCGCTGTCGTCGATCCCGGCGTCGGCACTGAGCGCCGAGGCATCGTGGTGGTCGCGACGCACGGCATCTTGGTCGGCCCGGACAACGGCCTGCTGATACCCGCCGCGGAGGCGCTAGGCGGCGTGTACGCGTCGTACGTGATCGACGTGCGCACGCCGACGTCCGCGACCTTTCACGGACGAGACATCTTCGCGCCGGTTGCCGCGAAGCTCGCTCTCGGCGCGAACCCCGGCTCCTTCGGGCCCGCCATCCACGACCTGGTGCGGCTGCCGGAACCGCTGGTCGCAGCCTTCCCGGGCAAGCTCGTTTCAGACGTGCTGACCGTCGACCATTTCGGCAACGTCCAGCTCGCCGCCACTCCCGCCGACCTCGAACTAACCGGATTGACCGGTGAGGTGACGGTGCACAGCGAACAGGTCGCGGTGTCCGCCACGATCGGCCGGACCTTCGCCGACGTGCCGCCCGGCGCGAACCTCGTCTACACCGACTCGGCGGGGAAGCTGGCCGTCGCCGTCAACGGCGGCTCGGCGGCTTCGGTGCTGCGGATCGGGCCGGCCGAGGAGTGCACCATCACCGCGTCGCCGACCGCCAGCTGACCGGGCCGGGTCACCGCCGCCTTCATGCCGAACAGGACGCCGCCGTCCGGGTCACGGTGGTACCCCGCGAGCGAGCGAATCGGCTCCGGGCCGGAGCGCTTGCCGGTTTCCTGATCGACCATCGGCACCGCGCAGCGCACGCACAGCTGCGCGTAGGCGAACTCGACGCCACCGGCTTCCATCCGACGGACTGAATCTTCGGCATGCGGTTCCGCCCAGCCGCGGATCACGAGGTTGGGCCGGAACCGGTCCATCGGCACCGGTTCGCCGCCGCGCTCGGCGATTCGTTCGTTCAGGTGGTCCAAAGAGGATTCCGAGATGACGAGGATCGCGTGGCCGTCGGCGAACCTCGCGGTGCCGGGAGTCTCGCCGCCCGTGACGCGGTCATGCTCCGGAGTGACGCCGAGCAGCACGGACGGCTTACCCACCACGGTAGAGAACCACTCAGCGGCGTCGGCACCCTGGTGGACGCCCTCGCCGGTCCAGTTGAAGGTGGACGCGGGGTGGCGTTGG
The DNA here is from genome assembly GCF_055583325.1 of Amycolatopsis sp. NPDC104775. Lineage (NCBI taxonomy): Bacteria > Bacillati > Actinomycetota > Actinomycetes > Pseudonocardiales > Pseudonocardiaceae > Amycolatopsis > Amycolatopsis sp. NPDC104775. The sequence goes on from NZ_JBVJOE010000013.1 coordinate 81,675, forward strand.
CCGTCCTTCTGGACCTCGATGGTCAGGTCTTCGATCCCCGGCGCGGACATGGCGAGGCGGGAGCCGCCGTCGAGGAGGCGGGGCCGGATGGCGGCCATGATCGGGAAGCGGCGCTGGCTGCGGAAGTCGCCGTCGGCCGCGGTGACGATGAATTCACGATCGTGCGCGAGACCGGCCGGGGTCACGTCGGCGGACTGGACTGTGGTGCCAGCGCAGCCTTTGACCGGGTAGTACGTGAGCCGCGAGATCATCCCCATGGAGATCACGGTACCTGGCGGTTCCGAAGGAGCTGCTGCCGTTCGACGAGTATGTGCGCTCGCTGCCGCGGAAGCGGATGTCGGCAGGCACCCTGCTGTGCGACGAAACGGGGCGCGTTCTGCTCGTCGAGCCGTCTTATAAAGACAGCTGGGACATACCCGGCGGCGTATGCGACGCGGGCGAGCCGCCGTGGCGCACGGCGCGCCGGGAACAAGCCGAGGAAATCGGGATCGACCGCCCGCTCGGTCCGCTGCTGGTCATCGACTACGCACCGGACGACGGCCGGATGCCGGAAGGGCTCGCGTTCATCTTCGACGGAGGCCGAATCTCCGAAGCGGAAGCCGCCCGCCTAACCCTTGCCGACCCAGAGATCCTGGCCGTGCACCTCGTGGCGATCGACGAGGCGACTCAGCGAGTAGCCCCGTCGCTGGCCCGGCGGCTCCGCGTCGCCTGGGAAGCCGCGCAAGCCAGCGAAAGCTTCGTGCTCTGCGAGGACGGTCGTCCCCTCACAGCACCTGCGACAAGAACTGCTGCAACCGAGGACTAGCCGGTGCCTCGAACACCTGCTCCGGCGTCCCCTGCTCCACGATCCGGCCCGCGTCCATGAACGCGACCTCGTCGGCGACGCTGCGGGCGAACCCCATCTCGTGCGTCACCACGATCAGCGTCAAGCCTCGCGATGCCAGCCCCGCCATCAGGTCCAGGACGCCCTTCACCAGCTCTGGGTCCAGCGCGCTCGTGGCCTCGTCGAAGAGCATCACTTCCGGTTCCATCGCCAGCGCGCGGGCGATCGCCACCCGCTGCTGCTGGCCTCCGGACAACGCCGCCGGGCGGTACGGGGCCTTGTCCGCGAGACCGACTTCGGCCAGCCGGGCACGGGCGACCTCCGCTGCGTCCTCTTTGGACAGACCGCGCACGCTGCGCAGCGGCAGCACGATGTTGTCCAGAACAGACCGATGCCCGAACAGGTTGAAGTGCTGGAACACCATTCCCACGCGCTGGCGCAACGCGTCCGGATCCGAGGCGATGACGCTTTCCCCGTCCAGCAGCAGATCGCCGCTGTCGGGCTCCTGCAGGCGGTTCACGCAGCGCAGCAGGGTCGACTTGCCCGAACCGGACGGGCCGATGACGCACGTGGTGCTGCCGCTCGGCACCTTCAAATTCACTCCGCGCAGGACCTCCAGTGTCCCGAAGCGGACGTGGATGTCTTTCAATTCCACCGAAGACGAACGAATTGCCGTACTCATACCGTCCCACCCGCGAGCATCTCGTTGCTCTCCGCGGTCACCTTGCGACCAGTCTGCAGCCGCTTGTCGATGTAGTTCACCAGGTGCGTCAGCGGCACGGTGATCACCAGGTAGACCACACCCGCGGCGACCAGCGGCGACAGGTTGCCGGTGTTGGCCGCGAGGTCCTGGCCGATGCGGAACAGTTCTCGTTGCGAGGTAAGGAAACCGAGGAAGTACACCAGGGTCGAGTCCTTGACCAGCGCGATGAACTGGTTCACCAGCGCGGGCAGCACCCGCCGCACGCCCTGCGGGATCACCACCAGCAGCATCGCCTTGGAGTAGCTCATGCCGAGCGCACGGCTCGCCTCCAGCTGTCCTTTGTCGACGCTCTGAATACCGGCCCGGAAGATCTCGCCGATGTACGCCGCGGCGATCAGGCTCAGCGCGGCGATGCCCAGCGGGTACGGGTTGTTGCCCACCAATCCGCGAGCGAGCAGGCCGACGCCCTGGCCGATCACCAGGATCGTCAGAATCGCGGGCAGGCCGCGGAAAATGTCCGTGTACACCCGCGCCGGCCAGCGCAGCCAGCGTTTGGTGGACAGGCCCATCACCGCGAGCACCATGCCGAGCAGGGTCCCGATTACAGCCGCCGCCACCGACAGGATCAGGGTGTTCAGCAGGCCGGTTTTGAGCAGGTCCGGGAAAACCTCCCAGATGTACTGCCAGTTGAGGAAGGTGTCGAAAAACTGGTCCATCAGGCTACTTCGTCTTGAAATCCGCGGGAACCGGAATGTTCGGCTCGAACTGCTGGTGGACCTTCTGCCAGGTGCCGTCCGCGACCGCCTTCTTGATGCCGTCGTTCAGCTTGGCCAGCAGCTCGCTGTTGCCCTTGCGCACCGCGTACCCGTGCGGAATGTTGGTAGTGATCGCTTTCGTGACCTTCAACTGCGGGTTCTTGGCCGCGTAATCCTCCGCGGACACCTGGTCGAACACCGCGCCGTCGACCGCCGCGGAGTTCAGCGCGCTCAGCGCCGCCGCGTCGTTCGGGAACCGGACCGCCTGCGCCTTCGGCGCGTTCGCGGCGAGCCAGGTGTCCGACACCGTGCCCTGCACCACGCCGATCCGCTTGCCCGCCAACGAGTTCTCGTCGGTGATGCCCGCGCTCGCCTTCGCCTCGATGCCGAGCGACTGGTAGTTGTACGGATCGCTGAACGCCACCGTCTTCTTGCGCTCGTCGGTCTGCGCGATCGCCGAACTGCCGATGTCGAACCGGCCGTTCGCGACGCTGCCCAGCAGCGCCGAGAAGTCGGTCGACACGAATTCCAGCTTCAGGCCTTCCTTCGCGGCGATGTCCTTCAGCAGCTCGTTGTCGAAGCCGGTGAATTGGCCGTTCTCCTGGTAGGCGTTGGGCCGGGAGTCGCTGAGGGTGCCGACCCGCAGGGTGGTCTCGCCAGCGTCGCCACCGCACGCGGTGAGACCGGCGACCAGTGCCGCCGCGAAGGCGGTGACGATCAGTTTCTTCATGCCACCAGTGTGCCCGCGCATCAGGAGTTCGCCACCGGGAGGCCCGGTCCGCCCTTCTCCAGCTCCTTCGCGACCGGAGCCTCCTTGAAGAACTGCGCGTGCAGCCGGGCCGCGGTGCCGTCGGCGATCGCCTTGGCCAGGCCGTCGTTGATCTTCTTCAACAGCTCGGTGTTCGACTTGGCGACCGCGAAGGCCGACGGGGTGTCCTTGTCCGCGACGGTGTAGCCGAATTCGAGCGGCACCGCCGGGTTCTGGTCGATGTACTTCTGGCCGATGTCCTTCGGGACGACCCACCCGTCGAGACCGCCGGTCTTGAGCTGCGCGAAACCGGCGTTGTAATCCGGGAACCGGACAACCTGCGCACCGGCGAGCTTGCCGGCGAACTCGTCCTGCACCGAACCCTGCACGACGCCGACCCGCTTGCCCGCGAACGAGTTCGCGGCGGGCAGCGCGGCGCCCTTCTTGCTGACGACGGTGGTGTAGCTGGTGTCGTAGCCGTTGCTGAACGCCACGGTCTTCTTGCGCGCGGCGGTCGCGGAGATCGTCGAGCTGCCGATGTCGAGCTGGCCGCCGGCCACCTTCGCGAGCAGGCTGGAGAATTCGGTGCCGACGAAGTCGACCTTGAAGCCCTCGCGCTTGGCGATGTCCCGCAGCAGTTCGTTGTCGTAGCCGGTGAACTGGCCGTTTTCGAGGTAGATGCTCGGCGGGGCGTCGGTGAGGGTGCCGACGCGCAGGGTTTCCCCGGAAGCGTCCGAGGATCCGCACGCCGTGAGGCCCGCGGTGGCGGCGACTACGACGGCGAGCGTGCTGAGGATCTTTCTCATGGCTTCTTCCTGAATATCCGGGTGCGCAGACGGGAAGCGGGGGGGGGGGGGGGGGGGGGGGGGGGGGGGGGGGGGGGGGGGGGGGGGGGGGGGGGGGGGGGGGGGGGGGGGGGAGGGGGGGGGGGAGGAGGGGGGGGGGGGGGGGGTATAG
>NZ_JBVJOE010000013.1:85669-179335 GCF_055583325.1 Amycolatopsis sp. NPDC104775
CTCCCCCCCCCTCCCCCCCCCTCCCCCCCCCCCCCCCCCCACCTCTCCCCCCCCCCCCCCCCCCCCCCCCCCCCCCCCCCCCCCCCCCCCCGCTTCCGGGTTCGGCACGAAGATTAGGAGTTTCGCCCGATCGAGTAATGCCGTCTCAGCACGTGGACGGCGTGCGCGCACTCACAGAATCGGCTGCGGCGCGTACGCCGCGGCGTCCGGGAATCGCTTGAGCACGTCCTCGACGCGCGCCGCTACTTCTTCGACCTGACGCGGTGCCACGCCGGTGAACGAGATCCGGTCGACAAGGAGTTCGTCCAGGTCAGCGCGGTTGAGCGGGAGCCGTTCGTCGGCCGCGAGCCGGTCGAGGAGGTCGTTCTCCGCGCCGCGTTCGCGCATCGCGAGGGCGACTCCGACGGCATTCTCCTTGATGGCCTCGTGAGCCGTCTCACGCCCGACGCCCCGGCGCACGGACGCCATGAGCACCTTCGTCGTCGCGAGGAACGGGAGATAGCGATCAAGCTCACGCTCAACCACGGCCGGGAACGCGCCGAATTCGCCGAGCACCGTGAGGAAGGTCTCGAGCAGGCCGTCGAGTGCGAAGAACGCGTCCGGCAGCGCGACCCGGCGCACCACGGAATCCGAGACGTCGCCCTCGTTCCACTGGTCGCCGGCCAGTTCGCCGATCATCGACAGGTAGCCGCGCAGGACCACCGCGAGACCGTTGACGCGCTCGCACGACCGGGTGTTCATCTTGTGCGGCATGGCCGACGACCCGACCTGGCCCGGTTTGAAGCCCTCGGTGACCAGCTCGTGCCCGGCCATCAGCCGGATCGTCTTGGCGAGGCTGGAGGGTGCGGCGGCGAGCTGGACCACAGTGGACAGCACGTCGAAGTCGAGCGAGCGCGGGTACACCTGGCCGACGCTGACGAACCGGTTGCCGAAGCCGAGGTGCTCGGCGATCCGCGCTTCCAGCTGGTCCAAAGTGGACTCGTCGCCGAGCAGGTCGAGCATGTCCTGCGCGGTGCCGACCGGGCCCTTGATGCCGCGCAGCGGGTAGCGCTCGATCAGGTTGTCCAGCCGGGAGAACGCGACGAGCAGCTCATCGGCGGCGGTCGCGAACCGCTTGCCGAGCGTGGTCGCCTGCGCGGCGACGTTGTGCGACCGGCCGGCCATCACGAGGTCGGAATGCTCGACGGCGAGCGCGGCCAGCCGCGACAGCACCGCGGCGACCCGGCTGCGGACCAGTTCCAGCGAACGCAGCTGCTGCAGCTGTTCGACGTTCTCGGTGAGGTCGCGCGAGGTCATGCCCTTGTGCACGTGCTCGTGCCCGGCGAGGGCGTTGAACTCCTCGATCCGGGCCTTGACGTCGTGCCGGGTGACGCGTTCGCGGGCGGCGATCGAGTCGAGGTCGACCTGCTCGACCACGCGCTCGTAGTCGTCGAGGACGCCTTCGGGCACCTCGACGCCCAGCTCGGCCTGAGCCCGCAGCACGGCGAGCCACAGCCGCCGCTCGAGCACGACCTTGCGTTCGGGCGACCAGAGCGCCACCAGCTCAGGCGAGGCGTAGCGGGCGGCGAGCACGTTCGGAATGCGGGGCTTGTCCGTCACGCGGCCACGATACCTGCGCAGGTCAGCGGGGCGGTCACCACTCCGTGAAGCTGCCGTCCGCGAGCCGCCACACCGGCGACCGCCAGGTGTGCCCGGTCTCGTCGGCGCGGCGGACGGCTTCCTCGTCCACCTCGATGCCGAGGCCAGGGGCGGTCGGCCGGGCGGCGTAGCCGTCGACGAAGCGGAACAACGCGTCGTCGGCGAGATAAGCCACCGGTTCCCGGCCGTCGTGGTAGTGCATGCCGAGGCTTTGTTCCTGGATCAGGAAGTTCGGCGTCGCGAAGGCCACCTGCAGCGCGGCGGCCAGCGAGATCGGGCCGAGCGGGCAGTGCGGGGCGAGGTTCGCGCCGTACACCTCGGCCAGCGCGGCGATCCGGCGCAGCTCCGAGATGCCGCCCGCGTGCGACGGGTCCGGTTGCACCACGGCGACGCCCGCGTCCAGCACCGGCTTGAACTCCCAGCGCGAGAACAGCCGTTCCCCGAGCGCGATCGGCACGGTCGAGGCCTCGACCACCGACTTGACCACGTCGGCGGGCAGCTCCGGCAGCACCGGTTCCTCGACGAACATCGGCTGCACTTCTTCGAGCATCTTCACCAGCCGCCGCGCCATCGCGGGCGAGACGCGGCCGTGGAAGTCGATCGCCAGGTCGCGGTCGGGTCCGAGCGCTTCCCGGGCCTGCCGGGCGCGAGCCAGCGCCGCCTGCGCCTCGGCAGGAGTGGCGATCGGCCCGAGCGGACCGGCGACGTTCATCTTCACCGCGGTGAAACCCCGCTCGACCTGCGCGGACACCGCGTCGAAGATCCCGGACGGACGGTCGCCGCCGACCCACGAATACACCCGGACGCGATCGCGGACCGGGCCGCCGAGCAACTCGTGCACCGGAGCGTTCCTGGCCTTGCCCGCGATGTCCCACAATGCCTGGTCGAACCCGGCGAGCGCGCTGGAGAGCACCGGGCCGCCGCGGTAGAAACCGCCGCGCCGCAGCACCTGCCAGTGGTCCTCGATGCGCAGCGGGTCCTTCCCGATGAGCAGTTCGGCCAGCTCGTGCACGGCCGCGCGGACGGTCCCGGCGCGGCCTTCCACGACCGGCTCGCCCCAGCCGGTGATGCCCTCGTCGGTGCTGACCTTGAGGAACAACCAGCGCGGCGCGACGAGGAACGTCTCGATCCCAGTGATCAGCACCCTGCCCCCTAAGCGGAATCTTTCGCGGCCGACCAGCCGCCATCGACAGTGAATTCGGCACCCGTGACGAACGACGCCGCGGGCGAGAGCAGGAACGCGATCACCGCGGCGACTTCGGTCGGATCGCCGAGCCGTCCGGCGGGTGTCGCGCGGACGCTGCGTTCGCGGTCTTCCGCGCTGATCCGGCCCCACGCCTCGGTCTCGACCGGACCGGGGAGCACCGAATTCACCCGTATTTCCGGCGCGTACTCCACCGCCAACTGCCGGGCCAGGGACACCAACGCGCCTTTGCTGGCCGCGTACGCCGGATGTCCCGGCAGTCCGAATCGCGCGTGTACCGAGGAAACCAGCACCACGGAGCCGTGCCGAGCCCGCAGTGACGGCAGGCAAGTCCGCACGGCCAGGTAAGACGCGGTGAGGTTCACGTCCAGCTGCCGTTGCCATTGCGCGCGGCCGGTTTCGTGCAGTGGACCCGAACTCGGCAGGTACGCGTTGCTGACCACGGCGTCGACTTCGCCCGCCAGATCGAGAACGCGGTGCCACGTCTCGTCGTCCGTTACGTCGCCCTGCACGCCGCCGGGCACCGGGGCGAGGTCGACGCCGAGCACCCGGTAGCCGTCGGCGTTGAGCTGACGGGCGGTCGCGGCTCCGATCCCGGACGCCGCGCCGGTCACCACAGCAGTGCGCATGGTCCGCAAGCATGCGGGACGCTCTCAGCCGCGTCAAGAATAATTAGTAATTTATAATCTTCCTGCTAGACTGCCCGTCATGGGATACCGGTGGGAGATCACGCGCGAAGCGGTGCGCCAGGGCGTCGTCGGAATCGTGCGGACGGCGGACGCCGCCTCGGCCGTCGCCGCCGCCCGGGCAGTGCTCGACGCCGGGTTGAAGTCGGTCGAAGTCCCGCTCACCAACGCGGGTGCGCTCGTCGCGATCGAGGAGCTGAGCACCGCGTATCCGGAGGCCACGATCGGAGCGGGAACAGTGCTGGACGAGTCCTCGGCGACGGCCGCGATCCGTGCGGGGGCTCAGTTTCTCGTGTCCCCGTCGCTGCACACCGAGGTCTTGCGTACCGCTCATCGGTACGGCGTCGCGGCACTGCCAGGCACCGGTTCGGTCACCGAAATCGTGCGCGCGATGGAGGAAGGTGCTGACGCCGTAAAGGTTTTTCCCGCCTCCGCGCTCGGTCCGCAATGGATCAAGGACGTCCGCGCTGCGCTTCCGCAAGCTCCGCTCGTGCCGACGGGTGGAATCGCTCCCGAGGACGTGCCACGCTGGCTCGACGCGGGCGCGGTCGCCTGCGGGATCGGGTCGGCGCTGACCCGAGGTTCGTCTGAGGACATCCGGGCCAGAGTGGCCGCATTAGTGAAGGAGCGCTCGTGAGCGACGTCGTACTCGTCGGCTGCCGCACTGCCGAAACCGGCGGGAACGGCATGGGGATCGCGGTTTTCCGGCGCTCGGGAAGCGAGCTGACGGCGGATTCGACGTTGCCGATGGTGTCGCCGACCTGGCTGGCCCAGCATCCCACGCTGCCGATGGTGTACGCGGTCAACGAGACGAGCTACGGCGAGGTCACCTCCGTTTCGGTCGACGGCGACCTGGTCGCGCTCGACGTGGTCGAGTCCGGCGGGGCCAGCCCGTGCCACCTCGCGGTGACGCCGGACGCGCGGTTTCTGTTGTGCGCCAACTATGGCGGCGGCAGCCTCGCCGTGTTCGCCCTGCGCGAGGACGGCCGGATCGACGGGCGCACGGACCTGGTGCAGCACACCGGAAGCGGGCCGCGCGCTGACCGGCAGGAAGGTCCGCACGTCCACATGGCGGTGTCGTCAGCGGACAGTTCGGTGGTGAGTGCGGTCGATCTGGGCACTGACGAGATCCGCAGCTACACGTTGTCGCCGAAAGGAAAGCTCACCCCGCTGGCCGTTTCGTCGCTCCCGCCGGGCACGGGGCCGCGGCAGCTCGTGCGCGGTGCGGACGGAATCGCTTACGTGGCAGGAGAATTGTCCGGGGAACTGATCACCATGCGGGAGACCTCACCGGGTGCGTTCGAGTTCGTCGAGGCGACTCCTTCGACACTGGCCGGCGGCGAATCCCTGGTAGCACACCTGGAAGTGTTCGAATCCGGCATTTATCTGTCGAACCGCGGCCCCGAATGCATCACTTCGTTCGCCGGTACTCCGCTGCGCGCGACCGCCGACCAGCCGTGCGGGGCTTACCCGTGGAACTTCGCCGTGGCAGACGGGATCTGTTACACCGCGGCATTCAAAGACGACTCGATCTCGGTGTTCTCGTTGCAGGACTTCGGAAACGCGGAGGTCCGCAATTACCCGACCGGCTCGCCGACGTGCGTGCTCCCGCTCCGGTGACCGACCACCGCCCTCGCGGCCTGCACGGCCTGACCGTGGAAACCCTCGCCGCGCGCATTCTGTCCGGCGAATGGCCCGAGGGCATGGTGCTGGACCTTCCCGCGCTGCGCGAAGAGCTGGATATCAGTCTCACCGCATTGCGGGAAGCGTTGAAAGTGCTGGCCGCTAAGGGAATGATCGGCGCGCGGCAGAAGCACGGCACGTTCGTGCGACCCCGGGAGAACTGGCAGCTTCTCGACGCCGACGTGATGCGCTGGCAAACCACCGCGCGAGGAAACGCCGGCCTGCTGGACGAGTTGGCCGAGGTCCGTGCCGTGGTCGAACCAGCGGCCGCGCGGATGGCCGCGGAGCGCGCGACCGAGGACGACCTCGCCGCGATGGCGTCGGCACTCGACGCGATGGTGGCCGCACCGGATCTGGAAGCCAGTATCGAGGCGGATCTGGCGTTTCACCGCAGCCTGCTGTCGGCCGCGCACAACAACTTCCTGCTCCAGATCGAACGCGTCATCGCGATCGGCCTGGCGGAGCGGGACAAATTGGTCCACAGCGCCGGCCCCACCGACGACCCCGTGCCGAGCCATCGCCGGGTGCTGGACGCGATCGCCGCGCACGACCCGGTGGCGGCGGAGAACGCGATGCTGGAACTGCTGGCGAAATCAGCCGCCGACGCCAAACGGACGGGTCAGGAAGTGAAGGCCCGCCGGTAAGCGGTCGGCGTGGTCCCGAGCGCACGCCGGAAGTGCAGCCGCAGGTTGGCCGGGGTGCCCAGGCCGCAATCCCGCGCCACCCGGTCCACTGAATAGTCCGTGGTTTCCAGCAGTTCCCGCGCTTTGCCGAGCCGAGCGTTGAGCAGCCACTGCAACGGGGTCGTCCCGGTTTCCTCGGCGAACCGGCGCAGGAAAGTCCGCTGCGACATCTCCGCGTGCCGGGCGAGCAGGCGGATGCTGAGCGATTCGCCCAGTCGCCGCAACGCCCATTCCCGCGTGGCCGACAACGACGCATCGCCAGCGTCCGCGAGCGGAGCGGGCACGTATTGGGCTTGCCCGCCTTCGCGATGCGGGGCGGCGACCAGGCCGCGGGCGATCCGGTTGGCGACCGCGGTGCCCAGGTCTCGGCGCACGATGTGCAGGCACAGGTCGATGCCACAGCACACGCCAGCTGAGGTGAGCACGTCGCCCTCGTCGACGTAGAGGACGTCGCGGTCGACGTGCACCGAGGGGAAGTCCCGTTCGAATTCGTCGATATATTCCCAATGCGTCGTGGCGTGCAAACCGTCCAGCACTCCCGCCGCGGCCAGCGCGAACGCGCCCGTGCAGATGGACACCACCCGCCGTCCCCGGTCGCGTGCCTCGGCCAGCAGCTCGACCGCCGCTTCCGGCGTCTCGCCGATCGGGTCGTATCCCGGCACGATCACCGTGTCCGCCGCGCGCAGCTCGTCGATCCCGCCTTCGGCAGCCAGCTCGAATCCAGCACTGGTGGAGACTGCCGGGCCGAGTGCGCACAACGTCATCTCGTAATGCGTCTGCGGCCGGCGGTGGAACACCTGCGCGGGGATCGCCAGGTCCAGCGGAAGTACTCCGTCGAGCGCCAGCACCGCGACCCGATGCACCGTCATGGCAAGATTCTATCGAAGTACGGCAAACTTGCCACTCACCAGGTCAGCGGCCCGCAGGGCACCCTGGAAGCCATGACCGAACTCCTTTCGGACCCGGTGGTCGCACTCCCCGCGACTCCGCTGGCAGACGCCGTGCTCGAGGTCGTCCGCCCGGTGGAATCGCCGTCGGTGTTCAACCACAGCGTCCGTACCTACCTGTTCGCCCGGCTGGTCGCGGACCGGCTGGCTCTGTCCGGTTACGACGACGACCTGCTGTTCGCCGCGTGCGTCATGCACGACCTCGGCACGGCACCGGATGGCCCGCACGTGGAACGCTTCGAGGTCGAGGGAGCCGAACGCGCCGCCAGATTCCTTGTCCAGCAAGGGGTTTCCCCGACAGACGCCGACGCGGTCTGGCAGGCCATCGCCCTGCACACCACCGCGGGCATCGCGGAACACCGAGGTCCGTTGTGCGTGCTCGTCCGAGCCGGGGTCGCCGTCGATTTCGGCGGCCCGGTCGGTGCCGAGTACCTCGCGGCGGTCACCGACGAGCAGGCCGCGACGATCCACGCCGCTTACCCCCGGCTGGAGATGGTCCGCTCACTCACCGACGCGATCGTCGCGCAGGCAGCGAAAAACCCGAAAAACGCACCCGTCCCGTCCGTACCCGCCGATTTCCTGCGCGAACGCGCGGCCGACGGCGAAACCCGGCTGGAACGCGCCGCGCGCACGTCCCGCTGGGGCAACTGAGAAAGGGAACCACATGCACTCCGTCACCATCCCCGAGGATTCCGAGGTTTTCGGACCGTCCGGGGCGTCCGCGTTCGCCCGCTTCGGCTACTCCGCCGCCGTCCGCGCTGGCAACCTCCTCTTCATCGCGGGCACGATCGGCCGCCGCCCGGATGGCGCGATCGCGGAAACCATCGAGGAGCAGACCGAGATCGCGCTCCGCCGGATCGAAGAAATCCTTCGGCTGGAAGGACTCGACCTGTCCGCGCTGGTCGACCTCACGAGCTATCACGTCGACATCCACCAGCATTTGCCCGGTTTCCTGGAAGCCAAGAAGCGTCTCGTGACGGCTGAGCCTTACCCGGCGTGGTCGATGATCGGCGTCAGTGGGCTCGCCAGCCCGGGACTGCTGATCGAAATCCGCGCCACCGCGGCGTATTCGGAGTGACTGTCCTCAGTGGACGGTCGCCGACTCCGCGAGCGCGGTCCGCAGCATCCGCCCGGCCGCGGCGCGCGGAGCCGGGTCGACCGCGATCAGCGCGTTGACCACCGCGCCGTCCACCAGCGCGACCAGCCGGTCCAGTTCGTCCTTGCCCACCGGCGTCCCGGACCGGGCGAGGATCTCCGTCAGCAGTTCGTTGAGCTGCTGGGACAACGTGCGCATCAACGGCCGCAGGTACGGCCGCCGCCCGGTCGCGACCAGGCGTTCGTAGCGCAGCAGAACTGCCTCGGCGTCGGCTTCCGGGTCGCCGCTCTGCGGACCGAGCAGCATGTCCAGCACGAGTTCCACGGTCGCCTGCACGCCCCGGTTGCGGGTCGTCAGGTCCTCCAGCTGGCGGCGTCCGTTGGCCAGTTCGGTCTGCCCGTGGTGTTCCACGGCGGCGGTGACGAGCTCTTCCAGCGAGTCGAAGTAGTACGTCGTGGACGCCAGCGGCAGGCCGGCCCGTTCGGCGACAGCCCGGTGCCGGATCGCGTCGAAACCGCCCTCGGCCAGCAGCTCAGCGGCGGCTTCGACGAGCGCTGCCCGTCGTCGCTCGCCCTTGGGAGTGGTGGCTGCTGCCGTCATGCCCGGATATTCTGCCAGCCGCGCCCGAGGCCGCCGATCAGAACCGGGCAGCCAGCGAAGCGGCGAAGCGCGCCAGGTCGGTCGCGTACGGTGCCGGGTGCCCGGAAGTCCCCGGAACGCTGACCAGCACGAGAGTCCCCCCGCTGCCGGTTTGCTGACGCACGGTGACCGCTCCGGCCGGTTGCGTGGGCACAGTCACCGCGGTGCCGCGAGGGAACACCGCCGCGCCGATCATCCCGTCCGGAAGCGGGAACCCCGCGCCGCGCGACGACGTCGTACAAACGCTGCCTGGGGAAGCCTGCGCGGCGGTCAAGTGGCCTGGGAGCTCGCCAGCGAGGGCAGTGGCGAGCTCCCAGTCCACCCGTCCGCACCCGGAGGTGCCTTCGACCCGAGGGCCGGTCCTCCCGGTTTCGCCGGCTCCCTGCCGAGACGGCTCACCCGGGAAGTCATCCCCATTGCTGAAAGGACGCGCCGCCGGTCCGCCGGGTTGCACGGGTGCGGCCGCGGAATTCGCGCCAGAATCAGACTTTTCGCTCGAAATGCCCACAATGCCCCAGGTGCCGAAGCCCGCGGCCACGAGCACGGCCGCCGCGCCGGCGGTGATCCGGTGACGCCGGCGCAGCGTCTCGCGCTTCGAGCGGCGCACCACGTCTTCCACCGAGAACGTCGGAGGCGGCACGTCGCCGGGAACGGCGGAGAACAACGTCTCGGCTTCCCGCTCATCCATTGGTCTCCACCTCCCGTTCCAGCACCTGACGCAGATTCGCCAGCCCGCGCGCGGTCTGGCTCTTCACATTGCCTTCGCTGCAGCCCAGCGCCGTCGCCGCGGCACCGACGTCCAGGCCGTCGAAGAACCGCAGCACCAGCACCGCCCGTTGCTTCGGCGGCACTTCCTTCAACGCCGCGAGCAAGTCCTCGCGAGTCGCGACGCGTTCGGCGAGGCCAGGGCTGTCGTCCACCGGTTCCGGCAGCACTTCGGTCTGGCGCTCGCGCCGCCACGGACGGCGCGACTCGTCGATGACCGCGCGCACCAGCGTCTTGCGCACGTACGCGTCGGTCGCCGCGCGGTCTCTGATCTTCTTCCACCTCCGGTGCAGTGCGACGAACGCCGTCTGCGCGAGGTCGTCGGCCTTGTGCCAATCCCCGCACAGCAAATACGCGGTCCGGCGCACGGCGTCCCTCCTCGCGGCGAAGTACTCCGCGAACTCTTGTTCGTCGCGCTGGTCCACGCGCTTTGCAGCTCCGCTCTGGCCATGTCCGGTGAAGGGACGGATCCGGGGGCGTCCACGGTTGCACGTCCGGCCGGAAACGTTCCACCCCCCGTCGCATTGATGCCGCGCCCGCCAGTGTGATGTGATCGGACTGTGACCATGACTGGGCAGCTGATCGACTTCCGTTCCGACACCGTCACCCGCCCGGACGCGATCATGCGCGCGGCCATGGCCGAGGCGGAGGTCGACGACAACGTCATCGGCACCGACCCGACCATCGCCGAACTGGAGCGCCGGGCCGCGCAGACCCTCGGGATGCCCGCCGCGCTGTGGACGCCGAGCGGGACGATGGCGAACCTCATCGCGCTGAGCGTCCACCTGCGGCGCGGCGACCGGTTCCTCGCCACGCGCGGCGCGCACGTGCTCACCAACGAACTCGGCTCGGCGGCCTGGCTGGCCGGCGGCATGCCGGACATCCTCGAACACGACGCTGGACCCGGGCGCTGCCTGCCGGAAACGCTCGAAGCCGCGATCGGCAATCCCGGCCCGTACTTCACGCTCCGCACCTCGCTGTTGTGCCTGGAAAACACGCACAACGCGGCTGGTGGCGCGGTCACTCCGCCCGACGAGCACGCGCAACTGCTGTCCGTCGCGAAGCAGGCCGGGCTCACTGTGCACCTCGACGGCGCACGGATCTGGCACGCGGCTGTCGCGCTGCAGGTGCCGCCCGCCGCGCTGACCGTCGGCGTGGACACCGTCTCGGCCTGTTTCAGCAAGGGCCTCGGCGCACCGGTCGGCTCGGTCGTCGCGGGGAGCGTCGAGTTCGTCGAACAGGCCCGCCGGATGCGGCAGATGCTCGGCGGCGGCGTGCGTCAGGGCGGCGTGCTCGCTGCGGCTTGCCTGGTGGCGCTGGATCGCGTCGACGAACTGGCCGAGACGCACGAGTTCGCGAAGCGGCTGGCCGACGGCCTTTCCGAGCACGGCTGGGACGTGCGGACGCCGGACACCAATATCGTTCTGGCCGGAGTGCCGGACGTGCCGACCGCGCTGAACTGGCTCGGCTCGCTCGGCATTCAAGCCCTGCCCATGGCGGGCAAGGTCCGGTTCGTGACACACCGCGACCTTTCGTCCGCCGACATCGCCGAAGCACTGCACCGGATCAAAGCCGGTGCCTGAACCCTGGGGGACTCGGGTGACCAACTGGATCGTGTTCGACTACGGCGAGGTGCTCAGCCACCGCACCACCGCGATACCGAAGCTGGCGGCCGCGATGGGCGTCCCGCACGAGACGTTCGAGCCGGTGTACTGGAGCGTGCGCGACGCGTACGACCGCGGCTGCACGGATCTGAAGTACTGGACGTCCATCGGCGACCAGGTAGGCGCGAAGGTGGACGACGCGCTGTCGGCCGAACTGACCGCGCTCGACGTCGCGGGCTGGGGACAGCTCGCGCCGGGCTCGGTGGACCTGCTGCAATCACTGTCCGAGGCCGGGGCCTCGCTCGCGCTGCTGTCGAACGCGCCGTCGGCGTTCGGCGTCTGGGTGCGCGAACAGGAATGGTCGAAGCTGTTCAAGCACACGCTGTTCTCCGGCGACGTCAAGGCCGCGAAGCCGGACGCCGAGATTTTCCGGCTGCTGCTGGACAAACTGGGTGCCGAACCGGACGAGTGCCTGTTCTTCGACGACCGCCAGGTCAACATCGACGGCGCCCGCGCGGTCGGAATCCGCGCACACCTGTGGGACGGCGCCGAGGCCGCCCGAGCGGCACTGGCCTGAACGGCGAACGGCTCCCGCACCTTCCCGGTGCGGGAGCCCGTCTCGTCCGCTCAGTATGGTTCGGCGCCGGTCAGCGGGTGATCCGCTTCGACTGCTTCTTCCCGGTGATCGCCCCGTAGGCCGCGGTGCCCAGGAACAGCACCCCGCCGATGATGCCGATCCACAGCACGGCCTTGAACAGGAAGCCGATCACGGACCCGATCACCATGAAGGCGATCCAGGCCACGACGAGCGCTCCGACGATCTTCCAGAACATGGCTCCTCCGATGCCGTTTCCGCGCCACGTCGGCCCGGTGCCCTCCAGCGTGCCATCCGTGCGACGGAAACTCTCTATGCCAGCCCAACGTTCAGGGATATCTCCGGGTTCCCCTCAGGGGCTCCCCCCTGTGGTCAGGGCCTCTCCCGGTCCGAACCCTTGATCCGTTCGACGAGCTCGTCGCGGAACTCCCGCGCCGCCTGGAACTCCGGTTCGTCGCCGGTCGCCCGCTTCAACGCGCCTTCCAGAATCTTGAGCCCCTGGCGTTCGTCACCGTGCGAATCCGCCTGTCTCGCGGCGTTTTCCACGGCTTTCGCGAGCTTCGTGGTCGCTTCCGGTTCCTTGGCACGCTGGTTGATCCGGATCCAGTTGCCGCCCGGATCGACGACGGTGAATCCGGTGTAGCGGTCGTTGCGCAGCCGAGGACGGGTCATCCGCGGAATGCCGGAGACGAGCAGTTTTCCGTGCACAGAGCGCATTCCCGCCGCGAATGCCTCGAACAATTCGCTGGTGTCCTCCACGATGACGAGGCAGGTGCTGTACGACTGCGCCGGGTCGTAGCCGTCCATCCCGAAGAAGTGCAGGTTGAGGTCTTCCCGCCGCACCGCGACGTGCGAGTACGGCCGTGCCTGCCGAGAGGTGATCTCGAAGCCGAGCATCTCGTAAAACGACGCGATCTCGTCGATGTCCCGGCAGGGCAGGAGCGGAATGGTCAATTCGTTCGCCATCGCCCGAACGTAAGCCCGAATCGGCCGAAACGACACGGAGCTATTTGCTCATGCGAACGACAATCTGGCTCCAGCGTCCGGCGAAGTCGCGAATTCAGCCCAGCCAGCCGCCGAGCCGGCGCAGCCCCTCGGTCACGTCCTCGGTCGCGCCCGCGAAGGAAAACCGCACGTAACGGCCGCCGTCGACCGGGTCGAAGTCGATTCCCGGGGTGATCGCGAGGCCGGTGTCGGCGAGCAGCCGCTGGCACCAGCTCAGGCTGTCCGTGGTGTGGTCGGAGACGTCGGCGTAGGCGTAGAACGCGCCGTCGGCTGGGGCCAGCTTGTCCAGACCGATCTCGCGCAGACCGGCGAAGAGCAGGTCGCGGTTGCGCCGGTAATGCTCGACGTGCGCGTCCGCTTCGGCGTACGACTCCGGCGTGAACGCCGCGACCGCCGCGTACTGCGAGACTGCGGGCGGGCAGATGGTGAAGTTGCCGGTGAGGACGTCGACCGCGCGATGCAGCCGCTGCGGCACCAGCATCCAGCCGAGCCGCCAGCCGGTCATCGCGAAATACTTCGAGAACGACCCGAGCACCAACGCTTCCCGGCCGTACTGCCAGGCGCAATCGAGCTGCTTGCCGTACGAGATGCCGTGGTAGATCTCGTCGCTGATCAGCTGCACGCCGTGCGACGCGCACCAGCCGGAGATCGCAGCCAGCTCACCCGGCGGCAACACGGTCCCGGTCGGGTTGCTGGGACTCGCGACGATCAGCCCGTCGATCGGCCCGAGCCGGTCGAGCTGTTCGACGGTCGGCTGGAAGTTCGTCTCGGCCGTGGTCGCGAACTCGACAACCTCGCAGCCGAGGACGCTCAGCAGATTCCGGTACGCCGGGTAACCCGGGCGGGCCATCGCGACCCGCGCGCCCGGGTCGAACGCGCTGAGGAACGACAGCAGAAAACCGCCGGAGGAGCCGGTGGTCAGCACGACGTCGGAGGCAGTCACGTCGATGTCGTAGGTGCGCCGGTAGTGCCCGGCGACGGCTTCGCGCAGCTCAGGAATGCCGAGCTGCTCGGTGTAGCCGAGCGTGTGCTGGCTCAGCGCTTCCCGCGCCGCGCGCAGCACCGCCGCCGGAGCGGGCACGGACGGCTGCCCGGCGGCCAAGGAGATGAGGTCGCCGTGGCTGCGCTGCCGGGCCTGCGCCGCGGACAGCACGTCCATCACGTGAAAAGGAGGCACGCCTGCCCGCAGCGCGGGCCCGCCGAAAGCACCGATGTCGACCATGCGGCCAGGCTAACCGGCGGAACCGCGTGCGGGGTGTGCCGTCAGTAACCGCGGTACGCGCCGCCGTGCGCCATCGCCTGGATGCCCGGCACGTTGCCGATCGAGCCGTACCGGTCGATCGAGTACCGCACCCCGGCGATGATGTTGTCGACCGGGTTGTAGATGTTGTCGTGCCCGGGCAGCTTGTGCGCGTTGAACGTCGAGTCGATGCACTGCATCAAGCCCTTGGACGGATGCCCGGCCGCGGCGTTCGAATCCCAGTTGTTGATCGCGTTCGGATTGCCGCCGGACTCGTGCTGGATGATCGCCCAGATGTTCTTGATGTCCGCCTCGGTCACGTTCACGCCCGCGGCCTGCAGTTCCTTGATCGCTTCCTGGATCCACTGCTGAACGTTGCCGGGCGGAGGCGAGGAAGGCGGACCGCCGCTCGGGCCGAGACCGCCGCCGCCTCCGCTGGCGCCCCCGCCACCGCCGCCGTGGTGACCGCCGCCGCCGCCACCGCCGTGCCCGGTGTGCAGGCCACCGGTGCTCTGCGGGATGGTGCCGTCCGAGTTGGGAAGCGGGACCTCCGAATAGCCGCCGGTGATCTGGGTCTGCATCAACTGCTGCGACTTCTTGACCATGTCGTCGGCCTGGGTCAGCAGCGGGTCGATGGTCTGTTCGGCGTTCGTGGCGTCCGTTTGGTTGGCCTTGTTCGCGGCTTCGATGATCGACTGCGACGTCGGGCTTGGCGCCGGGCCCTTCTTGTCCGACTTGGCGTAATCCGCCTCGGCGGCCTGCGCCTTCTGCGCTTTGTCCGACTCTTCCTTGATCCGCTTGTCGATCGCCGACTTGGCGGTGTTGAAGGCCTCGGTGACCTTGCTCTTGATCCCGCCGAGGTCGCTGGACAGCTGCGTCAGGTCCTTGCCGACGTCGTCAAGATGCCCCTGCACCTTGGCACCCGCCGTGGTGATCTGCCGGACGTACTCGACGAAGGAGTCCGCCGCCGGACCTTCCCACACCCCACCGGCCAAAGCATCGGTGGACGACTTCAGCTCTTGACTGTGGTCGCCCGCTCGCTTCGCAGCTTCAGTGAACTGCTGCCCGGCTTTGCTGATCGCGTCCGGGTTGATCTTGTCGACCTTCTGGGCCTTGGTGACAACGCCCTGCCAGTTCGGCGGATAGTCGATCAGCGCCATGCTCTAGCCCCCTCGTGCCTGCTCAGCGGTCTTCGTGGACGGTCAGGTCGGTCTTGTGGACCTGGTCGGTCTCCTGGATCAGCCCGGCGGCCTTCTTGAGAATGAAGCTGGTCGCCTCCATCAGCTTCCCGGCCGCGTCGAACTCGCTGTGCACGCCCTGTTTGAACGTGCCGACCGCGCCGTGCACGTCCTTGGAGCCGCCCATCGTGCCGAACGGGCTTTCCGGCTCGTCGTCGACGCCGGTGAGGTGCTTCTTGGACTTTTCGAACTCGTCCTTCAGCTTCTCCACGTTCCTGGCGGCGATAGCCATGGAATCCGGATCGTAGACAGGCACCGTTCGTCATCCCCTTCGCGACACTCGCTTCCCGACCAGTTCGGACGTTCCGCGCACCAGGTCGGTTCCCTGCTTACTCTAAGACTTCGGACGCGTGCCGTGTGCAGTTCTCCCGGACTTCCACCCGCGAACCCCCGGACCGGGTTATCGCGGGGGCGAAAGGGGAGAAAACGGTCTGCGCCAAGGGGTCAAATCGCGGCCTGCAACTCCCGCACCCGCTCCGCGAGCACCGCGTTGTCCGCCGGGCTCACCGTCGCCCAGGTATGCCCGTCCGAATCGTCGGTGAGCTGGAACAGATACCGCCCGGAATCGGTGTCGTAAAACGCCGCCACGTGCGGCGACCGGCGCACCGTCCCGTCCCGCAGGACTCGTTCCGCGCAGAACTGGCCGCGCGCCGCCTGTCCCATCAGCATGCCCGCCAGTTCCTGCGCTTCCCACAGCGCCACGCCCCGGTCCTCCAAGGCCGTGACCAGCGCCTTCGGGTCGCCACCGGCGGCCGCGTCGGCGGCGACCAGCGTGCTGTGCGGCACCGAAACCGACTGCCCGATCCCGGGGTCGAGCGAACCGGCCACCGAGACCACGGCGTCGGCGAGCGCGCCGGCGTCGGCGGGGATCAGCCACACCTCGTCCCGGTCGACCACGGCGAGCACGGCCTGGCTGCCCCGGCTCACCGCGCGGCCGTGGATCTCGCGGTCGGCCCACACCCAGACGTCCACCGCTTCCCGCGGGCTGGCCAGCAAATGCAACTGGTCCAGCACTGTCCCGGATGGACGACGGCCGCGCGCCAGCCTGCGCTGTGCCAGCGAATCCCAGACGGACTCGATCAGCTCGGCCCGTTCGGTGTGCGTGCGTCCCGGCGACGGAACGGCGAGCGCGGGCGGACGTCCGCCCAGGTCCAGCGATTCCCACAGCACGTCGAATTCGAGGGCGGTCAGTACCAGGTTCACGGCCGGCGCACGTCTCCCGTGCCGTCGCCGAGGACGTCGCGCGCGACCATCCGGCCGTCGGCGAACAGATCCTTGTCGTCGACGCCGAAGCGGCGCACGTGCTCGTCGTCGCCTTCCTGCGGCGCGGCTTCGGAGAGGTACTTGGCGTCGCCGCTGCCTGATTTCGGCGCGATCTGCTCGGCTTTCCGCAGTGCGACGGCTTCTTCCTCGGGAAGCTCGTCCACCGGCAACGGCCGGGCCAAGCCTTTCTGCTGACCGTCTTGGGCCCGGCCTTGCCGTTCCCGGTCGCCGGAAAGCGCGCCACCGGCTACTCCCGCGCCCAAGGCGGCAGCGCCCGCGCCGATTTCGCCGGGCGACGCTCCTGCTCCGCGCGGGACCGGAGCGTTGCCGGAGGGTTCGGCGGCGGGGGCTGCCGGTGCCTGCGGGACGCTGCCGACCAGACGACCTCGTTGCAGCGCTTGGTTTTCGTGACCGCTGCCAGGGTTGCTGCCGCCTCCCGGACTGCCGCCGACCGCGGAACGACCGGATCCGCTTGTGCCGCCAAGACTTTCGGAACTTCCCACAGTTCCGCGATTAACCGGACCACCGCTCTCGATTCCGCCGCTCGTCCCCTTCGGACCAGTCGGCAGAAACGTGCCGGACTCTCCAGGCCGCGCCCCGCCAGGAACCCGCGTCCCGCCCGAAGTGCTTGGCCCGCCAGGGATTCCCGGCGTGGAACCGCCCGGTCGAGGCACGCCAGGGGATTCCGGCACCCTGCCCTGAGGCGCGCTCCCCGGTGCCTTCTCCCACCCCTGCGGCGGAGGCGAAGACGGCGGCACGTAGCTGGCCGCGACCACTGGCGCATTCTGCCGGGCAGCCGGTGCCTGCGAAGCCGTGCCGTACGCGGGCGTCGGCGGATCCATCGGAGCCGCCGGGGGTGGTGGCGGCGGGGGAACGTACTGCGACTTCACCGACGCCGCGGCGGGCCGCACCTGGCCGTCCGGCGTCACCTCGACCGCCGCGGCCGCGCGGTCGACCGGGCTCGGCCCGCTGCCGGGCTGGACCATCGTGAGCGATTGCGGCTGGCTCAACGGTTCGGTGGACAGCAGGTTTTCCCCGCTCTGCTGGGCGTAGGAGTTCAACGCCTCGACCGCTTGGCCGCGCGCGTTGTCCGCGGCCTGCACCTGCGCGGCGTGATCAGTCTCGAACCCGAGGAAGCTCGCCACCGAATCGAGGAGCGTGAGGCTCTCCGCGCCTTTGCGCACCGCGGCCGGGTCGGGCAGCTTGTACTTGGTGCGGTTGAACGCTTCTCCTTGCGCGAAAAGCATTTCCGCGGTGTGCGCGACCTTCTGCATCGCGTCGCTGGAGAAGCCCGCTTGATCGGACAGCACCTGGCCAGCCTGTCCGCCCGCCTGGCTTTGCCATTCGACGCCGAGCTTCGCCAGCTGATCACGCAGCGTGTGGTCGGTGCTCGCGAGCGCGCTCGCGATTTCTCGCAGCGCCTCGACCGCGGTGGCGATGCTGGCGATTCCGTCGCCGGTGCCGAACTTCTCGATCTCGTCGGCGATGGCGGTGTCGGTCCACCCGTCGAAACGGTGGTCGCGGATCCTGCCCGCGAGTTCGGAGATCTCCACGCGCCCTCCCTAGGTCCGGTTCTTGAGGCCCTGCACGGCCAGGCCGGCGGCCTGGGTGGCGATTTCGCACAACTGCGGCTGGCTGAACGCGCCCACGGTGACCGCGAACTCCTGCGCCGCCATGGTCTGTCCCGCGGCGACGCCGACGAGCACCTCGCAGTCGGCGGGCGTGCCGGCCGCGCGGTAGTTCGTGATCGCCGGATAGCCCTCGACGCTGGTCGGCGCGGTGGTCATGCTGTTCTTGCGGCGCGCGCCGGTGAGCCACTCCTGGACGTCCGCGCTGACGATCCGCAGGTGCAGCGCGTGGAACGGCTCGGTCTTGTCCGAATCGAACACGCAGGTGGGCCCGTCCTTCGCCTCGGCGGCCTTGCGCGGCACGCTCGTGACTTTCAGCAGGTCGAGCTGCGCCTGTCCGAGCAGATCGCACGGATCGGTCCCGGCGATCGGCAAGTCCGACGGCCGCGGCGGCAGTGCGGCCGCTTTCGTCTGCTGCGCCAGGGAACTCATCGCGGGCTGTACGGGGTACGCGGTCCCTTGCGCGCCCGACGAGCAGCCCGCGACACCGAGTACCGCGACAACGGCGATAACTGGCTTAGTGGATGCCGTGCGCACCGCGGTCCCCGAACGCCGCGGCCTTGTCCGCGTCGCTGGCCTCGTACGTTTTCGCTGCTTCGCGCAGCTGTCCGACAAGCTTGTGCAGATTGGCGACGTACGCGCGCACCTGCGCGGCGTACGACTGATCACCTTCCGCGACAACCGTGTTCCACGCGGCCATCGCGTTCACGCTCACGGTGTCTGACGAAGGAGCGTCGACGCGCAGCTCGCCCAGCCGCGTGAGGAGCTTGTCTTCGAGCGCGCTGACCTGCTCGTCGACCACCCGCGCGACCTCAAGCAGCTTCGCCGGCTCGACCACGATGTCCGCCACGCCCGGCGCTGCCGGTACCGACGAAGCCAGGTCGGTGAGCGGTGTGCTTCCCGGCATGCGCTAACCCCTCCCGTGATACGGACGGTGACCGTACGGACCCGTTTCGAGGCTACCAACCGGCACGTGAACCCGAGGCGAACTTCGTGGAGAAGCTGCTCAGGCTGGAGCGCTTACTTCCCCATTGGCCGCGCGCAGTGCGATATCGGTGCGATGGTGCGAGCCAGCGAGGTGCACGCGCTCGACAGTCTCGTACGCGTGCTTACGCGCCGCCTTAAGCGTCTTACCAGTGCCGACGACGGACAGCACACGTCCGCCGGCCGAGATCACCGCACCGTCGTCGCGACGCCGCGTACCCGCGTGAAGCACGCCTTCGATCTCTCCGCCGGTGATGACGTCACCGGTACGCGGCTTGCCCGGGTACCCGTCCGCAGCGATCACGACGGTGACCGCGGCACCGCCCGACCACTCCAGCGGCGGCAGCTCAGCCAGCTTCCCGGTAGCCGTCGCGTTCAGCACGGTCGCGAGCGACGTACGCAGCAGCGCCAGGACGACCTGCGTCTCGGGGTCGCCGAAACGGCAGTTGAACTCGATCACCTGCGGGCCTTCCGAGGTGAGCGCGAGACCGGCGTAGAGCAGGCCGGAGAACGGGCTGCCCCGGTCGGCGAGTTCGTCCACCACCGGCTGCACGATCCGCGCGACGACGTCGTCCACCAGGTTCTCGGGCGCCCACGGCAGCGGTGCGTACGCGCCCATGCCGCCGGTGTTCGGGCCGGTGTCGCCGTCGCCGACGCGCTTGAAGTCCTGCGCGGGCAGCATCGGCACCACAGTGCGGCCGTCGACGAAGCAGAACAGCGAGGCCTCCGGGCCGTCCAAAAAGGACTCCAGGAGGACCGGGTGCCCGCCGTCGAGCAGCATCAGCGCGTGCTTGCGCGCGACCTCGACGTCCTCGGTCACGACCACGCCCTTGCCAGCCGCGAGACCGTCGTCCTTCACCACCCAGGTGGGTCCGAAGCGGTGAAGCGCGGCGTCGAGGCGCGCGGGAGTGTCGACGACCTCACTGCGGGCAGTCGGCACCTTCGCGGCCGCCATGACGTCCTTCGCGAACGCCTTCGATCCCTCGATGCGCGCGGCGGCGGCAGACGGTCCGAAGCAGGCGATGCCCGCTTCGCGCACCGCATCGGCGACGCCCGCGACGAGCGGCACCTCCGGCCCGATCACGACGAGGTCGGCCTTCCACTCCTTGGCCAGGGCCGCGACCGCCTCCGGCTCGGCGAGCTCGACCCCGAGCTGCTCCGCGACCGCAGTCGTGCCGGCATTGCCGGGGGCGCAAGCGAGCGCCGTGACCGCGGGGTCGCCTGCCACCGCGAGGACGAGTGCATGCTCCCGGGCGCCGGAGCCGATTACCAGTACGCGCACGCCGGACAGCGTAACGGTGCGTGTCGCGCCACGGGAGCGCGCCGTCCGCGACCCCCGGCCCAGACCAGGTACGCGACTGGTCCGGTGGGTGCTCAGCCCTGGGAGAACGGTGTCCGGATTCGGCCGCCATCCACCGTTTACCCGGTTGTCAACCGCCCGTCCGGCTGGTGCCGCGCGCGCGACGCTTGCGACGGTGAGGGTGACGCGGTAGTCGTGGCGAACTGCGGATCGCCCGGTAGAGAAAGGTCCCCCCATGAAGCGCAAACGCCTCGGCGTGCTCGCCCTGTCCGGCCTGGCCCTGCTCGGCGTCGCCGGTCTCGCGATCGGCCCGGCGGCCGCGAGCGAGGACACGGCCGCGGGTGCGGCCGCGCACGGTCCCCGGCACGATGGCCCGGTGATCGTCGGACACCGGGGCGCGCCCGGCTACCGCCCGGAGCACACGCTCGCGTCGTACGAACTCGCCTGGCGGATGGGGGTGGACTACGTCGACGTCGACCTGGTGCCGACCAAGGACGGCCAGCTCGTCGCCCGGCACGAACCGGAAATCAGCGGCACCACCGACGTCGCGGCCCATCCGGAGTTCGCCTCGCGCAAGACCACGAAGGTCATCGACGGAACCAAGATGACCGGCTGGTTCACCGAGGACTTCACCCTGGCCGAGCTGAAAACGCTCTACGCCAAGGAGCGGATCCCGCAGAACCGGCCGAACAACCAGCTCTACGACGGCCGCTACCGGATCGCGACGTACCAGGAGGTGCTCGACCTGACCCGGCGGCTCGGCCACGAGCTGCACCGGACGCTGGGCACCTACCCGGAGGTCAAGCACTCGACGTACTTCTCGTCGATCGGCAACACGACCGAGCCGAAGCTGGTGTCGATTCTCAATCGCAACGGCCTGAACCGGCCGAACGCGCCGGTGATCATCCAGTCGTTCGAGGTGTCGAACCTGCAGGAGCTGCACAAGCAGGTGCGAGTGCCGCTGCTGCAGCTGACCGAGGCGAAGGGCGCTCCGGCCGACTTCGTCGCGAAGGGCGACAAGCGCACCTACGCCGACCTGGTCACGCCCGCCGGCCTGCGCGAGATCGCGAAGTACGCGAAGTACCTCGGCCCGGAGAAGGGGCAGATCATCCCGCGGGACGCGCAGGACAACCTCGGCAAGCCGACCACGCTGATCGCCGACGCGCACCGCGCCGGGCTTGAGGTGCAGCCCTACACCTTCCGCAACGAAAACCCGTTCCTTCCGGCGAACCTGCGCTCCTCGGCCAGCCCGAGCGCGTTCGGCAACGTGTTCGCGGAGGAAGCGGCGTTCCTCAAGGCCGGGGTCGACGGGTTCTTCGCCGACCAGCCGGACACCGCGCTGGAGTCGGTGCGGGACTTCACCGGTCGCTGATTTTCCTTTGCAGGATTAGGTTTTCTTTCCGGCCCGCCGGTGACATTCGTGTCATCGGCGGGCCTTTTCACATCTGGACCGGGAAGCGGCGGACAAGGTGCCCGTCGACATCGTCGTACCGTCCAGGACGAGATACTCAGTCATCCTGACGATGCAGCGCTCCGCGGAGCGCGCGGGCGATCGTCCGTTGCAACCGCCGCAGGATCTTGATCGTCTCCTCATCCGAGAATCCGGTCGTGATCGGCCAATCCATCCCGGAACCGAACACGTCGCTGGCGAACACGATTTCGGTAGCCACCACCAGCCGCCGCCAGTCCCGAGGACTGAGCGGAGCACCAGCGACGAGCGCCGCTCGCAGACGAAGCCTCTCCTCGTGCAGATCAGCCACGCTCCGAAAATCCATCGCCACCGCGAGCGCCTCGGTGCAGTGCGCTGGTCCGCCCCATTCAGCCAGTCCGCACCGCAGCACCTCGCGCTCATCCTCAGCGAGTTCAATCGCCACCACTTCTTCGGCGTTCACCGGCGAATCATGGCCCGCGTGCTCACCCATCCCGCAGACGACCGGTTCGAGTGATGCGCTCTCGAACATTCGTTCGACATACTGGACTTATGGTGATCACCGAAACCCGGGCCGCCCTGCGCCGTTCGGAGGAGCTTTCGCCCAGCCACCAGCGAAACCTTGACACCCGTGAACCGGGAGGGCTAACTTCTGCGCACTCTCAATGGTCTGTCCGCATACCTTTCAGGTGGGTGCCCGATGGATGTCTCCGACCAGCAGACCGGACAACCCGACGAAGACAGCGCTCGCCTGCACGCGCTCGGCTACGCGCAAGAACTCAAACGCACGATGTCGGCGTTCTCGAACTTCGCCGTGTCGTTCACGATCATCTCGATCCTCTCCGGCTGCCTGACGCTGTACGGCTTCGGCATGAAGACCGGCGGCCCCGCGGCGATGATCTGGGGCTGGCCGCTGGTCGGGGTGTTCGTGGTGCTGGTCGGGCTGGGCATGGCGGAGGTGTGCTCGAGCTACCCGACCGCGGGCGGGCTCTACTACTGGGCCGCGAAACTGGCGACCCGCAACGGCCCGGCGTGGTCGTGGTTCACCGGCTGGTTCAACCTGATCGGGCAGATCGCGGTCACCGCCGGCATCGATTTCGGCGCCGCGCTCTTCCTCAACGCGTTCCTCGATTTGCAGTGGGGCTTCACCGCGACGCCGGGCCACACGATTTTGCTGCTGGCCATCATTCTCGTCGTGCACGGGGTGCTGAACACCTTCGGCGTGCGAGTGGTGGCGGTGCTGAACAGCGTCAGCGTGTGGTGGCATCTGCTGGGCGTGCTGGTGATCGTGGGCGTGCTCGTGTTCGTGCCGGCGAAGCATCAAAGCGCGTCGTTCGTATTCGGCAGCTTCGTGAACCAGACCGGCTGGGGTTCCGCGCCCTACGTGTTCTTGCTCGGTTTGCTGCTGGCGCAGTACACCCTCACTGGCTACGACGCCTCGGCGCACATGACGGAGGAAACCAAGAACGCCGCGAAGGCGGGTCCGCGCGGAATCATCAACTCGATTCTCGTCTCGCTGGTCGCGGGCTGGATCCTGCTGATCGGCCTGACGTTCGCGATCCAGAACTACGACGGAGCCGTCAACTCGGCCACTGGCGTGCCGCCAGCGCAGATCTTCATCGACGCGACCGGTGCGGTCACCGGCAAATTCCTGCTCCTGATCTGCATCGGCGCACAGCTGTTCTGCGGCATGGCCTCAGTGACCGCGAACTCCCGCA
Organism: Amycolatopsis sp. NPDC104775; assembly: GCF_055583325.1. Taxonomy (NCBI): domain Bacteria; kingdom Bacillati; phylum Actinomycetota; class Actinomycetes; order Pseudonocardiales; family Pseudonocardiaceae; genus Amycolatopsis; species Amycolatopsis sp. NPDC104775. The sequence goes on from NZ_JBVJOE010000013.1 coordinate 109,015, forward strand.
TGATCTACGCCTTCGCCCGAGACGGCGCGATCCCGGGCTCGAAGATGTGGCACAGCATCAACAAACGAACCCAAACGCCGACCAACGCAGTATGGCTGGCAACGGGCGGCGCACTGGTGCTGGCACTGCCGTACCTGTGGAGCGCGACGGCTTACGCGGCAGTCACGTCGATCGCGACAGTGGGTTTGTATGTCGCGTACGTGATCCCTGTCTTCCTCCGCGTCCGCCGCGGCGACAGCTTCGAGAAAGGCCCGTGGAACCTGGGCCGCTGGGGCAAACCGATCGGCATCGTCGCGACAGCGTGGGTCGTGGTGATCTTCGTGCTCTTCATGCTGCCGCAAGCGAGTCCCATCACCGTGGACACGTTCAACTACACGCCAATCGCCTTCCTGGTAGTCCTGGGCGGCGCGGCCCTATGGTGGGCCTTGTCGGCACGGAAGTGGTTCACCGGCCCGAAGGTGCAGGGATCGGCGGAGGAATTGGCCGCGGTGGAAAAGGAACTCAAGGAACTCGGGTAGTCCCGGAGGTTCTCGAGACGGCCGATCGTTCTCCGCCCGGTTTCGCGCTGTCCAGTTTCGCGCTGTCCGGTTTCGCTCCACCGCGTGCCTGACTGGTGCCCGCGAACGGGAGCCAGGGTCGGCCGTTCACCGAACCGCCATCCCGGCACCTCCGCACCGCGCCGAGGGGTGGACCAACGATCACGTTCCTCCGCGCCGAGGCGAGGCACCCGCTCACCAACCGGCTCCACGGCGACACCCGCTCCGCCACCGGCCGCGTTCGCAACCCGCCTTCGCGTCCACGCCAAGCGCCATCCCATCCACCGACCGCATTCGCGCCCCGCCTCCGCGTCAACGCCAGGCAGCCCTCCCGGCCACCGGACGCGTTCGCAACCTGCCGCCGCGTCAACGCCAAGCGGCCATCCCACCCGCCCTCGAACCCTGTAACAGCACACTGCCCACTCCCTGTCCGCCAACGACTATCGCGTCGACGCAACCCACCGCCCATCCACCCGCGTCTCGCCCGAGCGGCACGCCGCCAACCACCGCCGTGCCGCGGCCCGCTTGTTCCCGTCCGCCTGCGACCCGGCCCGGGCAGCACCCTGCCCACCCGCCGCCGTCCGCCAACCGCCACGCCCATGTCAGGCCACTGTCCGACCGACTAACCCCATGGGCGCCGCAAGCCACGCCCAACAGCGAGTCCCAGGCCCCACCGTCGCTCCACCCACCACCCGGCAACCGCTGCCCGATCCGGAAAGGCCCACGCACGAACGCCCCACGCAGCCCACCCACGAACCACCCACCGCCCGCGATCCCCTCCGCCCGCCTCACCCCGAAAGGAGTCCCGACACGAACCCACGACATCCGGGCCACACCGGATTCATGAGTCAAGATGCGAAGCATGGAGACCTTGACGCTGGTCGGCGTGCTCGCCGGGTCGCTGGGGCTGACCGCGGTCGCCCGGCGGTTCAACCTGTCCGCGCCGCTGCTCATCGTGGTGGTCGGGCTGGGGATCGCGTTGATTCCCGGCGTTCCGCGGGTCGAGCTGGAGCCCGAGCTGATCCTGACCGTCGTGTTGCCGCCGCTGCTGTACTCGACGTCGCTGGAGAGTTCGATCTCCCACTTTCGTGCGAATCTGCGGCCGATCATCACGCTCGGCGTGCTGCTCGTGGTGGCGACCGCGTTCGTGATCGCCTTCGTCGTGCATCTGCTGCTGCCCGATTTGCCGTGGGCGTCGGCGCTGGTGCTCGGGGCGGTCGTGTCTCCGCCGGACGCGGTGACGGCGGTCGCGATCGGGCGGCGGCTTGGGTTGCCGCGGGGCGTGATGACGGTGCTCACCGGCGAAAGCCTGGTCAACGACGCGGCCGCGCTGACGCTGTACAAGGTCGCGCTCGCGGCGGTGGCCGGGACGGCGGGGTCGCTCGGGCACGGGTTCGCGGTCTTCGCCGTCGCGACGGTGGTCGGCATTCTGGTCGGGCTGGTCGCGGGCGGGGTCGTCGAGCTGATCCGCGCGAGGCTGGACGATCCGCTGCTCGAATCGGCGTTCGGGATCGTGGTGCCGTTCGCGGCGTACGTCACCGCGGAGCATCTGCATCCGTTCGGGGCGGAGTTCAGCGGGTCCGGGGTGCTGGCGGTCGTCACGGCGGGGTTGTTCCTCGGGCATCGGTCGTTGCGGGCGTCGCCGGCGACGCGGGTACAGGATCGGTCTGTCTGGGCCTCGATCGACGTCATGCTCGAGGCACTGGTGTTCGCGTTGATGGCACTGCAACTGCCGTTCGTGCTCGACGGGGCGCAGCATGCCGCGCGGGACAATGGGACGCTCGCCTTGTCCGCGATCATCGTGTTGTTCGCGACGATGTTCGTGCGGATTCCCGCTGTCTTCCTGTCCAGCTACCTGCCCCGGTCGCTGCAACTTCTCAGGCGCACCAAGCACGATCCGCCAGCTTGGCGTTCGCTGGCGGTGATCTCCTGGACGGGCATGCGCGGCGTGGTCACCATCGCGGCCGCGTCCGGTGTTCCCGCGGACACTCCGGGGCGCGCCGAGATTCAGCTGTTCGCGTTCGCCGTCGCGGTCGGGACCGTGCTCATCCAAGGCCTCACGCTGCCTCCGCTGATTCGGCTGCTCAAGGTCCAGGACCCGGATGAAGCCGCCCGCGATCAGGCCGAGGAGCTGGCCGCGCGCGAGGTCGCGCAGAAGGCCGCGCACGAACGGCTGCGCGAGCTCGCCCGCAACCAACTGTCCACATTAGACATTGAGCCGGAGAAGATGAAGCGGCTCGAACAACGGCTGGAACGCATGGTGGACGCCCGTTACCGGTTCGCGCAGGCCGCGATCACGTTGTCCGGGGAGGAACGCCGCGACAGTCCGCAGGCGCAGTTCGCCAAGGCGCGGCGGGAACTCCTCATCACCCAGCGTGCGGCGATGATCGAGGAGAACCGCGCCGGCCGCCTTGACGACGACGTCCTGCAAAAGGTGCTGCACGAACTCGATCTGGAGGAAATGTCGGTAACGACAACCCTTATGAACCGGATGAGTTGAGCTCGCCGGTCAACCGCCAGGTGCGTCGCCGGTCCTCGTCGGTGTGCAGGGCGGTCTGGGTGAGCAGCACGTCGGTCGCGCCGGCGTCGAAGTAGCGCTGCACACCGGCGGCGACAGTCTCCTCGTCGCCGATCAACACCAAGTCCGCCGCGCTCTCGACGCCGCCCTCCTTCAGGATGCGCTGGTACGACGGGATCGAACCGTAGAAACCGAGTTCCTTCGCCGCGAGTTCGCGCACCGCGTCGACGTCATTGGTCACCACGGCGGGAACGGCGGCGATCACCCGCTTGCCAGGACCGATCCCGGGCACGATCAGCTTCGAAATCGCCTGCGGGCTGGCCAGATACGGCAGCGTGCCATCGGCCAGTTCACCAGTGACCCGCAACGCCTGCGGTCCCATCGCGGCGACGATCACCGAGACCGGCGCGGCTGGCGCTGGCTCCGAGAGGTGCACTTCCACCGTCGAACCGGTGAAGTCGACTTGTTCCCCGGCAAACAACGCACGCAAGGCGGTCAGATACTCGCGCAGGTGCCGCACCGGCGGCGGATACGGCGTGCCATAGACGGGTTCGAGGAAGTTCTTCGCGCCAAGACCGATGCCCAGCGTGAACCGCCCGCCGGACGCCTCGCTCGCGGTGCGCGCGGCGGTGGCCAGCACCAGTGGGTGCCGTGGATAAATCGGCACGACGGAGGTGCCGATCTCAATGCGCGAGGTCACCTGACCGGCCAGCGCGGCCACCGTCAGCGCGTCGTGCGCCAAGGGCAATTGGGCGAACCAGATCGATGCCGCGCCTGCCTCTTCGGCCTCGCGCGCCTGGTCCAGCACTTCGGTCACCGTGATGTTCGCCTGCGGAAGGGCGGGCAAGGTCAGTCCGACGCTCATACCTTCAAATTATTCAGGCGCACTACTGGTTTCTCACCAGCCGAAACAACCCCGCCACTTTGTGCCAGTCGCGTTCTCAGCCGACGAGAGCCCCTGCCCGCGCCGCGGCGGACCCGCACCCTGGACGCCCGACGACTCCAGGAGGATCGATGTCACTGACCGACGTCATCGACGGCACCCGCCAAGCCGTGCAGACGGACCGGCACAACGCGGCCGTGTCGTTCAGCGTCGACCACGCGCTGGCCCCGAACACCGCAACAGTGGTGGACGTCCGGGTGCGCGACCACGCGTTCACCGTGGACGAGCCGCCTGCCCTCGGTGGCACCGACCAGGCGGCGAACCCGGTCGAGTATGCGCTGGCCGCGCTCGGGTCCTGCCAGGTGATCACGTACCAGTTCTGGGCCGCCCGGCTCGGCATCCCGCTGGAGGCGGTGCGCGTGAAGGTGGACGGCGACCTGGACTTGCACGGCTTCTTCGGCTTCGACGAATCGACCCGGCCCGGATTCAGCGACGTGCGAGTGTCCGTGGAACTCGACGGCCCCGCCACGCCCGAGGCCTACGAACAACTCCGCCGCGCGGTGGACGAACACTGCCCGGTGCTCGACCTGTTTCGCAACCAAACTCCAGTCAGCACCACGGTTCGCTGAACGGCACCGATCACGACGGATTTAGTTCGCCGCGATAGGCGAAAGTCCCGTCAGCGGAAACGCTCCACCGGTCGGGCAGCGTCGGTTCGGTGGCCAGCTGCCCGGCCTTCGCACCCTGGAAGTTGAAGCGGGTACCGGGAAATTCGTCCCACGACAACGTATCATCGAGAGACTCGGCGCTCGGTTCGATCAGCTTCGGTGGCTGGTCGAATTCGATGCATTGAGCGAACTCCCCGTCGCGGAAATCGCCCGTCCCGCAGAACTCCGCGCGATAGAACGCGACTCCGCCGAGAAACCTCGTGCCTTTCGCCAGGAGACGCCAGCCGAACCGCGTGCCGGTGAAGACGGCCCGATCGAGAAACTTCGCGCCGGAGAAGGTCGCCAGCCGGTCGAAATTGGACTGGTAGAACCAGGTTTCCCCGTGAAAGACGGTCTGGTCGAACCTGGCCACTACCAAAAACTGAGTTCCGCTGAACTCGGCTTTGCCTACGGAGCACCGCTCGGGCCGGAAGTCGATCAAGACCGCGCGGCTCAGATCGATATCAAGGGCACCCCATTTCTCCGGAGAGCCGTCCGCCTCCCGGAGGTGGTCCGCCAGCATCTGCTGCCCGGCAAGCCGTACCTGAAGTTCCTCACGTTCCTGTCGCTCGACCTCCGACATGCCGTTTTCCAGATCGGCCGCTCGCGACCGGTCGTAATCCCACGAAGGTTCCGGAAACGGCATCCGCAGATACGCGCAGATCACGTTGACCACCGCCTGCCGAAGCGTCGGATTCGCGTTGGCCAGCCGTTCAAGCGCATACAACCCGCCGAGCCGCACCGGGGCCTTGTCCGAACCGATCTGCTCGACAGCCTTGGCGTACAGCTCGGTGATCCGCCGCTCGGTCAGGTCGAACTCGGTCGCGACCTGGACCCGTTCCCGGTACCGCTGGTCCGCGGCGGTGGCGGCGATCGTCTCTTTGATCTGGATTTCCGTCGACCGCTGCCGCCGCGCCGCGAGCCACAGCGCGAACGCGCCGCCCGAGCCGACCGCAAGGCTCAGCGCCGTGCGGATGGCGTCCAGTTCGGCCCTGGCCGCGTCCGCCGTCGGTGCCGTCGCGACTTGGTGCACCAGCAGCCAAGTGGCGACAGCGATCAGGATCGCGGTCGCCGCGGCGGCAGCGGCTACCCACCACCACCGCAGCTCCGGCAGCTTCTGCGGCCGGTCCGGCCCGGCAGCGCCCTCTGTCGTCATCCCGCTCTTATCGAACGGCCGACGGCGGACGCAACAAGATCAGGCGAACTCGTGCCGCACGATCGTCTGCTCCCGGCCCGGCCCGACGCCGATCGCCGAAACCCGCGCGCCCGACAGTTCCTCGATCCGCTCGACGTAAGCCCGCGCGTTGGCGGGCAGCTCGTCGTAAGTACGGCAGTTCGAGATGTCCTCGAACCAGCCCGGCAGCTCTTCGTAGATCGGGACCGCGTGGTGCACGTCGGTCTGGGTCATCGGCATGTCCGAGGTCCGGAAGCCGTCCACCTCGTAGCCGACGCACACCGGGACCTTCTCCAGGCCGGACAGCACGTCCAGCTTGGTCAGGAAGTAGTCGGTGATTCCGTTGACCCGCACCGCGTAGCGGGCGATCACCGCGTCGAACCAGCCGGTGCGCCGGGAGCGGCCGGTGGTGACGCCGAACTCGCCGCCCTGCTTGCGCAGGTACTCGCCGAACTCGTCGTCCAGTTCGGTCGGGAACGGACCGGAGCCGACGCGGGTCGTGTAGGCCTTGAGGATGCCCAGCACGGTCGTGATGCGGCCCGGGCCGATGCCCGAGCCCGAGCCCGCGCCGCCGGAGGTCGGGTTCGACGACGTGACGAACGGGTACGTGCCGTGGTCGACGTCGAGCAGCGTGCCCTGCGAACCCTCCAGCAGCACCGTCTCGCCGCGCTCCAGCGCCTGGTTCAGCTGCAGCCGGGTGTCGGCGATGCGGTGCGCGAACTTCTCGCCCGCCGCGAGCACCTCGTCGGCGACCTGGTCGGCGTCGAGCGCCTTGCGGTTGTAGACCTTGACCAGCACCTGGTTCTTGAACTCCAGTGCCGCCTCGACCTTCTGCCGGAAGATCTTCTCGTCCAGCAGGTCCTGCACGCGGACGCCGACGCGGGCGATCTTGTCCTGGTAGCACGGCCCGATGCCGCGGCCGGTGGTGCCGATCTTGCGGCTGCCCAGATAGCGCTCGGTGACTTTGTCGATCGCCACGTGGTAGGGCATGATCAAATGCGCGTCGGCCGAGATCAGCAGCTTGCTGGTGTCGACGTCGCGCTCTTCGAGGCCGGCCAGTTCGTCCAGCAGCACGCCCGGGTCGATGACCACGCCGTTGCCGATGACGTTCGTCACCCCCGGCGTCAGGATCCCGGACGGGATGAGGTGCAGCGCGAAGTTCTCGCCGTTCGGCAGCACGACCGTGTGGCCCGCGTTGTTGCCGCCCTGGTAGCGGACGACCCACTGGACGCGGTCGCCGAGCAGGTCGGTGGCCTTGCCCTTGCCCTCGTCCCCCCACTGGGCACCGATCAGCACGATGGCCGGCATGTGACACTCCAGGTGTTCGGCAATAGGAATAGTGACCCCGGACGGGGGCACGGGTGGCGCTGGTAAATGCCGGTGCATGACTTTAACGGAGGACGCCGGGGTGCGCGGAATAGTGGTGGCCTGCGGTGCCGCGGCGGATCTGCCCGCGCGGCTCGGCGACGTCCCGCTGGTGCATGCCGGACGCCGTCCCGGCAAGGCGGAAATCGACCCCTTGCTGGGGGAACACGACCGGCTCGTCGTGCTGGGCACCGACGCCGACCTCGCCGCCGTGGTGGTGCGTCTCATGCGCCGCGACCTCCTCCCGGGCGTGTCAGTCGGTTTCGTGCCCGCGGAGTCCGCCTCTCGCGTCGCCGTGCACTGGCGGCTGCCCTCAGACCCGGACGAGGCGCTCGCGCTCGCCTGGAAGGGTGATGACACCGAGATCCCGCTCGTGCGCGACGACACCGGCGGCGTGCTGCTCGGGCACGCGACCCTGCGCGATGTCAAGGGCCAGGCGTATTGCGACGAACAGGTGGCTTTCGACGGCTTGGTTTCCGGCATCGAGGTCGCACCGGACGAGTCCGGAGTGACCGCCCGAATCACCCGCGGCAAGTTCCTCAAGCGATCTTCGACGGTGCGCGGACGCGCCTTCCAGCTCGGCTGCGTTCCGACGTCTTCGCTGGTCATCGACGGTGTTCCGCAGGAACGCGAGATCACGAGGCGGACCTGGTACCGGCATACGGCCGACCTCCGGGCAGTCCGCGGCTGACCCGCCAGCGCCGGGCAAGAGTCAAACGAACTTGGACTCTCGGTGACTTTCCGTTTACAGAAGGTCGGTTTCCTGTCACCTGACGGTGTTGCGCACGCCACTTTCGTGGTCAAAGGTGAACCAGTCCCGCACCTGACCAGGGAGGCAGAAATATGCCGACCACTCGTACAGTTCGCAACTCTTTGACCGTCCTGGCCGGCGTCGCGCTGCTCGGCTCGGTCACGGTCGGCGTCGCCGACGCCACCCCGCCGGGCATCCCGTCGGCGGACACCGCGAAAAGCCAGCTCGCCGGTCTCACCGTGAAACCGGACGGTTCGCAAAGCGGCTACAGCCGCGACAAATTCCCGCATTGGATCGACCAGGGCAACAGCTGCAACACGCGCGAGCTGGTGCTCAAGCGGGACGGCACGAACGTCCAGGTCGGCTCCGACTGTTATCCGACGTCCGGCAAGTGGACCTCGCCCTACGACGGGGCGACCTGGAGCTCTCCGTCCGATGTGGACATCGACCACGTGGTGCCGCTCGCCGACGCATGGCGCACCGGAGCCTCCTCCTGGACCCAGGACCAGCGCCAAGCCTACGCCAATGACCTGTCCGATCCGCAGCTGATCGCGGTGACCGACAACGTGAACCAGGAAAAGGGCGACAAGTCGCCGGACCAGTGGAAGCCGCCGTCCACCGGCTACTGGTGCACCTACGCCAAAATGTGGGTGACGGTCAAGTACAAGTTCAAGCTCACCGTGAATTCGGCGGAGAAATCTGCGCTGACGGACATGCTGGGGCGCTGCTGACGCTTTCGGCCCTATCGCGGGCACCGTCGCCGTCCTAGGGTCCGAACCCATGCGGAAGATCACGGCGGCGGTGCTGGCGGTGTTCCTGGTGCTCTGCGGAGCGGTCCCGGCGACGGCGGCCACCGGACGCAGAGTCGTTGTCTACTACCAGACAGCGCACCAAAACGGGTCGTACATCTCCCCGTTGGGGCTCACCGACCACGACACCGGCGTCACTGACGTGATCGTCGGGGCCGTGCACCTCAACGACGGCGGAACCATGACGCTCAACGACGATCCGCCGTCGGACGCCAAATTCACGCAGATGTGGGCCGACCTGGCCACAATGCAAGGCAAAGGCGTGCACGCGCTCGCTTTCGTCGGCGGCGCGGCGAAGGGCAGCTTCCAGCGTCTGGAGCAGGATTTCGACACTTACTATCCGTTGCTGCGCAGCCTGATTCGCGACCATTCGCTGTCCGGCATCGACCTCGACGTCGAGGAACAGATGTCGAACGACGCGCTGAACCGGGTGATCGACGCGCTGCGCAACGACTTCGGCCCGGACTTCCTGATCACCCTTGCGCCGGTCGCGACCGAACTCAGCGGCGGGGGCGGTCTTTCCGGCCTCGACTACGACCGGCTCTACCGCGAGCGCGGCGACCAGATTTCCTGGTTCAACACCCAGTTCTACTGCGGCTGGGGTTCGCTGGCCGATACCTCGGGGTACGACCAGATCATCGGCCGCGGCGTTGTCCCGGCGAGCAAAGTCGTCGCCGGAACGGTCACGAATCCCGCCAACTGCAGCGGTTACGTCGATCTGCCGACGCTCAAGAACACCGTCGGCAGCCTTGTCCAGAAGTATCCGGACTTCGGCGGCATCGACGGCTGGGAGTACTTCAACTCGCTGCCCGGCGACACCGCCGCACCGTGGGAGTGGGCACAGCAGATCGCACCGACGGTCAAGGGTTAGCCAGCCGCAGGATTTCCCTTGCCAGCGCGTCATTCTGCCGGAACGAGAGCGCATTCGTGCGCGGCCGGGTGAAGGCGGCCGCCGAGCGGACGCTCGTGTGCGGGCCGACCGCGAACCGTCGCGAATGCTTCGCTCCGTCCACAGTGATCAATCGGAAGTCGTTCAGCGACGTGGCAATCCGGCCCGACGGCAACGTTGAACCGTCGACATCCGGCACGGTTTCCTCCACCAATGCTCCGGTGTCCCGCAGGCTGCGCATCAGCGGGTCGGACACTCTCGGGACGCTCGCGACCGGCAGCCGCGCCTCGATCAGCGTACGTGCGGCGACGGTGTCTGGGTGGCTCGTGCTCGACGCGACGAACATCCCGGCCGTCTCATCCGCGGTGATCGAGATGTCCGCCCCGAGGAAGGAGACGACGCCAGCGTCTTCGAGGGCGAGCAACTCATCGAGCCGACGCGGCGGCGGACCGCTTGCGTAGTACGAGAAGAAGCCATGGAACCAGCCGTCCATATCGGACACTTGCGACGCGGCGGTCAGCCGTCCGGTCGCGAGCAGTGCGGGCAACTGGCCGATCACTGACAGCAGGGCCATGAAGGCTCCGAGGTCCGCGCTGTGATGCACATCCGCCCGGCGGGCAAGGTCGGACTCGATGTATTCGCGTACCGCTTTCCCGAACTCTTCGCCCGAATCGAAACGGCGGTCAGCGAACGGGCGATCCAGCCGCTCCAAGTCGAGCCGATCTTCCAGCGCGGGCACCGCGGCCGTGAGCAAAGCGTCCATTTCGGACGAGAACCACGGCAGGTCGACGAATTTGTCCGCGAACACCGCGAAATCCATGCGCACGCGATCCGGATGCCCGGTGAACAGCTCGGTGTAATACGCCCAGGCGAGTTCCTTCGCGATGAGCGGCCACACGTCCGCACGGAAGTCGAGCGGGCCGATCAGTCCGTCGATCGCTCGCTGATCGAAAAATCTGGGCAGCTGCAACGGTTTCCCGCGCATTCGGTAGCCGGTCTTCGCGTGGTACGGAACCCCACGCCGCGAACCGACGTGCAGCACCGGCTCCGCACCGCTCGGGTGGTAGCGCAGACCGCCGCACGGCAGCTCCTCGAACCGGCCGCCGCGGCCCTCCGTGAGCAACAGCATCAGGTCCACGAAGGCGAGCCCGAAACCGCGCACTAGCACCGGTTCTCCGGCGGGCACCCCGGAGTAGTCGACGTCGGCGGTGTAGCCGGCGGGGTAGTACGACAGCTCGTGCTGCTCCGCGAAAGCCTCAAGTTCGCGTTCGCGCGCGTCGGGCACCGCGTCGAGGTGGCCGACAGTCAGCACTACGGCGTCGGCGGCCACGGTCGTGCCGTCGGAAAGCCGCACCGTCTCGTCGTGGTCGATGCTCTCGGCCGTGGCGAGATGTTCGACCACGGTGATGCCGGGCGGCAGTTCGGCCACCACCTTGCGGTAGAACCACTCCAGGTACCGGCTCTGCAGCCGCCGGGTCGGGAAATCCGTGGACGCGAGCGTCTCGAATTCGGCGCGGACGTCGTCCGGCACTGGATAAGCGAGCGTGCCCGCGCGGACTTGCCGCACCCACTCGATCAGCGACGGACCCGGCCGCACCGGACCGTCGATCCGGACGGTGTCGTCGGTGAACACGGTGACGTCCTCGGGCATCGAGTTCATCCGCAGCAGCGGCGACTGCTCGTACCGCCACACGCGGCCGGGGCCGGGCGGGAACGGGTCGATGAGGTGGACTTCGATCCGCCGGTCGCCGAGCAGGCCACCGGCGTTCGCGGACAGCCGTTCGAGGACGCCGACCCCACGAGGCCCGGCGCCCACGATGGCGAGCGTGAACGGCGGGAGAGCGGTCACCCGGGCGAAGCTACGCGGCTGGACGGCCGGGCGGCGGCCGTTCCACACTGCGGACTTCCACCCGAACGGATGTGGCACAAACCACAAAGATCGAACCGGCCCCAGCGGAGAGTGCGGAGCGCTATCGTTTGGACACGTGGCGAACTGATCGTGTCCGGTCGGATACCGGCGAAAGAACCTAGAGAATCACCAACAGTCACGAGACACTGAGCTTGACAACTCACTTCGTGTGACCGGCCCGTGACCAGGAGGATCTAGGGTCACCCGTTGGTCACCAGTGCGGCACAGTCCGCGCACAGCAGCGGGGAGAACACGCATGACGACAGCACCACACCGGGTCACGTTCCGCGAGGTGTTCGGAGTCGCCGAGTTCCGCGCGATGTGGTTCGGCGAACTGCTGTCGATCGCCGGTGACCAGCTTGCCCGGGTCGCGTTGTCCGTTCTGGTCTACGCCAACACCGGTTCCGCGACGCTGACCGGTCTCACCTACGCGCTCACGTTCTTCCCGTCGCTGCTGGGCGGGATCTTCCTCACCGGCTTCGCCGACCGCTTCCCTCGCCGGGCGGTCATGGTCACCGTCGACCTCACTCGCGCGGCACTGATTCTGTGCGTAGCCATTCCCGGACTGCCGTTCTGGGCGCTATGCGTACTCGTCGGCTGTGTTTCGCTGCTGAATCCGCCGTTCAAGGCGTCTCAGCTGGCGTTGCTGCCGCAGGTGCTCGAGGGCGACCGGTTCGTGGTCGGCATGGGCATCCGGAGCATGACCGTCCAATCCGCGCAGCTGCTCGGGTTCGCCGGCGGCGGCGCGCTGCTGCTCACGATGGACGCCCGCCTCGCCCTGGTGCTCGACGCGGGCACCTTCCTGCTCTCCGCGCTCTTCCTCCGCTTCGGACTCAAGGCCCGCCCCGCGGCGGCCAGCGGGGAAAAGCGCAAGCCGTTCTTCTCGTCGCTGAGCGCGGGCGGCCGGGTCGCCTTCGCGACCTCTGCGCTGCGTTCGCTGATGATCTTCACGTGGCTCGCCGGGCTGATGCCGGTGTACGAGGGCATCGCCGCGCCTTACGTCGCGTCCTCGGGCGGCGGGTCCGAAATGATCGGCTTCCTGCTCGCCGCCGACCCGGTGGGCAGCGTGATCTTCACGTTCATCTACACGCGCTGGGTGCCCGCCGGGATCCGGCCGAAGCTGATCGGCCCGATGACCGCGCTCGCCGCGATCCCGCTGCTGCTGTGCTTCCTGCAGCCAGGTCCGATCGTCTCGGTGGTTCTGTTCGTCATCTCCGGCGGCTTCGGCACGATCGCGCTGCTGCAGGCGACCGCTTCGCTGACGGTCGCGGTTCCGGACGAGAGCCGGGCGCAGACGATGGGGCTGTCGAACACCGGATTGACCACGACGATGGGCGTGACGCCGTTGATCGGCGGGGTCATCGCGGACCACGTGAGCGCCCAGACGACGGTCGGGATCTTCGGATTGGCCGGCCTGCTGATCACGATTCCGCTCGCGATCGCGTGGCAGCGCAGCGTTTCCGGGCAGGCCGAAGAGGGGTCCGCGAAGGAAGCCACACGCGCCGAACATGCCTGAATACCCCGACATGCCCCGCGCGTGAGGCTCTGACCTGCGCGACCTTGCGGTGCTGCTACGCGGTCACTGTTCCTTGCTGCGCATCGCTGGTCACCCTTCATCCGGCGTGTTCGGGAAAAATGTACACACCTAAGGCCCTTGTGGACAGGCGGCAAACGGTCTGAAACTGTGCGTAAGGCGAGTGTCACTGTCGATCCGCGCAAGACCCGGGGGGAAGAATGGTCACATTGGGGGAATTTTCACGTATGGGGCTGCGCGATGCGGTTTCCCGGTGGTCGCTCTGGTCGCGACCGCGGCAGTGGGTCGCGGTCACGCTGACGAGCATGGCCGTCACGGTGGTGCTCACCGTGGTGAGCACGCTGGTGTTTCCGGTCAATCTCAGCCAGATCGGGATCCTCGGCATGCTCGCTGGCCTCGCCATCGCGCAAACCGAGGTCACGCGGCAGATCGAGCGGCAGCGCCGGATGCTGAGCCAGGGCCCGCACATCACCGTCACCTCGGTGTGGCTGCTTCCGGCGGCGCTGCTGGTGCCGCCGCAGCTGGTGGCCGCCCTCGGCGTGATCATCTACGTCTACCTGGCGTTCCGCAGCTGGAACGGCACGCGCCCCGGCGAGGCGCACCGCGTCGCGGCCAACGCGACCACGATGATCCTGTCCGGCTTCGGCGCCGCGCTGGCCGGACACCTCGCGGACGGCCACAGCGTCAGCACCGTCGTCGCGGGCGCGCTCGGTTATTTCCTGGTCAACACCGCGCTGACCGGCCTTGGTCTGTACCTGACCGACCCGGCGAAGGCGACGGCCGAATCGTGCCTCGGCACGATGGACGACAACCTGCTGGAACTGGCGACCCTGTGCGTCGGCGGACTGCTCGTGATGGTGCTGAGCCACGAACCGCTGCTGTCGGTGCTGGTGATTCTTCCGCTGTACGTGCTGCAGCGCTCGATGCTGATCAAGCGGCTCGAGGAACTCGCGACCACGGACCAGAAAACGCAGCTGCTCAACGCCACCACCTGGCAGGACGGCGCGCAGCGCGAGATCTCCCGTGCCGAGCGCGAGAACGGCAGCTTCGGCGCGCTGATGATCGACCTCGACCACTTCAAGCGGATCAACGACACGTTCGGCCACCTCGCGGGCGACGACGTGCTCAAAGCCGTTGCCGCGGTGGTGAAACAGGAGACCCGCGCGCACGACCTGGTCGGCCGGTTCGGCGGCGAGGAGTTCGTCGCGCTGCTGCCGTCGACGTCGAAGGAAGACGCGATCGTGACGGCGGAACGGATCCGGCAGCGCATCAGCGAGCTGGTGATCCCGACGCAGACGAACGAAGGCGAAGCGGTCTCGATCGAAAACCGCACCGCGTCGATCGGGGTGGCGGCGTTCCCGCTGGACGGGACAAGCATCGAGGAAGTGATGGCCGCGGCCGACGCCGCGGTGTACGCGGCGAAGAACAGCGGCCGCAACCGGGTCGTCGGCTCGGTCACGCCAACCCGGGAACTCGCGGCGGTCGCCTGACGACCTCGGACCCGGCCGGCACCCTCCCCCGGCCGGCCGGGTCCATCCTTCGCGACAACTGGGAATTCGGGAGCGACACCTGTGCCAGTCATCGGAATCCGCCCCGCCCGCGCCGACGAATTCGCCGCCGTCGCCGCGTTGCGCTGGCAGTGGGTCGCTGACCAAGACGGCCCGCCGGATCACGATCGCGCCGAGTTCGTGCGCGAGTTCGCCGCTTGGGCCCGGGCACACGCCGAAACGCATCGCTGTCTGGTGGCGGTGCGGGACGAGCAGGTGCTCGGGATGGCGTTCCTCGCGCTTACCCCCAGAGTGCCGACGCCGCACGACTTTTCGCGAGTCTGTGGAGACGTGCAATGCGTGTACGTCGTTCCGGAAGCCCGGGACAGCGGCGTCGGCGGGCTCTTGATCGAGGCTACGCTGCGGATGGCCGCGGAACTCGGGCTGGAGCGGGTGACCGTGCATTCCTCGGATCGCGCGATCCCGGCCTACCTGCGGTACGGATTCTCGGTGTCGAAGAAACTCCTGCAACGCGAACTGCGGATCGCCGTCGACGAGCCGGCTAACCGAACGTATTCCTAGGCCCCTCCGAGCTTTTCCCTTGCTGCGCGATCTCCCGGAACTCCTGCGCGGTGCGCTGCACGAACGCCGCCGACGCGCGGGAGTCCAAAGAGATCGCGCGGATCCGGTCCGCGACCTCGCGGTAGGTGTCGTTCCCCTCGTCCAGGAGGAAAGCTCCCGCGTGCTGGTGCTCGAAGTAGACGATCGGGTCGCCGACCTCGACGTAGTACACGCAAAACCGGCCCGCCAGTCCCGGATGCCCGCCGTTGCTGGCGGGCACGACGCGGACCGACAGCTTCGCCGACGTCGCCATCAGGTCGGCGAGGAACCGCAGCTGCCGGGCCATCGTCGCGGGACCGCCGACCGGATTGCGCAACGCCGCCTCGCCCAGCAGCACCTCGCACGGGATCGCGCCGGGGCCGACCACCAGCGGACGGCGCATCATCCGGATCTCCGCCTGGCGTTCCGCGTCCTTGAGCGGCAATCCGTCGGCGAGGAACAGCGCTCGCGCGTAATCCGGGATCTGCAGCAGTCCCGGCACGAGCAGCGGCTGCCATTCGACGACCGACGTCGCGGCGCGTTCGCAGGCGAGCAGCCCGCCGAGATGGTCCGGATCGGACTGTTTGCCCCTGGCGACCCAGCCCGGTTCGGCGGTGCCGCGCGCCAGTTGCAGGATTCGTTGTTTCTCCGCACCCACGACACCGAGCGCGCCGAGAATGCCCGCGACGTCCTCCAGTGCGGGAACCCGTTGTCCCAGCTCCCAGTTCGACACCAGAGCGGGATTGGTGCCGACTCGCCGGGCGAGTTCGCGGAGTCCGAAACGGGCGTCGACCCTGGCCTCGCGCAGTGCGGTGCCGAGGGTGCGGATTCGGGGGGTGAGCATGGCCGTGCCTCGCATGGCCGTCTTTGTAGGTGTCACCAAATGCGGACACCTCTAGCTGTCACCCGAAGGTGGGCAACGCCCCGGTCGCGCCCGGGTTTTCCGGGGTGCGACCGGGGGCCCGGATCACTTGAGGCCGGTCGCCTCGGCCGCGGCCGGGTCGGAATCGGCGAGGAACGTCTTGCAGCGCTCGTGCTCTTCAGACTCGCCGATGCGGCCCGCGGCGGTGCCGAGCGCGGCGAGCGCGCGCAGGAAACCCTGGTTCGGCCGGTGTGCCCACGGCACCGGGCCGAAGCCCTTCCAGCCGGCGCGGCGAAGCTGGTCGAGGCCGCGGTGGTAGCCGGTGCGGGCGTAGGCGTACGCGGCGACGGTCTCGCCGTCGGCGAGCGCGCGTTCGGCGAGCGCGGCCCAGGCCTCGCTGTAGTCGGGGTGTTCGGCGGCGACCGCGGTCGGGTCCGTCCCGGAGTCGAGCGCGGCCTGCGCTTCGGTGTGCTCGGGCAGCAGCGTGGGCTCGGGGCCCAGCAGGTTGTGCGTCATGCCGCCATTGTGCCCACGCTGCCCCCGGGTCAGAGGAACAGGCTGGTCAGCACGCCTCCGCCGGCCAGAACGAGTGCGGCGATCAGCACGGCGGCGACGGCTCGTTTCGGCA
Organism: Amycolatopsis sp. NPDC104775; assembly: GCF_055583325.1. NCBI lineage: Bacteria > Bacillati > Actinomycetota > Actinomycetes > Pseudonocardiales > Pseudonocardiaceae > Amycolatopsis > Amycolatopsis sp. NPDC104775. The sequence continues at coordinate 125,667 of NZ_JBVJOE010000013.1, forward strand.
TCATGGGCCGACACCTTGCCGTGCCGGGCCGGGCGCGGGCAACTCCGCCACCCGTAGGGGTGAACCCCGGTTTTCGCCCCTTCTCGCGCCGCGCGCTCTTGCGGCAGGGGATGATGGCGCCTATGACGAAGGCGGTTGAAGGCGTCGCGAGCCACCCGGTCCCGCGCGGACCGGTAGGCAAGACCAGGCTTTTCTTCGCGACGCACTGGCACCGCGGCGCGCCGGGACAGCCGACGCCAGCGTGGGTTCTGCGGTTCTGTTACGGCATGTGGCTGACCGCTTTCGCGTTCAAGCTCGTCGGGTCCTCGTGGGACATGTCGTGGCATTTCAAGTGGCTGCGCGACGACCTCGCCCCGCCGCACCTGATCAACACCGTCGGCACGGTGATCATCATCGTGCTGGTGGCCATCCACAGCTACACCGGCCTCGGCTGCGACCGGCGTTCGCTGCGGCTGATGCAGGCCGGGCTGATCGTGTTCCTGGTCGCCGCGCCGCTCGACGTGATCAACCACCGCGTGAACGGCCTCGACCTGACCGCGTGGAGCCCGTCGCACATGATGCTGTATCTCGGCACCGGCATCATGCAGGCCGGCGTCCTGCTCGGCTGGCTGCGGCTGTCCCCGCCGGGCCGCTTCCGCACCGGGGTGCTGCTCGCGCTGTGGGCGTTCTTCCTGGAGAACACGTTCTTCCCGAACGGCCAGCAGGAGTACGGAATCCTCGGCCTGCGAGCCTGGGAACGCGGCACGCCCGAGGCGGAGCCGACCCTGCTTTCCTTCGCCGCCAACCAGATCGGCCACCCGGTCGACCGGGCCGCGGTGGTGCACTTCACGATGCCGATCCCGGAGTGGGTGTACCCGCTGTGGGGTATCGGGGTCTCGGCGCTGATCCTCGTGCTGGCCAGGAAAACCGTCGGAAAACGCTGGGCCGGGCTGACCGTGGCCGGTGCGTATGTCGCCTACCGGTGCGTGATGTGGCCGCTGCTGCTGGCGCTGGGCTTCCCGGTGTCGACGGTGCCGTTCTACCTGCTGGCCGTCGGGGTCGCGGTGGATCTGGCCTTCCTCCTGCCGCGCCCCGCGGTGACGGGGGCGGTTTTGGTGACGGTGCTGGGGTATGGCGCGTTCTGGGTGCAGTCTCAGTTGCGGCCTTGGCTGCTCGGGGACCAGCAGACGGAATCCGCGCCGCCGGTGGCGTATTGGACGGCTTTGGTCGCGGTGGCGGCGGTGTTCGCGTTGTGGGCTGGGGCTGGTCCGGCGAAGGAATGGTGGGCTTCGCGGCGGACAGTCGCGGCGTAGTTCCGGCGCTGCCATTCGAGTGATTCGCGAGCATGCCCGGTTTCTTTCCGGAATACTGCGGACACCGGCAGTAACCTCGGGGAGGGGGTTCCGTGGCGCTCAGTTCGCATGTCCGAAAGCGACAGCTCGCCGCAAACTTGGTAGTGCAGCGGTATCCCGGGCTGACTTCCTCGCAGCGCAACGTTTTCACCGAGCTGGTCGCCCGCACCGCGGAAGGCTGGCGGCTCGCGGTGCGCACCGGACCGGCATCGGCCGCGGACGCTTACCTGATCGGCCGGGTCGGAGTGTTCGCCATTGTTGTCGCTGATCCAGCGCCGGATCCCGGGACGATGCGGGCGGTGCTGCGCCAGGTCGACGAACAGTTCGCCAGGCTCTCGTTTCCCGGCGGGTCGCGCATCGCCGCGAGCGCGGTCACGCCGGTCGTGGTCGGCGGACCGGATTCCCCGGCCGGACCGCGCAATGCCGGGCCGTTCTGGTCGCTTCCCGCTTCGCGGCTCGATCAGCTGTTCCGGCGCGACGCGGTGCATCTGACCGCGAAACAGGTCGCGCGGATCGCCGACGGGCTGCGCCCGCTGCTGTCCGGATACGACTGGCCGAAGATTGAAGTGCCAGCTGCGAAAGCAGAGCCCTTCGAGCTGCTCTCCGCGGAAAGCGTCGCCGAAAATCAGCTGGCGGCGGCGGTGGAGCGGCCCTTCGACACCTGGATGACGTTCCTGCATCCGGACCAGGCGACGCTGGCGACGCGGAACTACGGCGGCCCAGCCCGGATCAGCGGACCGGCTGGCACGGGCAAAACCGTCGTGGCGCTGCACCGGCTCCGGCACGCGGGGCGGCAGAGCACCGGCCCGCTGCTATTCACGACGTTCGTGCGGAATCTGCCGCCGGTGAGCAAGACCGCGTTCCGGCGGCTGGCACCGGAGATGGCGGACCGGGCGGAGTTCGTCAGCCTGCACTCTTGGGCGAGCGCGTTCCTCGCCAGCCGGGGAATCCGGCTGAACATCTCGTTCGAAACCTCGTTCAACCTCGCCTGGAAAGCACACAGCGGCGCGCTCCAAGACGAGGTGCCGAACTATTGGGCGGACGAGGTGCACCGGGTGATCAAGGGCCGGGGCATCAAGACCCTCGCCGAGTACCAGCGGGTGATCCGGCGCGGGCGGCGGCGACGTCTCGACAACCGCCAACGCGCGACGGTCTGGCAGGTGTACCAGGACTATCAGAAAAACCTGGCGGAGCGAAACGCGCACGACTTCGACGATCTGCTGACCCGTGCGCTGGAAGAGCTGGAACGGCAGCCGCTCGAAGAGCCGTACGCCGCCGTGGTCGTCGACGAAGTGCAGGACATGACGCTGACCGGCCTGCGGCTGTTACTCGCGATCGCTGGCGACGGACCGAACCAACTGCTGCTCGTCGGAGACGGCCAGCAACAGGTCTACCCGGGCGGCTGGCGGCTTTCCGACGCCGGGATCCCCATTCAAGGCCGGGGCGAGGTGCTCAAGGTCAACTACCGCAACCGCACCGGCATCCTGGACTTCGCCCGACGGATCGCCGCCCTCAACGAGGTCGACGACCTCGACGGAGCGGCGGGCGTCGCACTGCGCGACGCGTCCGCGGTCAACGAGGGCGGAGTCGCGAAGTCCTGGGAGGGCACCGAATCCGAACTGCCGGAAGCATTGACCGCCGCGGTGCGGGACCTCGACATTCCGCACGGCGAAACCGCGCTCATCACCTTCAGCAACAAGGATGCCTTGCGGTGCCGGAAACTATTGGACGCGGCTGGCGTCGCCACCCGGCCGATCGAACAACACACCGGCGAAACCGGCGACCGGCTGTACGCGGGGACTGTGCATAAGGCGAAAGGATTGGATTTCCGCGCGGTTCTGGTGGTGGATTTCCTGCACCCTGAACCGGAAGACCCTGCTACTGAACAAGAAAAACGCGAACTGCGGAACCGGCAGCGGTTGGTCGCCGCGACCCGCGCCCGCGACTTTCTCTGGTGGGCTACTGTTCGGTCCTAATTGGACAGAAGGTGGCGGTCAACCGAGGCAGGGCTGACGCTCACCAACCACCTTCGCGCCACTCCGGCAGGCTCGGCCGCTCCGCACCCAGCGTCGCGTCCTTGCCGTGCCCGGGATAAACCCAAGTCTCGTCCGGCAGCTCCCCGAAGATCTTCTCCTCCACGTCTCTCAGCAACGACGTGAACCGAGCCGGGTCTTTCTCCGTGTTTCCGATTCCGCCCGGGAACAGCGAATCCCCGGTGAAGACGTGCACCTCCTCGGTGGCAGATGTTAGCCCTTGCGGGGCGCGCCAACTAGACCGGTTTCCAGCGAGCGATAGTCCACCGCAGCATAGGGAGAGTTTTGCACAATACGTCAACCTTGCGATGTAGGTGGTAAAATACGAAGTGTTGGAACGCCGGTGCTAGCTCGTGCATTTACGGGAAGCGGGCAGCTTGGGTCCGTTGCGGGACACCGGGCTGGCAGGTCCGCTCCCGTGCTCGCCGTGGTGGTCCTGCTTCATCGGTCCGGTGCAATCCGGGTCGGTGTCCTGTCAATATGATGTGGAGCCGTGGCAAGATCAGAACCTCGGATGGCCTATGAATGTGGCGTAGCAGTAGGGATCGCCGATGGCAGGCGTGAGTCCAAATCGTCGTACGGGACGTACAGGGGTCAATCGTGTAACTGAGCTATTTGAACGTCACCATCACATCGTTCAGGTGGTTGACGGTGGAAATGACTTTGGCGTCGATATGTATGTCACCTTCGTTTCAGACTTTGAAACAACCGGAGATACGATCGCGCTTCAGGTGAAAGCGGGAAAATCCTATCGGTCGAAGACCGGGTATCGAGTACCAATTGGCATGCATCAAAATGACTGGGGGAAGCCAAATATCCCAGTTGTTTGCGTTGTGCATGATCCTGAATTTGACACGCTGCACTGGGCCAACGCTACAAGTTACCTTCGCAACGTCGGTCGATTCGGAAAGAAGGTCTGCTCGGTCCCGATTCCTCGGACTGCGGTTCTCAGTGACCAAACGTTACCTGGTTTCGTCGCGGCGCTTCAATTGTATCTCTCCAGGCGTACCAATATCATGCACGCGCTTGCCGACCTGACCGGAGTTGGCGTTGAGGCGACGGACTATGTATCACATTTTGTCAACAAGTTTGGTGAAGTTTTGTTATTTCAGCAGCGCCTCGGCGCGCCATGGGCTGTGCTGTATCACAGTGGAGGAGATGGAAAACCGTTCGTCATTGTGGACTTTGGGTCGAAGAAGGAGATCGACTACGATCAAGCGGCGTGGGCGGATGGAGGACGTATGGTCGGTGACTTCCTTCGCAATCATGGCATTCCAGGCCGTGTCGTGTTCTCAGTTGAGGAACGCATGTGGGTCCGATTGTGCGTTCACGCGAGCGCCTGGTGGCGCGAAGCACCGGAATTGAAAAGCTCGGTTGATGGTTACAATGATGGCTACGATGTGGAGATCGATTTGCGGTCAGATGCGTCGATATATTGGATTTAGAAGGACGAACTGCGGGCTCCGACCACGCAGTCCGTCCAGGTGATCACCAGCCGCGTTCGCGCCACTCCGCCAGGTGCGGCCGCTGCTCGCCCAGCGTCGAATCGTCCCGTGTCCCGGGTAGAACCACGTGTCATCTGGCAGCTGGTCGAAAATCCGCGTCTCCACATCATCCAGCAGCGACGTGAAGTCCTCCGGCGACGACGTCTTCCCGACCCCGCCCGGAAACAGCGAATCCCCAGTAAAGACGTGCGGAATGCCTTCCGGGTCGCGATAAACGAGCGCGATGCTGCCGGGCGAATGGCCGACGAGATGCCGGGCCGTCAGTTCGACCTCGCCGACGCGGATGGTGTCGCCGTCGTCCACCGGGACGTCGATGCGGGCCTTGATCCCGGCGATGTCGTCGCGTCCGGCATAAGTGCGGGCACCGGTCGCCTCGGCGACTTCCTCCAGTGCGATCCAGTGGTCCCAGTGCTGATGTGTCGTCACGATCGACGCAATGCCGCCGTCGCCGATCAGGGCGAGCAGGGTTTGCGGGTCGGCTGCCGCGTCGATCAGCAGTTGTTCGCCGGTGGCGCGGCAGCGCAGCAGGTAGGCGTTGTTGTCGATCGTGCCTACGGAGACTTTCGAGATGATCAGGCCGCTGGTCTCCCGCACGTCAGCGGGGCCGCCGGTGGTCACTACCCCGGTGTAGGTCAATGGAGTTCCTCCCTCGTTACGACTCCGGAGACAAACAGAAAGGCCGCCCCGGCGCCAAGCCGGGACGGCCTCTCCACCAGAAAACCTTCTTAGCCCAGCTTCTTGCCCGCCGAGCCCAGTGCCTGCGTCGCCTCGACCACGCGGGCCGCCATTCCGGCCTCCGCGGCCTTGAGGTAGCTGCGCGGGTCGTAGACCTTCTTGTTGCCGACCTCGCCGTCGATCTTCAAGACGCCGTCATAGTTCTTGAAGAAGTGGTCCGCGATCGGGCGGGTGAACGCGTACTGCGTGTCGGTGTCCACGTTCATCTTCACCACGCCGTAGGACACCGCCTCGCGGATTTCCTCCGGGAGCGAGCCCGAGCCGCCGTGGAAGACCAGTTCGAAGGGCTTCGAGCCGGACGGCAGGCCGAGCTTCTCGGACACCACTTCCTGGCCGCGCTTGAGCACGTCCGGGCGCAGCTGCACGTTGCCCGGCTTGTACACGCCGTGCACGTTGCCGAAGGTCGCGGCCAGCAGGTAGCGGCCCTTCTCGCCGGCGCCGAGCGCGTCGACCGTCTTCACGAAGTCGCCTTCGGCGGTGTACAGCTTCTCGTTGATGTCGTGCGCGACGCCGTCTTCCTCGCCGCCGACAACGCCGATCTCGACCTCGAGGATGATCTTCGCCGCCGCGGCCTTGGCGAGCAGTTCCTGCGCGATCTGCAGGTTCTCGTCCAGGTCGATCGCCGAACCGTCCCACATGTGGGACTGGAACAGCGGCAGCCCGCCGCCGCGGACGCGTTCGGCGGAGATCTCGATCAGCGGGCGGACGAAGCCGTCCAGCTTGTCCTTCGGGCAGTGGTCGGTGTGCAGCGCGACGTTGACGTCGTACTTCGCCGCCACCACCTGAGCGAACTCGGCCAGCGCGGTCGCGCCGACAACCATGTCCTTCACCTTCTGCCCGGACGCGAACTCCGCGCCGCCGGTGGAGAACTGGATGATCCCGTCGCTCTCCGCCTCGGCGAACCCGCGGATCGCGGCGTTCACGGTTTCCGACGAGGTCACGTTGATGGCCGGGTAGGCGAATTCGTCCTTCTTCGCCCGGTCGAGCATCTCCGCGTAGACCTCGGGGGTGGCGATGGGCATCGGTTCCTCCTCGAGACGACTGGCTTCTACAGCGGCATCGTACGAGGTGGACCGGCCAGGCCGACCGGTCCTACCTCACACGAGACGAAACCGACTGGAGCGATTCAGAGCAGCTCGGCCGCGATTGCCCGGTAGGCAGGGAACGGATCCTCGTCCAGCGACTGCACGCTGACATGGTCGGCCCCCGCGTCGAGGTGCGCCTGCAGGCCCTTGGCCAGGGCTTTTCCGTCGCCGTGGATGGCGAGGGCGTCGATCAGCCGGTCGCTGCCGCCGTCGGCCAGGTCCTCTTCGGAGAAGCCGTGCTTGCGCAGGTTCGAGGTGTAGTTGGTCAGGCCGAGGTAGAACTGCACGGTCGGGCGGCCGGTCGCGCGCGCCCGCTCCGGATCGGTGTCGAAGACGACCTTCTGCTCCGGCGCGAGCAAGGCTCCAGCGCCGAGGATCTCCCGCGCGGACCGGGTGTGTTCCGGCGTGGTCAGGTACGGGTGCGCGGCGGCGGTGCGGTCGCGAGCGAGTTCGAGCACCTTCGGGCCGAGCGCGGCCAGCGCGCGCGACTCCTTGGGCACTCCGGCCGCGTCGAGCGCGTCCAGGTATTCGACCAGCGCCGCGTACGGCTTCTTGTACTCCTGCGTGTGCTCGCGGTGGCCCGCGCCGACGCCGAGCACGAACCGTCCCGGGTGCTTGCCCTCGATGCGGTGAAACGCCTCCGCGATGCCCTCGGGCGCGTCGGCCCAGATGTTGACGATTCCGGTGGCGACCTTGATCCGGTCGGTCGCGGCCAGCACCTCGTCGACGATCGCCAGGTCGCCGCCGGGCGAACCACCGAGCCAGATCGTGCCGTAGCCCAGTTTCTCCACCTCGGCGGCGAACGCGCCGTCCACCTGAGCCGACATCCGCCACACGCCGAGCTTGCCCAATTCGATAGCCATGTCCCGCCCAACGCACGGGAACCCGGTTTTCCTCCCGCCCCGGCCGGATTAGGTTCGAAAGCATGACCAAGCTCGGTACCACGGATCTGGACATTTACGGCCTCAACCTCGGCTGCAACGTCTTCGGCTTCACCGCGGACGAATCCACTTCATTCACTGTTCTCGACGCGTACACCGCGGCCGGGGGCAACTTCCTCGACACCGCCAACATCTACGGCGGAGGCGCTTCCGAGACGATCATCGGCAACTGGCTCGCCAAGCGCGGCCGCCGCGACGACATTGTCATCGCCACCAAGGTCGGCGCCGGAGATCAGCAGCCGGGCCTTTCGGCGAAGAACATCGCCGCGGCGGCCGAGGATTCGTTGCGTCGGCTGCGAACCGACCACATCGACCTGTACTACGCGCACAAGGACGATCCCGACACCCCGCTGGAAGAAACCCTCGCGGCGTTCGACCAGCTCGTGCGCGCGGGCAAGGTCCGCTACATCGCGGCGTCCAACTACGAACCGGACCGGCTCTCCTCCGCACTGTCCATTTCGGACGAGAACAAGCTCGCCCGATACGTTGCCCTGCAACCGCATTACAACCTCGTCGAGCGCGATTACGAGCGGGAGCTGGCACCGCTCGTCGCCCGCGAGAACCTGGTGACGCTGCCGTATTTCAGCCTGGCCTTGGGATTCCTCACCGGCAAGTACCGGTCTAAGGACGAGCCGGGCGACTCGCCGCGCGCTCCGCGGGCGCTGGCCTACCTCGACGCCCGAGGCGAACGAGTGCTCGCCGCGCTGGACGAAGTGGCCGCCGCGCACCAGGTCGCGGTCGCCAGCGTCTCGCTCGCTTGGCTCCGCCAGCAGCCGACGGTCGCCGCGCCGATCGCCAGCGCGCGCAACCCCGAACAGCTCGTCGATCTGCTCGCGTCCGTCGAGCTGACTCTGACCGACGCCGAACTCACCGCTTTGAGCGAAGCGTCGAACTGATACTTACCGAGTAGTAGCTTACTGCGGGTAGGTTGTTGTACGGTGCCCTCCGAACAGGCGAAAACCGGCTCAGGAGGGCACCGTGGCTCAGCAGAAGCAGGTCGACGGCAAGGTCGTGCTCATCACCGGAGCCGCCCGCGGGATCGGAGCCGGCCTGGCCGAGCGGCTCGCCGCGCGCGGAGCCAAGGTCGCGCTCGTCGGGCTCGAGGCCGGCGAACAGGAAGCGGTCGCCAAGCGGATCGGGGCGAACGCGAAGTCCTGGGAAGCCGACGTGACCAGCTGGGACGACCTCGAACGCGTCACCGCGGGCGTGGTCGAGCACTTCGGCGGGATCGACATCGTCATCGCCAACGCGGGCATCGCGACCGCCGGGTTCGTGCGCTCGGTGGACCCCGCCGCGTTCGAGCGGGTGATCGAGGTCGATCTGCTCGGCGTGTGGCGCACGTTCCGCGTCACGCTGCCACACGTGATCGAACGCCGCGGCTACCTGCTCGGCATCTCCTCGCTCGCCGCGATCACGCACGCGCCCGGCATGGCGAACTACGCCGCGGCGAAGGCGGGCGTCGAGGCGTTCTGCAACAGCCTGCGCGCGGAGGTCGCGCACCTCGGCGTGCGAGTCGGCGTCGCGCACCCGACCTGGATCCGCACCGACCTGGTCGAAAGCGCCGACGCGCATCCGGTGTTCGGCAAACTGCGCTCCGGGATGCCGGGGCTGATCGGCAAGACCTACCCGCTGAACGTCGCGCTCGACGACCTGGAGGCCGGGATTCTGCGCCGCGCCAGGACGATCCACGTGCCACGCTGGGTCGGCGGGCTGAAGCTGCTGCGCTCGTTCCTGCCGCCGATCGTCGAATTCGGCGCGCGGAGCCGGGTCCCGGCAGCCGACCGGGCCGCGCTGAAGGACGTCGAAGAGCGCGGCGCGTTCGAATCGTCGGTCAACGGCCACGGCGGACGCGCGGCCACGAAGCGAAGCTGAGGAACGCCATGTCCCGTCGCGACCAGATCCGGATGACACCGGACGAGGTGCAGGCCTATCTCGCCGAGCAGAAGGTCATCAACGTGGCCTCGATCGGCCCGAACGGCAGGCCGCACCTCACCGCCCTCTGGTACTACCCGCACGAGGGCGGGGTCGCGACGTGGACCTATGGCACCTCGCAGAAAGCGAAAAACCTGCGTCGGCTGCCCGAGGCGACCGTGCTGATCGAAAGCGGCGATTCGTACGATCAGCTGCGCGGGCTTTCCTTCGAAGCGGACGTCGAGTTCGTCGAGGACACCGAACAGGTCACGGCCATGGGGATCGCGCTGATGATGCGCTACTCCGGAGCCGAGCCGGGCGCGCCGGTGCCGGACGAGCTGCGGACCTTCATCGAACGGCAGGCGCCCAAGCGGGTCGGGCTGATCCTGCGTCCGACGAAGATCGCGAGCTGGGACCACTCGAAACTCGGCGGCACTTACTAGGGGACGAGTGCGACGAAGCTCAGTCCCGACGTGCGTTCCGCCAGGTCGAGAGCGCTCTCCGGGTCGTCAAGGCCGACCTTGAGCAGCTCGACGGCGCAGAGGTCCAGCGCGCCCGAGCGGATCAGGTTCCACACCGTCCGCACCGTCTCGTCGTCGCTCATCCAGGAGCCGCGCAGGGTAAGCCTGCGGTGCATGAAGTCGCCGTACGGAATGGCCAGGTCCTGGCGTACGCCGCCGACGAGCACCAGGGTGCCGCGCACTCGCAGGCTGTCGTAGGCGGCCATCGTCGCGTCCGCCGTCGGGGTGGCTCCGAGAGCATCGAGGGCCACGTCGATCGGGCCGATCGCCGCCGCGTCCGTCGCGCGATCACCGGTCAGCTGGTGGGTGCGCACGCGCGGACTGAGTTCAGCCAGCCGGTCGAGCGCAACCTTGTTGCGGCCCACCGCCGTCACCGTCGCCGCGCCTTCCGCCAGCGCCAGCAGCACCGCGGCACCGCCCATCTGACCGGTCGCGCCGATCACCGCGACGTCACGTCCGGCCAGCGGGCCAGCCGTGCGCAATCCCGCGGCGGCAACGCAAAGCCACGGCAGAAACGCCAGCCGCGCTGGGTCCGGGTAGTTCTCAGCTCCAGGCAGTTTGACCATGGCTTCCTTGGCGCACAACGCTTTCTCCGCGAAAACACCGTCCCGCCACACCTCGTGCATGCGGTCGGTGCGCTCGCTCGCGCCAGCACCGCCAAGGCCGACCCAGCCGACCAGGATCTCGTCGCCGTCGCCCGCGTTGAGCAACGCGGTGTCCAGCACGATGTCGCCCGGGGCGACGTGGAAGACATCCGGTGCCACGTCGGTCACGCGTCCGATGCATGACGGGCCAAGGATCAGCGGGGTCAGCAGGCCACCGCGACCGCCCGTCACCACCACCTTCGTGTAGGCCGGGACGTGCGCGGCGAGCACCTCCACTACTACGCCGCCACCCTGCAAAGCGGGTTCCGGCACGTCGGAAAGCCGCAGATCTTCGTCTTGTGAAGCAACAGTCCAAGCTCGCATGAATCCAGCCTCGCGCGCCATTAAGCTGGTATCCAGAATCGCTTTATTCTGGTACTGGAGGTTCTAGGGTGAGCGTCGAACTGGGCACCTTCCTGCGCAGCCGCCGCGAGCGGATCGCCCCGGCCGACGCGGGCCTGCCGGTCACCGGACGCCGCCGCACGCCCGGCTTGCGCCGCGAGGAACTGGCCTTGCTCGCCGGGATCAGCGCCACCTGGCTCACTTACCTGGAGCAGGGCCGCGACGTCCGCCCGTCCGGCCAGGTGCTCGACGCGCTGGCCCGGGCCTTGCGGTTGACCAGCGCCGAGCAGGAACACCTGCACCGCCTCGCTGGCGGCGGCGAGTCTCCCGAGGACACCCCGGAGGAAGCCGCGCCCGAGGTCGCGGGCGTCCCGGCGATGCTGGGCGACAACCCGGCGTACGTCACCGGCATCTGTTACGACCTGCTCGCGTACAACGACGCCGCCGCGGAGCTGTTTCGGAACATCGAGCCGCGGACCAACGTCGTCCGCTGGATGTTCACCGAACCGGCCGCCCGCGAGGTCCTCGTCGACTGGGAGCAGGAGGCGCGCAACATCCTGGCCCGGCTGCGCGCGATCGCCGGACGGCATCCCGACCACCCGCGAGTGACTCGTCTGGTGGCCGAGCTGACCGAGGCGAGTCCCGAGGTGCGCGAGTGGTGGCCGCAGTACGAAATCCAGTTCAGTCACGCAGGTCAGAAGCGCTTTCGGCATCCCCGGCTGGGCGTCGTCACCGCGACACACACGGCGTTCCACGTCGCCGAACGGCCGGAACAGACGTTGGTGGTCTACCGGCTGCCAAGTGGTACTGACGAGTAGGAAGTACTTTCGAGTAACTGTTACCTGAGGTAACATCAACGCTGCCAGACCCCCAGCGCAGCGGAGGCCGACAAGATGACCGAGCGGTTCAAGGTCGTGATCGTGGGCACCGGGTTTTCCGGGCTCGGCCAGGCGATCCAGCTCGAAAAAGCGGGCATCCGGGACTACGTGATCCTGGAGAAGGCCGACGAGGTCGGCGGCACCTGGCGGGACAACTCGTACCCGGGCTGCGCGTGCGACGTGCAGTCGCACATGTACTCGTTCTCCTACGCGCAGAACCCGGACTGGAGCCGGTCGTTCTCGCCGCAGCCGGAGATCTTCGACTACCTCAAGGGCGTCGCCGACAAGTACCGGCTGCGGGACCGGATCCGGTTCGGCACCGAGATCACCGGCGCGCACTGGGACGAGGGCGAACGCCGCTGGACGGTGGAAACCAAGGGCGGCGCCGAGTTCTCCGCGCAGTTCCTCGTCGCCGGCGTCGGCGGGCTGCACATCCCGCAGATCCCGAAACTGCCCGGGATCTCGAAGTTCAAGGGCCAGACCTGGCATTCGGCGCAGTGGAACCACGAGTTCGACCTGGCGGGCAAGCGGGTCGCGGTGATCGGCACCGGCGCGAGCGCGGTGCAGTTCGTGCCGAAGATCGCGCCCGAGGTCGGCGAACTGACGCTCTTCCAGCGGACGCCGCCGTGGATCATGCCGAAGCCGGACCACGCGATGCCGGGCTGGGCCAGGCAGCTGTTCAAGCGCGTGCCAGGCACGCAGCGGTTGTACCGCAACGCCTTGTACTGGATGCTCGAATCCCGCGCGATCGGGTTCAACGGGCATCCGAAACTCATGCAGGCCGCCGAAATCCTCGCGCGCCGGCACATCGCGAAGGGCATCAAGGACCCCGCGCTGCGCCGGAAAGTCACGCCGGACTACACGATGGGCTGCAAACGCGTCCTGCTGTCGAATGACTATTTCCCGGCGCTGGACCGGCCGAACGTCGATGTCGTCACCGACGGCGTCGCCGAGGTCCGCGCGCACAGCATCGTCGACACCGCCGGGGTCGAGCACGAGGTCGACGCGATCATCTACGGCACCGGCTTCAAGGTGACCGACGCGCTGGAGTACCTCGACATCACCGGCATCGGCGGCCGCGATCTCGCGAAAACCTGGGCCACCGAAGGGATCCAGACGCACAAGGGGATCACCGTGTCCGGATTCCCGAACCTGTTCTTCCTGCTCGGCCCGAACACCGCGCTCGGCCACAACTCCGTGGTGTTCATGATCGAATCGCAGTCCCGCTACGTGGTCGACGCGATCCGGCTGGCCGATTCCCGCGGCGCGGCGGCGCTCGACGTGCGGCCGTCGGTGCAGGACGAATTCCAGCAGCAGATCCAGGAAAAACTCGTCAAGGGCGTGTGGACCCAGGGCGGCTGCAAGAGCTGGTACCTCGACGCCAAGGGCGTCAACCGGACGATCTGGCCCGGCTTCACCTGGCGGTACTGGCTGGAGACGCGGCGCGTCGAGCCGAGCGACTACGAGCTGAGCGGCCGGTCATGAGTGCCGACCACGAGCAGATCGTGCTCCACGCGCGCGACGTGGAGTTCGATTTCTCGAAGCTGCCGATGCACTGGATTCCCGGGCAGCCGCAGGCCACGCACAGCATCAACGTGCTGCATCTCGCGCTGCCCGAGGGCGAACGCTGGTTCGTCGAAGTGTTCAAGCAGGCCGTCCCGCTGATCCGCGACGAGCGGCTCAAGGAGGACGTGCTCGGGTTCATCGGCCAGGAGGCGATGCACGCGCAGGCGCATGACGGCGCGGCCGAACACCTGGAATCCGCCGGACTCGAGGTGCGGCCGTACATCGCGCAGATGGAGTGGATGTTCCGGCGGCTGCTCGGCGACCGTCCCGGATCGAGCCGGGAATGGCTGATCGAACGGCTCGCTCTAGTCGCGGCGATCGAACACTACACGGCGTTTCTCGGCCAGTGGATCCTCGACGCGAAGGAACTCGACGCGGCCGGCGCCGACGAGACGATGCTGGATCTCCTTCGCTGGCACGGCGCGGAGGAAGTCGAGCACCGTTCGGTGGCGTACGACCTGTTCTGTCACCTGGACGGCCGGTACGGCCGGCGAGTGCGTTCGATGCTCGTGGTGACACCGGTGCTGGCGTGGATTTTCCTGCGCGGCACCCGATTCCTGATGAAGAACGACCCGACGCGCCCCGGCCGCACCAGCTGGCGGGCTTACCGGCGCGCCGCTCGACAGGGCCTGCTGCCGGGTCCGCGCGAGCTGCTGCGCGAGATCCGGCCGTACTTCCGGAAGTCCTATCACCCCACCGAAACCGGCAACACCGACCAGGCGGTGGCGTACCTGGCGAGTTCGCCCGCGGCCCAGGCCGCCGACGCTCCGCGATGACCGCACCGCAGTTTCCGCCCAAGCTCGACGGCAGCGGGCGACGCGACCGGCTGATGTCCACTTTGGTCGCGGTCGGCGCGGCTTACCGGCGGCTGGCGGAGATTTCCGGCCGACGACGTCCGCCAGTGCAGGACGTCGATCGTCGGCTGCCGTTGGTCGTCGAAGCTGTGCGCACCGAGGCCGACGGCGTGGTGAGCCTTCGCCTGACGCGACCCGACTCGACACCGTTGCCAGCCTGGCGTCCCGGCGCGCATATCGATCTGATGCTGCCTTCGGGAATGGTGCGGCAATACTCGCTGTGCGGTTCGCCTTCGGACCTCTCGCACTACCGGATTGCGGTGCGGCGCATCGGTTCCGCGTCCGCTGAGGTACACGCGCTCACCGCCGGAACCCGCGTCACGGTTCGCGGGCCGCGCAATGCTTTTCCGTTCGTCTCAGCGCCCGCGTACCACTTCGTCGCGGGCGGAATCGGGATCACGCCCATCCTGCCGATGGTCCATCGCGCGGAAGCGAACGGAGCGGACTGGCGACTGGTCTACACCGGCCGTTCCCGGGATTCGATGCCGTTTCTCGACGAACTCCCGGCCGAGCGGGTGCGAATCCGGCCGGACACGGAGTTCGGCATTCCGGCCTCCGGCGCGGAATTGCTGGAGGAAATGCCCGCGGGTGCTTCGGTGTACTGCTGCGGTCCGGTGCCGATGATCACCAGCGTCCGCGTTGACCTGGCCCGTACGGATTCCGCCGCAGTCTACTTTGAACGGTTCTCGCCGCCGCCGATCGTGGACGGCGAACCCTTCCGCGTGGTCCTGCGCCGCAGCGGCCGGACCCTCGACGTTCCCGCCGACCGATCCACACTCGACGTGGTGCGCGAGGTGCTGCCGGACGTGCCGTACTCGTGCCGTCAGGGCTTCTGCGGCACCTGCGAGGTAGCGGCCGAAGACGGCGGGCGCGTACGGATCTGCGTCGATCGCGGGCCCGCCGTCCTGGAGCTTTAACAGCTTTAACCCTGAGCGGGCACCCAATCGCCGAGCACCGGCTTGAACTCGCGGACAGTGCGCTCGGCGACGACGCCTTCGAGCGCGTACGGATCGTTGTCGATCAGCTTGGTCAACTCCGCCTCGTCCTCGGCCTGCCACAGCACGAGCCCGCCGGTGTTGTCGGCGAGCGGCCCGGCCACCGCGACCCGGCCCGCGGCGACGTGCTCTTTCAGGTAGTCCCGATGCCGCGGCCGGACGTCGGCCAGCTTCTCCTGGACGTAGCGGATTTCGACGAGGTACCAGGCCATGCGCTTACTCCCGGGGTGAGCACGACAGTGACGCCGCAGACGCTACCGGTGACCTCCGGGCGGACGCACCATGCGAGCGGTGGCAGCGCAAGGCCAACCCGATAGGCTAGGCGCGGGCGGAACCTGTGCGCACGCTGTGCCTATCGCGCGCCAATGGGCCTGCTGAGCGGACATGTCGAGGACAGGCGGGGATACATGCTGGAGGGGAACGCGGAACGCAGCGTCGAGGCGACCCTCGGCCACCTGCGGACCATGGACGGGCCGGTCCCGGCGCAGCCGCCGACCGCCCCGTTGACCCTGGAAGACCTCTACCGGCAGCACCGGATGCGGCTCGTGCGGCTGGCCATCCTGCTGGTCGACGAACCGGCCACGGCCGAGGACGTCGTGCAGGAGGCGTTCACCGGACTGCACCGCAACTGGGGCAGGCTGCGCGACGCCGCGGCGGCGGTCGGCTACCTGCGCACCGCCGTGGTCAACGGATCGCGCAGCGTGCTGCGCCGGCGCAAGACCGCCCGCGAGTACGTGCCCCCGCACGCGGTGAACGCCCGGTCCGCGGAAAGCCTCGCGATGCTCTCCAGCGAGCACCAGGCCGTGGTCAGCGCGCTGTCGAAGCTTCCGCCGCGCCAGCGCGAGGTGCTCGTGCTGCGCTACTACGGCGGATTGAGCGAAGCGGAGATTTCGGAAGCCGCGGGCATTTCGAAGGGCACCGTGAAGTCAACCGCCAGCCGGGCGCTGGAGGCGTTGCAGAAGGCAATGCAGCCGCCTCAGTGACCTGGGCGGACCAATCTCGCGCTGGTCGGCCCTCCTTGGTCCAGACCAATATATGCTGGACCGCGTGAAGCACCCCGGAGACTTCGTCATCACGGGCGGCCGCGTCGTGGCCCCGGACCGCGTACTCGACGACGGCTGGCTCGCCGTGTCCGGCGGACAGATCGCCGCGGTAGGCACCGGCACGCCCCCGAGCAGCCCGGACACCGCGACGGTGGACGTCGCCGGGGCGCTGGTCGTGCCCGGTTTCATCGACACCCATTGCCATGGCGGCGGCGGCGCGTCGTTCTCGACGCTCGACCCGGACGAGATCCGCACCGCGGTCCGCGCGCACCGGCGGCACGGCACCACGACCATGCTCGCGAGCCTGGTCTCCGACCCGATCGACCTGCTCACCGAGCAGATCGCCGCGCTGCGCGAACTCGTGCAGGAGGGCGACCTCGCGGGCATCCACCTGGAGGGCCCGTTCATCTCGCGCGCCCGCTGCGGCGCGCACGATCCGGACACTCTGCGTGAACCGGACACCGGCACCGTCGAGAAGCTGCTGCGCGCCGGGCACGGCTCGATCCGCATGGTCACGCTCGCGCCGGAGCTGAACGGCGGCGTCAAGGCGGTGCGGCAGCTCGCGGAGTCCGGCGTGATCGCCGCGATCGGCCACACCGACGGGGTCGCGGACCAGTTGGTCCCGGCCATCGACGCCGGCGCGACGGTCGCCACCCACCTGTTCAACGGCATGCGCCCGCTGCACCACCGCGAGCCAGGCCCGGTCGGCGTGCTGCTCGACGACGAGCGCGTGACCGTCGAACTGATCTGCGACCTGGTCCACCTGCACCCGACGGTCGTGCGGCTGGCCGCACAGCACGCGGGCCGCGGCCGGACGGTGCTGATCACCGACGCCATGTCGGCCACCGACGCCGCCGACGGCCGCTACACCCTCGGCAGGCTGGAGGTCGACGTCCACGACGGCGTCGCCACCCTGGACAACGGTTCGCTGGCCGGAAGCACGTTGACCATGGACAACGCCTTCCGCAACCTGGTGAAGGGCGCCAAACTCGACGTACTGGACGCCGTCCGGGCGACCTCGGCGCGACCGGCCGAACTGCTCGGCATCGCCGACCGCACCGGCGCACTGCGTCCCGGCCTGGCCGCGGACGCCGTGATCCTGGACGACGACCTGCGCCCGACCCGGGTCCTGCACCGGGGCGAATGGGTGGCCGAGGCGGGCCGGGCTACCTTGAGTACGTGACGAGCTAGCACTTCGACAGGCGGACGGAGCGGATGAGCGAGCCGAAAGACCCGGAACGGTTACTGGCCGACGCGCTGCGTGCCCAAGCTGTCTTCGCTCCGCACGTCGCGCCGAACCCGGTCGAGGAGCAGGACGGCTCCGGCTCTGCTCAGTCAGACGCTTCCGGCACGGGCTCGTTCAGCACCGCTGGCGGGCCCGGCATTTCCGGAACCGGCTCGGCCGGTTCGGGTTCCTTCGGAGCCTCGGCCGAGACCGGCGCACCGTCGCACACCGGCCCGACCACCGAACTGCCGCCCAACTACGGCCTGCTGTCCGGGGCGGGAGCCGACTCGCTCGCCCGCGAGCGTGCCGCCCTCGACGCGGCCGACCACACCTCGACCGGCACGACCGGCTCGATCCCGCCGGTCGGGGCCAACGACGCGACGGTGCGCCGCCCCGCTCAGGCGCCGCAGAACGGCCCGCTGCCCGCGCACTGGGTCCTGCTGCTGGCGGTGCTGCTCGGACTGGCCGCCGGGTCCGTCATCGGCCTGCTGACGCTGATCTGAGGCCGGATCCGCTCCGGGTTGCCCGGACGGCCACTCCGGCAGGGGACTCCTGGGCCGAGTTCTTCACCCCGATCCCACACCGATGACCTGCGATTCCTTGCCCGATGAGGCAACACTGAGTCACCCTGTACCGTTTTCGGTGTGATTCTCGCCCAGAACACAGTGACCACCATGTCCCTGCTGCCGTCGTGGCTGGACCCGCAGCATCTGCTGAACGGGCTGACGGCGCCAGTGATCGCCGTGCTGTGCTTGATCATCTTCATCGAGAGCAGCGTCTTCCCGGTCCTGCCCGGCGACTCGCTGCTCTTCACCGCGGGCCTGTTCATCGCGAACGGCACGCTGAAAGCACCGCTGTGGCTGGTGTGCGTGCTGGTCACGGTCGCCGCGCTGGTGGGCAACGTCGCCGGGTACTACCTCGGCTACTTCGTCGGGCCGAAGCTGTTCAGCAGGCCGGATTCGAAGTTCTTCAAGCAGGAGTACGTCGACAAGACGCACACCTTCCTGGAGAAGCACGGCCCGAAGGCCGTCGTGCTGGCCCGGTTCGTGCCGTTCGTGCGGACGTTCATCACCTGGATCGCCGGCATCGGCCGGATGGACCCGAAGCGCTACTTCACCTACACCGTCATCGGCGGCATCCTCTGGGCCGCGGGCATCACCGTGCTGGGGTCGCTGCTGGGCAACATCGGCTTCATCCGGGACAACGTCGACGCCATCTTCGTCCTCATCGTGCTGGTGTCGGTGGTGCCGATCGCGATCGAGTACCTCAAGAGCCGCCGCGAGAAGAAGGCCCGGCCCGCCGACAATTCGGCCGACGTCACGCAGCAGATTCCGCGCGTGCGCGACTGATTCCTGGTTTTACGACGAAGCGGCGTCCGGTTTTCCGGACGCCGCTTCGCTGTTTCCGGGTCAGTCGGGGTCAGTCGGTCATCGAGAACATCGAACCGGGGTTGAAAAGGTTTTCCGGGTCGAGGGCCTGTTTGATCTGCCGGTGCACGCGGATCCCGACCGGGCCGATCTCGCGGGCGAGCCATTCGCGTTTGATCTTGCCGACGCCGTGCTCGCCGGTCACCGTGCCGCCGAGCGACAGGCCGACGTCGAGGATCTCGTCGAACGCCTGCTGGGCACGCGCGAACTCGTCCTCGGAATCGGGCGCGTACACGATCGTCGGAT
This sequence comes from Amycolatopsis sp. NPDC104775, assembly GCF_055583325.1. Taxonomy (NCBI): domain Bacteria; kingdom Bacillati; phylum Actinomycetota; class Actinomycetes; order Pseudonocardiales; family Pseudonocardiaceae; genus Amycolatopsis; species Amycolatopsis sp. NPDC104775. The sequence goes on from NZ_JBVJOE010000013.1 coordinate 144,949, forward strand.
GCATGTTCCCGTCGCCGGCGTGGCCGACGACGGCGATCTTGAGCCCGACTTTCTCGCTGATCCGCTCGCAGCCGCGGATCAGCTCGGCGATCCGGGTGCGGGGCACGCTGACGTCGTCGGTGAGCCAGACGCCGTAGGTCTCCAGCGCGGTCAGCACGACGCGGCGGGCCTGGAGCAGCATCTTGCCCTCTTCGAGGTCGTCCGTGGCGTAGACGAGGTCCGCACCGCAGTCGGTGCAGATCTGTTCCAGCAACGCCAGTTCGCGCCGGGCCGCCTCGCCGCCCGCGTCGGACTGGCCGAGCAGCAGGGCTTGGCAATCGGACCCCGCGCCGAGGTCGGTGTTGAGATAGGTCTCGGACGCCTTGATCGACGCCGCGTCCATGATCTCCAGCAGCGACGGCACCAACCCCTCGCGCACCGCCCGCGCGACCGCTTCACCGGCCGCTTCGGTGGTGTTGAACCCGGCGACAAAGGTGGCCGGGGCCTGCGGAAGCGGCCGCAGCGAGACGGTCGCCTGAGTGATGACGCCGAGCGTGCCCTCGCTGCCGACGAACAGCTTGGTCAGGTCGTACCCCGCGACGCCCTTCACCGTGCGGCGGCCGGTTTTCAGCAGCGATCCGTCGGCGAGCACGACCTCGAGGCCGAGCACCGAATCGGTGGTCACGCCGTATTTCACGCAGCAGAGGCCACCGGCGTTGGTGGAGAGGTTCCCGCCGATCGTGCACCAGTCGTAGCTGGAGGGGTCGGGCGGATAAAACAGGCCGTGCTTCTCGACCGCGGACCGAAAGTCGAGGTTGACGACACCCGGCTGCACGACGGCGAGCCGGTTGCCCGCGTCAACCTCAACGATCTCGTTCAGTTTGGTCAGCGAAAGCACGACACAGCCGTCGATCGCGTTGGCCGCACCGGAAAGCCCACTGCCCGCCCCGCGCGGCACGATGGGGACTTTCGCTTCGGCGCAAGCACGGACAGTCGCCTGCACTCCCGCGGTATCCGCCGGAAGCACTACCGCCAACGGTTTTCCCGAGGGAGCGAGCGGCATCATGTCGCGCGCGTAGGCGTCGGTGACATCAGCGTCGGTGAGCACCGCGGCCGGGCCGAGGTCGTCCCGAAGCCGCTGGAGGAGGGCGTCGTTGCTCATCTCCGCATGGTAAACCGGGATCTCCGCAGTGCGGAATATTAATTCCGATATTAGCTGGTCCGCTGGGCGCGTAAGACGGTGTCCCGAGTGTGCTGCGTCCCCGGCGGAGCTGGCGTCACCCGCGGCCGACTCTCCTGGACGAGGACGGTCCACTCGTCGCCGAGAACCCGCGCGATGTCGTCGGGCTGGCAGTAATCAGCGTGCTCCGGCGACAGCTCGCCCGGATCGTGACTGACGAAGAGAAAAGTCCCACCGGGCGCGACGGCGTCGAGCAACTTCCGCACCGTCCGGTCGTCCTTGCGGAGCGGGAAATACTGGACGCTGACAAGGTCGAACGCCCCTGCCGGAACCGGACTGGAGGCCAAATCCGAACACACCCAGGCAATCCCGGCCTTGGCCGCGGCCGCCCGCTGCAACGCGGTACGCGAAATGTCAATGGCCGTCACCCGCCACCCCCGCGCGGCCAACCACCGCGCGTCAGCCCCTTCGCCGCAGCCAACGTCCAACGCCTGCCCCGGCGGCAGCCCCTCGACCTCGGTGACCAGCACCCCGTTGGGCTCGCCGCTGAACACCTGCTCACGGCTGCGGTAGAGGTCTTCCCAGAACTGCGCGTCCTGCTTGGTTTCGGATTTTCCGGACGGAGCCATTTTCGTTACCACCTCCGCCGTTCACGATTCCGCTGACCGCGCCGGACGACAAGGTTCTTTGCTGGAACCGCAAAGAGTTTGGGGAGGTTGCGTGGAGTGGGGTGGTGTCTGGCCGAGGCCTTGCTGGGCGAGTGGACTCATCAGCCGTGAAGAGCGGGCTGAGCTGGCTTCGGCGGGAAGCTGCTCAGGCGAAGTTCCTTGCCTGGAAGCCGGAATCGGCCGCTCGACGGCGCATGGTGGCCGGTGGAAGCCCAGTGGACCGCCCCGGCATACCGAGCCTGCTCCGCCCGCAGCGCGAACCCGCCCGCCGTGCGCGCGGAACATCCCGCGTCGGGAAGCGGGAACGAAACCAGCTCAGGGTCGAGCCGCCCGCTCGGGGTGGGTCATCCGCTGGACCTCAGACCAGGACTGAGCCCGCAACCATCCGCAGGACACCCGCCCGGGCCGCGTCACCATCACCCGCCGGGTGTCTGGCCATGGGCAGGGTCGCCACCACTCGGCCGAGGCGGGTCACCCTTTGGACCCCACGCAGGTCAGAGCACCGCCAACCGGTGAACGAGGCGCGCCCACCGTCGGGGCTCGCCAGGTTCCGCACTCCAGTTCGATGGCGAAGCTGGAGTGCGGAACCGGCTCGTCCCCGCCTGAACCTGGACCGCAGCGTGCGGTTCGTGCCAGCGCTGCGGGCAGGTGCGCCGTCCCGCGGTTAGAAGCGGCTCATGCGCACATCTCGGCCTCCTCCGGTTTCGACCCCTGCGGGCGGTTTCGGCGGCGGCCCAGCAGGAAGTACGCCTGCAGTGCGGTGTACACGAGGATCGCGGCGCCCACCCACGCGCTCGTGTGCAGCGCTGTCACGAAGGACTCGCGGGCGGTGTTCAGCAGCTCCGCACCCTCGGGCGAGGGCATGCCGTGGGCGGTGGCTACCGCGCCGCCGAGGGTGTCGTGGGCTGCGGCGGGTGCGGTGGCGGGCAGGCCTGACTGGTAGACCGCCGTGGCGAGGCTGCCCAGTAGGGCGGTGCCTAGCGCGCCGCCCAGTTCGTAGCCGGTTTCCGAGATTGCTGACGCGGCACCGGCGCGGTTGACAGGGGCGGCGGAGATCACGAGGTCGTTCGTCAGAGTTTCCGACAGCGCCACTCCGCCCCCGACCAGGACGAACGCCACCACGACCGCGGCTAGACCGGCGTCGGCTCCGATGGTGGTCAGGACCAGGAAGCCGGCCGCGCCGAGAAGCAGGCCGAGGGTGATCAGGACTGGCACCCGGACTCGACGGGCGAGCCAGGCTGCCGCAAGGGCGCCGACGACGCCAGCCACTGTTGCGGGCAGCATCCACAGCGCCGCGACCAGCGGCTTCAAACCCAGCACCAGTTGCAGGTACTGCGGCAGCAGGAACAGCAGCCCGACCAGCGCGAACACGCCCAGCAGGTTCGTGATCACCGAACCGGCGAACTTGCGGTTGGCGAACAACCCGAGGTCCAGCATCGGCTGGTCAAGCCGCCGCTGCCGACGCACGAACAGCACACCGAGCGCGAGCCCGAGTGCTATCGCGGCACCGGCCGACCAGGTCATCCCGGACGTCGCGGCGATCTTCACGCCGTAGACGACCGGCAGCATCGTGCCCAGCGACAGCAGCGCCGACCACGGGTCGAAGCGGCCCGGGTTCGGATCGCGGAACTCCGGCAGCAGCAGCGGGCCCGCGACGAGCAGCAGCACCATCACCGGCACGTTGATCAGGAAGACCGAGCCCCACCAGAAGTGTTCGAGCAGCCAGCCGCCGACCACCGGGCCGACCGCCATCCCGCCGGAGAACGCCGCGCTCCAGATCGCGACCGCCGTACGCCGCGTGCGGTCCTCGGTGAAGATGCTGCGGATCAGCGACAGCGTGGACGGCATCAGCGTCGCGCCGCCGACACCCAGCAGCGCCCGCGCGACGATCAGCATCAGCGGCGACGTGGCGAACGCCGCCAGCACCGAGGCCGCGCCGAACGCCGCACCACCGATGAGCAGCAGCCTCCGCCGCCCGATCCGGTCGCCCAGCGTGCCCATGAAGACCAGCAATCCGGCCAGGACGAACGAGTAGACGTCGACGATCCACAGCTGTTCCGCGCCCGTGGGCGCGAGATCCTCGCTGAGATAGGGCAGGGCAAAGCCCAGGACTGTCGTGTCCACGCTGATCAAGAGGACCGGCAGCACCAAGACTGCCAAGGCCCACCACTGGCCTCCGCGCCGCACCATGGCGCACTCTTCCTTTCTTATACCGTCCAGACGGTACAGTTTCGTTCCTGAGGTAGAAGGTAAACCGTCTGGACGGTATAGTCAAGGTGATGGCTAAACCTTCAGCACGAGAACGCATCCTCGGTTCGTACGAGGTCATCCTCGCCGACCGCGGCCCGGCCGAGATCACGCTCGACGCCGTGGCGGCGCACGCCGGGGTGTCCAAGGGCGGCCTGCTCTACCACTTCGGCTCCAAGGACGCCCTGCGCGACGGCCTGCTCGAACGCCTGGAGCGGCTGACCGACGAGGACCTCGAACGCGCGCGCAACGCGCCGGAAGGCGTGGTCCGGCACTATCTGCGCTCGTCGATCACCGACGTCACGCGGGACCTGGCCCTGCACCGCACGACGATGGCCGCGCTTCGCCTGGTGCTCAACGACCCGGTCGCGGCGGAGGTGTCGCGCCGCTGCACCGAGCGGACCCGCGAGCTGATGCTGGAGCACGTCGAAGACCCGGTGACGGCGGAGCTGGTGATGCTGGTCGGCGAGGGCCTCTATATGCGCGCGGCGCTGGGCGAAGAGGTGAGCGACAGCCTGCTGGAGCAGATCGAGGAAATCGCGGATCGGATCGAGGCTGGGGCGCCTGCCACGGCGACGCTCGCGGCTGGCCCCCGGAAAGGCTGAGCCGCTGAGGGTTAAGGCCGGGCACCAGTCGAGGCGACGTTCACGGTGGCGCGCCGGAAAAAAGCTGAGCCCAGGCACGGTGGAGATGCCGGAAAAGCCGGGTTCGGACACGGCGGCACTCGCGGCGAGGCACCGGACGATCTGAGCCCAAGGCACGGCGGCAATCACGGCGCGACGCCGGGGAAGTTGAGCCCGCGGGCGGGGGGCGCTCGCGGCGAGACGCTGGAAAAGTGAGCCCAGGGCACGGCGGCACTCGCGGCTGGCCTCCGGAGGGGCTGAGCCGCGGGAGTCCGGTCCGAGGCCGAGCACCAGTCGAGGTGACGTTCACGGTGGTGCACCGCAAAGCTGAGTCCGGGCACGGTGAGCCGCCGGAAACGCTGAGTTCGGACACGGCGACGCTCGCGGCGAGGCACCGGAAAAGTTGAGCCTGGAGGACGGCAGGACTCGCGGCCGGACACTGGAAGAGCTGAGCCCGGAGGACGGCGAGAAGCGCCCGACCGGACCACCGCGAGGCCCGCTCACCGCCGAACCGGCGCACACACCGGAACTGAGCGAGGCACTCGACCGAGAACGCTCAAGCACCCCCGCACCAGCGGAACACGCGCGAACGAGGACCAGCCCAGAACACCGAAGCAGCCCAAGCCCCTCCCCGCAAAAGCCCCAGCGCAAAAACCTCAGCGAACCAGCCCGTAAACCCGCTCGATCTCCACCGTCAGCACCAGCCGCTGATCCGCCACCATCGCAGCCCGGTACTCCGCCCAGTCGGGATGCTCGCCCGCCACCTTGCGATACAGCGCGATCAGCGCCTCCACCGCCTCGTCGTCCGGCGACGAAGCGACCGGCGACAGCACCGCCCGTCCCTCCGCTACCGCGTACGACCAGCCGTTCGGCGACGCGACGTGGTAGCTCACCCGCGGATCCCGGCGCATGTTCTTCGTCTTCGCGCGCGTGTCCGTGATCGATACCTGCAGCTGGCGCGCGTCCGGGTCGAAGTAGTGCGTCACTGTCGACAGCTGCGGACGGCTGTCTCGTTTCAGCGTCGCCAGGACGCCCTGCTTGCTCGCGGCGATGAGGTTGTAGAGCGCTGTGTCGTCAGTCATACCTCTATGAAGGCCCCGCGAGAGGGATCTGTTCCCGCCCGAAACCCCTGGTGACCAGCGAGGTCCGCATACCGGGAGAAAACGGACGTTACCCCTCCGGTTTAAATCTGCTTGCATGCGGCAACTAAAGTGTCTTGTGACACAACCACGGGCCGGCCGCTTGCGAAATACGCCGTACGGGCACACTCTTGCTTAAGGCAACTAGTTGCAGTCGCCAACCAACGGTTTGCTCCCAAGGAAGACCCACATGGCACCTCAGAACTCCGCCGTCAGGCCAGAGGCCGACCTCGACCTTGCCGACCAGCTCGGACACGAGCTGGTCCGGTTCATGCGCTTGATCACCAAGGCGAAGTCCCAGGTCGCCAAGCACGGGCCGGACGGGATCGAGAGGGCCGCGTACGCGATCCTCTTCTGCCTCGTCCACGAAGGCCCGCAACGCACCAGCAAGCTGGCCGAGTTCCTGCATTCGGAGATCTCCACGATCAGCAGGCAGTCCAGTTCGCTCGTGCAGCACGGACTCGTCGAACGGCAGGCCGACCCCGAGGACGGCCGCGCTTGCTTGCTCGCCCCGACCGCCGAAGGCCTCCGGGTCTTCGACGAAAACCGCAAGCATCGCGCCCGGTGGCTGGCCGAAGTACTCGGCGATTGGAGCCAGGAGGAGCGCGAGACGCTCAAGAAGCTTCTCGCGCGGCTCAACACAGGTATCGAAAAGAACAATCCGTCGCTGTCGGACACCGCGGCGACGGCACAGGCCAAGGGGGCCTCGAACGCATGACGTCCACAGTTGAGAAACAACCTCAGTCGCGAGGGGGAGCGCCCGCCGAAAACGGCGAGGGCGGCCCGCGGCTGACGCACCGCCAAATCGTCACGATCATCAGCGGCCTGATGTGCGGCATGTTCCTCGCCGCGCTCGACCAGACGATCGTGGGCACCTCGATCGTCCGGATCGCCAACGACCTGCACGGCTTCGACCTGCAGGCGTGGGCGACCACGGCGTACCTGATCACGTCGACGATCGCCACGCCGATCTACGGCAAGCTGTCCGACATCTACGGCCGCAAGCCGTTCTACCTCGCCGCGATCGCGATCTTCGTCGTCGGTTCGGCCGCCGCGTCGTTCTCGACGTCGATGTACGAACTGGCCGCGTTCCGCGCGGTGCAGGGTCTCGGAGCCGGCGGTCTGATGTCGCTGGCCATGACGATCATCGGCGACGTGGTCCCGCCGCGGGAACGCGCGCGGTACCAGGGGTACTTCCTCGCCGTGTTCGGCACTTCGACCGTGCTCGGCCCGGTGCTCGGCGGCTTCTTCGCCGGTTTCGACAGCCTCGGCGGCCTGCACGGCTGGCGCTGGGTCTTCCTGATCAACGTGCCGATCGGCGTCATCGCGCTGTTCGTCGTCGCGAAGGTGCTGAACGTCCCGCACAACCGACACGACCACAAGATCGACTGGTGGGGCGCGCTCACCATGGTCATCGCCGTGGTGCCGTTCCTGATCGTCGCCGAACAGGGCCAGAAGTGGGGCTGGGGCGACCAGAAGTCGATCTGGATGTACATCATCGGCGGCGTCGGCATCGTGCTGTTCATCGTCGTCGAGAAGCTGATGAAGGACGCCGCGCTGATCCCGTTGCGGCTGTTCAAGAACTCGACCTTCACCGTGGCCATCATCGGCGGCGTGATCGTCGGTGTGGCGATGTTCGGCGCGATCACCATGATCCCGCAGTACCTGCAGGTCGTGCAGGGCTACACGCCGACCGAATCGGGTCTGCTGATGCTGCCGCTGATGGTCGGCATCATGTCCAGCTCGATCATCTCCGGCAAGATCACCTCGAAGACCGGGCGCTACAAGATCTTCCCGGTCGTCGGCACGATCCTGATCGCGGGCGGCGCGTTCTTCTTCGCCACGGTCAAGTACGACACCGCGATCTGGCACCCGCTGCTGGCCGCGCTGATCATCGGCCTCGGACTCGGCCAGTGCATGCAGACGCTGATCATCGCGGTGCAGAACGCGGGCCCGCGCAAGGACATGGGCGTCTCGACCGCGTCGGCGACGTTCTTCCGCCAGATCGGCGGTACCGCCGGTGTCGCGGTGTTCCTGACGATTCTGTTCAACGTGCTGCCCGGCAACATCACCAAGGCGTTCGGCGGCCACCTGCCTCCGGGCGGGGGCGCCAACCTGGGCGACCTGTCGAGCAACACCAGCGTCATCCAGACGCTGCCGGAAGCGGTGCGCACGCCGATCCTGATCGGTTTCACCGAGTCCATCACCACGGTGTTCTGGGTCGCGGGCGGCGTCGCGCTGCTGGCCACGCTGGTGCTGCTGTTCATGAAGGAGATCCCGCTGGCGGGCATGAACCCGGCCGCGGCCGCCGTCGAAGGCGGTGAAGCGCTCCTGGAGGGCATGGACGAGCCGACTCCGGCCGCGGACGACACCGCCGAACTCAAGACGGGTTCGCTCTTCGAGGAGGCTCCGAAGCAGGAGCCGGTGCTCGTCGGAGCGGGCGGCAAGCACGCACTGACCAACGGCCACGGCGACGCGCAGGCGGTGGCTGGTGCCCGGCCGATGCCGATCACCAACTCGGTGGCCGACGCCGAATTCGGCACGACCACCGGCTCGGGCGGCGTCCCGGTCACCGGCCACGTGCGCCGCCAGGACGGCAGCCACGTGAGCGCGGCCGCGCTGACCCTGATCGACCAGCAGGGCCGTCAGGTGGCGCGGGCGACCGGCAACGGCGACGGCAGCTACTCGATCCCGACCCAGGGTCCGGGAACGTACGTGCTGATCGTGTCCGCTCCGGGGCACCAGCCGCAGGCCTCCAGCGTGGTCGTCGGCACGCACCCGGCGAACCTGGACGTCACGCTCACCGGCTCGGGCGAGCTGACCGGCGTGGTCCGTTCGATCGGCACCGCGACCCCGCTGGCGAACGCGACGGTCACGCTGACCGACTCGCGCGGCGAGGTCAACGGCGCGTTCATCACCGCCGAGGACGGCGTCTACACCTTCAGCGGCGTCGGCGCCGGGCAGTACACGCTGGTCGCGAGCGGCCCGCACTACCGCCCGGTCGCGGTCACGCTGACGGTGCCGGACAGCGGCGTGCTGCGCCACGACGTCGAACTCGCCGGCGCGGTGCTGCTCCAGGGCGTCGCGCGCACCGAGGGCGACCGGATCGTGCCGGACGCGCGGATCACCGTGCTCGACGCGAACGGCAACGTCGCGGCGGTGGCCCGCACCGACAGCGAAGGCCGGTACGTGGTCAGCGACCTGCCGATCGGCTCGTACACCGTCGTGGCCAGCGGCTACCCGCCTGCCACGAGCCAGGTGACGCTGAACGACGGCGAGGCGCAGCATGACGTGCGGCTGAGCTACGACCAGGCGCTCGACGATCTGGTCGACCGGTCATGAGCGGGGGCCTGCGCGCACAGCTGCGCTCGAACGGCGGATGGCCGGTCGAGAACGCGGTGCTCACGGTCACCGACCTCAACGGTCGCCAGGTCGCGCGGCAGGTCACGGACGCGAAGGGGGCAGTGGTCACTGACCCGCTGCCCCCGGGCGTCTACACCGCCGTGGTCACCGCGCCGGGGTACACGCCGCTGGCCCGCACCGTGCAGATCGGCTCCGACGGGGCCGGGCTGCTCGGCGACATCGCGCTCGTGCCGGTTTCCGGCGCGGTCGAACTGCCGCCCGAGGGGCCGTGGACGATCGACCCGATGCACTCGTCGGTGGTCGCCACCGCGCGGCACATGGGGATCGCGAGCATCAAGGTGCGGTTCCCGGACGTGGCCGGGCGGATCGAGGTCGCCCGCCCGGTCGAGCGGTCGAGCGTGCGCGCCGAGATCAAGGCGGGCAGCATCGAAAGCGGCATCAAGATGCGGGACGACCACCTGCGTTCGGCCGAATTCCTCGACGTCGACGCGTATCCGCTCATCACGTTCGAAAGCACTGGGCTTTCCCAGCTCGGCACGGACTCCTGGGCGCTGCGCGGAGTGCTGACGCTGCACGGAGAACGCCGCGACGTCACGCTCGACCTGCGCTACACCGGGCACGGCCCGGACCCGTGGGGCGGCGTGCGTGCCGCGTTCCACGCCGAAACGCAATTGCACCGCAACGATTTCGCGATCAACTACAGCGCGATGGTGCGGGCAGGCGTGGCCGCGATCGGCACGACCGTCAAGGTGGAGCTGGACATCGAGGCGGTGCAGGGCGAGTCTCTGCCGCAGTTCTGAGAAACACCGCGACGGGCCGCCCGGGAACTGTTCCGGGCGGCCCGTTCGTTGTCCTGGGCGAAACGGGTGAACAGTCTGGTTACCCCAGGAATACCCAAAGTCACCGAATGCGGAGGATTTGATGGTTGCGTACTGCAGCCGTTCCCAGCCACGTAGGCTCTTCGCGTGAACCTCGACGCCGCCCAGCCCGCGCACGCCGCGGGAATCGGCCTGAGCTGGCTGGACACCGCCGGCCCGGTGCTCGTCTGGGTCATCGTGCTGTCGTTCGTGCTCATCGAATGCGCGCTCATCATCGGGCTGTTCCTGCCGGGTGATTCCCTGCTGTTCGGCGCGGGCGTGGTGCTCGCCCAGCACGGCTCGGACCTCAACGCGTGGCTGCTGTCCGGGGCCGCACTGATCACCGCCGTGGCCGGCAACCAGATCGGTTACTACATCGGCCGAGGCGCCGGCACCACGCTGATCGCGCGCCGCGGCGGGCGGATGCTCAACCGGCACAACCTCGAACGCGCCCAAGCTTTCCTGGACCGCAAGGGTTTCTTCGCGATCGTCGCGGCCAGGTGGATCCCGTGGATCCGCACGCTGGCCCCGCTCATCGCCGGTGCCGCGCGGATGGACGCGCGCCGGTTCCTGCTCGCCACCACGGTCGGCGGGCTGCTGTGGGTGCCGACGCTGGTGCTGCTCGGCTACTACGGCGCGGGTCTGCTCGACGCGATCCCGTGGGTCAAGACCGTCGCGCTGTGGGTGAGCATCGCGTTCTTCGTGTTCGGCACCGCGTACGGAGTGCTGCGCTACCGCCAGGAAATGCGGCGTCCGGTGGAAGAACCCGACGACGCGCACGCCTGAGTTTTCACGCCGGGTCGGACCAGACTTCCAGCTGGATGCCGTCCGGATCGCGGAACACGATCACCGCGGATCCTTCGAAGGTCTGCGATTCCGTGGCGGGCAGGTAGGAAACGCCGTACTCCCGCAGGCGGTCCTCCCATTCGGCGACCTCGGCGCGCGACGACACCGAGAACGCGACGTGGTCCAGACCAGTGCGTCTTTCGTCGAACGCGGGTCTCTCAGTGTCCGGATGCTGGACCAGCACCACGGAGAAACCGTCTCCCGCCGACCGCAGAACTACTTTGCGCACCCCGGTTTCCGGGTCTTCGCGCCGATGGCTTTCCTCGAGGTCGAGCACCCGGACGTACCAGGGAACACTTCGGTCCACATCGGTCACGGTGAGCGCCAGATGGTGCACAGACGTGAGCTTGGGCATGACTTTCGCGGCCGTCCTTTCCAACCCCTCGTTCCAGACTCGCACACCGTGCCGACCGCTACCGGCGAGTTCACCGAGTTCCGGGGTCAATCGTGATCTGCCCGTCTCCGGGCGTCTCACTGTCCGAGATGGATCAGCGGCCGCCGCCGACCTCCAGCACCGCGCCGACGGTGAAGGACGCCTCCGGGGAGAGCAGCCACAGCACGGCGGCGGCGATCTCTTCCGGCTGGCCCGCGCGGCCGAGCGGGATGCCCGCGCTGAGCCGCTCCAGCCGGTCCGGCATCCCCGCGGCGGCGTGCAGGCCGGTTTCGACCAGGCCGGGGGACACGACGTTGACCCGGATTCCCTCGTCGGCGACCTCCCGCGCGAGGCCCAGGCTGAGCGTGTTGACCGCCGCTTTGGACGCCGCGTAGTGCACCCATTCGCCCGACGACCCGTTCCGCGACGCCGTGGACGAGACGTTCACGATCGCTCCGCCGGACCCGCCGTAGCGCGTCGACAGCCGCCGCACCGCCTCACGGCAGCACAGAAAAACGCCGGTGACGTTGATGTCCAGCACACGGCGCACGGTCTCGACGCTCTGCTCGTCGAGCCTGCCGGGCGTGTTGCCGGTGATGCCCGCGTTGTTCACCAGGCCGACGATCGGGCCCAGCTCCGCCGCAGCCGAAAAAAGACCGCTGACCTGCTGTTCATCGGATACGTCAGCGCGGTGCGCAAGCGCTTGCGCACCGTGCGACCGCACCCGTTCGGCGACCTCTTTGGCCGGGACGGGATCGCCGGAGTAGTTCACCACCACGTCGTAGCCGCGGATCGCGGCCAGTTCGCAGATCGCCGCGCCGATGCCCCGGCTGCCGCCGGTGACGACCAAAACCCCCACAGGTCACTCCCCACTTGGCTTGAGCGGCTCGACGAACTGGGCGTCGAGCCAGCGCATCTGCGCCATCCACATCCACCACGTCGCGTCGTCCGGACAGTGCTGCCCGTCGACCGCTTCACCCCGCAGCCACGCTCCCAACAGCGCGGTGATCGCCGTGCACACGTCGAGCAACGCGCGGCCCCACCACCATTGGTGCGCCGGCGTGTGCAGCTCCAGGACGCCGCCGTGTTCCGGCAGCACCGACAACGCCCAGTCCAATCGGGTCCGGACGTCCGCCAGCACCTCCGGCTCAAGCTGCGGTTCGCTGCTGGTCTCCTGCATCCGCTCGACCAGGAGCGCCAACCGCGGATCCGCGTTGGGCACTGCGGGCTCGGACAGCCGCCGATCGACCAGCGCCCGCAGCCCGTTCAGGTGCGTGCGCAAAAGCGGGACATACGGCGGGTACAGCACGGCGATCCGGGCGTCGCCTGCCCGGTCCCAGGTGACCGCGCCGGCGTAGGGATCCGTTGTCGCCGGATCGTCGAACATCACCTGCTCAGAACCTGCTCAGAGGGCGAAATTCGTCAGCGGCAGGTTCTCCAGGACCAGGTCGGCGCGGTCCCGGGTGTTCGCGATCAGGTCCGCGTTGCGCTGGTCGGAGCCGAGCGCGCGCTGCCGGGCCTCGACCAGCGAACGGCCGTAGCGGCGGTGCCGGGACACCAGCCGCTCGATGCGCTCCGGCTCGTCCGGGGCGAGGAACCACGCCTCGGTGAGGTACTGCCGCACGCCGCTCCACGGGTCGTCCGGAAGCAGCAGGTAGTTGCCCTCGGTGATGACCAGCTGCACCTCGGGCGCGACCGGGACCGCGCCGGCGATCGGCTCCTCGATCTCGCGGCGGAACTCCGGCGCGTACACCGTCTCGCGGCCCTCGGCGAGCCGGCGGATCAGGTGCACGTAGCCGGCCGCGTCGAAGGTGTCCGGCGCGCCCTTGCGGTCGGTGCGGCCGAGCCGCTGCAGTTCGACCTGGGCGAGGTGGAAACCGTCCATCCCGACGACCGCGGCCCGGGAACCGAGCGCGTTGGCGATTGCCCACGCCAGCGTGGTCTTGCCGGAGGCGGGCGCGCCGATGATGCCGAGCACGTGCCGTTCCCGCGGTTTGGCCAGCTTCTCGGCCCGCGCCAGCAGATCCTCGAACGCCGTCATCGCACTCCCTCTTCTCTGCTCTTCGCCAGTTCGCCGACCGGCCCGGTCCACGAACGCGGACCGACGTGCCGGACGCGTTCCGCCGCCACCTCGTTCGCGTACCCGATCCAGTCGGGGACCGTTCCGTCCCGCTTCGCCACGGCGTACGCGAGCGCGCCGTGCCACACGTCTCCGGCCCCCAGGGTGTCCCGCGCTTCGACGAGCGGCACGGGGACCTGCCCAGAGTCTTCCGTAGTGCTCCAGGCGACCGGCTCCGGGCCTGCCGTCGTAATCGTCACTGACACTCCGCGTTCGGCCAAACTCGGTGCGGGAGCACGGAACCGCGCTGAACAGGCTGCCACGCGGACCAGTGGCAGCAACTGGTCCAGTACAGGTTTCCAGCTGCCCGCGTCGAGGATTACCGGCACGTCGCGGGCGCGGGCTTCCCGGGCGACAGCAAGCGCTAGCTCGGGATGGTGCCCGTCCACGAGAACCGCGTCCACGCGCTCGAAAACCGGGGCGAGGTCAGGCAGTTCCAGCGGCTCGTCGGCGGCGGCGTTGCGGGAGACGACGGTGCGTTCGCCGTCGCTCTCCCGGACCACCACCGCGCTGACCGGCGGTGCCTGCGTGCGTTCTGGAGCGAGATCGACCAAGTCGACGCCGCAGGCTTCGAGGTCATTGCGCGCGAGCGCGGCCAGCGGGTGTGCGCCGAGAGCCGTCAAGAGGGTCGCTTCAGCACCAAGCGCCGCGACGGTCACCGCAGCGTTCGTCGCGGGCCCACCGGCCGCGACATCCACTTGCGACGACTGCACTTTTTCGCTCGGCTCCGGGAATTCCGCGACCCGCTGTACGACATCGACGGTGCACAATCCCGCCAGCAGCACTCGCACGTCAGGTCAACCCGGCGTGCGTGGTGGACGCGACCTCGACGACTTCGCCGTTCTCATCGAGCTTCAACGCACCGGTGAGCAGGCCGACGACCTGGTTCATGCTGTGCGTCTTCGGCGACACCACGGCGACGCGCTTGCCGAGCCGGTGCACGTGGATCCGGTCGGCGATTTCGAAGACGTGCGGCATGTTGTGGCTGATCAGCACCACCGGCAGTCCGCGGTCGCGGATCCGGCCGATCAGTTCCAGCACCTTCGCGGATTCAGCGACGCCCAGTGCGGCCGTCGGCTCGTCCATGATCACGGCTTTGGTGCCGAACGCCGCCGCGCGCGCCACCGCGACGCCTTGCCGCTGCCCGCCGGAGAGCGTTTCCACCAGCTGGGTAATGGATTTGACCTTGATGCCGAGGTCGTCCAGGATCCGCTGCGCTTCGGTGCGCATGGTCGCGGTGTCGAGCTTGCGCAATCCGATCCCGAACGGTCCCTTGAGCCGCTTTTCCCGGCCGAGGAACATGTTCGACGCGATGTCCAGGGCGGGCGCGACCGCCAGATCTTGGTACACCGTCTCGATTCCGTAGTGCCGGGCGTCCAAAGGGGACTTGAGGTGGACTGTCTTTCCGTCCACTTTGATCTCCCCGGCGTCCGGGACCACCGCGCCGGACAATGCCTTGATGAGACTGGATTTCCCGGCCCCGTTGTCGCCGACCACGGCGAGCACCTCGCCGGGGTAGAGGTCGAAATCGGCACCGTCGATGGCGGTGACCCGGCCGTACCGCTTGACCAGGCCGCGCGCGGAAAGGGTGGGCTGCTGCTCCGTAGTGGTCATGACTGCTGCTGCCTCCGTGCGATCCGGTCCACGACCACGGCGGCGATCAGCAACGCGCCAGTCGCCAGGTCCTGGTAGTTGCCGTCCACGCCCATCTGCGTCAGTCCCGATCGCAGCACCGCGACGACCAGCGCGCCGAACAGCGTGCCCAGCACCGAACCGCGTCCGCCGAACAGGCTCGTGCCGCCCAGCACCACCGCGGTGATCGAGTCGAGGTTGCCGAGCTGGAACTGGTTCGGGTCAGCGTTCGGCGTGCGGCCGAGCGCCTGCCACGCGGCGATGCCGAAGCACAGACCGGCGACCAGGTAGACCGACAGCACGGTGCGGTTGACTTTGATCCCGGACAGCCGCGCGGACTCCGGCGCGTTGCCAACGGCGTAAACGTGTTTGCCCCACGCGGTTTTCGTGAGCGCGTACCAAACGGCGAGGAACATCAGGAGCGCGAGCGTCATGCCGTAGGTGATCGGGATGCCGCCGAAGAGGTACCGCTTCGTGCCGAGCCAGGTGAGCAGCCCGTCGGACACCGGAACCGCCTGGCCGCCCGCGATCAGCTTCGCCACCGCGGTCAGGCCGGTGAACGTGCCGAGCGTGATGATGAAGGCGGGCAGCTTGATCCGCGTCGCCAGCGTGCCGATGAACAGCCCGACCACGACGGTCAGCACGACTCCGGCCAGCAGGGCGAAGAAAACGTTCGTGACTGCCGCCAGTTTCGCCATCACCAGCGTCGCGACGACCATCGACGAAGCGTTGGAAAGGTCGATGCCCGCGATCAGGATGATCAGCGTCTGACCGAGCGCGAGCGTGCCGACCACCAGCGACTGCTGGACCACTGTGGACAGATTGTCCAGGTCGAAAAAGGTGTCCGTGGCGAAGGAAAACACCAGGACCGCCACGACCAGCGCCAGCGCCGGACCGACCGCCGGGGCGCGCAGGAAGAACTCGCCGAGCGTCTCGCGCTCGCGGTTGTTGACCGTCGCGCTCGTCATTTCCCGCCTCCCCAGCAGTTCTGCAGGCCCCACGCGGTGTCCTTGCTCGGAACGCCCGGCATCGGGTGGTCGGTGATCGCGGTCGAACCGGTGTTCACGAACCCGCTCGGCTTCTTGCCGGTCTTCGCGTACTCGACCGCCGCGAGCACACCCTGTTCGGCCATCTTCCGCGGGAACTGCATCACGGTGACGGCGAACTGGCCGTTCTTGACGTTCTGCACGCCCTCGCAGCCGCCGTCGATCGAGCCGACGGTGAGCTGGTTGTTCAGCCCGCGCGCTTTCAGCGCCGCATACGCGCCACGACCCATCGGCTCGTTCATCGTGTACACCGCGTTGAGGTCGGTGGTGCGCTGCAGGAGGTTCTCCATGCCCTGCTGGGCGAGGCTCTGGTCGCCGTTGGCGTTGGTGTGGCCCTTGATCTCCGGCGCGCCGTCCTTGAGCCCAATGCCCTTGAGGAAACCGCCGTGCCGCTGGGTGTCCACCGAACTGCCTGCGGTGCCGTCGACCATCAGGAGCTTGGGGTCCGCGCCTTTGAGCGCTGCCTTGACGTACGCGCCCTGCTGCTCGCCTGCCGCGAAGTTGTCGGTGGCGAAGGTGGCGTCGACCGCGTCCGGCGGTTCGGTGGCGGTGTCGAGGGCGATCACCAGAATGCCTGCGTCACGGGCGTCCTTGATCGCCTTGAGCACGCCGGTGGACGAACTCGGCGTGATCAGGATGGTGTTGACGCCCTGCTGCATCAGGTTCTCGATGGCGCGCACCTGACCGTCGTTGTCGCCGTCGAACTGCCCGGCGAGCGCGCTGAAATCAGCACCGTTGGCCTTGGCCGCGGCGGCCGCGGCGTTGCGCAGTTCGACGAAGTACGGGTTGGTGTCGGTCTTCGTGACGAGGCCGACCTTGGCCTTGCCGCTGCCGCCGGTTTTGGAGCTGCCGCCCCAGTGGCGTTCGACGGTGCACCCGGCGGTGGAGACCGCGACAGCGGCCGCCAGAGCGAGTGCGGTGAGACTCCGGTGTCTCATGGAGATGCCCTCCGAATCGAGGTGCGAGCTTGCCGATGGACGGGAAGGTAGACAGACTCAGTGCCATGACGCAAGCGTTTGCGCAAACGCTTGCCAACGCTGTTGGTTTCGCTCCCCTGGTGAAGGACAGACATGCCGCGACCCCGCTCCGCCCGCCCGACCCAGCGCGACATCGCCGAAATGGCGGGCGTGTCGATCACGACGGTCTCGCACGTCGTCAACGGCACGCGAGCGGTGGCCGAGGAAACGAAAGCCGCGGTGCTGCGGGCGATCGAGACCACCGGGTACACCGGCGACGCGATCGCACGTTCGCTGGTCACCGGGGGTACGCGGTCCATCGGGATGGCGATCTCGCTGGTCGCGAACCCGTATTTCGCGGCGCTGATGCACGCGATCGAGCGAGAGGCGTCGGCAAACGGATACACCGTGCTGCTGGCGGACACGCACGACACCGCGGGCACCGAACGGGACGTCGTGCGCGCGCTGCGCTCACGGCGGGTCGACGGCCTGCTGATCACCCCCGCACCCGGCGACGGGTCGGTGCTCGGCGAACTGGTGTCGCTGGACGTGCCGACCGTGCTGATGGACCGGCTCACCACCCGGACCGACATCGACCAGGTCGGGGCGGAGAACATCCAGGCGACCTCGGCGCTGACCGCGCATCTGGCGTCGCTGGGCCACCGCCGGATCGGGATGATCTCCGGCGCGCCCGGGCTGACGACGAGCGACGAACGCGTGCTGGGTTATCGGCTCGGCCTCGGCCGGTCGGGGCTGAGCTGGTCGCCGGACTTGGTCGCGTGCGGACAGTCCTCTCGCGACGGTGGAGCCTTGGCGCTGAGCACCCTGCTGGCCCTGCCGGAGCCACCGACCGCGCTGGTGGTGGCCAACGACAGCATGATGGTCGGCGTCCTGCACGAGGCGCGGCGCCGCGGAGTGCGGATCGGCCAGGACCTGCCGGTGGTGGTGTACGACGACGTCGAATGGGCCGATCTCGTGGACCCGCCGCTGACGACCATGGCCCAGCCGATCGACGAGATCGGCCGACGGGCGGTGCAACTGCTGCTGGCTCGACTGGCGGATCCCGGACGGCCCGCCGAGACTGTGCGGTTACCGCCTACGCTGCGGCACCGGGCTTCGTGCGGGTGCGCGTAGGCTTCGCGGTTGACTGCCCGGCGTAACCAAGCAGGTGCTTCGTTCACTCACCTCAGTGATTCTCTGGACCCGATGGTCGCGGACGCTCTCGCCGGTGGCCCAGCTGTGGCTACTGTTGGGTAGGTACCGACGACGAGGGCCGGGAAAATGACCGTTCTGGCACCGGAGGTTTCCCACTGGGACCTGCCGGTCACGCATCGGTTCGGGGTGGCACTGGGGAGGCACGCCAGCCCGTACCACGACCAGCTGCTGCGCGCCATCCGCGGCGCTGCCGCGCGGGCGGGTTGCGACCTGCTGCTGGCCGACACCAGCGATTCGGCGCGCGAGGAAGCCGAAGTGCTGCGTGCGCTGCGGGCGGACCGCGTCGACGGCGTCCTTCTGGTGCCCGCACCCGGTGACGAAGAGGTCGTGAACGGGCTCGTGCGCACCGGTGTGCCCACCGTGCTGGTCGACCGGATCGCCGGACGCAACGACGTCGACCAGGTCGGGTCGGAGAACTTCCAGGCCATGTCCGCGCTAGTGGAGCACCTGGCCGCGCGACGGCACCGGCGGATCGCGCTGATCACCGGAACCGAGGGCACCACCGTCAGCGAAGAACGCGCTCTCGGTTACCGCCTTGGCCTAGGCCGCGCCGGGCTGCGGTACCACCCGGAACTGGTGGCGTCCGGCCACTCCACCGCCGGCGGTGCCGCCCGTGCCGCGGCCAAACTCCTGGACGGCTGGCCGTCGCCGACCGCCTTGGTGGTCGCGGGCGAGGCGATGCTGATCGGCGTGCAGTGGGAAGCGCATCGTCGCGGGATCCGGATCGGATCGGAATTGGCGGTCGTCGGTTACGGCGACATGGACTGGGCGCGCACGGTTTCGCCCGGGGTGACGACGATGGCGCAACCCATCTCGGAAATCGGGCGGCGGGCAGTGCAGTTGTTGTTGGCTCGTTGCCGGGAGCCGGAACGTCGGCCGGAGTCTGTGCGTCTCGCGCCGCGTTTTCTGCACCGTGCTTCTTGCGGTTGCTGAGGTTCGGGGCGGCTGGAGTCTGCTTGCCTCACGTCGTGCTTCCTGCGCTGCGCTTCGTGCGGTTGTCGAGTTTCAGGCGGCTGGAGTCGGTCCGCCTCGCGCCGCGGTTCATGCGCTGCGCTTCGTGCGGGTGCCAAGTTTCACGTTGGCTGGAGTCTGCTTGCCTCGCGCCGCGTTTTCTGCACCGCGCTTCGTGCAGGTGCCGAGTTTCAGGCGGCTGGAGTCGGTCCGCCTCGCGCCGCGCTTCCTGCGGGTGCCGAGTCTCAGGTTGACCGGAATCGGCCCACCTCCCATCGCGCTTCCTGCACTGCGCCTCGTGCGGCGGCTGAGTTCAGGTCGACTGGACTCTGCTCGCTTCACGCCGCGCTCTCTGCACCGCGTTTCCTGCGGCTGCTGGGTTTCAGGTCGGCCGGAATCGGGCCGCCTCGCGCCGCGTTTCCTGCGGCTGCCGAGCTTCAGGTCGGCCCGACTCTTTCCACCTCGGCCCGCTCTACTCGCGGCTGTCAAGTCTCAGAGGGTGGCGGCCGCCTCCAGGAGCATCCATCCTCCAATTTGGACAGACAAGTCCCGCTCCGCCTTGCCGGGCGGGTTCGAGGCTGGCCTTGCCCACTCCGCACTGAACAACGGTCCGGTTTTGTCTTGCGCCGCACCATTCCAGCACGCTTCGGCCGACTTTTGCACCAGCTTTTTGGCCGTCTCCGCTTCCGGCCGAGGCAGGCTCTTCGCCGCAAGCGCCAGGTAACGGGCGGCGATCGCCGAGAACAGTCCGCCGTCGCCACCCTCCGAACCAGGCAGGATGCCTTGGGGCGCACCGTGTTTCTCAACCGCCCGAATAGTGCGGGCGGCGTCGTCCCAGCGTGACTGTTCGAGGCACGCGCCGAGGTAAACACCTTGGCAGTACGAGAAAATATGCTTGATCACTTCACCGGTGTCCGCACGAATCCCGTCCCAGACGAGGCCAGTTTCGGGGTCTACCAACGTGTTGGTGAGCCATTGCGTCATGGCGCTCGCGCGTTCTTGATCACCCACACGGGCGTGAAAGATAGCGGCCGGACCGTTCGCGGGGGTATTCTTGAAGGAGTCGCCGCGCCGCCACCAAATTCCTCCGCCCAGGTCTTCTGTCCAGCCTTCGTGCAGTCGTGTGTCGATAGCCTTGATTGCTTCATCCACTGTGGACAGTTGAAGTTGCCGTACTCGCTGCAGCGCTAGGCCTAGCCAGGCTATGTCGTCGTAGTAGTCGTTGATCCAAGAGCCGAAGTTGCGCCGATGGATCGTGGTGATGAAGCGGTTGATCAGGCGTGTGCGCTGCGGGGTGGGTTGGCGGAGTTGCGCGTCGACGAGGGTGTCGAGGAAGTGTGCCTGCCACCAGTAGTTCCAGTGCCAGTGGAACCGCTGACTCATGGTGGGCGGCCATCCACTGCGTCCTAGGGCGGTGCCGGGGAGTGCCCATAGGCGGCGGAGATGCCTGGCGCATACCGCACGCTCGGCCGCTCCGGCGCGTTCGGCTGCCGTGGCGCGTTCGGCAGGGTTGGTGGTGTCCTTGGCTGGGGCTTTCGCGCGCCCGACTGGAGTCGTCGTGCCCTTGACTGTCGCCGCGCGCTCGGCGGAACTTGCTGACCCTTCGGCCGCCGCACGCTCCCCGGAACCGTCCGCCGCATCCGCCGCGCCACCAGTAGCCGCCGCGCGTTCGGCGGAATCCGCCGAACCCTCAACCGACGGACGCACCGCGGAACCCTTCGCTCCGTCCGCCGCGCCACCAGCAACCGCCGCACACCCCGCGGAATCCGCCGAACCCTCAACCGACGGACGCACTGCGGAACCCTTCGCTCCGTCCGTCGCGCCACCAGCGGCCGCTCCACGCCCCGCAGAATCCGCTGTGCCCTCAGCCATCGCGCGCTCGGCGCAACCCTTGGCCGCGTCGGTCGCGCCACCAGTAGCCGCCGCACGCCCCGCGGAATCCGCTGCGCTCTCAGCCGACACACGCTCCCCAGAATCCTTCGCCGGGTCCGCCGCGCCACCAGCAGTCGCCGCACGCCCGACGGAGTCCGCCGAGCCTTCGGCCGCGTTCGTCGCGCGGTCGGCAGGGGTAGCGGCGCGTGCCTCCGCAGGGCGGGACGCATCGCCGTGAGCAGCAGGATTGACAGGTTCGGCTGGGTCGGCGGTCATGGGTTGATTCTGCCTGCGCTGCGAAAAACTTGCCTCTCCAAGCCGCGTTCCGGGCGACTGGTCGTGGCCAGTCGGACCGGCCGCATCAGGCTGGGGTTCTCGTGAGTGTCAATTCCGGTTCGCACCGGCGTAGCCGCTCACGAGACCGGGTCACCAGGCTTTCGACAGGTCCGCGTGCTGCCGGACCCAAGCATGCATCACGATCCCAGCCGCGACGCCTGCGTTGATCGACCTTGTCGTACCGAACTGCGCGATGGACACCACTTTCGCCGAGTCGGTCTGTGCGGCTTCCGACAAGCCTGGGCCTTCCTGACCGAACAGCAGCAGGCACTTCCGCGGCAGTTCGGCGGTTTCCACTGGCTCGGCACCGGGAGTGTTGTCCACCGCCACCACGGTCAAACCCTCGGTCGTGGCGAATTTCAGCAGGCTCGCGACGTCCTCGTGGTGGCGGAGGTGCTGGTAACGATCCGTCACCATCGCGCCTCGGCGGTTCCAGCGGCGGCGGCCGACGATGTGTACCTCTGCGGCGGCGAAGGCGTTCGCTGTGCGGACTACCGTGCCGATGTTGTGGTCGTGCTGGAAGTTCTCGATCGCGACGTGGAACGGGTGCCGCCGGGTGTCCACATCGGACACGATGGCTTCGCGGCGCCAGTAGCGGTAAGCGTCGACCACGTTGCGGCGGTCGCCGTTGGCCAAAAGCTCAGGGTCGTAGCGCGGGTCGTCTGGCCAAGCACCTGGCCAGGGGCCGACGCCGACCTCCTCGCGGTTCACCCACTCGGTGGGGCCAGCTTCGGGTTGTTCCGTCGTCACGAAGGACGATTCTCGCTCAGCCGAGGCTGACGCCGTGCGCCGGAGTGTCGTCGTGGCGGTGGCGCCACCTCAGGTACGCCCCGAGGTACGAGATCACCAGCACCGCCAGCGCCACCACGACCACTACCGGCAGCAGCGAGCGCGGGAGCACCGTGCCGTAGAGGTAGTACGCGTTGAACCCGCCGGGCAGGTCGCCGAGGCCCTGCTGGTGCCGGAAGAAATCCTCCAGCGCGGTGAGCGGGCACGGAATCGGCGTGACATTGACCAGCACGCCCCACACGGCGAAGAAAATGTGCGCGAAAATGACTTTCGGCCACCGCCAGGCGAGGAAACCGCCGAAGCCGATGAAGAGCAGGGCGAGGATGTGCACCGCCACGGTGACATCGGCGAGAACATGCGCGACCGTCGTGTCCACCTTCGCCCCCTTCCCAGTGCACCCACCAGCGACGTTACTCCGATTACCCGCATCGGGAGCGGGAAATAGGGGGACCTGGTGTGATGTTCGACCCACCGGAGCAACGAGTTCACCCAGCAGGTAACGGAGGGATCACTCCGGGTAGGAGACGGTCCGGAACACCGCCACGAGCGACTCAACGCGGCGTAAATCCGTGCACGCGGACGGAGCGCGAATCGTCGGAGAAAGCGGGCGGGAAAGCGGTTGGCGTACCCGAGAACGAACCGCGGTTTAGCCGGTGCCTGGCTAGAGGGTGGGGTCCTCGGGCAGCAGGGGCTCGCCGTTCGGGCCTTCTGCCAGCAGACGACCTCCCGGGAGACGTTCAGCCAGCGAACGCTGCCCCGTCGATGTCCGTGACCACCAAGCGGATGCGCGCACCCGCCCACTCCGTTCCCTCGAGCACCTCGCGCACCTTTGCCTCGGCGGCCGACAGCAACGGCGGCAGCGGCAACCGCAACGCCACCACGCGAACCTCCACCGACTCCGGGGTCAGGTCGACCGCTCCGCCGGCCGGATCGATGGGGAGCCAGCTGATCTCCGCGGCGACGCTCGTCGCGGGGCGGAGGCCGTCGATGGCGGACAGGGCGTCGGCCAGCTGTCCGGTCAGCGAACGCGGATCGGTCACTGCCGCCCCACTTCGATGTCCAAAATGGACACACGAACGGCGTCCACCGAACGACCGGTCTGCGCGAGGACTTCCCGGAACACCGCCCGCTGCACGGCGCGCCCTACGGCGGCGGCTTGGTCCGCGCCTGAGATGACCACGTCGACCTCGACGGTCAGGCGGTCCTCGTGGGTGCGGACCCGGACGCCGTCCGCGGGGGCCGGTTCCAGGCCCTTCCAGCGTTGCCGCGCGGCGCGGGTCCAGGCAGTGGCCAACCCGAGCAGGCCGGGTTCCAGGCGCACGACTCCGGGGGTCCCGGCGGCCGCGCGGGCGGCAACGCTCGCGATCACCGGGCCGGCGATCACGTATTCGGCGGTCATTCCCCGTCCTCGTACACGTCTTCCACCAGCAGATTCAGACTGACCAACGAAATGCCCACCCGCGAGGTCGCGGCGGCGGACACCAGCTCCCGTACGCGGGCCAACGTCTCAGCGCCGCTGGCGTTCCCCAGGCGCGTCGCGAGGGTGAGTTCGACCTCGACCTGAGCCGCACCCGAGGAGTCGACGCCGACCTTTCGCACCCGTACGCGGCGGGCGCGGACGTTGCCCGCGGAGTCGGCGGCGTAGCGGAGCACGACCGCGACGGCCTGCTCGCTCACTTCGACGGAGCCCGGTTCGCCAGCGGCGAGGTCCAGCATCTGGCCTCGGCGCACTTCGGCACGGACGGCCGACATGATCCGGCCGAACAGGTCCGGCGGGGTCGGGTCGGGCTCGTCGATCAGTTCCTGCGTCGCCGAGCGCAGGGCCAGCAGGCTTTCCCGCGCGGTGCGGCAGTGGACACAGTCCGCCTGGTGCTCGTCGGTCTCGTCCAGATGCTCCCAGACCGTTTCCAGTTCCCGGCCGCACGGCAATTCGTAGTCCTGGTTCACCTCCACGGCTTCATCACCTCCGCCAGCTGCGCACGGGCCCGGGCGATACGCCCCCGGACCGCGGTGGGGTTCGCGCCGACGATCTCGCTGATCTCGTCGTACGACCGGCCGTGCACCTCACGCAACAGCCAGCACGCCCGCTGCTGCGGGGTGAGCGTCTGAAGCGCCTCGTCGAGCGCCGCGAGCTGGCCGCTGACCTGCGCCGCGTGCTCGGGCTGAGTGTCACGCCGCGGAGATTCGGCCAGGTCGAGGTCGACGTCGGCCTGCGGGCGGCGCGCCCGGATCACGTTGAGGCAGCGGTTGGTCGTTCCGCGGTACAGCCAGCCGACGAACGCGTGGTCGTCGTTCAGCTGCGCCAGCTTCCGCCACGCGCCGAGGAACGCTTCCTGCACTACGTCCTCGGCGTCGCCGCGGTGATGCAGCATTTTCAGGGCAAGCCGGAACATCGGGCCCTGATAACGCTGCACGAGCTGTTCGTACGCGCGCACGTCGCCGTCTCGCGCACGGCCGACGAGGGTGGCGTCGTCGAGCGGGACACTGGTCGTGGTCACGGCACCCCCTTCCGTCAGGGGGACACCGGGAGGCGGGCATTCGTCACGCACGCATTGTGGGTGACTGTGCTCACTCGCGCTCGGCCGAACACTCAGTCGAGGCCGAGGTCGTCCTTGTTCAGCAGGTACCGGTACTCGAGCCCGGCCTTCTCGATCGCTTCCCGCGCGCCGGTGTCCCGGTCGACGACCGTCGCGACGCCGACCACGGTGGCCCCGCCTTCGCGCAGCGCCTCGACCGCGGTGAGCACGCTGCCGCCGGTGGTGGAGGTGTCCTCGACGGCCAGCACCCGCTGCCCGCGCACCTCCACGCCCTCGATCCGGCGCTGCATCCCGTGTTCCTTGATCGCCTTGCGGACGACGAACGCGTCGAGCACCACGCCCTCGGCCGCGGCGGAGTGCAGCATCGCCAGCGCCACCGGGTCCGCGCCGAGGGTGAGCCCGCCCGCCGCGACGTAGTCCCAGTCAGCGGTGAGCTGTCGCAGCAGCTTGCCGATGAGCGGTGCGGCCGCGTGCTGCAGCGTCGCCCGCCGGAGGTCGACGTAGTAGTCGGCTTCCTTGCCCGAGGCCAAGGTGACCTTGCCGTGCACGACGGCCAGTTCGCTGACCAGCCTGGCCAGTTCGAGTTTCGCAGTTTGATCCAACCCGGGGTACGCCACGGCCGAGAGTCTTACACACGGCACCGACGACTTCCGCGCGTCACTCCCCGGTCGCGACGGCCGTCACCGGACGCGTCCGCGTGGCCACCCAAGCGGGCAGGACCGCGGCGAGCAACGCCAGCACGATCGCGGTCGCGATGATCACCAGGTAGATCGACACCGGGCCGTCCGGCAGCACCCGGCCGGTCGCGACGAGGCAGAACGGCACGATCGCGCCCGCCGACACCACGGTGCCCAGCAAGATGCCGATCACCGCGATCAGGCCGCCTTCGCTCGCGGCCATCCGCAGCACCTGACCGCGGGTGAAGCCGCCCAGCCGTTGCAGGCCGAACTCTCGCCGCCGCTGTGAGGTGGCCATGACCAGGGTGTTCACCACGGAGATCACCGTGTAGCCGACGATCATGCCGACCAGCAGGTAGTTGACCCACGCGCCGGTCTCGTCGCTCTTGGCGTTCGCGGCGGCCAGCGTGCTCCGGTCGCCGACCGACACCGGGAAACCGGCGGTCGCGGCGGTCAGGCTCCGGGTCAGCCGAGCCTGATCGACGCCCGGGGCGGCGCGGACGAGCACCTGCCGCACGAGACCGGAGGTGGTGTGTCCGGCGAGCAGGTCGGCGGGCAGGAGGAGCTGTTCGGCACCGTCGCGTTGATGCACGATCGCGACGATGCGAAGGGTCCGGTCAGTCCCGTCGCCGAGACGGAGTGTGACGGAATCACCGACGGATCGGGAGACTTCGGCGGCGTCGGGCAACGCGATCGTGTCGCCTTTGAGATCGGCGAGGTTGCCCTTCACGACCGTGGCGGCGTTCGTCGTCGCGTCGGTGAGGCCGAGTGCTGGGTAGCCCTTCTTGGTCTGGTTCTCGTCGAACGGCGCGGTGATGAACGCGCGGCTGGTGACGTACGTCGAGACCGCCGCGACGCCGTCCGCGTGCCGGACGCGCTCGAGCGCTTCGGGAGAAACCCCGGTCGGACCAGCGACGACCGCGTCGGCGCGGAGGTCTTCGGCGAAGGCCTGCGCGGAAGCGGCGGTAGTCGTGGTCTGCAGGTAGATGTTGGCGGTCGCGATGCCGACGGCGAGCATGATCGGGGTGACCGCGCCGGCTACCCGGGTGGCCGCGTTGCGGGTGTTGGTGATCGCCAGCCAGCCGGTGACGCCGCTGAACAGGCGCATCGGACCCTGCAACAGGATCGCGGTCAGCTTCGTGACGCCCGGGCTGATCATCGCGACGCCGATCGCCCACAGCATCACCGCCGGACCCGCCGTGCTCGCCGCGATGGGACCCGTCATCACCGCGAGCGTGACGATGCCCAGCGCGGTACCGCCGCCGAAGCACAGGATCGCCACGACCAGCCGCACCGGAGTGAGCCAGCCGCGCGGCACGGAGGCCTCGGCGAGCGCCTCGGTCGGCCGGATGCGGCCGACGCGGAATCCGGCCACCAGCGCGGAAATCCCGACGGCGAGCAGCGTCGCGCCCGCCGCGATGATCATCGGCACGAAGCCCTGGTGGAACTGCACCTCGGGGGAAATGAACCCGCCCGAGGTGAACTGACCGAACAGCCATTGGCCGAACATCGGGCCAAGTACGGCCGCGACTCCGGTGGCGAGCACGCCGATGACCAGCGCTTCGCCCAGAACCATGCGCCGCAGTTGCCGCGGGGTCGTGCCGATCGCGCGCAGCAGAGCCAATTCCCGCTGCCGCTGGCGCACCGACAGCATCAGCGTGCTCGCGATGACGAACACAGCGACCAAAATGGACAGTCCACCCGCGACACCGGCCAGCGGGATCAACCGGCTGCCACTCGCTTGCGCCTCCGGGAATTCGGCTAGGCCGCGCTCATCCCCAGTCAGCACGGACATGCCGGATCCCAGCTGCAAAGCGGCGGGATTGTCGGTGATCACGCCGAAATAATCGACCTCGCCGGGGTGGCCGGAGAACTGGCTGGCGACCTCATCGGCGAAGAAGACATCCGGCCGGTCGCTGGTCCGGGCGACGCGGTAGTGGTGGATCGTCCCCTGCACGGCGAGGTCGACGGCCGCCCCGGCCGGCACTCCGCTGGCGGCGGGCAGCACCACTTCGTCGGCACGCGGCGCGGGACCGGGAAGCCGGGCGGACTCCCAGCCGTGTGCGGTCAGCGGTTGTTTCCCCAGCGCCACCGGGAAATTGACTTCACCGACCACAGTGGACACACCAGGCGTCGCGCGGATCTTCTCCGCGAGCGCGCCGTCCAGCCGGACCCGTTCCGGCAGCGCGACCGACTGCGTCTTGGGCTTGTCGGAATGCTTCCGCAGTTCGAAATCCTGTTGTCCGGCAACGACAGCCGTCGCCCAAGCCAGCCGGTGCGGCGGCGTGGCGGACCGGATCCCGGTCTCCATCAGACCGGCGCAGGCGGACACGATCACCGCACCGAGGAACGCGGCCACGAACGCGGCGATGAACCCGCCGGTACGAAAACGCAAGGTGCGCAAGGCAAGAGTGAACATCAGAAACCGCCCACCGGCATCCGGTCGGCCCAGGCGCCGAGGTGCGTCATGCGTTCCGCGACCGCCGTCGCGGTCGGCCGAAGCAGTTCTCCGGCGACGCGGCCGTCCGCGAGGAAGACGACGCGGTCGGCGTAGGAGGCCGCGACCGGATCGTGGGTCACCATCACGACGGTCAGCCCGCCGCGCACCGATTCCGACAGCAGGCCAAGGATTTCGCTCGCGGTGCGGGTGTCCAGCGCACCGGTCGGCTCGTCGGCGAACAGCACCGCCGGACGGCTGACCAGCGCGCGAGCGATCGCCACCCGCTGCTGCTGGCCGCCGGAGAGCTGTCCCGGCAGGTGCTTGCGCCGGTCGCTCAGCCCGACGTGCCCGAGCATCTCGGCCACGCGGCGGCGGTCCGCGCGACGACCGGCCAGCCGCAGTGGCAGCACGACGTTCTGCTCGACGGTCAGCGAAGGCAGCAGGTTGAACGCCTGGAAGACGAACCCGACCTTGTCCCGGCGCAGCTTCGTCAGCTGGGTCTCGGAGAGGTTGCCCAGTTCTTGGTCGTCCAGCAGCACCGAGCCGCTGGTCGGCCGGTCGAGCCCGGCCGCGCAGTGCAGGAACGTGCTTTTGCCCGAGCCCGACGGGCCCATCACCGCGGTGAACCCGCCGCGCGGGAACGAGAGGCTCACCCCGTCCAGTGCCGTGACCCGGCCGTATTCCTTGCGGACGGATTCGAGCCGCACCGCTTCCCCAGTCGCCATGGGGAAAACGCTATGGCCAAGCGGGAGGAAACACCCTGGTGCGCGCCC
Source organism: Amycolatopsis sp. NPDC104775 (assembly GCF_055583325.1). Taxonomy (NCBI): domain Bacteria; kingdom Bacillati; phylum Actinomycetota; class Actinomycetes; order Pseudonocardiales; family Pseudonocardiaceae; genus Amycolatopsis; species Amycolatopsis sp. NPDC104775. The sequence goes on from NZ_JBVJOE010000013.1 coordinate 173,567, forward strand.
GCCGCGACGGGGTAGGGCTGTCCCTACCCTCAGGTGCGGCGGCGGTTGCCGAAGCCGCCGGCGAGCTTGCGCAGCACCGGCCGCGGCAGCAGCCCGCCGATCCCGACCAGGGCTTTGTACTGCAAGCTCGGCACCGAGATCACCTTGCCGCGGCGCAGGTCGGCGAGGGCTTCGTCGACGACCTGGGCCACGTCGAGCCAGAACGCCTTCGGCCCCTCCCGCTGCAGGCCGGCACGCTCGTGGAACTCGGTGCGGGTGAAGCCGGGGCACAGCGCCATCATCCGCACGCTCTTCGGCAGCGACATCGCGATGCCCTCGGTGAACGACGTGACCCAGTTTTTGCTGGCGGTGTACGTCGAGCCGCGTCCGCTGAAGAAGCCAGCGACGCTGCTGACGTTGATCACGTCGCCGCGTCCGCGTTCGACCATGCCCGGCAGCGCCGCCCGGGTCAGCTGCAGCACGGCAGTCACGTTCACGTCCAGTTGCCGTTGCAGGTCCTCGGCCGGGATCTCCCAGAACTCGCCGCTCAGCCCGAAGCCGGCGTTGTTGACCAGCAGGTCGACCGGCTGGGTTTCGAGCAGCTCAGCGACCCGGCGGCGGCCGTCCACTTCGGACAGATCGGCGGACAGCACGGTCACCTCGACGCCGTGCTGCGCGCGCAGCTGCCCGGCCAGCGCGGTCAGCCGTTCCTCGTCCCGGGCGACCAGGACCAGGTCGTGCTTCTCGGCGGCGAGCCGGCGCGCGAATTCCGCGCCGATGCCCGCGGTGGCTCCGGTGATCATGGCAGTGGTGGTCATGTGGGTGAAGCTACCCGTTTTTCCGCTGCGTTCGCGCTGGTGGCGCAGTATGGTCCGGCGCATGGGCAAGCACACCAAGCGGACGCCCGGATATTTGCCCCGGATGGCCGCCGGTGCGGCGCCCCTCGCTCTGTTGCTCGCCGGCCCGGCCGCGGCGCTGGCGGACACCCCGCGCGGGGAACTGCCGCTCGACCTGCACCAGCACGGTTCCTCCTCCGACCTCCAGTTCTCCAGAGACGAAACGGTCGCGACGCGCGATCTGCCCGCGTCCACCGCGTCGAACCTGCACCAGGCGCTCGAACCGGACGCCGCCAGCCAGTCCCAGACCCATGACCTGCGCGTCGGCGACACGGTCCGCATGGTCACCGGCAACGACCTCGGCGTCCACCACACGCAGCCGTTCGACGGCGCGCACGTGGCCGGTCTGGACCAGTCCATGCGGCACGGCGTCCGGCTGCCGCACGGTGTCGACGTGCTCTCCAGCAGCAAAACCGGCACCGAGACCGGGCTGGCGGGCCGGTTCTCCGGCGACCTGATGAGCGGCACCCGCGCCGAACGCACCTCCGCCGACGCCGTCGACCTCGGCCCGGCAGGCTCGGTGATCGCGAACTCGGATGAAAGCGTGCTCGGCCAGTTCACCGGCAACCTCGACGTGACGCGGCTGGAGTCCACCGAGCGGCACAGCGTGTCCGGCGACCTCGGCCCGGTCCACACGCTGGCCGCGACGAGCCAGTCGACCGCGGAGCGCACCGAGCGATTCCACGGCGAACTGTCGGCCGCGGACCTCGCGGCGGCGCGGGCGAGCACCGCTTCTACTCTCGGTGTTCCGGTTACCCGGAGCCAGCACGTGGGCGCCGAGGTGCTGGGCAATCCGGTCATCGACAACGGATGGACAGTTTCCGGGCCGCCGTTCACTTTCTCGCCCGGCTGAGTTCATCGACTCGCCGAGTCCGCTTTCGGCAATCGAGTCCGGGTCGTTTCCAGATCGTGAAACGGCCCTCGTCGGGACCCGCGGCGAGCTGCGCGGAGTCACCCGTTCGCCGTAAGCTCGGTCGGGTTTTCTTCACCCACCGTGGTTATTCGGCGGAGGAATCCCGGTTCGACCAGGTGGGGTCGGCGCGGGGAGAGTCCCCAGCGGGGGGCCGGGATCCGCTTGGATAGCCTGCGGGGCGTGGTCGACCTCGAATCCGTTGCCGCCGAAAAGGCGTCGCCGACAGCTATCGGCAAGAGCCAGGCCGGACGTCGGGCTCGGTTGCTCGCCGCGGTTTTCGGAATCGCCGGCGCGATACTCGCGATCGCGGTTCCGTTCCTGCCCGTCACGCTTGAGCAAACCACGCTCGACTGGCCGACTGCCCAAGGCACCAGAGCGGTGTCCGCTCCGCTGACCGCGCAGGCGCCGATCTCGCTCGACGCGAAGGTCCCGTGCGCGACCGCGCGGGCGCTGGACGAGCGCACCGACGGCAACGCGGTGCTGTTCAGCACCAACCCGAGCTCCGGCATCGGCGTCGTCAATGGGATGGCGCTGCAGGTCGGCAACGGCCAGCTCACGCTTTCCTCGCAAGGCCAGCAGCTCGGGTCGGCCCCGATCGGCGAGGGCGACTGCACGATCACCGTGCACAGCGACCCGAAGCGCACCACGGCGTCCGTCGGCGGCAACCGGCTGGCGGACGTCAGCGACGACCACCGGCCGCAGCTCACCGGGTTCTTCTCCGACCTCACCAACCAGGACGACACGCACGGCCTGTCGGTTTCCGCGCAGGTCGACAACCGCTGGGCCAGCACCGCGACCGGGATCAAACTGGCCGCGATCGTGCTGTCGGTGCTCTGCTTCATCGGCGCGGTGCTCGCGCTGTACCGCCTGGACCGGCTCTCCGGCCGGCGCGCGCCCCGGCTGGCCGCGCGCGGCTGGTGGAAGCTGAAATTCCTGGACATAGCCGTGCTCGGCACGCTGGTCGTCTGGTGGCTGATCGGCGCGATGACCGCCGACGACGGCTACTTCACGACCATGGCCCGCGTCCGCGGCGACGCCGGGTACATCGGCGAGTACTACCGGTGGTTCGCCGCCCCGGACGCGCCGATGGCGTGGTTCGTCGACGTCTACGCGGCGATGGCTAAGGTCAGCACGCTCACGCCGTGGATGCGGCTGCCGTCGCTGCTGATGGGCATCGCGTGCTGGATGCTGATCAGCCGGGGCGTGCTGCCGCGGCTCGGCAAGCAGGTGCGGACCAGCAGCGCGGCCGGCTGGGCGGCGGGCGCGGTCTTCCTCGCCTTCTGGCTTCCCTATGACAACGGCCTGCGCCCGGAAAACCTGGTCGCGCTGCTGTCGCTGATCTCGATCTGCACCGTCGAACGCGCGGTGGCGACCCGGCGGCTCGGCCCGGCGGCGATCGGGCTGACCGTCGCGGCGCTGTGTGTCGCGGTCAACCCGCACGGGCTGATGGCCGTGCTGCCGTTCGTGGTCGGGCTGAAACCGCTGGCGAAGATCGTGCTCCGGCACGCCCGCCAGTTCGGCTGGGTGCCGGTGCTCGCGCCGATCGCCGCCGCCGGGCTGGTGATTCTCGCGCTGATCTTCTGCGACCAGACCTTGCGCGGCGCACTGGAATCGGTGCGGCTGCGGTCGTCGCTCGGCCCGACCGGTTCCTGGTACGACGAGCTGGACCGCTACTCGATGCTGTTCAGCAACGGCCCGGACGGCTCCATGACGCGCCGGTTCCCGGTACTGTTGATCTTCCTCTGCCTGGCGACCTGCGCGGTCGTGCTGCTGCGGCGCGGGAACATCCGCGGCGCCGCGCTCGGCCCGAGCCGCCGTCTGCTCGGCATCAGCGCACTGTCCTTTGTGGTCTTGGCGCTCGCCCCGACCAAGCACACGCACCACTTCGGCATGCTGGTCGCGGTCGGCGGCCCGCTCGCCGCGCTCACCGCGCTGTCGACGAGTACGACCGTGCTGCTGTCCCGCCGCAACCGCGCGGCTTTCTTCGCCGGGCTGATGGTGATCGTGGCGCTGGCCTCCACCGGACCGAATGCCTGGTGGTACGTCTCGGCGTGGGGCGTGCCGTGGTTCGACCTGCCGCCGCAGGTCTTCGGCATCAAACTGAGCACGATGGCGCTCGTGGCGGCCGCGGTCGCGCTGGCGATCGCGGCGATCGAGCACATGAAGCACAACGAGCACGAACCGTTCGTGCCGCCCGCCCCGGTGCCCCGCTCCGACCTGGAAAACCGCGGCCGCGCGTTGCGGCTCGGCCTCGCGCCGCTGTCGACGGTGTGCGCGATCCTCGTGCTTTTCGAGATCGGCAGTATCGCCAAGGGCATCCAGAAACGCTGGGACACCTACAACATGGGGGCGGACAACATCCGCCAGCTGGCCGGGCAAAGCTGCGGGCTGTCCGACTACATCAAGGTCGAGCGCGACCCGAAGGCCGGACTCCTCGAAGCCGCGCCGCAGCAGCCGGAAAACGCCGCACCCGGCTGGCAGGTCCCGACTGACGCCGACCACGGGGTCAGCCCGAAGGACTGGCTGACCAGCACCCAAAAGGGCTTCGTCACCAACGGCGGACTGCCCACCGACGACAAGTGGAAGCCGCCCTACGAGTTCGGCAAGGACGGCGCCCCGATCTGGGGCAGCTACCACCAGTCCGGCGACGGCGCGGGCGACCTGCGCACCCCGTGGTACTCAATCCCGGAACGAGCCCGCGACGGCTCGGTGCCGATCGTGGTTTCCCTCGCGGGCAAGGCCGACGACCCGAACTCGCTGACCGCCGAATTCGGCAAGAACACCCCCGCCGGTTTCGAGGTCCTCAGCCGCGAACAACTCAACGCCAAGAAGAAAAACACCGAATGGCGCGACGCCCGGGTCACCGTCCCCGACGGCGCCGACCAGGTGCGAATCGTCGCGAAGGGCCGCGGCCTGGGCAACGACGGCTGGTTCGCGTTCAGCGCCCCGCGCGCCCCGAAGATCGCGAAGATGACCGACGTGATCGGCCAAGACCCAGTGTTCTTGGAATGGGCCGCCGCCGCACAACACCCGTGCCTGCGCCCGTCCTCGATCCACAATGGAATCGCCGAGGTACCGAAGTACCGCGTCACCGCAGGCGACGACCTGCGCACAGTCGGCCGCTACTGGTCCTCCCCGGCAGGCGGCGGACCGTTCGTGTGGATGGACGCGAACACCCAGATGCAAACCTTGCCGACGTACCTGGAAGGCGACGTCGACCGAGACTGGGGAACCCTGTACGAGGTGAAACCCGAAGCCCCCAACGCCCTCCCCGCTTCGGCAGCACTGCACCAAAAATCAGTGACCCACTCCGGACTCTGGTCCCCGGGCCCGCTGCCCCAGCCCGCGAACCCCACCGGCGAGTCGTAACCCGAACCGTGAGGGGAACCCTGAGGGAATCAGATTCCGTCAAGGTTCCCCTCACGGACATCCGGCGGCAGAAGCAGCACTCACACACCGCACTCAGGCGCTGTCGTGTTTCTTAGTGTCACCAGGCCACTGGCCAGTAAGTTTGTTGTACCCCGTCGCCCCGCCACGATCGACAGCAGCCTTAACCACCCCAAAGATCGCCCCCTGCACAGACGCGGCCAAAAGCACCTCACCCCAGCCGCGCTCCTTCTGCGTAGGCTCAGGAGCCTTCTTGGTACCCGCGATCATCTTCCACACCTGCTCGAACACCGCGTTGGCGGCCAGCCCGCCCAGCACGCCGAACAGCAGGCCAAGCGGCCGATACACCAGCTTGTTGATCTTCATGTTCCCCGTCCCCTAGCGTCTTCGGCCCAGGCGCGACAGCATCCACGCCGCTTCCTCTCCCTCCATCAAGCAATACCCGCAAACCCACCCCTCCACACCACCAACCAGCGCAGCCACACCTGCCCCCGCACCCCGATACGAAGCCTTCTCTGCGGTTCGGGGGTGGTTGTCAAGGCACGCTTTCCCGCCTTGACAAACAAAACCGAACAGGGAAGACGAACGGGGTGG
>NZ_JBVJOE010000014.1:0-158110 GCF_055583325.1 Amycolatopsis sp. NPDC104775
TCAGGCCGGCTACCCGTCGTCGCCTTGGTAGGCCATTACCCCACCAACAAGCTGATAGGCCGCGGGTTCATCCCATACCGCCGGAACTTTCCACCACTGCAGATGCCTGCAGTGGTCATATCCGGTATTAGACCCAGTTTCCCAGGCTTATCCCAGAGTACAGGGCAGATTACCCACGTGTTACTCACCCGTTCGCCACTCATCCCCGGCCGAAACCGGTTCAGCGTTCGACTTGCATGTGTTAAGCACGCCGCCAGCGTTCGTCCTGAGCCAGGATCAAACTCTCCAACAATGCTGTAAAGTTCGATCGAGACTACTCTCAATCAATATTCTCAAAGGAAACCCCGACGAGGGGGTTTCAATATAAGCTCTACTGGCTTAGTTCACTAGCACACTGTTGAGTTCTCAAGCAACACACCCCGAACCCAACCCAGAATCAACCAGGCCAGACCCGATGCGTTATTTCAAGCTTTTGGTCGAGCATGCCGGTACCTACGAGGTTAGTCGTAGGGAGTCGGCGGCCGCTCGTGGGCCGACGCTGAACACTACCTGGTCCGTTTCGCGGTGTCAACCCGCTCGGCTCTGGCTCCTGGTCGGTGAGGCTTTCGGCCCCGCCGGCCCGGTGTTCCTGGCGACGAAGAGAAGATTACATGCCCTCCAACCCCCCGAAAACAGGGGGGTCACTTAACGGCATCGCCCCTGGTCAGAGGGTTGCCAGCGGCCCCATTCGACCGGTTTGCGAGCGGCGGACCGCCCTCGGCGGAGGCTCTGATCGCCCTCGAGTGACCCAGGTCTCCCCCAGCAGACGAGCCGCAGAACCGCCCCGACCTGCGCACCCAGCCTGATTCCGCAGGTCAGCGCACCAGCTCCGCGCCGCACACCGACCGAGCCCCCGCACAACGAAAGCCGCCGGTCAGCACTAGTGCACTGACCGGCGGCCGCCACAAACCTTCACCCGCTCCGGGCAACCTCGAAAGGACTACCCGGGCAACTTGGGCAGATACCGAGGCGGAACCCGGACCGGCGCGACCCGCATGTAGTCCGCGGCCAGCGCGAGCATCTTCCCGTCCGTCCACTGTCCGCCCATGAACGAAATCCCCACCGGCAGCGGTCCGACCGAACCGGCCGGGACAGTCACGTCCGGGTAGCCCGCCACCGCGGCCGGGGTCGAGGACGGGATCACGTCGTCGTCACCGACCTTGCAGTCCGTCTTCCAGGCCGGCGGGTTGGTCGGCGACGCGATGGCGTCCAGGTCGTACTTCGCGAGGGTCTCGTCCAGCGACCGGCGTGCCAGGTCGGTCAGCTCAGCGCGGTTCTTCCGGTAGGCCGGATCCTGCGGGCCGGGAGCGGCGAGCGCCTGCTCGAACAGCTCCTGACCAGCGAAGCAGGTGCGTTCCAGCGGGTCAGCGCGGTTGTACGCGATGAGGTCGGCCAGGGTCCGCGGGCCGGTGGGACGCGTGGCGAGGTAGGCGTCGATGTCGCGGTGGAACTCGGTCAGCAGCGCCGGGAACTCCAGTTCCGAGAGCCGGTCCTGGTACGGCAGCGTCACCTCGACGACCGTCGCGCCGGCGCGTTCCAGCGAAGCTTTCGCTTTACTGACCACGGCGTCGGTGTCCGGGCCGAGCACCGGCAACCGCCACAGGCCGATCCGGGCGCCGCGCAAGACGCCGGGGCGGAGGAGTTTCGCGTAGTCAGTCGGCTGGGTCGACGGGTAGCGCAGGGTGGCCGGGTCAGCTGGGTCGCGGCCCTGGAGCACCGAGAGCGTCAGCGCGGTGTCGACGACGTTGCGCGCGATGGGTCCCGCCGTGTCCTGCTCCGCGGAGATCGGCACGACGCCGGTGCGGCTGACCAGCCCGAGGCTCGGCTTGTGGCCGACGGTCGCGGTCATCCCGGCCGGGCACACGATCGACCCGTCGGTCTCGCTGCCGATCGCGACCTGCGCGAGCGACGCGGCGACGCCAGCCGCGGATCCAGCGGACGACCCGCACGGGTTGTGGTCCAGCACGTACGGGTTGTTGGTCTGGCCGCCGACGCCGGACCAGCCGGAAGTCGGCTTCGCGGCACGGAAGTTGGCCCATTCCGACAGGTTCGCCTTGCCGAGGATCACCGCGCCGGCGTCGCGCAGCCGGGTGATCAGCGTGGCGTCCTTGGCCGGGCGGCTCCGCAGCGCGCGCGAACCGGCGGTGGTCTGCTGGTCGTGGGTGTCGACGTTGTCCTTGACCAGCACCGGAATCCCGTCGAGCGGACCGAGGGTGTGGCCGGTGCGGTGCCGGACGTCGCTGGCCGCGGCTTGCGCGAGCGCGGCCGGGTTGAGCGCGAGGACGGCGTTGACCTTCGGGTCCAGCACCCGGATCCGGGCGAGGTACGCGCTGGTCAGCCGGATCGCGGTGAGCTGGCCGGACGCCATCCGCCGCTGCAGCGACGGGATGTCGGCGCGGTCGAGGTCGAAGTGCAGTTCGGCCGGGTCCGAGTGGTCATCCGGCATCGCGACCGCCGGCGGCGCGGTGGCCAAGCCCGCCGCAGCGACCAGTGCGGCGAGTACGGCGGGCAGTCTTTTTCCCATGGTCCGATGCCTCCCCAACGTCGGAGCACGGCCCGGGGGCCGTCAGAGCATCGGCAACAGGGTCCGGAGCTCGTACGGGGTGACCGCGCTCCGGTAGTTGTCCCACTCCACCCGCTTGTTGCGCAAGAAGAAGTCATAAACGTGCTCGCCGAGCGCTTCCGGCAGCAGCTCCGACTTCTCCATCTCGGCGAGCGCCTCGCCGAGGTTCTGCGGCAACTGCGCGTAGCCGGCGGCGCGGCGTTCGGAGTCCGACAGCTGCCAGATGTTGTCCTCGGCGGGCGGCGGCAGCTCGTAGCCCTTTTCGATGCCCTTCAACCCCGCGGCCAGTATCACCGAGTAGGCCAGGTACGGGTTGCACGCCGAATCGAGCGTCCGGATCTCCACGCGCCGCGACGAAGCCTTGCCCGGCGAGTACATCGGCACGCGCACGAGCGCCGAACGGTTCGCCCTCCCCCACGACACGGTCGTCGGAGCCTCGCTGCCGCTGATCAGCCGTTTGTAGGAATTGACCCACTGATTGGTGACGGCGGAGATTTCCTTGGCGTGGTGCAGGACCCCGGCGACGAACGCCTTGCCGGTCTCGGACAGCTCGTGCGGGTCCTCCGCGTCGTAGAACGCGTTGCGGTCGCCCTCGAACAGGCTCACGTGGGTGTGCATGCCGGAGCCGGGCTGGTCGGTGAACGGCTTCGGCATGAAGGTCGCGCGCACGCCCTGGGTCAGCGCGACCTCCTTGACGACGTAACGGAACGTCATCACGTTGTCCGCCATCGTCAAAGCGTCGGCGTAGCGAAGGTCGATTTCCTGCTGCCCCGGCGCGCCTTCGTGATGGCTGAACTCGACCGAGATGCCCATCGCCTCGAGGGTTTCGATGGCGTGCCGGCGGAAGTGCGTCGCGGTGGCGTGGCTGGCCTGGTCGAAGTAGCCGCCGTTGTCGGCGGGCTCGGGCTCGCTGCCGTCGTCGGGGAGGTTGGCGAGCAGGAAGAACTCGATCTCCGGGTGCACGTAGCAGGTGAACCCGGCTTCGCTGGCCTTCGACAGCTGACGGCGCAGCACGTGCCGCGGGTCGGCCCAGGACGGCGAACCGTCGGGCATCGCGATGTCGCAGAACATCCGCGCGGAGTACGGGCTGCCCTCGGGGGTCTCCCACGGCAGCACCTGGAACGTGGACGGGTCCGGCTTGGCGACCATGTCCGACTCGTAGACGCGCGCGAATCCCTCGATGGCCGAGCCGTCGAACCCGATGCCCTCGCTGAACGCGCCCTCCAGTTCGGCGGGCGCGACCGCGACGGACTTCAGGAACCCCAGCACGTCGGTGAACCACAGGCGGACGAAACGGATGTCGCGCTCTTCCAAAGTGCGGAGCACGAATTCCTGCTGGCGATCCATGGCCGAACCCTAACCAGCACGTGTTAACGCCATGTTTCACGGGTCACCCACTTCGGCGGCGGGTTCACGCCACTTGCGCGAGCTGGGGTTTTCTGGACCGGGTGATCGACAGCGACGCGACCGAGGCGATCACCGCGAGCCCGGCGGCGACATACCAGGCGAGCGCGTAATCGCCGAGCTGGTCGCGCACCGCGCCGGCGGCGGAAGCGGCGAACGCCGCGCCCAGCTGGTGGCAGGCGAAAACCCAGCCGAACACGATCGGACCGGCTTCCCCGAACGAGCGAATGCAGAGCGCGACCGTCGGCGGGACGGTAGCCACCCAGTCGAGGCCGTAGAAGAGGATGAACGCCCACATGCTCGGCTGGACCGAATCCGTGAACAGCTGCGGCAGCAGGGCGAGGGAAACTCCCCGCAACGCGTAGTAGATGCCGAGCAGGATTCGCGGGTCGACACGGTCGGTGAGCCATCCCGACGCGATCGTTCCCACCACGTCGAAGACGCCGACCAGTGCGAGCAGGCTCGCCGCGGTCGTCTGCGGCATTCCGTGGTCGTGGGCCGCCGGGACGAAGTGCGTGCTGACCAACCCGTTCGTGGTCGCCCCGCAGATGGCAAATCCGACCGCGAGCAGCCAGAACGTACGGGTGCGCGCGGCCTGGAACAGCACGCTCAACCCTCGGCGAACAGTGCCGACCTTCGGAGCCGGACGTGCCACTTCGGTGCCTTCGGGCGCTCCGTACGCCACAGTGCCGACGTCGGCGGGGTGGTCGCGTACGGCCAACAGCACGACCGGGACCACCGCGAGAGCCGCGATGGCGATGACCATGGACGCTGTCCGCCAGCCGTCGTCCACCGCGAGCGACGCGATCAACGGCAAGAAGATCAGCTGTCCCGTCGCCCCCGCGGCGGTCAGCACGCCGGTTACGACGCCGCGGTGGCGGACGAACCAGCGCGTCGCGACCATCGCGGCGAAGCTCATCGCCATCGAACCGGTGCCGAGGCCGACGAGCACGCCCCAGCAGAGGATCAACTGCCAGCTGGCGCTCATGAAGACAGTGCCGCCCGCGCCGAGAGCGACGACGCACAGCGCGGTAGCCGCGACTCGGCGGATACCGAACCGCTCCATCAACGCTGCGGCGAAGGGCGCGAAGAGGCCGTACAGGACGAGGTTGACCGAGACGGCGGACCCGATCGTGGCGCGGGACCAGCCGAACTCTTCGTGCAGCGGATCGATCAGAACGCCTGGCGCGGCGCGAAAGCCGGCGGCGGCGAGGAGGGCGACGAACGCGGCCGCCGCGACGAACCAGGCGCGGTGCAGGCGGCGGGCGGGACGAGTCTCAACGGTCACGAGCACTCAGTCTGGTGTGCTGGACGCGAGGTCGACAGTGGCCGGAAGGACACTATGCGAAAGGATCGGGCCAGCCAAGTAGGCTTCGGCCATGCTCAGCCGACGTGTCCTGCCGGCGCTGCTGCTCCTCGGACTGGTCGGCGGTTGCACCTCGGCACCTGCCTTGCCCGCGGCGGACGGGTTGCTCGCCGCCGCCAAGACGAACTTCGCCAAGGTCACCACCCTGCATTTCTCGGTCGGTGTCAACGGCGTGCTGCCGGGCCTGCCGCTGACCAAGCTCGTCGGCAACGCGACCCTCAAGAACGGCGGACAGGCGAGCGGAAGCGCGGAATTCACCGATCGGTCGTTCACGTTCACCGTCTCCGGGCACACCGCGACCGCGAAGGACACGAAGGGTCGCGAAACGAACGGCCCCACGACCTTCCCGGTCGACCGGTTCCTCGGCCCGCACGGCGGCCTGATCCAGCTCCTTGACTCGCTCCAGCAGCCGAAAACCGAAATCCGCGAGACGATCCAGCACATCGACGGTTACCGCGTCGGCGGAACCGTGCCCCAGGCGGTCGCGACGAAGCTGGTGCCGCAGATCCACGCCGACGTGAACGTGAAGGTCTGGGTGACTGTTGCCGAACCGCGCCGCTTCGCGCGGATGTGGCTGCAGGTGCCGCCAGCGACGCCGCGCGATAGCCCGGTGATGTACGAAGTGCTGTTGACGGATCAGCAGCCCTGACGTTGGCTCGCGAGCCGTAGCAGCTTCGCCACTACAGCGGTCGCGAGCCAGCGCGACCTCAGCTGGCCTTGCAGCGAGTGCCGTCCGGAGGCGTCGTGCCGTCGATCAGGTAAGCGGTCCCCGCCTTGTCGACGCACGCGTTGCCCTGCAGGAACACAGTGTGCTGCGTTCCCTCGAAGGTGAGCAGCGACCCCTTCAACGCCTTCGCGAGATTCACGCCCGCCTGGTACGGCGTCGCCGGGTCATTCGTCGTCGAGATCGTCAACGTCTTCGGCAGGCCTTCGACGTTCGGCTCGTGCGGCTTCGAAGTGTTCGGCACCGGCCAGAACGCGCAGGCGTCACGGGCGGAGCTGGCCGGGCGGCCGTCGTCGAGGAAGGGCGCGGCCTTTACGTATTTCTCTTGGCCTTCGAGGATCTGCTTCGGATCGGTGACTCGCGGGTCGTCGACACATCGGATCGCGGTGAAGGCGTCCTGCGTGGTGCCGTAGCTGCCGTCCGGATTGCGCTCGTTGTAGATGTCGGCCAGCTTCTCCAGCGTCGCACCGCGCTGGAGCTTCAGCTCGTTCAGCCCGGTGTTCAGGTACTCCCAGAGACTCTGCTGGTAGAGAGCCTGTATGGCACCGGTGGTGGCGTCCTCGTAAGACAGCTTGCGGCCGTCGCCGACGGGCACCGGGAAGTCGATCAGCCGCCGCGTGAGCTCTTGAAACTGCTTCGTCGCTTCGGCGGGGTCATGGCCGAGGGCGCAGTCCTGTCGCGCCGCGCACCACTTCGCGAATTCGTTGAACGCGCCGCCGAAGCCCTGGCCCTGCGCGACGAGCGAGTCTTCCGGGCTCTGCGTCGGGTCGACAGCGCCGTCGAGAACGAGCGCGCGCACGTTCTTCGGGAAGGTCTCCGCGTAAGTGGAACCGATACGCGTGCCGTACGAGTAACCGAGGTACGTGAGCTTCTCGTCGCCGAGGACGCTTCGCAGCACGTCCATGTCCTTCACGACGTCGCGCGTGCCGACGTGCGCGAGCATGTCGTCGCCGTACTTCGTCCGCTGTGTGCACTTCGCGGCGAAGTCCTTCTGTTCCGTTTCCTGCTTCGCGACGCCCGCTGGAGAACCGTCGGTCTCGCTGTCGTCAGCGCGGTCGGCGTCGCGCTCGGCTCCGGTCAGGCATTTGATCTGCGGCTCGCTGGCCCCGATCCCGCGGGGGTCGAAGCCGACGAGGTCGAACCGGTCGCCGAGATCGGATTTCGACACCTGGTCGAGCAGGCTCGCCGCGGCGACCATGCCCGAAGCGCCCGGTCCGCCCGGGTTCACCACGAGCGAACCGATTTTCCCGCCCGAATCGCTCGCGCGGTGCCGCAGCACGCCGATGGTGATCGTCTGCGCGCCCGGTTTGTCATAGTTCAACGGAACGGTGAGGCGTCCGCACTCGATTCCCTGCGTTTTGAAGGCCGACTGCGCGTCGGCCGAGGTCGCGTAGGGTGCACACGCGGACCAGGTCATGCTCTGCCCGTAGAACCTCTCCAGTCCGGCGGGCACCGGGCCCACCGGCGCGTGCGATTCGACCGTGGGCGCGAGCGCGGCCTGGCCGGGCTGGGACGAGCACGCCACGAGCGTGGTCGCGAGCAGGCCGGCAGCCGATAACGCGACTATCGGATGGACTTTCGGGCTGGCGCTGGGATGACGGGACACGGTTTGATCGTGCCATCCGGGCGCGGAACTCGAACGCACCGTCGGCGCGTTGGGCAGTGCGGGTGCGACCGGAGACACATCGACACGAGGAGACCAGGGGTGGCACTGATCAGCCGAGTGGGCAAGCGGCTCCGCCGGATCATCCAGCGGCCGGGCAGCGTCGAGCTGACCCGCTACGAAGCGCTGCTGCCCGCCGCCGAGAAGCTCGAACCGGAGCTGGAGAAACTCACCGACGCCGAGCTCACCGAGCGCGCGGGCAAGCTGCGGGACTCCATCGGCGGGGCCGCCTCGTTCACCGACAGCCAGCTGATCGAGGTCTGCGCGCTCGGCCGCGAGGCCGCCCGGCGCGCACTTGGCGAGCGGGCCTTCGACGTCCAGCTGCTCGGCACGATGGGCCTGCTCACCGGCCACGTCGTGCAGATGGAGACCGGTGAAGGCAAAACGCTGGCCGGTGCGCTGGCCGCGGCCGGCTACGCGCTGCGCGGCCGTCGCGTGCACGTGGTCACGGTCAACGACTACCTCGCCCGCCGCGACGCGGAGTGGATGGGCCCGGTGTACGACCTGCTCGGCGTCACCGTCGGCTGGGTCGAACCGGCGCATTCGAAGGAGGAGCGCAAGGAGGCCTACGGCAAGGAGGTCACCTACGGCGCGGTCGCCGAAATCGGCTTCGACGTGCTGCGCGACCGCCTCGTCACGCACCCCGACGACCTGGTGCAGAAGGCTCCCGAGGTGGCGATCGTCGACGAGGCCGACTCGGTGCTGGTCGACGAGGCGCGGGTGCCGCTGGTCATGGCCGGTTCGATCGACCACAACGACGCCGACGAGGAGGTCGCCAAGATCGTCCGGCGGCTGCGGCTCGGCCTGCACTACGAGACCGACTCCGAGGGCCGCAACGCGTGGCTGACCAGCGCGGGCGCGTCGGTCGTGGAGAAGTCGCTCGGCGGCGTCGACCTGTACGACGAGTCCGGTTCGGACCGGCTCGCCGCGGTGAACGTCGCCCTGCACGCGCACGCCCTGCTCACCCGGGACGTCGACTACCTGGTCCGCGACGGCAAGGTGCAGCTGATCAACGCCGCCCGCGGCCGCGTCGCCGAACTGCAGCGCTGGCCGGACGGCCTGCAGGCCGCGGTCGAGGCGAAGGAGCAGGTCACCGCTACTGACCGGGGCGAAATCCTCGACTCGATCACCGTGCAGGCGCTGCTCGCGCGCTACCCCGAGGTCGCGGGCATGACCGGTACCGCGGTCGCGGTCGCCGAGCAGCTGCGCGAGTTCTACAAGCTCGAAGTCGCGGTCATCCCGCCGAACACTCCGAACGTCCGCGAGGACCAGCCGGATCGCGTCTTCGCCTCGCCGTCGCAGAAACTGCGCGCGATCGAGGAGGAGATCCGGACGGTGCACGAGACCGGGCGGCCGATTCTCGTCGGCACCCAGGACGTCGCCGAGTCCGAGGAACTGGCGGAGAAGCTGGCGAAGGTCGACCTGCCGTGCGTCGTGCTGAACGCGCGCAACGACGCGGAAGAGGCCGCGATCATCGCCGAAGCGGGCAAGAAGGGCGCGGTCACCGTGTCCACGCAGATGGCGGGCCGCGGTACCGACATCCGGCTCGGCGGCAGCGACGGCGCGTCCCGCGAAGAGGTCGCCGAGCTGGGCGGTCTGCACGTGATCGGCACCGCGCGGTATCCCTCCAGCCGGCTCGACGGGCAGCTGCGCGGCCGGTCCGGACGCCAGGGCGACCCGGGCAGCGCGATCTTCTTCGCGAGCCTCAACGACGATCTCGTGCTGTCGAACGCGCCGGACCTGCCGGACGGCATCGACGCGGACCCCGAGACCGGCGAGATCACCGACCCGGCCGCGCACCGGCAGCTCAACCACGCCCAGCGCGTCGCCGAGGGCGTCGACCTGGAAATCCACCGCAACACCTGGCGCTACACCCGGCTGATCGAGCGGCAGCGCGCCGAACTGCTGGAGCACCGGGACAAGGTGCTGCACACCGGGCTCGCGGCCGAAGAACTGGAGAAGGCGCAGCCGGAGAAATTCGCCGAGCTGAAAGAAAAGCTGGACGACGACGAGCGGCTCGAGCAGGTGTGCCGCGAGGTGCGGCTGTTCCATCTCGACCAGCTGTGGTCGGACCACCTGGCGTACCTCACCGACGTACGCGAGAGCATCCACCTGCGCGCGCTGGCCCGCGAGACGCCGCTGGACGAATTCCACCGCGCGGCGATCCCGGAGTTCCACAAGATCATCGCCGAATCCGCCTCGCGGGCGGCGAAGACGCTCGAGGAAGCCGAGATCACCGACAACGGCCTCGACCTCGAGGACGTCGGCGTGCGGCGGGCGAACACCACGTGGACGTACCTGGTGCACGACAATCCGTTCGACTCGGACTTCGAGCAGACGGTCAAGAAGGTGCGCAGCATGATGCGGATGAAGAAGTCCTGATTCCTTCTTTCGGAGGGCCTCTCGCCGCGGGCGAGGGGCCCTTCGCCGTTCTCTGGCTCACCTCCGCGTAGTTTCTGTCGGTCCGGTGGGACAGAATGGCGGCATGCCGCAACTGCGCATCGCACTGGCCCAGGTCAACACCACCGTCGGCGACATCGACGGGAACACCGCGCTCACCGTCGAGTGGACCCGCAAGGCCGCCGAGGCGGGCGCGCACGTCGTCGTGTTCCCGGAGATGTCCCAGACCGGTTACCCGGTCGAAGACCTGACGCTCCGGCGGACGTTCGCCGACGCGTCCCGGCGCTCGGTGACCGAACTGGCGCGCCGGCTCGACGAAGCAGGCTGCGGCGAGGTGCTGGCGTACGTCGGCTACCTCGACCACGACGAGGTCGGCCCACGCGACGCCGCGGCGGCGCTCTACCGCGGTGAGGTCGTGGCCCGGCAGTTCAAGCACCACCTGCCGAACTACGGCGTGTTCGACGAGCACCGGTACTTCAAACCGGGCACCGAACTCGAGGTGCTGCGGCTGCACGGCGTCGACATCGGCATGGTGATCTGCGAGGACATCTGGCAGGACGGCGGCCCGATCTCCGCGCTGGGCAAGGCCGGGGTCGACCTGGTGGTCGCGCCGAACGCGTCGCCGTACGAACGCTCGAAGGACGAACAACGGCTGCCGCTGATCGCCCGCCGGGCGGCCGAGGCGGGCGCGCCGCTGGTGTACACGAACCAGGTCGGCGGCCAGGACGACCTGGTCTTCGACGGTGACTCGCTGGTGGTCGGCTCGGACGGGACGCTTCTCGCGCGGGCGCCGCAGTTCGTGGAACACCTGCTGGTGCTGGACTTGAACCTGCGCGCCGCGGAGGCATCAGCCACCGGTTCTTTCGACGGCCTTGAGGTCCACCGCCGAGTGCTCACCGATGCGCCGTTGCCCGCGTACGAGCCGCTTTCGGCCCGGACCATCAGCGAACCTCTCTCGGACGAGGCCGAGGTGTGGTCGGCGCTGGTCGTCGGGTTGCGCGATTACGTACACAAGAACGGCTTCTCGACAGTCACGTTCGGTTTTTCCGGCGGAATCGACTCGGCGGTATGCGCGGCGCTGGCGGCGGACGCACTCGGCGGGGACAACGTGTACGGCGTTTCGATGCCGTCGAAGTACTCGTCCTCGCATTCGCGGGACGACGCTTCCGACCTGGCACAGCGAATCGGCGCGCACTACCGGGTCGAGCCGATCGGCGACATGGTCGACGTCTACGTCAAGCAGCTGCAGCTGACCGGGCTCGCGGAGGAGAACATCCAGGCGCGGGTGCGTGGGATGCTGCTGATGGCTCTGTCCAATCTGGACGGACACCTGGTTCTGGCGACCGGCAACAAAACCGAACTGGCCGTCGGCTACTCGACCATCTACGGCGACGCGGTCGGAGCGTTCGCGCCGATCAAGGACTTGTTCAAAACGCACGTGTGGCAGCTGGCGCGATGGCGGAACGAGGAAGCGGCCAAGCGCGGGGAAACCCCGCCGATCCCGGAAAACTCGATCACGAAGCCGCCGTCGGCGGAGCTGCGGCCGGACCAGAAGGACACGGATTCGCTGCCGGACTACGAACTGCTGGACGATGTTCTGGACGATTACGTCGAGAACGACCGGGGGTACGCGGATCTGATCGAGGCGGGATTCGACCCGGAGACGATCGACCGGGTGGTGCGGATGGTCGACCGGGCGGAGTACAAACGGCGGCAGTACCCGCCGGGCACGAAGATCACGTTCAAGGCGTTCGGCCGGGACCGGCGGCTTCCGATGACCAACGGGTGGCGGGAACGGAAGTCCTGAGCGGGGTTTTTGGCTTGGCTGAGCCTGGAATGGGTTGGCTGAGCGGGATTAGGGTCGGCTGACGGGGCTCCAGGCTCGGCTCAGTCCGGAAAGGGCTCGGCTGACGGGGATTCCGGCTCGGGTCAGCGGGATTGGGCTCAGCTGACGGGAGTTCCGGTGCTTATCGGGCACGGGGATCAGCTGAGCGGGATTCGCGCGCTGGTGAGCGAGGTTGCTGCTCGCGGGATCAGGTTCCGGGCTCAGCGGGCTGAGATTTGGAGGCGATCGGCAAGCCTGTCCGGCGCGGTCGTTTTCGGTTCGGCACGGTCGTTTCGGCTCGGCGCGGCCGACCGGGTTGGCGCGGCCTGCCAGGCTCGACGCAGTCGCCGGGTTCGGCGGTCCACCGGGCTTGGCGCAGTCAGCCGGGTTCGGCACAATCGGCCAGGTTCGACGCAGCCCATCGGACTCGGCGCAGTCGGCCAGGTTCGACACAGCCCATCGGACTCGGCGCAGTCGGCCAGATTCTGCGCAGCCAGCTAAGTTCAGCGCATTCCACCGAGTTCGGCTCAGTCAGCCAAGTTGGGTGAAGTCGGCCAGGTTCTGCTCAGTCAGCCGGGCTCGGCGAGGTCGACCGGGCTCAGCACAATCGGCAACCTCGGCGCAGTCCACCAACCTCGGCGCAGTCAGCCGGGTTCGGTGAAGTCGGCCAGAGATCGGCCAGGCTTGGCGTGGTCCGGCCAGGCTCGGCGAAGTCGCCTGGGTTCGGAGAGGTCGGCCGGGCTCGGCGCGATCGAACGAGTTCGGCATGGTCAGCCAGGTCGCTGAACGCGGCGCAGGTGTCGGTGACGGGTGTCAGGTGGGGGCTTGTCTTGCCGCGGTCGCGATCGGCTTGCCCGCATAGCGGTTGCGGCCGCGGTGCCCGGCTGGGTCCAGGGTCGTGTCGTTTTCTCGCCAGTTTCTGTCGGTGCCGGGTCGTACGCTGGACGGCATGACGGTTGGGTACACGGTGTTCGACACCCCGATCGGGGCGTGCGGCCTCGCCTGGCGGGACGGTGCGGTGATCGGAACCGCGCTGCCGGGCGGCACGGCTGAGCGGACGCGCGGACACCTCGCGAAGCGTTTCCCGGACGCGGTGGAATCGCCGGTGCCCGAGGAACTGCGCGCGGTGGTGGACGATGTGGTCGCGCTGTTGTCGGGAGAGTCCCGCGATTTGCGTGCGGTGCCATTGGATTACCGGGAGGTGCCGGAGTTCAACCGGCGCGCGTACGACGTCGCGCGGGCTATCCCGCCGGGGAAAGTTCTGACGTACGGAGACATCGCGCATCAACTGGGTGCGCCGGGTTCCGCGCAGGCTGTCGGGCAGGCGATGGGGAACAATCCGTTCCCGATCATCGTGCCGTGCCACCGGGTTCTGGGCGCGGGCAAGAACCCGGGCGGTTTTTCGGCACCGGGCGGGGTCGAGACCAAACGGCGCATGCTGGTGATCGAAGGGGCGTTTCCGGAGGAACCGACTCTGTTCTGACCGGCCTGCAGGGGAAGCCGGTCTCGCTCCCGGACGAAATGCCTTGGTCTGCCGGAAGGTTTGGCGCGCCCGGTCGGCGTCCAGCCGCACCCCCAGTGCCGCTGGACGCCGACCGAGCGCACCGACTTGCCATGCGAAACGCCCCACCTTGTCGGGCGACGCACTGACGTTGGCAGCCCGATCGCTGTCAGTCAGCCGACAACCTCAACGTCCGCGACCAGCCTCGAATCTCCCCGCTCGTGCCGCCGCACGCTGACCATGCGGCCCACTGACGCACGCAGCCCCGTCGCTATCAGCCAGCCGACGAGGCCAAACCTCCGCAACCCACCGGATCTCCCCCGTTCCTGCCGGACACCGACCAGGTGCCCACCGACGCCCGCAGCACGTCTCCGTTAGCCAGCCGACGAACTCGACGCTCACAACCCACCGGGTCGCCCCCGCCCGTGCCGCCCCACACCAACTGGGCGGCGCACCGCGCCCGCAGTCCAATCGCTATCAGCCAGCCACGAACTCAAACTCCGCAACCCACCGGGGCACCCCGGCTCGTGCCGCCAGGCACCGACCGCGGCGCACTGGCACCCGCTCCCCATCGCCGTCGGCCAGTCGGGGAACTCGACCCACCGACCAGCTCGTGCCGCTGGCCGCATCAACTTGCCGTCGACCTACCCGCCTAGTCGCGCCGCTGGCACTCGCAGACCCGTCTCCCGCAACCAGCCGGGTCTCGCGGCGAGTGCTGAGGAACCATCCGGCTGACCAGCGCGCAGGTTCCTGAGCCGCGTCGGGCCGAGCGTGACGGTCCGGTTGGCTCAGCCCTCCCTGTCAGCCAACCGGCTCCACTCACCAGCAAGCCCAGCAGCAACACCATGCTCTTTAGCTCGCCGCGGATGCTGCCAGCTGCAGCCGAGGAGCTCGGAGGTGGCGCAAGGTCCGGCTAGACCCGACCCCGACGGCTCAGGCGCGGCTCATGGCGGGCCGATCCGGAAGGCTCACCACGCCGCCGGTTTCCACGGCTTCAACCAGTCCGTCTCCGGCCAGCCTTCCGCTGCGGCTTGCAGGGGCATCGCGGTGGCACCGTCCAGGGACTCGCGGACGATGTCTGCGTGTCCGGCGTGCCGGGCGGTTTCCTCGATCAAATGCAGCAGCACCCAGCGGACGGACCAGACCGACGCGTCGTCCGGGTACCAGGGCACGCCTTTCGGAATCGGGACTTCCTGGTTCAGGTCCGCGATACCGGCGATGACCTCTTCGGTCCTGGCGGCGACCTGGTCGTAGGAGGCGAGGACCGACTTCAGCGTCTCGTCCGGGCCCAGCCGGTAGTTTTCCTGGTAGGCCGCCATGCTTTCGGCGAACGGTTTCGGCTCGATTCTCAGCACCAGGTCGATCCAGCCGCTCTCGGTGGACGACACGTGTTTCACTAGTCCGCCCACGCTCAGGGCGCTCGCGCTGGGCACGGCGCGCGCTTGGTCGTCGGTCAAGCCGTACGTGGCGATCTTCATCGCCTGCCGCTGCTGTGCCAGAAAACCGAGCAAACCGCCGCGTTCGTCGGGGGTGGTGGAGACTTTGCCAGCCATGGTGGCCTCACTTCCGGTGTCGGTTGCTCCGCAGCATCGCACCCGCCACCGACAATTTTCGGCCGCTGACCGGAACCGGGGTCTGCACGACGTACGCGCCGCCGATCACGATCTCCACCGCGTGCACCACCATTTGCACCCGGGTGAACACGCCCTCGAGCTGCCCGGCCAGCATCGATGCCGCCACTAGCGCCCACGCGATGAGCACGACGACCAAGCCGCTCACTGCCCAGGCCCGCCAGCCCGCGGGCCACCAGAACACGAGGCTCAGCGCGCCGAGGGCGAAGGCCGCGTCCAGCAGTTGCGGAGTCACGGTGGTCTCCGGGACGCCCGCGTACACCATCAAGACGATCCCGAACGTCGACACCGAAACCGACGTCAGCCGCCCGGTCCAGTGGACTGGCGCGAGCCGCATCAAAGCCGGGCCGGTGAGGAAAAAGGCCAGGCCGCCGATGCCGGTCGCGATCTGGAACACCGGCTGCGCGTAGAACAAATCCCAGACCGGCTGGTCGGTCAGCGACACCCCGGTCTGCATGAAGAACTCCAGCAGCCACGCGGAATACCCCGCCAAACCCAGTCCGAGCAGGACTATCGAAGCCACCCGCGCAGCATGCACTTGCCCACCCTAAGCGAATCTCTGCGACGAAGTGCCGGATGGTGTCACACCCGTGACTTACCGGAGGTTCCGGACACCATCCGCGACCACGAACTCACGCACCGAATCCCTGGTGGAGGGTACCGGACCCTGGTTGGCGTACGGCCAATACCTGCCTCCGCGGCGAGAACGGCCTGTTCAGCCGGGGATGGCGGGAGAGGTGGGGCGGAAGCAGGCGGGGATGAGGCCTTCGGGCGGCTGGTCGGGAGTGACTCGCTGCGGGGCGGACGGCGATCGACGACTGGAGGGGTCCGGCCGCTGGAACAGCCAGCGCGACTAGCCACGGGGACGACCTGGGACGTCTCACCGGGGACAGCCGACCTGAAACGGCGGCTAGCGACTTGCCGCCGAGACGGCCGGAGCGGACGGCGCTGAACCGCGGGCAGTGCTCAGCCGAGCACCATGCCAGCGAGACCGGCGAGGCGGCTGGACGTAGCGGACGGCACTGGGCTGTGGCCTGCGCCTAGCCAGGTGCTAAGCCACCGATAGCAGATACCGCGTACCCGGAGCTGTCTACAACTGCCGACATCCGAGGAACAGCCGGAGCAGAGAATTCCCGCACCCGCAGATCCCCGCGAGCCGCTGCCGCAGAGAGGTGTCTGCAGGTGCCGACAAAAGACCTGCACCGACGCCACCCCAGCTACTCCCCGCCCAACCTCAGCACGACCCTCACCCCTGCGGACGAACGAACGGGAACAGCACAGTCTGCCGGATGGACGTCCCGCTCAGCATCATCAGCAGCCGGTCCACGCCCAGGCCCAAACCGCCCGTCGGCGGCATTCCGTGTTCCAGCGCCAGCAGGAAGTCCTCGTCCAGTTCCATTGCCTCGACGTCCCCGCTCGCGGCTCGCAGCGACTGCGCCTCCAAGCGGCGGCGTTGTTCGAGCGGGTCGGTCAGTTCGGTGTACGCGGTCCCGACTTCCGACCCGAACGCGATCAGGTCCCAGCGTTCTGCCAGGAGCGGGTCCGTGCGGTGCTGGCGGGTCAGTGGGGAAACCTCGGTCGGGTAGTCCGTGTAGAACGTCGGCAGCACGGTCGAGCCTTCGACCAGATGCTCGTGCGCCTTGAGGACCAGGTCGCCCGCGCTGGCTTCCTCAGGCACGGGGACTCCGGCGGCGGCGCACAGTTTTCGCAACGTGGCGATGGGCGTGTGCGAGTCGATTTCCTCGCCCAGTGCGTCCGAGACGGCTTTGTGGACCGGGATGACGGGCCAGTCGCCGGAGATGTCGTGTTCGACGATGCGGCCGTCGGCGTCGGGGCGTCGCACGACCTGTGCGCCGTACGCGGCTTCGGCGGCGTACTGGATCAGGTCGCGCATCAGGTGACGCATGGCGTTGTAGTCCGCGTACGCCTGGTAAGCCTCCAGCATCGTGAACTCCGGGTTGTGGGTCGCGTCCACGCCCTCGTTGCGGAAGTTCCGGTTCAGTTCGAAGACTCGCTCCACACCGGCCACGCACAGCCGTTTCAGGTACAGCTCCGGAGCGATGCGCAGGTACATCCGCATGTCGTACGCGTTGATGTGCGTGACGAACGGCCGCGCGTTGGCACCGCCGTGAATGGTCTGCAGCATGGGGGTTTCGACTTCGAGGAAATCGCCCTGATGGAGGCGTTCGCGGACGGCTCGGACGACCGTCGAGCGCAGGCGGAGCATGTTCGCGGAGTCCGGGTTGACCGCCAGGTCGAGATAGCGCTGGCGGACGCGCGTCTCCGGGTCGGTGAGACCCTTTCGCTTGTCCGGCAACGGGTGCAGGCATTTCGCGGTGACGGTCCATTCGTCCACGAGCACCGACAATTCGCCGCGGCGGGAGGTGATGACCTCGCCGCTGACGCCGACGTGGTCGCCAAGGTCGACGCCGGTGCGCCAGCCGGACAGGTCAAGGACCTTGGCGTCGAGCATCAGCTGCAGTTCGCCGGAGAAGTCCTTGATCCGCGCGAAGCACAACCCGCCGAGGGTGCGCAGGGCGAGTACCCGACCGGCCACTCGCACGCGTTTTCCGGTGTGCGAATCCGGTTCCAGTCCGGAAAACGCGTGCACGACGTCGCCGAGGTGGTCTTCGCGGGAGAAACCGACCGGGTACGGGTCGACCCCGAGTTCGCGCAGTTTGTCCACTTTGGCCACGCGCACGCGGACCTGTTCCGGACGGCGCTTGGCCCGCGGCACGACCTGCGCCGCCTCCTCGTCGATCCGCCGGACCTGCGCGACGAAGTCCTCGCCCACGTTCTCCAGCCGCAGCGACCGCGAGCGTCCGGTGGGCACGAAACCCTCCAGCGCGCCCGCGACGATGCCGACCCGAGGGAGCCGTCGTGCCGAGGAGTAGCAGAGGAACCGCGGTTCCCAGGCCGGGCCGTACTTGGCGTTCGACCGGTACAGCGATTCCAGCTGGAAGAACCGCGAAGCGACGCCGAGCACCGCCCGCCACGCGCGCAGCACCGGGCCGGCGCCGATGCGCTCGCCCTCGGAGAAGACCGCGCGGAACATCGCGAAGTTCAGCGAGATCCGCTGCGCGCCGATGTGCTGCGCTGCCGCGACGACCTCGGCGACCATGTACTCGTTGAGCCCGTTTTCCGCGTCCCGGTCACGGCGCATCAGGTCGAGTGAGAGACCCCGGCGGCCCCACGGCACGAAGGACAGCAGGCCGCGCAGTTCGCCGTGCGCGTCGTACGCCTCGACCATCACGCTGCGGCCGTCGCTCGGATCGCCGAGACGGCCGAGAGCCATCGAGAAGCCGCGCTCGGTCTCGTCGACGCGCCACTGCTGCGCGCGAGCGAGCAGCTGCACCATCTCGTCTTCGGGGATTTCGCTGTGCCGCCGGACCTGCGCGGTGTACCCGGCGCGCTGGATCCGTTTCACCGCCTGTCGCACGGACTTCCGCTCAGGGCCGGTCAGCGAGAACTCGCGGACGTCGAGGACCGCTTCGTCGCCGATCTGCAGCGCGCGCAGCCCCGCCGCGGCGTAGACCTTCGCGCCCTTCTCGCTCGCGCCGAGTACGCCTGGCGTCCAGCCGTACGTACGCGCTTCGTGGAGCCACGCCTGCACCGCGTCCGGCCAGGCCTCGGGGTCGCCGATCGGGTCCGCACTCGCCACTGTGGTGCCAGCGAGGACGCGGTACGTCACTGCGGCACGACCGTTGGGCGCGAACATGACGCTCTTGTCGCGACGCGTAGCGAAGTAGCCAAGCGAGTCATCTTCGCCGAACTCAGCCAGCAGACGGCGCAGCCGCAGTTCTTCGTCGTCTGTCCGAATGCGACGGCTGCGTACGCCGCGGAAGAGCGTGTACAGCGCGGCGGTGGACACGAAGGTCGCACCGAGGTCGAGGACTACGTCGATCCACGCCGGTCCCTCGCCGACGCCGATCCGGCGCAGCTGCAGGTTCTCGCCGGTGGCATGGTTGACCACCCAGGCGAACCGCTCCCACGTGTCGCCAAGGCTGCCCGGGAATACCTCGGTGAGCGCCCAGCCGAGCACGATCACGCCGAGGAACCCGGCGAACAGCACGGAAAGCCCGTTCCACCAGGCGCCGGGAGCGAGCCGCGCGGGGAACGCCGGGCGCAGCGACAGCAGGAACACGATCAGCAGGATCGAGATCGCGTCCGCGATCGCCAGCGCGCCCACCTGGGTCGGGATGTGCCGCATCTGCCGGGCGTTGAGCGTGAGGAGGTCGGGAGCCCACAGCAGCAGCGCCTGCAGGACCAGCGTCGTGATCAGGCCGGCGACCTGGAACAGCACCAGCACGTACAGCGCGGCCTTTTTGCGCCTGCGCAGCGCCGCGCCGAGCACGACGAGCAGCAGCACGATCACGAGGCTCGAGCTGGTCGGCACGCTCAGCACGCCGAACGCCATATCGATGCCGTTCAGCAGGTGCCCGTGCCGCCCGCCGGAGAGCAGCAGCACAACCGAGAAAAGCGCTGCCAGCTGCACGACAGTGGCCACGAGACCGCCGGCGCGGGCCTTCCATCCGAGGCCGCGCGGGCGGGCGCTCACTGGGGTTCCCATTGGATCCTTCCTGGGCGGCGCAGCCGCTCCGTTGAGGGAGGTGGTGGGGCGGCAGCCGGGCTTTCTTGCGACCCGTCCCGAGTCAGGGACGCGCCGGACCTTCTCACCATCGGGCGCATATCGGCCCGATGCCTATCAAGACGTCACAGGAGGCAAAACGGTTGTCGCTACCCGGCCGTGTGAAGCTGGTCGCACGACCTTGGGGCCCTCCGGCGCGCGTGTCACGCTGTGTCCGGTACTGACTCCACGACCCGGGGACCTCCGCGAGGCCTCGAGGGAAGGACGGTCGACGACGATGTCTGCCCAGTCTGCCCAACCCGATGGCGCCGCCGGCGAGGTGGCCGCCCCTTACGGAACCGGCCCCGCGAGCACCGGCACGGCCAAGCCGCGAAAAGTCCGGATTCACCATCTGCGCGAGCTGAAGGACCGCGGCGAACCGTGGCCGATGCTCACCGCTTACGACATGTATACCGCCGAGCTTTTCGACGAGGCAGGCATCCCCGTGCTGCTGGTCGGCGACTCCGCGGCGAACAACGTGTTCGGTTACGACACGTCGCTGCCGGTGACGGTCGACGAACTGCTCCCGCTGGTCCGCTCGGTCACCCGGGCGGTGAAACGCGCGCTCGTCGTGGCCGATCTGCCGTTCGGCTCCTACCAGCTTTCCCCGGAGCAGGCGCTGGCCACGGCCGTCCGGTTCATGAAGGAGGGCCGGGCGCACGCGGTCAAGCTCGAAGGCGGGCACCGGTTCGCGCCGCACGTCGAGGCGCTCACCTCGGCCGGGATCCCGGTCATGGGACACATCGGCTTCACCCCGCAGAGCGAGCACAACCTCGGCGGCTACCGGGTGCAGGGGCGCGGCGAAGCGGCGGACAAGCTGCTCGCCGACGCGCTGGCCCTGCAGGAAGCCGGCGCGTTCGCGGTCGTGATGGAGATGGTCCCCGCCGAGGCGGCCAAGCGCGTCACGCACGAACTGAAGATCCCGACGGTCGGCATCGGAGCCGGTCCGGACTGCGACGCCCAGGTGCTGGTCTGGCAGGACATGGCCGGGCTGCGCCGCGGCAAGGCGCCGCGGTTCGTGAAGCGGTACGCCGATGTCGCCGGGGTGCTGCAGAGCGCGGCGACGGCGTTCGCCGAGGACGTCCGGCGCGGCGAGTTCCCGGCGCCGGAACACGCGTTCCACTGAGCTGCCTCGTGAGTGCCGGTGCGAGCCGGCACTCACGAGCGGCGGAACCGTTCGGCGAGTTCCGGATCGTTCTCCCACCACAATCCCTTCGCCGGTGCCTCGCCTGCCGCTGCCTCCTCGTCCAGCTTCTTGTCGAGCCGTTTCGCCCGTTTTTCGTCGTCGCGCGCCCACCTGATGAAGAGCGCGCCGACGAACGGCAACCCGGCGACGTCTCCGCCGATCCACAGCACGCCCGCGCCGATGATCTGGTCGGTGCGCCGGTCCGGTCCCCAGTCGCGGTGCACCGCGTCGTAGTGCGCGGGCGCGAGCAGCGGGCCGAGCCACAGCACGAGCCCGAGCGCGCCGTCGAACACCACTTCGGTGAACGAGATCCACACCGACACCAGGTGCGAGCCTTTGCGCGGCGTCGGATCCAGCTGCACGCGGCTGTAGAAGTACAGGAAGCCAGCCAGTACAAGCGCTACGCGCACGAGGCCGCCGACGACCGCTGAGTCGAGCGAAAGCTCGTACAGCGGCGTGAGGTAGATGAGCAGGAACGGCGCGATGAGCACCACGGTGACGCACAGCGGGAAGGTGATGAACTGCGCGAACCGGCCACGGCCGTGCGTACGCAGCCACGCGGCGAGCCTGGGAGGAGCCGTGCGCATCAGTAGCGTCACAGGCGCGCCTAGCGCGAGAAGCAGCGGCGTGACCATCAGCAGCACTGTGTTCTGCGTAGCGCGGACCCAGAACAGCGTCGTGTCGTACACGCCGAGGAACGAGCACGTGACCAGAATGAGGGTCGCCAGCCCGCACAGGAACGCTGTGGTCCGTCCGGCTGGCCACTCCTGACGGCGGGCCGCCACGACGTAACCGACGCCGAGCGCGAGCGCGACAAGGACGGCCGGGACGTCGAAGGTCCAGGCCGTGAACAGCGTCGATCCGCTCAGCGGCGGCAGGTCAGGCACGATTTCGATGCGTTCAGTGTGCACCCGGCGAAATTGCGCCTTACGCCGCCCCTGAGACCGCGAAGAAGATCAGGCTGCCGATTCCGGCGACCGCGCAGTAGATGGCGAAGGGGGTCAAGGTGCGCGTTTCAAAGTATTTCGTCAGAAAACGGACAGAAATATAGGACGCCACGAACGCCACCACGCTCCCGACCAGCGCCGGGCCTAGTGACGGCTTGTTCTCCGGCGTGAACAGCGTCGGCATCTTCAACGCACCCGCGGCGAGGATCACCGGGGTCGCCAGCAGCCAGGCGAAACGGGCAGCGTCCTCGTGGTCGAGCCCTCGGCGCAGACCGGCCACCATGGTGATGCCGGAGCGGCTGATTCCGGGCAGCAGAGCCAAAATCTGCGCCGACCCGATGAGCACGGCCTCCTTCACGCTCAGCTTCGACAGCCGGACGTCGGTGGCCTCGTCGACCGTCACCGCGCGCATCACCATCGTGTCCTCGGCGCTGAAGTCGATCGTCTCCTCCTCACGGGAGACCGCCGCGGCGGGCTTGCGCGAGAACTTCTCCGCGGCGTAGAGCACACCGCCGTTGAGCGCCAGGAAGATCGCCGACGGTACCGGTTTTCCGAGGACGTCGCGCAGCAGGCTTTCCAGCAGCAGCCCGGCGATTCCGACCGGAATCGTGGCGAGAATGAGCAGCCACGCGAGCCGCTGATCAGCCGTGCGGACCTCGCGGCGGCGGATCGACGTCCACAGGCCGGTGACGATGCGCACCCAGTCGCGCCGGAAGAACAGGATCAGCGCGATCGCGGTGGCGACGTGCATCGCCACCAGCACGGCGAGATACGGCGAATCCTTCCCGATGCTCAGGTCGCGTCCCCAGCTTCCGCCGACGAGCGCGGGCAACAGGACGCTGTGTCCGAGACTGGACACCGGAAACAATTCCGACACGCCTTGCAAAGCGCCGACGACAATGGACTCGAGGTAGCTGACCGCGGACATTCACCGGGCCTTTCTCACCGCAGTTCGGGCATTCCGCGGAAAAGCTACCGGGGTTCGGGTTAACTCCGAGCAAGCCGGGCGGGAACAGAAGCAGCCGACACTTCCCGGCCATCCCGTGTTCATTCTGTTCACATCCATGAACATCAATCATGTACTTGACCAGCGTTCTCTCGATGTTTTAGCGTGAGCGCACGCCGCATCCGAAGTCATCGAGCCTCGACGAGGAGGGTTGGAATGCGCGTCCGCGATCGAGTTCTGGCGGTCACCGCCGGAGCCGCAGCACTGCTCGCACTCGCCACACCCGCGGCGTCCGCCGGGACCGTCCCGGTCAAGAACTCCGCCGAACTGAAGACGGCGCTGGCCTCGGCCAAGCCGGGCACCACGATCCAGCTGGCCACGAACACCACCTACACCGGCAACTTCAAGGCCACCGTCAACGGCACCGCGAACGGGCGGATCACGCTCACCGGCCCGCGCAGCGCGGTCGTGCAGGCGTCCGGCGGCCGCACCATCGAGCTGACCGGCAGCTACTGGACGCTGTCCGGGTTCACCGTCACCGGCGGCCAGAAAGGCGTGATGGCGCTGGGCGTCAACCACACGCTGGTGGACGGGCTCAAGGTGACCGGCATCGGCAACGAAGGCATCCACTTCCAGCACGGCAGCAGCGACAACGTCGTGCAGAACTCGGAAATCTCCGACACCGGCAAGGAAAACGGCGGTTTCGGCGAGGGCATCTACTTCGGCTCGGCGAACAGCAACTGGCCGGACGGGAAGCCCGATCACAGCGACCGCAACAAGGCGATCGGCAACAAGATCGGCCCGAACGTGCGCGCGGAATCGATCGACGTCAAGGAAGGCACCACCGGCGGCGAACTGCGCGGCAACACCTTCGACGGCACCGGCCAGAGCGGCGAGAACTACGCCGACAGCTGGGTCGACGTGAAGGGCAACGGATACCTGGTCACCGGCAACAAGGGCAGCAAGGTCTTCGTGCACGACGCGACTTACGGATCCTTCGAGGTCCACGTGCAGGTCGACGGCTGGGGCCAGAACAACACCTTCTCGGACAACACCGCGGACGTGCAGGCGCCCTCGGCCTACGGGTTCTACGTGGTCAAGGCGGCCACCGGGAACAAGGTCTGCGCCAGCAACAAGGTGACGAACGCCGGGAAGGGCTTCGCGAACGTAGCCGCGACACCAGGCTGCTGACCGCGATCACAGACGGGGGCCCGCTCAGCCCGGCGGCGGGGGCGGGCCCCCACCCTACTTGCGACAAGCCGGACGTCTTCGGGAAGAGTGTCCGGCATGGACGAGCTGTACCCGCCGACCCCGGTGCGCGCCGACGGAATGCTGGACGTCGGCGACGGGCATCGGATCTACTGCCAGGAAGCCGGGAATCCGCAAGGGAAACCGGTGGTGGTACTGCACGGCGGGCCGGGAAGCGGCACCGCCCCGATGACCCGGCGGCACTTCGACCCCGAGGCGTACCGGATCATCCTGTTCGACCAGCGCGGCGCCGGCCGCAGCACCCCCAACGCGGGCGACGATGACCTGTCGGCAAACACGTTGTGGCACTTGGTCTCTGACATGGAACTGCTGCGCGAACGACTGAACATCGACCGCTGGCAGCTCTTCGGTGGTTCGTGGGGCTCGACGCTTGCCCTGGCGTACGCGGAAACCCACCCGTCACGAGTGTCGGAACTGGTGCTGCGCGGGATTTTCACCGTGCGCCAGCGGGAATTGGACTGGCTTTACCGCGGCGGGGCGGCGAATCTCTTCCCCGCCGAATGGGACGCCTTTCTTGAGCCGCTGAACGAGCGGCAGCGGGAAGACCCGCTAGCCGGGTACGCCGAACTGCTCCACTCCCCCGACCGTGCGGTGCGGGAGCGGGCCGCGATCGCTTGGAGTGTCTGGGAAGGCGCGACGGTGGCGTTGCTGCCCCAACAGTCCTTTGTGAACCAATACGCCAACCCGGAGTTCGCGCTGACGTTCGCTCGCCTTGCCGTGCACTACTTCCGGCACGGTGCGTGGCTCGAAGAAGGCCAGCTGATCCGGGACGCCGACCGGCTCGCCGGGATTCCCGGAGTGCTGGTGCAAGGGCGTTACGACGCGGTATGCCCGCCCATCACGGCGTACCAGCTGCACCGTGCCTGGCCTGGCTCGACGCTGAAACTCACCGAGTCCGCCGGCCACGCCGTCACCGACCCGGGCATCCTCGCCGCCCTCCGCGAGGCCACCGACAGCTTCCGGTAAAAGCCGTGAGGGCCGCCTTGAGGGAATCTGCTTCCCTCAAGGCGGCCCTCACAGACCTTCGCGGAGCTAGATCCGGCCGCCGCTCGTGCTGTCGCCGCCGGAAAGCCGCTGTGCCAGGTAGACCGGCACCGTCGAGACGATGATCAGCACCGCCGCGACCACGTTGACCACCGGAGCCTGGTTCGGCCGGAACAGGTTGTTGTAAATCCAGATCGGCAGTGTTTCCATGCCGGTGCCGAGCGTAAATGTCGTCACGATGATCTCGTCGAACGACAGCGCGAACGCCAGCAATCCGCCCGCCAGCAAAGCGGATCGCAGCATCGGGAACGTCACCAGCCGGAACGTCGTCATCCCGTCCGCGCCGAGATCCATCGACGCTTCTTCGAGATTCCCGCCCATCCGCCGCAACCGCGCGACAACATTGTTGAACACCACCACGATGCAGAACGTGGCGTGCGCGACGATCGCGGTCATCAGCCCGAGGTCCAGTCCGAAGATCGTCCGGAACGCGTTGTTCAGCGCGATACCGGTGACAATGCCCGGCAGCGCGATCGGCAGAATCACCAGCAACGACAACGAGTTGCGCCCGAAGAACCGGTACTTCTGCAACGCGAACGCGGCCATCGTGCCGAGCACCAACGCGATCGCCGTCGCCGAAAGCCCGGCGATCACGCTGGTCCACAAGGCGTTCAGCGCGCCCTCGTTGGTGATCGCCCGGCCCCACCATTCCAGTGTGAAGCTCTTCGGCGGCCACCCGAACGTGGTGTCCGCGTTCACCGAGTTCAGCAGGACCACCAGCAGCGGGAAGTAGATCACCGCGAATCCGGCTCCGAGCGCGGTCCACAACAGCACCCGGGCGGGTTTCGACATCCGCACGGCGGTCTCCTAGAGGTTGTCCAGCGCACCGGTGCGACGCACCGCGGCCAGGTAGACGAGCATGATCACGACCGGAACCGTCGCGACGGTCGCGGCGAACGGCAGATTGTTGGCCGCGCCGATGTTGTCGTACACGACGTTTCCGAGCATCTGCGAGGTGCCGCCGACGATCTTCACCGCGATGTAGTCGCCGAGCGACAGCGAGAAGGTGAAGATCGAGCCCGCGACGATCGCCGGGAACGTCAGCGGCAGGATCACCGAACGGAACGTGCGGAACGATTTCGCGCCGAGGTCGCCGGAAGCGTCCACCAGGGACACCGGAAGCCGTTCGAGGCCCGCGTAGATCGGCAGGATCATGTACGGAAGCCAGAGATAGGACAGCGTGATCACGGTCGCGGTGACGCCGTATCCCGGCCCGGACAGGCCGAGCGGGTCCAGCAGCCAGTTCAGCACTCCGTTGCCGGACAACAGGGTCCGCCACGCGTACGCCTTGACCAAGTAGCTCGCCCACAGCGGCGTCATCACCATGATCACCAGCACGCGCTGCGCCTTGGGCGAGGCGAGTTTGGCCATGGCGAAGGCCATCGGGAAGGCGATCACCGCGTCGATCACGGTCACCAGCAACGCGATGCCGACGGTGCGGAACGTGATCGTGCGATAAACAGAATCACTGAAAAGAGTGACGAAGTTGTCGAAGGACCAGTCGGTGACCACCTTGCCGGTGAAGACGTCGGTGGACCAGAAGGCCGTGATGAAGAGGGCGGCGAGCGCGCCGAGGTAGGCCAGGCCGAGCCAGAGCATCGGAGCGGTGAGGAGAAGGCCGAGGCGCAGCTGGGGTTTGCGGTGGAAGAAGGCCGAGATGCGGTGACTCGGCGGGCTCACGGCGGTCATGTCTTAGCGCTTTCGGGTGCGGAGGGAGAAAAGCCGAGGGCCGCGGGAACATTGGGGAGGGCCCGCGGCCCCCGGCGGACTCGCGGATGCCGGCGCGGTGGGAACCGGCATCCGCGAGAGTCGGTTCAGCCCTTGATCTCGGTCCAGGCCCGGGTCCAGTCGCCGTAGTCCTTGCACTTGACGTCCGTGCGGCCGTCGAGGCACTGCGGGATCGGCGTGGTCCAGTACTGGATCTTGGCGGCGTACGCGGCGTCGTTGGCGTGGTAGGTGTCGCACAGCGACTTGTCCTTGAACTCCGCGCAGGCCTTGGAGTTCGCCGGGGCCTCGCCGAAGTACTCGGCGACCTGGGCGTTCACCTTCGGGCTCGTGATGTAGTCCATCCACTTGTACGCGCACGTCTTGTGCTGCGACTTAGCGGACACCATCCAGGTGTCCGACCAGCCGGTCGCACCCTCGCTCGGCACGGTGGCCTTGACCGGCGCGCCCTCGCTCTTCGCGAGGTTCACCGTCACCTGCCACGCGGTGCCGATCACGCCGTCGCCGCTCTTGAGCGACTGCGTTTCCTTGAGGTAGTCCGACCAGTACTCCTCGACCTGCGGGCGCTGCTTCTTGAGCAGGTCCGTCGCGGCCTTGAACTGCTTGTCGTCCAGCGCGTACGGGTTCTTGATGCCCAGATCAGGCTGGTGCGCCATCAGGTACAGCGCCGCGTCGGCGATGTAGATCGGGGAGTCGTAGGCGATGATCTTGCCCTTGTACGGCGTCTTCTCGTCGAACATCGGCGACCACGACGTGGGCTCCGGCTGCACCTTGTCGGTGCGGTAGGCCAGCACGTTCGCGCCCCAGCCGTGCGGGATGCCGTAGGCGACGTTGTTGACGCTGTTCCACGACTTGTTCTTGAGGAACGGGTAGATGTCGTTGTAGTTCGGCACCAGCGCGGTGTTGATCGGCTCGACGTCGCCCGAGGCCACCAGCCGCAGCGAGGCGTCGCCGGACGCCGAGACCACGTCGTACTGCCCGGTCTTCATCAGCGTCACGGCCTCGTCCGAGGTGCCGAACGGCTTGACGTTGACCTTGCAGCCGGTCTGCTGCTCGAACGGGGTGACCCAGTTGACCTTCGCGTCGTTCTGGCCGTTTTCCGCGTAACCGGGCCACGCCAGCACGTTCAGCTGGCCTTCCGGCTGTCCGAGCTGCGTCAGCGCGTTCAGCTTCGGCGGGGTGAAGCCCTGTGCGCCCGGCGCCGACCCCGTTTTGGAGTCGGAGCCCGAGGTGCCGCAGGCAGCGAGCAGGAGGCTCACGCCGCACAGCCCTGCGAGCAGCGTCTTCCTGTTCTTCATAGCGAGAGAAACCTTCCCGTGAGGAACTAGCCGGCTTCGGGGACCCGGAAACTGTGTTCGCGGCGCCAGCGCAGGCGAACGCGACCGTCGGCGAACTCGGTCGGCTCGCTGGTGTTCTGGCGGACCACGGACAATTGGCCCCCGGCATCGAGCGCGACAGCGTAGCGCACCGTCGAACCGGCATAAACGACATCCGTGACCGAACCGGTCGCAGAAGTCTCTCCGGGACCGGCCGGCGACGCAAGGTCTCCGTCGATGCGGATCTTCTCCGGCCGGATGCTGTACACGCCCGGCCTGCCGATCACCGCCTCCGCGCCGCGCCCGCTGAGCAGGTTCGACGTGCCGACAAACCCTGCTACGAAAGCACTTGCCGGCCGCTCGTACACCTCGACCGGGGTGCCGACCTGTTCGATCCGGCCCGCGTTGAACACGGCGATCCGGTCGCTCATGGTGAGCGCCTCGTCCTGGTCGTGGGTGACGAAGACGAAGGTGATGCCGACCTCGCGCTGGATCTGCTTGAGCTCGATCTGCATGGTCTGGCGGAGCTTGAGGTCAAGCGCGCCAAGGGGTTCGTCCAAAAGCAACACTTTCGGGCGATTCACGAGAGCGCGGGCAAGTGCTACGCGTTGCCGTTGTCCACCGGACATCTGCGACGGTTTGCGATCGCCGAAATCCTCCAGCCGCACCGTGCGCAGCGCTTCCTTCGCGCGTTCGCGGCGTTCGGCTTTCGCGACCCGCTTGACTTTCAGGCCGTACTCCACGTTCTGCTGCACCGTCATGTGCGGGAAGAGCGCGTAGTCCTGGAACACGGTGTTGACGTCGCGGTCGAACGGAGCCAGTTGGCTCACGTCCTTGCCTTCGAGTTCGATCGTGCCCGCGGTGGGCAGTTCGAACCCGGCGATCATCCGCAGCACGGTGGTCTTGCCGGAACCGGACGGGCCGAGCATCGAGAAGAACTCGCCGGGCGGGATGTCGAGGTCGACCCCGTCCACGGCGCGCACCTTGTCGAAGTGCTTTTCCAGTCCGGTGAGCCGGATCGCCGGCTGCGCGGACTGCGGACGCCTTCCCGGCGGCCGGGTCTCGGCGGGGGCTTGATGGGGCATGACAGGCCTTCCGATGGATCTGGTCACGACGGCTACAGCGCACTCATCACGTGCTTGACGCGGGTGTAGTCCTCGAGGCCGTACAGCGAGAGGTCCTTGCCGTAGCCGGACCGCTTGAACCCGCCGTGCGGCATCTCGGCCACGAGCGGAATGTGCGTGTTGATCCACACGCACCCGAAGTCGAGTTTCGCCGAGAACTTCATGGCGCGCTGGTGGTCCTTGGTCCACACCGAGGAAGCGAGGCCGTAGGGAACGCCGTTGGCGTGCTTGAGCGCCTCGTCGTCCTCGGTGAAGCGCTGCACGGTGATGACCGGGCCGAAGACCTCGTTCTGGATGATCTCGTCGTCCTGGCGGAGACCGGAAACCACGGTGGCCTCGTAGAAATAGCCCTCGTCGCCGGATCGCCGTCCTCCACAGTGGACGGTCGCGTGCTCCGGCAGCCGGTCGATGAAGCCGGAGACCTTTTCCAGTTGCGCGGCGTTGTTGAGCGGGCCGAAGGCGACGTCGTCGCCCGTGCCGGTCTTGTTCGCCTCGGCCTGGCGGGTGAGCGCGTTGATGAACGTGTCGTGCACGTCCTCGTGCACCAGAACCCGGGTCGCCGCGGTGCAGTCCTGGCCCGCGTTGAAATATCCGGCCGCGGCAATGGCTTCGGCGGCGGCTTCGAGGTCGGCGTCCGGGAACACGATCACCGGGGCCTTGCCGCCCAGTTCGAGATGGACGCGCTTGACGTCGTGCGCCGCCGAACCGGCGACCTCGATGCCCGCGCGCACCGAACCGGTGATCGACACCATCGCCGGAATGTCGTGCTCCACCAACGCCCTCCCGGTGTCGCGGTCGCCGCAGATCACGTTGAACACGCCGGCGGGCAGGTGCTCGCCGCAGATCTCGGCGAGCAGCAGCGTGGAGGCGGGAGTGGTGTCGGACGGCTTGAGCACGATGGTGTTGCCCGCGGCGAGCGCCGGCGCGATCTTCCAGATCGCCATCATCAGCGGGTAGTTCCACGGCGTCACTTGCGCGCAGACGCCGACCGGCTCGCGGCGGATGAACGACGTGTGGCCTTCCATGTACTCGCCGGCGGAGCGGCCTTCGAGCACGCGCGCGGCACCGGCGAAGAAGCGCACCTGGTCGATGACCGCGGGCAGTTCTTCTTCCATGGTCAGCGCGAACGGCTTGCCGGTGTCCTTCGCTTCGACCCGGATGATTTCCTCGCCGCGAGCTTCGAGCGCGTCAGCGATCTTCAGCAGTGCGAGCTGCCGCTGCGCCGGGGTGGTCTCGCGCCAGCTTTCGAACGCTTCCGCGGCGACCTTCAGCGCGCGGTCCACGTCCTCGGCTCCGGCGACCGGCGCGGTGCAGTACGCACGCCCAGTGACCGGGTCGACGATTTCCGCGACCTTTCCGGACAGCGAGTCGACGAAAGTCCCGCCGATGTAGTGCTTCAACTCCAGCACGCGTGCGCCTCCTGACTCTCCGTGGCAGGATGAAACATATAACTCCATATTTCAAATGACAAGGCCCTGGGGCAGGATTGGCTCCAACGGATGCCGAGACGGGTGGACCAACGATGCGCAAGGAGATGTCGAACAGCGCACGACTGGCGATGTTCGCCCCGCTGGAACAGGTGGGGCGCGCGGAGGCGGTCGCGGCGCGGCTGTTCGACGCCATCACGCTCGGTCTCCTCGACGACGCCGAGCAATTGCCGAGCGAGGCCGAACTCGCCGCGCAGTTCCGCGTCTCCACGGTCACCGTGCGCGAGGCGCTCGCGGTGCTCCGGCAGCAGGGTCTCGTCGAAACGCGGCGCGGGCGCGGCGGCGGCAGCTTCGTGCGCACTCCGGACTGGCCCGCGCAGAGCTCGTGGGCCGAACGCCTGCGATTGGTCTCAATGGCTGAACTTCGCGACTTCGGCGACCACTACCTCGCCGTCGCGGGCTCGGCGGCGAAACTCGCCGCGGAACGCAGCACCCCCGAAGATCTCGAACGGCTCCGGCTCACCGCGGAAGACCTCCTCGGCGCGAGCGGCCCCGACGCGACCCGCGCGGAACGGCACTTCCACCTCGAAGTCGCCGCCGCCGCGCAGTCCCCGCGGCTCACCAACCAGGAAGTTCAGCTGCAAAGCGAACACGGCGTATTGCTCTGGGCGCCCCTCGGCGACAAGGAAACCTGCCGTGGGTCCTACGCTGAGCACCAGGCGATCGTCTCCGCGATCGCCTCGGCCGACGGCGATCGGGCGCGCGCCTTGACCGAAGAACACCTTCTCGGCGCGCTTGATCGGCTCGCGGATCTGCACCTGACCCTCGAAACGCCGTAAGCTCCGATGACCCGCATCACGAGGTGAGCATCGTGACCGACACCCGCACGCTGACCGGCGAAGAGGTAGTGACCCAGGTTTCCTCCCTCGTCGAGGAGATTTTCGCGCGCCTGAAACCAGTTCTGGCCGCCGCGGAGACACTGCTCGCCGAACCGGGCGACCTGAGCGCCGAGGCACTGCACGCGATCCGGCCGCAGGTCATCGAGGCGCTCGGCGGCCTGGTGGTCGGCGCGGGCTTCGTGAGCGCGCCGAACGTCCTGGCCGATCAGGAACTCGGCTTCGAGTGGTGGACCTCCTGCCGCACCGAAGACGAGGCGCCGGAACAGCTGTTCATCAGCCTGGATCCGGAGAGTCCTAATTTCCTTGACTACACGCGGCAATCGTGGTTCACCGTCCCGCGCGACAGCGGACGGCGACACGTCAACGGGCCGTACGTGGACTATCTCTGCACCGACGAGTACACGCTCACCTTCACGGTTCCCGTTACGCGCGGTGAGGAATTCGCCGGAGTCGTTGGTGCGGACGTGTATGTGCGCGAGTTCGAGCGCACGGTGAGTCGCCGGCTGCGCGCGCTCGGCCGGACCGCCGCGTTGCTCAACGCGCAGGGACGGGTGATCGTGTCGAACAGCGTGCGGAAGGCGACGGGGTCGCTGGTGCGCGAGATCGACGTGCCTGCTTGGTGGGCGTCCGGGGCGGAACCGTACACCGCGCCGGGCGGGATGACGTTGCGGCGGTGCGGGGATTCGCCGATCACGCTGCTGGTCACTACCTGATCTGGAGCGCGAACCACAGCTCCGCGCGGACGCCCGGCGCGTCGAGGTCCCGACCCAGCAGCTCGGCGACTTTAGTGACCCGGTTGCGCAAGGTGTGCCGATGCACGCCGAGCTTCGTCGCGGCGAGGTCCCAGTGGCCGTGGTGTTCGAGCCAGCAGCGCAGGGACAGCTCCAGATCGCCGCGTCCGGTCCGGTCGAACTCGCGCAGCGGAGCGAGGAGCTGATCGGAAAACGCTTGGGCGGCTTGATGATCGACCAAGCCGAGCAGTCCGGCACCAGCGTGGTCGGCGTAGCGCAGCAGCGGCACTCGCTGCGTCCGCGCTGCCTCGGCCGCTTCTTCCGCCTGCCGGAGCGCGGTCGGGAACTCTTTGGCGGCAGACAGTCCACTGTGGAATTCCCCGGTTTCCGCGACGATCGCGCTTACCTCGTCGTTCTCGGCCAGGACGATCAGCTTGTCTCCGCGATGGGCGGCGAACACTTGCCCGGCAAGGGTTTCCAGTCGTTCGTACAGCGTATTCCGGGCGGACTTGCTCCCCTTTACCGCCAGCACTGTCCACGGTTCCCGCGGAAGATCCGGTACGACCTCGCGCGCCAGCTCGTGGTGTCCAGCGGCCAGCAGCTCCAGTACGCCGGTATGCAGTTGGGAGAGGGAAACCCGCTGGGCTCGATCCTGTTCCAGGGCAAGGGAAAGCAGCGAGACAGCCGTGTTGACGATGTGCTGGCCGGTGCTGTCCAACGGTTCCGCAGTGCCGACCGCCAACGCGCCGCGCGTGTGCAGGGTCTGGAGTACGACCTCGTCGTCGCCATGAGACACCACGCGCGTGCCCGCGCGAAGGCCAGTGACGTCGAGTTCGACACTGCGTGCCTTGGCGGACGAGGCTTCGCGTACGCGTCCGGCCGAGTCGTAAAGCACCACCCAGCCGTCGATGAGCCGTGCGAGTCTACGCACCACTCCCCCGGCACCGCTGCGGCCGACCGCGATGCGGGTCAACTCCTGCTGGGCGCGGCCGATCCGGACCGTCGCGGCGTACTCGTCGGCAGCGACGGACCGGGACACCGCGCGCGTGATCGCGATGAACGGCGTCTTCCGCGGCACCTCCAGCACTGGCAAGCCGACCTCGTCGGCCGCCGCCACCAAGGCGTCCGGCACCTTCGCGTGGCTCAGCCCGACGCCGAAACCTAGCCCGGCGACGTCCGCATCGACCAGCCGTCGGACGTACGCCGCGTACGTCGCGCTGTAGAGCGTCAGACCGGTCGTGAGCAGCAGTTCCCCGCCTTCAAGGAAGCTCTGCGGGTCGGTCAGCTCGGTCGGGTGCACCCAGCCGATCGGGCGGTCCAGCCCGGCCTCGCCCGCGACCACGCGCAGGCCGAGGGCGGGTTCGGCGGCCAGCGCCCGCAGGGTGAGTGCCATAACGGCCAATTGTAGCTGCCGAATTGGACAGAACGGCCAGCTGACGGCGGGCGGCGCAAGCCCCATCCTGAGGGGCGACCCACCCACGCGTACAGGAGCGAGCCTTGACCACCAGCACCGCCGCCGAGCCGCAGGCTCCGGCACCCCGGCAGCGCAGGCTGCAGACCGAGATCCCCGGGCCCGTCTCCCGCGCACTGCACGAGCGCCGCGCGAACGCGGTCGCCGCCGGGGTGGCGTCCACGCTGCCCGCCTACATCACCTCCGCCAGCGGCGGCCTGCTCACCGACGCCGACGGCAACGTGCTGATCGACTTCGGTTCCGGGATCGCGGTGACGAGCGTCGGGCACTCCGCGCCCGAGGTGGTCGACCGGGTGCGCGAGCAGGCGGCGCTGTTCACCCACACCTGTTTCATGGTGACCCCGTACGAGGGTTACGTGGAGGTGTGCGAGGCGCTGGCCGAGCTGACGCCGGGCGACCACGCGAAGAAGTCGGTGCTGTTCAACTCCGGCGCCGAGGCAGTCGAGAACGCGGTGAAGATCGCCCGCACCGCTACCGGTCGCCAGGCCGTCGTGGTGTTCGACCACGCCTACCACGGCCGCACCAACCTGACCATGGGCATGACCGCGAAATCGGTGCCTTACAAGCACGGTTTCGGTCCGTTCGCGCCCGAGGTGTACCGCGTGCCGGGCTCCTACCCATACCGCGACGGGCTGGCCGGCCCGGAGGCCGCGCGGCAGGCGATCGACCGGATCGAGAAGCAGATCGGCGGCGACCAGGTCGCGGCCGTCGTGCTCGAACCGATCCAGGGCGAGGGTGGCTTCATCGAACCCGCTCCCGGTTTCTTGCCCGCGATTTCCTCGTGGTGCAAGGCGAATGGCGTCGTGTTCGTCGCCGACGAGGTGCAGACCGGTTTCTGCCGCACCGGCAGCTGGTTCGCCTCCGCGCACGAGGACGTCGTCCCGGACCTGGTGTGCACGGCCAAGGGCATCGCGGGCGGCCTGCCGCTCGCCGCGGTGACCGGGCGCGCGGAACTGCTCGACGCCGTCGGCCCGGGCGGACTCGGCGGCACTTACGGCGGCAACCCGATCGCGTGCGCCGCGGCGCTGGGCGCGATCGAGACCATGCGCAATGAGGACCTGGCCGGTTCCGCACAGCGCATCGAAGAGCGGGTGTTGCCGCGACTTCGGGCGTTGGCCGGGGAAACCGGTGTGATCGGCGATGTCCGCGGGCGTGGCGCGATGCTGGCGGCCGAGTTCGTGAAGCCGGGCACGAACGAGCCGGACGCCGACCTCACCAAGCGCATCGCCGCCGCCTGCCACGCGCAGGGTGTCGTGGTGCTGACCTGCGGCACGTACGGCAACGTCGTCCGGCTGCTTCCCCCGCTGTCCCTGTCCACCGAGCTGCTCGACGAAGGCCTCGCCGTTCTCGAGTACGCGATCCGCACGGAGGCCCGCAAGTGACTTTACCGTTCTGGGTAGCCGGAAAGCCGGTCACCAGCAGTGAAACGACCGTCGTCCGGCATTCGTTCGACGGTTCCGAAGCCGGTTCGCACTACGTGCCCGGACCGTCCGAAGTGGAATCCGCAGTCCAGGCCGCGGCGGACGTCGCCGACGAGTTCGCGACGCTTCCCGCGCACGTCCGGGCAGGCGCGCTCGACCACATCTCGCGGCGGCTTTCCGAGCGGACCGAGGAAATCGCCCAGCTGATCACCGCCGAATCGGGCAAGCCGCTGAAGTGGTCGCGCGGCGAGGTCGGCCGTGCGGTGTCGACGTTCCGCTGGGCGTCCGAGGAAGCCCGCCGGTTCTCCGGCGACCTGCAGCGCCTCGACACCGACCCGGGCGGCACCGGACGGCTCGCGCTCGTCCGGCGCGTGCCGCGCGGCCCGGTGCTGGGCATCACGCCGTTCAACTTCCCGCTGAACCTGGTGGCGCACAAGGTCGCCCCGGCGATCGCGGTCGGCGCGCCGATCGTGCTCAAGCCCGCCCCGGCGACGCCGCTGACCGCGTTGCTTCTCGGGGAAATCCTTGCCGAGACGGACCTTCCGGCGGGCAGCTGGTCGATCCTGCCGCTGGGCAACGAGGCGACCGCTGAACTGGTGAAGGACCCGCGGCTGCCCGTCGTGTCGTTCACCGGTTCGGTTCCGGTCGGCTGGGCGATCCGCGACAGCGTGCCGCGCAAGCACGTCGCGCTGGAGCTCGGCGGAAACGGCGCGGTACTGGTCTGTCCGGATTGGACTGACCTGGACTTCGCCGCGCAGCGGATCGCGACGTTCGCCATGTATCAGGCTGGGCAGTCGTGCATCTCGGTGCAGCGCGTGTACGCGCACACCGACGTCTACGACGAGCTGCAGAAGAAGGTGCTGGAGCAGGTTGCCGCGCTGCGCACGGGAAACCCGCGCGAGGACGGCGTCGACGTCGGTCCGCTGGTCAACGAGGCTGCCGCTTCGCGGGTCGAGTCCTGGGTGACCGACGCGGTGGCCGCCGGGGCCAAGCTGCTGGCCGGCGGCGGCCGTTCGGGTGCGACGGTGGAGCCGACCGTGCTCTCCGAAGTTCCCGAGGACGTTTCGGTGATGGCGGACGAGGTTTTCGGTCCGGTGGTCTCGCTGGTCCGGGTGTCCTCTGTGGACGACGGAGTGGAGCGGATCAACGCCTCCCGCTTTGGTTTGCAGACCGGCGTGTTCACCCGCGACCTGCCGACCGCGTTCGACGTGTCGGCGCGGCTCAAGGTGGGCGGCGTGCTGGTCGGCGACGTGCCGAGCTTCCGCGCCGACCAGATGCCTTACGGCGGCGTGA
This sequence comes from Amycolatopsis sp. NPDC104775, assembly GCF_055583325.1. NCBI lineage: Bacteria > Bacillati > Actinomycetota > Actinomycetes > Pseudonocardiales > Pseudonocardiaceae > Amycolatopsis > Amycolatopsis sp. NPDC104775. Next base: position 36,543 of record NZ_JBVJOE010000014.1, read on the forward strand.
AGGACTCCGGCGTCGGCCGGGAAGGCCCGGCCGCGGCGATGGCGGACTTCACCGAGGAACGCGTGACTGTCCTTACCGGACTGACTCTCTGAGCGCCGCGTAGGCGTCCACGAGGGACGGTCCGTACCACGTGAGGTAGCGCCCGGAAATCAGCACCGGGCGCATCTCCGGGAAGAAGCCGGGGCCGTCGTCCTGGGTGAATTCGTACGGCTCGTCGGGCAGTACGACCAGGTCGGCTCCGGTCTTCTGGAGTTCTTCCAGCGACGGCCGGGGATAGCGCTCGGAGTGTCCTGAGTAGGCATTCTCGATCCCGATTCGGCGCAGCACGTCGCCAGCGAACGTGTCGCGCCCTAACACGATCCACGGCTTGCGCCACACCGGAATCACCGCCCGGTACCGCACCGGTGCCACTTCCCGCCACAACTCGTCCGCGGTGTCGAGCCATTCCGGTTCGTCGATGCCGTACACCTGGCCGAAAATCCGCCGCAACGACCCGAGCGCGGCAGGCACGGACTCCGCCGCCGCCATGACGAACACCGGAATCCCGTTGGCGCGCAGGGTTTCCACGTCCTCCGGCCGGTTCTCCTCGGAATTCGCCAGCACCAGATCCGGTTCGAGCGCCAGCACCCGGTCCAGCTTCGGGTACTTCGACCCGCCCACCCGTTCCACGTCCAGATCAGCCGGATGCGTACAGTAGTCCGTCGCCCCGACCAGCCGCCCCGGCGCGCTGACCTCGACCGCCTCGGTCAGCGACGGCACCAGCGACACGACCCGCCGCGGCGAGCCCTCGATCGGCACCGGCTCGCCGAGATCGTCGACCAGTTCCGCGTTCCTCATACTCGTTCGAACGACACCTTCCGCTGCTCGACGTCCACTTCGGTCAGCCGCACCGCGATCCGCTCGCCCTCCGGGAACTTCTCGCCGGAGCACTTCGCCATCACCGGCGGATGCTCGACCAGGATCTCCGCCCGGTTCTCGTCCGCTCGCAACACCACCGCGGTGAATTCGCGACCCACATGCTCAGCGAGTACCCACGCTTCGACCTGATCTATGCACGCCCGTTCCACCCGCGCGGCCAGACTGTCCGAAGCGGACATTTGTGCGGGCACTTCGGACAACGCCTCCCGCACCCAGTCCGGCACCTCGCGCCCGGCCGTCACCGCGAGGCACACCTCAGTGCCGAACCGGTCGACCAGCCGCCGGATCGGTGCCGTGACGTGCGCATACGCGCCGCCGATTCCCGCATGCGTGGTAACCGCGGGCAGTTCCCCGGCAAAGGCCGTGTATCCCGCGCCCCGCAACAGCCGCGTGGTGTCCGCGTACAACGCCATCGAGGCGGGCTGCCCCGGATCCAAAGTAGACAAAAACTCGGACACTGTCTGCTCGACCGGCCAAGCCAGCCCCACCGCCGTCGCGGACCGGTGCAGCCATTCCACCGCGTCCGGCTCCGGGGACGGCAGCGTCCGCAGCACCCCGATCCCGGCGTCAATCATGATCCGCGCCGCGGCCATCCCGGTGAGCAAAGAGATTTCGGCGTTCCAGGCGTCGACGACCGTTCGCGGCCGGCGCGCGAGAATCCAGCCGCCGTCGACGTCGCCGCTGATTTCCTGCTCCGGCAACTGCAATTCGACCGCCCCGCGCCGCACCGCGAGACTGCGCCGCAACCGGCCGAGCTCGGGCAGCGCCGCCACCGACGGATGCGGCCGCCCGGCGTCCAGCGAAGCCTGGACGCCTTCGTAGTCAAGCTGCTCGGTAGAACGCACCAGCGCCCGCCGGACCCGGGTGGCGACGATTTCCCCGGCCTCGTCGACATCGATCGTCCACAGCACCGCCGGCCGGATCTCGCCCGGCAGCAGGCTCGCCGCCCCCTCCGACAGCACCGGCGGATGCAACGGGACATTGCCGTCCGGCAGATACAGCGTCTGCCCGCGCCGCCGCGCCTCGTGATCGAGCGCCCCGCCCGGCGGGACGAACGCCGCCAGGTCCGCGATCGCGTACTGCACCCGGAAACCGCCCGCGCGGCGCTCGAGCACCATCGCCTGGTCGAGGTCCTTGGACCCTGGCGGATCGATCGTGACGAACGGCAGGTCAGTGGCGTCCTCGCGGCCGCCTGCCGATGCGAGCGGATCGACCACGGCCGCCTCGGCCTCCGCGAGCACCGCGGGCCCGAACGACTCCGGCAGCGCGAACTCCGCCCGGAGACGACCGAAGTCCCCTCCCGACGCTGGTGTCCTCAGCACGAGTGGCGGCACGTTCCAACACTATCCCGCCGAACCGCCGGTGATCGCCCGTTCGGGCGCGGGCCGGTCGGGTGTAGCCTGCCTGGCATTGATAACCGTCTTCATTTTCAGAAGGGTTCGGATCGGTGAAGATCGCGTTCGTCGGCAAGGGCGGCAGCGGGAAAACCACGCTCTCGTCGCTGTTCGTCTCGTATCTGGCCAGCGCGGGCAAACCGGTGCTGGCCATCGACGCCGACATCAACCAGCACCTGGCGGTAGCCCTGGGCGCGACCGAGGAGCAGGCCCTGGCGTGGCCCACCCTCGGCGAGCACATGCCGCTGATCAAGGACTACCTGCGCGGCGACAACCCGCGAATCCCCTCCGCCGAAGCGATGATCAAAACCACGCCGCCCGGCCGGGGTTCGCGCCTCGTGCGGCCCTTCGAGGACAACCCCATCTTCGACGCCTGCTTCCGCCCGCTGGGCGACGTCCGGCTGGGCGTCACCGGCCAGTTCGACGAGGACGACCTGGGCGTGGCCTGCTACCACTCGAAGGTCGGCGCGGCTGAATTGCTGCTGAACCACCTTGTCGACGGCACGGACGAGTACGTCGTGATGGACATGACCGCCGGAGCCGACGCGTTCGCCTCCGGTCTGTTCACGCGTTTCGACGTGACCTTCCTGGTGTGCGAACCGACCCTGCGCAGTGTCGGCGTTTACCGGCAGTACGCGGATCACGCCCGGGACTTCGGGGTTCACCTGGTAGCAGTCGGGAACAAGGTCACCGACAGCGACGATGTCGATTTCCTGACCGAACAGCTGGGTTCCGTGCTGCTGGGATGGATGACCACGTCCGGCCACGTCCGCGCCGCCGAACGCGGGACCACCCGGCCGATCAGCGAACTGGAACCGCGCAACCTGGCGACCCTGGCCGCGATGAAGGACCAGGTGGACACGACGCCCCGGGATTGGGCGCGATACCAGCGGCAAGGGGTGGAGTTCCACCTGAGGAACGCGCGGGCTTGGGGGAACGGGCGGGTAGGGGCGGATCTGGAGTCGCAGGTGGATCCGGACTTCGTGCTGGACCCGGCTTTGGTGGCCGGGTGACGGCCGCGGGGTGTTTCGTGCGCTGACCCGCTTTATGCCGCCGACCGGACGGTGACTTGTCCGGTCGGCGGTTTGGTTTTGCCGCCCTTGACGAGGACTCGGGTCGCCGCGGTTGTGGGGCGGTGGCTGTTAACGGTCTGGGCTAGGTTCCCAGCGCGACTCACCCACGCCCGGCGCGCCCATGGCCCCAGCCCACCACTCCCTCGCACAGCGCGGCGCGGCTCATGCGCTCCTGGCGCGACCCCAGCCCGCGCCCTCCTGGCTCACCGGCCCGGCTCATCCGGCTCCGGGCGCACGGCCCTAGCCCGCGCTCTTCATGGCTCAGCGCGGCGCGGCTCACCCGCTACTGGCACGGCATGCCCCAGCCGTGCCCTTCCTGGCTCAGCGCAGCACGGCTCATCCGCTCCGTGCGCAGCACGCCCCAGCCCCGCCCTCCTGGCTCAGCGCGGCACGGCTCCTTCTGGCACAGCGCGGCCCGGCTCGCCCTCTGCTGACACAGCACCGCCCTGCCCACTCTCTGGCGCGGCACCGCCCGGCGCACGTCCTCCATGCGCAGTGCGGTCCCGGCCCATCTACTCCAGGTCCAGCACAGCCTGGCGCGCCCCGGGCGCAGTCCCCGCCCATCCACTCCAGGCACAGCACGGCCTGGCGATCGCCCCGGGCGCAGCCCCGGCCCATCCACTCCAGGCACAGGGCGGCGTGGATCGCCCACTCTTGGCGCGCCCGCGGCCCTGGCTGCCGAACCACGTCAGCCCGATCGGTTCGGTCGCTTGGGATGCTCTGCTCCCGGCGAAGATCGGCAACTCCGGGCGTCGAGGTTCCTTCCCGCGTTCGCGGTCAGTCTCCGTCCCAGGCGCGGTCGGCGGCGTCGGCCTGGCGGGTGCGTTCGCGGGCGATGTCGAGCGCGCGGCGGGCCGTGGCCTCGTCCGGATAGGGGCCGAGGAGGTCGACCCCTCGGCTGCGTTCCAGATGCTCGACTTCGTGGGTTCGGGTGTTGTAGTACCAGCCCTGGTCCGGGTTCGGGTCGTCAGACATGGGTTCAGCCTGACACCTGCCCGCTCACTTCCGCCAGCGGAACGGGATCTCCGTGGGATTCCCGGTAGGCCCGAAGTCGGCGGGACCGTCGTCCTCGTGGTCGGGGTGCTCGTCGAACCACCCGCGAGCGTCCCCGATCGGGATGCCGCGGGGAGGGGTCGCCGCGTCGTCCGTCGGCGAGGGAGCGCTGTAGTCCGGCACCGGCGGTACCGCGGACTTCTTGCCCGGAAAAACCGGCAGCTCGTCCCGATACGTCCGCGACGGCGGCGGTCCGGCCGGAGCATTCCCCTGCCCCGGAAACACCGGCAACGGCCGCCCGTCTGGCCCAGTCTCGGATCGCCGACGCCCGCTGGGCTGCGGCAACTGGAACGGTGCGCCCGTCGCGGGAGGTTGCGTGCTGGGCGGAACGGGGGGCTGCCCCGCGGGCGGGACTGGTTGTGTCCAACCGGACGCTGGCGGGTTCGCACTGGGGGCGGCGGGCGGCGGCTGATGCTGCACCGCAGGCGACACGCCACCGACGGGCGGGTTCACCGATTCCACACCGCGCGAGACAGGAGCAGCGGGCGGCGGCTGATGCTGTGCCTCGGCCGTAACCGGTTGCGCCGCACCGGACTCGGACGAGCTCACCGACTCTGTGCCGGGAGCCACCTGCGGGAACTGCTGGCCCTGCGATAGCGGTTGCGATGCTGCGGGCGCGTTCCCTGACTCCGCGCCAGGCACCGGAGTTGCCGACGGAGCCTGGTGCTGCGCTGCAGGAGGAACCGGTTGTTCCAAGCCGGATGTGGGCGGGTTCGCCGACTCCGCACTGGCCGCAGGCGGAATCGGTTGCGGCACGCCGGATGCGGGCAAGTTCGCTGGTTCTGCGCCGAGAACGGGAGAAGCAGTCTGCGGCGACTGATGCTGAACCGCAGACGGAACCGCTGGTCCCGCGACGGAGGCAGGCGGGTTCGCCGACTCCGGGTTAACCGCGGGCTGGATCGGTTGCGACACGCCCGATGCAGGCAGATTCGCTGGCCCCACGCCGGGAACAGGAGAACCCGCCGGAGGCTGATGCTGCGCCGCAGGCGGAACCGCTTGCGCCGAGCCGGATACAGGCAGCGCCGACTCAGCACTGGCCGCGGGAGAAACCGCCGGAGGATTCACTTGTGAGGGCGGTTGCGACGCTCCGGGCAGCGACTCCGCGCCAGCCGAGGGAGCCTGGTGCGGTGCCGGATTCGCGGGCGGGATCGGTTGTGCCATACCGGACGCGGGCTGCTCCACGTTGGACACCGGCGGAGTGACCGGTTGGGGCTGAACCGGTTGTGCGGCAGGCATAGGCGACGCCGACTGAGCGGGCCCGTACTGCTGCACCCCAGGCGAAGAAACCTGACCCGCCGGGTTGTGCGCCTGCCACGTCGGTTGCGGAGCTGCCTCGTGCCGACCGTGCGCGGGGGCTCCGCCAGCGGGATTCCCTTGCGGCGGCAACGCTTCCGCCGGGCGTGCGGGCTGACGTGGCTCGTGCACATACGGCTTTGGCTGCCACGCTTGCCTCGCGCGCAGCTGCGGATCGTTCGGAGTGTCCACGGCGGGAGGAACCGCGGCCGTATCGGGCGCGCTGGGGGCTGCGCTGGCTGGCTCTTCCTCGGTGGTCTCAATCGAGTCCGCGGTGACCGGTGCCTCGGCAGCCGGGCTGGGCTGGGCTGCCTCGGAGATCGGCTCTTCTGGTCGCGCAGGGGCAACAGGCTGTTCCGGGGCAGGCTGACCGCTCTCCGCCGAGGATCGGGCCGTGTCTTCCGGCGGACGCGCCACTGGGCCAGCCGCCTGGGCGGGATTCACCGGCGGCTGAGCCGAACCAGCGGACTCTCCCGGAGCAACCCCATGCGGCACCGACCGCCACACCGGAGCCGGTCCGATATTCATCGGCACTGGCGCGGCTAACGGCCCCATCAGCGGCGCCTCCGCGGGCGCCGGGCCAGCCGCGGCCGGGCGGGGGATGGGATCGAGGCAGGACACCAGCACCGTCGTCCGGTCCGGGTCCTGGACCTTCCGGCCGCTCCGTTCCCGGTAGACCATCTCCCCCTCGGCGTCCATCTCCACGAGGTAACCGGCCTCGGCCAGCTGTTCCTCGTCGAGATCGACCAACCGCTCGTAGCGGGACGGAACCACCCGGTAGACCGGCCACGATAAGCGGGCGTGCTCGCCGTGGAACTGGGCCAGCAAAGCCGCCATCTGCTGCTGCCACGGGAGCGACATGCTCTCCGCCAGGGAACGCGGCAGGACGACGTACCCGCCGTCCACCCCGGGCATTCCCTGGTTCAGCAGGTCCGCCAACGGGGTGCTGGACGCGGGGTGCGCGGACTGGCGCGGCGGCTGCGGTGCGCCGAACAGCGCCGCCGGGTCCTGGGGCTCGCTCTGGCCCGGTTTGCCTCGCTTGCCGAATTTCCGTGCCACGTGTGCCATCCTCTGCCAGCGCGCGGCCACGTGCTCGTGGACAGGCCGCGACTTCGGGGTGAATCCGGACCCGCGGTACTGGGCACCCGCGGGTCAAGAGCCGGTGCCTCCCGCACCCATGCTAGACGCCGGGGCGCACCGCCTGCGGCACGACTTCGTGCTCGTCGAACGAGAACGGGCGGATGTGCACCGGCACGCCGGTCTGCTGGGCCTCGACGATCTTGCCGTCTCCCAGGTACATCGCGACGTGGTGGATGGTCGACGGATCGGCCGGGTCGGTGGCGAGGAAGATCAGGTCGCCGGGCTGCGCCTCCCGCACCGGAAGCATCGCGCCCGCCTTGTACTGGTCCTTCGAGACGCGCGGCAGGATCACGCCCGCCGACTCGTAGGCGCGCAGCATCAGGCCGGAGCAGTCATAGGAGTCCGGGCCGGTCGCGCCCCAGACGTAGGGCTTGCCTTGCTCGCCGAGTGCGAACTTGATCGCCTGCGCGGCGGCCTGGCTCGGCGGCAGCGCGGCGCCCATGCCCTGCCCGCAGCCGGCCACGTCGGCGATCTGGCCCATGTTCTGCACCAGCGTGGCCGCCATGGCCTCCCAGCGGTGATAGCGGTCTGGAAAACCGGAACGCTCGACCCGCTGCGCCGCGTCGCCGGGACGCAGGTTTTCCCAGTCCGGGACGCCGAGCAGGACGTCGAAGAACTTGTTGATCGCGTAGTTCGGGTCGGTGACCTGGGCCGCGCTGCCCCAGTTCATCGACGGGCGCATCTGGAAAATGCCGAGCGAATCGCGGTCGCCGTAGTTCAGGTTGTGCAGCCGCGATTCGGTCATCCCGGCCTGGATCGCGACCTGCCACGCGCGCGGCGCGAGGCTGCGCTGCTTGCCGATCGCGATGATCAGCGAAACCGTGCCGCGCGACTCCTGGTCGAGTTCGGCGGCGTCCGATCCGCCCTGCTCCGGCTCCCCGGGCTGAGTCGGGCCGATCGCGGCGTCGCACGAGGTCAGCGTGATCCCGCCGGCCGCCGCCTGCTGCTGGTCGGTCACCGCCTTCTGCACGACGTTGGTCGTCAGCACCGTGGCGAAAACCGCGGCGATCACCACCGAGACGAGAATGGCCAGCTTCACGGTCAGCTCGCCTGGTCATAGTCCGACACTCGCCATCCCGCGTCGGTTTTGACCACGGTGATGCTGAGTCTCGGACCGTCGGTGGGGACCACGACCTTGACCGAACTGGAGTAGGACTGCGCGACCGTCGGCTCGCCGGTGACCTTGGTCGCCGGGATGTTCGCGGGGTCCACAGTGGACATGACGGGCAGGTACTCGTCGGTGGTGAGCCCGCGCATCCCGTTGAGCCAGTCGGCGTTCGAGATGCCCGCCGGATGGCGGACCCACGCCGTCGCCCATTGTTTCGCGACGTTCAGCGCCTCCGGGCTCGGCGGAGCCGACGTCGGGGTGATCAGCGGCTGGGACAGCCGGGTCGGCAGGGTTTCCGTGCTCGGCACCGGGGCCGCGACCCCGGTGCGCGGACCGGCCGACGAGCTCAGCGGTCCCGTACCCGGATGCGCGGACGCCGGTTTGCCCAGCACCTTGGGCAGGGCGATGCCCAGCGCGGTGATCACCACGGCGAGGAACACCAGCGTGCCGACAAGGTGCCGGGGCGAGCGGAGCGGGAAACCCCACAGGCGGCGGTAGACCGCGGTCCGGCCGCGGTTGGTGCGGATCGGCATCGCCTCACCGCCCCATGACCTGGTCGGTGTCGCGGACCTCGATGCCGCGCGACGGGCGGTACAGCACGAACACCGGTTTCCCGGCCACGACCTCGGGGTCCACCCGGCGCGGCTGGGCCCGCACGCCTTGCGTCGGCACGGTGAACCCTGGCTGGTCCGGAGCCGGGGCGGAGTAGCCGCGCTCCGGCGCGCTCATCCGCGACGGGACGACCACCGGTTCCGGTTCGTCGCTCCACCGCCGGTCGGCGACCGGGGACGTGTCGACCTGGCGGCTTTCCTTGACCGGCCACCGAGCGCCCGCCATCACGTAGTCGCCGGGCGCACCAGCGACCGGGTGGTACTGGCCGAACACCGGAGACCCTCCCCGGCCGCCCGCGGGCAGTGCGCCCGCGGCCGACTGCGCGGGACCGACCGCGCCCGGCCACGGAGCACCGGACCAGGCCGCGGCGGGCCGGGCCGCCCGGGAGCCGTTGTCGAGCCGCTGCGAACTGGCGAACACCGCCGCCTCGGGCCGGTACCGGCCGCCGCCGACCGTCGCGCCGATCGGACCGCGCTGGTCGCCGTCGACGACGTCGTCGGTGTCGCGGACGTTCTGCCAGAACTGGTCCTGCGGCGTCGGCTCGTTCTTGCGGCGGAACCGGGAGAACAGCCCGCCGCCCGGCGTCGGCACCGCGCCGCCGACCATGCTGACCGACATCTCGACCATCTGCCACAGCCGCCGCACCGGCCGTCCGACGAGGAACAGCAGCACCGTGATGAGCCCGGCGAGGACCATCTTGGTGAGCAGGTTCAGCCCGTCGCCCGCGGCGAAGATCGCCTGCAGCAGCAGCGCGTGCACGCCGGCCAGCACCGACAGCACGACCAGGTTGAACGCGATGCCGCCGGCGACCTTGAGCACGCGGCGCAGGATCTCCGGGTTCAGCAGCGCGACCAGGCCGATCAGCGGCGCGGTGAGCGCGAACAGGCGGATCAGCACCTGCGCGAGCAGCACGGACGCCTTGGCCAGCAGCTGGAAGAGCGAGTAGACGAGGCTCTGGCCGAGCGCGAGGAACCCGGCTCCGGTGCGGCCGCCCGCCTCGCCGGTGAAGTAGCCGGTGGCGGGGCCGAGTTTGGTGGAGATGTCTTTGAAGGCGGCCTTTTTGGCGTCGACGACGTTCTGCTTGGCGTCGTCGCCGTTGCGCAACTGCTCCCAGGTGAAGGCCTGCGCGTCGAGCAACGGGCGGCCGTACTGGGCCGCTTGCGGCGCGTCCGGCGACCCGAACTCCCCGCGCATCCAGTTCTTGTAGACCACTTCGTTGTGCAGGTCGGTCGGCAGGATGTGCCGGACGACCCGGTTCTCGGACTCGTCCACGAACCCGGCCTGGATGTTCGTGGTGGTCTGCACGATCGCTTTGTCGATCGGATCGAAATACCGCAGCATCGCGAGCGACGACGCGGCCAGCCACACGCCCGCCATCGCGTACAGCGCCCGCTTGCTGACCCCGGCCAGGTCACCGCGCCAGATGTTGCGGAACAACATGATCGACAGAATCAGCGCGACCAGCCCGAACAACTGCGCGTAGATGTTGTTGTAGACCTTCTCCGCGCCCGACTTCACCGCGTTGTAGATCGGGTTGAGCAGACCGCCCTCGAGCACCGTGTAGTGCAGCGAGTTGGTGGCGCCGACGATGTTCTTGCCGACGTTGAAGAGCTGGTTGCCCGCCCACGTGTCGATAGTGGAGCTGGGCGAGGCGATGGCCGACAGCGCCGTGCAGTTCGTCTGATAGGTGTTCCAGACGAATCCGGCGTAGCTGTAATCGATGTACGGGCTGCCCGCCTCGCCGTGGCCTTCGGCGGGGTCGAGCGCACCGACCATCCCCGCTCCCGGACGCTCCGGGTTCGGCGATTCCCCGCACGCCGCCGCGTTGGCCGCGGGCGCGAACAGCACCGTCTGCAGCCCGATCACCGCCACCACGGCCAGCAGCGACGCGCGCCGGCTGGGACGGCGGCCGCCTGGCTTCGGGCCTTCCTTGACGCGTTTGCGCAGCGCGTGCCAGCCGGCGGCGAACGCGAGGACGAACGCCAGCGTGAAGACGGTGTTCACGCAGGCCTCCTCACGGCCGGCGCGGGCCGGCCCGGATCACCGGGGTTCATGCCGCATCCCTGCCGGTGCCGCCGCCCTTGCCGCCGGCACGGGCGTGCCGGTCCTCCTGCCGTCCGTCGCGCACTGCACCCTCCACCTCGCCGGTTTCCGAAGCGAGCGGGTCCGGCGAGCCCAGCAGCTGCTCGTCGGCGAGTCCGACCTCGAGTTCCGCCTGGAATTCGAAGTCGGGCTCCAGCTCGTCGTCCTCCGGTGGGGCGGGGACGTGCGGGGCGGCCTCGTCCTCGTGGGGTACCACGAGTTCGCTGCCGGGCTTGCTGCGCGCGTCGGGCGAGCCAGGAGTGGTGTCCATGACCGCGCGAAGCGAGTCGAGATGCGGGCCGGAGAAGTCGACGCGGATGCGCTCCACGCCGCCCGCTCCGTCGCCGAAGATGAACTGGCGGGGCTCCATGTCGCGTTCCAGCCCGCGCTGGGCTCCGGGACGGCGGCCGAGCGCGGCGACGACCTGCTCGTAGCCCACCCCGACCGGCACCTTGAGCAGCCGCAGCGCGTCGGCCTGGGCGTCGTCGTCGTCGAGCCGGCCGACGAACACCGAGTCCAGCAGCGCCACGAAACCCTGGATTTTCAGGAAGTCCGCCGGGATCTGCGACGACAGCAGCACCCGGACGTTCCACTTCCGCGAGTCGCGCGCGAACCGGTTCATCAGCACGCGCCCGGTCGGCACCTCGGACAGGAAGAACGCCTCGTCGATCCAGACGCCCTTGCGCAGTTCCTTCGGCTTCTCGTACACCGACCGCTGGGTGAGCCAGGCGGCGAGGTTCAGCATTTCCACGCCGAGCGATTCGGCGTCGGTCCAGTACTCGCGCGGCACGCCGTCCTTCGGCAGGGTCAGGCCCGCCATGGTCAGCACGGTCATCCGGTCGTCGCGGGTCTCGGAGTAGGGGTCCGCGTCGGATTCCGGGATCAGCAGCGCCATCCGCTCGCGCATCTCGTCCAGGAAGTCCGCGACCACGACCGCGTGCTCGTGGTGCTCGCTCGAATCCCGCCGCAGCGCGTCGATGACCTGGCCGGGGTCGGCGTCGAACCGGCCGCCGACCGCGCGGACCGCGCGCAGCAGCACGATCCGGGTCTGCGCCATCCGCGACACCTCGTACGGCAGCACGCCGGTGAGCACGTCGAGCACGAGCCGCCGCCGGGTCGCCCCGGCCAGCGCCTTCTCGCGCCGCCACGAGCGTTCCGGGTCCTCCTCGTCCATGAAGTGCTCGATCAGCGGATCGGCGACCACGCGGTACGGGTTGAGGATGCCCGGCTGGGCGTTGAGCAGGTTGATCGGCCGCGCGTACGGCCGGATTTCCGGCAGGTCGCACAGCCGCGACAGCGGGCCGGACGGGTCGAGGATCGTCCAGTGCGCCCCGGCGCGCAGCGTCTTGTAGACGATGCCGCCGCCGAGGAACGACTTGCCGCCGCCGAGTCCGGCGACCATCGCGGTGAGGCCGGAACCGTCGCGGATTTCCTGGGCCATCCACGGGTCCCAGGCCACCGGCCGGCGCGTCGCGGTGACGGTCTCGCCGAGCAGGATGCCGCGCCGGTCGCCGACCTCCGCGGTCGCGGTGGGCACCGCGGACGCCGTCCACACCACCGAACCGCGGCGCATGTACGCGCCCGAGGCCAGCGGCTCGCCCGGGATGAACTCCCGGGCCATCGCGTACTGCGCTTCCGGGTGCTCGATGGCGATCTTCGGCTTGTACAGGTCGAGCAACTGCTGGGCCAGCCGCAGCGCGTCGCGCTCGGTCGGGCCGGACACCGCCAGCCGCCACCACGACCGCACGCGCGTGGCGAGCGCGGTGAAGCCCGACGTCATCTCGTCGTCGATCTCCAGCACCCGGCCGGCCTGGCGGGCCAGCGATTGCGGCGGCTCCAGCTCGTGCTCGTCGGTGTAGTGCTTGACCTGCGAGCGGACCTTGTTCATCTGCCGCTGCAGTTCCCCGGACACCTCTTCCGGCCGCCGCACGTAGATCCGCGCGGACACCTCGACCGCCGCGGGCAGCCGGTCCGCGTGCTGGATCCACGGGTCGTCGACCTCGGGGATCTGCAGGCCGTGCATCTGGCCGACGGTGAGCACCGCGAGATGCCGCGACACCCCGGCGTTCGACCCGGTACGGCCGCGCACGGTCACCGTGGGCGCGTACGGGTCGGCGTGGAAATCAGCCGCGTCGGTGAAGCTGGCGAGGTCCTCGGGCTCCCACGCCGCGCCCGGCACCGCGGGCATGTTCCGCGGCGCGGGCAGGCCGAGCGAGCACGAGCGGTGCATCAGCCAGGACATCTCCTCGGCGTGCACCGGACGGCCTTCCAGCCCGGCGCTGCCGATGATCTGGTCGAGGTGCTCGATCTCGGAGTCGAGCGCGGCCAGTTCGGCGTCGACCGCCTCGGGCAGGATCCGGCGCAGCACCGGCGCGGCGCGTTCGACCGCGCGGTCCACCATGCGCCGGGTCTGCACCTGGACGCCGAGGTAGACCTCTTTTTCCGCCATCGAGCGGCCCATCAGCTGCTGCTGCTCGCCGATCAGGTAGTCGTCGAACGACAGCGCGCCCGGCACGTCGTTCGGCCTGCCGACCGCGTTGTGCACGTGCGCCTCGGCCCACATCCGGATCGGATACGGCCGGTTGGTGACGCGCAGGTGCAGCCAGCGGCCCTGCAGTTCGGCGTACTGGCCCGCGATGGCCGCGATCAGGTCGCGGCGCTGCGAATCGGAACGGAACGACCAGCGCTGCGGCGCGAGCCGGTACCAGGCGTACACCTCGTACCCGGTCCGCAGCAGGTGCCCGTCGATGCTGCGGGCGGCGATCGACGGCGTGTACGCCGGTATCGCCTGCTCACCGGGCAGCCGGCGGCCCTTGCCGCCGGTTTTCTTGCCGCCGGACTGCGGACGGCCTCCCTGCGGAGGCGCGTTCCACGCACCGGCAGGGACGTCTTGCTCCCGCTTCCCTCGGCTTCCGCCGCGACCGAACAACGACTACCTCCCGGCCCGAGCCGCGGGGCGGCTCCGGCGCGCTCGTGGTGCTCCCTGTTTCCCGGCACTCGCGCCAGCACCGCGACGCGGGTCGCGGTGCTGGTACTGCCGCCTTCTCTTGTGCTTCGGCAGCGGGCGCTCCGCCCGCACCCGGACCCGGCTGGCGCTCGCCGCGCCGCCCTCGCCCGAGGTCCGCTCTCTCGGCGTGCGCAGTTCCTGGCCCATCATCGCGATCACCGCGCCCAGCGGGCGCTCGTGGCTGATCTTGGCGGTGATCAGCCGGGTGATCACGATCGTGGCCACGAACGCCCACGCCGTGGAGAAAAACCCGAAACTCCAGCCGACCCACCGCTCCACGGTGAGCACGACCAGGAAGACCGGAATGCCGACGAGCCAGGCCACATAACGGGCTCGCCAGGGAAAAGTCGCCTTCGGCGGGCCGAGCCAGACGGCATCGACCCGGTACACCTCGTCATCGGTCCTGATCCGCACGCCTGCTCCGCCTCAGCCGGTGAACAGGCCGGCGATCCACTGGCCCACGTTCACGCCCGCGCCGCTGACCGCGAGACCGATGATCGCGAGCGCGATGACCACGCCGGCGAGCCGCCGCATGACGCCCGCGTTGTCGCCCTTGCCGCCGCCGAGCCACAGCAGGAGCAGAGCCACCGCGAGCAGCACGAGGGGGATGATGTTGTCGAGCAGCCAGGTCCGGACGTTGCCGGTGCTGAGCCCTTCGGCCACAAACGTCTCGAGGGCGGTCATGCTGGTCATCGCGATACTCCCGGTGCACGGCTGGCGCCGTGCTGTTCTGGCTTCGGCGAAGCTACGAACACCATCATGGCGTTACAAGGGGTAATGGTCAAAGCGCGCTGCGTGAAGCGTCGGTGGAATGTCGACTTGTGGTCAAGGGGCGGGTGGTGCTGTCCGATGGTCAGGATTCCTCGCCCTCCATCATCGTGGCAAGGGTGCTCCGGAATAACCCAAGCCACCCGGATTGCGCAGTCTCCCGGCGGTGCGGCTCCGCAAATCGTGCGGTGCTCACTCTCGGTGCGCCCCGGACCGGCGTGTCGGGCAGGCACCAGTGTGGCATGCCCCGATTGGCGTTCCGCCGCGAGTCCGGTGAGTGACAACCGGTGTGGAAAACAATCTGGAATTGATCACTCTCTGATGCGATAACGGTCACCATCACGTCCGATGTGCGCATTTGTTCACTACAAAGCGTGATCCCGGGCAGCTCCGGACCGTCTCCCCGATCAGGTCCGGAACGCCGCGCTCGGGATCGCGCCGGCTTCGATCACCCGGCGGCTCAGCGGAGCGCACAGCTGCTCCAGCCGAGCCGTCTTCTCCTCGCCGAGGTGCCGCCACGGGCCCTGCGCCGCCGCGTTCGTCGCTGCCTCGACGCGCTCGCGCAGTTCCAGTCCGCGCTCGGTGAGCGCGCCGTCCGCGTCGAGGACGCCGTCGACGGTCAGCCGGGCGGCGGCCGCGTCCCACTCCTCGTCGCTCCACCCGCGAGTCCGTTTGGCGGTGTCCGGCGGAGTCCCGTTCCTGGTGGCGCTGTGCGTGACCAGTGCTTCGAGGCCGGACAGATCGTTCGTGGTCAACGCTGCGACGTGGCCGTCTCCGCGATGTTCGCGCAGCAGCGTGATCGCGTGCCAGAGCGCGAGGTGCGGTTGTTCGGGCCAGTCCAGATCCGCGTGGGCGGCGTAGAGCGGGCGGCCTTCCGGACGGCAGCCTTCGGTGGCCTCCCGGGCGAGCGCGGCCGCCTCGGCGACCTCCGCGGACGCGAGCGTCTCGTCGCCGAACAGCCGCCGGTAGATCTCGTCGACGGCGACGAGCCGGGCTTCCAGGACGGTCTCCGGGGCGGCGAGCGTCCAGACGCGCGGGACGAAGTGGGCGATCAGCCCCGGGTTGAAGCTGTAGAAGGTGGCGGCGACCGGGCCCGGTCCGACCGGGCCCATCGCCGCGGCACGGCTGGCGAAGTAGGTCATCGATCCCGGTTTGAGACCCACGGCGGCGAGCCGCTCCTGGGTCTCGGGCGCGAAGTAGACGGGGGCGTGCAGAGCGTCGAATGTGGTCCGGAAGGCGACAGCGGCGGCGACGGCTTGACCCATGCGCCCGATCGTAGCGATCGGGCGGACGAGCTGGCATGTAAGCCGGATCCTGTTCCCGGGCCGCCTCGCGGCGGACCGGGCGACGGTCATCCATCTCGGCCTGCCGTCGCCGGCAGGCTCCAGCGGCCTACCCGCAGGCATCGGACGGGCCGCCCTCGATCGCCTGCGCAGGAGCGTCGCTCCCTCTTGGCCTTGCTCCGGGTGGGGTTTACCGAGCCACCCCGGTCACCCGGGATGCTGGTGGTCTCTTACACCACCGTTTCACCCTTACCCCCGTCCGGAGACGGGGGCGGTCTGTTTTCTGTGGCACTGTCCCGCGGGTCGCCCCGGGTTGCCGTTAGCAACCACCCTGCCCTGCGGAGTCCGGACTTTCCTCGGACCGGGAGAACCCGGGCCGCGACCGTCCTGCCAGCTCGTCCGCCGAAACAGCCTACCCGGGAGACCGCGGCGTCCCGGGCACGGGCTGGCACATTCCACCGCGTGGACGCGCTTGGCCCGTCCGGCCGCCGCTGTTTCACTCCCGGCATGACCGCACCCGAACCCCTGAAATTCGCTTACTGGGTCCCGAATGTGAGCGGCGGCCTGGTCACCAGCGACATCGAACAGCGCACCGACTGGAGCTACGAGTACAACCGCGACCTGGCTGTGCTCGCCGAGAACAACGGCTTCGAATACGCGCTCACCCAGGTCCGCTACACGGCCAGCTACGGTGCCGCCTACCAGCACGAATCCACTGGTTTCAGCCTCGCGCTGCTGCTCGCGACGCAGCGGCTGAAGGTCATCGCGGCCGTCCATCCTGGACTGTGGCAGCCCGGCGTGCTCGCGAAATTCATCGCCAGCGCCGACGTCATCTCCGGCGGCCGGGCCGCGGTGAACGTGGTCAGCGGCTGGTTCAAAGACGAGTTCACCGGTCTCGGCGAACCCTGGCTGGAGCACGACGAGCGCTACCGCCGCTCGGAGGAGTTCATCCGCGTGCTCAAGCGATTGTGGACCGACGACCACGCCGAGTTCGGCGGCGACTTCTACCGGATTCACGATTTCGACATCAAACCCAAACCGGTCGCCGGTCCCGGACGGCCGCATCCGGAAGTCTTCCAGGGCGGCAATTCCACGGCGGCGCGCAAGCTGGCCGGTCGCGTTTCCGACTGGTATTTCAGCAATGGCAAGGATTTCGCCGGTTTCAGCGAGCAGGTCGACGAGGTGCGCGGGTACGCCGCCCAGAACGACCACGCGGTGCGGTTCGGGCTCAACGGATTCGTCATCGCCCGAGAGACCGAAGCCGAGGCGCGCGAGGTGTTGCGGGAGATCGTGGCGAAGGCGAACGTGCCCGCCGTCGAAGGATTCCGCTCGGCGGTCAAGCAGGCCGGGAAGTCCACTTCGGACGCCAAGGGCATGTGGGCGGATTCGGAGTTCGCGGACCTGGTGCAGTACAACGACGGGTTCCGGACCGGGCTGATCGGCACGCCGGAGCAGATCGCGGATCGGGCGATCGAGTACAAAAAGCGCGGCGCGAACCTGCTGCTGCTCGGCTTCTTGCACTATCTGGAGGACGTGGAGCACTTCGGCCGGGAGGTGCTGCCGGTGATCCGCGAAAAGGAGCGGGTGCTCGACCGCGGCGCGGGAGTTCCGGAACCGGCGGGGATCTGAGCGCGCGCTGCGGCTAGCGTTCGGGCGTGAACGGTGCCCTTTCCCTGCTGCTTCTGGCCGGAACGCTGTGGTTCGCCATGGCGCGTCCGCGCGGACTCCCGGAAGCCGTCTTCGCGGTCCCCGCCGCCGGGATCGTCCTCGCGCTCGGCCTGACTTCGCCGCACGAAGCGGGCGAGCGGGTCGTCCAGATGCTGCCCACGATGGGCTTTCTCGCGGCGATCCTGCTGGTCAGCCATCTCGCCGCGGTGGAAGGCGTCTTCACCTGGCTCGGCGCCGAACTAGCCGAGATCTGCCGGGGACGGCAACCCCGGCTCCTGCTGCTCACCTTCGCCGCGGCCGCGATCGTCACCGCCGTGCTCAGTCTCGACGCCACCGTCGTCCTGCTGACCCCGGTCGTCCTCGCCACCGCCGCGGAGCTGAAACTCACCGCCCGTCCGCACGTCTACGCGTGCGCGCACCTGGCCAACTCGGCGTCCACGCTCTTCCCCGTCTCCAACCTGACGAACCTGCTCGCCTTCACCGCTTCCGGCCTCACCTTCGCCGGTTTCACCGCGCTGATGGCATTGCCCTGGCTCGTCACGCTCGCGGTCGAGCTCGCCGCGTTCGCCTGGTTCTTCCGCAAGGACCTCCGCGAACCGGCCAGCAACCGCCGGCCTGAGCATCGCGAAGCGCCGGTCTTCACGCTCGTCGTGCTGGCGGTCATGCTGGTCGGCTTCGCGACCGGACAGCTGGTGCACGTCGAGCCGGTCTGGATCGCCGCGTTGACCGCGGTGGTCCTGGCCGCGAAAGCCTTGGCAGAGCGCAAGATCCGGCCCTGGCAGGTGCTCACCGAAGCGTCCCCGCTGCTGGTCCTGTTCGTGCTCGCCCTCGCGGTGGTGGTCGAAGCGGTCGACGAGCACGTCCTAGGCGGGCTGCTGCGCACGATCCTGCCGACGACGGCCGGGCTGCCCGAACTTCTGCTCGCCGCGGGGGTCGCGGCGGTGCTGGCGAACGTCGTCAACAACCTGCCCGCGACGCTGATCCTGCTGTCAGTGCTCGGCCCGCACCCGAATCAGGGCGTGCTGCTCGCCGTGCTGCTGGGCGTGAACATCGGCCCGAACGCTACCTACCTCGGTTCACTCGCGACGCTGCTGTGGCGACGTGTAGTGGTCCGGCACGGCCAGCATCCGCCGGTAGGCGAATTCCTCAAGCTCGGCGCGCTCACGACGCCGCTGTCCTTGGCAGCGGCGACGTGTGCGTTGTGGCTGGTGCTCTAGCCGCGCGGGGCGATCGTGCTGCCGCGCGACAGCGTCGGGCCGCAGTCGTCCAGACCGTCGCCGAACCGCTGCGCTTCCACGTCCATCATGGTGACCTGCGCGTAGTGTTGCACCGCGGCGAGCTTGGCCGGGTCGGTGACCGCGTCCTTGCGGACGAAGTCGCCCTGGCGCTTGCCCGGGCCGGGGTAAATGAGGATCGGCAGGTAGTCCCGGTCGATGCGCGGGTCGATGCTGATCTCGTTGCCGTCCGCCCACGGGCCCCACGAGTGGATGAAGGTCGGCTTCACCGTGTCGAACACGTAGTCGCGCAGACCGGCGATGTCTTCCTTGTGCGTGAGGTCGGCGATCGGCGCGTTGACCAGGCCGGCCATGTCGACCAGTTCGAGCCGGCTGGTCATCGACGAGCCGCCGAGGTCCGGCAGCAGCAGCGACGCGTGCTGCAGACCGAGCATGTCCGCGTAGGTGTTGAACCCGCGGCCGAACCGGTCGGCGATCAGGCACGCCGGCACGGTCGGGCTCTTGACGAACTCTTCGTCGTGCTGCACGAAGCCGATCGCCGACGGCACCGCCGCGGCCACGAGCACGAGCGCCGCGACCGCCCGCCACTGCACCTTCGCCAGCGAACGCATCAGTTCGGCGAAAGCCATGACGCCGCCCAGCGTGCCGAGCACCCACACCGGCGTCGCGAAGCGATACTGCGCCATCCAGTCCGGCACCATCACGCCGTACGCGATCACGCCGAGCGCGAGCGGCGTGACCAGGCCGATCAGCGGACGCCGCCACGGCGCCTTGACCAGCGCCCACACGACCGCGGCGAGCAGCACGAGCGTCAGCGCGATGCCGATGTACTCCACCAGCTGGTGCGGCCGGATGATCGAGGCGAAAGTCGGCAGGCCCTGCTTCTTGGCGACCGACGGGTTGGCGAGCAGCCGGTGGAATTCCGTGTAGCGCCACACGACGTAGCCGCCGAACAGCACGGCGAACGCCGCGACGGACACCAGCGCGGAGCGGAAGCTGGGCCAGAACCCCTCGCGCTTCACGCCGAACAGCAGCACGATCGGGTAAGCACTGGCGTAGATCAGGCCTTCCGGCCGGGTCAGCGCGGCCGCGGCGACGAGCACGCCGGCGACGATCG
Organism: Amycolatopsis sp. NPDC104775; assembly: GCF_055583325.1. Taxonomy (NCBI): domain Bacteria; kingdom Bacillati; phylum Actinomycetota; class Actinomycetes; order Pseudonocardiales; family Pseudonocardiaceae; genus Amycolatopsis; species Amycolatopsis sp. NPDC104775. The sequence goes on from NZ_JBVJOE010000014.1 coordinate 56,294, forward strand.
CGACCTTGAACGACAGCGAGTTTTCCTTGCGCAGCGCGGTGAACAGCAGCGCGGCGAGCGCGGTGGTGAAGAACGCGAACAGCGAGTTCTCGAGGCCGGAGACCACCCAGATCGCGTACGACGGGATCGCCGCCAGCCCGAGGCCGGTGGCCAGCGTGATCGCCCACGCGTGCCGGCGGAACACCTGGCGGGCCACCAGATGGCACAGCACCAGGATGCCCGCGGCGAAGAACAGGCCGAGCAGCTTGGGGAACAGCACGTAGTCCGGGATGCCGAACAGCAGGCCCTTGTCGAACAGGCCGACGACCTTGCCCAGCGCGAGCAGGATCATCCAGGTCGGGTCCGAGAAGCCTTCCACCGGCGGGGCGCCGGGGGCCAGCACCGGGCCGAGGCCTTCGGCGACGCTGCGCGAATAGGAGAACGTGATGGCCGCGTCGTCGACGATCCAGTGCCCGTAGCGGGTGGCGTGCCAGGCGAGGGCGGCCACGCCGGCGAGCACCGCCAGCGTGGACGCCAGCCAGCTGAGCTTGAACCGCGCGGGCGGGTCGGTCGTCTCCTCCCCCGGCAGGTCGGGCTCGGATACTGCGGTGAGTGCGCTAGCCGTCATGTCCTCGTCACTGTTTCCACTTGCGGATTCTGCCGAAGAAACGCACGAGCCTGCGCCCCCCTTGAAGTCCCGGCCGGGACCTGCGCCGCGGCGCCGCGGTCGACATCGCACTCTAGCCAATACCTCATCCGGGCCGTTTCACACGTCATCCCCGAGCGTGATCCACCTCACAGCGGCACCGCTCAGGACAGGTGCGAAATGTCGTTGACCAGCCGGACCGAGGCGTTGCCGTCCGGATAGAACTCGACGATCGAAAGCGACGCCAGGTCCAGGTGCAGCCGGAACAGCAGCGACGGCCCGGCGTCGAGCCCCATCCGCAGCAGGGTCTTGATCGGCGTCACGTGGCTGACCACGATCAGCGTGCGCCCGTCGTACTGCTCGACCAGGTCGCGCCGGGCCTTGCCGACCCGCCGGTGGACCGCGTCGAAGCTCTCGCCGCCGGGCGGCGAGCACGAGGAATCGCTCAGCCAGCAGCGGTGCAGTTCCGGGTCGCGCTCGGCGGCCTCGCCGAAGGTGAGGCCCTCCCATTCGCCGAAGTCGGTTTCGATCAGGCCGGGATGCGTTTCGACCCGGCCGCCGAGCGCGTCGGCGACCGCCTGCGCGGTCTGCTTGGTGCGGATCAGCGGCGACGAGACGATCGGAGCGGGCTCGCCGTCCTCGCCGATCAGCCCCGGCATCGCGGCCAGCCGTTTGGCGGCGAGCACGGCCTGGCCCCGGCCGTGCTCGGTGAGCGGGACGTCGCCGCGCCCGGAGTAGCGGCGGTCGACCGACATCTCGGTCTGGCCGTGACGCAGCAGAAGCAGTTTGGTGGGCGTGCCGCGGGCTCCGGTCCAGCCCGCCGGCGACACCCGGTCCGGCTCGGAAGCCGCGGCTTTTTCCCGCACCTCGGCGACCGGGGCGGACGAGGTGGCGGCGGATCCGGCGCTGTCCATCGCGACGTTCGCGAGCCGGTCGGCGTGCGAGTTCTCCGCGCGCGGGATCCAGGTGTAGCTGACCCGGTCGAAGCCCGCCGCGATCTCGCGGGCCTGCGCGGCGAGCGGCTGCAGCGCGGCGTGCTTGATCTTCCAGCGTCCGGACATCTGCTCGACCACGAGCTTCGAATCCATCCGGACGTCCACAATGGACACTCCGAGTTCGGCGGCCGCGGCGAGCCCGGCGACCAGCCCGGAGTACTCCGCGACGTTGTTCGTGGCGATGCCGAGGTATTCGTGGCGTTCGGCGAGCACCTCGCCGGTGGCCGCGTCCTTCACGACCGCGCCGTAGCCCGCCGGGCCCGGATTGCCCCGGGACCCGCCGTCAGCCTCGACGATCGCCCGTTCGGTCACAGCCCCGACTCCAGCGTGCGGACCAGGATCGCGCCGCAGTTGTCGCACTGCACGACGCTGTCCTCGGCCGCGGCCTTGATCTCGGAGACGGTGTTGCGGTCGAGTTCGAGCTGGCAGGCGCCGCACCGGCGGGCTCGCAGCAGCGCCGCTCCGATGCCCTTGTGCTCGAACACCCGGGTGTACAGCTTGAGCAGCGGCTCCGGGAAGCGCGGAACCAGCTTCGCGCGGTCTTCCTTGCGCCGCGCCTCGGTGGTGTCGAGGTCCTTGAACGCCTCGTCGCGCCGGGCCTTGGCCGCCTCGACCGCCTGCGTCGCCTTCTCGACCTCGGCGCTGGTGCGCTGCGCGTCCAGGTCCAGCGCCTCGCGCTTTTCCATCAGCTCCAGCAGGTCGTCCTCGAGCGCGCCCTGGCGACGGCCGAGGGTCTGCAGTTCGTGCTCGATGTCGGTCATCTGCTTGGCGCCGACCGACCCGGATTCCAGCAGCTTGCGGTCGCGGTCCACGCGCGCCCGCACCGATTCGACCTCTTTCTCCTGCCGGGCGATCTCCCGGTCGAGGTCGGACGTCGCGGTCTCGACGGACACGAGCGCGTCGCGTTTCTCCCGGGCGGCCTTCTCGCCTGCCTCGATCTCGGCGAGTTCGGGCAGAGTGCGGCGGCGGTGCGCGACGCGCGAAAGCTCGGCGTCCACCTTCGCGAGTTCGAGCAGCTGACGCTGGACGGCGGGGTCGGCCTTCACTGTGCTCCCTGATTTAGTTACTGGGCGGTAGCGCGGATGGTCCACGGGTCGGTGCACCGCGTGGAGACGTGAGCTTCGACGGTACCCGCAAAGGCCGCGCCGACAAGGGCCGAGGCCTGTCCGCACCACGGCCACTCGCTGGCCCAGTGCGTCAGGCCGACCAGCGCGGGCACGGTCGGCGCCGCGGCGAGGTGTTCGCCGGCCGGATGGTGGCGCAGATCCGCGGTCACGTACGCGTCGACGCCCTCGGCCGTCGCCTTCGCCAGGTAGGAGTCGCCCGCGCCGCCGGAAACCGCGACGGTGCGGATCGTCCGGTCCGGGTCTCCCGCCCCGAGAACGCCCGGGACGGTAACCGGCAACGCGTTGGCGACCCGCTGGACGAACCGCGCGAACGGCTCCGCGGCGGGCAGGTGCCCGATCCGGCCGATCCCGGTGGCGCCGCCCGGCTCGTGCGGGTCGAGCGGCCGGTCGACCTCCAGCCCGATGGCCTGTGCGAGCGCGTCGGAGACGCCGGGGTCGGCCGAATCGGCGTTGGTGTGCGCGCAATAGAGCGCGACGGCGCCGCGGATCATGCGGTGCACGAGCGAGCCCTTCGCGGTGTCCGCTGGGACGCCGTGCACGCCGCGCAGCAGCAGCGGATGGTGCGCGACGATCAGCTGCGCGCCGATTTCCTCGGCTTCGGCGAGGGTTTCCTCGACCGGGTCGACGCAGAACAGCACGCGGCGGACGTCCTCGGCCGGATCTCCGCAGACGAGCCCGACCGCGTCCCAGCTCTCCGCCAGCCGGGGCGGGTAACTGCGTTCAAGGACGGCGATGATCTCGGCTAATGCAGGCACCCGGGGATCCTCGCACGGCCGCTCTGGAAGACTGCCGACCATGCTGCATTCGACTTCGGGAGTCCGCTGTCGCTGAGGCTCACGTCTACCCTCCCAGTGTGGCGTCCAAAGAAAAGTGCAAGCTGGTGTTTGTCTGTTCCGGGAACATCTGCCGGTCCCCGATGGCGGAACTCGTTTTCCGCGCGAAGCTCGCCGACGCGGGCCTCGCGGACGCCGTGCGGGTGTCCAGTGCGGGCACCGGTCCGTGGCACGTCGGCGAGGCGGCCGACCGCCGGGCGCGGGCCACGTTGAAGGCGCACGGCTACCCCACCGAGCACATCGCGGCCGAGGTCAGCGACGAAGACCTCGAAGCCGATCTGCTGCTCGCCGCGGACGAGAGTCACCTGGGCTTCCTGCAGTCCCGCGTCGAAGACCCTTCGCGGGTGCGGCTGTTGCGTTCATTCGACCCGTCCGCCCCGGAAGGCGCCGAGGTGCCGGACCCGTATTACGGCGGCGACGACGGCTTCGAGGACGTGCTCGGGATGATCGAGCGGAGCGTGCCGGGACTGCTGGACTGGGTCCGCGAACAGGCGTGACGTCCGGTCCGGGTGCGCGCACGGAACGCGACGGCCTACCGTAGAGGGGTGCGGTTGCGGTTTCTGCTCCGGCCGGGATGGCTGGCGTTGACAGTGGTGGTGTTCACGTTCGCCATCTGCTGTTACACGCTGCTGGCCCCGTGGCAGTTCCGCCGCGACAGCGAGCAGGTCACCCAGAACAACGCGCTGACCACGTCGTTCACCGCGAAGCCCGCGCCCGCGGCGCAGCTGCTGCCGCCGGGGACGAAGCCGGACAAGAACACCGAGTGGCACCTCGTGTCGATCACCGGCACGTACCTTCCTTCGGCGGAAGTCGTCGCGCGGCTGCGCACTGTGCAGGGCCAAGGCGCGTTCGAGGTCCTCACCCCGCTTCGCGCCACAGACGGCACTGTGTACCTGATCGACCGCGGCTACGTGGGGCTCAGCAGCGACTCCGGCGTGCTTCCGTACGCGGCGGCGCCAGGCGGACAGGTGACGGTCGTCGCGCGCGTGCGAAGCGACGAGACCGACCCGAAGAACCGCGAAGCGTTCGCTGACGCCTCGACGAACGGAAAGCTGCAGAGCTACACCGTCGACTCGCGAGTGGTGGCGAAGTCGTCCGGCCTCACCATCCGGCCCGGTTACTTCCAGCTCGACCAGAACCAGCCCGGGGTGCTCAGCCCATTGCCGCTGCCGCAGCTCGAATCGGGCCCGTACTTCTCGTACGCGTTGCAATGGCTGGCGTTCGGCACGATGGCGTTGCTGGGCTGGCTGTACTTCACGATTCGCGAACTGCGTCCGGGCGGCGCGCTGACGACCGAGCGCCCGCAGCGCGGCCGGCGCAAGTCGGTCGCGGAGATGCTCGCCGAAGACGAGGACGAGTACTCGCCGACCGCCTGAGTGGCCTGGTCGTTTTGCTGGAAAATGGCCCTTTGCCCGGGCCACTTGCCGCCCGGATACTGACCGCATGCTGATCCATCCCTGGGACGCCGCGGACGAGAACGAATGGCGGGAATGGCTCGCCGGACACGATTTCGGCGAACTGGTCGCCGGCGGCCGCGGCCGTGATCTTCCCGTGGTGGTGCCGACGCATTTCGTCTTCGACGGCGACGCGACCGTCCGGCTGCATCTCGCCCGGCCGAACCCGGTGTGGCCGCTGCTGGAGGAGCACCCGCGCGCGCTGCTCACGGTGACCGGGGATTACACCTATATCCGCTCGGACTGGAACACCACCGACGACCCCGCGCTCGGCGTGCCCACCTCGTACTACGCGAGCGTGCAGCTGGCCTGCGACGTCCGGCTCGTCGACGACCCCGAAGAGAAGGCCGCGCTGCTGAACCGCCAGCTGGTGCATTTCGAACCGGACGGCAAGCGCACCCCAGTGTCCGCTGTGGACGCTCCGGATCGGCGGCTGCTGCCGGGAATCCGCGGCATCGAGCTGACGGTGACCGAGGTGCGGGCGAAGTTCAAGTACGGCGGGAACAAGAAATCCGAGGAGCGGCAACGGATCGGCGCGCTACTGTCCGAACGGGACGGTTTCCACGACGCGGAGGCCGTGGCCCACCTGAAACCCTGACGGCTCAAGGGTTTCGGCGACGCACTCCGCTCAGCAGGGCGACGAGCACGGACGTACCCGCGGCCAGCCAACCGACCACTCGGGACAGTTCCACCGCCCGCGTCACGTGCCCGGCGTCCGGATTCCGGCCGACGCCCAGCACCGGCAATTCCACGACCCCGTGCGGATACTCGGTCCGCCCGCCCACCCGGATCTCCAGCGCTCCGGCGAAAGCCGCCTCGACGCGACCGGCGTTCGGGCTCGGATGCGCGATCGTGTCCCGCCGCCAAGCCCGCCACGCGCCGCCCGCGGAACCGCCGACCACCGGCGCACCCAGAACGGTCAGCGCGGCGGCGACCCGGGTCGGCAGGAGGTGCACGAGTTCGTCGAGCCGGTCGATGACCCAATGTCCGGGAAGCAGCCGCCGCAGCAGTCCGATCGTGCGCGCCGCGAGAAGTCCGGGAACGCCCGCGACCGCACCCCACAGCAGCGGCGTGACGACCACTTCGGACGTGTTCTCGGCCAGAGTTTCCACCGCTGCCCGGGAAAGCCCGATCGTGCTGAGCCCGTCGGTGACGCGGGGGTCCAGTTCGGACAGTGTGCCGCGCGCCGGTTCGAGACGGCCCTCTTCGAGATCGCGGGCCAGCTCGGTGCCCTGCGTGGCCAGCCCGGCCGCGCCGACGACCGCCCAGGTCGCGACCGCCGTGGCCGTCGCCTGCAGAACGGGGCCGCGGCGACCGACGCGCTCGGCCAGCACTCCAGCGGCAATCGCGGCACCAGCGATTCCGAGCCCGGCCGTGCGCCGCGAACCGGTCGCGGCGACCGCCCGGCGGAAGGCGGTGACCGGCGGCCGTCGCCGCGGATCGCCGAGTGCCCCGTCGGCGGCCAAACCCAGAATCAAGCCGATCGCGCGCGCCGCGCTCACCAGTAGCCCCCCGGAACGTGGACGATTCAGCCGCCGAGATTACTCGACACCGCGGCGGCGATCTCCTCGCGTGCCTGCTCCACGATGTCGCGCATCGCGCGTTCGGCGCGTTCCGCCTCGCCGAGGTCGATCGCTTCGGCGACCTCGACATGCAATGCGACCGCCTCGGGCTGCGGTTCGTCCGGCATCAGGCCGTGCCCGGTACGCCCGGCGAGCACTTCGGCGACCACTGAGGACAGCTGCGCGAACATCGGATTCCGCGACGCGGACAGCAGCAGATCGTGGAACGCGACGTCGTGGCCGAGGAAGGCGTCCAGGTCGCGGGCGCGCGCCGTCCGCTGGAGATGCACCGCCAGCGCGCGAAGCCGGCCGCGTTCCTCCGGCGTCGCCCGGAGCGCGGCGAAGCGGGCGGCGCACGGTTCGACGGCCGAGCGCAGTTCGGTCAGCGTGCGCAGCGCCGTCCCCCGGTCCGCGCCGTCGAGCTGCCAGCGGATCAGCCGCGGGTCATAGTGGTTCCACTCGGCCGGCTCGCGGACGGTGACCCCGACGCGGCGGCGGCTGCTGGTCAACCCCATCGTCTCGAGAACTCGCACGACCTCGCGGGCGACCGTCCGCGAAGCCCCGTACCGCTCTTGCAGCTCCTCCGAGCGCAACACCGCGCCCGGCGCCAGCTCGCCGCTCGCGATGGCCGCGCCGAGCTCGTCGAGCATGTCCTCGTGCCGATCATTCCCCACCGGTTCAACTTAACCCTCTGACTCGATTAAGTACTACTTCTTCTTGATTAAGTAGTACTTTTGAGTTTGACTCTCCAAGGCACAAAGACGTGGGAGGTACGCATGACGGTCATCGTGGTGATGGGCGTATCGGGCTCGGGCAAGACGACGGTCGGCAAGGCCGTCGCGGAGGCGCTCGGGGTCGAGTACGCCGAGGCGGACACCTTCCACCCGAAGGCCAACATCGAGAAAATGACCGCGGGCCACCCGCTCACCGACGAAGACCGGGAGCCGTGGCTGGCCGCGATCGCGCTGTGGATCGCCGAGCACCAGAAAAGCGGCGGCGTGGTCAGCTCGTCGGCGTTGAAGCGGCGCTACCGCGACGTGCTGCGCGGCGGCTGGGACGTCTGGTTCCTGCACCTGCACGGCTCGCGCGACCTGCTCGCCGAACGGATGAAGACCCGCAGCGGCCACTTCATGCCGGTCTCGCTGCTGGATTCCCAGCTCGCCGACCTCGAACCGCTCGAGCCCGACGAGCCCGGCGAAACCTTCGACATCAGCCGTTCCCCCGCCGACCTCGTCGAGTCGGCGCTGACCGCCTTCCGGAAGTCCGCATGAACACCCTCGCCGCCGGCTGGACCGGCCACGACACCCGCCTGATCCTCGCCACGGTGCTGGCCATCGCCGTGATCGTGGTGCTGATCAGCAAGGTCAAACTGCATCCGCTGCTCGCGCTCACGCTGGGCTCCGGCGTGCTCGGCCTGGTCGCCGGGATGCCGGTGGACAAGCTGCTGAAAAGCTTCACCACCGGCGTCGGCAGCACCGTCGCCTCCGTCGGCGTGCTGATCGCTTTCGGCGCGATGCTGGGCAAACTGCTCGCCGATTCCGGCGGCGCGGACCGGATCGTGGACACCGTGCTCGGCCGGGTCCGCGGCCCCGGACTGCCCTGGGCGATGGCGCTGGTGGCCGCGCTGATCGGGTTGCCGATGTTCTTCGAGATCGGCCTCGTGATGCTGATCCCGGTGGTGCTGCTGGTGGCCAAGCGCAGCGGGAAACCGGTGCTGCTGCTGGGAATTCCGGCGCTGGCCGGGCTGTCGGTGCTGCACGGCCTGATCCCGCCGCACCCCGGCCCGCTGGCCGCCGCCGGTTCGCTGAACGCCAACGTCGGCCTCACCCTGGGGCTGGGCCTGCTGGTCGGGCTTCCGACAGTGATCATCGCCGGACCGCTGTTCGGCCGCCTCGCCGCGAAGATGGTGCCCGACGCCGCGCCGCCCGCCCGGCTGGTCCCGGAATCCGAGGGCACCGACGAAAAGCACCGCCCAAGCTTCTTCGCGACGCTGTCCACAGTGCTCCTGCCGGTGGTCCTGATGCTGGCCAAGGCACTCGCGGACATCTTGGCGGACAAGGGAAACCCTGCCCGCCGCGTCCTCGACTTCATCGGTGACCCGCTCGTCGCACTGCTGCTCGCGGTGCTCGTCGGGATGGTCGTGCTGGGCCGCCCGGCGCGGCTGAACCGCGAACGGCTGTCGTCGATCATCGGCGATTCCCTCGGCCCGATCGCCGGGATCGTGCTGATCGTCGCCGCCGGCGGCGGGTTCAAGCAGACCCTGGTCGACGCCGGAGTCGGCGACGTGATCACCAGCCTGTCCAAGGGCGCGAACCTGTCCCCGCTGCTGCTCGGCTGGCTGGTCGCGGTGGCGATCCGCCTGGCGACGGGCTCGGCGACGGTCGCGACGGTCTCCGCGGCGGGCATCGTGGCCCCGCTCGCCGCGACGCTGGACCCGACGCACAACGCCCTGCTGGTGCTGGCCATCGGTGCCGGTTCGCTGTTCTTCTCGCATCTGAACGACGCCGGGTTCTGGCTGGTCAAGGAGTACTTCGGGATGTCGGTCGGGCAGACGCTGAAGAGCTGGTCGGTGATGGAAACGGTGATCTCGGTGGTGGCGATCGCGTTGATCCTGCCGCTGGGCGTCTTGCTCTAGCGCTCGAACCCCTCGGCCGCTGGACTCCTCGCGTGGAGCCCAGCGGCCGTTTTCGTGGTTGACATGTGACCTTTTGGTCACCTATTCTCGGTGCGTGCCCGACGAGGACCTGGTTTTCAAGGCTCTGGCGGATCCGACCCGCCGGTTCCTGCTCGACCTGCTCTACGCGCGGGACGGCCGCACGCTCACCGAGCTGGAGTCCGAAGTGGACATGAGCCGGTTCGGGGTGATGAAACACCTCAAGCTGCTCGAGGAGGCCGAGCTGGTCATTTCGCGCAAGGAGGGGCGGGAAAAGCGGCATTTCCTGAACCCGGTGCCGATCCGCCAGATCCACGACCGCTGGATCGACAAGTACACCGCACACCACACGTCGGCGCTGCTGGACCTCAAAGCCCAGCTCGAAGCCGAAGAATCCTTGAAGGAGCCCGAAGAATGAGTGACACCACGACCGTTCAGATCAACCGCGTCTACATCAAGGCCACCCCGCAGGCAGTGTGGGACGCCCTCACCAAGCCGGAATGGACGGCGAAGTACGGCTACACCGGCCTGGCCGAATTCGACCTCAAGCGCGGCGGCAAGCACCGCACCAAGCCGACCCAGGAGTTCATCGATTCCGGATTCACCAGCGACCTCCTCGACGGCGAAGTGCTCGAAGTCGATCCGCCGCGCAAGCTGGTGATCACGTGGAAACTGCAGATGGACCCGAGCCTGGTCGCCGAGCCGTACACCACAGTCACTTACGACATCGAGCAAACGCAGACCGCAGGTACCCGGCTTACCGTCACGCACGACGTCACCGGTGCACCCAACCACGCGGCCCTCGTGTCCGGCCAGCACGAGGATGTCAACGCCGGTCCGGGCGAGAACGCGGGCGGCGGCTGGGCGTGGGTCCTGTCGGACTTGAAGTCCGTCCTGGAGACGGGCAAGAACCTCACCGCCTGACGCGAGGGTGGGGTGGCTGTTTTCGGGCAGCCACCCCACTTTTCACACGCGTTGCGTCGCAGCCTTCAACGCGGCCTTCGCGGCGTCGGAAGCCCCGAGCTTGTCCAAACCGAACAGTGCGGCTCCGACAACCGGGTTCACCTCCACCACGCGCACTTGCGCCCGGGGTGCCACTTTCAGGCACCGCCGTTCAATATCCGCGATCACGGGCTCGCTGACCCCGGTCAGCACCCCGCCGCCGAGGATGACCTCGGGGGCCGACGTCGTGAGGTCCAGGCGGCGCAGGATCGCGGCCACCAGCAGGCTCACTTCCTCCGCGAACCGGGTCACCACGTCTTGGGCGACCTCGTCACCGGCCGCGGCCACCTCGAACAGCAGCGGGCAGAGGCCGTGGATCGAGGCGGCGTCGATTTCCTCGAAATGCAGGCCTTGCACCACGTCCAGGAGCGTCGAGGCGCCGTAGTACTCCGCTACCGCCGATTCCAGCGCGGTGCGCGGACCACGACCGTCTTCCGCGCGGACGGCCCACCACAGCGCTTCCTCGCCCAGCCGGTACCCGCCGCCCCAGTCGCCGGATACCTTGCCCAGCGCGGGAAACCGGTACGACCGGCCGTCCGGGGCGAAGCCGGCGCCGTTGATGCCCGCGCCGCACACCACCGCTACCCCGGTGCCGTCGGAACTTCCAGCCCTGAGAAGAGCAAGCACGTCGTTGCCGACGTCCAAAGTGGAACTCCAGCCCCGCGCCGACAAAGCCTCGTGCAGCGCCTCTTCTTCGCGGGGGAAGTCGAGACCGGCCAGGTAGGCCGAAGTGTGCACGGCGAACGGCGGTTCAGTCGGCAGGCCGCCGGAGCGGAGGGCTTCCTGAACGAATTCTTCCAGTGCGGCAACGCATCCGTCGACTCCGACGCGCTGGGGAGAAACGCCGGGACCGCGGGAGGCGCCGAGCACGACGCCGTCCCGCGAAACCACCAGCACCTCGGTTTTGCTGTTCCCCCCGTCGATCGCGACGACGGCGTCGCTCATGCCCGCGCCCAGGGCAGGAAATCCCGGTTGCGAGCGACGAGTTCGTCCGCGAGCTGGTCCGCCTTGGTGTACTGGCCGACCAGCGGATGCGCGAGCAGCGCGTCCGCGACCCGGTCCCGGCCGCCCTTGATCGCGGCGTCCAGTGCCAGGTACTCGTAGGCGGTGACCCCGGCGATCAGCCCGGCGAACCGCGGGTCGACCGGGGGCTGCGGAATCGGGGTCGCGCCTGCCGAGTCCACAGTGGACGAGACTTCGATGACCGCGTCGTCCGGAAGGAAGTCGAACGTGCCGTTGTTGCGGACGTTCACCACGTGTTCCTCCGCCGCACCACCGGAGGTCAGCGCGTGCACGAGCTGCACCGCCGCCTCCGAGTAGTACGCGCCGCCGCGCTTCTCCAGCGACTCCGGCTTCGTGACCTGCTCTGGGTCGAGGTAGATCTTCAGCAGTTCTTCCTCGACGTCGCTGACCACCTCGGCCCGCGGACGCTCGGTCCGCTGCTTCGCGACCTGTGCGTCGTGCGAGTAGTAGTACTTGAGGTAGTACGACGGAACGGCCTGCATCCGCTGCATCCACTCGACCGGCACGCTGACCTCTTCGCCGAGGTATTCCGCGTGCTGGGCAAGGAGTTCCGGCAGCCGGTCGACGCCGTCGACCAGGACGCCGCGTTCCCAGCTCAGGTGATTCAGTCCAGTGTGCACCAGCTTGACGTCGCCGGTCGAAGCGCCGAGCAGCTTCGCGAACTTGCGCTGCAGGTTGATCGCGACGTTGCACAGGCCGACCGCACGGTGGCCTTCCTGCAGCAGCGCACGGGTGACGATGCCGACCGGGTTGGTGAAGTTGACGATCCAGGTGTCGTCGCCGGCGACCTTGCGCACGCGCTCAGCGATGTCGAGCACCACCGGCACCGTACGCAGCGCCTTCGCCAACCCGCCCGCACCGGTAGTTTCCTGGCCGACACAACCGCACAGATGCGGGAACGTCTCGTCCGAGGCGCGTGCCTTCTGGCCGCCGACGCGCAGCTGGATGAGGACAGCCGACGCGCCGTCGACGCCTTCCTCCAGGTTCGCCGTCGTGCGCACGCGGGCCGAATGCCCCGCGTGGTTCAGCAGCCGCTGGCTGAAATCGCCGACCGCTTCGACCCGGTAGGCGTCCGGGTCGATCAGCACGATCTCGTCGACGTCGAGCGAGGCCCGCCGTCCGGCGATGCCGTCGATCAGCTCCGGCGTGTAGGTGGACCCACCGCCGACCACTGCCAGTTTCATCCCTTGACTCCCGTGAACGTGATGCCCTTGACGAACGACTTCTGCGCGAACACGAACAGCACGATCACCGGCAGCATGATCAGCGCGGTGGCGGCCATCGTGAGGTTCCATTCGACGTGGTGCATGCCTCGGAAGGACGCGATCGCCAGTGAAAGCGGCCAGTTGTCTTTGTTCTCGCCGGTGTAGAGCAGCGGACCGAAATAGTCGTTCCAGGTGAACAGGAAGCAGAACATCGCGGTGGCCGCGATCCCCGGCTTCGCCATCGGGATCAGCACCCGCGTGAGCACCCGGAACTCGTTGCAGCCGTCGATCTTCGCCGCTTCCAGGTAGTCCTTCGGAATGGTGAGGAAGAACTGCCGGAGCAGGAAGATCGAGAAGGCGTCGAAGAAGAAGTACGGCACGATGAGCGGCACCAGCGTGCCGGTGAACCCGAGCCGCACCCACAGGTCGTACAGCGGAACGACGGTGACCTGCGGCGGCAGCATCATCGCGACCACCACGAGCATGAAGCACAGGTTTTGCCCGCGCCACCGCAGTTTCGCCAGCCCGTACGCCGCCGGGATCGCCGAGACCAGCGCGCCGATCGTGGCCAGCGCCGAGTACAGCAGGCTGTTGCCGAAGTACTCCAGCAGCGGTGCCTTCCGGAACACCTCGACGAAGTTCTCGAAATGCCATTCGGTCGGCCACAGGCTGGAGGTCATCGCCTGGTCGCTCTTCATCACCGAGGTGAGGAAAACGAACAGCAATGGCAGCATGAAGATCACGCCGAGTGCGATGCCGACCGCGTGCGTGGCCACAAAGGACAGCTTCTTGTCCCAGCGCCGCTTGAACTTCTCCCGCGGATGCACCGGAGCAGCCGGACGCGGTGGTGCCGAAAGCGTCGTCATGCTCCATCCTCCTGATGTTGCGTCTTACGCATTTGCCGCACCAAAATCCAGGTGAAGCCCGCGGAGACCAGGAACAGCAGTACTGCCATCGCCGCCGCGTAACCCATGTTGAAGTACCGGAAACCCTGTACGTACAACCAGATCGGATACGTCAGCGTCGAGTTTTCCGGCGCACCGATCAGTTTCGAGTTCCCCGCGACGTCAGCTGTACCCGCGGAAGCGGACGCGGCGACAATCGCCTGGGTGAAGAACTGCAGCGCGTAGATCATCGAGTTGACCACGCCGAACAGCAGCACCGGCGAGATCGACGGCAGCGTCACGTGCCAGAACCGGCGCACCGGCCCGGCCCCGTCGAGTTCCGCGGCCTCGTACTGCTCCTGCGGAACGTCCAGCAACGCGGCCAGAATGATGATCATCAGCTCGCCCGAACCCCACAGTGCGAGCAGGGTCAGCGCGGGCTTCGACATTTCCGGGCTGTTGAACCACAATCCGCCGTCGATGCCCACCAGCCGCAGGAACCGGTTCACCGGCCCGAATTCCGGGTTGAACACGAAGACGAAGGCGAGCGTCGCGGCCGCGGGCGGGGCGAGCGCGGGCAGGTAGCAGAGCGTGCGGACGATGCCGACGCCCGATTTCAGCCGCGAAATCACCGACGCCACGCCGAGCGAGAACAGCACCCGGCAGACGGTCAGGATGATGACCAGCCACAACGTGTTGTACGCGGCGGTTTTCACCAGTGGCTCGCTGGTGAACATGCGCACGTAGTTGTCGAACCCGATCCACTGTGGAGGGTTGATCAGGTCGTAGCGGGTGAACGAGTAGAACAGCGTGGCGCCCAGCGGGTAGGCGAAGAAGATGAGGAACCCGAGGGTGGCCGGTGCCATGAACCAGAACACCGTGCGCCTGCGCTTGGCCCGGGGAGACCCCCTCCGCGCCTGGTTCGGCACGGAGGAGGTTCCGGTTTCCGGTGCGGTCAGCGTGGTCATCCGCCGGCGCCCTTCTGCGCCAGTTCGTCGTTGATCTGCGCGTCGACCTTCTTGAGGCCGGCGTCCAGATCCGGCACCGACCCGGCCTGCCACTTCTCGGCGAAGTCGTTGACCGCCTTGAGGAACGCGTCGCCGATCGGCGTGGTCGGGTTGGCGACCAGCTTGCCGCTGTTGTAGATGTCGGTGAAGGTCTTGAACTGCGGCGGCATCTTCAGATTCGGCGAGTTCAGCGAATCCTTGGTGCTGGGCACGTTGTTCAGGCCGTTGGCCATCTCGACGAGGGTGTCGGTGTCGAGCGAGGCCTGCTTGATCAGCTCCCACGCGGCACCCGGGTTCTTCGCGCCCTTCGGGATCGCGATGATCGTGCCGGTGCCGAAACCGCCGCCGTACTGGCCGGCCAGGCTGTCGAGCACCGGAGCGGGCGCGGTGCCGTAGTCGAGCGAGGGCACCTGATCCTTGATGAACGCGGTGCGGAACTCGCCGTCGTAGATCATCGACAGCTTGCCGGTCTGGAAGCCGTTGTCCTTCGAGTACTCGTCACCGAGACCGGCCTTGAACTTCTCGACCTTCTCGTGCCCGCCGTAGAAGTCGATGAGCTTCTTCTGGAATTCGAACATCTCCTTCCAGCCGGGGCTGGAAGCGAGCGACGATTTGCCGTCCGGGCCGATGAACTTCGCGCCGAAGTTCGGCGCCCAGTACTGCGCCTGGTTGGCGTAGAACGGCATCGACGGCAGGAAGCCCGCGGTCTTGATCGAGCCGTCCGGGTTGAACTCGGTGAGCTTCTTGACGTCCTCGAACAGTTCCGTGGTGTTCTTCGGCGGACCGGCGATGCCCTTGGCCGCGAACTGCGCCTTGTTGTAGAAGAACCCGTACACGTCGGCGAGCATCGGCATCGCGCACCGCTTGCCCTGGTACGACGTGTAGTCGCGGACCGCCTGCGGGATCTGCTCGAGATCGATCTTGTCGCGGTCGATGTAGGGCTTCAGGTCCTGGAAGCTGCCGGTGGAGCACCAGGCGCCGAGGTTGTCGGTGTAGAACGAGATCGCCACGTCCGGCGGGTTGCCGCCGCGGATCGACTGGGTGAGCTTGTCGTCGTCCTGGTTCCCCTCGTGCTTGATGGTGATGTTGGGGAACTTCGCCTTGAGCTTGTCCAGCGCCTTCGTGACCACGCCATACTCGCGGTCGGTGAACTTGCTGTAGACGGTGATGGTGAGCTTGTCGTCCTTGTTCGGCGGGGCCGCGGCGTCACCGCCGCCTGCGGGCGCGGCGGCGCCGCACGCGGCAGTCGCCAGCAGCGAACTCGCCGCGAAGGCGCTGAGCAGCAGAGACCCGCGCTTGCGCACGATTCTCCGGATGCGGGTGGGAGCGGACATGAACCCTCCTGTCCATCGGTGGGTCTACTCGGTCGGGGACGGGGCTTGCTCTCCGGCGGACCGGCGCGGCCGCAGAAGCGTGGGGGTGACGACGCCGAAGACGTCCTCACGGGCGGTGGCGAGCGCGGATTGCAGCGCACCGGCGCGCACCGCGTTGCCCTGCACCGAAGCGACGCCGACGGGCGTGCGCGGCAGGACCAGTTCGTGCAGTTTTTCCGCGACGATCGCCGCGAACTCGTCGCCGCCGGCGCGGCTGGTCTCGCCGCACAGCAGGATGAGCTGCGGGTCGGCGACCGCGACGAGGCTGGCGACCCCGCTCGCGACGCGCCGTGCGAGATCGTCCAGAAACCCTTGGTGTGCCGCGCGTCGTGCCTGCGTGACGGCGTCCCACCCGCTGTCCGCGGTGATGCCGTGCGCCTTGGCGAGCCGGACGATCGCCGACGAATCGACCAGGTTGCCGTACCGGGCCCCGGCGGACGGCCAGCTGTCGCCAGTGTCCACAGTGGCCGGATCGGGAACGCGCATCCAGTCGATCTCGCCGCCGCCACCGGTGGCGCCGCGCAGCAGCCGTTGTCCGATGACGACCGCGCCGCCGACGCCCTCGGACAGCCACACCAGCACGAAATCGTCGACGCCCTGCGCGTTGCCGACGGTCATTTCCTCGACCGCGACAAGGTTTACGTCGTTCTCGATCTTGACTGTCACGCCAAGTTCGTCGCTCAGCCGCTTCGGCACGTTGAACCCGAGCCAGCCCGGGATGTGCGGGGCCGACGACAGCAGTCCGGTACGCGGGTCGAACGCGCCCTGCGCCCCGATGACCACATTGGACAGATCGTCGAGCTGCAGGCCCGCGGCCTTGGCGACCCGGCGCAGCGCCTGCCCGAACGAACCGACCACGTCCGCGTCCTCGGCCACCGGAAGCTGCACGCGGTACTCGGCGAGCACGGCCCCGGCGACGTCGGCGACCACGAAGTCCGCGACCCGCGGGGTGAGGTCGACGGCCGCGACGTGCGCGAGGCCGCCGTTGACCGCCCACAGCTGAGCGCGCGGCCCGCGTCCGCCACCGGCGCGTTCCCCGGCCTTGCCGACGAGATTCTCCTGCTCCAGCCGGGTGAGCAGCTGCGCGGTAGCGGGTTTGGACAGCCCGATGGCGGCCTCGAGCTCGGCCCGGGTGAGCGGCCCGCTCCGCAGCAACGCCTCGATCGCCGCGCGGTCGTTCATCTCGCGCAACGTTCGCGGACTGCCGGCTCGCACCTGGCTGCTCCTTTATTAGGAAACTTTACAGACGGTTTTCCGGGACTGTAGTGAGCGCGGCCACACGGCGTCAATGGGCTCGGGAAACAGCGGGGTAACGGCTTGATACCGCGGGATGTCGGCGACCGGCACAGGGTGACCGGGCGAGCGCGGACCGTACGTGGTGCAGACCAGCGGGAAGGGGTGGTCCGGGAATTTCGGGAAAGGGAGGGGCCACCGGGGCAGCGCGGGGCACGCATCGACCACGGGCGGATTAGCCCGGCGGCCGGGTGCTGGTTCGTAGTCCGTGAGGAGTCCCCGCACGAACCAGCCAGATTGCGGCGAATCGGGTACTTCGCGGGCCTGGGCGTCCTTTGTGGATGCTCAGCAGCCGGTGCGGCCACCCCGCTCAAGCCCCTGGCGGTGGGGCAGCGCCCTCCCGGCGAGCGGCGCTAGCGCGGAAGGGCGGAGCCGGAGGTCGTGGGTGGCGAGGCGACGGTTCTTCCCGGCCTCGCCACTCACGAGCCCGTCACTCCTCGGCTTCGGCCCAGGCTTTCAGCATCACGCGGGCGATCGACGAGTTCCCCGGCAGCAGCAGGTTCGACGCCCCGCCAGCGATCGGCGTCGGCACGCCGGTCCCGGCGTTGCGGAACGCGGCGCGGACGTCCTCTCGGGACACCCACAGCGCTTCCTCGATCTCCCCCTCAGCGGGGACCAGCGGCGCTTCGCGGTCCGCGCGCGCGGTGAAGCCCAGCATGATCGAGCGCGGGAACGGCCACGGCTGGCTGCCGAGATACCGCACGTCCCGCACCTCGATCCCGGCCTCCTCGCGGATTTCGCGGACGACGCAGCCCTCCAGGGACTCCCCCGCCTCCACGAATCCGGCGAGCACCGAGTACCGGTCCGGCGGCCAGATCGGCTGCCGGGCGAGCAGCACGTGCGAACCGTTGACCCCATCGAGGTCGTGGACCAGGCAGATCACCGCCGGGTCGGTGCGCGGGTATTCCTCGTGGCCCTTGGCTTCGCAGCGGCTGGCCCAGCCGAACTGGATCAGCCGCGTCGGCGAGCCGTCGCGGCTGCAGAAGCGCGATTGCCGCCGCCAGTTCCGCAGCGCCTGCGCGGTGGTGAACAGGCCGGCCGACGTGTCGTCGAGCTGTTCGCCGTAGCCGCGCAGCTCGACCCACAGCTCGCCGTTGGCGCGCGGGACCTCTTCGATCACGCCCCAGCTGCCCGCCAGCCGCACGGTGTCGGCGTCGCCCTCGATGGCACCGGGCAGCGACCAGTAGTCGACGTCCTCCCACTCGCCGAGGAACACCGCGTCGGCGGGCGGTTCGGTGCCGAAGTCCATCGCCTTGCGGGTGGCCAGCGCGGAGCTGCCTTCGACGACCGGCGTGCGGCCGGTGTCGTCGAGCAGCACCACGCGGGCTTCCGACCATTTCGCGGCGAGCCGCTCCGGGTTGGTGCGCAAGGTTTCCTGACGGTCCACTGTGGAACGCGACAGGGTCGGCAGGGAACCTAGTTCGAACGGAACGCTCATCAGTCCTTCTCGCTGGTGGAAACTCCGAGCGCGGCCAGCTTCGGCGCGAGCAGGTCCGCGTCGCCGACCACGACGCCGGTGAACCGGCCCGGCGCGAAGAACTCCGCCGCGGCTTCGGCGACCTCGTCCGCGGTGACCGCCGCGAGCCGCTCCGGATGCGTCTGCAGCCAGTCGATGCCGAGGCCGTTCGACGCCAGCGCCATCAGCTGCCCGGCGAGCCCGCCCTGCGAGGACGTGCCGGTGACCAGCGAGCCCATCGCGTACTGCCGCACCGATTCGACCTCTTCCGCGGTCGGCGGCACGGTGCCGAGCCGGAACAGCTCGTAGCGGGTCTCCAGGTACGCCGCGGCGGTGACCTCGTTGGCCGTGTCCGCGTCCACATTGACCACTGCCGTGTCGCCGGTGAACTCGAAGCCGGAGTGCGCGCCGTAGGTGTATCCCTTGTCCTCGCGGATGTTTTCCACCAGCCGCGAGGAGAAATACCCGCCATACGCCAGATTCGCCAGCTGCAGCGCCGGGTAGCGCGGGTCGACCCGCGGAACCGTCTGCGCGGACAACCGGATCTGCGACTGCACGGCGCCGTCGCGCGGCACCAGCAGGACGTTGCCGCCGGTCAGCGTCGGCAGCGGCGGCAGCACCACGGCCGAGCGGTCTGACTTCCAGCCGCCGAGCGCGCGCTCCAATTCGGCCGGAACTTCTTGCGGGTCAAGGTCTCCGACCAGCACGAGCACGGCACCGCGCGGCAGCACCGAAGCGGTGTGCAACGCGCGCACCTGCTCCGCGGTCACCTCGGCGACATCCTCGGCCTGCGGGACCTCGCGAGTCGCGGGGTGATCGCCGTACCGGTGCTTCTGCAGTGCTTCCCGCGCGATCGTGCGCGGCTGCGTCCGCGAGACCGCGATGCGCTCGATCAACCGCTCCCGCTCGCGCGCGACCTCCGCGTCGCCGTACGTCGCACCGGTGAGCACGTCCCCGAGCACGTCCAGCAGCGTCGGCAGGCCGTCGGACAGCGCGGTGCCGCCGAAGTACAACCGCTCCGGGTCCACGCCCGCGTTGAGGTCGCCGCCGATCAGCGCGACCTCGGCGTCGATTTCCACCCGGTCGCGCCGAGCGGTTCCGGTGAGCACGGTTTCCGCGAGCACCTCCGCGGTGGCCGCGTGCATCCGGTCCTCTCCCGCGAACGGGATCCACAGCCGCAGTTCCACCATCGGGACGCTCGCCTTGCGCACCGCGAGCACGCGCAGCCCGTTGGAAAGCGTGGTGTCCACATGGGACAGATCGGCGGCGGCGCGCTGCTTCCCGAGCGCGGGCAGCGGACGCGGTCCGGTGGCGGTGCGGCCGATCTCCTCGGCGCTGCGGTGTGCGGCTTTGACCTGTTCAGCCGAGGTCACTGTTCCGTCCCTTCGGTGCTTGCGGGCTTGACGACGAGCACGGCGCGCGCGTCCGGGCGCAGCGCCTTCGCCGCCGCCGACACCGCCTCGCCGGAGACCGCGGACAGCCGGTCGGCGAGCTGGTAGACCAGCGACGCGTCGCCGTACAGCAGTTCGAACGCGCCGAGCGCGAGCGTGCGCGACACGAGCCGGTCGTGCTCCGCGTGCAGGCTCGCCGCCCAGCGCGCGGTGACCTTCTTGAGTTCTTGTTCGTCCGGCGGCGTGGACGCGAGCTTCTCCAGCTCCTCGTCCAGCGCGGCCAGCACGCGCTCGCGCGGCACGTCCGGCGGGTGGATCGCGGTGATGGTGAACGTGTCCGGATCGCGCGCCTCGAACGGGCCGAACAGCCCGGCCCCCGCGCCGATGTCGACCACCAGCGGCTCGACGTGCACCAGCCGCTGCTGCAGCCGCGAGCCGTCACCGTCGGTGAGCACGCCGGCCAGCACCAGATAGGCGAGGTAGCCGTCGAGGTCGTTGATCGGGTCCGGCATCCGGTAGCCGACGGCCAGCGCGGGCAGCGGCGCGTGCGGGTCGGTGTGCTCGCCGTTCAGCTGCGTGGTGGGCAGCGGTTCGGAGAACGACGGACGGACCGGAGCCGGCCGGTGCGGGACGTCGCCGAAGTGCTTCTGGACGAGCGCCTTCGCCTCTTCCACCTCGAAATCGCCCGCGACGGTCAGCACCGCGTTGGCCGGCGAGTAGAAGGTGTCGAAGAAGGCGGCGCAGTCGTCCAGCGTCGCGCCCTCCAGGTCTTCGAAGGCTCCGTAGCCGTCGTGCGCGTTGGCGAACGTGGAGTACAGCACCGGCGGCAGCAGGATCCAGGGGAATCCGCCGTACGGCCGGTTGCGCACGTTCAGCCGGATTTCCTCCTTGACGACCTCGATCTGGTTCGCCAGGTTCTCCGCGGTCAGCTTCGGCGCGCGCATCCGGTCGGCCTCAAGGAACAGCGCGCGTTCCAGCGCCGCCGCGGGCAGCACCTCGTAGTAGTCGGTGTAGTCCGGATGCGTGGAACCGTTGAAGGTGCCGCCGCTGGACTGCACGTGCCGGAAGTGCGCCAGTTTCTCCAGGCTTTCGCTGCCCTGGAACATCAGGTGCTCGAAGAGGTGCGCGAAACCGGTCAACCCCTCCGGCTCGGAGCGGAAGCCTACGTCGTAGTGCACGCTGACCCCGACCACCGGCGCGGTCGGGTCAGGAGCGAGCACCACGCGCAGACCGTTGTCGATCGTGAAACGGAAGAGCTCGGGATCGGCCATGCCTCCACCCTACGCAGGCGCGGGCGTCTTCGGCTCGTCCGGTCGGAGGTGCCTCGCGCCCTCGAACGCGACGCTCAGTGCGGCCACGAATCCGCTGGTCCGCGCCAATGGCACAGCGTCCACGGCGGAGGTGCCATACCAGTACGCCGACAGCGAACAAGCGTTAACAAGCCAAGCGTCTGCTTCGCCCAGCGCGTACGCGTATGGAAGCGCGCGAGAGGCGAGCAGTTCGTCGTCTGGCGCTTCCATCGTGCGCAGTTGCGCACTCAGGCCGAGAAGGCGGTCTCGGAGGTCTAGTCCTGCCTTCGTTCGCTCCGGCAGGAGCCGAGCGGCTGCCGTCACCGCGATGCCGGCAGCGAGAAGCACCAACCCGAGTTGTGCGTAACCGACAGTGAAGGCCAGCAGGACGGTGAGGAAGACGCCGTACCCACATAGCCGCGGGCCGATCTTCGACAGCCGCTCCGGAGCACGCCAACCGCGACGGACAGTATCGGCGGTTAGCTCGCGTACACCCGCTTCGCGGATCTCTGCGAGCGTCGCGGCTTCGCCGGGTACAGCGGCGTCGTAGGCCGCGCGCTCGAAGGCGGTCAGGTGTTCGTCGGGTGGGTTACGGCGCACGAGCACCCAGTTGCGCGGGCCGTCTTCGCTGACCCATAGATAGTTACGGACGCATAGGTCGAGCACTGTCGCGGCTAGATCGATAGAGCTGACGCGTCCGGTGAGAAGCAGTCCTACGTGTCCAGGGAGCACGCCGTCCGGTGAAGAGAAGCGGCCGTTGTCCAGGAGCGGTACGGGAGTGGCGCGGCCGGGCCGTCGGTCTTCTCGGCGGCGTACGAACACAATGACCGCGCCTGCGAGGGCCAGCACCGCGAAGGCCAGCCAGGCCCACCACACTGGCGCGCTTGCCGCGAAGGGGCCGCTGGGGACGAGACGCTCAGTCGCGGCGACAGTGCCGCCGGGGAGTTCGGCGGTCAACTGTACGCGCGAGCCGGGTTGGAGGTTCGGCACGGAAACGCGGGTCAGGCCGGAGTGGTCGATCTGCGCGGCTCCGCAGCGGGTCGCCGAGCCGGGCGGACCGGCGAGGCAGCTGAGCGCGTCGGGGACGGCGGGTGCGGCGAAGGTCGCGCGGACCAGTTCGAGGCGGGTGTCCCAGCCACCGGCGACATCCCAGGTCACGTGCTCGACGCCGAGGCTGGTGCCGACCGCACCGTCCACTGTGTACCGGAGGACCGACGTTCCGCCGCGCAGGTAGAAGGTCACCTGGTCATTGCCGGATTCGGCGTTGCCCGCGCCTTCGATGCTGATGTCGCGGATGCCGAGCACCCGGGCGTTGGCGCGCAACGGGATGGTGCGGGTCATCGAGGTGTCGTGCGGTACCGAAACCGCTTCGGTGACGGACAAGCTGCCGTCGCGCTGGACTTTCAACGCCACCTCGACGCTCTGCGGCAGTCCCGGCAGCGACGGCTGGTCCTGCGCTGCAGCGGGCGTCGCACACAGGAACGGAATGGCCAGCAGGGCGGCGAGTTTCATTGCGCGGACACCACCGCGCGGCGTTCGGCCATGGCTTGGATCGCGTCGATCTCCGCCGCCAGCGGGGATTCGACCCGCGCGGCCGGGGTCCCCAGCGCACGGCCCCGGCGGGTTTGCGGCGGGACCAACGGAGCGGCGGCGAAGGTGGCTAGCCCGGTGATCAGGAGTGCGACGCCGATCAACGCCTCGCCGACGGTGAGCGCCAGGACGACGGTCGCCACGACTCCCGCGGCGGCCAGGACGAGCCCGGCTCGGCGAACGTGGGGTTCTCTCGCGGACAGCCAGCCTTGGCGGCGCGCTTCGGCGTCGAGCAGGGCTCGCAGTTCCGTCTGATCCGGCCGTGCGGCAGCGAGCGGCCCTGGCGGGAAAGCGGCTTTGACGGCTTGCTCGAACGGTGTGAGCGGGTCGGCTTCGTAATGGATGACCTGCCCGTCGGCGATGTGCAGATGACCGCGGGAGACGAGGTCGAGGACGGTGCCGGTGAGGTCGACTTCCCCGCGCGCGACATACGCGAGGTACGCGGGCGGCACTCCCGGAGCGGGTGGCCCGCTGCGCCGTCGCCACAGGCTCGCGCCGAAGAGGAGGTAAAGCATGAGGGCCAGACCGCTGAGGACGGTCGGGAAGCCAGGCGCGAAGGCGGCCAGCGGTCCAGCCGGGACAAACCGGGCGTTCTCTGGCAGCGGCCCGGTTTGGACGGCCAGGTCCATCCGATCCCCTGGCCGCAACCCGTTCTGTTCGGCGTGCGCTCCCCCGGTCCGCAGTTCGGAGAAAGTGCACTGCCGGGACGATCCGGGCTGACCGGCGTAACAGTCCGCTGTGGACACTCCGGGGCCGGTGAAGGTGGCGGTGACGCGGTCGAGCCGATGGTCCCAGCCACCGGTGAGCTGGACCCGCACCTGTCCGCCAGCGGCGACCGCACCGTCAACTGTGTACGTCACGGTCGCTGGCCCGGTGACCGTGATCGTCGTTCCGTCGGCGGAAGCGGCACCGGAGAGACGCAGGTCAGTGATCGCGTAAAGCCGGTCCTCGTCGTCGGTGACCGGTACGCGTTCGGCAATGCGGTGGACGGCGGGGGCGTCGGTGACGATGCGCTCGATGACCGTGAGCTGACCGTCCTGGGCAGTAGTGACGGTGACGTCGTCGGCGAGCATGACCTCAGCTCGGCGGGGTGAAGGGGTTGTCGGACTTCGGCGGTGCCGGAGGCGGAACGGGCGGCGGTGCGTAGGCAGGCGGCGGGTACGCGGGCGGGCCGTACTGCATCGGCGCGATCCGGGCGTGGTCGCGGTTGCGGCGTTCGGCCAGCACCGCGGTGAGGAAGACCCACGGCGGCATCCCGTGCGGCAGCGGCACCCCGATCGCCGCCGAAACCTGCTGCGCCAGGCCGAAGCCGAGCGACGCGGCCGCTTCCGGACGCAGTTCGTGGTAGCGGCCGAGGTACTGGCGGGCGGCCATGGCGAGGTCGTTGGAGAGTCCGCTGAGGTCGAAGTGCGCGGCCCACGCCTCCAGACCGGGCGGCACGACGAGAATCGCCTGCGCGGACTGCGGCACGCGTTCGCGGATCACCAGGGTGCCCGCGAGGTAGTCGCCGACGCGGCGGCCGTTCGACGACGTCAGCGACACGATGACGGCCACCGCGCCGAGGAAGCCGAGCGCCCAGAAGTCGACGAAGAACCCGGCGAGCGCGCGGGTCAGCGCGTGCCGGAAGCTGATCGGGCCGCCGTCGAGGCGCACCACGCGCAGGCCGAGCGCGAGTTTCCCGAGCGAACGGCCGCGGCTGAGCGTTTCGAACAGCACCGGGTAGCCGATCACCACCAGCACGAACATGGTCAGCATCAGCGCGACGGTGAGCGCCGAGTCGAACGACCCCGCGGTCAGCGTCAGCGCGACGAACACGAGCAGCAGCAACGCGGCCTGGACGAGGACGTCGAGCAGCATCGCGACCGCGCGGCTGGCGAGCTTCGCCACCCGCAGGTCGAGGACGACGGCCTCACCGGTGACGAGATCGGACTCTTCCTGCACGAGGCCAGCGTAGAGCGCCGCCGGTGCCTCTATCCTGACGGTCGAGGAGGTGGCCGGTGGACGTCGACGTGTTCGTCGCGGCGCACAGCGCCGAATGGAGCAGGCTCGGCGAGCTCGCCGGACGGCGCAAGCTGACCGGCCAGGAGGCGGACGAGCTGGTCACGCTGTATCAGCGCACGGCGACGCATCTGTCGATGCTCCGCTCGACCGCACCCGACCCGGCACTGTTGGCGAGGCTGTCGGCACTGGTCGCGCGCGGCCGTTCGGCGGTCGCCGGCTCGCACAACCCGGCGTGGCGCGAGGTCGGGCTCTTCTTCACCCACCGCTTCCCGGCCGCGGTGTACCTGAGCCGGCGCTGGTGGATCCCCGCAGCGCTGCTGTCGGTCGCGGTGATGGCAGTGGTCGGCGTGTGGATCGCGGGCGACCCGCAGGTGCGCGCGTCGCTGGTGTCGCCGGACGAGCTGAAGGCGATGACCGCGCCCGGCGGCCAATACGAGACGTACTACTCGAACGGCCCAGCGGCGTCGTTCGCGGCGAAGGTGTGGACGAACAACGCCTGGGTGGCGGCGACGTGCCTGTTCCTGGGCGTCGCGCTCGGCTTGCCGGTGATCGGCGCGCTGTGGCTGAACTCGCTGAACGCCGGGATGGCGATCGGCCTGATGTCCTCCGCTGGCCGCGGCGATGTGCTGCTGGGCCTGCTGCTGCCGCACGGCCTGCTGGAACTGACGGCGGTGTTCATCGCGGCGGGGACCGGACTGAAACTCGGCTGGACCGTCGTGGATCCAGGCCGCCGGTCGCGGAGTGCGGCGCTGGCCGAACAAGGCCGTTCGGTAGTGGTGATCGCGCTGGGACTGGCGTGCGTGCTCCTGGTGTCGGGCGTGATCGAGGCGTTCGTGACGCCGTCCGGCTGGCCGACGTGGCTGCGGATCGGCATCGGGGCGGCGGTGGAGCTGCTGTTCCTGACGTACGTGTTCACGCTGGGACGCCGAGCCGCCCGAGACGGCGAGACCGGCGACGTCGACCGCCGGGCCGCCGGGGACGCGCTTCCCGAGGCTGGCTAGAGGCGGCCTTCGGCTTTCAGGGCCAGGTAGCGGTCGGCGAGCGCGGGTGGGAGTTCCTCCGGCACCGCGTCCACCACCCCGACCCCGTGCCGGGTCAGCCACGCCACCGAAGACTCCCGATCCGCCAGCGCCCGTTCCGCCGCGGCAGCGTCGTAAACCGCCTCCGCGGAACCCCGCGCGCCCGCCATCTCCGCCACCCTCGGGTCCGCCACCGAAGCCACCAGCACCTCGTGCCGAGCCGTCAGCGACCCCAGCACTGGGAAAAGGCCCTCCTGCAACGGGGCCGGTTCCAGACCGGTCAGCAGTACCACCAAAGCCCGCCGCCGCGTTCGGCGCAGGACTTCCGCCACCATTCCCCGCGCGTCGGTCTCCACCAGCGACGGTTCAATCGTGGCTAGAGCGTTCACCAAAGACGGCGTTGAAGCGTTCGGCACCGAAGCCTGCACACGCCGGTCGTAAGCGACCAGATCGACCCGGTCGCCCGCCCGGGAAGCCAGCGCGGCCAGCAAGAGCGCCGCGTCCATCGCCGCGTCCAGCCGCGGTGCGTCGCCGACCCGCCCCGCCGACACCCGGCCAGTGTCCAGGACCAAAACCACCTGCCGGTCGCGTTCCGGACGCCACGTCCGCACCATCACGTCCGCCGCGCGGGCCGTCGCGCGCCAGTCGATCGACCGGACGTCATCGCCGATGACGTACTCGCGCAGGGAGTCGAATTCCGTTCCCTGGCCCCGAATCAGCACGGCGTTGCGGCCGTCTAGCTGCTGCAGCCGAGCCAGCCGAGAAGGCAGATGCTTGCGGCTGTGGAACGGCGGCAGCACCCGAACCTTCCACAGCACCTCATGCGAGCCCTGCCGCGCGGCCAATCCCAGCGGGCCGACCGCACGCACGGTCACCCGGGCCGCGATCCGGTCGCCGCGGCGGGTCGGGAGCAGCGCGGTCGTCAAGGCACGACGCTCGCCGGAAGGAACCACCAACGCGTGCCGGTCGTCGGCACCGGCGCTCGGCGGCCAGGCGTCCCGCAGCGAGCCGCGGACGGTGCGGCCGCCGGGGTTCGTCACGGTCAGCGTGACCTCGGCGGGCTCCCCCAGCCGGACGGAAGTGGTGCCACTGCGCGAAAACCGCAGCGCCCGCACACTCCCGGCCAGCACGAGATCCACGACGACCAGCACCAGCAGCACCGCGACCACGACCGCGACGCCGGTGCCGGACGGGAACAGCAGCCCGACCACCAGCGCCCCCAGCAGCGCCAGCAGTCCGAGCCGCCCGGTGACTGCCATTTAGCGCGGCACCGGCACGGAGGCCAGCACCCGGTCGAGGACGCCGTCCGAGGTGACGCCTTCGAGTTCGGCTTCGGGCCGCACGTCGAGACGGTGCCGGAGCGCGGGACGGGCGAGCGCCTTGACGTCGTCCGGCGTCGCGTAATCCCGGCCCGACAGCCACGCCCACGCGCGCGTGACGGCGAGCAAAGCCGTTGCCCCACGCGGAGAAACGCCGATCCGCACCGCCGGGAGTTCCCGGGTCGCGCGGCAGAGGTCGACGACGTAGCCGATCACTTCCGGGCCGAGGGTCACCTTCGCGACCGCCTCCCGCGCGGCGGCGAGTTCCGCGGCGCCAGCGACCGGGCGGACCCCCGCGGCGGCGAGGTCGCGCGGGTCGAAACCCTGTGCGTGCCGCCAAAGAATGCCGATTTCGTCCCCGCGCGAAGGAGCCGGCATGGTCAGCTTCAGCAGGAACCGGTCCAGCTGCGCCTCCGGCAACGGGTACGTGCCCTCGTATTCGACCGGGTTCTGCGTCGCGATCACCAGGAACGGATCCGGCAACGGCCGCGAGACGCCGTCGATCGACACCTGCCGTTCCTCCATCGCCTCCAGCAGCGACGACTGCGTCTTCGGCGGCGTCCGGTTGATTTCGTCGGCCAGCAGCAGATTCGTGAACACCGGGCCCTCGCGGAAGGAGAACTCGCCGCTGTGCGCGTCGTACACAATGGACCCGGTGACGTCGCCCGGCATCAGGTCCGGGGTGAACTGCACGCGCGTCGTCTTGAGGTCCAGCGACGCCGCCAACGCCCGCACCAGCAACGTTTTCGCGACGCCCGGAACACCTTCCAGCAGCACATGCCCCCGGCAGAGCAACGCGAGGATGAGCCCGGTGACCGCCGCGTCGTTGCCGACCACGGCCTTCCCGACCTCGGCGCGCAAGGCGATCAGGGCCGCCCGCGCGTCCTGCATCTGTTCGGTACTCAAGAACGCTCCACCTCTCGTTCCACCGCGTCCAGTTCGTCCGCCAGCCGCACCAGCGCCGCCTCGTCGGACGGCGACGGGCCGTACAGCACCGCCCCGACCTCGTTCGGCGCCCGGCCGGTCCGCGCGCTCACCGTCTCCACCACCGCGGGCGGGCCGGCGTCGCGCGGCAATCCCAATCTCTTCCGCAGCCGCGTCCGGGCCGCCTCGCGCAAGGTTTCCGCCGCGTGCCCGCTCGCGCCGCCCCGCCGGTACAGCCGGGCGCGGCCCTCCGCCGTTTCCGCCGACCGCACCACCACCGGCAGCGGTTCGCGCACCACCGGCCCGAGCCGCCGCGCGCGCCACAACGCGAAAAGCGCGATCGCGATACCCGCGGTCAGTGCGCCGTAGCGCCAGCCGGGCGGGATGAGGTCGACGAACGGCTTCTTCTCGCCATCCAGCGCTGGGTCCTCTGTGGACGGTACATACCAGACCAGCTGCCGGTGATCGCCCAGCAGCAGCATGCCGAACGCCGCGTTGCCTTCCCTGGCGATCTGGTCATTGGTGAACGCTTCCGCCGAGCCGAGCACGGTCACCGTGCCGGTACGGTCGGCCAGTTGCACAAAGGTCGCTTCGCCGTCGTCGCGGTAACAGGCTCGCGCCGTCGTGTCGTCCGTGCGGTAATGCCGTCCGCCAAGCATGACCGAACCCGCGCTGACCGCCGCACCGACCGTGCAACCCGGTTGCAGCGTACGGACCTCTCCCTCACCCACCGGCGAAACAGTCGGCGCGGCCATGCCCAGCGCAGTCGCTCCGGGCGCGACGAGAACCAGGTGCGAGACCCGGCGGCGCAGCTCGGCCACCCCGTTCGACGGCACCAGCTGCGGGTTGGTGATCAGCAAGGTTCCGCTGTCGGCGGCCTCGCGTGCCTCGGCGAGCGAATGCGCGGCGCGGATCTGCACGCCTTGCTTCTCCAGCAAATGCGCGAGCGCGTGGCTGCCGCGCGGCTCGTACGAACCGGGGTCGAATTCCCCGCTGGTCTGCTTGCCGCGGCTGAGCACGATGGCCAGCGCGACGAGGACGATCAGCACGAGGATCGCCAGCGGAACCCGGGCGCCACGCCAGATCCGGCGCAGATCCGGTGAAACGGCTGTGCTCATGCGTCCGCCAAAACGGGCCGCGCGCGCCGGACCCGTTCGTCCAATTCGGACAGTGTGCGGTAACCGGCTTCGGTACCCGGCCGTCCGCCGTAGTGCACGTCGTCGAACTGCCGTGCGGCAGCCGTCAGCTCAACCGCCAGATCCGGCAGGAACCTCCCGGCTTCGGCGACGGCTTCGTCCGCGGTCCGGCCGGAGCGGACGTCGAGCAGCGCGCGTTCTTCCATCCCCCGCACGAGCGCACGGAACCGTTCTCGCACCGCGTCGGCGAAATCACCGCGCGCGGCGGCGTCCTCGGCGGCCTTCCGGTACTCGTCCGCGGTCCGCCGCCGTCCGCTGAACACCTCGCCGGACGTTTTCGCCGACCGGCCGACCTTGCCCACCCGCAGCCGCACGACCACGATCAGCACGATCACCAGCGCCAGGACGAGCAGCAGGCCGAAGGGGCCGCCGGGCACCCCGGACAACGCGTCGAACAGTTCGGAAATCCGCTGCCCGAGCCACTGCGAGGCCCGCTCGAGAAAGCCCGGCTGCGCGGCCGCGTAACGCGGGTCGGTCAGTTCCTCGACCGCCCGCAGCCGGGCGGGGTCCCGGTCGATGTCGACCGGGACGTCGCCGAGAAAACCGATCACCACGCCTGCCGCGGCGGTTGCGGCGGCTGGATGCCCGCCGCCCTGGCCAGTTCGATGTCCATGCCCTCGCGGCGCATCCGCTGGTCGATGTAGAGCACCACGGTGACCAGCGCGGTGAACGGCATGACGATCGTCTCCGCGATCACCTTGCCCACCGACTGCAGCACCAGCCCGCCGGTCGTCAGCTTCGGCACGCCCCCCTGCGGGTCGAACAAGCTGCTGAACGCGCCCGAGCCGAGGTTGAACGGAATGCCGATGATCGCCGAGATCAGCCAGCCGATCACGGCCGCCAGCAGCAGCACCCCGAACACCCGCCAGAACATGCCCGACACGAGCTGGCGCGACCGGGAGAACGCCTGTCCGATGGTGCCGCGTTCCAGCACCAGCGCGGGGCCGGCGAGCGACCAGAACACGTACGGCAGCACAGCGGGCAGCAGGCAGAACGCCGCGGCGACGATCGTGGCCAGCGTGTACAGCACGGTCACCGCCAGCAGCGGCAGCAGGCGCGGCGCGGCCTCGCGCATCGCCGAACCGAAGTCGACCGGACGGCCGAGCACCGCCTTGCCCATCACCACGGTGAGAAACCCGGTGAGGAAAGTCTGCGCCAGCATGGAGATCACCAGCACCGGAAGCAGCGCGGTGAGCGCGGAGCCGAGCAGGCTGTAGGCCGCGTCGAGCTGCTGCTGCGGGGTGGCGGCCGGGCCGAGCTGGGTGACCCGGTTGAAATCGGGCACCAGCCACAGCGACGCGGCGAGGTTCAGCCCCGCCGAGACCACCGCGACGATCGCGGCCACCCCGAGGATCAGCAGCGGATACCGGCGGATCGCGGTGATCGCGCCGTCGAGGATGTCGCCGAGGTTCAACGGGCGCAGCGCGATCACGCCCGGTTTGCCCAGTCCGTTCGGGCTCCAGCCTTGGCCGGGGCCGCCGGGGTACTGCGGGAGCGGTTGCTGGCCGGGAGATTGCCACTGGCCGCCCGCGGGAGGCGGGGGCGGGGTCCCTCCGGGCGGCGGGAAAACGCCGGAGTGCTGGGTTTCCCCGGCGGGCGGGGTCGCGCCCGGCTGCGGCGGAGTGGTTCCGGCGGGGGTTTCGCCGCTGGAGTGCGGCGTCGAACCAGCCGGGTTCGCACTGTCCGAAGGCGAAGCCGAACCAGCCGGGTTTTCGCCAGCGGACGGCGCACTTCCGGCGTTCGCGCCGGACGGCGAGGACGAAGTGTCCGTTTCGCCGGTCCGCGGCGGGGTGGCTGGTGGAGTGGCTGGCGGGGTGGCGGCGGACGCGCCCGGATCGGGACTGGCGAAGCCCCGGCTCGGCGTAGGCGTGTCGTCCCCCGGCCCGGGCGCACCGGGTGAGTTTGTCATCGGAGCCCCTCGTCTGCACGGCCCTGCGGTTGCTGCCGTCACTCTTCCAGAGCCGTCCGAACCCGGCCAGACCTGGGGGGACGTCCGGACGGGAAGCCAGTCCGGCGAAGTGCTGCGGCGGAGCGGGCATCCCCCGATATGCTGAACGGCAAGCCGGGGAACGCCCGGCCCGCGCCGAGACCCACCGGGACTGCCCTGATGACGCAACCGCCCTACGGCCAGGTGCCGCCACGCGGGACCGTTCAACCGCCGCCGGTGCCGGGCCAAGGACCGGTGCCGCCGGGCCAGTACCCGGGCCAGGCGCAAGGTCCCTACCAGGCTCAGCCGGGGCAGGGGCCCTACCAGGGACAACAGCCGCCGTATCAGGGTCCGCCGCCGCAGGGTCCGCAGTGGCAGCAGCCGCCGTCCTATCCGGTGCCTCCGCGCAAGCCGACCGGGCTGATCGTCGGGCTGTGCCTCGGCGCGGTCGCGGTGCTGGCGCTGGGCGTCGTGGCGATCGTTTCGCTGAACCGCGGGTCGGGTTCCGGCAACACCGGCTACCAGGCCGCGCCGCCCTCGCCGACCTCCAGCTACGAGCTGCCGCCCACCAGCGGCTCGTCCACCGCGTCGAGCGCCCCGACCAGCTCGTCGGAGAGTCCGAGCACCTCTACCAGCGCGGGCCCGCACAAGATCCTCCAGCTGGCCGACCACCCGATCCTGCAGGATCGCAACGCCGGCCTGCAGAACCTGGTCTGCAACCTGCCGCCGTGGACGAGCACGCAGGACGGCGCGGAAGCGTTCTTCACCGCCGCGAGCAAATGCCTCGACGCGGCCTGGGGACCGTTCCTCGAGTCCTACAACCTGCCGTTCACGCCGCCCGCGCTGCACTTCCCCACCGGGCCGAGCTTCGACACCGAATGCGGCACCATCCAGGTCGGCATCGCGACCGCGGCGTACTACTGCGAGAACAACCTGTACGTCCCGTTCAAGGGCCTGCAGACCGACCAGTACGGCAACAACCCCGGCGTCTACCTGGCGTTGTTCGCCCACGAGTACGGCCACCACGTGCAGGAAGTCGCTGGGATCATGGACGCCGCGTGGCAGAAGATCTACGCGGCCGGGCAGAACAGCCCCGAGGGCCTCGAAATGTCCCGTCGCAAAGAACTGCAGGCGCAGTGCTTCTCCGGGATGTTCCTGGGCGCGCACGTCGACCGCGGCGGCACGATCACCCGCGACATGTACAACAAGGCCTGGAACGACCAGGAAACCCGAGGCGACAACACTTCCCGCAGCCACGACCACGGCACCAACGCGCATTACGCGCAGTGGTGGCGCGCCGGGGCGAAGGACAACCGGATTGCCGACTGCAACACCTTCGCCGCGTCCTCGTCGGACGTCAGCTGACCCGCTCCGGCACTGCGTCCGGAGTGGTCAGCTGAGCAGGGCCAGCTTGCCCGGACCGCGGATCACCAGGTAGGCGTACATCCCGCCGCAGAAGCAGGCGAACACCAGCAGCGCCAGCGCGATCGGCGCGCGCAGGTCCTGTGCCCCCACCGCGGTGTCCGGCATGCTGACCGAGACGACGCCGTCGGCCGGGGCGTCGTCCGGGACCAGCACTTGGAGGTGCTCGTTCTTGCCGTGCCCGCAGCCGTCGAGGGTGCCCTGGCGCGGTTTGCCGCCGAGCTGGAACGAGACCGATTCGGCCGCCCCGGGGACGGAACAGTCGACGGCCTTGGTGATCTGGGCGTCCACGGGCGCGCCGGGGGACTTCGGGTGGATGCCGAGCAGCCCCGGGCCGGCGAGCCACGTCAAGACCACGACGAGCACCCCGACCGCGACCGGGATGCCCACCTGCAGCCCGCGCTTGACGGGGCTCTTATGCGGGGGGTCGGAAACCTGCACGACGCCATGCTTCCAGATGCCGGGGGCAAAACCCAGTGAGGTGCCCGCGCACGGGGGACCCCGGCGCGGCGCGCGGCCGCGACCTCACGCGCCGTTCACCTCTGGCCCCCGGCTCACAGCAGGAAACGCCCGTGAGGGGAACCCTGAGGGAATCAGATTCCCCCAGGGTTCCCCTCACGACCCGGAAACTCAGCGTTCGATCTTGTCCACCTGGGTGACTTTCTTGACATACAGCAGCCGGTCCCCCGGCTCCAGTGCGTCCGCCTGCGGGGCGTCCACCCGGTAGAGAATGCCGTCGCGCACCACTCCGAGCACCGTGTCCGCCAGATGCCGCGGCGATCCGCCTTCCTCGCTCGGTTCGATGCTGCGCTCGGCGATCGCCAAGCCGGACTCCGGCGTCAGCAAGTCCTCGACCATGTCCACCACGAGCGGGCTGGACGTCGCCATCCCGAGCAGCCGTCCCGCGGTCTCGCTCGACACCACGACCTGGTTCGCCCCGGACTGCTTGAGCAGGTGGACGTTCTCGGCCTCGCGCACCGACGCCACGATGTGCGCCTTCGGGGCCAGCTCGCGCGCGGTGAGGGTGACCAGCACTGCGGTGTCGTCGCGGTTCGGCGCGACCACTACGGCTCGCGCGTGCTGCACGCCCGCGACGCGCAGGACGTCCGACCTGGTCGCCGACCCGTGCACGGTGACCAGGCCGAGAGCGCTCGCCGCGTCCAGCGCCTGCTGGTCGGTGTCGACGACCACGATGCGGTTGGCCTGCACCTCCTCGTCGCCGAGCAGCGCGTTGACCGCCGAACGGCCCTTCGTGCCGAAACCGACGACGACGGTGTGGTCACGCACCTTCGTCCTCCACTTCTGGATTTTGAACGCCTGCCGGGAGCGCTCGGTGAGCACTTCCAGGGTGGTCCCGACGAGGACGATGAGGAAGAGCACCCGCAGCGGCGTGATCACGATGACGTTCACCAGCCGCGCGGACGCGGTGGCCGGGGCGATGTCGCCGTAGCCGGTGGTCGAAAGGGAAACTGTCGCGTAGTAGAGCGAGTCGAGGAACGAGAGGCCGTCGCCGTTCGCGTCGCGGTAGCCGTCCCGGTCGAGGTAGACGATCAGCACCGTGGCCAGCAGAGCCAGCAATGCGCCGATGATCCGCTTGACGATCGACCGCATCGGGCTGACCGTCAGCTCCGGCATCCGGATCACGCCGACGAGCTCGTGGTCGGGCCGGTCGTTCAACCGGACGTTGAGGGGCAGCCGTTTCAAGGCCTTCATGCACCGGCTCCCCGCGGGCGTTCGGCGTCACTCACAGCGGGGAGGATAACCCAATCGGAGCACCCGCACACCCGTCGCGAGGATCCTGCTGTGGCAGGCTTGCCGCATGTCGCAGCCTCGCGCGTCGCAACGTCCGGCGCATCTTCTCGCAGCTCTCCTGGCCGGGGCGGGCGTCCTGCACTTCGCTCGGCCGAAGCAGTTCGACGCGCTGGTCCCGAAGGAGTTGCCCGGTGACCGGCGCACTTGGACGTACGCCTCGGGCGTCGCCGAGCTGTCGGTGGCCGCCGGGATCGCGCTGCCGCGCACGCGCCGGCTGGGCGGGCTGGCGGCGGCACTGCTCTTTGTCGGCGTGTTTCCCGGGAATGTGAAAATGGCGTTGGATTATCAGCGCCGCGGCCGTCCGGCTCGGGATCGCGCGGTGGCCTGGCTGCGGTTGCCGCTGCAGTGGCCGTTGGTGAGCTGGGCGTTGACGGTGCGCGATCGGGCCTAGCTTCACTCTTGCGGAACGTTGCGCAGCAAGGCGCGCAGGCCTTCCGCGTCCAGGAGGTCGGCCGGGCGCAGCGTGTGTCCATGTCGGACATAGTGGAAGGCCGCACGTACCCGTTCCACTGGGACTTTCTTGAGCGCGGCCCACGCCAATCGGTACGCGCCGAGCTGAATCGCCAAGGCTGGCAAGCGTTCCTCGGACGGAACGGAGCCGGTTTTCCAGTCCACAACGGTCCAGCCGCCGTCGGGATCCGCGTACACGGCGTCCATCCGGCCGCGCAGAGTGATGCCTTCGACGTCCGCGGAGAACGGCACCTCCACCGCCACCGGCACCCGGTCCGCCCATTCGCTGTTCTCGAACGCTTCTTGCAGGGCCTCGAAATCGGTGTCCGGGGCCTCGCCGACGTCCGCCGCACCGGGAAGGTCGTCGATCTCCAGCAGCCGGTCACCGGAAAAGCGTTGCTCCAGCCAGCTGTGGAACGCGGTGCCTCGACGAGCGAAGGTGTTAGGCGGCAATGGAAGCGGGCGACGCAGACGTTGCGCCAGAGCATCCGCGTCGGACGCCAGGTCGACCAGCTGGCTCACGCTCAGCTGCGCCGGTAGCGCGACACGATCCACAGTGGACTGTGAGCGGGCGCGTTCGGCGAGAAGGACGTCGGTGTCGGCGGCCCAGCCGTCCGGGTCTTCCGGATCGATGACGTCCTCGTCGTCCTCGAAGTACTCGTCGTCCGGCAGGTAGTCGTCTTCGTCTTCGGGTTCTGGCGGCAGCGGGATTTCGTCGTCGTCAGCCGCCGGGAGCGGCTCAGTTTCCGGCTCCGGCTCGGGCTCTTCCTTGAGCGCGGCCATTTCCGCGAGCAGCAGCTCCACGCCGGTGGCCACGCCGGACCGCCGGTCGCCCAGGGGGTCCACCGGCCACTGCCCTGTCCGCGAGTCCGCGACCAGCGGGTTTTCGTCGTCCTCGGCTGGTTCGCCCGCCCAGGCGTCCACTACGCCCAGCGGCGGATCGGCCTCGTGCATCACCTCGGCGATCTCGGACAGAAAGATAGACGGGCCTTTAGCGCGCGTACTGCTTTCGTTCCACCAATGCCCGGAAACGAGCAGCGCGCGCTCGGAGCGGGTCAGCGCGACGTAACACAGCCGTCGCTCCTCGTCGGCTTCACGCGCGACGAATCCTTCCTCGTGCAGTTCCAGCGCTTCCTGCACTTCTTTGCGGTCATAGCCTTCCGCGATCCGCAGCTTCGGGAGATCCGCCGCGTCACCACGCAAATGCGCGGGCAACGCGGTGGAAGTACGCAGCCACGAGGACGAACGGCGCTTGCCCGGGAACACTTCGGCGACCAAGTGCGGGACAGCCACCACTTCCCACTCCAGCCCCTTGGCGGAGTGCACGGTGAGCACCTGCACCCGATCCGGAACCACCTGCACCTCGCCCGGCGTGAGGCCGTCTTCCGCGTGCGCCGCGGTGTTCAGGTAGTCCACAAAGGACAAGAGAGTCGCGGTCGGCGCGGTCTCCGCGTAATCCGTGACGACTTCGGCGAACGCGTCCAAATGCGCGCGGCCCGCCGATCCAGGCCGGGCCAACGATTCGACGTCCAGCAGCATCGTCCGTTCGACGTCCGCCACCAATTCCGGCAACGACTGGTCCAGCCGGCGCCGCAACGCGGTCAATTCCGCGCCCAGTCGGCGAATTCGCCGGTACCCCTCGGCGGAATAACGCTCGGGCGCGCCGGGGTCGTCGACAGCGTCCATCAGCCCGGCCTGTTCCGCGCGTTCGGCGACCAGTTCTGGTTCCTCGCCCTCCTTCGCGCGCGGCTCCGGCGAGGTGAGCTCGTTGGCTCGCCGCCACAACGCCGCGACGTCCGCCGCCGCGATCCGCCAGCGCGCACCGGTCAGCAATCGGGCGGCCGCGCTGCCGGCCAGCGGATCGGCGAGCACCCGCAGTGTGGACACGAGGTCGGCGACCTCCGGTTCGTCCAGCAGCCCGCCGAGACCCACGACTTCCACCGGCAGCCCGCGCATCCGCATTTCCGCCGCGATCGGAGCCATGTCCGCGCGTCGACGCACCAGCACCGCCGCGGTCGGCGGCTTTCCGGATTCCTCTTTCTGCGCATGCCAACGCTGTGCCATCGCGTCGGCGACCCACTCGCGTTCCGCGCGCACGTCCGGCAGCAACGCGACCGCGATGTCCGCCGGACCGGCCCCGTCCCGCGCCCGCAGCCGTTCAACACCGAGTCCGCGCTGCCGCAGCGGTTCCGAGATCGCGTTGGCCAGTTCCAGGATTTCCGGCGGGTTGCGGAAACTGGTGAGCAGCCCGAATTCGTGCGCGGTTTCGAGCCGTTCCGCACCACGCCGGGGAAAGTCCGTGGTGAATCGGGGAAGGTTCGCCGCGCTCGCGCCGCGCCAACCGTAGATCGCCTGCGCCGGGTCACCGACCGCAGTCACCGGCATCGGTGGATGCTCCACGCCACCGAACAACGACCGCAGCAACACTCGTTGCGCGTGCCCGGTGTCCTGGTACTCGTCCAGCAGCACGGCGCCGTAACGTTCGCGCTCCCCCGCGACCACTGCCGGATACCCGTCCGCGAGCTGCGCGGCGAGGGACATCTGGTCCGCGAAGTCGAGCGCACCTTCCGCCCGTTTACGCCGGTGGTAATCCTCGACCAATGGCAGCAAGGCGAGCCGGAACCGTTGAGCCGCCAGCACTTCCTGTAGTTTCACCGGCAGCGACGCACGCTGCCCTTTAGCGCGCGGAGCGTTTTCGATGACCTCGCACAACCACTCGGTGTACTGCGCGAGCTTCTCTGTCGAAATCAGATGCTCGCCAAGCTCACCGGCGAGCGCGAGCAGCTGCGCGGTGACCGTCGGCGGCACCCGGTCGGTGTCCAGGTCATTGTCCCAAGTGGACACTACCCGATGTGCCAGCTGCCATGAGGAAGTCTCCGACAGCAACCGTACGCCAGGCTGTACCGGAAGCCGCAAACCGTGCTCCGACAACAAACGCCCGGCATACGCGTGATAAGTCAGCACCGTCGGCTCGCCCGCGACCACAGTGGCCCGCAACGCACCCGACGGATCAATCCGCTCCAGCAGTCCCGAACCGGCGAGCCGTCGCAACCGAGCCCGCACTCGCTCCCCGAGCTGACGCGCGGCTTTCCGGGTGAAGGTCAGGCCGAGCACCCGCTCCGGACTCACGATTCCGTTGGCCACCAGCCAGACCACGCGCGCGGCCATGGTTTCGGTCTTGCCCGCGCCCGCACCCGCGACGACCAGCGAAGGTTCGACCGGCGACGCGATCACGGTCGCTTGCTCGGGTGTCGGACGGTGCAACCCCAGGGCATCGGCGATTTCCGCGGGTCCGACGGGGTTGGCGATAACCACCGGGCTCACGGTCCGGTCACCTGACGCCCTTCCGGACGCAGCGGGCAGCACCCGCGCGCCGGGCACCGGTCGCAGTCAGCGTTCTCGTGCGCTTGGTAGTCCGGACCGACCGCGGCAGCAGCGGCCGACCGCACGAGTTCCAGCCATTCGCGCCCGCTGTTCTCGTCCATCGGCGGCTGGTCCCGTTGCGTGGCACCTGTTTTGTTGTTCCCCTTCGCGACATACACGAGCTTCGCGCCGCCGGGCGTGTTCTTGCCTTCGACCGCGCCCAGCAGCACCGCCAGCTGGTACGCCGCGAGCTGCGGATGCTTCTCCGCGTCCGCACCGGACACCGGGACCTTGCCGGTCTTGATGTCCACGATCACCGGGCGGCCGTCCTTGTCCATCTCGACCCGGTCGACGCGCCCGCGCAGCAGCACGCGCACCTCTTCGTCGCCCATCGGCAACTCGACCTCGATGTCCTGCTCGACCCCGGCCTCGATCAGCTCTTGCCGCGACTTTTCCAGCCATGAAACGAAGTTGCGCAGCATTTGCTCCACCCGGGACCGCTCACGCCGGGAAAACCACGGCGCACCCGCGTCCACGCGCACCCACGCTTCGTCCAGCGCGGCCTGGATCTGCTCCTCGGTGCTGCCCCCGGCGATCGCCTGCGCCAGGCCGTGCACCAGAGTTCCGGTGACCGCGGCCAGCTGCGCCGGATCGCTGCCGCCATGCCGTTCGATCAGCCAGCGCAGCGGGCACTTCACCAGAATTTCCACAGTGGACGGCGAGATCCGCATCAGGTCGCCGGGCCCGTGCACCGGATCCTCGGTGGACGCTTCCATCAACCCGTACCAGGTGTCTGGATGCGCCCCCGGAACCCCCGCCGCGGCCAGCCGGGCGAGCTGCTTCGCCGCCCGCTTCCGGCGTTCCGGCTCCGCCTTGTCGTCGCACACGACCTCACGCAGCTCGCCGACCAATTCCGCCAGCACGAGCGACCGGCCCGGCGGCTTCATCCGCGAATCGAGCATGCCGTCGTCGGCACCATTTTCCTCGAGGTCGTCGAGGAAGCGGGACGGCTGCTCGTCTTCTCCAGCCACCGCGGTCACCAGCAGCGTCCGTCGCGCCCGGCTGGCCGCCAGGTAGAACAGCCGCCTCTCTTCCGCGAGGATCGGCGCGATGGCGGACACCTTGTCGTGTTCGTCCACTCCGGACAGCAAGTCGACGAGCCGCTCGACCCCCAGCAACGAACCACGCAGCCGCATGTCCGGCCACGCGCCCTCCTGCACCCCGGCGACCGCGACGACTGTCCACTCGCGACCCGCCGACGCGTGCGCGGTAAGCAGCGAAACCCCTTCACCCGGAATCGCGGCCGGAGCGAGCGTGTCCCCCGCGATGTTCTGCGACGAAAGGTAATCCGCAAACGCCGCGACACTCGCCTTGGGCAACCGGTCGGCATACCGGCCCGCCGAGTCGAACAACGCCACCACAGCGTCCAGGTCCCGATCGGCCTGCGCACCGAGCGAGCCACCGCGATCCACCAAGCGCAGCAACCGTTCCTGCAGCCCGCTCGCCTGCCACAGCTCCCACAACACCTGCTCGACGCCTTCGCCGCGAGTCACCGCCTGGTGCGTGATTCTCAGCAGTTCGCTGACGCGACGGACCGGCAACGACTCGTTGTCCGCGAGACCGACGAGAATGTCGCCGCCGCGCAACGCTTCCACCAGCAGTTCGTCACTCGACCGCTGCCCGCCGCCAGCCAGTTCGAGCCGACGAAGACCGCGCCGCAACCGCCGCAACGCCAAGGGGTCGGCCCCGCCGAGCGACGAGGACAGCAGCATTTCCGCGATGTCGACGTCCAGCAAGTCCGGCTCCGCCGCGATCCGCAGCACCGCCAGCAACGGCCGTACCGCGGAATGTTTCGCCAGCGGCAATTCCTCAGTGGCCGACCCGATCGGCACTCCCGCCGCCCGCAAAGCACGCTGCAGCACCAGGAAAGTCCGCGCCGGAGACCGCACCAGCACCGCCATCTCCGACCACGGAACGCCGTCGACAAGATGGGCGCGACGCAACTGGTCCGCGATCCAGCTGGCCTCCGCCGCCGGTGTCGGCATCAGCCGCACCCGTACTTTGCCGCCGCGTTTCCCTTGCGGGGTAACCAGCTTCCGATGCGGAGACGCACCCGGCAAGGTCGCGCCGAGCTTCGCGACCGCCGCCCGGACCGTCGGCGCGAGCCGATGCGAGGTGGTCAGCATGACCGTCCGGTCGCCGTCGTTGTCGGAATCGGCGAACAGCTTCGGGTCCGCGCCGCGGAAGGAAAACACCGACTGGTCCGGATCGCCGGCCACCACGAATTCCTCGGCGGTGTGCCCGATCGTGCGGATCAGCTGCACCTGCAACGGATCCAGGTGGTGCGCGTCGTCCACGAACAAGTGCCGGACCCGGCCTCGCTCGCGTTCGCGCAGCTCCTCGTCGTCCTCCAGTGCGAGCAGCGCCGACGTCACCAGCTCGGCGGCGTCGAGCGCGGGCGCGGCGGGCAGGCCGAGCGCGTTGCCGCCGGCACCCTGCAGCTGGGTGACTTCCTCGTACTGCGCCCAGAACTGGCCCGCGGCGACCCATTCCTCGCGATCCTGGCGATGCCCGAGCTCGGTCAGGTCTTCCGGCCCGAGCCCGCGCTCGGCCGCCCGCATCAGCAGGTCGCGCAATTCCTCGGCGAACCCGGGCACGGTCAGCGCCGGACGCAGCTGCTCCGGCCACCCGGTCGCGCCTTCCTCCAGGTCGCCCTCGAGCAGCTCGCGCACGACGACGTCCTGCTCGGCCCCGGCCAGCAACCGCGGCGGCGGCAGTTCCTCGGCGCGAGCTTCCAGGCGCAGCAACGAAAACGCGTACGAATGCACTGTGCGCACCAGCGGTTCGCTCACCGTGCGCGGCAGCGGGGACTCCTGATCCGGGTCCGACGTGAGCCTCCGGGTGAGGTCGGCCCGCAACGCGTCCGCCGCCCGGCGGGACGTCGTGAGCAGCAGCACGCTCTCCGGATCCGCCCCCTCCGAGATCCGGCGCGCGGCGGCGGTGGCGAGCAACGCCGTCTTGCCCGTGCCTGGCCCGCCGAGCACCCGGCGGAACCCGGCGGGAGCCGACAGCAGCCTGCGGGCGTCCTCGTCCCAGGCGAACGTGGGTGCGGCGGGGACCGGCGGGCGCACCAGCCGCGCCTGCCCGTTCCCTGCTCTCCGCACGTGCACATCAGCGATGGAACCATGCCCGCTCACCCGGGTGGCGCACCGGCACACCCCTCGGCAGGACTATCCTCTGCTGGGTCATGAACGACGAACTGCACGAACGGATACGCGCAGTCATCTCCGACGTACCGACGGGGACAGTCGCGACGTACGGCGACATCGCAGCGCTCTCCGGTGCCCCCTCCCCGCGCCTGGTCGGCCGCGTCCTCGCCGAGGACGGCAACGACCTGCCCTGGCACCGCGTCCTGCGCGCGAACGGCACCCCCGCGCCGCATCTGCTGCACGACCAGCTGGAGCGGCTGCGCGCCGAGGGCGTGCTGGCGGACGGCGACAAGGTGGACCTGCGGAAGTACCGCTGGCGCCCGAACGGGGACGAGCCCGGCGAGGACGAGCCGCCCGGGTTGTTCTAGCTCGGCTTCCGGACGGGCAGCTTCCAGCCGACGCTGCGGTTCCCCGATACGAACGTCCGTGAAGGGCTCCTTGAGAATCTGATTTCGTCGGGGAGCCCTTCACGGACCTCTGCCAAACCCGCACCGTAATACGGCGCGGCACTCGAGCGGAGCGGCGCGCCCACGGCCAGCACCCCGGCGCACCGATCGCGCCGGGCCGAAAAGCGTGGCCTCCGCCATCCTCTCCAGCCATAGCCCGAAGCGTCCGTTTTAGGTTAGCCTCACCTCATGAGCGTCCTGACTTACCACCCCGGCAAGGTCACCGCGGTCCGGCGGGTCACCCCGCACATGGCCCGGGTCACCTTCGACTGCCCGGGTCTCGCCGCGGCGGGCCCGGTGGCGCCGGACGCGTACGTGAAGGTGTTCTTCCCGCTCCCCGGCGACGAGGAGCCGCACCTGCCGCCCGCGGAGACGGAGGACGGCGACGTCCTGTCCTGGTATCGCCGGTACCTCGCGATGCCCGACGACGTCCGGCCGCCGATGCGGACGTACACGGTGCGCGCGGCGCGTCCGGAGAGCGGCGAGGTGGACGTCGACTTCGTGCTGCACGAGGAAAGCGGCGGCCCGGCGTCGACCTGGGCGGGGCAGGCGGAGGTCGGCGGCCGGGTGACGTTCCTCGGGCCGCACGGGCTCTACGACGTGCCCGACGGGACGACCTGGCAGCTGCTAGTGGGCGACGAAACAGCGCTGCCGGCGATCGGCGGGATTCTCGAGAGGCTGCCGCAGTCGGCGCGCGCGTCGGTGTACGTCGAGATCCCGGACCGCGCGGAGCGACAGACCTTCGAGACCAACGGTGCGGTCGAGGTGCACTGGGTGGTCCGCGGCGCGCGTACGCACGGTGAAGCGCTCGTAGAGGCCGTACGCGCGGCCGAGTTGCCCAACGGCACGCCGTACGCGTGGGTGTCCGGGGAAGCAGGCGTCGTGAAGCTGGTTCGGCGACACCTTGTGCGCGAGCGCGGCTTCGACAAGACAGCCATCTGCTTCACCGGCTACTGGCGGCAAGGTCTCAGCGAAGAAGCCGCGGGACGACAGCAGGCCGAAGCGTCCTAACTGAGCTTCGCGACCACCAGCTTCACCAACGCGCCTAGCCGCTGCCGCTCCGGCTGTAGCGTGCTGATTCCGGCTGCCTCCAACGGTGCCGCGGTCACCGGGCCGACGCACGCGCAGACGACCGTGCCTCCGCGCAGGGTCTCGCGCAGTTCCGCGCCGCGGCCGGATTCGTCGGCGAGTGCCAGGAAGTTCGTCGCGGCCGGGGCGCTGGTGAACACCAACGCGGCCAGTTCTCCGGACAGTACTTCGTGGATCAACGAGAACACCGGCTCCGGATTCGGCGGCGTGTGCCAGCGGTAGGGCTGCACGGCGAGCACCGACGCCCCGGCCGCGGCGAGCGGATCGCTGTACTCCGGCAGCGGTGCGCCGTGCAGTTGCAGCGCCACGCGCGCGCCGTGGACACCGGCGTCGGTGAGCGCGCCGAACAGCTCGTCGTTGGACTCGCCGGGCGCGGAGTACTCCTCGCGCAGGCCAACGCCCCGCACCGCGCCGACTGCTTTCGGCCCGCGCGCGAAGATGCGCGACCTGGACAGGATGTCCAGCAGGGGTTCGCGAAGCCCCCACCCCTCGGCGGCGTCGAGCCAGCCGCGGAATCCCGCCCCGGTGGTGACGGCGGTGAGGTCGACCGGCGCGGCGAGCACCGCTTCGGTGCCGCGGCGCAGTTCCGGATCGTCGGCCAGCGGGACGATCGTGATCGTCGGCGCGTGCCGCACTTCCGCGCCGTGCCGGAGCAACGCGCCGATCAGGTCGTCCGCGCGCCGCTCGGCCGTGACGCCGATCCGCACTCCGTCCAGCTCACCCATACGCCTGCCCCATCTCCTGGATCGCCGCCGCCAGTTCCGTCCGCAGGTCTGCCGGCGCGAGCACTTCCAGATGCGGCCCGAACCGCAGCAGTTCGCCGATCGCCGCTTCTCCCGGTTCCACCGGCAGCTCGATCGTCAACCATCCGTCGCCGTCCGGTTCCGCTCCGGCGGCGGCTGCCTCCCGAAGAGCCCGGGCGCCGACACTGCCCGCATAGAACGGTACGAGAG
Organism: Amycolatopsis sp. NPDC104775; assembly: GCF_055583325.1. Classification (NCBI taxonomy): domain Bacteria; kingdom Bacillati; phylum Actinomycetota; class Actinomycetes; order Pseudonocardiales; family Pseudonocardiaceae; genus Amycolatopsis; species Amycolatopsis sp. NPDC104775. The sequence continues at coordinate 100,186 of NZ_JBVJOE010000014.1, forward strand.
CCTGTGCCCGCGGGGAGAGGCGGACTGTCGCCTTCCGGGGGTACATCCGGCGCTCGAACTGCTCCGACCACTCCTGCCAGTAACGAGCGAGGTCGAAATCCGCCGGTCGCTCGAACTCCTCGCCGAGGTCGGTCAGCTCGTGGATGCGCGAAATCCGGTAGGTGCGATCGGTCCCCTCGCACCGGGCGGCGAGGTACCAGTTGCCCGCTTTGAGGATCAGCCCGAGTGGCTCCAGCACCCGCTCGACCTCGCGCTGTCCCCATCGTTCATAACGGACGCGGACCCTTCGCCCGGCCCACACCGCGTCAGCGACCGCGGACAGGGTCGGCAGGCTTTCGATGCCGCGATGCCAGCCGGGAACGTCGAGGTAGAAGCGTTCGGCGACGCGACCGGCCCGGCTGCGGAGCTCCTGCGGCAAGGCCGCATACAGCTTCAGCTGCGCCGCCGCCAGCACCGTGCCGAGCCCGAGCTCGGCGGCCGCCACCGGGAGTCCGGCCAGCGCCAGTGATTGGGCTTCGTCCTCGTTCAGGCCGGTCAGCCGGGTCCGGTAGCCGTCGACGAGCTGGTAGCCGCCGCTGCGGCCGCGGTCGGCGTACACCGGCACGCCCGAGGCCGACAGCGCTTCGATGTCCCGATACACCGTCCGGACCGAAACCTCCAGCTCAGCGGCCAATTCCTCGGCGGTCATCCGGCCGCGGTTCTGCAGCAGGAGAAGCACGGTCAGCAAACGTCCGGCACGCATGCGCCAAGTATGGCTGAAATACCTGACACAGGATGGCAGGTATGGCTGGTTAACTCAGCGGCATGAACACGTTTGGCATGACGAAGTGGGAAGAGCACGTGGCGAGCGGCGAGGAGGGCGGCCCGCGCGTCGCCTACGTGCACGCCGCGATGGAGTACTCGGGCGTGATCCAGGGTGCGGCCACCGGCGACTACCTGCTGTACTACCCGGGCGAGGGCTACGACGGCGGCGCGACCACGTCGCCGGGCTACGACCGGTTCGAGGGCACGGTCGACGGCCGCCGCGGCACGTTCATCGTCCGCCAGGAGTGGAGCTTCGACCCGAAGAGCATCAGCTCGAAATTCGAGGTCGTGCCGGGCGCCGGGACGGGCGAACTGAGCGGCATCGGCGGCAGCGGGACGGTGCACGGCGTGCTCGGCGAGCCGACCGTGTCCTACACCTTCGACTACACGCTCTGAAGGAGGCCGCGATGCTGGAGGTGTCGCGCGAACAAGCGCTGGCGTACCGGATCGCCGAGCAGGGGCTGCACCGCTCCGTCGCCGATCCGTACGACCTGCCGCTGCTGGACCTCGGTTTGCAGGACAGCATGCGCGACACCGCTTTGCTCTCGCTGGCCGCGCGGTTGCCGGATCCGGTCTCGCCGGAGTCTCTTGTGGACGATCAGCGGTTCGCCCTGGTGTGGTCGCACCGGGGCGCGCCGCATTTCCACCGCCGCGCGGACCTGCCTGAGCTGGTATCCGCTTTGGTGCCGATGGACGATTCGGACGCGCTGGCCCGGATGCTGTGGCAGAAGAAAGACATCCAGGCCGCGGACGTGTCCCCCGTGGACATTCTTTTCACCACCGCGCGGGCGATTCGCAAAGTGGTCACCAAGCCGATGGCCAAGGGCGTGGTCAGCGCCAAAATCACCAAGCTGCTGCCGCCCGCGTTCAGCCGGTGGTGCCGTCCCTGCAACGCGACCCATGTGCACGAACAGCTCATGCGAATCGCCTCCCTGCACGGTGGCGCGCGGCTCGAGGCCGGGCAGAGTCCGGCGACCCTCGCGCCTTTGGAAGATCGCGGGCGGATGTCCACGCGTCCGGTTCCCGCCGCGGTTTCGCGGGTGCTGGAACGGTATTTGCGCTTCAACGGTCCCGCGACGCCAGGTGACGCGGCCGGTTTCGCTGGCACCGCGAAGACTTGCGTTCGCGATACTTGGCCTTCCTCGGTCACCGAGGTCAAAGTGGACAACCGGCGGGCCTTCATTCCGAATGATCGTTTAGCCGCGTTGGAGAATCCGCCGTCGCCCTCCGGGGTACGCCTGCTTCCGCCGCTCGATCCGTACACGCAGGGCCGCGATAAAGCCGTCCTCGTTCCGGACAAAGCGCGGGCGAAAGAGGTGTGGAAAATCCTCGGCAGCCCGGGCGCGTTACTAGTCGACGGCGAGATCCTGGGCACGTGGCGGATGAAGGCGTCCGGCAAACGGCTGGTCTTCACGCTGGCCGAATTCGACCCGCTCCGCCGATCGGACCGCACAGCCGCCGAGGACGAGGCCGCCCGGGTCGCGTCCGCGCGGGGCTATCCGGACTTTTCCGTGACGTGGGGTTGACCGGCGAGCTAGAGTCCTGACGTGCTGAAATGGCTGCTGGACTCAGACCCGGCACTGCGCTGGCAGGTCGAACGGGACTTAGCGGACGCGCCGCCCGAAGTGTGGACGGCCACCCGGCACAAGATCGCGACCGAGGGCTTCGGCGCGCAGCTTCTCGCGCGGCAGGACCCGGACGGACAGTGGGCGGGCGGCGCTTTCTTCCCGGCGGATTTCACCCCCGGACCGGACACCGGACAGCCGTGGACGGCCACCACGTGGTCGCTCACCATGCTGCGGGAATGGGGCATGGATCCGGCGGTGCTGCGCGCCAACCGCACCGCGGAATTGATCGCGGAGAATTCCCGGTGGGAATATCACGATCTGCCGTATTGGGACGGTGAGGTCGACGTCTGCATCAACGCCTGGACGCTCGCGAACGGCGGCTGGCTGGGCGTGGACGTCTCGAAACTCGCCCGCTGGTTCCCCGAGCACCAGATGGCCGACGGCGGCTGGAACTGCGAATGGGTCGACGGGTCCAAGCGCTCGTCCTTCCACTCGACGCTGAACGCGGTGAAGGGCTTGCTCGCCTACGACGTCGCGACCGGTGGCACCGACGAGACGCACGCCGCCCGCCGCGCCGGCGAGGAGTACCTGCTGGAACGCCGGCTGCTGTACCGGCTCTCGACCGGCGAGCAGGTGGCGTCGTGGGTGGATCACTTCGCGTACCCGGTGCGGTGGCACTACAGCGCGATCAACGCGGTCGAATACTTCCGCGAAGCCGCCATCGTCGACGACATTCCGCCCGACCCGCGCCTCGCCGACGCCGTGGAGCGGATTCGCGCGGCCCGGCAGCCGGACGGTACCTGGCTGCAAGACGGCCGGTTGCCCGGTGACATGTGGTTCGAGGTCGACGTCCCGGCTGGGGAACCCTCGAAATGGCTGACGCTGTACGGCACCCGGATTTTGTCCTGGTGGGACTCCGCACAGTCCTAACTGGACCGCGCGACGCGGAAGCCGACGTCGTCGACCCGGAACGTCGGATGGCTCCGCCGGCGCACGGACACCCGGACGCTCCAGTGTTCGTCGGCCCAACCGCCGCCCTTGAGGACGCGATACTCGCCGTAGACCGCCGGGTCGTAGAGATCCCAGCACCAGTCCCAGGTGTTGCCGAGCAAATCGTAAACGCCCCAGGCGTTCGGGAGCTTCTCGCCAGCTGGATGCAACCGGCCGCCGGAGTTTCCTTCGTACCAAGCGATCTCATCCAGGTCGCCATACCTCGGGCCTTCGGTGCCCGCGCGGCAGGCGTGTTCCCATTCCGCTTCGGTAGGCAGCCGGTACCCGGAAGCGGACCGGTCCCAGGTCACTTCGTCCTCGATGCGGTAAGCGGGCGGCAGACCGTCCCGTTCGGACAGTGTGTTGCAGAACCGCACCGCGTCCAGCCAGGACACCTCGACCGCAGGCAGGTTCCCGCCGCCGCGGTAGTGCTCCTGAGTGACCGGGACCGCGCCTAGCTCGAACGCGGCCACGTCGACTGTCCAGCTACGTTCTGTCCGCCGGTCGGTGAGCGTCACCGTTCCCGGCGGAATGGGCACCATCCGCACCGCGCCGAGGTTAGCCGATCGACGCCGGAGTGTCGCCGGGATTGACCGCCAGCCGATAGCCGCGCTTGACCACCGTCTGCACCACTCCGGCGCCGCCGAGGGAAGTCCGCAACCGGCCGATCGCCGTCTCCACCGCGTGCGCCTCGCCACCGGCTGGAAGCTCGGCCGACAGCTCCCGGCGCGTGACCACCCGGCCGGGCTGCCGGGCGAGAGCGCGCAGCAGCGCCATCGGGGCCGGCGCGATCTCGCGCCACTCGCCGTCCACCAACGCGCCGGTGCCGCGGATCTGCAGCACATGACCAGCGGTACACAGCGTCGGCGAGGCAGCGACCAAGGCGTCGGCGACCGTCCTCGCCAGTGCACCGATTCGCGACCGTCTCGGCTGGACAGTCGGGATTCCCAGTGAAGCGAGCGGCCCGGCCGCGATCGGGCCCACGCACGCCACGACCACTCGGCTGCTCAATGCCTCGATCAACGCGGCGAGCCGTCCAGTCCGCCGGGCCATCGCGACGGTGGACGCGGCAGCGGGCGCGCTCGTGAACGGCAACGCGTCGATCGTGCCCTCCAAGACCGCGTCCAGCAGCCGGTCGAGCGGCCCCGGATCGGCCGGGCCCACCCAGCGGTAGACCGGGATCTCGATGACCTCCGCACCCGCTTCCCGAAGGGTCTCGGTGAAATACGGCAGCGGCTCCCCGTGCAACTGCACCGCGATCCGGCGTCCGTCCACTCCGGACTGGGTCAAATACTGCAGCAGCTCCGCGCTGCTCTCCGACGCGGGCGAATAGTCCTCCGCCAGGCCTGCCGTCCGCACCGCCCCGGCCGCTTTCGGACCCCGAGTCAGCAGCGAAGCGTTGGACAGGTGATCGAGCACCTTTTCACCGAGGCCCCAGCCTTCCGCGGCCTCGATCCAGCCGCGGAACCCGATCCTCGTCGTCGCCACCACCATGTCCACTGGCGACTCCAGCAACCGCATCGTCGCCGCGTGCAGCTCGGTGTCGTCGGCCAGCGGCACGATCCGGATCGCCGGTCCATAGCGGACCGCGGCGCCCTGGCGCACAAGCAGCGCGCCCAGCTCTTCAGCCCGGCGCGCTGCCGTGATTCCCACCGTGAACCCGGCCAGCGGCCGGACGTCGGTCACGGCGATCCCACCTCGATCACCCCGTCCCGCACGCGAACCGGATACACCGGCACCGAAACCCCCTCCGCGTCGAGACACGCACCGCTGATGAGCGAGAACCGTTCTTTGTAGACCGGGGACGCGACCACCGGTTCTCCCCCGGCGTCGCCGACGATCCCGCGCGACAGCACGGCCGCACCACTGCACGGGTCCCAATTGGACAGTGCGTACCAGCGATCGCCAGCACGGAACACCGCGACCTGCTGACCGTCGATCAACGCCGCGGCCCCGGAGAACTCCGGGATGTCCGCGGCCGAGCACACCGCGGTCCAGGATGAGGTCATCGTCATCGCCGCACCTCCGGAACACCCAGCAGCACCGGGACCTTCTGCTCCCGCTCCGCCCGGAACGAGATCGACGGGTCCGGCGTCCCCGGCGCGTTCACGAACGAACTGAACCGCGCCAGCTTGTCCGGATCCTCCAGCACACCTCGCCATTCGTCGGTGTAACCCTCGACGTGTTTCGCCATCGCCGCGTCCAGGTCCTCGCAGATGCCGAGGCTGTCGTCCACGATCACCGCGCGCAGGTGGTCGAGGCCGCCGTCCAGTTCCTCGATCCACGGCGCCGTGCGCTGCAACCGGTCCGCCGTGCGCACGTAGAACATCAGGAACCGGTCAATCGTGCGCACCAGAGTCTCAGTGTCTACATCGGACACCAGCAGTTCCGCATGCCGCGGGGTCGCTCCGCCATTGCCGCCGACGTAGAGGTTCCATCCGTGTTCGGTGGCGATCACGCCGAAGTCCTTGCTGCGTGCTTCGGCGCATTCGCGCGCACACCCGGAAACCCCAGCCTTGATCTTGTGCGGCGAGCGCAGCCCTCGATACCGCAGTTCCAGATCGATCGCCAGCCCCACGCTGTCCTGTACGCCATAACGGCACCAGGTCGAGCCGACGCACGATTTGACCGTCCGCAACGACTTGCCGTACGCGTGCCCGGACTCGAACCCCGCGTCGACCAGCCGCCGCCAGATGTCCGGCAACTGGTCCACAGTGGCCCCGAACAGGTCGATCCGCTGTCCGCCGGTGATCTTGGTGTACAGCCCGAAATCCTGCGCGACCTGAGCGATCACCATCAGCTTCTCGGGCGTGATCTCGCCGCCGGGAATCCGCGGCACGACCGAATAGCTTCCGTTGCGCTGCAGGTTCGCGAGGAACCGGTCGTTCGTGTCCTGCAGCGACGCCTGCTCACCACCGAGGATGTGCCCGTTGCCCAGCGTCGCCAAGATCGACGCCACCGCGGGCTTGCACACCGCGCAACCGGTTCCAGTGCCGTACCGGCTCACTACCTCGCTGAACGTCGTCATCCGCGTCGCCCGGATGATCTCGAACAACTCCGCGCGCGACTGCGTGAAGTGCTCGCACAACGCCTTGGACTGCTCGACCCCGCACGCGTTCAGCAACTTCGCCAGCATCGGCACGCACGAGCCGCACGACGTCCCCGCGCGAGTGCACGCCTTCAGCTTCCCGACCGAATCGCAGCCGTCCTCGGTGATCGCGCGGGTCAACGTGCCCTTGGAAACTCCGTTGCACGAACAGACCTGCGCCTCGTCCGGCAAGGCGTCCACGCCGACCGCCGCGCCGCCGCCAGCAGGGGCGAGCAACGCACCCGGGTCGGCAGGCAGCGGGCGGCCGACCAAAGCCCGCAGCGTGTTGTACTCCGCCGCGTCGCCAACCAGGACTCCGCCGAGCAGCGTCCGGCCATCGTCGGTGACGACGAGTTTCTTGTACGTACCGGCCACGGCGTCGTTCACCGCGACTTCCAGCGCTCCCTCGGTGGCCGCGTGCGCATCGCCGAAACTGGCGACATCCACGCCCATCAGCTTGAGCTTCGTCGCGGTGTCCGGTTCGGGGAAGCTCGCCGTCGCGCCGGTGAGCTGCGCCGCGACCACCTCCGCCATCGCATACCCGGGCGCGACAATGCCGTACACCCGGCCTTCAACCGCCGCACACTCACCGATCGCGTAGACCGCCGAGTCGCTGGTCCGGCACGTCGCGTCGACCAGCACGCCACCACGCTCGCCAACGTCCAAACCGGACTGCCGGGCCAGGTCGTCCCGAGGCCGAACACCGGCGGAGAACACCACCAGGTCGACGTCCAGTTCCGTGCCATTGCCCAGTCGAGCCAACAGCCGTGACCCGTCAGCCTCGATCGCCTCCGTCGACGTTCCCGTGTGGACGGTCACGTCGAGATTCGTGATCAGCCGCCGCAGTAAACCGCCGCCGCCATCGTCGACCTGCAACGGCATCAGCCGCGGTGCCATCTCCACCACGTGCGGTGACAATCCCATGTCCCGCAACGCCTTCGCGGCCTCCAGTCCGAGGAGCCCACCGCCGATCACCATCGCCGCCCGGCGGCCGCGACCCTGCCGTTCAGCCGCCGCGCGAATCGCGTCGAGGTCCTCGATCGTCCGGTACACGAACACGCCCGGCAGGTCCCGCCCCGGCACCGGCGGGACGAACGGACGGGAACCGGTCGCCAGCACCAGCGAGTCATACGACTGGACCTGTCCGGAAGCCGTCGTCACCGTCTTCGCATCGCGATCCACTGACACGACGACTTCGCCGAGCCGGAGATCGACCGTGTCGTCGTCCGCGTAGTCCGAACCCGGCAACGCCAGCGCGGCCGGATCCCAGCTGTCCACATAGGAAGTCAGCGCGACCCGGTCGTAAGCGGGACGGTTTTCCTCGCCGAAGACGACTACCCGCCATTCGCCCGCCGCGTCCGCCGCTCGAAGTGCCTCCACGAACCGGTGCGCGACCATTCCGTGCCCGGCGACCACCACTGTAGGCATTTCAGACCTCCGCTCCTGCCAACGCCACCTGCGCGCGCACCGCCGGCTTGCGCAGATAGCCGAACCACGTCACACCCACGCACACCGCGTAGAAGACCAGGAATCCGACGAATGCCGGAACGCCGCTGTGCGCGCTGGCGAACGACTGCCGGAACGCCAGGTTGATGAACAACCCGCCCAGCGCGCCGATCGCACCGGCCAAGCCGATCAACGCTCCGGACAGCCGCCGCGCATTGCGCAGTTCCGTCGCTTCGTCCGCACCGGCCTGAATCGCCGCGCGCGCCTTCACCTGGAAGATCGCCGGGATCATCTTGTAGGTCGAGCCGTTCCCGATCCCAGTGAGCACGAACAAGACAATGAACGCCGCGGTGAACAGCCCCAGCGACTTCGACGAGGAAGCCAGCACCAGCACCACGGTCGCCAACGCCATCGCCCCGAAGGTCGCGAAGGTGACCCGCCCGCCGCCGATGCGATCCGACAGCCACCCGCCGATCGGCCGGGACAGCGAACCCAGCAGCGGACCGAGGAACGTCACTGCCGCCGCTTGCAACGGCGTCCGGCCGAACTGGTTCTGCAGCACCAACCCGAACGCGAAGCTGTATCCGATGAAGGAACCGAAGGTCCCGACATACAACAGCGACATCACCCAGGTGTGTCCGTAACGGACTACCTCGCGCATTGCCTTGGTGTCACCGCGAACGCTGGCCAAGTTGTCCATGAACAACGCGGCGCAAGTCGCGGCGATGACGATCAGGGGGAGGTAGATGTAAAGCACCAGTCGTGGCGCGGTCGCACCAGCGGTACCGATGACGAGGAGCCCCACCAGCTGGATCACCGCGACACCAAGGTTTCCGCCACCAGCGTTCAACCCGAGCGCCCAGCCCTTGTGCCGCTCTGGGTAGAAGGTGTTGATGTTCGCCATCGAGGACGCGAAGTTCCCGCCGCCGACACCGCCGAGCGCCGCCATCAGCACGAAGGTGCCGAGCGAGGTGCCCGGGTGCAGCACGATGGCGGTGAGCACCGTCGGGATGAGCAGCAGCAGGGCGCTGACGACTGTCCAATTGCGACCGCCGAAACGCGCGACCGCGAAGGTGTACGGGATCCGCATGATCGCGCCGACCACCGTCGGCGTGGAGACGAGCAGGAATTTGTCCGCCGCGGAGAACCCGTAGGCCGGGCCCATGAACAGCACCACGACCGACCACAGGGTCCAGATCGAAAAGCCGATGTGCTCGGAAAACACGGAAAACCACAGATTGCGCCGGGCGACGCGCTTGCCGGTCGCTTCCCAGAACTCGTCGTCCTCGGGATCCCAGTGCTCGATCCAACGGCGGGTCATGGCGTCCTCCTCGTTGCCGGGGGCGGTCATTGCGCGGCCAGCCAGTCCGCGACCGCGCCGACCGTGTCGCGGCAGCTGCCGCATCCAGTCGTGGCGCGGGTAGTGCGGGCGAGTGCGGCAGCGTCGGTGGCGCCACCCCGCCAGGCTTCGATCAGGCGGCCTTTGGTCACCGCGTTGCAGCGGCAGATCACTGTGGACGCGGGAAGATCCGCCGGGCTCGCCGCCGTGGGCGCGCCCGCGGGCAGTGCACGGCCGAGCAGCACTGCGAGCCGATCTTCGGGCACCGGCGTGCCTCGGTCGTGCAGCTGGGTCACGGTCGCCGCCGCGTCTGGCAAGCCGAGCAGGATCGCCCCGGTCACGCGGTCGCCGCGCACGACGAGCTTGCCGTACCGGCCGCCGGTCGGATCGTCGAAGGTCACCACCTCGGCAGTGGCGTCCTCGCTGGTCACCTGCGTTTCGCCAAGCGCGGCGAGGTCGATGTCGCGGGCTTTGAGCCGGGTGACCGTCCGCGTGCCGCGATAGCGCGCCGTGGCGTCCGCGCCGGTGAGCAGGTCGGCGAGCACCGCGGCCTGTTCCCACGCGGGCTGCACCAGCCCCGCTGGCGCACCCGGATGCCGCGCGCAGTCGCCCAGCGCGTGGATCCGGCCGTCGCTGGTCCGAAGCAGATCGTCCACCAGAATCCCGCGATCCACCGCGAGTCCGGCTTCTTCGGCGAGCGACGTCTCCGGGCGCACCCCGGCCGCGACGACCACGAGATCCGCCGGGACGAAACTCCCGTCGTCGAGTTTCAGGCCGTCCCCGGGAAGGTGGCGGGCAGCCGTCACCTCGAACCGGAACGTCACGCCCAGCTCCGCCAACCGGCGCGCCAGCACCCGGCCGGCTCCGGAGTCCAGTTGGCGTTCCAGCACATGCGGTTGCGGGTGCACCACCGTGACGTTCGCTCCGCGCCCCGCCAGCCCGCGCGCCGCCTCCAGTCCGAGCAACCCGCCGCCGAGCACCGCGACCGGCGCGCCCGGACGTGCCGCGGCCACAATGCGGGCGCAGTCATCCAGGGTCCGGAACGTGACGACTTCCGGTCCGAGTTCGAGCCCTTCCACCGGCGGCAGCCAAGGCGCGGCTCCGGTCGCGAGAACAACCGCGTCGTAAGGGAAATCCTCGGTTTCCGTGCAGACCACCCGTCGCGTCGCGTCGATCCGCTCCACCCGGGTTCCCAGCCGCAGCTCGACCCGCGTCTGTGCCGCCCACGCGGAATCGTGCAGCCGCACCGTGTCCGGGCTCATTCCGCCAGCGACCACAGTGGACAGCAACACGCGGTTGTACGCCGGATGCGGTTCTTCGCCGAGCACAGTCAGCCGCACCCGGTCGCCTTCCGGGTCACGCCGCCGGATCTCGTCCGCGAGCCGTGCCCCGGCCATGCCGTAACCGATGATGACGACGTTCCGCGCGCTCATGCTTCCGCCCTCGCCAACGACACCGCGCACACCTTGAATTCCGGCATCCGGCTCACCGGGTCGAGTGCCGGGTTGGTCACCAGATTCGCCCGCGCCACACCGGGAAAGTGGAACGGCATGAACACGAGGTCCGCCCGCATCGACGGCACACACCGCACCCGTGCGACGGTCTCCCCGCGGCGCGACCGCACCACCGCGTGGTCGCCGTCAGCCAGTCCGGAGCGAGCCGCGGTGTCCGGATGCACCTCGACGAACGCCTCCGGCACGACCGCCGTCAGTTCCGCGATCCGGCGAGTCTGCGCGCCGGATTGGTAGTGTTGCAGCACTCGGCCGGTGGTCGCCTGCAAGGGAAACGCCTCGTCCGGAAGTTCGGCGGGTCCACTGTGGTCGACATCCGCGAACCGCGCTCGCCCGTCCGGATGCGCGAAACCGTCGAGAAACATTCGCGGCGTGCCGGGATGCGTTTCGGCCGGAACCGGCCAGTGCAACGCTTCCCCGGACCGCAGCCGTTGGTACGTCACGCCGGAGTAGTCCGCGGCTCCGCCCTTCGACGCGGCACGCAGCTCTTCGAAGACCTCCGCCGGGTCGTCCGGAAAACGGTCCGCTGGCTGTCCAATTCGGACTGCGAGCCCCTGCAGCAACGACAGATCGCTGCGCACTCCGTCCGGAGCTTCAATGGACCGTTGACGCAGCAGGACTCGGCCTTCGAGGTTGGTCAACGTGCCCTCTTCTTCGGCCCATTGCGTAACCGGGAAGACCACGTCCGCCAGCGCCGCCGTCTCCGACAAGACAAAGTCGGCCACCACGAGAAGATCCAGTCCGGTCAACCGGTCCTGCACTCGGGAAGAGCGCGGAGCCGAGACCACCGGATTGCTTCCGAACACCAGCAACGCCTTGACCGACTCCCCCAGCGCGTCGAGCAGCTCGACCGCGGACCGTCCCGGTCCCGGCAAACTCTCCGCTGGTACACCCCAAACCTGAGCGACGTGCGCCCGCGCCGCCGGGTCGTCGATCTTGCGATAGCCGGGCAGCTGATCCGCCTTCTGTCCGTGCTCACGTCCGCCCTGGCCATTGCCCTGCCCGGTCAGGCAGCCAAACCCGGACTCGGCGCGACCGGGCAGCCCCAGCGAGAGTGCGAGACTGATCCAACCGCCCACGGTCGCGGTGCCGGACGCGTGCTGTTCCGTCCCACGCGCGGTAAGCACATACGCGTTGCCCGCCCGGGCCAGCATTTCCGCGGCCCGCCGCTGATCCGCGGCCGAGACCCCGGTCACTCGCTCGGCCCGTTCCGGCCACCAGGTGGCGGCGATGCGCCACATCTCGTCGAACCCGGACGTCCGAAGGTCCACATAGGACTTGTCCAGATGCCCCTCGGCGACGACCGCGTGCAGAATTCCCAGGGCCAGCGCGAGATCCGTCCCCGGTGCTGGTGCGAGATGCAACGCGGCCCGCTCGGCGGTCGGGGTGCGGCGCGGGTCGACCACGATCAGTTCCGCGTTGTCCAGATGCTGCATGAACGGCGGCATCGTCTCGGCCGGGTTCGCCCCGGCGAGCAGGACGACCTCCGCGCCCGCGAGATCAGTGACCGGGAACGGAAGCCCACGGTCGACACCGAACGCGCGCATCCCGGCCGCGGCGGCCGACGACATGCAGAATCGGCCGTTGTAGTCGATTTGCGACGTTCCGAGCGCGACCCGGGCGAATTTCCCGAGCAGGTAAGCCTTTTCATTGGTGAGACCGCCGCCGCCGAACACCGCGACCGAATCCGCACCATGGTCCTGACGCGAAGCCCGCAGCCGATCCGCGACGAAATCCAGTGCCTCGTCCCAGGAAACCGGCCGCAGTTCGCCGTCTCGGCGAAGCAACGGCGAGGTCAGCCGCGCACCGGATTCCAGCAGCGCGCCGGCGGTCCAGCCCTTCTGGCACAGACCGCCCGCGTTGACCGGGAAATCCCTTGGCGTGACCCGGGTCTCATCCAGGCGCATCCCGCACTGCAGAGCGCAGTACGGGCAATGTGTGTCGACGTGCGGCAAAGGCGCTCCTCGGATCGGCGATGACCCGACGGTAAGGAGGCCGTGTTACCTCAAAGTGCCGAAATGTTTCGGGGAGTTGACATTGCCCGCCGTCGTGGCGGAGGTGCGCAGTGAGTCAGAGGATCGCGCTGACCTCGCGGGCCGCGGCGCGCAGGCCGTCCAGAGCGGCGTTGGTGGACCGGGGGTCCAGCGCGTGCGAGGCGAGGCGGAAGAGCATGGCGCGCAGCAAGAGCTGTGGCCATTCCGGGAGGTGCGCCCAGCGTTCCAGGAGCGCACCGCTCGCTCCGCCCCAGCTCAGGGAGTCGACCGCGGCGATCGCGGCACCCCATTCGCCCGGGCGGTAGTACGCGGCGAAATCGACCACTCCGGGAGCCGCGTCGCCGTCGAAGAGCAGGCCGGACAGGAGTTCTCCGTGGGCGACCTGGTGCGGGAGTTTGATCGGGCGGCGAGCCGGGGCGAGGATCTCGAACCAGCGGCCGCCTTTTTCCTCAGGCAGTGCACGGTCCAGTTCCTCCCACGCGATCCGGTCGGCGATGGCGTCCCGGTCGTCCCGGGCGGAGAGGAAATCCGGACGCGGCAGGTCGGCGGTGGCCCGGTGCAGCCGGACCGCGGCCAGAACGGCTTCGTCACAGCGGTGTTCGGTGGTGCCGGAAAGGTAGCGCCAGGCCGACCAGTTGCCGACGATCCAGCGGCCGTCCCTCGACCGCACCGGCTTGGCGATGCGCAGGCCGGGGTCCTCAGCGAAGTCCAGCGCCCGGGCGGTCCAGAGGGCTCGGGAGCGGTCGGTTACGCGCTTGAAGACCAGGTCTCCGGCGTGCCAGGCCTCCGAGTCCGGCAGGAGGGTGATGGCGTCGGCGTCGCTGCCGAACGCGGAGCAGACGCGTTCGGAGGGACGTTCGAGGGTTGACCGCACAAAGGGGAAGGGTACGCCGGTGCGCGGCGAGTTCTTGGCGAGACTCGCTGGTCATCGGCGGCTTCGCGGGCGCAACGCCCGGATGGCCGAGCGGCAATCCCGGTTGTCGAATCCGGCGCTCCTCGATCGACGCACTGGTGAGAGCGGGCCAGACGGGAGGTACCGGGATGAGGACCCTGCACATCGGACTGCGGGTGACCGACATCCAGCGGTCGCTGGAGTTCTACACGGCACTGGGCTACGAGACCGTCGGCACGGTGCCCGAGACGCCGGTCGGGCAGCTGACCATGCTCAAGCTCCCCGGCGACGAGTTCGTCACCGTCGAACTCGTGCACGACGGCGAGCCGGTCGAGCGCGGCACCGACGTGAGCCACCTCGTCGTGCAGGTCGAGTCGATGGCCGACACGCTCGCCGTGCTGGCCAGCCACCAGATCGAGCCGGTCTCCCCGGTGCACGAACACGGAGCGGGCATGCGGACGGCATTCATCGCCGACCCGGACGGTCGCCGCATCGAACTAGTCCAGTGGCCCGCGGGCCACGCCGACGGCATGACGGCCGCCGACTGGCCGGAAAAGGGGAACGAGAAATGAGCAGGACACCAGTGCGGCTGTACATGTCCATGTCGGTCGACGGATACATCGCCGGACCCGACGACCGGCCGGGCCAGGAACTCGGCCGCGACGGCTTCCGGCTGTTCGACTGGCTCGACGACCGGGTGTCGGACGGCGTCAACGGGCAGGTGTACGCCGAGGCCTCGGCAACCGGTGCCGTAATCTCCGGACGCCGCACGTTCGAGCTGGCCAAGCGGTGGAACGGCGACCACCACGACGGCGTCCCGATCCACGTGCTCACTCACCGCATCGACCCGGCCGACGAGCCGCCGGGCAGCGCGAAGTTCTACACCGACGTCAACGCGTGTGCCGACGAGGCCCGGGACAAAGCGGGAGACCGAGCCGTACTGGTGCACGGCGCGGGCGCGGCACAGGCTCTCCTGGCAGCGGGCCAGCTAGACGAACTGGAACTGCATCTCATCCCGGTGCTGCTCGGCGACGGACGGCGGCTGTTCGAGCCGACCGGACTGGGCCAGGTCGAACTGGAGCTGGTGCGGCGGCTCGAAGGCCGCGGCGTCACGCACCTGCGGTACTGGATCGAAAACGCGTGAAGGACTCCTTGCCGGAAGCCAAGTCCGGCAAGGAGTCCTTCACGGGCAAACCTCAGTAGGTCGGCAGGCTCGGGTCGATCTGCCGGGCCCAGGCCAGCACTCCGCCGCCGAGGTGGGTGGCGTCCTTGAAACCCGCCGCGTGCAAGGCGGCGAGCGCCTCGGCCGAGCGCGCGCCCGACTTGCAGTGCAGGACGATCGGCTTGTCCTGCGGCAGTTCGGCCAGCGCCTCGCCGGAAAGGATCCGGTCCTTCGGGATCAGCGTGGCGCCCTTGATGTTGACGATCTCGTACTCGTGCGGTTCGCGGACGTCGATCAGCGCGAAGTCCTCGCCGGAGTCGAACTTCGCCTTCAGTTCCGCCGGGGTGATGGTGCTGCCCGACGCCGCGGAGGCAGCCTCGTCCGACACCACGCCGCAGAAGGCCTCGTAGTCGATCAGCTCGGTGATCTTCGGGGTCTCCGGGTCCTTGCGGATCTTGACCTCGCGGTACTTCATCTCCAGCGCGTCGTAGGAGATCAACCGCCCGAGCAGCGGCTCCCCGATGCCGGTGATGAGCTTGATCGCCTCGGTCACCATGATCGAGCCGATCGACGCGCACAGCACGCCCAGCACGCCGCCCTCGGCGCAGGACGGGACCATGCCCGGAGGCGGCGGCTCGGGGTAGAGATCCCGGTAGTTGAGACCCTTGCCGTTCGGCGCGTCCTCCCAGAAGACGCTGACCTGGCCCTCGAACCGGAAGATCGAACCCCACACATACGGCTTGCCGAGCAGCACCGCCGCGTCGTTGACCAGGTAGCGGGTGGCGAAGTTGTCGGTGCCGTCGAGGATCAGGTCGTACTGCCGGAAGATCTCCAGCGCGTTCGCCGACTCCAGCCGCTCGGTGTGCAGGTGCACCTTGACCAGCGGGTTGATCTCGGCGATCGATTCCTGCGCCGACGCGGCCTTGAGCTTGCCGACGTCGGACTGGCCGTGGATGACCTGGCGCTGCAGGTTGGATTCGTCGACGACGTCGAAGTCGATGATGCCGAGCGTGCCCACGCCGGCCGCCGCCAGGTACAGCAGCGCCGGGCTTCCGAGGCCGCCCGCACCGATGACCAGGACCTTCGCGTTCTTCAACCGCTTCTGCCCGACCACCCCGACGTCCGGGATGATCAGGTGACGGCTGTACCGGGCCACCTCTTCCTTGGTGAGCTCGGCTGCCGGCTCGACGAGCGGCGGCAGTGCCGTGTCTGACATCGGGTCCTCCATACTCGCGCGGGTCGCGTAGTCGATCCCAGTATGTTCAACGCCCGCCCGCAAGGGAGACTTCCCTGCTCTCAGATCGTGGGACGTTGTTACTGGCCCGGCGGGGTCGGGTTCGGCCACGCGTTCGGCTTGCACACGCGATGGTCCGCGGCGACCTTGCCCTTGTCGCCGCCGGGGATGTTGTTGAGCATCGCGACGTAGTCGTCGGCCACGCCGAACGACTGCTGCATCATCACCGGCGCGGGCTGGTCGTTGCCGGGGCAGCCGACGTGGTTGTTGCCCAGCGCGTGCCCGACCTCGTGGTTGATGGCGTACTGCCGGTACCCGGTCATGTCCGAGAGGTACACCTTCGCGCCGCGCACCCAGCGGGCCAGGTTGATCAGCACCCGGCCCATGCTGCGCCGGTAGCACGAGGCCTCGAATTTGATCTGGAACCCGCACGCGTCCGGCCGGTGCGTGGTGTCCGGCGTGGTGAGGCTCACCCGGAAGCTCGGGTTCGGATAGCTCGCGTCGACCCGCTGCAACCGGATCTCGCCGTTCCAGGTCCAGCTGCGCGGATCGGACAGAATGCCCTGCACCGCGGTGCCGAAGCTGTCGTCGCCGGCGTAGCTGGCCGGATCGATGCCGTCCTCGACCTCGACGGTGTAGGTGTAGAGCTTCCCGGATTTGCCCACGACGTCGCCGGACCCCGGCACCACGTGCCAGGTGCCCTTGCCGGTCTGCGTGAACGGGCCGCCATTGGGCAGATCGGCGGTGGGCACGTTGAGGTTCACCGGCTGCGCGGGGTTCTCCGGGATGCCGCCGCCCCCGTCGATCGCCCCCGACGACGTGTCGCCGGACGCCACCTCGCCGCCGCTGCCCGCGGTACCGGCGTCGGTCGGTCCGGTGGCGGTGTTGACCGCGACCAGCACGGTGATCACAGCCAGGATCGGCAGCGCGTACACGCGCCAGCCGTAGGTCTTCACGAACCGGGCGAACGGCGACTGCTTCTTCTTCGGCGCCGGGCGCTTCTCGGAGCTGCCGTCCTTGGGTTTCCAGGCGGCGGCGAGCGGCTCGGCGCTGGTGCGCCTGCTGCCCGGCCGGTACCGGTCCTCGCCCACGCGCTGGGCCGGTTTCCGCGCGGGCCGGTACTGGCCGACGCGCGGCGAATCGGACTCCGGATCGCCGGACTCGGAGGACGCTGAACGCCGGGCCGACCCGGCGGTCGGTCCCCGCCGGTCTTTCGCTCGCGCGTCCTGCTTCAGCCGGTCCACCGACCCAGGGTGCCACACGGCGGCGGCGTTCCCGGAAGCGACTGGCGGGCTCCGCGGTGATCCGCGGTCCCCCGTTCGGGCTACCAGGAGCCCTTGTCCGCGCCCTCCCACAACCCGAGCACGGCCCGCGCGACCACCTGCGGACGCTCCATCTGCGCGACGTGCCCGGTACGCGGCAGAACCAGCATCCGGGCGCGCGGAATCGCCTGCGCGGTCCGCGGCGCCCGCTTGACCGAGATCACCCGGTCGTGGAGTCCCCAGACGACCAGCGTCGGAGCCTGGACCTGTTTGGCGACCGACCACAGCGACGCGGCGCCGAGCGCGGTCCAGCGCCGGAAGATGCCGAACGTGCTGCGCTCCATCGCGGCCAGCGCCCACGGGAACCCGGCGCGCGCGGCATGCTCCTCGACCAGTTCGTCCAGCCGGGCGTCCGGGAACCGCGCCGGATCGTGGAAGCACAGCTTGATGACCTGCGCGGCACGTTCGCGGGCGGTCATCCCGGCCATCCGGCGGCGCACCCTTGCCCCGACCACCGGGAGGTAGGCCAGCGCCATCAGCGGATCGGACAGCCGGCGCGGGTCCGGACGGCGGTCCGGCATCGCCGGGGAGATCAGGGTGAGAGTCCTCACCAGCTCCGGTCGCCGCGCGGCGACCAGCAGCGAGATCGCGCCGCCCATCGAGTTGCCGAGCAGATGCACCGGCCGGCCCAGCCGCTCCAGCCGCCCCGCGATGACGTCGGCGTGGTCGTCGAGGCTGTAGGCGAATCCTTCCGCGGGCTCCGAATAGCCGAATCCGGGCAGGTCAACGGCCTGTCCGGCGGCGGTCGGGGCGAGCAGCGCGGCGAGATCGGTCCAGTTCGTGGACGATCCGCCGAGCCCGTGCACGTACACCGCGGGCGTGCCGTCCGGGCCGGGCGTGTGCCGGACGTGCAGACCGTCTTCGACCGTCCCCGGCCAAGCAGGC
Organism: Amycolatopsis sp. NPDC104775; assembly: GCF_055583325.1. Lineage (NCBI taxonomy): Bacteria > Bacillati > Actinomycetota > Actinomycetes > Pseudonocardiales > Pseudonocardiaceae > Amycolatopsis > Amycolatopsis sp. NPDC104775. The sequence continues at coordinate 118,421 of NZ_JBVJOE010000014.1, forward strand.
AGCGCCCCGTCGAGCGGCGGAAGGGGCGTAGTCGACAATGGCACCTGGGTCACCGGCGGGCGGACCGCCGCCGCGGTGGCGGGGCGGGAGGTCGTGGTGGTCACCTGTCCAGGATGCCTGACCCTTGGCATTTCGGGCGTACCCACGGGTAATGTCAGATTCACTTCACGCGGTGGTGAACCCGCCCGGCGAAGGCTGCGGACGGAGGAAGAATGACGGACATGGCGCGACTGCAACGAGGCGTCCGGTTGCCCCGGACCGAGCGCCGGGCCCAGTTGCTGACGGCCGCGCAGCGCGTCTTCGCCGAGCACGGCTACCACGCGGCGGCGATGGACGAGATCGCCGAAGAGGCGGGGGTCAGCAAACCGGTGCTCTACCAGCACTTCCCCGGCAAGCTCGACCTTTACATCGCGCTGCTGGAAAGCCACGTCGACGACCTGGTCGGCCGGGTGCAGGGCGCGCTGAACTCCACTTCGGACAACCGCCAGCGCGTTCCGGCCACCGTCGGCGCGTTCTTCGACTTCGTGAACAACGACGCGGGCGCGTTCCGCATGGTCTTCGAGTCCGATCTGCGCGGCGAGCCCGCCGTGCAGGAGGCGGTGGACCGCGCGACCTCGGCCAGCGTCGAGGCCATCACCGAGACGATCACCTCCGACGCCGGGCTGGACGAGGAGAAGGCCCGGCTGCTGGCCGTCGGCCTGGTCGGGATGAGCCAGGTCAGCGCGCGCTACTGGCTGCAGCACAACCAGTCGATGAGCCGCGAGGACGCGGTGGCGCTCACCGCCAACCTCGCGTGGCGCGGCATCGGCGGCGGTTTCCCGCTCAAGGACAACTGACCCCAGTGCGCGTGGTCGCGGTGCCGGGCACGCTGTGCAGCCCGCGGATCTACGCCCCGCTGGCGGCCGCGCTGCCCGGCGAGCTGGACGCGGTCGACTGGATGACCGCGCCCGGTCCGTGGCGGATCGAGGACATCGCGGCGCGGGTCGCCGAGCGGATCGAACAGCACGGCAGCCCAGTCAAGCTGATCGGGCACTCCACGGGCGGCTGTATCGCGGCGATGGTCGCGGCCACCCAGCCGGACCTGGTGTCGGCGCTGCTGCTCGCGAACACCGGCGCGCACATGCGCGGCCACGGCGACGTCGACCGGATCCTCGCCACGATCGCTTCCGGCTGGGGCCCTGGCCTGCACGCGGCGGTCCTGGATCGGTCCTTCGCCCTGCCGCTGCCGCCAGAGCTGCGCGCTGAACTGCTCGCCTACGCCGCCCGCGTCCCGGCCGAAGCCGCGCTGGAAGTCCTGACCAGCCAACGGGATCTGGACCTCACGCCGCGACTGGCGTCGATCCGCTGCCCGGTCACGGTGCTGCACGGAATCCACGACCGGGCCCGCACCCTCGCCGACGCCCAGTACCTCGTCGACCACCTGCCGGACAGCGAACTCGTCACTGTCGAAACCGGGCACTCCCCGATCTGGGAAGACGTCCCGGCCACCGCCGCCGCGCTCGAACGGCTCCGCTAGCTCACTCGCGCGGTTTTCGCTGACGCGGCACCGATCTCGCCGCGCCGGGCAGTTCGATCAGCAGTTTCTCGAGGTGAGCACTGTCCGGCAAGGCACCGTGTGGATCGGTCAGCCAGTCGTCGGATTTGCTTCGCTGGGACGGTTGTTCGCCTTCCGCCAGCAAGGCGACGTAGCAGCCGTAGTCGATGGCGAACCCGTCGTAGAGCGTTCCCGGCCGTTTTCGGTTCACGACGCCTCGCCGCACCAGGTGAATGAGCCGGGCGTCGTGCAAATCGCGGATGGTCTCCTCGTGCGCGCCGCTGGCGTGGTCGAGCAGAAACGTGCGGGAGCGCCGTCGGCCGACCACCTCGTCCACCAGCCACCGCAGCGTCGTCAAGGCCGGTTCGTTCCCGGCGATGGCCGCGTATTTGTCCCGCAGATACCAATCCTGCGCGGCCTGCCGGACGTGCCGGATCCCGATCGTCGCCGTGTTCGCGTGCTGGGCGGCCAGCGCGGCGATGTTGATCGCGTCGCGGGGCACGCCTTCCGCCGCGCGCACGAGTTCGGGGAACGCCGTGCGGCTGAACGCGGTGGCCACGAATTCCGCGGGATCGTCCGTCACCGGCATCCGCGGTCGTACGTGATTGAGGAAAAGTTCGGCGAAAAACTGCCTCGACTGGGTTCGCCCGTGATCGAACAGGAGCACGTCGTCGAAGCTGACCGCCGACGCCGCGTCCGCGCCGACCTCGATGCCGACGTAATCGCCTTCGCCGCCCGGTTCGCGGAACCGCGACCGGCGTTCGATCGCCGCGATCTTGACCGTCGTGCCGTGGGTCGGAAGCACGCTGCGGCGCAGCAAATCCGCCAGTAACGGTTGCAGTTCAAGGGGAATCGAACTCCACTCGTCCAGCAACAGCCACAGCCGGGCCGGGGCCAGCGCGGCCGTGATCCGGACCAGTGCCCGGCTGAGCGGCCCGAAAATGACCTGGTGATGCTCGATTCCGCTGCGCCGCAACCGATCCGAAGCCGTGACCGACTGACGGCTGCTGCCCGAAACCGTCACCTGACCACGCGGACCGCCCGGCCCCCAAGAGGCCGACGCCCCGGCGCTGGTCGACTGCTCCGCTGAGCCCCCGACAGTCGTCTCCCGCTCGACCTTGCCGACGACCTCGACGGTCGTCGCCGCCTCGGTCAGCTCGTCCAGCCCTTGCAACAAGCCTTCCTGGTCGGAAACCCGGGTCTCGATCGCCGTGGTCAGCAGTTGTTCGTGCACCGCCTCCAGCGTGTCCACGAGAAGCTGAGTTCCGCGAAGCGGCACCGGAAGCTGTTGATTCGCATACAGCCCGCTGGTGGAGCCGATCGTGCGCAAATCCAGATACACCGCGACATCGTGCGTTTCCTCGACCAGATCGGCCAGATACAGCAAGGCGTGCGTTTTCCCGGTACCGCGACGGCCGTAAAGGATCTGGTGGTCCGCGGAATTCAGCATCGCCGAGAACGACCCGGCCACCACGAAGGTTTTGGCCAGCGTGTGCCGGTCCACGCTTTCCGCTCGCCGGGAAATCGCCATCAGGCTCCGGTTGACGTGCGCGCTCAGCGGTTGCCCCATGCGCCCGTCCCGTCCTGTCGGCGACATCCCAACCGCCCAGCGTGACAGCGCCGGGCGGCTGGGAACAGCCGACAGTCAGGTACGAGCGCGAACGCGCAGGGTCACGAAACCCGCAGCAACGCTCCGATGCGTTTCGCGACCTCGCCCGCCCGCTCCTGCGGCAGCATGTGCCCGGCACCGGGAAACCGGACAAACTCCGCGTCCGGCAGCTCGTCCGCGATCACTTTCGCGTGCGGCAGCGGGCAAAGCCGGTCCTTCTCCCCCGCCAGCACCACGGACGGAGTACCGCGCAAGGTTGCCAGCGCGACGCGCCGATCGTGCGTCGAAATCGCGTCCTGGAACGCGCCGAGGCTCGCCGGATGTGCGCACAACAGCTGGTCCGCGACCAGGCGAAGGTCCGTGCGGCGCGGGTGGTCGCCGAAAACGAGGAACCGCGCGCCTGACCGCACCATCGCCGGACTCAATGGCAGCCGCTCGCCTTTGCGATGCGACAACGCTTTCGCCAGCCGGCGCTCGAACCGCGCGGAGAACTGGCCCGCCATTCCGGGCAGTCCCAACGTGATCCGGTCCATCTGCCCCGACGACGTCGCCACGAACGCCGCTCCGACAACCCGGTCCCGGACCAGGTCCGGATGCCGTTCGGCCAGCGCCATCATGGTCATGCCGCCCATCGAATGCCCGGCGAGCACCAGCGGACCCGACGGGACCCGGGCGGCGAGCAGCTCGGCCAGATCGTCGGCCAGCCGCGGAATCGTCCCGGTTTCCTTCGTCGCGGGCGCGGAACCGCCGTGCCCGCGCAGGTCGTAGCGCAACGTCCGGACGCCCGGGCCGAGGTGCTCCATGACCCCGTCCCACGTGCGGTGGTCCTGCGTCCAGCCGTGCACCAGCACCAGTGTCACCGCGGCATCGGCCGGACCGCTCAGCTCGACGTGCAGCGCGCAACCGTCGCTGGTCACGAACCGATGCTCGCGAGCCGGATTACGCAGCCGTTCTACGGTAGTCATTTCGCCTCCGGCAACAGGAACGACTTGCGCCAGAACGGTTTCCCAGGCAACCCCACCAGGCCGGACTCCTGCAGGAACGGCATGATCTTCTCCCCGGCCCACGCGATCGTCGCGCGCCAGTGCGGGTTGTTCAGCGCCGTCTCGACACCCTCGCGCGGCCGGATCCCGACCGCCTTGTAGACGTTCGGGTTGATGAACGCCCGCGTCACGAAGTACGAGATCAGCGCGATGCTGAACTGCTGGTAGGCGATCTCCGCGCGGCCGAGTTTCGCCATGCCGCGGGTGACTTCCTCGCGGGCGAAGGTGACGTGCCGCGCCTCTTCCAGCACGTGGATCCGGTTCACCATCCGGACCAGCGGCTGGATCTCCTCGTCGTTCATCTGCTCGCGCTGCAGCCGGTCGAGCACTTCTTCGGCGACCAGGATCGCGCCGTAGCGCGCCGGGCCGTAGGAAATGGTCGGCATCAGCTTCGCGAACTGCCGCAGCACCGGCACCGGACCGTAGGTCGGGCAGCCGATCCGCGCGGACATCCTCGCGAACATCGTGGAGTGCCGGCATTCGTCGGCGATCTCGGTGAGCGCGAACTGCGCGTGCGCCGTCGTCGGATCCTGCTCGTAGACCTCCTTGAGCAGCATCTGCATCAAGAGGATCTCGAACCACAGCCCGGTGGTCGCGATGCTGGCCATCTCGTGCTTGCCCAGCTCGATCCGCTGCTCGGGGCTCAGCCGGTCCCACAGCGGCGTGCCGTAGAGCGACGAGCGCTCCGGCAGGATGTACCGCTTGCCCTCGACCAGCGGCGCGTCCCAGTCGATGTCGACATCCGGGTCGTAGAACTTGTTCGCCGCCGACTTCAGCAACCGCTGTGCCGTCGCCTCCCGGTCGGTCACCTTGAGCGTCCGCGTCATCATCAGCCCCTTCCAGCGCCTGACTCGCCGTTGAATCGAGAAGCCGCGTCCCGCCTGCCGCCACGGGAACTGTGCTCCAGAACATGTAACCCGTGGTAACAGTTACCTCTGGTAGCATGACCGCCGTGATCGAACGTGTCAAGCGCTCCAGCAAGCAGTCCGGCAAGCAGGCAGCCGACACCGAAAAAGACACGGCAGGCACCGGCGACGCCCGCCGCGATCGCTGGCGCAAGCACCGCATCGCCCGGCGCGCGGAGTTCGTCGAAGCGGCTCTGCGCGCGCTCGACGCACACGGGCCCGAACTCGGCATGGAGGACGTCGCCGCGGAAGCGGGCGTCACGAAGCCGGTGCTGTACCGGCATTTCGAGGACAAGGCCGACCTGTACGTCGCACTCGGCCAGCGCGGCACGGAGATCCTTTTCGAACGGCTGATCCCGGCGATCAACGCGGAGCTCGCGCCGGTGCCGCGGATCCGGATGGCGCTCGACGCGTTCTTCGGCGTCATCGAGGAACATCCGAACCTGTACCGCCTGCTGGCCCACGGCGGACTGCCGGGCAAAACCACTGATTCGGACGTCGTCGCGGAGGACAAGGAGGTCATCGCCACCGCGCTGACCGCACTGCTCGGCGACTACATGCGGATGTTCAACATGGACTCCGGCGCGGCCGAACCGTGGGCGCACGGGATCGTCGGCATGGTCCAGAGCACCGGCGAATGGTGGCTGGACCGGCGGTCGATGAGCCGCGATTCGGTGGTCGAGTACCTCACCCAGATCATCTGGGCGGCGATCGACGGGCTCACCCGCCAGCAAGGCGTGGTGATCGACCCGAACCTGCCGCTCGAGGAGAACAAGGTCGTCCAGCTCGGACGCACCGAAGAAGGCACGAAAAGCGACGCAGGCTGACGAGAGGACTCCGGATGAGCGACGAAGACGGCTACACGGGCCCGGCGACGCTGGTCGTCGACGGCGCGGAACTCGCCGCGGACGTCGAGCTGCGCGGCTACTTCCAGCCGATCGACGGCTACTACCACTGGTACGGCCGGGTCGCCGCGAACCCGAAGCTGGCCGAGGCGGTCGGCGGGCGCAAGAAGCCGTGCGAGGTGCGCGTCGGCGAGCACACCGCCGAGGGCGAGCTGTCCGATCCCGACCCGTGGGGCCGCTACCGGCTCACCGGCACGTCCACGCCGCCCTTCGCGGTCCCGAAAACCCTCGCCGAGGTCGAGGAAGCCACCGCCTGACCAGACGAAAAGGCCGCTCCGGAAGCGATCTCCGGAGCGGCCTTTTCTCGTGTACGGCTGGGTCAGTCGCCGACGCCGAACCCGACCTTGCGGACGTCGGACGGGGCGATCTCGACGTACGCGATGCGGTCGGACGGGACCAGGTACTTGCGGCCCTTCTCGTCGTTGAGGCGGAAGAGCCCGTCACCGGCCGTCAGCGCCTCGGCGACCAGCTTCTCCACCTCTTCGGGAGTCTGGCCACTGGACACCACCAGCTCGCGCGGCGTGTCCTTGATGCCGATCTTGACCTCCACGTGGGACCTCCGCTGGAAACTCGTTGTGACTACGCCCGGCAAGGCTAACCGAAGCGGGCCGCCGCGGTGGCGCGCGACCAGCAGGTGACTCGTGACCACTCGCTCAGCCCAGCCCCAGCGCCTGCATGCGTTTGGTGTGCCCTTGCTGCAACCGGCGGAACAGCGCGCCGATTCCCGCGAGGTCGCCGGACCCGGCGACGATCAGTTCCGCCAGGCCATCGCGTTCGGCCACGACGTACTGCGCCTGGGTGAGCGCCTCGCCGAGCAGGCGCCGCCCCCACAGCGCGAGCTTGTCGCGGGCCTTCGGGTCGGCCTTGATCCCGGCCGCGACTTCGCGCTCGGCGAACGCCGAATGCCCGGTGTCGGCGAGCACGGTCAGCACCAGGTCCTTCGTCTCGGGGTCGAGCCAGTTCGCGATCTCGCGGTAGAGATCGGCCGCGAGCCCGTCCCCGACGTACGCCTTGACCAGCGATTCCAGCCACGATTTGGGCCGGGTGGAGGCGTGCCAGGCATCCACTTGCGACACGAACGGGGCCATCGCGTCCTCGACCGCGACGCCGTTCGCGGCCAGATGCTTCGTCAGCAGATCGAGGTGCCCGATCTCGGCGGCCGCCATCGAGGCGAGCGCGGCGCGGCCGGCGAGCGTCGGCGCGCTGCGGGCGTCCTCGGCCATCCGGTCGAAGGCGGACAGCTCCAGGTAAGCGATCACGCCGAGCAGGTCGACGACGCCTTCGCTGATCGTGGACGGAGATGCGGCGGGCGCTGAGGGCGCTGCGGGCGCTGCGGGCCTGGCTTCGGCGGGGTCGGTCACGGCGACGAGGGTATCGCCGAACCGCAGGCCCGCGCCGTGAAGAGACCGATCCCACGCCGCGCCGCCGCTCCCGGTATTCCCCGGAAAACACCTGACCAGGTACAGTGGGGACGGATAACCAGAGCTTCGCCGCGCCGGACCGCCTTTTTTCGAGAGGCCCCAGGAGCGGCGGGAACCAGGCGAGCGGCCGGTGCCACCAGGGCGACCGGAGTTCGCCGCAAGTGTGCGTGCACGCCTCCTAGCGGCATTCCCGGGAGGGCGGCTCCGGCGCCACCGGCCTGTCAGACGAGGCCGCGGCGTGAGTCAGGCCCCCGGTCGAGTGTCGAGTGACAACCGGCCTGTGCGCGCTGGTCACGAGAGAGGCGATCACCCTGACCGCAGAACAGTCCACAACCGAACAGACCGAAACCGCGCAGGCCACCCCCGCTGTCGCTCTCGAGCACAGCGAAAACGGGCCGGCCGCGCTGGACACGTCGCACCCGCTGCAGGCCGGTGCCCCGGTGGCCGAGGAGTCGCCGACGTTCGCGTCGTTCGGAGTGAAACCCGAAATCGTCAAGGCGCTCGGCGAAGCCGGGATCGAGCGCACCTTCGCCATCCAGGCGCTGACCCTGCCGCTGGCCATGGCCGGCGACGACCTCATCGGCCAGGCCCGCACCGGCATGGGCAAGACGCTCGGCTTCGGCGTCCCGCTGCTGCACCGCGTGCAGGTGCCCGGCGACGGCACCCCGCAGGTGCTGGTCGTGGTGCCCACGCGCGAGCTGTGCATCCAGGTCGCGAACGACCTCAAGGGAGCCGGGAAGCACCTCGGCATCCGCACGCTGGCGATTTACGGCGGACGGCCGTACGAGCCGCAGATCGAGGCGCTGCGCAAGGGCGTCGACGTCGTCATCGGCACGCCCGGACGGCTGCTGGACCTCGCCGAGCAGCAGCACCTGGTGCTCGGCAAGGTCCGCGGGCTCGTCCTCGACGAGGCCGACGAGATGCTGGACCTCGGCTTCCTGCCGGACATCGAGCGGATCCTCCGGATGGTGCCGGACGAGCGGCAGACCATGCTGTTCTCCGCCACGATGCCGGGCCCGATCATCACGCTCGCCCGCACGTTCCTGAACCAGCCCACGCACATCCGCGCCGAGGAGAACGACGCCGGCGCGATCCACGAGCGCACCGCGCAGTTCGTCTATCGCGCGCACTCGATGGACAAGACGGAGCTGATCGCGCGAGCGCTGCAGGCCGAGGGCCGCGGGCTCACGATGATCTTCTCCCGCACCAAGCGCACCGCCCAGAAGATCGCCGACGATCTGGTGGAACGCGGTTTCGCCGCGGCCGCGGTGCACGGCGACCTCGGCCAGGGCGCCCGCGAGCAGGCACTGCGCGCGTTCCGCTCGGGCAAGGTCGACGTCCTGGTGGCGACCGACGTCGCGGCTCGGGGCATCGACATCGACGACGTCACGCACGTGATCAACTACCAGTGCCCCGAGGACGAGAAGACCTACGTGCACCGCATCGGCCGCACTGGCCGCGCCGGACGCACGGGTGTCGCGGTCACGCTCGTCGACTGGGACGAGGAACCGCGCTGGAAGCTGATCTCGGACACGTTGAACCTCGACCTGGCAGAGCCGGTGGAGACGTACTCGTCGTCGCCGCACCTGTACAGCGACCTGGGCATTCCCGAGGGCACGAAGGGCCGCCTGCCGCTGTCGAAGCGCACGCGAGCGGGCCTGTCCGCGGAGAAGGAAGAAGACCTGGGCGGCAAGCGCCGCGGCCGTCGCGGCTCCGCTTCCGCTTCCGAGGAAGAGGAAGCCCCGCGCAAACGCAACCGCGCCCCGCGCAAGCGGACCCGCGGTGGCGCCCGTGCCGCCGCGGCCGTCGAATCCGCGGACGCTGCCGCCGCGTCGGACCAGCAGGAAGACCGCCCCCGGACCCGCCGCCGCACCCGTTCGGGAGCCGACGCGACCGGCCCGTCGACCTCCACCGGCAACGCCACCCCCGCGACGACGTCCGACTCCGGAGAGACCTCGGAGCGCCCGGCACGCCGCCGCCGTCGCCGCCGTCCGTCCGCATCTGATACACCTGCGTCGGCAGACTGAGCGACACACCGGGAGTCAGTTACGTGAACGACCACGGGAACGGCACCGACGAAACGCCCCCCGAGCCCGGATCGAACGTAGCGGGCACTCCCGCGAATCCCGACGAAAACCCCCGGCCGGACCTTCCGGCCGGGGCACCCGTCCCGGACGCTGAGGCCGGTCGGGTTCCAGGTCCGGCCGAGGCGGCTGCTGCCGAGCAGGACGGGATTCGCTCTTCGGGCGAGGTGGCTGCTTCCGGTGGTTCGGCCGGGGAGGCTTCCGCCGGACCAGGCGGGTCTGCTGGCGACTCCGCTGAGGCAGCCTCGGGCTCGGCTGGGAGCGCTGCCGCGTCAGCAGTTTTCGGGCCGCACGACGCGGGCTCCGCCACGGCTGCTGACGAACCGGCTTCTGCCGGAGTGTCTCCAGGCGAGCCTGGCGAAAACACCGCCGCCACCTCAGCGACCCCGCGAGCGCAGGCCGCAACCCCTGCCACGGCCGCCTCCAAACCAGCTTCCGCCGGAGTGCCCTCAGGCGAGCCTGGCGAAAACACCGCCACCACCCCAGCCACACCCCGAGCACAGGCCGCAACCTCAGCTACAGCCGCCGCTGAACCAGCTTCCACCGGAGCGTCCCCAAGCGAGCCTGCCGAAAACACCGCCGCCACCTCAGCCACCCCGCGAGCGCAGGCCGCAACCTCAGCGACGGCCGCCTCCAACCCAGCTTCCACCGGAGCGACCCCGACCGGCTCAGGCGAAACCACGTCGGCCCTCCCCGGCGCTCAGGCTGCGGACCCGACCGCCGAACCGGCTCCCACCGCAGGCACCCACGCCGCGACCCCGCCCGGCACCCCCGAGGCCCAAACCGGCCCCATCTCGCACGCCACCCGCGAACCCGCCGGAGCCAGCGCCTCCGCCGAGCCCTACGGTTCCGAAAACCTCCTCCCCCGCCCTCCCGCCGCGAATCCCGTTGCGCCGCCCGGGAAAGCCCGCCGCTCGCCGTGGAATCGGGGGCGGGACCGGGTGATCGCGGGCGCGATCGTCGTCGTGGTGGCGGTGGTCGCCGCGATCGTCGCCGCCACCAGCGACAACCTGCACACCAGCCGTGCGCTGGCCGATCCGCCGCGCGCCCTCCCGTCGCCGCCTGCTTCCGTGCCCGGGTCGATGACGCAGCTGTGGCAGGCCCCGAGCGCCGCGACGCCGATCCCGATCGGACAGTCCGACACCGTCACCACCGCGGACGGCAGCGAGGTCGCCGGCCGCGATCCGCTCACCGGGCAGATCCGCTGGCACTACACCCGCGAAAACCTGGGACTGTGCACTGTGGACGCTGCCTGGGGCCGGGTGAACGCGGTGTACCACAAGACAATGGGCTGCAGCGAGGTCACCCAGCTCGACCCGGCCACCGGCCGCATCACCGCGCAGCGCAACGGCGACGCCGAACTCGGCACCCGTCTGGTCAGCGACGGCAGCCACGTCACGACGACCGGCAAACATCTCCTCGACACGTGGCGCGACGATCTCGTGAAGAGCATGGAGTACGGCAAAGTCCCGTTCCTGCAAAACGCGAACAAGCAACCCCGCCCCAACTGCACTTACGGCACGGTAGCAGCGGCCGCCGACAAAATCGGCGTGATCGAACGCTGCCCCGGCGACCGCACCGACCGCCTGACCGTCTACAAAGCGACCGCCGAGCACGAGGACGAACCGAAGGTCACCTACACCGCCCTGCTGGCAGGCAAGCGGGCCCGGGTGATCGCGATGTCCGGCGACCTCACCGGTGTCCTGCTGCCAGACCAGAAGCTCTACGTCGTCTACGGCGCGGACGGTTCGCAAAAAGCCGCCTACCCCATGGATCTCCCCGCCGCGGACGTAGCGAACGATCCAGTCGGCGGCACCGAAGCGACGACCCGCACCGCGGCGGGGATGTACTGGTTCACCGGCTCGAAAACCGTCGCGCTGTCCCGGGACGACCTGTCCCCGCGCTGGACCCTCGACGGCACGCTCGGCCCAGGAATCACCTTCGCGACCCAGCTGGTAGTCCCGATCCGCGGCGGCCTGGCCGTACTCGACGAAACGAACGGCGCAACCCTCCGCACAGTCGGCGTCGACCGCGGCGCCTACACCGGCCCCGTCCGCCTCACCGCGCTAGGCCCGGTCCTGCTGGAACAACGCGGCCCGAACGTCGCCGCCCTGCGCTGACCCGGCTCAGAACCACCACAACACACTGAACGCCACCCCCGCGACGACCAGCACCCCAACCCCCGCGGCCACCGCCGCTTTCCCCACGCGACGGTCGGCGATCCGTTGCAGCGCAAGCATAATCACCGCGGCGACCGGATGCCCGACCAGCTTGAGAACACCCGGCCCCGGCGCGCCGTTGACGAGACACAACACGCCCACGACAAGCACCCCAACGGCCAGTACTGCCATCCCCGCCGCAACCGACCCGGTGAACCCGCGCCACCACCGCCCCCGAGACTTCCGCGGCTTCCGCCCCACGGACGGCTCGTGACGCTCGGGTTTGGCTGACGTTTCTCCGCCGCCGGACAGGTTGTCGCGCGTAGGCTCTTCCTCGACTACAGCGGCCTCGCTGTCGGCTGCCGCACTGTGGACCGATGCCGAGTCATGGATAACTGCGGCCGTTGCGCGATCCTCCGCCGATTCAGGGGATGCCTCAGCATGCCCAGCAACCGCGAGATCAGCTGTCACCGCATTGTCGCTGTCCACAGTCACGTCGCCGGTCGTACCTCCGTTATCGGACAAGCTTGCCGTCGCGTGATCTTGCGCCACAGCACCATCCGCGACATCTCCGCAGCCCACGCCACCGGCCAGATTCTCCCCGCCACGAGCACGCCGACCACGACCGCCTGCGGCACGGTGCTCTCCACCGGCCCTGCCATTCCTCGCTGCGGCAAGATCCTTCCTTGCCGCACCCCGGCCCGCGGTCGCGGCCTCACGAGCGCCCTGATCTCCAGCCGCGGCACCGCGACCCGGCCCTTCGCTCACAGCCCCGCGAGCACTCCGGCCCTCCACCTCAGCCCCACGCGCGTCTTGATCCCCAGCCGCAGCATGACGAACCGACCGACCGCCCCCGGTGCCACGCCCCCGGTCAGCCCCGCGCCCCCGCGCACCATCAGCCTCACCGCGGGCCGTTTCCTCAATGTCCGGTGACGCCACGATTCTCGGGTCCAATCCACATCTCGGGAAATCCCCTACGGCGCAAGCAAATCCCACGGTTGCGCGGCAGGAGCCGTCTGCTGTCCCGCCACGCAGCTCGGGCGGAAGTCGCACCAGGCGCAGCGGCGGTCGGGGCGGGCGGGGAACACCGTGTCTCCATCGCCGCCCGCGTCAAGGGTATCTGCTGCCAATCGCAAATCCCCGGCGGTCTCCTCGGCGCGTTCCAGGTGCCGCTGCAAGGTTTCCGGCGTGTGTTCCGCCGCGGCGATCGTGCCGGACGGCAAATGGTGCAACTCGACCTTCGTGCACGGCATGCGCAGAGTGCGGGCCGAAGCCACGGCGTACATCGCCAATGCCTGAGACGCCCGGGCCTCGTGTTCGTCCGGGGCGCGGCGGCCGGTTTTGTAGTCCACGATCACCAGTTCGCCGCCGCGCTGGTCGATCCGGTCGGCTCGGCCTTCGATGATCATCGTCGGGCGGCCGCCGGTGGTGCTGACCGGCGCGGACACCCAGCGTTCCAGGCCCACCGGATCGTCGCTGACGTCGTTGTCCTCCACGTACTCCGCGACCCAGCCTTTCGCTCGCGCACGGTAACGCGCGGCCTGGTCGTCGTCGGCGAAACCGGCGTCCTTCCAGTGCTCGGACACCAGCGCCATCGCCCGCTGTGGCGTCCGTTTCGCCACGGGCAGGTCGAAAAGCGCACGCAACGCGTTGTGCACCACCGCACCCAGCGTGCTGTGCGCCCACGGCCCGGTACGCTGCGGCGTCGGCCGGTCGAGGTAGGCCAACCGGTACCGGCGCGGACAATCGTCAAAGGTGCTCAGCCGCGCCGGCGACACCTTGGTGAGCCGCTGCGGTTGCTCGACGCCGAAGTCGAACCCCAGCTGTTCTTTCACGCCGCCCCCTTCCATCGACGCCCACGCTACGCACCCCCACCGACACTTTCCGGCGCGGGCCGTCAGCTAGCCGGCGCCGGCGATGAAGCCCTGCACCGAATTCGCGACCAGCTCGACCGCGATGGCGGCGAGCAGCAGACCGGCGATCTTCGCCAGGAGCGTGATGCCGCTTTCCTTGATCAAGCGGATGACCACGCCGGAGAACCGCATGCAGGTGTAGAGCACGAAATGCACGGTCACGATCGCCAGCGCCAGCGCGATGTAGGCCCCGATGTGCCCGTCGGCCTGCCGGACGAACACGATGGTCGCCGCGATCGCGCCGGGGCCGGCCAGCAGCGGCGTGCCCAGCGGGACGAGGGCGACGTTGACGTCCTCAGCCGCCTCGGGCTCATTGCTGCCCGCGTTGCCGGTGAGCAGCTGCAGCGCGATCAGCAACAGCAGCAAGCCGCCCGCGCCCTGCAGCGCCGGGATGCCGATGCCCAGATACGCCAGGATCGCCTGCCCGGCCACCGCGAACAGCGAGATGACCAGCAGCGACACCAGCACCGCCTGCCGGGCCGCTTTCACCCGCGTAGCCATCGGTTTGCGGCCGACCAGGCTCAGGAACACCGGCACCGTGCCGGGCGGGTCCATGATCACGACGAGGGTGATCGTCGCGCTCATGAAGAGCTTCGCGTCGAAGAAATCCGAGACGGCCATCTCAGCCCTTCACCACTGAAAAGCCGGTCGCCCGCCCCACCAATTCCTCCAGCTGGTCCGGTTCGGTCGTTTCCTGGCCGAGCCCGATGGTCTTGTTCGTGCCGTGATAGTCGCTGGACCCGGTGCGGATCAGGCCCAGTTCGTCGGCCAGCTCGCGGGTGCGCGCCCGGGTGGCCGGATCGTGGTTGGGATGGTTGACCTCGACGCCGGTGAGCCCGCGGGCCGCCAGGTCGCGCAGAGTGTCCTCGCTGATCGTCGCGCCGCGGCTGAACGCGAAGGGATGCGCGATCACGGTAACCCCGCCGGCAGCGGTGACCATGTCAATCGCTTCCTCGACCGGAGTGTCGCGGCGCGCGACGTAGTAGCCGCGACGGCTGTGCAGATAGTCGCCGAACGCCTCGTCGACGGAGCTGACCAGCCCGGCGCGGACGAGCGCCTGCGCGAGGTGCGGCCGTCCGGCGGGCGAGTCTTCCGGGAGCAGGCCCAGGATTTCGTCGGCGTCGACCGGGAGGCCGTCGGCGGCCATCCGCTCGGCCATCCGCCGCAACCGGGTGCGCCGTTCGACGCGCAGCCGCGTCTGTTCCGCGACGATCGCGGGCGCGGCCGGGTCGAAGAGATACGCGAGCAGGTGCACGCTGATTTCGTAGCCGGTGTCCGGGTCGATCGAGACCGTCGACAGCTCCGCGCCCGGCACCAGCGTCATTCCGGCGGGAAGGGCCGCGGCGGCCGGTTCCCAGCCCGCGGTGGTGTCGTGGTCGGTGATCGCGACGACGTCGAGACCGGCACGCGCGGCAGCGCCGACGAGCTCGGCAGGGCTGTCGGTACCGTCGGAGGCCGTGGAATGGGCGTGCAGGTCGATGCGCATCGGACCCATTCTCGACGATGCGCTGCGTCACCCCGGCGCCGGGACCAGTGCCGACGCGCGCTGAGGTCAGCCGACCGGCTTCTTGCCCCGCGCCGCGCGCTGCGCCTTGATCATCGAGAACCGTTCGGCCTGCTTCTGCTTGTCGCCGAACACGAGCTCGGAGATCGTGTCGTAGAACTCCTCGGGCCGGGGCAGGTAGTCGATCCGGTTCAGCGCCTGGATCTGCCCGGCCGATTCGACGACCATGGTGCCGTAGCCCAGCATCCGGCCCCAGGCCGAACGCTGATAGGTGAGGTCGGTGACCTTGCTGATCGGCATCATCAGCACCTTGGTGGTGAAGACGCCGGTGGTCATCACGAACCGTTTGTCGGTGACGACCAGGCGCTCGACCCACCATTCGATGATCACGTAGGCGAAGCGCAGCACCACCGCCAGCGCGACGTACCAGAGGATGTTCTGCACCACCCACAGCGAGGGCGGCAGCAGATACGACACCAGCACGCACACGATCAGCAGCGCGGCCGCCTCGAACGTGTCCCAGAGAAGCACCGCCCAGTGGCGGCGGATCCGGATGACCCGCCGCTCGGTGTCGAGGAGGTACTCGTCAGGGTCGCGTGGCGCGAACATGGGTCGAGGGTATCCCCTGTCCTCAGTGGAAGACGTTGCTGACGAACGTGATCACCGATTCGGCCGAGCTGCGGAGAAACTCCACGATGTTGCTGACAAGACCAGCAGCATGGCCCGGCTGGGCGATCACGAAGAACAGCACCAACGCGATACCCACGAGTCCCGCAAGCTTCTTCGCGTTCACAGCGATCAATCCCGTCTCTTCCATGACACCCGGAAAACTGACTTTCTACGTTGTACCGCACTGACCACTCACGCGGGAGGAAAGTCCCGCGCATGGGTCAGCCAGGCGCTCGAAGTGTACCGTACGGCTACTCTCCGTGTACAGCTTCTCGGACGCTAGGGGGTACGGCCGGGGTCGGCTACCTTCGCGGCATGGACGGCCTGGAACGCTGCGTCGGCGGCATCGTGTTCGACGACCAGGGCAGACTCCTGCTCATCCGGCGCGCGAACGAACCGGGGAAAGGCCTGTGGTCGCTGCCCGGCGGCCGGGTGGAACCGGGCGAAACGGACTACGAGGCAGTGGTCCGGGAGCTTCGCGAAGAGACCGGGCTCGACGTGAGACCGCACACATTGACCGGCTCGGTCCTCCGCGGCCGCTACGACATCCATGACTACGAATGCACGTGGACCGGCGGAATCCTCACCGCGGGCGACGACGCCACGGACGCGCGCTGGGTCAATTCGACCGAGCTGGTCAATCTGGACGAAGCGGGCCACCTGGTGGACCAGCTCATGGTGACTTTGCGTGACTGGAATGCATTGCCCGCCGCGTAACTCGTAGCGGTCATTTTCGCATTCCGCGCGGCCGCGTCCGCGAATCGGAACGGATTGCGGAGTTGTCGGAAAGTTTCCCCATCGTTCATAGATCCACGATGAGCACGGAAAAGGCACGGAACGCGTATTCGATATCGCCGGACGCGCATCAGTCGCCGTGCCTCCGCCACTGCGAAGCGATGTGACTGATGGGGTGAATGTGACACAGGTTACGCACGGCGCCGAGGACGCGGTGCGGGGCGGTCACGGCTAGAACCGCGATCGCCACGCACGAGACAGCTCAGGGCAGCCAGGTCATCCGCTGTCCGTGCGGTGCCGTCCGGGCCAGCGCGCGAGCCTCCGGTTTCCCGTCCACCCAGGTCGTCAGCCCGAGGACCGCCATCGCGGGCTCTTCGGAACCCGCCGCGAGATCGTCCCGGCCAGGCAGAACGGTCTCCAGCCCGGCCCGGTAGAACTCCTGGCTCACCCACCACACCGGCCGCGACGAGGACAACCGCGCCAGCTCGGCCACGAAATCCGCCCGCCGGTCCCCGAGATACGCCAGCGCGTGGCTGGTCAGCACCACCAACGGCAGTTCCGCGGGCAGCCGCGACGCCGCCGAGGCCAGGTCGTCCACCGCGTCCCCGGCGATCAGCTCCGGCGCGTGCTTCCGCTGTTCGGCGGCGGCCGTGCGCAGCAGCCGGATCCGGTCGACCTGGTCCGCCCAGACGCACGCCTCCAGCCACGCCAGCTCGTCCTCGTCCGAGAGGTCCACCGGAGCCCGGTCCAGGCCCGCGCGGGCGGCCACCGCGAGCTTCTTGGGCAGCTTGGGCAACTTCGCGCCGGGCGCGACGTCGATCGCGCAGTGCAGCCCGACCGCGGCTTTGGCCGGACCGGCCGTGAGCTGCTCGCCGCCGTCGCACTGGTAGCGGTAGCCGAACCGGTCGAGCCCCAGCAGCAATCCCGCGCTGCAGCCGACCTCGAGCAGCGCGATCTTGCCGCCCGCTTCCTTCGCCGCCGCCGTGACAGCCGGGTACAGCAGAGCCGCGCGCCGCACCTCGTTCGTCTGCGTGTAGCGGGTCGAGATGAGCTCGCGGGCCTGGTCCGCGCGCTCCAGCAGGAACGAGCGGAACAACGGCCAGGTCTCGCTGTCGACACCGTCGAAACCGCCCACCGACGGGTAATACCGCGACAGCGGATGGATCGGATCCGCCTGCACCAGCCGGTGCGCGGCGGCGAACAACAAGGTGCCGCGCGCTTCGCCGCCGCGAGCGTCGGTCAGCAGCGCGGCGACGTCGTCGTCCTCGGCCGCGTTCGTGGCGAGGTGGTCATACAGCGGCGAAACCCCGCGCGCCTCCACCTCGGCGAACTTGCGCAGCGTCTGCTTGATCTTCTCCAGGGCGATGGCCACCCGTGCTCCCCTTCGGCGGATCGATCACTCGTGCGGCGTCGGACGGCCGGGCTGTTCCCCGCCGCGGGTGTCGCCGTAGGACCGCTTCGGCACCATCACTTTGCGCCGGAAAACGCACACGATGGTGCCGTCCTGTTTGTACCCGCGCGTCTCGACATACACCACTCCCCGGTCGTCCTTGGACTTCGACGGGGTCTTGTCGAGCACCTCGGTCTCGCCGTAGATCGTGTCGCCGTGAAAAGTCGGCTTCACGTGCTTGAGCGATTCGACCTCGAGGTTCGCGATGGCCTTTCCGGACACGTCGGGCACCGACATGCCGAGCAGCAAGGAGTAGATGTAGTTGCCGACCACGACGTTCTTACCGAAATCGGTCGTCTCGCCCGCGTAGTGCGCGTCCAGGTGCAGCGGGTGGTGGTTCATCGTGATGAGGCAGAACAGATGGTCGTCGTATTCGGTGACGGTCTTGCCGGGCCAGTGCTTGTAGACCGCGCCGACCTCGAACTCCTCGTAATACCGGCCGAATTGCACGCTTGCGCCTCCTGTCCGGGTAACACCTGCCGAACCAGGTGCGACACGTATCCGTGGTGAGGAGTACCCTCGACCATCGGTGATCGCGCGTCAACGCGACCCCCGCCACGTCGCACGTCACGACGTGCCCCGGCCGAAAGGAGGTGAGGGACCGCTCATGAGCAGTGGTGATAGTCCGCTCCCTAGTAGTACGTGCGTTCCCGCCTCGCCGGCCGGCCTTTTCCGCTCCTGGTAGGCCCGCGTCCGGGAACTCACGGTGCCGCCGGACGGACCCCGCAGTCCGCCTGGCCGTCGTCTTCGTGTTCCACGACGCCTGCCCAGGAGAAACCATGCCTGCCATTCCCTCGCTTGGCGGCCTTCGCGGCCGCGGCAACAACCGGGCCAAGGCCAATCTCGACCGGCCGATCCCGGTGCCGCTGTCGGCGTATGTCGTCGATTGCGCGGTGTATGTCGACGGCAAGCGGCTGCCCGGGCGCTGGACGCACGCCGAGGCGATCCGCGAGGTGCGCAAGCGGCACGCGGGTTTCGTCTGGATCGGGTTGCATGAGCCCGATTCCGACCAGATCCAGGGCATCGCGGAGACCTTCGGGCTGCACGAACTGGCCGTGGAGGACGCGCTGGAGGCGCATCAGCGGCCGAAGCTGGAACGCTACGACGACACGCTGTTCCTGGTGCTGAAAACAGTCCGCTACGTCGAGCACCAGTCGCCGACCACGGCGAACGAGATCGTGGAAACCGGCGAGCTGATGGTGTTCCTCGGCCGCGATTTCGTGATCACCGTCCGGCACGGCAACCACTCCGGCCTGGCTCGGCTGCGCCGTGACCTCGACGAGGACCCGGAGCGGCTTTCCCTCGGCGCGGCGGCGGTCGTGCACGCGATCGCCGACCACGTGGTCGACCACTACCTGGAGGTCACCAGCCGGATCGAGGCGGACATCGACGAGATCGAGGCGCAGGTGTTCGCGCCGCGTTCGTCGGTGAGCGCCGAGCAGATCTACCTGATGAAGCGGGAAGTGCTCGAACTGCGGCGCGCGGTGGTCCCCCTCGCCACGCCGGTGTCGCGGCTCGCCGAGGGCTACACGCGGCTGGTGCCGGACGAGGTCCGCTCGTATTTCCGGGACGTCGCCGACCACCTCGCCACTGTCTCCGAACGCGTCGCGGCGTTCGACGAACTGCTCAGCACCCTGGTCGACGCGACCGTCGCGAAGATCTCGCTGCAGCAGAACACCGACATGCGCAAGATCACCGCGTGGGCGGCGATCATCACGGTGCCCACGATGGTCGCGGGCATCTACGGCATGAACTTCGACTACATGCCCGAACTGCATTGGCAGTTCGGCTATCCGATCGTGGTCTCGATCATTCTCGCGATCTGTCTGCTGCTGTACCGAATATTCCGGAAGAACGGCTGGTTGTAGCCGCCCTCGCGGTCCCCTTTTCTTCCCCCGGTTGCAGGAGGTTTGTCTCGTCATGTCCCGGTTGCTGTCCAACCTCAAGTTCTGGGCTCTCGCCCTCTGCCTCATCTGGATCGTCGGCATCGTCGCGATGATCGCGCTCAACCCCGGGTTCGCGCACGGCATGAAGTGACGCCGCGTGCGCCGTAACCTTGGCGCATGCCGAAAGCGCTGGTGGTGGCCGACGAGGCCGACGAGCGGCTGTGGACCCCGGCGGTCCGCTCGCTGCGGGTCGACCTCGTCGTCGCCGCCGGCGATCTGCCGTTCGCGTATCTCGAGTTCCTCGCCGGCATGCTCGACGTGCCGTGCGTGTTCGTTCCGGGCAATCACGATCCGGACCTGAGCGGCTACACCCGCTACGGCGGACTGTCCATGAAGGACGGTTTCCCGGCCGAATGGCCCGGCCCCGCGGGCGGGATCAACGCCGACGGCCGGATCGTCGACGTCGCCGGGCTGCGGATTGCCGGACTCGGCGGTTCGATCCGCTACCGCGACGGCCCGAACCAGTGGACGCAACGGCAGCAGGCACGCCGGGCGCGTCGGCTGGAGCGGCGCTTCCGGTGGCGGAAATGGCGCGACGGCAACGGAATCGACATCCTGCTGACGCATTCGCCGCCGCGGCATCTCGGCGACCGCGAAGACCCGCCGCACCAAGGTTTCACCTGTCTGCACCGCACGATCGAAACCCTGCGGCCGCACTGGCTGCTGCACGGACACATCCACCCGCACGGCGAACCGGTGCCCGACCGCGTGGCCGGCCGCACCCGGATCCGCAATGTGGTGGGCTATCAGGTGATGGAGTTCCCGCGATGACCCGACCGACTGGTTTCCCGCGCGCCGACGCCGAAAACGACTTCCTGCGAGCCCGGCGGCGGCAAGTGCTGTCGCGGCTTTCCACGTGGCTGCGCCGGGAACCCGACGACGTCAACATCATGCTGCCGTTCCACGAAGTGGTGCAGGCACTCGGTTACGTCAGCGAGGCGCGGATCGGGACCCGGGTGATCACCTTGGACTCGATCGTCGGCACCGTCGACCGCAGCCGCGATTTCGACCGCCGGTTCCGCCCGACGTCGGCCCGGGTCCGGCAACGCTGGGAACGGCTCGCCTTGGCCGCCCGCCGCGGCGAGGCCATCCCGCCGATCGAGGTGTACCGGGTCGGCGAACTGCACTTCATCATCGACGGCCACCACCGGGTTTCGGTCGCGCTGGCGCAAGGACTGTCCACAATAGAAGCTTCGGTGACGGTCGTGCGCACCAAACTGAACCCGAGCGGCATCCGGTATCGCGGCGACCTGATCGTGAAGGACTACCGGCGGCTGTTCCTGGAACGAGTCCCGCTGTCCGGGCATGCCCGGGCTTCGGTGCTGGTGACGGATCCGTGGAACTACGCCCAGCTCGGCGAACACGTCGAAGCGTGGGGTTTCCGGCTCATGCAGGACGAAGGCCGGTTCACCGACCGCGCGACCATCGCGCAGCGCTGGTTCGACGAGGAATTCACTCCGGTGGTGGCGATGCTGCGGCAAGCCGATCTCATCGGCGACCGCACCGAGGCCGAGGCGTACCTGTGGGTCGCGTGCGAGCGATACCGGCTGATCCGGACGCATCGCTGGGACGAGGAGGTCATCGAGACGCTGCGCTCCCAGCAGTGACTTGTCAGGAGCCTCCTGACGTGTCAGGCTAGTCCTGACACCGGGAGGTAGCTGATGACTTCGTACTGCTCGTTCTGTCTCAAACCGGCCGAAGAGGTGGCCCAGCTGATCGCCGGCGCGGGGGTCTACATCTGCGACGGCTGTGTCGGACTGTGCCAGCAAATCCTGGCCGGAAAACACGAGCCGGGGACGCCCGAGGTGACGCTGTGGGAGCGGAAATCGGACGAGGAGATCCTGGAAAGCATCCCGCGGATGGCGAAGGTGAGCGCGCAGACGGACGCGCGGATCCAGGAACAGGTGGATTTGCTGCGGACGCGCGGGGTGGCGTGGGCGCGGATCGGCGAGGCGCTCGGCGTGACGCGGCAGTCGGCCTGGGAGCGGTTTTCCGCCGAGCAGAAATGAGAACGGCCCCCCTCCCGCGCGGCAGGAGGGGGCCGATCACTCTCGATGGTCTGGGCGAAGCGGCTCGTTCGCCTGCTCAGTCGCTGGGGATGATGGCCCAGAGGATCAGGTACGCGACGAACTGCGGCCCCGGCAGCAGGCACGACAGCACCGCGAGCACGCGGATCTTGCCCGGCGTGGTCCCGAAGCGACGGGCAAGCCCGGCGCAGACGCCGCCGATCATGCGCCCCTCTCGCGGCCGGCTCAGCCGGTGAGTGACAGGTGCGGTCATCGTGTTCCCCTCCCGTTTGGGTTCGTGCCTCCATGGCACCACGTCCGGAGCCGGAGCACATCGCTCCGCGGGACGATCCGGACCCTTAAGGGGGTGGGGTTCGGCACGGGGGAGTAATCGGGGTTGGGGCGGGAACTCGCAGGTCAGCGCTCTCCAGCCGCATGCCATTCGCGGCTGACGCAGCCTTCCTCGTAAGCCCAAGAACCGTCTGCTCGACCTGCTTCGAGCACCCGTTTCGCCTCGGCGAGGTTCGCTTCCGGCGGCACAGTGAACCCGACCATGCTGAACTGGTCGAACCGCTCGCCCTCGAAGCCGAACGCGGCGAAATGGTCGAGTACGCGGCCCAGATCGCCCGCGAACGGACCGTCCGAGCGGACAATCATCCGGATCGTGCAGTTCCCGGACCACTCCACCCGTTCGACGGGCCGCAGCACCCCTTCCTCGTCCCGCTCGACGCGGAAAACGTCGCCCTCGGCGGCATCGCGGGCAAACCACGGGACGTTGTCCAGCCGCACCTGGTCTGGCCGGTCCAGCGGAACCGCCCACAGCCCCTCGCTGCTGAACGGCGGCCAACCGTCGCCGTCGGAAGGCAGGTCGAACACGACCTTGACGTGGGTCGGCTGATCGAAATCGCGGGTTTGCTCAGGCACCGCCGAAGCTTGCCATCGCCTTCGCCCGAGCGGACACGCGGCTTCCCCACCCGGCTGGCATAGCCGCGGACCACCCGGCAAGGCTCCCGTCGTGTCCATTTTCCGTCCAAAGAACCGCCCGACCAGCGGTGATGACGCAGCGAAGTGTGGGATTTCCCGACGAGGGCTGGATTTTTCGCCACCCACGGTGATACTGCACCCCGTGCGTAACCCACTCGGAGTCCTCGCCGTCGGCTGTTCGGTAGTGCTCGCCACGACAGCTGGATGTTCCGCGGAGTCCGCCCCGACGACGGAGCAGGCGCAGTCCACGCCGGTGCCCCTGACCGCGATCGCGGCGCTCGGGGACTTCGCCACGCTCGACTATTGCAGCCTCCTCGACCCGAAGCGGCTCAAGAACAGCACCGCCGACACGCCTGATTCCTCGTTCACCGCGTGCCAAACCGACTTCGTCCAGGCCGGGCGGCCGCGGACCGTCACCGTCGGACCGCTCGCCGCCGAGCGGGACCCCAACGTCCAGGCCTACGCGTATCCCGGCAAGGTGCCGGACGGGGTTTCCGTGCAGCAGGCCGGTTTCGTGCCCGATCGGACGTGCGGGCGGGCTATCACGTTCGCCGACGGGGTCCGGCTCGCCGTTTCGATCACCGACCGGGACGACCGCGGCAGTGCCGAGGACCGGTGCGCGGCCGCGGACGACGTGGTGGGCGGGGTGCTCGACGCGGTGACCGGCAATCGGGTGCGGCATCCGCAATTGCCGGACCGGTCGTGGGGGCGGGTGGACTCCTGCGCGATTCTCGGCGCGTCCGGGGCACCGGGCGGCGAGGCGACGGCCGGGCTCGCCGGGCATTCCTGCATCTTGGACAAGGTGAGCCTGGAGTTCGCGGTGGTGCGGCAGGCTCCGGCGGGACCATCGGAAACGCTCGGCAACCGGGTGGCGCGGGTGGCGGCCGACGGGGCGTTCTGCCGGGTCCGGACGGTGCAGCCCTCCCCTGCCACGCCGGGACGCGCGGAGCAGGCGACGGTAAGCGTGGTCGACACCAGCGGTGCGGGCGGGGACGCGGCTTGCCCCGCGGCCCGCACCGCCGCGGCGGCAGTCTTTTCGCGGATTCCCTGAACGTCCGTGAAGGGCTCCTTGCGGGAATTAGCTTCCCGCAAGGAGCCCTTCACGGACCGAGAGCTCAGTCGGCGTAGGTGAGGTTCCGGCCGTTGGACGGGTCGAAGAGCTTCACCTTGTCCGCGTCGAACCACATCTGCAGATCTTGGTTCTCCGCCGCCGCTGATTCAGCCGACAACCGGGCCACGATCAGCGATTCCGCGCCGGGGACGTCGGCCGAACCGCTGTCCGCGGCCAGTTCCGCCAGTTCGGCCGAGGTCGCGGCTTCGCCGTCCACCGTGAAGTGCGCGAACTTCTCCGAACCCATCGACTCCAGCACGTCCACGTGCGCGGTGAACGTCGCTCCTTCCCGGCCCGCTTCGACCAGGGCGGCGTCCTCGAAGTGTTCCGGGCGGATGCCCAGGATCACCTCGCGCGGAGCGTTCGCCGCTTCGGCCATCCGGCGGACCCGGTCGGTCAGCGGCGTGGTGCCCAGCGAACTGTGCAGCTCGCCGTTTTCCAGCGTCGCGGGGACGAAGTTCATCGACGGCGAGCCGATGAACCCGGCCACGAACAGGTTCGCCGGGTTGTCGTAGAGGAACTGCGGCGAACCGATCTGCTGTACGTACCCGGCTCGCAGCACCACGACCCGGTCGCCGAGGGTCATCGCCTCGGTCTGGTCGTGCGTGACGTACAGCGTGGTCGTGCCGAGCTGCTTCTGGATCTTCGACACCGAAGTACGCATCTGCCCGCGCAGCTTGGCGTCCAAGTTGGACAGCGGCTCGTCCATCAGGAACGCCTTGGGGTTGCGCACGATTGCCCGGCCCATGGCTACCCGCTGCCGCTGGCCACCGGACAGGTTGGCCGGTTTGCGGTCGAGGTGCTGGGTCAGATCCAGGATCTTGGCCGCTTCCTCCACTTTGGACCGGACGATCTTGTCGTCCACTTTGGCCAGCCGCAGCGGGAACGCCATGTTCTCCCGCACGCTCATGTGCGGGTACAGCGCGTACGACTGGAACACCATCGCGATGTCCCGGTCCTTCGGCGCTTTCTCGTTGACCCGCTTGCCGTCGATGCGCAGTTCGCCCGAGGAGATGTCCTCCAGCCCGGCGACCATGTTGAGCGTGGTCGACTTCCCGCAGCCGGACGGGCCGACCAGGATGATGAACTCGCCGTCGGCGATCGTGATGTCCACTTCGGACACCGCGAGCGCGCCGTCGGGGTAGCGCTTGGAAACCTTGTCGAGAACGATTTCAGCCATGGGTCAGCCCTTCACCGCACCGGACGTCAGCCCCGCCACGATGCGACGCTGGAAGAACAACACGAACAGGATGATCGGCACGGTGATCACGACCGCAGCCGCGCACACCTGGCCGGTCGGGTCCTCGAACTGCGAGGACCCGGTGAAGAACGACAACGCGGCGGGCACCGTGCGCGACGACTCGGTGGACGTCAGCGAGATGGCGAACAGGAAGTCGTTCCAGCAGAGGATGAACACCAGGATCGCGGTGGTGAACACGCCCGGCGCGGCCAGCGGCGCGATCACCTTCCGGAATGCCTGGGCCGGTGTCGCGCCGTCCATTTTCGCCGCCTTTTCCAGCTCCCACGGGATTTCCCGGAAGAACGCCGACAGCGTGTAGATCGACAGCGGCAGCGCGAACGTGATGTAGGGCAGGATCAGCCCCGGCCAGGTGTCGAAAAGGCCGAGTCCGCGTTCGATGTTGAACAGCGGGGTGACCAGCGATACCTGCGGGAACATCGCGATCAGCAGGGAAAGCCCCACCAGCAGCTGCTTTCCGGGGAAATCCAGCCGGGCGATCGCATAGGCCGCCATCGTGCCCAGCACCACCGCGATCACCGTGGAGATCACCGCGATGCCGATCGAGTTCACCAGCGCGTGCAGGAACTCCGTGGTCTGGAAGATGTCCGCGTAGTTCTTGAGCGTCCATTCCGTCGGGATGAAATTGCCGTCGGTGAGCGTCGCTTTCGTCTTGAACGACAGCGAAAGCACCCACAGCACCGGGACGATCGCGAACACCAGCACCAGGATGTCCAGCAGGCCCCAGCCGACCTTGCGGCCAGTGGTGGCCGTGCCTCCGATAGCCATCAGCGCTTCCCCCCGTCGTCCGTGCCGGGCGCGGCGGTGCCGAACACCTTGATGAAGAGGAACGCGATGATCGCCACCGTGATGAAGATCAGCACCGCCATGGTGGAGCCGATCCCGAGGTTGAGCCCCTTGACCAGGTTGTCGTAGGTCTGCATGGACACCGATCCGGTGTCCTGCGCGCCGCCGGTCAGCACGTAGATGTTGTCGAAAATGCGGAACGCGTCGAGCGTGCGGAACAGCAGCGCGACGAGAATCGCCGGTTTCATCACCGGCAGCATGACCTTGGTGAACCGCTGCCACGCGGTCGCGCCGTCCATCGCCGCGGCCTTGAGCAGGTCGTCCGGCACCAGCGCCAGCCCGGCCATCAGCAGCAGCGCCATGAACGGCGTCGTCTTCCACACCTCGGCGAGGATGATGATGAACAGCGACGGCCACTGGTCGGTCAGCGGCGCGACCCCTTCGCCCAGCGCGTTCGCCAGGTACCCGGTTTTGGGTGTCCACGCGAAATACCACGAGAACGCGGCCACCACGGTCACGATGCCGTACGGGATCAGCGCGACGGTGCGCACCAGTCCGCGGCCGACGAGCGTGCGGTGCATGATCAGCGCCAGCCCCATGCCGAGCACGAATTCGATCGCCACCGACACGACGGTGAGGAACATCGTGGTGCCGAACGCGGTCCACCAGTAGGAATTGGTGAGGACCGCGGCGTAATTGTCGAAGCCGATGAACTCGTGCTTCGCCGGGAACCGCAGATCGTAGCGCTGCAGCGAAAGCCAGACGGAATAGATGATCGGGTAGCCGGTCACCGCGATCATCACGAGGAACGCGGGCGCGCACAGCCACAGCCCGAGCCGCCGTTCCGCCTTCTTGCCCTCGGAAAGCGCGGGCTTTCCCTTGCGGTGCGCCGCTTCGTGGGTGGTCGCGGCGGGATCCTGGACGGTCACGGGATCACTCCCTTCGACTGGAGCGCGTCATCGAGCTGTTCCCGCATTTTCTGCGCGGTCGCCTGCGGATCGATCGCCGACGGCGGGGAGATGATTTTCGACATCACCGTGGACAGGTTCTGGTACACCGGCGTGAGCGGCCGTACCGCGGCGGTTTTCAGCGCGGACAGAATGGAGTCGCGCATCGGGTACTTCTCGGCCATGTTCGGGTTGTCCGCCGAAGCGGGCTTCGAAGGATCCAGCGGCGTGTCGTCGTGGTACACCGATTCGATCGTCGGCGGCACCCCGTCGTTGATCGCCGACACCTTCTGATTTTCCTTGCTGCGCAAGCACAAGGCCGCCTCGTAGGCTTCCGGCTTGTGCTGCGAGTAGGCGCTCACCGCCAGGTCGAAACCGCCGATCGTGCTCTTCGATGGAATGCCCGCCTTCGCCTGCGGATACACCGCCCACTTGAAGTGCGCCAGGTCCTGCGGCTTTTCCTCGGCGTAGGAGGCGTAAACGAACGGCCAGTTCAGCTCGAACGCGGCGCCGCCGCGCTGGAACGTCCGCCGGACGTCGTCCTCCTTCTGGTTCGTCAGCGACGGGTCGGTGATCCCCGAGGAGGTGACCTTCTTGAGCAGCTCGAGCGCCTGCACCGCGCCCTCGTCCATCACCACGGATTTCCCGTCGTCGGACAGGATGTGCCCGCCGAGCGATTCGACCAGCGTGTTGTAGATGACCACCAGGCCCTCGTACTGCGCGCCGGTGAACACGATCGAATACGGCTTGTGCTCGCTCTTGAGCCGCTGCGACATCTGCATCATCTCGTCCCACGTCTTCGGCGGGGTCGGGGTGATGCGGTCGTCGTACCAGAGCAGCTGCACGTTGGTGTTCTTCGGTGCGGCGTAGAGCTTTCCTTGGTACGTCGCGGTTTCCAGCGGGCCCTTGAGCACGCCCTCGGACGCGGCCGCCTTGTTCTGCCCGGTCCACTCGTCGACCCAGCCCGCCTCGGCGAACTCCGAGACCCAGGTGACGTCGAGGCCGAGCACGTCCATCGACGTGTCGCCCGCGGCGAGCCGGCGCGCCATCTGGATCCGCTGGTCGTCCGAACCGCGCTGCAGCTTGTTGTAGACGATCCGGTACCGCCCGGCGGCGGTCTTGTTGCAGTTGTCGACGACCGTCTGGAAATGGTCCTCCGGGGAGTAGTAGACGTTGACCGTCGTCCCGGAAGCCGTTCCGCAGCCGGCCAGCACGCCGCTGCTCACCAGACCGGCGGCGAGCAATGCCGCCGCGCGCGTAGGTCCTCGTTTCTTTCCGCTGGGCCGTTTCTTCCCCATCCAAGCCTCCTCGCCCTGTGCACACGGCACCCTTCGGCACCGCCCCCAGACAGCACGCCGCGACGAGGCGGACCCGAGCCAGCACCCCGACGTGCCAGTTGCCGGCAGGCCGCGCTGGAGGACACGACCGGCCAACCGGTGTCGGACAACCTATGCCCGGCGATCACCGGCCGCAAGCAGGGTCGGTAACGATTCAGCCAGGTGCGCGCGAACCATCGGGAAGACGGGTGAAAAAGTCCCGCGGGTGCTCAGGCGGTGGCGGGCGGCGGCCGCAACGCCAGCTTGGCGAGCAGCTCGCGGCCCTGTTCCGCGCTGCGCGGCTGGCACAGCACGTCGTAGCGGCCTGCGACGAGCTGGCTGGCCGAGGAGAAATCGCGGCGGCCGCGGGAGGCGCGGTAGCCGATCGCGGAGAACGCCAGCCCGGACAGCACCCCCAGCACCAGGCCGGTCAGCAATTGCAGGGTGAATCCGCCCTGGTTGACGAACATCCCCAGCAACAGCCCGGCGAACAGGCCGAACCACGCGCCGGACATCGCGCCCGCGGCGAGCACCCGGCCCCACGACAGCCGTCCGATGACGCGTTCGACCAGCATCAGGTCGACGCCGACGATCGTCACGTCGGTGACCGCGAACTCGCTTTCGGCCAGGAAATCGACCGCCTGCTGCGCCTCGCCGTAGGTCGAATACGACCCGATCGGCCAGCCGGTGGGCGGGGTCGGGAGCCGCGGCAGCCCGGCCGGGCCCTGACCGCCACCAAAGGGACTGCTCACCATCATCACCTGCGCTCGTCCGGTCCGCGGGGTTCCATCTTGTCAAGAACCGACCGAGCGCGCGAACTCCGGCGAGACGAGGGTCAGGCTTTGTACTCCCGCAGCAGGCCCCGGCTGATGATGGTCTTCTGGATTTCGCTGGTGCCTTCGCCGATCAGCAGGAACGGGGCCTCGCGCATCAGGCGTTCGATCTCGTATTCCTTGGAGTAGCCGTAGCCGCCGTGGATGCGGAACGCTTCCTGGGTGACCTCGGCGCAGTACTCGCTGGCGATCAGCTTCGCCATGCCGGCCTCGACGTCGTTGCGGGCGCCGGAATCCTTCAGCCGGGCGGCGTTGACCATCATCAGGTGCGCGGCCTCGACCTTGGTGGCCATCTCGGCGAGTTTGAACGCGATCGCCTGGTGCTGGGCGATCGGCTTGCCGAACGTCGAGCGCTGCTGGGCGTAGGCGATCGCCAGCTCGAAGGACCGGATCGCGATCCCGCAGGCCCGGGCGGCGACGTTCACGCGGCCGACCTCGACGCCGTCCATCATGTAGGAGAAGCCCTTGCCCGGCGCGTTCCCCAGCACCTTGTCCGCGCCGATCTTGAAGCCGTCGAACACCGCTTCGGTGGTGTCGACGCCCTTGTAGCCCATTTTGTCGATCTTGCCCGGGATCGTCAGCCCGGGAAGCACCTCGCCGAACCCGGACGGCTTCTCGACCAGGAACGTCGTGAGGTTCTGGTGTGCCTTCTCGGCGCCCTCATCGGTCTTCACCAGCAGCGCGATCAGGTTCGACGAGCCACCGTTGGTCAGCCACATCTTCGCGCCGTCGATCACGTAGTCGTCGCCCTCGCGCCGGGCGCGGGTCTTGATCGCCGCCACGTCCGAGCCCAGGTCCGGCTCCGACATCGAGAACGAGCCGCGGACCTCGCCGGTCGCCATCCGGGGCAGGAAGTGCTGCTTCTGCTCCGGCGTCCCGTGCCGGGTGATCATGTGCGCGACGATGAAGTGAGTGTTGATCACGCCGGACACGCTCATCCAGCCGCGCGCGATCTCCTCGACCACCAGCGCGTAGGTCAGCAGCGATTCGCCGAGGCCGCCGTACTCCTCCGGGATGGTGAGCCCGAACAGGCCCATCTCCTTCATGCCCTCGACGATCTCGGCCGGGTACTCGTCGGCGTGCTCCAGCGCCTGCGCGTGCGGGATGATCTCCTTGTCCACGAACGAGCGCACCGTGGACAGAATTTCCTGCTGCACGTCGGTCAGGCCGGCGGTCCGGGCCAAACGAGCCAT
Organism: Amycolatopsis sp. NPDC104775; assembly: GCF_055583325.1. Lineage (NCBI taxonomy): Bacteria > Bacillati > Actinomycetota > Actinomycetes > Pseudonocardiales > Pseudonocardiaceae > Amycolatopsis > Amycolatopsis sp. NPDC104775. Next base: position 148,732 of record NZ_JBVJOE010000014.1, read on the forward strand.
GGGCTCAGCTCCTCACTGCGGGCGACGCCGGCTCCCGGCGCTGGGTTACCGGGGAGTATGACTGGTTCCCGCCCGAGCGGCTATGAGGGTGCTCACGCCGGGAGACGGTTTCCCCCGTTAGGCTGCGGGTCCACCCGAAACCGCGAGAAGGATCCCGATGAGCGAGGGCAGCGACGAGCCCGCCGGCCGGCGTTCGGACGACGGTTACGAGCACCCGTCGTACGAACACCAGCCCTATCCGCCGCGGGGCCCGCTGCCCGGCGCGGGACTCGCGATCGGCTCGCTGATCTGCTCGATCGCCGGGTTCGTGCTGTGCGCGCCGATGGCCGTCGCGGGGATCGTGATGGGGCACGTCGCGTTCTCCCGGGCCCGCCGCGGCCGCGGCACCGGCGGCGCGCTGGGACTCGCCGGGTTCGTGATCGGGTACGCGGCGCTGGTCGTCTGGGCCATCGCGCTCCCGCTGATCTGGCACGCGCTGGCCCAGTCCGGGATTTTCCGCTGATGCCGAGGCGATTCCCGGTAGCGTCGTCCTTCGAATCCGGCACCTCGAGGGAGCCCCGATGACCACTCCGCCCGACCGCGACCCGGTGCCGTACGAGCCGCCGCCGACCGCGGACCCCGCTCCGTACGAGGCGCCGGCCACCGCCGATCCCGCGCCATACGAGGCTCCGGCGGACGCCGTCTCGTCCACTTCGGAGGCTGACTCGCTGGTTCCGCCGCCAGGCTGGACCGCGCCCGATCCCGGCCCGGTCGCGCAACTGCCCGGCGAGCAACCGGCTCCCGCCGCGCAGCCGCATCCCGTTGCCCCGCAACCGGATCCGTTCGCGCCGCCGCCCGCGTACCAGAACTTCCCGGCTCCGCCGCCCTACGGCGCGGCCTACCAGCCGTATCCGAACACCAGCGACAGCGGGCTCGCGACCGGCGCGCTGGTGTGCTCGGTGCTCGGCCTGGTGACCTGCGTGCTCAGCATCCCCGGCATCGTGATGGGGCACGTCGCGCTGGCCAAGGCCAACCGCAACGAAGCGGGCGGACGCACCATGGCGCTTTCAGCCGTCGTAATCGGCTACGTGACCGTCGCGCTGTGGGGAAGTTTCTTCGTGACGCTGCTGGTCCTCGGCCTGAACGGCTACCTCGACAACTGATCCGGCACGTCGCTCGCCTCGCTCTCGGGCGGAGCGGCCTGGCCGTTGCTGTCCTTATCCGGGGACGACTCCGCCGATGCCCGCGGCTCCGGCGGTTTCGCGGCCGGTTTCGCCGCGGGGTCGGTTCGCGCGTCGAGGAACCGCAGCAACTCCACCGGGAACGGCAGCACCAGCGTCGAATTCTTCTCCGCCGACACCTGCACTACCGTCTCCAGCAGCCGCAACTGCAGCGCCGCCGGGGTGTCCGCCATCGTCGCGGCGGCCTGGGCGAGCTTGTGCGACGCCTGCAGTTCGCCGTCCGCGGAGATCACCCGGGCCCGGCGTTCGCGTTCGGCCTCGGCCTGGCGCGACATCGAGCGTTTCATCGACTCCGGCAGCGCGACGTCCTTGATCTCCACCCGGTCGATGTGGATGCCCCAGTCCAGCGCCGGGCTGTCGATCATCAGCTCGAGGCCCTCGTTGAGCCGTTCGCGGTTCGACAGCAGGTCGTCCAGGTCGCTCTTGCCGATGATGGACCGCAGCGACGTCTGCGCGACCTGGCCGATCGCCGACCGGTAGTCCTGCACGTGGACGGTGGCCAGCACCGGATCGACCACCTTGAAGTACACGACCGCGTCCACCCGGACCGTGACGTTGTCCCGGGTGATGCCGTCCTGCGCGGGCACCGGCAGCGTCACGACCTGCATGTTCACCTTCTGCATGCGGTCGGCGACCGGCAACAGCAACGCGAGCCCGGGATCCCGGACCTGCGAGCGCACCCGGCCGAACCGGAAGACCAGCCCGCGTTCGTACTGTTTGACCACGCGCACGGAGGAAGCGAGCCAAACGCCGCCCCCGACGACCACTGCGCTGACAATCTCGACGATCATGGCAGCTCCCGGGTTCGCCCAAACCCTGATCCGTTCACTGTACGCGCACGCGACACCGCCGGAAACGGTTTGCGCGGCCGACCAGAATGGGCGTTGTGACCGTTTGGGAAATCCCGCCCGCCTTCGCCGAACGCGCCCCCAAGGTGCTGGGCCCGCAAGCCGTCCCGTGGCTCGCGTCGCTGCCGTCGCTCGCGCAGCGGTACGCCAGGAAGTGGGAGCTGGAATTCGAGGACACCGCCCGGCACGGCTATGTCGGAGTCGTCCAGCCCGCCCGGCGCGCGGACGGTTCCCGGGTGGTGCTGAAACTCGGCTGGGTGGAAGAAGAATCGCGCGACGAACCGCTCGCACTGTCCACATGGGCCGGTCGAGGATCGGTGCTGCTGCACGAATCCGCGCCCCAGGACGGCGCGATGCTGCTGGAGCGGCTCGACGACCGCCGGACGTTGGCGGGCGAACCGCTGCTGCCCGCCGTCGAGATCATGAGCGATCTCGCCCGGCGGCTCGCGGTGCCCGCCCCCGCCGGGCTCACCCGCGCTTTGTCCGGCGTCGCGGAGGAACTGCTCGAAGAGCTGCCTCAATCGTGGCGAGAGCTGGACGAACCGCTCCCCCGCCGGGAACTGGACGCGGCGCTCGAAGTGTGCCGGGACCTTGGTCCAGAAGCGGGAAACGCACTGGTGAACGAGGACCTGCACTACGAAAACGTGCTGTCCGGCATTCGCGAACCCTGGCTGGTAATCGACCCTAAGCCGCTCGCCGGCGACCTCGAATACGGCGCGCTTTCGTTGCTGTGGAACCGGTTCGGCGAATCCACACTGGACTCGAAGCTCGCCGCGAGCGGTCTGGACCGCGACCGCGCGAAGGCGTGGACCCTCGTCCGGGCGGTGCAGAACCGGTTGTGGCACGCCCAGGACCTGGTCGATTTCGGCGGATTGCCCGAGGACGACGACGGACCGTCGGCCGGCGCGCTGCCCGAGCTGACCCGATGGGCGCTCGCTGGCTGAGAATTCGCCGAGCCGCGGCCCGAGCGCTCCGGGGCGGCAGCCGATAGTGTCGGCGCCATGGCAGGCACAAACCGGGTTTACGCAGCACAGCTCGCGGGTCTGCCGGTGTTCGGGCCCGACGGGGAATCGATCGGCAAGGTCCGCGACGTGGTCGCCGGCCTGCGGCTGGACCAGCAGCCGCCGCGGATCCTCGGCATGGTCGTGGAGCTGGCGACCCGGCGGCGGGTGTTCGTGCCCATGCTGCGGGTCACCTCGATCGAACCGAACGCTGTGACCCTCGCCACCGGTTCGGTCAACATGCGGCATTTCCACCAGCGGCCCAACGAAGTCCTGGTGTGCGGCCAGCTCCTCGACGCGCACGCCACGCTCACCGGCGCGGAAACCCGGGTGACCGTGGTCGACGCGGCGATGGAACCGACCCGCACGCGGGACTGGGTGCTGGCGAAGCTCGCCGTCCGCGAGCGGTCGACCCGGCTGGCTCTGGGCAGGCGGCGCACCGCGATGCAAGTGCTGCCGTGGAGCGAGGTCGCCGGGCTCGGGCTCACCGATCTCGCCGGACAGCCGCAAGGCGCGGGTCAGCTGCTGATGCTGTTCGACACGATGCGCGCGGTCGACGTCGCCGCGACCCTGCGCGACCTGCCGATGAAGCGCAGGCACGAGGTCGCCGACGCGATGGACGACGAACGCCTCGCGGACGTCATCGAAGAGCTGCCCGAGGACGACCAGAAGGAACTGCTGTCCTACCTCGCCGAGGAACGCGCCGCGGACATCCTCGAGGCGATGAACCCGGACGACGCGGCCGACCTGCTCGCCGAACTCGCCCCCGCTGAGCAGAGCAGGCTGCTGGAACTGATGGAGCCGGAGGAATCCGCGCCGGTCAAACGGCTGCTGGCGTATTCGTCGGACACCGCGGGCGGTCTGATGACGCCGGAACCGGTCGTGCTGACGCCGGACGCGACGATCGCCGAGGCTCTGGCGCACATCCGCAACGCCGAACTCCCCGCCGCGCTCGCCAGCATGGTGTTCGTCTGCCGTCCGCCGACCGAAACGCCGACCGGCCGGTTCGTCGGCGTCGTGCATTTCCAGCGGCTGCTGCGCGAACCGCCCGCCGAACTGGTCGCCAGCGCGGTGGACACCGACCTCACCGCGCTGCGCCCGGAGGCGACGCTGTCCGAGGTCACCCGGTATTTCGCGGCGTACAACCTGGCCTGCGGCCCGGTCGTCGACGCCGAGGACCATCTGCTCGGCGCCGTCACCGTCGACGACGTGCTCGACCATCTGCTGCCCGACGACTGGCGCGAAACCGGTCTGCACGATGTCACCGATGGCGCCGACAGCGCCGATCTCCAGGAGGCCGACCGTGGCTGAACTCAGGACCGGCCGCAGGCTCGACCAGCCGCGCGGTCAGGCCCGTCTGCGGCTGAACATCGACCCGGACACCTTCGGCCGCTTCACCGAACGGGTCGCGCGGTTCCTCGGCACCGGGAAGTACCTGTTCTGGCAGACGCTCATCGTGGTCGTCTGGATCACGCTGAACCTGGCCGCGGTGTCGCTGCGCTGGGACCCGTACCCGTTCATCCTGCTCAACCTGGCGTTTTCGACACAGGCCGCGTACGCCGCGCCGCTGATCCTGCTCGCCCAGAACCGCCAGGACGACCGGGACCGGGTGTCGCTGGAGGAGGACCGCACGCGCGCCGCGCAAACCAAGGCGGACACCGAGTACCTCGCCCGCGAACTGGCCGCGCTGCGGCTGGCGATCGGCGAGGTCGCGACCCGCGACTACCTGCGCAGCGAACTCGACCGGCTGCGCGACGATCTCGACGTGGACTCCAAGCCGCGCAAGGCGAAACAAGGCTGAACTCGGCAGTACGTACCATGGGCTGGTGACTGGTACACAGCAGCTCCCCAGCGTTGACGACGTCCGCACCGCGCTGAAGGACGTGTACGACCCGGAAATCAAGAAACCGATCACCGACCTCGGCATGGTCAAGGACGTGGCGGTCGGCGACGACGGGGTGGTCGACGTCGGGATTTACCTGACGGTCGCGGGCTGTCCGCTCAAGGCGACGCTGACCGCGGACACCAAAAAGGCCGTCTCCAAGCTTCCCGGCGTCGCCGACGTGCGGGTCGAGCTGGACGTGATGAGCGACGAGCAGCGCACCGAGCTGCGCAAATCGCTGCGCGGCGACGCGGCGGAGCCGGTGATCCCGTTCGCGCAGCCGGGTTCGATGACGCGGGTGTACTGCGTGGCGTCCGGCAAGGGCGGCGTCGGCAAATCGTCGGTGACGGTGAACCTGGCCGTGGCGATGGCCGAGCGCGGGCTGTCGGTCGGCGTGGTGGACGCGGACATCTACGGCCACTCGGTGCCGCGCATGCTGGGCGCGCGCGAGAAGCCGACCAAGGTCGACACGATGATCATGCCGCCGCAGGCGCACGGCGTGAAGGTGATCTCGATCGGCATGTTCACCCCGGGCAACGCCCCGGTGGTGTGGCGCGGCCCGATGCTGCACCGCGCGCTGCAGCAGTTCCTCGCCGACGTGTTCTGGGGCGACCTGGACATCCTGCTGCTGGACCTGCCGCCGGGCACCGGCGACATCGCGATTTCGGTGGCGCAGCTGATCCCGAACGCGGAAATCCTCGTGGTGACCACGCCGCAGCAGGCCGCCGCCGAGGTGGCCGAGCGCGCGGGCGCGATCGCGATGCAGACGCGGCAGCGCGTGGCGGGCGTCATCGAAAACATGTCGTGGCTGGAAACCCCGAACGGCGAACGCATCGAGGTCTTCGGCGCGGGCGGCGGCCAGACGGTGGCGGATTCGCTGTCGAAGTCGGTGGGCTCCACGGTGCCGCTGCTGGGCCAGGTCCCGTTGGACCCGCGGCTGCGCGAGCAGGGCGACGAGGGCACGCCGATCGTGCTGGCCGAACCGGACGCTCCCGCGTCGCTGGTGCTCAAGGACGCGGCGAAGCAGCTGTCGGTCCGGGCGCGCGGGCTCGCCGGGATGATGCTGAACGTCAGCCCCGCCGGTCGCTGATCCTGGGCAGCAAAAGAGGCGTGCACCTTTCGCGGGTGCACGCCTCTTTTTCGCTCATTTAGGAGGCGTGCACCGTCACCAGGAGCGCGCCGGATTCGCGGAGCGTCACCTTGGTGTCGCCCGGCTTGGTCACCGTCCAGTCGATGTCCTCGGGCTTCTTCGCGGACACGTCAGCCGACTTGTCCGGCAGGCCCTCGACATCGATGTTCTGCGACTGGTCGGACGTCACCTTGATCTTCACCTTGTTGCCGACCTTGACGTCGACGACCCCGGCCGGCGGCGTGACCTTCCCGCCCTGGTAGGCGACGGTGACCAGCACGTCGACGCCTGCTTCGCCGGTTTCCGCGCCGCGCTTGACGTTCGGCTGCTCACCGGTGGCGCCGCCGTTCCCGGGCGCGCTCGACGCGGCGCTCGATGGGGCCACCGACGCGGAAGGCATCGCCGGGGCGGGCACCGAGGTGTAGGTAGCGGGCGCCTTGGTGCTGGGCTCGTCGTCGGCACTGCACCCGGCGACGGCGAAGGCGGCCGCAGCGATCGTTCCGGCCAGCGCAGCCGCACGGCGTGACATATCGGGAACCTCCAGGGTCGGTTGAGCTGATGCCCTGAGGCTACCCAGCCTGATCAGCGCGTCGCGCGTCGGCTTGGCCCGCCGGGAGTTCCCGCCGCGGGGATCAGGTGGCGTCCGGGTCCACCGGCGGACGCTCGCCCGGCTTCAACGGCTCCGGCTGCGGCACGGCGGTCTGCGGCTTGATCGTCGGAGCCCCGTTCGACCCGTTCGCACCGTTGAGGTCGTTCTTGAACCCGTTCAGCCCCAGCGGGTCCGAATCCCCGTCGAACAAATGCTGCGTCACGACCCGTTTCGGGTCGAGATTCCGCAGGCCGCGGAGGTCTTCGAGGGGTTTGCGCAGCTGGTCGAACTCAGGACCCATCTCCTCGCGCAGCTGCTCGCGCGCGCCGGTCGCGAAGTCGCGCGCCTTGCGGACGCTCCGCGCCAGCCAGGACGCCGCTTCCGGCAGCCGTTCGGGTCCGAGAATGAACAGCCCCGCGATGATGAGCACGAGGATCTCGCCCCAGCCGACACTCTCGAACACCCGTGAAACCTCCGCTCGGTGCTGCCCTGCCCAAGACTACCCGGGCCGTTTCGGCTCCGGGCAGGCCCGAACGTCGCACGGCAGCTACTGTGCTGATCGTTACTGACCCGACCACAGCCACGGCCGAATGGCTTCGTAGCGACGGTTACGTGCCGCGCGGGGGGGGTCGGCCTACTTTTGGCCGGGTCAGTAAGAACGGGTGTCAGTCCGCCCCGAGGGTGACGTCCACCACCAGCAGCGCGCCGTCGCGGGCGAGCTGCACCGGGACGACCTGGCCGGGGTCGTGGCTGCGCACCGCGACGGTCAGCTCCGCGGAATCGCGCACGACGTGGTCGCCGACCTTGGTGATCACGTCGCCCTCCTTGATCCCCGCGGACGCCGCCGGCCCGCCCGGAGCGACGTTGCGCACCTGCGCGCCCATCGTGGACGAGCCGGCGACCGTCGAGGCCGCGTTGATCCCGATGTCGGCGTGCTTGACCTTGCCGTCCTTGATCAGCGCCTTGGCGATTTTGATGGCGTAGTCGCTGGGGATGGCGAAGCCGATGCCGATGCTGCCGCCGTCGGAACTCGACGAGCGGATCGCGGAGTTGATCCCGACCAGCGCCCCGGTCGAATCGACGAGCGCGCCGCCGGAGTTGCCGTGGTTGATCGCGGCGTCGGTCTGGATGGCCGAGTAGGTGACCGGAGCCGCCCCGTTGTCGCCGCCCGCGGTGACCGGCCGGTCGAGCGCGCTGACGATGCCCGCGGTGATCGAGTTCTGCAGCGCCAGCGGCGAGCCGACCGCGATCACCGCGTCCCCGACCTGCAGGTTGGACGACTTCCCGACCTGCATCACGACCGGGTTGGTCACGTTGACCTTCACCACGGCGAGGTCGGTCTTCTGGTCCGCCCCCACGATCTTGGCCTGGGTGCGCGTCCCGTCGTTGAACACCGCGGTGATCTTCGTGGCCGCGTCCCCGACCGCGGTCGCGACCACGTGCTCGTTGGTGAGGATGTATCCCTGCGGATCGATCACCACGCCGGAGCCCTGCTCGCCGCTGTCCGCTCCGGGCTTGACCACCTCAAGCGAAACCACCGCGGGCGACACCCGTCGCGCGATGTCCGCGAGCGACCCCGGCGGCCGCTCCTTGGCCGCCTCCGCCTCGGAAATCGTGGCACTGCCGGTCAGCTCGGACCCGGTGTCCGCGACCCACCAGCCGACCAGCCCGCCCACCGCGCCGATCAGCAACGCGACGACCCCGAGCAGCGCCAGCGCCTTCGGCTGCACCCGCCGCCCGAACAACACCTCAGGCAAGCTCAACTGCGCGCCGCTGGGCAGCTTCGGCTTCTCGCTGTCGTCGTCCTCCGGAACGACCGCGGGCCCACCCAGCACGGCCCCCGCCGCCGGATCCCGCCACGGATCGCTGGCATCAGTCCACAACGGATCTTCCGCCGCGCCGTTCTCCCCGGAGGCCTCGAGCGGCCGCTGCAACCGCACCCCCTCCGCCCCCGGGGGCCGGCTGAACGCCTCCGCCAACGACTCCGGCGTCGGCGGCGCGAGATTGAGCTTCTGCCCATTCCCGTTGGGCGGCGGGGTATAGAGCTTGTCGAACGCCCCCTCGACCCCGTGCGGACGCCCGAAGACAGCCGCCTCCTGCTGGTCGACCACAGGCCGCTCAAGCGGCCGAGGCCCCAACCGGTCCGTTCCGACGGCACCGGACTGGTCAGAATTAGCGTTCGGCTGGTCGGTCATCATTCCCCGGGATGCGGTTCAGTTCGGCTGGGAGTCGACGATACCCAAGCCTGGGAAGAAGTGTGCCCACACCGCAGTGAAATGCCTGTTGCCTGCCCACTTCCCCCGCCGCCGCGCGTGAGAGGGACCCTCAAGGCCCCCACCCCACCCACAGCCGAAACGCACCCCACGCCACATTGGGACGCGAACCCGGCAGCCGCGCCCCCACCCCGACCAGCCACCCAAGCCACACGCCCCACCCACCAAACCGCAGCCCGCGCACCCAACGCCACATTGGGACGCGAACTCGGCACCCGCGAGCTCACTCCAGCCAAACACCCAAGCCCCGCGCCCCACCCACCAAACCGCAACCCCCGCACCCACCCCCACCAGGCACCCACACCACCCCCGCACCCCGATACGAAGCCAAAAACGCGGACGGCGGGTGCTTGTCAAGGCATCTTTCCCGCCTTGACAAGCACCCGCCGTCCGTCGTCACAATCAACTTCGGGGTGCCCCCACCACCCCCACAGCAA
>NZ_JBVJOE010000015.1:0-92398 GCF_055583325.1 Amycolatopsis sp. NPDC104775
GGTGGTTCGTCGGTGGGGCTTCTGTTCCCGGTTGCTCTTTTTCTGGTGGGGGGGGGGGGGGGGAAAAAAAAAAAGGAAGGAGAAGGGGGGGGGGGGGGGGGGGGGGGGGCCCCCCCCCCCCCCCCCCCCCCCCCCCGGCCGGCCTCACTGGAATACCGCGGGGCACAGCGTAGCGCAGCCGGATCCGCCCGGACGGCGCTTCGCCCGGCGGTGCCCCGGGCCCGGCTGCGGAAAGGAAAGAATCAGCCGGGATGAGGCAAGGCAATGCGCCGGGAGAGTGAACGCGGCGATTTCGCGGAGTTCGCCGAACTGGGCCGAACGACTCAAACGGCGGCAGTGTTCGCGGTCGCGCGAAACGGATCGTGAATATTCACGTTGCGTTTCCGGCGTGTGAATCGGGCCGCGAGTCCGCACCGTGAGATGTTTTCGGGAGGATGACCGGCAGGATTCCGCGCTATGTCGGCTGAGGGAAATATCGGGACGCCCGGGTGATTTCTGGTCTTTTCGCCGTCGGAGTCCGGTCGCGGATGCGGTTTCCGCTGAGGACGGGGAACGGGCCGCGGTTTCGGCGCCCCCGAAGGGCGGAGCGTGGTCCAGACCATGCCAGTGGTCTGGACCGCTGGTCCACTGGTTCAGACCACCGGGGGCAGAGGGGCGGCCGCGGGTGCGTCCGGGGGAGCGGGGCCTGGTCCAGCGGGACGCCCCGGCGGCCGGATGTCGCGCTCCGGGTGTGTCGGGAAGCAGTGTTTATCCCGGCCGTAACCTGCTCAAAGCAGGCAAATAACCAAGGAAATTTACAGGACAAAATTTACCAACGGGCTAGATATGAGCTAATTTGATGCTGCCCTCGAGCTAAAATCGTTGCAGTTGAGCTGTGATTTACTAACCAAGTAGCTCGGACAGAGCATGACACACTGTCGCCTGACTGCTACGCCCCGAGGCGATCTGTGGTCGATGCCACTGCCTCTGTACACCTGCTGTTTCCGTTTCGTAATCTTCTCGCGCTTTCGCGGTGACCTGCGATCTACCCCGAGGATCAGCGACCCGAAGCCGCCGCGAACCGTCGCGGCTCGCGCCCTCCCAGCGCGAGGACGGTCCCGGGGCGTGACAGAGAAGGAGCCCACCCACCGTGGGACGGCACAGCAAACCCAGCAAGACGAAGACGACCCTCCAGCGCACCGGCGCGACCGCGGCCCTCGCGGGAGCCACCCTCGGCGGCATCGGCCTCGCCGGGGCCGGCACGGCCAACGCCTTCCCGGGGCAGGCCGGCATCGTCAAGTGCGAGAGCAGCGGCAACCCGACGGCGGTCAACAACACCGCCGCGGGCCAGCGCGCGGGCCGCCCCGCCGGCCTGTTCCAGATCGTCACGAAGACCTGGCTCGCCAACGGCGGCGGCCAGTTCGCCCCGACGGCCGACAAGGCCACGCCCGCGCAGCAGCAGATCGTCGCGGACCGGATCTACGCGAAGCAGGGCTCGGCCCCGTGGCAGTGCCGCGGCGGCTCCGGCCCGGCGAGCTACGCGGACTTCGGCGGCGACACCTCCGGCGGCTCCGCCGAAGTCGAGGCCGCGGCCGTGAAGCCGAAGGTCGAGGTCAAGGCTGAGGTCAAGTCCGAGACCAAACCCGAGGTCAAGGCCGCGCCGAAGCACGCCGCGCCTGCCTCGAACCCGGACGGCACCTACACCGTCGCCGCCGGCGACACCCTGTCCGGCATCGCGAAGAACCTCAACGTCGACGGCGGCTGGCAGCACCTGCAGCAGCTGAACGCGAAGTACATCCCGGACGCCAACCTGATCCTGGTCGGCCAGAAGATCGCCACGAAGTAACCCGCGCAGGCCCCGGCCGGGACCGCGTCGCTTTCCCCCGGGCGACGCGCCCCGAGCCGGAGGCCGCCGGTGCACGCGCGCGCAAGTGCGCTCGGGCACCGCACGCGCACCCCGGCGGCTGGCGTGCGGGGCGGACGGGCCCGCATCGTGGGAACCCGGGCCGGTCCGCGCCGCACGCCTCGCCGCGAGGGCGGAGAAATCGCGCAAACCCCCTGCTGTTCAGCGAGACAGCGGCGTTTCCACGCGTACGGCCCCGCGTGCGTAGAGTCGGAAACGAACCACGCGCTTGGGCCAGATCCCCGGAACGCGAACCGCCGTTTCGGTCGGCCGCGTTCTAATGGGGGCTGTTCGATGGAATGCAACGAGAGAATCGCCTCGGGCGGGACAGTTCCGTGCTGAAACGGCGTGTTCTCCGGCGACCGCTTGGAATTGCCGTCGGCGCACTGGTTTCCGCTGAGATCGCCTTGTTGCTGGCGTTGTACCGGCAAACCAAGACACATCCGCGGTATTGGGCAGCGCGCGCGGCGGAATCCCCAGCTCCCCGCGCTTTGCGAGTGGTCGCGTTCGGCGATTCGGCAGCGATGGGCATCGGCGCGCGACGGCCGGAGGACAGCCTGGTCGCCCGGATCGGGGCGTACCTCGGCGAGCGCTCCGGACGGCCCGTCCATCTGACGAACCTCTCGACCGGCGGCGGCACCGTCTCGACCGTCTTGGCGCAGCTGCACCGGGCGGATCTGGCCACTGCCGACGCGGTGATCGTGGTGGCGGGGTCCGCCGACGCCATCGCCCGCGTTCCGCTCGACAGGTTTCGGGCAGATGTGCGCGAACTCGTCGAGCGCCTCCCGGCGGACAAGACGATTCTGTCCGACGTGCCGCTGCAACGCGGAAGCAAACCGTATCAACGAGTGCTCGCCAAGATCGCGGACGAAGCGAACGTCGCGCACGCGGACTTCGCCCGCGCGTTCTGGACCGCGCGCCGGTTCGATGTGTTCGCTGCCGACTTCACGCACGTCAACGCGCTCGGCTACCGGATCTGGTTCACGGCTTTCCGGCCGCATCTGGACGCGCTCGCCGAGTTGCTCGACGGCTAACGCCGCACCCGGAGCGGAACGCTCCGCAGCAACGCGAGGGCGTCAGCACTGGGACTGCCTGGCTCGGCTTGATAGACGATCAGCTGCTGCCCGGGCGCGCTCCGCACGTCGAACGCCTGATAGGTCAGCGTCAGCGGGCCGACCGCCGGATGCACGAGATGCTTCGGCTCCCGGGTCTTTCCCCGGATCTGATGGGTCTCCCACAGCTCCCGGAAGTGCGCGCTGCCCTCGCGGAGTTCTTCGACCAGCCCGGGCAGGCCCGGGTCGAGGCCGGCGGCTGCTCGCAGGTTCGCCACGGTGGCTTGGGCGGTCCAGTCCCAGCGGGCGTAGAACTGCGGTCCGGCCGGGTCGAGGAACGTCATTCGCGCCAGGTTGTCCGCGGTGGCGAAGGGGGAGAACAGCGCGTCGGCGAGGGTGTTCGTGGCCAGGACGTCCAGGATGCGGTTGAGCACGAACGCGGGCGCGTGCGGTCGGCCGTCCATGAGCTGCCGCAATTCCGGGCTGACGGTTCGCGGTGCCGGGGCCGGTGCGTCCGGCGGGGCTGCGCCGGCGAGCCGGTAGAGGTGTTCCCGGGCGTCGGGGTCCAGGTCCAGTGCGCGGCTGAGGGCGTCGAGCACCTGCGGCGACGGGTGCGTTTCCCGGCCTTGCTCCAGGCGTGCGTAGTAGTCGACATTGACCCCGGCCAGCACGGCGACTTCTTCCCGGCGCAGGCCCGCGACCTTGCGTCTGCCGGAATAACGCACGTCCGCGTCGTCCGGAGAGCGTTGTGCGCGGCGCGCCCGCAGGAAGTCGCCCAGTTCCGTACTGCCCATGCGATTCAGAGTAGGCGCTGGCTGGGTGGGTGTGGCACGTCCTGTCACCGGGCTCCGCGGCTGCTGAGACTGGGAGCCATGACGAGTGAATTGGCGGGCAAGGTCGCGCTGGTCACCGGGGCCGCGCGCGGGGTCGGTGCGGCGACGGTCGCTTGGCTGCGCGCGCACGGGGCGCAAGTGCTGGCCACGGACATCCGGCCCGAGGTGGAACAGCTCGCTGACAAGGACGGCGTGGCCGTGCTGGTCGGCGATGTGTCCGAAGAGGACGTTGCGGTGCGTTCGGCGGCCTTGGCGCTCGACCGGTTCGGCGGCTTGGACATCCTGGTCGCCAACGCCGGTCGTTCGGTGAACAAGCCGATCACCGAGACCACCGCGGCCGACTGGGACGAGCTGATGGCCATCAACGCCCGCGGCGCGTTTTTGCACGCGCGAGAGGCCTTCCGGGTCATGCGCGACCACGGCGGGGGAGCGATTGTCACGGTCGGCTCGTTCGCTTCCACGGTCGGAATGGCCGAAGCGGCGGCCTACAGCGCGTCCAAGGGCGCACTGGCGCAGTTGACGAAAGTGCTCGCACTGGAAGGCGGTCCGCACGGGATTCGCGCGAATGTCGTTGCGCCGGGCGTGATCGAGACCGACCTGCTGGACACTTTCCGGCCCGACAGCCGCGCGTATCTGCGGTCCTTCGGCGACGCCCACCCGTTGGGCCGCGTCGCGCAGCCCGCGGAAATCGCCGAGGTAATCGGGTTTCTGGCCTCGCCTCGGTCCGCGTTCGTCACCGGAGCCGTGGTCGCCGCGGACGGCGGCTACACCGCGGCCTGACATCATGCGAAACGAAAGGAATGCTATGCGGCTCAACGGAAAGGTCGCGTTGATCACCGGGGCGACCGGTGGCATCGGACAGGCCACGGCGGAACTGTTCGCCCGCGAGGGAGCCAGCCTGGCGGTCACCGACGTGGACCGGGCCGCGGTGGAGGAGCTCGCCCGGCGGCTCGGTCCGGAGGTGCTGGCCGATCGGCTGGACGTGTCCTCGGCGGAAGGCTGGCGCGAGACCGTCGAACGGACCCGGCAGCGGTTCGGCAGGCTCGACGTCCTGGTCAACATCGCGGGGATCGTGGACTGGCCGGGCATCGAGGAGACCGAGCCGGACGCCTGGGACCGGGTGATCGCGGTGAACCAGACCGGGACCTGGCTCGGGATGAAGACCGCGATGCCGCTGCTGCGCGCCTCCGGCAACGGGTCGGTCGTCAACACTTCCTCGGTGCTGGGCCTGGTCGGCAGCGGCGCGGCCGCCGCGTACCAGGCGTCCAAAGGCGCGGTGCGGCTGCTGACCAAGACCGCCGCGGTCGAGTACGCGACTCGCGGCGTGCGGGTCAATTCGGTGCACCCGGGCGTCATCGCCACGCCGATGATCCAGGACCTGCTCGACGAACAGGGCGACCGCCAGCCCGACATCGTCCGCACGCCCATGCGCCGCGCGGGCCGCCCGGCCGAGGTCGCGCGGGCGATGCTTTTCCTGGCCAGCGACGAATCCTCGTTCGTCACCGGAACCGAACTGATCGTGGACGGCGGCCTCACCGCGTATTGACCCCAGCGTCATCTACTATCCACCGTAGTAGATCCGGTCCCGGCGAGAGGAACACCGTGGTGGGTGCCCGCAGAAGGCGTTCGAGCCGGGTTTCCGCCGGTGCGCGCGGCGGGCTCGGCGCGGGGCTCGTCCTCGCCGGTTTCGCGGGCGGCGCCGCCTTCGCCGCGGCGGCGCGGGCGACTCCGGCGGTGCGCACAGCCGAGCTGCCAGGACATGAGGTGCTTCCGGTTTCCGCACGTCCGCCCACGGCGGAGCTGGCGGTGTTGAAGTCCGCGGCCGAGGTGCGCGACGAGCGGCTTGAGCGAGAAAAACGGACGGAGCCCGAAAAGCCCCGTGCGTACGCGCCGGTGACCGGCACGATCACGTCGAACTACGGCTCCCGCTGGGGAACAACCCACTACGGCCTGGACGTCGCGAACTCCATCGGCACCCCGGTCCGGACGCCGCTCGCCGGGACGGTCCTCGAGGCCGGTCCCGCGAGCGGGTTCGGGCTCTGGGTCCGGATTCGGCACGAGGACGGGACCGTCACGGTGTACGGCCACATCAACCGCTTCTCGGTCCGCGCCGGGCAGCGGGTGGCGGCCGGGCAGGTGATCGCCGAGGTGGGCAACCGCGGGCAGTCGACCGGGCCGCATCTGCACTTCGAGGTCTGGGCGGCGGGGGAGCGCAAGACCGATCCGCTGCGCTGGCTGCGCGCGCTCGGCGTGCGGCTCGAACCGGGTGGGTGACCGCGGTGGACGTGCGGCCGGGGCGTGCGCGACAATACATGCACGTTTCACTATATGTCAGGGACGGTGCGGAGTGAGCGAGCACGACACGGGGCATGGCCACGGGCACGGCGTTGCCGCGGGCGCGGACCGGAAGTGGCTGGTCCGCGCGCTGGTGCTGATCGTCGGGTTCATGGCCGTCGAGCTGGTCGTCGGCGTGCTCGCCGGGTCGCTCGCGCTGATCACCGACGCGGGCCACATGCTCACCGACGCCGCGTCGATCGTGCTCGCCCTGGTCGCGATCCGGCTGGCCGCGCGTCCGGCGAGGGGCGGGTTCACCTACGGCCTCAAGCGCGCGGAAATCCTGTCCGCGCAGGCCAACGGGATCACCTTGCTGCTGCTGACCGCGTGGTTCCTCTACGAGGCGGTGACCCGGCTGATCGAGCCGCCGGAGGTCCAGGGCGCGCTGGTGTTCGTCACGGCGCTGGCCGGGATCGTCGTCAACGTCGCGGCGAGCTGGTGCATCAGCCGGGCGAACCGGTCGAGCCTGAACGTCGAGGGCGCGTTCCAGCACATCCTCAACGACCTCTACGCCTTCATCGCGACCGCGGCGGCCGGCGCGATCGTGTGGTGGACCGGCTTCAACCGCGCGGACGCGATCGCCGCGCTCGTGGTCGCCGTGCTGATGGCGAAGGCGGGCTGGGGCCTGGTCCGCGAGTCCGGCCGGATCTTCCTGGAGGCCGCGCCCCCGGGGATCGATCCCGGGACGGTCGGCGAGCAGGTGGCGTCCGTCCCGGACGTGGTGCAGGTCCACGATCTGCACATCTGGCAGATCACCTCGGGCGAGCCTGCGTTGTCCGCGCACGTGCTGGTGCGGCCCGCCGCCGACTGCCACGCGGTGCGCGCCGGGATCGAGGAGATCATGCGGTCCCGCCACCGGCTCGACCACACGACGCTGCAGGTGGACCACGTCGACGAGGACCGGGTGGAGCATTGCGAGCGGTCGCACGGGCCGACGTACCGATTCACTGGACGAGGCTGACTGTGCGGGACAAGGGAACCGCGCACGACCGCGGACGGCGTCGAATGAGTGAGCCCTAGGATGCGGAGCGTGCACGGACTCGGTGAGCTGGAATCGGCGGCGATGGACGTCTTGTGGCGCGCGGGCGAAGCGCGCACGGTCCGCGAAGTGCTGGAGGAACTGAACCGCGACCTGGCCTACACGACGGTTCTCACCGTGCTCGATCACCTGCACCGCAAGGGCTGGGCGGAACGCGAAAAACGCAGCCGCGCCTACTGCTACACGCCAGCGCTCTCGCGAGAAGAAGCCGCGGCTCGCGCGATGCGGAATTTGCTCGCCGACGTCGGCGATCCCGAGGGAGTGCTGCTGCATTTCGCGCGGTCGGCGTCCGAGGGGGAGCGGGAAGCGTTGCGGCGCGGGCTGCGGAAGCGCTCGTGATCGTCTCCGCAGCACTCGCCGCGACCGCAGTGATCGTGGGCTGCTGCGGACCCTGGTTGTTGCGCTGGGTGTTGCGGGCGCGAATGCCCGCGCCGTTGCGTTTCGTGGCGTGGATTCTGTTGCTGGGCGGCATGATCGTCGCCGGGGCCGGTGCGGTGGCGGCGGCGTTCGGGCCGGGGCACGACGTGGCGCGACAGTTTGTCGCGTGGCTTCGGCTCGACAACCTCCGCCATCACGAGGTGCTGCATTTGGACGAGGTGGTCGGGGTGTCCGGCGTGGTTGTCGCAGTGGGGGCCGCCGGGGCGTTCGCGCTGGCGGCGTTCAGGCGGTACCGGCACCAGCTTCGCTTGCACGAACGGCATTTCGCGGAACTGTCGACGGTGTGCCGGGCCAAGGCAGGAGTGTGGTGGCTTCCGCTGGAAGAGACGCTCGCCTACAGCGTCGCGGGCAAGCCCGGGCTCGTCGTGCTCTCCGAAGGGCTCGCGAAGGACCTTTCCGAACCCGAACTCGCGGCGGTGGTCGACCACGAACGGTCCCATCTGCGCGGACGGCACCACCGGCTGGTCGGGTTCGCGCACGCGGTGGCGGCGGCGCTGCCGTTCGTCCCGTTGGCCAGGCGGTCGCCGGAGTTCGTCGCCGCGGCGGTGGAATTGAGCGCGGACGCGGCGGCCCGGCGCCGGCACGGACCGGCGACCGTCAGCGCGGCGTTGGACCGGATGGATCCGGTGCGTTCGGCGGACACCGCACTCAGGCTGGAGCATCTCGCTCGCAGACACGGCACCGCGGCCACCGGCGTTCTGGCTCTCGCAGCGGCGGCGTTGCTCCCGGTGAGCACAGCCGCCGCCCTGATCGTCGCCGGAGCCTGGACGGCGGCTCCCGCCCTGCTCCACGCCTGACCGGTATGACTACTATGTCCGGTAGTAATCGCGAACGGGGGCTGATCAGGTGCTGGGGCGGAAAACGCAGATCGTCGCGGGGATCCTCGCCGGGCTGGCGCTGACGGCGGGGTGCACCGCCGCACCGGATCCCGGTCCCGCCGCCGCGAACGACCAGAAAACGAGCGCCGCGCCGGCGCCCGCGACCCTCGAACTCGGGCCGAAGGACGGTGCGAACGACGTCGCGCCCGGCGAACCCGTCACCGCGACGGCCGGAGGGTCCACGCTCAGCGAGGTCACCCTCGCGGCCGCGGACGGCACCGCGGTTCCTGGCGACCTTGACCCGGCTAAGCAGCACTGGACCGCCAGCAAGCCCCTGGAATACGGCACCAAGTACACGCTCACCGCGCGTTCGGTGGGCGCGGACGGCAATCCGACGACCCGCACGAGCACCTTCACCACCGCGACCGCGAAGGCGCAGGCGTATCCGTCGGTGATCCCGCTCGACGGCGAGACCACCGGTGTCGGCATGCCGATCACGATCAAATTCTCCGCACCGGTCGCGGACAAGGCCGCCGCGGAAAAGATGCTCACCGTCACCTCCGACAAGCCCGCCACCGGAGCGTGGCGCTGGTTCGGCGACGACGAGGTGCACTACCGCACCAAGGAATACTGGCCCGCATACTCCACGATCACGCTCGACATCAAGATCGCCGGCCGCGCGCTCGGCAACGGGGTGTTCGGCAAGGCCGACCGCAAGATCACCTTCAAAACCGGCCCGTCGATCATCTCGAAGGTGTCCGACCACGAAAAGCAGATGCGGACGTACAAGGACGGCCAGCTCGTCCTGACGTCGCCGGTCAGCCTCGGCAAGCCGTCGGCGCGCAGCGTCTCCGGCACCATGCTGATCATGACCGTGCAGTCGCCCTACACCATGGACTCCAGCACGTACGGCGTGCCGACCGACGCGCCGGGCGGCTACCGCACCACGGTCAAGTACGCGCTGCGGCTCACCAACTCGGGCCAGTTCCTGCACTCCGCGCCGTGGTCGGTCCGGCAGCAGGGCCGCACCAACACCTCGCACGGCTGCCTCAACGTCAGCGTCGAGAACGCGAAGTGGTTCTACGAGAACTCCCATCGCGGGGACGTCGTGGTCGTGACCGACACCGGCGTCGACCTCAAACCCGGCGACGGCTGGACCGACTGGCGGTTCAGCTGGGACGAATGGCAGAAGAAGGTCTGACCGCCAGCGGCGCACCGGGCTGCCCGGTGCGCCGCCGCGCGGATCAGACGGATTGCCAGGTCCGCGGCGAGAGCACGTCCTCGCCGTAGATGCCCTGCAGCCAGTTGGTCTGGTAGATCGTGTCGAGGTAGCGCTCGCCGAGGTCCGGGGCGATGGCCACCGCGGTCAGGCGGTGCGCGTCGTGTTCGGACAGCCAGCTGGTGGCCCCGCTGACCACCGTGCCGGTCGAACCGCCGAACAGGAACCCGTTGCGCGCCAGCCGGTGGCACGCCCGGACCGAATCCGGTTCCTCGACCAGGACGATGTCGTCCACATAGGACTCGTCGAGGATCGCCGGGCGCACGCTGGTGCCCAGCCCGGGCAGCATCCGCCGCCCGGCCGGGCCGCCGAAGGTCACCGAGCCGACGCTGTCGATCGCGACAATGCGCACCGGCCGGTGCCACTGCCGGAAGAACCGCGCGCAGCCCATCAGGGTGCCCGTGGTGCCCGCGCCGACGAACAACACGTCGAGATTCGGGAACGCGGCGGCGATTTCCGGCCCGGTGCGGTGGAAATGCGCTCCCCAGTTGTCCGGATTGGTGTACTGGTTGAGCCACACGTAGCGCTCGTCGGAGGCGCACAGCATGCGCACGTGGCCGATGCGCGCCCCGAGGAAACCGCTTTCCGGATCGGGTTCGGTGATGATGTGCACCTCGTTGCCGAGTGCTTCGATGGCGCGGCGCGTCGCCAGGTTGCAGCGGGAATCGGTGACGCACAGGAACTTGTACCCCCGGCTGGCCGCGATCATGCTCAGCGCGACGCCGAGGTTGCCCGAAGAGGACTCGACGATGATCGAGCCCGGCCGCAGGACGCCGTCGCGCTCGGCGGCGTCGACCATTTCGGTGGCGGCTTTCAGCTTGATGGAGCCGGCGAAATTGAAACCCTCGCATTTGAGGTAGAGCGAATAGCCGAAACTCCAGCGGAGGTCGACATACAGCGCGTCCTCGTTGAAAGCTTCGGGAACGGTGATGACTCGCACAGTGTTCTCCTAGTCAGGCAAAGCTCAGTGGCGGACGGTGCTCAGCCATACCGGCGCAGTTCGTGGAAGAAGTCCTCGATGACGTGCAGTCCGCCGGCGTCGGACACTCTCTCGTGGACGAAGGCCCCGACCGCGAGGTCGAGGACGCCGAGCCCGAACGGGGAGAAGATCAGCGGCCGGTCGGCGGGCGGGCTGACCCGGCCGGACAGCACGTCGTCCAGGGTGCCGAGCAGGAAGTCCCGGCTGCCGGTGCGCTGTTCGACGAGATGCGGCGAGGTGTTGGCCTTGAGGCAGTGGTCGACGTCGTCGACGATGTTCGCCGACGCCAGCAGGATTTCCGGCGCCAGGTCGCGCAGGGAAACGTGCAGCACCAGCGGATTGTGCGAGAACCACGAGGGATCGTGCACGTGCGGTTCGCCGGCGATGGTGGCGAAGACCACCAGCTCGCTGTCGCGGATCAGGCCTTCGGCCGTTTCGTGCACGCTGATCTCGCCGCCGAACCCGGACTGCTCGAGGTAGCCGCGGAAGCCGGCGGCGCTGTCCGGGTGCAGGTCGTGCACGTTGATTTCGTCGAACTCCCAGCCGGTTCCGGCGAGGAAGGTGTGGATGTAGCGGGCGATCAGGCCGACGCCGAAGAACCCGACGCGGCGGGGGCGGCTGCGGGTCCGGCTCAGCCAGTCCGCGGCGAGCGCGGCGGAGGCGGCCGTCCTGGTCGCGCTGATGATGGAGCTTTCCAGGCAGGCGAACGGATACCCGGTCGCGAGGTCGTTCAGGATCAGCACCGCCGAGGCCCGCGGGATCCCGGCGGCCACGTTGCCCGGGAAGCTGGAGATCCACTTGAGGCCCGCGACGTTGGTCTTCCCGCCGAGCGAGGCGGGCAGGGCGATGATCCGGTCGGCCGGGCGGTCCGGGAAGCGCAGGAAATAGGAGGGCGGGTTGACCGAGTCGCCCGAGCCGTGCACCCGGTAGGCGGTTTCGACGAGGTCGACGACCTCCCGTTCGCGCCCGGCCAGCGCCTGCTGGACCTGGGCGCCGGAGATCACCGCGAACGGCGGCACGGCGACCGGTTCGGCGGGCGCGGACCCGGCGGCGGAAGCTTGCGTGGTCACTGGGTTTCCCCCTCGGAAGAAAGCGAGCAGTCGGAAAGCCGGACCGGGTCGGCGAGCCCCACGAGCACCTCGCGCGGACCCTCGTAGGCGTCCCGGCTGTGCGCGGTCCGGACGTTGTCCACCAGCAGCAGGTCGCCCGCCTGCCACGGTTCGCGGACGGTGTGGTCCTCGTACACCTCGTTCAGCAGCTGCACGACGTCCTCGCCGATCGGGTCGCCGTTGCCGAAGCGGGTGTTGAACGGGAGCCCGTCCGCCCCGTAGATGTCCACCAGGTACTCGTGCACCTCGGGGGCCATCGTCCATTCGTTGAGGAAGGCGATCTGGTTGAACCAGCACCGCTGCCCGGTGACCGGATGCCCGACGATCGCGTGGCGGCGCTGGCGCGTGCGCAGTCCGCCGTCGGGCTGCCATTCGAACTCGATCCGGTTGGCGCGGCAGTAGTTCTCGATCGCGCCGCGGTCCTCGGTGCCGAACGCCTCGGCGACCGACGCCCCTATCTCGTCGTTGAAACTGCGGGTGAGCAGCCAGCCGTCGCGTTCGAACCGCGCGCGCAGGTCGGCGGGCAGCGAGGCCAGCACGGCGGTGGAATCGCTGACCCCGGTGACCCCGCCCGAATCCGGCGGGCTGACGCAGGCGAACAGCAGCAGGCCGGGGAATTCCAGCGTGTAGCTGAGTTCGTGGTGCATGCACATCGGCTGGTTCGGCGGCCATTCCGTGGAGGAGTGCACCCCGCCGGGATAGGCGGTGCGGGGCGCGAAGGCCTCCCGCTCGGTCGTCAGCAGGTCGGTCAGCCTCCCGAACACGGCCGCGACCGCGGCCCGGTCGGCGAGCCCGAGACCGCGGACGAGCACCGCGCCGTATTCGGCGACGAGTCTTCGCACCGTCTCCCGGTGCGTGCTCGCCCAGCCCGCCGGGTCGCCGCCCGCCTCGGCCCGCAGCACCGCGGGCAGCCCGGGACAGAAATCCGGCTCGGGCGGGGACGTCTTCGGCAGGGATTTGGACAACGACATCGTGGAATCCTTTCGATTTCCGCGGTTCACGAGGTTCACGGGTTCAGGAGCCGGACCGGCTGTCGATCAGCGCGGCCAGGTCGGCGAGGACCGGATGGCGGGCGACGTCCTTGATGGAGACCGCGCGGTCGAGCGCGATCGCCAGTTTCACCGCGGACAGCGAGGTTCCGCCGCGGTCGAAGAAGTGGTCCTGGCGGCCGACCTGGCCGGGCCGGACGCCGAGCACCTGCGCCCAGACCTCGGCGAGCCGCAGTTCGGTGCCGGTGACCGGTTCGGCGTAGTCCTCTTCCGCGGCGTCGAGTTCGGCGGCGAGCGCGGTGAGGTTCTTCTTGTCGATCTTCCCGTTGGCGGTCAGCGGAAGCTGCTCCCGCCAGTGGAACGCCGAGGGCAGCATGTACTCCGGCAGCGCGGCGCCGAGGTGCTCCCGCATCTGCTCGTGGTCCAGGCGTTCCTCGCTGGAGTAGAACGCGATCAGCCGCTTGCTCTGCCCGCCGCGGTCGGCCACGACCACCGCGCCGTCGCGGACGCCCGGCACCCGCAGCAGCGTGTTCTCGATTTCGCCGATCTCGATCCGGAAACCGCGGATTTTGACCTGCGAATCGCGCCTGCCGAGGAACTCCAGCTTGCCCTCCGGAAGCCAGCGGCCGTGGTCGCCGCTGCGGTAGAGCCGGGAGTCCGGCCGGTGCGGGTCGGTGGTGAACGCCCGCGCGGTGCGCTCCGGATCGTTGACATAACCGCGGCCCACGCACACCCCGGAGAACACGATCTCGCCCGGCGCGCCGAGCGGGACCGGATCGAGCCGCTCGTCGACGACGTACACGCGCACGTTCTGCACCGGCGGCCCGAGCGGCACCCGCTCCCGCGTCGGCGCGCGGTCCATCACCTCGTGGTTGGTGTCGTCCGAGGTTTCGGTGAGCCCGTAGGCGTTGACCAGCTTGACGTCCGGCATCGTGGCGAACCAGCGCTGCGCCAGTTCGGTCTTGAGCGCCTCGCCGGTCACCGAAACGCAGCGCAGCTCCGGCAGCGCGACCGGGTTCTTGTCCACCGCGGACAGCACGACCTCGAGGTAGGAGGGCACGACCTGCAGCACCGAAACCCCGCCGCGGCCGAGCTTGGCCACGAACCGGTCGGCGTCCAGGATCACGTCCTGCTCGATCAAGAGCGTCGTCCCGCCGACCAGCAGCGCGGAAACCAGCTGCCACAGGGAGATGTCGAAGCACTGCGGCGCGACCTGCGCGACCACCGAATCCTCGGTGACGCCCAGATCGTGGATCTTGGCGTAGAGATGGTTGACCATCCCGGCGTGCTCGCACATCGCGCCCTTCGGCTCCCCGGTGGAGCCCGAGGTGAAGTAGATGTAGGCGAGCTGGTCCGAGTCGACGGCGATATCGAGATCGTCTTCGGAGTGGTCTTCCTCGTACGCGGCGTCCACGAACACCGTGCGCACGCCGGGAAGGGATTCGACCGCCTTGCGCAACGTGGCGGTGCTGCCCGCTTCGGTCAGCACCAATTCGCAGTCGGCCCGGCGCAGCGTGGTCGCGATGCGGTCGGTCGGGAAATGCGGCTCGATGGGCAGGTAGACGCCGCCCGCCTTGAACACGGCGAGCACGGCGGCCATCCAGTCCAGATTGCGTTCGGTCACCACCGCGACGACGCCTTCGCGGCGCAGCCCGCGCGCCACCAGCGCCCGTGCCAGGCGATTGGCGCGCCCGTTGAGCTCCCGGTAGGTCCACTGCCGGTCGCCGTGCACCGCGGCGATCGCGTCCGGATTCCGGGCGACGCTGCGCTGGAACAGCTCGTGGCAGCGCAGATCCGGGACTTCGACGTGCGGTCCGGCGAGCCCTTCCAGCTGCAGCTTGAGTTCCGCCGCGGACAGCAGCGTCGTTTCGCGGTGCGAGGCGGAGACGTCGGCGCGGATCTGCGCGAGCGCGCTCAGGTGGTAGCCGAGGATGCGTTCGGCTGCTTCGGAATCGAGCACCTCGGTGCGGAAGCGCAGCCGGAGCGTCTCCAGATCCGGGGAAACGTCCAGCCGCAGCACGGTGTCCGCGGCGAGGTCCCCGGCGGTGCCGGTCGGGTCGAAGACCGTCTCGAACGGCGGCTCGGCGAGGCCGAGTTCGGCGCGCAGCTCGTCGACCGGGAAATCCCGGAAGGCCAGGGTCTGCGCGTCGACTCGCGCGGTGGCCTCGATCAGCTCGCGCCAGGTCTCCGGCTCGGTGCTGAGCCGGCAGGGCAGCGGCGCACCGTCCGGTTCGGCGACGTAGCCGGTGCACACCTCGGTTTCGCCCGACAGCGCGGCGAGCACCTTGGCGTGCGCGGCGAGCAGCACCGAGCTCAGCGGCACACGCAGCTGCTCGGCCAGCAGCCGCAGCGCGGCCGCGCTCCCGCGGGGGACCGGCGTTTCGTGGTCGCCGATCGCTGAGCCTTTCTCCAGCGTCCAGCGGGGGACGCTGGTGTGGCCGCCGGCGGTGAGTACCTCGCGCCAATGCTCGCGAACCGCGCCCAGTCCGGTTCTCATGGATTGTCCTTCCCGTGAGTTTCGGTGGTCCGTCACGATTTCGCCGCCAGCTGACGGCGGCCCGCCCGGACTTCGTGCGCGGGGTTTCCGCCCCAGTGCGCGTGGTCCGGAACTTCAGTGCCCTTCATGAGGAAGGAATCGGGAGCGAGCGACGAGCCGTCGCCCATCGTCACGCCGTAATGCACCAGTGCGCCGACGCCGACCGTGCACCCGCTGCCGATCGAGATGCGGTCCATCTTGAAACCGCCGTCCTCCTGCGAATGGCACTGGATGACCGAACCGACGTTGAGGGTGACGTCGTCTCCCAGGCGCACCAACGTTTTCTCGATGACGCCCGCGCCGTCGTCGAACAGGCGCTTGCCGACCTTGACGCCCAGCAGCCGCCACAGCACGCTCTTGAACGGAGTCCCGTCGAGCGTGCGCAGATGCGCGTTCGTCGCGGCGGTTTTCCAGAACCGTTCCTGCCGCCAGAACCGCCGGTCGTAGATCGAGCACGACACCGGGCGCAGCGGCCGGACGAACACCGTGATCCGTTCCAGCGCGACGAAGAAAGCGATGCCGTAGAGCAGGAAAACCGCGGTGTCGATCGCGAACAGCGGGGCGCCGATCCAGTCGTAGTAGACGTCCGAGGCCCAGGTCAGCAGGAGCAGGCCGTAGAAGAACAACCACTGCGCCACGGAGTACAGCAGCATGCCGCCGACGTTGTGCCGGGTTTTGGCGGCGAGCCTGCGCCGGAATTCCTCCGGCGTCTTCGGATGATCGAACTGGCTGTCGCGCTCCACCGAGCGCGGGATCTCGAAACTGGGGGAGCCGAGCAGGCCGACGCCCTCGCGCACCGGGCCGTCGAGCGGGACCAGGACCTTGGTCGCCAGCAGGCAGTTGTCCCCGGTTCTGGCTCCGGCGGGGTAGACGACGTGGTTGCCGAGGAAGTTCCGCGCCCCGACGCGCACCCGGGAAAGCCGGAACGAGGTGCTGGTGTACTCGGCGTTGACCACCGAGAGCCCGTCGGCGACCATCGTGCCCGCGCCGGCCTCGAAGAGGTACGGGTTCTCGTATTTCTCCTCCAGCCCGAAATTGGACCCGGTCTGTTCTTCCTTGGAGACCTTGCAGCCCAGCGCGCGCAGGTAGTGCACGATGGCCGAGCTGTCGCCGAACAGGGTCTTGAAAAACCGCGGGTTGGTGAGCACGCGGATGGCGCGGTGCGCGGTGTAGCGGAAGGTGTAGAGCTGGTAGACCTCGCCGGGTTTGAGCGCCAGGTTCAGCAGGCGCGGCACCAGGGTGACGATCAGGAACCCGGTGAGGCGGAGGCCGAAATACAGGATGAAGGAGACGACAAGCGCCTTCCAGTAGAACTGCGGTTCGGTGAAGTCGAGGACGGCCGAGCCGAGCCCCAGCGCCGGGCTGAGGTTCGGCAGCGTGGTCAGCATGAAGCCGAGCAGGCCGAGCACCGCCGGGGCCAGCAGGAAGATCGCGGTGAGCACCTGGCGCACGGCGAAGAACGCCCGCCGGAAACTGCCGCAGGCCCGCGGTTCGACCCGCCGGTAGCGCACGTCCGCGGGGACGGCCGGGACGCCGTGCCAGCTCTGCCCGTCCGGGACGGCTTGCCCGGCGTGCAGGGACGAGGCGTGCCCGAGCTGGGAGTTCTCGCCGAGCCGGGTTTCGATGTCGAGGACGGACATCTCGCCGACGTAGGCGTGCGCGCCGATCGCGACCGGTCCGGTCCGGATCACCCCGTCCTGCGCGCGATAGGTGGTGAAGTAGGTGTCCTTGCAGATCACCGTGCCTTCCCCGACGGTGAGCAGATCGGTGCACACCGGGACGAAGCGCGAGAAAATCGTGACGCCTTTGCCGATCTTCGCGCCGAGTGCACGCAGGTATAGCGAGTACAGCGGGGAGCCGACGAACAACGGGACCAGCAGGTTCCGCTGGACGAGCGTTTTGACCACCCAGAACCGGACGTAGCCGAGGCTCCACACGCGGATCTCGCGCGGCTTCCAGCGGCCGACGAGGAGCCATTTGAGCGCGATCGGAAGGGTGCACAGAATCACCAGCACGAGGGCTCCGAAGCCGACCGCGCGCAGGTAGTAGCCGAGCAGGCCGGTAGCGGTGACGATCCAGCCGGTTCCCAAGCCGAGCACCTGGGCCACGAGAAAGGAATAGGACAGGAAGACCAGCGCCTGCAGGATTCCGCAGCCGAGGTATTCGAATCGGCTCGCCTTCCTCGCCGGCTCCGGTTCCTCGGGTGCGGGTTCCTCGGCCGGGGCCGGTTCGGTCTCGGCCAAAGCGGAGACGAGCCGGGCGATGGTCGGATTCCGGTAAATGTCCTTGATGGAGACGCTGGGAAGATCGGCACGCTTGCGCACTCGCGCGCAGAACTGTGCCATCACGAGCGAGTTCGCCCCGAGATCGGCGAAGAAGTCGCTGTCGACCGACACGTTTTCCTGCCCGGTGACGTCGGCCATCACCTGGGCGAATGCTTCTTCGGTGTCGGGTGCCGGACCGGGGCGGGCGGTCGGGTACTCGGTGAGATCCATATGGCTAATCATCGGTGGATGTAACGCCGACGTAACCTACGGACGTCGGTGTTGACAATTTCGTGACCTGTTCGATGCGAGTCCCGGTTGACAAATACGGCACGGTTCTCGATTGAGGTCTAGACCACGTAAAGAACCATTAATCTGGCAAAGAGGACCAATGCCGTGAATGGTCTTTGTTTTTCCACCGCCCGTGGCGCCTTTCGACGGATCCGGGACGTCCTGGCCGGGGCTTCCGGCGAAGTCTGATCGTCGTCGGGCATTTACCGCAGGCCGATCCTCCGCACGGCCGAGGTTACCAGGAATTCCCCTCTTCCGGGGCCGGAATTCCCCGGTTGGCGGATGCCGAACTGCTCCGCTGGGGTGAAATTCGTGGCAGGACGAGTGGCGCGAAGTCGCTGTGCGGAGCGGAGTCTGATCGCGGTCCGTCCCGCGCGGCCCGCTGCGGCGAGGACGTCAAGGTTCCTTGGTCCTCGAATTCGGGGACATTGCGCATCATTCCGGAATATGCAAGTACTGCTTCCCGGGATTAATGGTGCTTTCGTGGGAATCGTCGTTTTGTCCCCGAGTTGGGCCATCGAGGCGAACTGTGCGGCAGACGGCTGGGGCGGTTGCGCTGTTCGGCCGGATGGATGTTGCTCCGCCGGTGTTTTAGGCGGGTGCTGACGGGAACTCTCACGCGGGCTTTCCCG
The DNA here is from genome assembly GCF_055583325.1 of Amycolatopsis sp. NPDC104775. Classification (NCBI taxonomy): domain Bacteria; kingdom Bacillati; phylum Actinomycetota; class Actinomycetes; order Pseudonocardiales; family Pseudonocardiaceae; genus Amycolatopsis; species Amycolatopsis sp. NPDC104775. The sequence goes on from NZ_JBVJOE010000015.1 coordinate 18,476, forward strand.
GGTGGAAACGGCTGGGGAGGGCGTTTCCGCCTCCCGCGGCCCGCCTCAGTGCCGGGGGCGGGATTGGAATTATGTCGCTTCTCGCGGCTTTCCGGCAGTCTTGAAATATTTTCGTGTTGTTTCGGAGTTCCCGGATCCGGCGGGGGTCCCGGGATGCGGCTGCGGTGGTGAGGTCCGATGCTGTGCTCGCGTCCGCGATTGCCGGGCCGCAGCTCGGGTGTGTCGCGGGGAGGCCACGCCGGGCGGATGTGTTGCCCTGAGACCGGGCGCTGTCGCCGCTGCCGAGGCGTCGGCGACCGGATCAATCTGGGGAGCTGCCGGGCGGACAATGAGCCAATTCAGCCAAACTGGCCTTGACACCGAGGACGGCATCCCGCTGGGCGCTGGGGGAAGCGTATGGAAGGTGCCAAGGGGCGAGGATTCGGTGAACACGGAGAAATGAGGCCCACCAGCGACGCCCGGTGCGTGACTATCCTCCCGTGCCGTGCCGTGCCGTGCCGTGCCGTGCCGTGCCGTGCCGTGCCGTGCCGTGCCGTGCCGTGCCGTGCCGTGCCGTGCCGTGCCGTGCCGTGCTTGGCGGGCCGAGTCGAGCGGGCCGAGCCGGGCCAAGCTGAGCGGGCCGAGCCAGGCCGAGCGGGCCGAGCCGGGCTGGGCGGGCCGAGCGGGCCAAGCCGAGTCGAGCGGGGCCGAGCGGCCGAGCCGGGCCGAGTTGAGTTGAGCGTGGCGGGCTCGGCTCGGCCCGGCTGAGCCGAGCCGGGGCGGGGCGGGGCGGGGTCGAGCCGAGCTGCCACGGGTCGAGCGGGCCGACCGAGCCGACCAATCCGGCCGCGGTCGTGCGGTGGAACACCGACAAGACGTATCCGGGCGAACTGCTCGACGCGGGCGTGCCGACGGTGCCGGTCGAGATCGTGCCGCTGGGGGAGAAGCCGCGCTGAGCGTGGCGGGCTGGGCGTAGCGGGCCGCGATGAGCCGAGCGGCGATGAGTCGAGACGCGATGAGCCGAGCGTGGCGGGCCGAGCGGGGCAAAGCTGGGTCGAGCGTGGCGGGCCGAGCCTCGTCGCATGCTCGGCGTACGAGACGGGCCAGCCCGGGCGCACGCTCCATGCGCGTAAACGGCCCAGCCCAGCGTGGCGGGGTCAGCCCGAGCCGCGTCCAGCGGCGCGGCACCCGAGCGGTTCCGTGAACTCGACCCGGCGGCATGTGCCAGCGGGGTCAAACCGACCGGCGGTCGCAGTTGGCTCGGCGGATCCGGCGCAGCGTGGCTCGGCGGCCTACCACTGTCCGTAATGGACAGTCTCGCTCTCCGGCTTTCTCCGCCGCGTAGCCGGGGAAGCGCCGGCGGAGACCTTGGTGTCGGCGTCGTGGCCGATGGCGATCGCGCCGATCGGCTCGTGGCTGTCGGGCACTCCGAATTCGGCGCGCAGATTCGCGAAATCCTCCCGGCCGATGCCGAAATACACCGCGCCGAGCCCTTCGTCGACCACGGTCTGCAGGATCAGCAGGACCGCCATCCCGGTGTCGATGTACCAGAACGGCACCGGCCAGTGGTCTTCGCTGCGGTCGGTCCAGCCCTTGTCCGGCTGGGCGTAGCGGTCGAGGTAGACGTCCTTCACCGAAAACGGGATCACGATCACCGGCGCGGCCTTGAGGGAGTCGTCCAGCGTCCACGAGCTGAGAGTGTCGGCGAACCGCCGGACGTCGTCGCCCTGCAGCACCAGGAACGCTTGGCCCTGCGAAAATCCCGCCGACGGCCCGCGCAGCGCGTTGTGCATGATCCGGCGGATGCTGTCCTCGGACACCGGTTCGTCGGTGAATTTGCGCACCATGCGCCTGCGCCGCACGACTTCCTGGAATTCCATCGCCGCCCCCTGGAGGAAGTTTTCGGGTCACTCTAGCGGGTTTTCCCGGCTGGTGGCCCGGCTGCCTCGCGAGATGATCCCAGGAGAACCGGGGGAAGTCACGGTCAAGAAGGCGCAGCCGTCGTCGCGCGCAACCTGGCGCGAGGTCGTCGACCACACGGGCCAGGCCATCCGCACGCGGGAGGCCAAGGCGTGACGACTATGCCCGACGGCGTCAGGGACGAAGACGGCACCCGCTCGGCCGTGCCAAACGGACGAGGAGCACGCGGCCGGGGCCAGGTTGCCGTAGTGCGATGTATCCGCCAATCGGCGGAGAAACCCCGGTGGAGCCGAAACCCCGCCGACGCTGAAAGTCAACGACCTTGAACCTCGGCGGGGTGGAAACCTGGCGCCGCCGAAACTTCACCGGAGAGGAAGCCGGTATTCCCGAAATGATCAACCAGGGCCGGGAGTCTATTTCGCGGCGCGCTTTTTCGCGGTGCGCTTGCGGGGTTTCGGCTCCGGCTTCTGGCTTTCCTCGTAGGCGGCGATCACCTCGCGCGGGATGCGGCCGCGTTCGGCGATGGCCCAGTTGTTGTCCAGGGCCCAGGTGCGGATCGCCTTGGAGCGTTCGCGTTCCTCGGCGGTCGGCGCGGCGGTGGCGCGCACCGTCGTCTTGCGGCCGCCGGTCCGGCGGGCGGCGGCGATGAAGGTCGCCAGTTCCTCGCGCAGGGCGGCGGCGTTTTCGTCGGACAGGTCGATTTCGTACTGGACGCCGTCGAGTCCGAAGGGGACAGTCTGCCCGGCTTCGGATCCGTCGAGGTCGTCGATCATCTCGACGAGGACTTTCTGTGCCATCGCGGCGGCTCCTCCTGGAAACGGGACGTGGTCACCGCAGACCATAACAGGAGTCCACTGTGGCTGGTCGCCGGAGACAATGTGCGGCGGGCCGCACCGGAGAACGGCCGCGCCGCGAGGAGCGGGCCCGGATGGTTTCCGGTCCGGGCCGGATCGCCTCGAGGTATGCGGGCTGTGCCCGTCCGGTCGCGTTTCGTGTGGTGCGACGCCGGGCAGATAAAGGTTTCCCGTCCGCCGGGCTAGTGCGTCGGCAGTGGGACGGAAATGGCGCTGTTTTCCGATTCAGCCCGCACGCCGGGGTAAGTGTGATTCGTTTCCCTGAGGCCGATCACGAGGTTACTGAGGTCCGTAAACCACCACAGTATTGCCCCAAGGATCCCGCGCCACCGCTCGAATCTCGTGCGGTCCCTGTTCCGGTTGCCGCACAATGGTTCCGCCGCCAGCAACCAGCGCGTCCAGTGCGGCGGCCACGTCGGGCACCTTGAACGACGCGGCCGGGACGCCGTCGGTGACGTCTTCCTCCGGACCGGCGAGGGCGAGGGTCGTTCCGCCCGCGTCGAGGGCGGCGTACCGGTCTCCGTCGACGAATTTCTCGGGCAAGCCGAAGACCGCGGCGTAGAACCGGACGGCGGAGGCGACGTCGGCGACCGGGTGCAGGACGTTCCCGATCTTGGCCGGGGAGGGCTCGGGGGAGTCGTTCACCAGTCGAGCGTAACCCGCATTGAACGGCGGCTGGGCGGGTATGCGGGGGAGGAACCCGAGGAAGGGAGCGCCATGTCTGACGTCCGTGAATACCTGACGGAAGTCGAATACCCGTGCGAGCGCGGCGAACTCCTCCGCCGGGCGGCCGCGAAAGGCGCGGGCGACGACGTGATCGGCCATCTCGGCAAGCTGCCCGAGCAGCGCTACGAGAACGTAGAGGCGGTGCACCGGCTGCTCGGGGAGGACATCGACCCGCATTCGTGAGGTCAGCGGGGCAACCGACGGCTGGGGCGGCCAGGCGGGTCGCCTCAGGGCGCAATTTGGTGAAGCCTCCGTGCGCATGCACGGTTCGGCGGGCAGCACGTTTCCCTCGTATGCCCGCCGGTAGCCGGGACCTCAGTCGGCGACGCCCTTCTTCTGGTCGATGAACGTCTGCCGCTCCGGCGTCACCTGCAGGATGACGCGTTCGGATTTGATCGCTTCGGGCGGATAATCCCCGCCGGTGTATTTGCGGGCGAGTTCGTCGACCTGCAGCCGCGCGCGTTCGCCGGTCTCGACGCCGGTCACATGGCCGCGGACCTCCGCGTAGCGGTAGGGATCCTGCTCGTCGCGGATCAGGACGGTGATCCGGTCGTCGCGGACGACGTTGCGGTACTTCACCCGGTGGGTCTCGGTGTTGAGCACGATCCTGCCGTTCTCGACGTGCACCCAGATCATCTGCGTCTGCAGCCGTCCGCTCGGCAGCACGGTGGTGACCGCGGCGAAGTTCTTGCCGGTGGCCAGCTCTTCGGTCTCGGGCAGCAGTTTCGGGCCGTCTGCGGTGCGGGCGGACACGGCGACTCCTCACGCTCGGGTTCACGGGCCGCCCTGCGGGTTGCCCGGTTGCCCGGCGGGTAAACCCACAGAGGCCAGAGCAGAGGTCAGAGCCAGGTCAGCCCGGCGAGGACGGCGACGCCCGCGAGCAGCCAGGCCACGTAGTCGCCGACCTGTCCGGAGTGTGCGCGATGCAGGACGGTGAGGGCCTCGTGCACCGGTTTCGGGGTCCGGTGCCGCGACCACAGCGCGAAGGCCGTCGCGCCGAGGGCGAGGACGACGGTCGCAGCCGCGGACAGCAGGCCGGGTCCGGTCCAGGACAGTTCGGGCGCCGCCGTGGGGAGGGACGCGGGCAGCGTCGGCAGGACATCGTGCAGGTAGCCCGCGCGGTCGACCGCCTGCGCCCCGGCCGCCGCGGCGACGTCGCGCAGCCACGGCACGACCCCGGCGGCCAGCGCGAAAGCGAGCAGGACCACGATGGCCGCGAGCATCGGTGTCGGCGTGCGTTTGATCGGCTGGCCGGTCTCGGGTTCCTCGCCAGAGCCCGACGTCGTATCCGCGGAATCGTCGGAGGGCGGCCTGCCGAGTCCGAAGTAGACCCGCAGCCCGGCGCGCAGCACTGCCGCCGCGGTCAGCGCGGAAACCACCGCGAAGACGGCCATCAGCCACTCCGGGCCCGCGTGTTCGGCGGCGTCTTTGCCCAGGGCGAGGCCGAACGGCGGCAGCCCGGCGAGCGCGGCCGCGGCGATCAGGAACAACGCCGCTTCCGTCCGGGAATGCGTTGCGCGACCGAAGAGATCGTCCTCGTCGACGCTGCCGTAGCGGTTTTTCAGCACCCCGGTCAGCAGGAACAGCGCGCCTTTCGCTCCGGCGTGCCCGAGCACCGAGAGCACGAACGCGGCTGTCGCTTCGCCTCCGGTGGCGGCGAGTCCGCAAAGGAACAGTCCAATGTGGGCGATCGTCGAGTAGGCCAGCAAACGTTTGAGATGCCGCTGGGTGAAGCACAGCACGGCGCCGAGCACCGCGCTGGCGATGCCGGCGGTGAGAAAGATCCGGCTGACGGTGGCGTCGTCGAGCACGGTTCCGAACACGGTGGTGCGGACGCGGAGCACGCCGTAGAGGCCGAGTTCGACCATGACGCCGGAGAACAGCACGCACACCGGCGTCGGAGCGACGGCGTGCGCGTCGGCGAGCCAGAAGTGGAACGGCACGCTCGCGGCTTTGACCAGCAATCCGGTGCACACCAGCACGAACGCGGCGATGACGAGAGCGTCCGCCGGACGGCCGTCCAGCGCGACGCCCAGCTGGGCGAGGCCGAGCTGGCCGCTGCGGGCGTAGAGCAGGCCGATGCCCATCAGCGTGAAGTACGCGCCGAGGGAGTTCACCACGCCGAAGTTCAGCGCGCCCTGCACCGAGTCCGCTTCCTCGATCCGGTACCCGGTCAGGGCGTAGGCGACCCCGCTCATCAGCTCGAAGAACACGAACAGCGTGAACAGGTCGCCGGTGAAGAGGAAGCCGACCATGCCGGTCAGGAAGAGCAGCATCATCGCGTGGTAGCGGGCTTCGACAGCCTCGAAGTAATGCCAGCTGTACAGCAGCGCACACACCATCAGGAACGCGGCCAGCGCGGCGAACGTCGTGTTGAGCCCGTCCGCGACGAGCACGATGCCGACCGAGCGGGTGCCTTCCGGTCCCTGCCTGCCGAGCCAGCTGACCACCCGCTCGTGGTGGGCGGAGGTCAGCAGGACCAGGCACAGCACGCACACCGCCGCCGCGGTCGCCGTAGCTGTGACGTCGACCGCGAGGCGGGGAAGTTTGCCGCCGAGACCGAGCAGCAGGCAGGCGGCGAGCAGCGGGACGGCGATGGCGAGGGCGGGCAGAGTCGTCATGGTCAGCCGCGCAGCGCCCGCAGTTCGTCGGGGTCCACCGTGCCGTGCCGGCGCGAGATCTGCAGCGTCAGGGCGAGCAGGAGCGCGGTGATGGTCGCCGAGACGACGATGTCGGTGAGCGTCATGGCCTGCACCATCGGGTCCACCACCGGCTGCGCCTGCCCTTGCGCCACGATCGGCGCGCCCGCCTGGTCCTGGTAGCCGATCGCGAGCAGCAGCACGTACGTGCCCGATTGGGCGACCGACAGCGACACCACGGTGTGCACGAGGTGCCGGCTGCGCATGATTCCGGCGCAGCCGAGCAGCAACAGCCACGCCGCCACCCCGTAGCAAGCCGCCGACACCACGCCCGTCACTTGTCCTCCTTGAGCCCGTGCACGAAGAACCGCGACAGCAGGACGACGAACCCGGCGGCGACCTCGATGCCGATCAGCACGCTCAGCACCGGGACGGTTCCGGCGGACAGCAGCGAGCCGAATTCGCCCAGCGGCAGCACGTTCGCGAGGAAGGAACCGCCGACGGCGAGTCCCAGCAGACCGGTCACGACGTACAGGCCGGTCGCCGCCGCTTCGGCGTATTCGCACCAGTCGATCGGGCGCAGCCGGGCCAGCGCGCCGTAGCTGCCGGAGAGGTAGAGCAGGTGCCAGCCGGTCGCGAGGACGACGCCGCCCTGGAAGCCGCCGCCGGGCGTCAGGTGCCCGTGCACGACGATGTCGAGGCCCAGCAGCACCGAAACCGGCAGTAGCAGGAATCCAGCGAGCTTCACGGCGGGCAGGACGTAGCCGGTCCCGTCCGTTTTCGGTTCTTTTTCGGGCGGCTGCAGCAGTGCGAGCGTGCCGACGACCGCGGCGGCGACGATCGTTTCCTCGCCGAGGGTGTCGAGCGCGCGGAGGTCGAAGTTGACCGACGACACCAGGTTCGGAGTGACCTCCCGGAACCCCAGGGGCAGCACCAGGTCCCGGTAGACGTGGCTGGCGGTCCCGGCGGCGGGCATCCGGGTGAACGCCGCGATGAACAGCGCGGCGACTCCGGCCAGCCCAGCGGCTCCGACGACGTCGCGGGTCCTCATCGCTTGCCTGTCTTCCGCAGCGTCAGCAGGACCAGGAGCGGGACGATCGCCGCGCCGACGGCGAGTTCGGACAGCGCGACGTCCGGGGCTTGGAATACGACGAAAAGCACTGTCAGGCACAGGGAATACACGGTGAGCGTGATCGCTTGCCGCCTCGGGTCGTGCGTCGCGACCACGGCGAATCCGGCCACCGCGACCAGTGCGAGTGCGACGAGCAGCACGGCGGCTGTCATAAGGGGAGATCCTCGTCGATCTCGCCGCGGTGGCGGGCTTCGAGCCGGGCGGTGGCCGATTGCAGGATCGGGCTGGTGACCGCCAGCAGCACGACCGTCGCGAGGATCGCGCCCGAGCTGAGCTGGACGCCGTTGACCAGGACGAGCCCGACGCCGATGAGCGGCGCGCCGAGCGTGGTCGCCGGGGTGAGCAGATGCAGGCGGGTCAGCAGATCCTTCGCGCGCAGCAGACCTGCCGCGGACGCGAGGATGACGAACACCCCGGCGAAGACGAGAATCTGGGCGGCGACCGTCATCGGGTCCCCAGGAGGCGTGCGAAGACGAGCGTCCCGGCGAAGGCGAGGACGGTCAGCGTCAGGGGCAGGATGATCGCGCTGGACGGGCCGTACGCCTGGACGAGCAGCAGGAGCGTCAGGATCGTGACGGTTCCGGCGAACTGCATTCCGGCCAGACGTTCGATCGCAGTGCCCCGAGCCGCCAGCCACAGTGCGGTACCGAGACCGCCTGCCATCAGGAGCAGTGCGGCGAGCAGCAGCCACGTCATCGCGTCACCCGATCGAGAGTGGGGGAGCCGGGGAGCAGGCGATGGACGACGACGTTCGTGTCGTCCGGCGGGCTCGCGACGACCATCGCGCCCGGCGTGCAGCCGACGAGCACGGTCGCGACGGCGAGTCGCGCTTCGTGTTCCGCGCGCGGTGCGGTGGGGACCGTGACTTTCTCGCATTTTCCGGCTTCGGGCCGCGAGAAGGCGGTGCGCAAGGCGGCTGCGGACTCGGTGAGAGCGGCTTTGGGGAGCGGGGTCAGCCAGGTCAGCCAGCGGGGGTTGAACTTCCACGAACCGTGCATCGCCCGGCGCGCGGAGCGGGCGGCGATCGCGCAGACCAGCGCGGCGGCGGCGCCGGCGAGCAGTTCCGGAGCCGACGGGGTGGACAGCGTGAGGGTCCACAGCCCGGTCAGGGCAAGCCACCACAGCAGGATTTCGGTCGCAGCGCGCATGTCCTCACCTCGGGGGAGGGGCTACCCACTTCGGACACTGGCCAATCCGCGGCGGACGCCCTGGCCGTGAGAGGTCCGTGAGGGGAACCCTGAGGGAATCAGAGTCCGTGGGGGTCCCCTCACGGACCTTTCCGGCAGCGAAGCGCTCAGCCGGCGACGATGGTGTGCTCACCGCGCGGCACCAGCTCGCCGATCACCGGATGTCCCGGCAATTCCCCCGCCACCAGCAGCCCGCCGGAGGTCTGCGCGTCGGCCAGCAGCAGGGCCTCGTCCTCGGAGATCCGGGACAGCTCGGCGTGCGGCCGGACCCAGTCGAGGTTGCGGCGGGTCCCGCCGCTGACGTAGCCCTCGCGCAGTGCTTCCCGAGCGCCCTCGAGATACGGGACGGCCGCCGGGTCGAGCCGTGCGGTGACGCCGCTCGCCCGGGCCAGTTTGTGCAGGTGGCCGAGCAGCCCGAACCCGGTGACGTCGGTCGCGCAGACCGCACTCGCTTCCAGGGCGGCGGCGGAGGCGGCGCGATTGAGCGTGGTCATCGCGGCGATCGCCTGCGGGAAGCGTTCGCCGGTGGCTTTGTGCCTCGAGTTCAGCACACCGATCCCCAGCGGCTTGGTCAGCGTCAGCGGGGTGCCCGGCTTGCCCGAATCGTTGCGCAGCAAGCGTTCCGGGTCCGCGGTGCCGGTGACGGCGAGACCGTACTTGGGTTCCGGGTCGTCGACGCTGTGCCCGCCGGACAGATGGCAGCCGGCTTCCGCGCAGACGGCCAGGCCGCCGCGCAGCACTTCCGCGGCCAGGTCGAATGGCAGCACGTCGCGCGGCCAGCCGAGCAGATTGACCGCGACCACCGGAACGCCGCCCATCGCGTAGACGTCCGACAGCGCGTTCGCGGCGGCGATCCGGCCCCAGTCGTACGGGTCGTCGACGACCGGGGTGAAGAAGTCGGTCGTCGCGATCAGCGCGACGTTCCCCGCGATCCGCACGGCGGCCGCGTCGTCGCCGTCGTCGAGGCCGACGAGGAGTTCGCCGGGAGGGTTTTCCGGCACGGCGCCGGACAGGCCGCGGACGATGGTTTCCAGTTCGTCGGGCGGGATTTTGCACGCGCAGCCGCCGCCGTGGGCGTACTGGGTCAGCCGGACGCTCATGCTGTTCATCATGCGGGGGCGCGGCGGTCTTGGCAGGATGGCGGAATGCCCCAGGGAGGCGTATCCGGCCTGGTGACCGGCGCGGTCTTCAACACCGTTGAGCGGCAGGTCCTGCCGCTGGCGGGTTCGATTCCCGTCCGCCTCCGCCATGGGTGACCCGCGCCGAGCCATCCCCCGCACCGACGCCGTGCTCGGCGAGCCGAGGATCGCGAAAGCCGCCGAGACGCTCGGCCGGGACCTGGTGAAGTCGCTGGTCGCCGCGGCACAGCAGCGAGCCCGGGCGGGCGAGATCGAGCCTGGCGAGGTCATCACGGAGGTGGTCGCCCGGCTGCCTGCGACGGTGTCGTCCCTGCGGCCGGTGCTCAACGCGACCGGCGTTCTCGTGCACACCAACCTCGGCCGCGCGCCGCTGTCGGCCGCCGCGCTGGACGCGATCGTCGCGGCGGGCGGGGCGACCGACGTCGAGTTCGCGCTCGAAACCGGGGAACGGGCGAAACGCGGCCGCGGCACTCTCGCCGCGCTGGCGGAGGCCGTGCCGCGCGCGGAAGCGGTGCACGTGGTCAACAACAACGCGGCCGCGCTGCTGCTGTGCGCGCTGACCTTGGCTCCCGGCAAGGAAATCGTGGTCAGCCGCGGTGAACTGGTCGAAATCGGCGACGGGTTCCGCATCCCGGATCTGCTCGCCTCGACCGGCGCCCGGCTGCGCGAGGTCGGCACCACCAACCGGACGTCCGCCGGGGATTACGCGGCGGCCATCGGCCCGGACACCGGGTTCGTGCTCAAAATCCATCCCTCGAACTACCAGGTCACCGGGTTCACCTCGGAGGCGGGCGTCGCCGAGCTGGCCGGGCTCGGGGTGCCGGTGGTCTCCGACGTCGGATCCGGGCTGCTCGCGCCGCACCCGTTGCTGCCGGACGAACCGGACGTCACGACCGCACTGGCCGACGGCGCGAACCTGGTCACCGCGAGCGGCGACAAGCTTCTCGGCGGTCCGCAAGCGGGCTTGCTTTTCGGGGATGCCGAATTGGTGCAACGGCTGCGTCGGCATCCCGCGGCCCGGGCACTGCGGGTCGACAAACTGACGCTCGCCGCGCTCGAAGCCACCCTTCGCGGACCGGAACCACCCGTGCGGGCAGCGCTGCTGGCAAAAATCGGCGACCTCCGTGAGCGCGCCGAAGCTCTGGCCCGGTCGCTTCGTTCTGCTGGTGTGCAGGCCGAAGCGGTGGACTCGACAGCCGTCGTGGGCGGAGGCGGCGCACCGGGGGTCGAACTGCCCAGCGCGGCGGTCGCGCTGCCCGCTCGCTACGCCGACGCGCTGCGGACGGGCGAACCCGCGGTCGTCGGCCGGATCGTGCGGGACCGGTGCCTGCTCGACCTGCGGACGGTGGCCCCGGCGGACGACGCGGCGGTGCGCGAGGCGGTCCGCCGATGCGGGTGATCGCCACCGCCGGGCACGTCGACCACGGGAAATCCACGCTCATCCGCCGCCTCACCGGCATGGAACCGGACCGCTGGGCCGAGGAACGCCGCCGCGGCCTGACCCTCGATCTCGGGTTCGCCTGGACCCGGCTGGGCGGCGAGGAACTCGCCTTCGTGGACGTCCCGGGGCATCAGCGGTTCGTGCCGAACATGCTGGCGGGCGTCGGTCCCGTCCCGGCGGTCCTGTTCGTCGTGGCCGCGGACGAGGGGTGGATGCCGCAATCGGCCGAGCACCTGGCGGCGCTGGACGCCTTCGGGGTCCGGCACGGACTCCTCGCCGTCACCAAAGCCGACCGCGCCGACCCGGAACGAGCGACGGCCGGGGCGCTCAAGGAGATCTCGGCGACGGCGCTCGGCGAGGTGGCCGCGGTCAGCGTCAGCGGCACGACCGGCGAAGGGCTCGAGGAACTCAAGGCTCAGCTGGCCAAGCTGGCCAGCCGGTTGCCGCCACCGGAGCTGGAAGCGGACGTCCGGCTCTGGATTGACCGGGCGTTCACGATCAAGGGCGCGGGCACCGTCGTCACCGGGACCCTGGGCGGCGGAACGCTGAAAACGGGCGACGAGCTGCTGCTCGGCGCGAACCGGGTGCAGATCCGCGGCCTGCAGGCGCTGGGCGAACCGCGCGAAAGCGTGGCCGCGGTAGCCCGGGTGGCGGTGAATGTGCGCGGCGTGCCCAAGGATTCCGTCGGGCGGGGCGACGTGCTGCTGACTCCGGGCGCGTGGCGTCCGGCGACGGAAATCGACGTCCGGTTGCGCGGTGCCCCGTCCGGCGAACTGCATCGGAACCTCGTGCTGCACATCGGATCTGCGGCGGTGCCGACCCGGGTCCGCCCGCTCGGTCCGGACACCGCGCGGCTGATGCTCGCGAACCCGCTGCCACTCCGGGTGGGCGACCGCGGGCTGTTGCGCGACCCGGGGGAGCACCGCATTCCGGCCGGGTTCGACGTGGTGGACGTCCGGCCGCCGTCGCTCGCGCGCCGCGGGGCCGCACGAGCCCGGGGCGAAGAGCTGACCGACTCGGAACCAGGCTGGGACTACCTTCGCCGCGAAGGTTTCGTGCGCCACGAGGACTTCCGCGCGCTGGGACTGCCGGAGGCAGGCGAACGGCTCGGCGGCTGGCACGCCGACCCGGCGCGCCTCGCCCGGTTGCGGGCGGAGGTCGCGAAAGTGGTCGCGGACTGGACCCGCGAACATCCGCTGGCGGCGGGGATTCCGGCTGAGGCGCTCCGGCAACGCCTCGGCTTGCCGGACGCGGACCTTCTCCCGGCGGTCCTCGGCGGCGGGCTGGTCCTCAAGGACGGGCTCGTCGGCAAGCCCGGCACTGGACTGACCGCCGAGGTGGAAAGCGCCCTCCGCACCCTGGAAGCGCGGTTCGCCGAGCACCCGTTCCGCGCGCCGGAAGCGGACGAACTGCGGAAACTCGGGCTGGGCAAACGGGAATTGGCCGCCGCGGTCCGCGCGGGCCGGTTGCGGGCGATCGCCGACGGAGTCGTACTGAGGCCGGACGCGCCGCAGCGCGCGGCGGAAGTGCTGGCCGCGCTCGGCGAACCGTTCACCGTCTCGCGGGCGCGGCAGGCATTGGACAGCACCCGCCGGGTGATGATCCCGCTGCTGGAGCACCTCGACGCCGCCGGGCTCACTGAACCGCTCGGCGACGGGACCCGCCGGACGCGCTGCGAGCGCGCGGAGAACGGATTACGGTGACAGCGTGGGCATGCGGCAGTGGATCGAGAGCTGGCCGGTGTACCGGCAGCTGGCCGGTCCCGACCGCACCGCGCGCGCCTCGGCGGCGAAATCGCGTGGTTCGGAGAGCTGGCACGCCCGCACCGAAGACGCCGACAAGGTAGTCCGCTCGATCTGCCCGTACTGCGCGGTCGGCTGCGGGCAGAAGATCTACGTCAAGGACGGCGCGGTCACCCAGATCGAGGGCGACCCGGATTCGCCGATTTCCCGGGGCAGGCTGTGCCCGAAAGGGTCGGCCAGCAAGCAGCTCGTGACCAGCCCGAGCCGCGTCACCGAGGTCCTCTACCGCCGGCCGTACGGCACCGACTGGGAGCGGCTGTCCCTCGACCAGGCGATGGACATGATCGCCGACCGCGTGCTCAAGACACGTGCCGAAACGTGGCAGGACGTCGACGACCAGGGCCGCAAGCTCAACCGCACGCTCGGCTTCGCGAGCCTCGGCGGCGCGACGCTGGACAACGAAGAGAACTACCTGATGAAGAAGCTGTACACCGCGCTCGGCGCGATACAGATCGAAAATCAGGCCCGTATTTGACACTCCGCCACGGTTCCCGGTCTGGGGACCTCCTTCGGTCGTGGCGGCGCCACGACGTTCCAGCAGGACCTCGCCAACGCCGACTGCATCGTCATCCAGGGCTCGAACATGGCCGAATGCCATCCGGTCGGGTTCCAGTGGGTGATGGAGGCGAAGGCCCGCGGCGCGAAGATCATCCACGTCGACCCGCGGTTCACCCGTACGAGCGCGGTCGCGCACGTCCACGCTTCGGTGCGCGCGGGTTCGGACATCGCGTTCCTCGGCGGCCTGATCAACTACGTCCTGCAGCATGAACTGGACTTCCGCGAGTACGTCGTGGCCTACACGAACGCCGCCGCGATCCTGACCGAGGAATTCGCCGACACCGAGGACCTCGACGGCCTGTTCTCCGGCTTCGACCCGGAGAAGCGCCAGTACGACAACTCGACCTGGGCGTACGAGGGCGTGGAAGCGAGCCCGGCAGCCGGCACTCGCGACCCGGGGCAGACCGGCGGGCACCACGGCGGCGAGAAGCACCAGAGCTCCGCGCGCGCCGAGTCCTACGGCAGCGGCGGCGCGGCGATCGGCGCGAAGCCCAAGCGGGACGAGACGCTGCGGCATCCGCGCTGCGTCTACCAAGTCCTCAAACGGCATTTCTCCCGCTACACGCCCGAGGCGGTCGCCGACATCTGCGGCCTGCCGGTCGAGCAGTTCACCGAAATCGCCGAGGCGATCACCGCGAACTCCGGCCGGGACCGGACCACGGCGTGGGTGTACTCGGTCGGCTGGACGCACCACACGGTCGGCGCGCAGTACATCCGCACCGCCTCGATCCTGCAGACGTTGCTGGGCAACATCGGCCGTCCGGGCGGCGGCATCCTGGCGCTGCGCGGGCACGCCAGCATCCAGGGCTCGACCGACATCCCGACGCTGTTCAACCTGCTGCCCGGCTACATCCCGATGCCGCACGCGCACCAGCACCTCGACCTCGACGGTTTCGTCGAATCCGACGCGGGCAAGACCGGCTTCTGGGGCAACATGCGCTCGTACGCGGTCAGCCTGCTCAAGGCGTACTGGGGCGACAACGCCCAGCCGCGCAACGATTTCTGCTTCGACTACCTGCCTCGGCTGACCGGCGACCACGGGACGTACGCGACGGTGCAGAAGCAGATCGAGGGGGAGTGCAAGGGGTACTTCCTGGTCGGCGAGAACCCGGCGGTCGGCTCGGCCAACGGGAAGTTCCAGCGGCTCGGGCTCGCCAATCTCGACTGGCTGGTGGTCCGCGACCTGCAGCTGATCGAGAGCGCGACGTTCTGGAAGAACGGCCCGGAGATCGAAACCGGCGAACTCAAGCCGGAGGAAATCGGCACGGAAGTCTTCTTCCTGCCCGCCGCCGCGCACACCGAAAAGGACGGCAGCTTCACCAACACCCAGCGCCTCCTGCAATGGCACCACAAAGCGGTCGAACCGCCCGGCGACGCCCGCAGCGACCTGTGGTTCTACTACCACCTCGGCAGGCTGATCCGGGAGCGGATCGGCACGGACGAACGCGACGCCCCGCTGCGTGACCTGGCGTGGAGCTATCCGACCGAGGGGCCGACGGACGATCCGAGCGCGGAGTCCGTGCTCGCGGAGATCAACGGCCACGGCCCGGACGGCCCGCTCTCGGCCTACACCCAGCTCAAGGACGACGGCTCGACGTCGTGCGGCTGCTGGATCTACTGCGGTGTCCGCGCCGACGGGCACAATCACGCGGCGAACCGGCAGCCCGGCTCCGAACAGGACTGGGTCGCGAAGGGCTGGGCCTGGGCGTGGCCGGCGAACCGGCGGATCCTGTACAACCGCGCCTCGGCGGACCCGGACGGGAAACCGTGGAGCGAACGCAAAAAGCTGATCTACTGGGACGCCGAGCAGGCCAAGTGGACCGGCCCCGACGTTCCGGACTTCGAACCGGCCAAGCCTCCGGATCACGTCCCGCCGGACGGGGCGAAGGCGCAGGACGCGCTGAGCGGCCGCGATCCGTTCATCATGCAGACTGACGGCAAAGCCTGGCTCTACGTCCCCGCCGGGCTGGCCGACGGCCCGCTGCCCACGCACTATGAGCCCTTCGAGAGCCCGGTCGCCAACGCGCTGTACGGCCAGCAGGAGTCGCCGGTGCGCCAGACGTTGGACAGCCCGGTGAACCAGTACAACCCGGCGCGCAGCGAGGTGTACCCGTACGTGTTCACCACCTACCGCCTCACCGAGCACCACACCGCGGGCGGGATGAGCCGGACGCTGCCGTACCTGTCGGAGCTGCAGCCGGAGTTCTTCTGCGAGGTCTCGCCCGCGCTGGCCGCCGAACGCGGGCTGGCGCATCTCGGCTGGGCCACCATCGTCTCGGCGCGGACGGCGATCGAGGCCCGCGTGCTGGTGACTGACCGCGTCAAACCGCTCAAGGTGCGCGGCCGCACCGTCCATCAGGTCGGGCTGCCGTACCACTGGGGCCCGAACGGCCTGTCCCGCGGCGACGCGGCCAACGACCTGCTGTCGATCGTGCTGGACCCGAACGTGCACATCCAGGAGGCCAAAGCGGCCACCTGCGACATCCGCCCCGGACGGCGGCCCCGCGGGCCGGAGCTGCTGGAGTTCGTGGCGGAGTACCGGAGGCGAGCCAATGGCTGAGTACGGCGCCCAGCCCCGGATGGGCTTTTTCACCGACACGTCGGTGTGCATCGGGTGCAAGGCGTGCGAGGTCGCGTGCAAGGAATGGAACGGCGTCCCGGAGGCCGAGGGCGCGCCGGACCTGCTCGGCCTGTCGTATGACAACACCGGCGATCTCGGCTCGAACACCTGGCGGCACGTCGCCTTCATCGAGCAGCAGAAACCCGCGGTGGAGCTCGGGATGCCGACGGTGGGCGCGCCGGAGCAGCACCCGGAGGAGCCGGGCGTGCGCTGGCTGATGTCCAGCGACGTCTGCAAGCACTGCACGCACGCGGCGTGCCTCGACGTCTGCCCGACCGGCGCGCTGTTCCGCACCGAATTCGACACGGTCGTGGTGCAGCAGGACATCTGCAACGGCTGCGGTTACTGCGTTCCGGCGTGTCCGTACGGGGTCATCGAAAAACGCGAAAGCGACGGCCGGGCGTTCAAGTGCACGCTGTGCTATGACCGGCTCGGCGCCGGGATGGAACCCGCGTGCGCCAAGGCCTGTCCGACCGACTCCATCCAGTTCGGCGAGCTGGACGAACTCCGCGAACGCGCCGCCGCGCGGGTGTCGGCGCTGCACGAGGACGGCGTGCCGGAAGCGCGGCTTTACGGGCACGATCCCGGCGACGGGGTGGGCGGCGACGGCGCGTTTTTCCTGCTGCTGGACGAACCCGAGGTCTACGGCTTTCCCCCGGACCCCGTCGTGACGACCCGCGATTTGTCCCAGATGTGGAAGCGGGCCGCGACCACGGCCGCCGGGGTGGCCGCCGCGCTCGTCGTGTCGTTCCTGGGACGGCGCCGATGAGCCCGCGCCGCGAACGGGCGATGGTCGAGCCCGCCGAATTCCGTTCCTACTACGGCAGGCCGATCCTCAAAGAACCCGCCTGGAAACAGCCGGACGTGCCGCTGTATCTGTTCCTCGGCGGCGCGGCCGGTGCTTCGGCGTCGATGGCCGCGCTCGCCGACGCGACCGGACGGCCGGAGCTGGCGAAGGTCGGCCGGCTGGCCGCCTCCGGCGGGTCGATCGCCAGCGTCGTCGCGTTGATCCACGATCTCGGCAAGCCGACGCGGTTCCTGAACATGCTGCGCGTGCTCAAGCCGACTTCGCCGCTGTCGGTGGGTTCGTGGATTCTGTCGCCGTTCTCCGGCCTCGCAGCGGGGGCGGCTTTGTCCGCGCTGACCGGGCGATTCCCGCGGCTCGGCCGGCTGGCCGGGGCAGGGGCGGGCGTGCTGGGCCCGGCGATGTGCACATACACCGCGGTGCTGCTGGCCGACACGGCGACGCCGTCCTGGCACGAAGCGCACGGGACGCTGCCGGTGCTGTTCGCGGGCAGCGCGGTGACCAGCGGGGCCGGGATCGCGCTGATTTCGGTGCCGCGGAAGGAAAACGGGCCGGTGATCCGGGCGGGGCTCGCGGGGGCTGTCGCGGAATTGGCCGCGGAGCATCACTTGGAGACCGGGCTGGGGCTGGCTTCGGAGCCGTACCGGACCGGTCGAGCGGGGCGGTTGCTGAAGGCGGCCAAGGTGCTTACCGCAGCGGGTGCGACGTTGTCGTTGGCGGCCCGGAAGAACCGCGCGGCGGGAATTGCCGCGGGGGCGGCTTACCTGGCGTCCGGGCTGTGCACGCGGTTCGGGGTGTACGCGGCGGGTGTCGAGTCCACAAAGGACCCGAAGTACGTCGTGGTCCCGCAGCGGGAACGGCTTGCCCAGCGCACGGAAAAGCGCCCGGGCCGGTAAAGCCCCGGGCACTTTTGCGCGTGCCGTTACGCCGCCGGTTCGAGCAGGATCTTCTGCACCCCGTCGAGCTTCTTCTGGAACATCTCGTACGCCCGCGGCGCGTCGGACAGCGGGAGCCTGTGGGTCGCGAAGCCTTCGACGCCGAGGGGATCGCCGTCCGCGGTCAACACCGGCAGGACGTCGTCGACCCACCGGCGGACGTTCGCCTGCCCGGTGTGCAGCCGGATCTGCTTGTCGAACAGCTCCATCATCGGGATCGGGTCGGCCATCCCGCCATACACCCCGGACAGCGAGATCGTGCCGCCGCGCCGGACGCTGTCGATCGCCGCGTACAGCACGCTCAGCCGGTCGATCCCGGCCTTCTCGGTCACCTTCGCGCCGATCGTCTGCGGCAGCAGCGCGACCAGGTTGTGCGCGAGTTTCCCGATCGGCGCGCCGTGCGCTTCCATCCCGACCGCGTCGATCACCGAGTCGGCGCCGCGGCCGCCGGTGAGGTCGCGGATCGCGTCGCCGATCCGCCGGTGGTCGCGCAGGTCCAGGGTCGTCGCCCCGTGGGCGCGGGCCCGCGCCAGCCGTTCCGGCACCAGATCGACCCCGATCACCTCGCCCGCGCCCAGGTGCCGCGCGACGCGGGCGCACATCTGGCCGATCGGGCCGAGGCCGAAGACCACGACGGAACCGCCGTCGGGAACGTCGGCGTACTGGACGGCCTGCCACGCGGTCGGGACCACGTCGGAGAGGTAGACGAACCGCTCGTCCGGCGGGCCGTCGGGCACCTTGATCGGGCCGTACTGGGCCTGCGGGACGCGCAGATACTCGGCTTGCCCGCCCGGCACCTGGCCGTAGAGCTTCGTGTAGCCGAACAGCGCCGCGCCCTTTTCCTGGTCCTTCACCTGGGTGATTTCGCACTGCGACTGCAGCCCGCGCTCGCACATCCAGCAATGGCCGCAGGAGATGTTGAACGGCACCACGACGCGGTCGCCGGGTTTCAGCGAGCTCACCGCGCTGCCCACTTCCTCGACGATCCCCATCGGCTCGTGGCCGAGGATGTCGCCCTCGGTCATGAACGGGCCGAGGACCTCGTACAGGTGCAGGTCCGAGCCGCAGATGCCGGTCGAGGTCACCCGGACGACGGCGTCGGTCGGCTTCTCGATCTTCGGGTCCGGGACGTTGTCGACGCGGACGTCCCGCTTGCCGTGCCAGGTCACTGCTTTCATGGCGTTCGGGTTCCCCTCGCCAGGGCGGGCAAACGTCCGCGGGTCAGAGACCGCGCAGATCGGCGACGAACTCGTCGTAGGCGGTGTCCCGGTCCGGCGCGCGCAGCACCGCGGACGGATGCACGGTGGCGACCGCTTTGGCGAACATGCCGGCGAACTCTTCCGGTGGATCAAGCTGCTCGCCGCGATGCCGGGTGAGCCGGAAACTGCTGCCGTACACCGATTGCGCCGCTGTCGCGCCGAGCAGCAGCACGAGCCGCGGCTGAACGGCCCGCAACTCGGCCACCAGCCACGGACGGCACGCTACGACCTCGGAGCGCGCCGGTTTTTCGTGGATCCGGCGTTTGCCGCGAAGCTGGAACTTGAAATGCTTGACCGCGTTGGTCACGTACAGCGAATCGCGGTCCAGGCCCGCGTCGCCGAGAGCTCGGTCGAGCAGTTTTCCGGCCGGGCCGACGAACGGCTCGCCGTGCCGGTCCTCCTGGTCGCCGGGCTGCTCGCCGAGGGCGAAGATCTCCGCGCCCTTGCCGCCCACGCCGAAAACGGTCGTGGTGGCGTCGCGGTAGAGGCCGCAGCCTCGGCACTCGCTGGCGGCTTGGCGAAGCTTGTCGAGACTGGTGGTGTCCGGCGGTTCGGCTCCCGGTTCGTGACGCGCGACCATCGGAATCCGTTACCCGCAACGAGCCTCGCGCAAACACAACGGGCGCGCCGCCGCCGGGGGAGCTAACGTCGGGGGCCATGACCGACATCACCAGCCTGATCCTCGACGATCACGAACGGTTCCGGCGGGCGTTCGCGGCACTGGACGACCTCGACGGGCCGGACGAGCTGGCGCGGGCGTGGGAGCCGCTGGCCGACCTGCTGGACCTGCACGCGGCGGCCGAGGAAGCGGTCTTCTACCCCGAGCTGATCCAGCGCGGCGCCGACGCCGAGGACGAGACGCTCGACGCGGTCGGCGACCACAACGAGATCCGCGACGCCGTCGCCGAAACCCGCAGGCACCCGCCGGGCAGCGCGGCCTGGCTCGCGGCGGTCCGGCAGGCCCGCACCGCCAACAGCGAGCACATGGCCGAGGAAGAGGACGACGCGCTCGCCGACTTCCGCCAGCACGCCGACCCGGGCCTGCGCGAGGAGCTCGGCCGGAAGTTCCTCGCCTTCAAGGCCGAGCACAAGGGCGGCAAGGGCATCGACACCGGGGACGTCGACCCGGAGCGGTACGTCGCGGAGCAGGAGCGCAAAGCCGGGAAGAACCCGCCGGACGACGGGTCGCTGGGCATCGGCGGCTTGAAGGGAGCACGATGAACCACCTGATGCGCGAGCTCGCGCCGATCCCGGCCGAAGGCTGGAAGCAGATCGACGACGAGGCGCGGGAGCGGCTGACCACGCACCTGGCGGCCCGCAAGATGGTCGACGTCGAAGGCCCGCACGGCTGGCCGCATTCGGCCACCTCCCTGGGCCGGACCCGGCGCATCGAACCGCCGGACAAGGCCCGGGACCGCGAAACCCTCGCGCGGCAGCGCCGGGTGCTGCCGCTGGTGGAGGTGCGCGTGCCGTTCACCGTCGAGCGCGCGGAGCTGGAGGACGCCGAACGCGGAGCCGACGACCTGGAGTTCGACGACCTCGACCAAGCCGCCGCCCAGGTGGGGCTGCTGGAGAACCGCACGGTGTTCCACGGCTGGCCGGACGCCGGGATCACCGGGATCGTGGAGGCGAGCCCGTACGACCACGGGACGCTGGGCACCGACCCGGAACGGTTTCCGCACGTAGTGGCCAACGCGGTGAACACGTTGCGGTGCAACGGAATCGAGGGGCCGTACGCGCTGGCGATCAACCCGGAGGGGTACACGGCGATCGTGGAGAGCACCGAGCACGGCGGCCTTCTCGTGCTCGACCACCTGCGCCGCGCACTCGGCGGCGGCCGGGTGAAGCGGACGCCGGGGCTGACCGGGGCGGTCGTGCTGAGCCTGTCCGGCGGGGACTTCGTGCTGGAGCTCGGGCAGGACCTGTCGGTGGGGTACCGGCATCACGACGCGGAGAGGCTCACGCTGTACCTGGAGGAGAGTTTCAGCTTCCGGGTGACCGAGCCGGACGCGGCGTTCGTGCTCGACTGAGGTCAGCGGGCGTTCTTGCGCGGCCAGCTCCGCCGGGCGTGCGGCGGTGCACGCGGGCTGCGGGGCGGCCCGTAGTGCCGAGCTGGCCCGGCGGGGATGCGGGCGCTTGGTCACGAGTTCCCAGGCGACCGAGCCGGACGGCGTTCATGCTCGGCTGAGCACGATTCCGCCGCCGCGCGGCCGGGTATCCGACTGCCATGAGCAGTCGCGGAAAGATCCAAGTCACCACCCGGGTGCGGCTCGACGACGCCGACGATCTCGCCGAGCACTACACGCCCGGCGTCGCCGAGCTGGCCAAACGCGTCGCTGAGGACCCGTCGGTACTGGCGCGGGAAACCGTGCGGAGCAATTCCGTCGCGATCGTCTCCGACGGGTCCGCGCTGCTCGGTCTCGGCGACCAGGGTCCGGCCGCCGCGTTGCCGGTGATGGAGGGCAAGGCGGCGCTGCTGAAACGGTTCGCCGACGTCGACGCGTGGCCGATCTGCCCGGTCAGCCGCGAACCGGAGGACCTGGTGCGCACCGCCAAGGACCTGGCGACGTCCTTCGGCGCGATCAACCTGGAAGACATCGCCGCGCCCCGGTGCTTCACGGTGGAGCGGCAGCTGCACGACGAGCTGGACATCCCCGTCTTCCACGACGACCAGCACGGGACCGCGATCGCCGTGCTGGCCGCGTTGCACAACGCGGTGAAGCTGACCGATCGCACGCCCGGCGACACCTCGGTGGTGATCTCCGGCGCTGGCGCGGCCGGGTCCGCCATCGCGCGGCTGCTGTTGAAGGCGGATTTCGACGCGGAGCGGATCGTGGTCTGCGACAGCCAGGGCGCGCTGCACGGCGAACGCGACCTGACCGGCGAGAAGCAATGGCTCGCGGAAAACACCAACCGCGGTGACGCGGTGCGGGGGAGTCTCCAAGACGCGTTGCAGGACGCGGACGTGTTCATTGGCGTGAGCGTCGGCGGCCTGCTCAAGGGCGACGATCTCGCCCGCATGGCCGACCGGGCAATCGTGTTCGCGCTGGCCAATCCGGATCCGGAAGCCGACCCGGACGCCGCGCGCGAGCACGCGGAGATCGTCGCGACCGGGCGCAGCGACCTGCCCAACCAGATCAACAACGTCCTCGTCTTCCCGGGGATGTTCCGCGGGCTGCTCGACTCCGGTGCCTCGACGGTGACCGCGCGGATGCTGCTCGCGGCTTCGCACGCGCTGGCCGGGACGATCGGCGACGACCTCGACCGGGAGCACATCGTGCCGAGCGTTTTCGACCAGGGGTTGGTCCCCGCGATCGCCGAGGCCGTCGCGGGCGCGGCGGAAAACGACTGAATCAGGGAGCGGAAATGAAGAGCGCGGAATCCGAACGCAAATACGAGCTGAGCCTGACCGCCCGGGTGCCGCAATTGGCGGGGAAGGGGATCACCCAGGAAGCTCCCGCCGCGCGGACGTTGGCGGCCGTTTATTACGACACCAAGGATTTCCGGTTGTCCAGAGCTGGACTGACGTTGAGAAGAAGCACCGACGCCGGGTGGAGCCTGAGACTGCCTTTCTCCGCGGACGTCGGCCCGGAGCAGCGGTTTCCGCTCGGCGACGAAACAAAAGTGCCCGGCGAACTGGTGGCGCTGGTCCGCGCGTACACCCTCGGCCGGAAGCTGCGCCCGGTCGCGCAGGTGCGGACCGACCGGTTCACCCACCGCTTGACCGACCCGTCCGGCCGCACTCTCGCGACGCTGGCCGACGACCACGTCACCGGCGAAGTCCTGGGGGGAGAATCGGTTCGGCTCGACCGCTGGCGGGAACTGGAAGTCGAGGCCGGGCCGGAGCTGCTCGACCGGGTCGATCGGTCCTTGCGGAAGCGGGGAGCGGAAAACGCCTGGTGGCCGTCGAAACTGGAACGGCTGATGGGTTCCAGCGCGGAGGACGAGCACGATTCCCGCGACGTCTTGTCCGCGTATCTGGCCGAGCAATTCGAGCGGTTGCGCCGCGCCGACTTGGGTTTCCGGATCGGGGAAGACGATTCGGTGCACCAGGTGCGGGTGGCGGCGCGGAAGCTGCGGAGCGCCCTCCAGACGTTCAAATCGTTGCTAGGCAAGAAGAAGGCCGACGCGATCGCGGCGGAATTGAAGTGGCTGGGAGCCGAACTGGCCCCCGCGCGCGACGCGGAAGTCAGCCAAGCCCGCCTCGAAGACTGTCTCGACGACGTCCCGTCCGAGCTGATTTTCGGACCGCTGCGCCAATACCTGGCCCGCCGCTTCGCCCGGACCTCCCAGACGGAGCTGGCTCGCGCGATGGAAGCCTTGTCCAGTAGCCGGTATCTGACCTTGTTGCAGTCGATCGCCGAGCTGGTGGACACGGTACCGCCGGTGGGCAAGAAGGCGTTGCGGAAGCCCTTGCGCAAAACCGCGCGCAAACTTTACCGCGCCACCGCGGCGACGGAGGGCCTCAGCGGCACCGAGCTGGAGAAGGCGCTGCACAACGTCCGGAAGAAGGCTAAGCGCGCCCGTTACGCCGCGGACGCCGTTCGCCCGGCGTTCGGCAAGAAGCTGCGTACCTGGCGCAAGAACGTCAAGGCGGTGCAGCAGACGCTGGGCAAGCACCAGGACAGCGTGGTCGACCGGGAAGCGTTGCGGCACTTCGCTATCGACGGTTTCAGCGAGAACCAGAACACCTTCACCTTCGGTCTCCTCTACGGCCGCGACGAAGCTGCGGCGCGCATGTTGCGGGACAGGTTCGCCGACGAATGGCGCACCTTGCGGAAGGGCGCTCACCCGGGCTGGCTGAAGGTCTGAGCGCTGGCTGTCCATTGAGGACAGCGGAACGCCCGGTGAGGTCTAGACCTCTGTGTGGGCAGGTTTACCGAGGCCGGTTCGGGGAACCCCAGGCGAAATGGGATCACAACTGACCGCCACGTGGGTATCCGCGATCGGAAGCGCGGGCTCGCTGCTCGGATTCGCCTCGTACGTATGGATCATGCTGCTCAACCGCAAGGACCAAGCGGAAGTCCGGCAGGAGCAGCAAGCGCAATCGGTGTCGGCGTGGCTCGACGAGGGCGCCCGGCACGATCGTGACGAGGATTACGTCGTGTGCGCGCACAACAGCGGCGACGCACCGGTGTTCGACTGCTCGCTGGAAGTCCACCGCCCGGACGAGGACGAACCGCACCGCGTCCGGTTCGCGATCATCCCGCCGAAGGCGACCGCCGTGCGCGCGTTGCCGTTCGGCGAGGACGCCCTGCCGGTGGACGACCTGTACTCGGCGGCTGCCGTGCCGGGCCTGTCCTTCACCGATTCCCGCGGCGGCCACTGGACGCGCGACACCTCGGGTGTGCTCAGCCGCACCGACCGGCGCTCGCTGCGCGGACGGCGGCGGCCGGAAACCGATTCCTCTGGAGAAAGGCGCTCGTGACCACAACTCCCTACCTGCCGTCCGGCAATTCGCACGCCGTCCTCGCCGCGCTGCGCGACTACCTCGCCGAGGTCGCGCGCGCACTGGGGGTCGGCCTGGAATCCTGCACGGTCGACCAGGACTCGCCGCTGTCGGCGTACCTCGCCCTCGACGACCGGCTGCCGGGCTACCCCGGCCGCGACGTCGCGCTCCTGTGGGACGAGGTGCACGGATGGGCGGCCGCGATCGAAACCCATTCCGGCGAAGATCTCATCGTCGTCCGCTATCTCGGCGGCCCCAGCGTCGTTCCGCCGCCCGCGCAGCTTGTCCGGTTCCTCACCGCGGTGCGTGAGGACGATCACCGCATCGGGCAGCTCACGCCGCCAACCCTGCGCTGCGTGGGCAGTTCCGCCGGTCTCGCCGCTCTGCTGCGTCAGCACAGCACGGCTTGAGCCCCCATTCGAGTGGGTGGCTGATTGATCTTGTCCTCGAACGGGTACCTGCTGGCCATGACACTTCGGCTTCCTGGGGAGCGCGCCGGCCCGGCGTCCGCTCGCCTTGCGACGCCGAGCACTGTCCACTAAGGATGATGAGTGTCGGCTACGCGACGGGCACCAGGGCACTATCCGAGTCACGATCCCTTCGGCTGTCAGGAGGACCTGCATGACCGCGGCGACCATGACCCGCACCCGGCGCAGCGACGACTACCGGCACTGCGCGGTCTTGTTCGAGGAGATCAGCCGCCTCGCCGAGGACACCGACGAGCATTCCCGGCTGCGCCGCCGCCTCATCGAGGAGCACCTGCCGCTGGCCGAGCACATCGCCCGGCGCTTCGCCCGGCGCGGCCAGCCGTCCGAGGACCTCCTGCAGGTGGCGCGGATCGGCCTGATCAACGCCGTCGACCGCTACGACCCGGCGCGCCAGACGGATTTCGTCGCCTTCGCCGTCCCGACGGTGATGGGCGAGGTCCGCCGCTACTTCCGCGACCACACCTGGTCGATCCGGGTCCCGCGCCGGCTCAAGGAACTCCACCTGAGGATCGGCCAGGCCGCCACCGAACTGGGCCAGCGCTTCGGCCGCGCGCCCACCGCGCGCGAACTCGCCGACCATCTTGACCTCGATCTCGACGAGGTCACCGAAGCCCTGCACGCCGGCAACGCCTATCAGGCCTCCTCGATCGACTACCCGGCCCACGACGACAGCGGTTCGATCTCGCTGGCCGACACGCTCGGGGACGACGACCCCGAAATCGAAAAGCTCGAAGACCGGGAAACGCTCAAACCGCTGCTGCGAAGCCTGCCGGAACGCGAACGCGCGATTCTCGTCATGCGGTTTTTCTCGAACATGACCCAAAGCCAGATCGCCGAACGGGTCGGGCTGTCGCAAATGCAGGTTTCGCGGTTGCTGGCCCGGACGCTAAGCACGTTGCGGGAGCAGCTCACCGAGGCGTCGAGCCCTAGTTCGTAAGGTATTCCGTCGGAGTGCACCCGGTGAGACTGCGGAAATCGCGGTTGAGGTGGGATTGATCGGCGTATCCGCAGCGGATCGCCAACTCCGCCCACGACCGCGCCGCCGGGAGACGGGACACCGCGCGGTGCAGGCGTGCGATCCGGCCGACAGTCCTGGGCGAAAGGCCGATCTGCTCGCGGAAACGGACGTTCAGATGCTGCCGCGTCCAGCCGATTTCGGCCGCCACCGCGTCCACCCGGGCCGGTGCGGCGGTCAGGCGGCGCCATGCGGCGTGGACGGGGCGGGCCAAGGCCGGGCCGGACAGCACGCGGGGAAGCAGGAAGTCGTCGAGCAGGGCGAATCGCGCGGTCCAGTCGGGAGCGGACGCGAGCCGTTCGATGAGCAAGCCGGCGTCGCGGCCGAGGAGGTCGGTCGCGGGGAGGCTCTCGTTCGCCAGCAGGCGTAGCGGCAGCCGGAACAGCGCGTGCGCGGCGGGCGGGGTCAGCGCGACCGTGATTCCCCGCGCGGGCCCGGCCTGCGACACGAGCAGAGGGCGGTCTCGCAGTCCTAATACCGGTGACGACGGCAGCGACCGGGCGGGCGGCTCGAAGTCCAGGATCACGGTGATCGCGCCCAACGGCGTCACCCGCCAAGGCATTTCGGCGGAATCCGGGAATTCGTGGCCCGCGTAGTCCAGGACGCCGGGGACGCGGGAAACCCCGAAGGCATGTCGTCCCCGCGAGGCCGTGATCTCCCGGCGCGGGACAACGAGCGACCACTCCGCCATCTCGCTATCTTACTTTTGTCCAAGACCGGCCGGGAGCCCGGGAATAGCGTCCCGGTCATGAAGAAGATCGGCCGGTTCAAGAGTCCTAAGGCGCGGCAACGCTATTTCACCGTCTACGAGCAGGCGATGCGCGACTGTCCCCAGCCTGACGAGGTTTTCGACGTCGCGTGCCGCCACGGGACCACTCGCGTCTACCGCTTCGGCGACGGCGAGCGTCCGATTGTGCTTCTGCCGGGCCTCATGGCCACCGCTGCCTGTTACGCGCCGCTCATTCCGGGGCTCGACGGTCCGGTTTACGCGGTCGACACCCTCGGCGAGGCCGGGCGCAGCGTGCAGACCCGGCCGTTCGCCGATATCCGCGAGCGTGCGCTCGGTCTCGACGACGTCTTGGCCGGGCTAGGGTTGAGCGAGGTCTGCCTGGTCGGCGGATCGACTGGTGGTTGGCATGCGGTCAACCAGGCCATCCACGCCCCGGACCGGCTCGCCGCGCTCTGCCTGCTCGACCCGACGACAGTCAGCGCGAAGTTCTCGGCCGCCGCCCAGCGACGTGCCCTCGCCGCGATGGTGCTGAACCGCGACCGCGACTGGCGGCGCTTCGTGGCCTGGTCAGCCGGCGAGGACATATTCGGCCAGCCCGCCGCGCAAGTGGTCGTCGCCGGGATCCGCGCCTATCGCGCCCGGATCCCGCTCCAGACCTGTCCGCCCGACGACGCCCTGCGCGCGATCCGGACGCCGGTGCTGGCGTTGTTCGGCGGCCGCAGTGCCGTGCACGATCCGGTCGCCGCCGCGGCGAATCTCCGCAGGCTCGTCCCGCATGCCGAGGTGGAAATCCTGGCCGACGCGGGGCACTACCTCTATCTCCGGCCCGACGACCGGGAGCGGGTTCTCGAAGCGATCGGCACCTGCCGGTGACCGGCGTTCCGGGCAACGCTCAGCCGCGACGTCTTCCGGAACGCGATGCTCGTGGCCCTCGGCCGGTAGACGGCAACTGGTACCAGCGATTCCCCGCGACGCTCCGGCTGTTTGACGAACCCCGCCCAACGCATGGAGCACGCTCCGATCCTGCTGAGTATCGCGTGCCGCCCGGTGTTCCCGCTTCTCGGCCGCGGGCCTTGCTCCGGGGGAAGAAACCACGGCGGTCACCTGCGGGAAGCCTGCCGCAACAGCCGGATCACCGCTTTCTCCATCCGTGCCCGCAACTCCTCCTCCACGAGCCCGTCAGCATCAGCCTTGCGAAGAGCGCGGCGAATCGTGTTGTCGCGCTCGAATTCCCGCAATACGCGTGGGTCGACGTACGAACGCCGTGCGACCGCAGGCGTATTGCCGAGTTCCTCCGCGACCTCCTTCATCGCAGCGGATTCGGCTCGCGCCCGGCCACGCTGCGAGGTCGGCGTCTCCTTGGCGGCGAGCGAGACCGCGGCGAGCACCGTCGCGTGCCAGGTCCGCAGGTCCTTCACCGTGAATTCCTCGCCCGCGAGTTCCTTGAACCGCTCGTTGACGTCGCTGGCGTGCAGTTCCTGCCAGCCGTCGCCGGTGCGGTAGACGAACAGGCGGGAGGTGCCGGTGCGGCTGCGGCGGAGCGAGTTGAGCACGGTGGCGAGTTCGCCGTCGCGCATGCTCAGCGAGCGGACGAGGCCGCTTTTGGCCGGGTAGCAGAAGGTCAGCTCGTCGCCGCTGATTTTCACGTGTTCGCGCAGCAGCGTGGTGGCGCCGTGGGAGCCGTTGGTTTCGGCGTACTCCTCGCCGCCGCTGCGGAACACGCCCCGGTCGATCATCCGCAGCGCGGCGGCCGAGACGCGTCGGCGATCGAGGCGCCGCCGGTGCAGGTCCTGGTCGATGGCGGCGCGGACGTCCGGCAGCTCCTTCGCCAGCGTGAGCACCCGGTCGTGTTTCTCCTCGTCGCGCGCTCGCCGCCATTCGGAGTGGTACAGGTATTGGCGGCGGCCCGCGTCGTCGGTCCCGACGGCCTGGATGTGCCCGGTCGGATGCGGGCAGATCCACACCCGGCGCCACGCGGGCGGGATGACGAGGCCGCGGATGCGGTCGAGGACCTCCGGATCGGTCACCGGGGAGCCGTCCGGCGCGAGGTACCGGAAACCGCGGCCGCGCCGCTGCCGTTTGATGCCTGGCGAGGACAGCTCGCTCCGCCGTAGCCGCATGCTCGCGGTTGCCCGCGACCGCCCGGTTCAAACCGGAATCCGCGCACCGGATGCGCACCGGACCGGCGAAGACGGCGAGCGGGAGGTTTGCCCGTCCCCGCACCGGCTATCCGGCTAACTCCGCGCCGGGACCGGCGCGGGCGATTCAGGGAGGGCTCCGGACATGAGTACTGCCGTTGCGCGGCGCACGCCGCGCCAGCTCGTCGCCGCCGCCGTGGGCGCGGTGTTCCTGCTCGTCGGCATCCTCGGGTTCATCCCGGGCGTCACCACGCATTACGACCAGCTCGCGGGCGCCGGGCACCATTCGGGCGCGTTGCTGCTCGGGCTGTTCAGCGTGTCGATCCTGCACAACGCCGTCCACTTGGCCTTCGGCGTCGCGGGGCTCCTGCTGGCCCGCACGCCCGGCGGGGCGCAGAGCTTCCTCGTCGTCGGCGGCGTGATCTACCTGGCGCTGTGGGTGTACGGGCTGATCATCGACCACGGCAGCTCGGCCAACTTCATCCCGGTCAACACCGCCGACAACTGGCTGCACCTCGGGTTGGCGGTGGCGATGATCGTGCTCGGCGTCCTCCCGATGGCCACCCGGCGGAGCCTCTGATGACCACTACCGCAGAGCAGTCCCTATGGCTCGCGACCGGCTCGGCGACCAGCCGTTCGTCCCTGCGCGGCCGGGAACGCACCGAGGTCGCCGTCATCGGCGGCGGCATCGCCGGGATGACCACCGCGTTGCTGCTCGCCCGCCGAGGCGTGCGCGTGACGGTTCTCGAAGCGGGACGCGTCGCGGAAGGGGCCAGCGGCAACAACACCGCCAAGGTCACCGCGTTGCAGTCCACTGTGTACTCGACGCTGGCCCGCGAACACGATGCCGCCACCGCGACGGCCTACGCCGAGGTTGCGCTGGCCGGGGTGGAACTGGTGGCGGAGCTGGCGGAACCGATCGACTGCGGGCTCCGCAGGCTGCCGGCCGCGACGTTCGCGATGAACGCCGACGAGGTGGACACCGTCCAGGCCGAGTACGAAGCGGCGAAGCAAGCCGGACTGCCGGTCGAATGGACGACCATGCTCGACCTTCCGGTGCCCGTGCACGGCGCGGTGCGGTTGCCCGGCCAGCTCGCCCTCCATCCGGCCGACTACGTGCGCGGGCTCGCCGACGCCGTCGAGGCCGAAGGCGGTCGCGTGCTGGAGGAAAGCCGGGTGCGGCAGGTCAGCGCGACTCCGCCGTATCGCATCACGACCGAGAACGGCGCGCTCGACGCGGAAAACGTGGTCGTCGCGACGCATTATCCGATCCTCGACCGCGGGCTGTTCTTTCCCCGGTTGGAGGTGCAGCGGTCGTACTGCGTGGCCGCGACCTTGAAGTCCGGCAAGCCGCCGCAGGAGCTCGCGATCAGCGCCGGGAGTCCATTGTGGTCATTCGCCTCGTACGAGGACCGGCTGATCCTCGGCGGCCAAGGCCATCCCGCGGGCGACCCGGTCGACTTCGCGCGGTACACCGAATTGGGTGAGTTCGCCGCGCGTCACTTCGACGTCGACGCGGTCACGCACCGGTGGTCCGCCCAGGACCCGAAGGCCTACGACAGCATCCCGATCGCCGGGCCGTACTTCCCGGGCGCTCGCAAGCTGTGGGTCGAAACCGGGTTCGGCAAATGGGGCTTGGCGATGGGCACCGCCGCGGCGGCCGTGGTAGCCGACGGGATCACCGGATCGGCCAATCCGCATCGGGACCTCTTTTCCCCGCAGCGGATTTCGCTGCGCTCGGCGCCGAAGCTGGTCCAGCAGAACGCGAAGGTGGCCAAGGACTTCGTCGGCGACCGGCTCGCTCCCACCGATGCGAAGAGCACCGACGACATCGCCGTGGACCAGGCGAAGGTGCTGGCGGACGGCCACGGCCGCAAGGGCGTCTACCGCGACCGCGAGGGCACGTTGCACGGGGTTTCCCTGCGCTGCACGCATCTCGGCTGTTTCGTGCGGTTCAACGCGGCGGAACGCAGCTGGGATTGCCCGTGCCATGGTTCGCGGTTCGACGTCGACGGCACCGTGCTCGAAGGCCCGGCCACCGAGCCGCTGCCCCGCCGGACTCCGTGAAAACCCGCCCCGATTGCCGTGTGTAGGAAGGCTGATCGCGGGCACTCGGGCCGGACTCGCCGGGAATCCCGCCCGGCTCGAATCCGCGGGAAGGACGCTGATGTTCCGACACACCAAGCTGCTGCAGTTCGAGGCGAAGCCCGAAAAGCCGGATCCGGTGTACGCGCACAAGCTCCAAGAGCTGATCGGCGGCGCGTACGGCGAGATGACGGTGACCATGCAATATCTGTTCCAGGGCTGGAACTGCCGCATCGAGGGCAAGTACAAAGACCTGATCATGGACACCGCGACCGAGGAGATCGGGCACGTCGAAATGCTCGCCACGATGGTCGCGCGGCTGCTGGAGGGCGCGCCGGCGACCGCGACGGCGGAAGCGGTGAAGGACCCGGTGATGGCCGCGGTGATCGGCGGGATGGACCCGCAGCAGGCGATCGTGGCCGGCGGCGGCGCGCTGCCCGCCGACTCGAACGGCACGCCGTGGAACGGCAAGTACATCGTCGCCTCGGGCAACCTGCTGGCCGACTTCCGCGCGAACGCGGCGGCCGAGGCGCAGGGCAGGCTGCAGACCGCGCGGCTGTACCAGATGACCGACGACCCGGGCGTGAAAGCGATGCTGCAGTTCAATCTCGCGCGCGACACGGTGCACCAGAAACAGTGGCTGGCCGCGATCGAGGAATTGAAGGCCGACGGCCTGGAAAGCGACATCGCGCCGACGGCGTTGTTCGACGAGGAAAACCAGGACCACAACAACACGGTGTGGCATCTGTCCGACGGCCCGGACGGGGCGAAGGCGGGCTGGAGCTTCGGCGGGGAGGGCATCGAATACCTCACCGACCCGAAGCCGCTCGGCGGCCCCGGCACGGCGCCGAAGCCGGACCCCGCGCTGTACGGGACGTATTCGCCGATGCAGGACGTCAAAGGGTCGCTCAAGGGGAAAGCGAAAGAAGTGAAGAACAAGGCTAAGTGACCACGAGCGCCGGGACCTCGGGCCGACTGTGCCCGGGGTCCCGCGTCGTGTCCGCCGGACCCGCGCTCTGCCGCGTCCGGCGCCGATCCTGCTACGCTGACCGTGATGAGCACCTACTCGAACAGATCGGAGGTTCCGTTCGCCGCAGGTGAGTGCTGATGCACCCATTCCCCGCGAACGAGAATCCCCGCCTTCTTTCCTGGGCGCGCGTGCGAGAGTTCGCCGTGCCGCCGTCGATGATCGAGTCAGCGACCGCCCGCCGGACGGCAGGCGACTGGGCCGGAGCCTGTGCCGCCGCCCGCGTCGACGTGGACTTCGATCTGCGCGCAGCAAGCCGGATCCACGGCGGTCAGCTGGTCGCGCAGGTCCGCGCCGATCTGCGGCATCTGGCCCCTGACCTGCTTCGCTGGCATTTCCCGAGGATCGCCCCGGACGGCCTGCTGCGGCCAGGGCTCACGGTGGCCCTGGCCCGGTACCGTCCGCCGGACGGCGAAATCCACCTGGTCGCGCGCACACCGCCGGCGTGGGCCGATGCCGGGCAACGGATCAGCCTCGCACTGTGGTCGCCGTCCCAGCGCGGTGCCGGTCTGCACCCGCATCCCCGTCCGGACCGGCGTTATCGCCTCGATCTGCACCGCCACCTGTGGGACGTGCGCCGAGCGGGCGAGCTGCGGGAACGGTCGGGACGCTGGCCCCCGGACAACGGCAGCGCGTTTCCAGCCGCGGTGGACCGGTGGCTGGCCGAGGCGGCGTTGCTGCTGCGCGCCGACGGGGACGCGGGCGGCCTCGTCTCCGTACGGCTCACCTCCCGGCACCGGCTGACGCTCAACCTGGGCGCGGCGACCCGGGACCGCACCCGTGCGATGCCGGTCTTGCCTGACGCCGCGACCTGGGTCCTGCCCGATCTGGAACTGCTCCACGCCGGGCTGCTCGACGTCGGCCAGCTGCATCCCCTTGTCGCGTCGGCACTTCGGCCCGATCATCAGCCCAGCGCGGACCGGATCTCGGACGGTGCAAGCACTTCCCGCCTCGTCGAGTGCCGCGGCGCCACCCACCGGATCGGGGTGGTGAACGGCGTGCTCGTCCCGCTGGACCACGATCCGGACGAGATCCGTCGCGAGGAACTGCTGGGCGCGCTGGGCGGAGCGGAACTTCCGTGTCGCCGGGCGATCGACGAGGCGCACCGGTTTCCGGAAAATCTCGTGGACGTCCGCGCCCGGCTCGATCACGGAGACGCCGCCGGGGCACTCGCGATCGTCGAGGGCCTGCTCGGCCCGGACGTGCTCCTGCGCAGCGGCGCTCTGCGCGACGAACTGGAAACGGCGGCGCGCCGCCGGATCGCGCACGGCCTCTACCGGGCCGGGCTGGCCGGTGCCGGACCGCTTCGGTCCACTTCGGACACCCGCCGCCGCGCCCGTTCCCACTGAACCTACTCAACCCCCGAGGTGACCAAAACTGTCTGCTGTCATGGAAATCGTGCCTGAAACCCGCCGACCGCTGGATGTCGCCAGCGAGCTTCTCGCCCTGCTGGACGACACGAAAACCGAACCGCGCCCGGACAGTCAGCTGGAAGCGCTGACGCTGGCCGTGTCCGCCGATCTGCCGGTGCTGCTGTGGGGCGAGCCGGGCATTGGAAAGACCGCCGCGCTGAACCACCTCGCCGAGACGCTCGAACTGCCGCTGACCACGGTGATCGCCAGCGTGCACGAGCCGTCCGACTTCTCCGGCCTGCCGGTGGTCGGCGACGATCCCGCGACGCAGGGCGTGCCGATGGCTCCGCCGGACTGGGCCGTGCGCCTGGTCCGCCAGCGCCGGGGATTGCTGTTCCTGGACGAGCTTTCCACCGCACCGCCGGCCGTCCAAGCCGCGCTGTTGCGCGTCGTGCTCGAGCGGCGGGTCGGCGCCCTGCGGCTTCCGCCGGGCGTCCGGATCGTGGGCGCGGCCAACCCGCGTTCCTCCGCGGCCGACGGCTGGGAGCTGAGCCCGCCGCTGGCCAACCGGTTCGTGCACCTGCAGTGGACTCACGACCACGACGTCGTGGTGCGCGGGCTCGGCGGGACCTGGCCGAAAGCGGCGCTGCCCCAGCTGGATCCGGCGCTGCTGACCGAGGCCGTGACGTTCGCCCGCCGCGCGGTCTGCGGACTTCTGACCACCCGGCCCGCGCTCGTGCATCAACTGCCGAAAAGCGAAACCCGCCGCGGCGGCCCGTGGCCTTCTCCGCGCAGTTGGGAAATGACCCTGCGGCTGGTCGCTTTCGCCACCGCGGCGGAGGTTTCGCGGGAAGTGCTGTCCATGCTGGTGCGGGGCACGGTCGGGGACGGTCCCGGTCTGGAATTGCTGGCCAGCCTGGACCGGATGGACCTGCCGGACCCGGAAACGTTGCTCGCGGACCCTGCCGCGGCGGTCTTGCCCGAACGCGGCGACCTGCGCCAGACCGTGCTCGACGGCGTGGTGGAGGCAGTGCGCGAGCGCCCGGAACAGTCCCGGTGGGACGCGGCGTGGTCGCTGCTGGTGCTGGCGCTGGAGACCGGCGCGCCGGATCTGGTCGTCGTGCCCGCGACGACGCTCGCCTCGCTGCGCCGCGACGATTGGCAAGTGCCGCGGGCGATCGAACGCCTTGCCGGAGCGGTGTCCTTGTCCCGGCGGGCGGACTCCGCGGGTGAGAAGTGATGGACGAGGAGAAGCTTTACGCCGCGCGGCTGTATGCCGTCCGCCAACGGCCGTATCTGGCCACGGCGTTGTTCGCCTTGCACGTGGTGGAGTCCCGGCGAGTGCCGACGATGGCCGTGGACCGGCATTGGCGCTGCTACGTTTCGCCGGGCTTCGTAGACCGGATGCCGCTGGAAGAACTGGCCGGGGTCTGGGTCCACGAGGTCTCGCACCTGCTGCGCGACCACCACGGCCGCAGCGACCGGTACGCCGTGCGGCACGAGCTGACCGGGCCGGGGGAGCGGTTGCGGATGAACATCGCGGCGGATTGCGAAATCAACGACGATGTCTTCGGCGACGGTCTTCCCCGGCCAGCGGGCGCGGTCCAGCCGGAAACGCTCAGGCTGCGCGAAGGGCAGCTGATGGAGGAATACCTGGCCCAATTCCGGCTCGGCCCCTACACCGCCGCTTACGCTTGGCTCGACTGCGGCAGCGGCGCCGACGGCTTGGACCGCGAGTGGGACCTGGGCCCGGACGGCGCGAACGCGCTCAGCGAGCAGGAACGAGACGCGGTCCGCTTCCGGGTCGCGCACGGCATCACCGGAAATCCGGGCAACGTCCCGGCAGGCTGGAAACGCTGGGCCGAGGAAGCGTTCCACCCGCCGCAGCCGTGGCGGGAACTGCTGGGCGCGGCGCTGCGGTCCGCGGTTTCCGGCGCGGGCGAGGATTACGTCTACGGCCGTCCCGCGCGCCGGTCGGCCAGCCTGCCCAACGTCGTCCTGCCGAGCCTGCGCCGCCGGCCGCCGCAGGTGTGCGTCATCGTCGACACCTCGCTTTCGGTGAGCGACGCCGAACTGGGCAGCGCGATCCTCGAAATCGCCGCGATCGTCCGCGCGCTCGGCGGCCGGCGTGATCTTGTCTCGGTGCTGTCGTGCGACGCCGCCGCTTATGCCACGCAACAGCTGTGCCGTGCCGAAGGAATTCCTTTGCTGGGAGGCGGTGGCACGGATCTGCGCAGCGGGTTCGCCTCGGCACTGCGAAGCACGCCCCGTCCCGACGTGATCGTGGCACTGACCGACGGCCAAACCCCTTGGCCGAGCTCAAGACCGCCGTGCCGGACGGTGGTGGGCCTGTTCCCGCGCGAGAGCCGGCTGAACGAAAACGATCCCTCCTACCGGCCGGACACGCCACCGGATTGGGCGCGGGTGGTCACGGTGGGATGAGCTAACTTTCGGAGCATGACCTTCACCGGCCTGGACGGCTGGCTCAGCGCCCGAGCCGCTGTCGGCGAGTTCTCCGGCGTGGTGCTGATCTGCCGCGGCGAGAAGGCGGTGTTCTCCGGCGCGTACGGGCAGGCCAGCCGTCGATGGGCGGTGCCGAACCGGCTCGCCCTGCGGTTCGACACGGCGTCCATCACGAAGCTCTTCACCGCGGTGGCCGCTTTGCAGCTGGTGGACGAGGGACGGCTGGAGCTGGACACGCCGATCACCGAGATCGTCGACTTGACCGGTACGGCGATCTCTCCGCGCGTGACCGTGCGGCAGCTGCTCACGCACACCTCCGGCATCGCCGACGACGCGGACGAGGAAGCTGGCGAGAGCTATGCGGCGGTGTGGGCCGACAAACCGGTCTACTCGGTCGTGCGAACGCGGGACCACCTGCCGAATTTCGCCGGCAAGCCACCGAATTTCCCGCCGGGGGAGGGGTGCCGGTACTGCAACGCCGGCTACCTGCTGGTCGGCCTCGCGATCGAGGAAATCACCGGAGCCGCCTACCGCGAGCACGTCCGGAGCGCTGTTTTCGCTCGGGCGGGCATGACCGCGTCGGGCTTCTACGACCGCCGGGAAGCGGCGCCGGACGTCGCCGAGGGCTGGGATCCGGTCGCCGATGCCGCGGGGCGGATCGTCGGCTGGGAGCAGAACATCTTCAGCTATCCGTCGATCGGCGCGCCCGACGGCGGAGCGCACGCCACCGCGACCGACCTGGTGCGGTTCCTGCGTGCCCTGCGCGCTGGCGAACTCCTGTCCGCCGAAGGAACCGAACAGTTCCTCACCCCGCAGGTGCCGCACCACCACGCCGAGGACGGCGACGTGTGGTTCGGTTTCGGGCTGGAATTCGTGGTGGCGCCGGACGGTTCGGTGCGCAGCTACTACAAGGACGGCGGCAACGCCGGGGCCGGCGGCATCGCGCGCCGCTATCCCGCGGAAGACCTCGACGTGGCGGTGCTGTCCAACGCCGAATACGGAAGCCTGGCCGTGATCCGCGAAATCGATCGGCGGATTCGCGGCGGGGAAAGGACGAAAAGTTAATTGGCGTGGCAAAGTATGAGACACTGCTCCAGTTGAGTCCTCAACCGGGCCGCGCGGGGGGCGCGAACGAGTGCGGGAATGTCCGAGTTTATCGGGTTGTGATAGGTGTGTTCATCTTTTGTTAACCTCTACGTTCCTGTCTGGTTAACCTTGGCACCGTCACCATAATCGACCATGTCCTCCCCCGCCCAGGTTAGTGAAAATGCTTTCATCACCCCGCCGGGAGACGCCCTTTCTCCCGAAGAACGTGCCGTATTCGACTGCCTCGAAGAATGGGGACCGGCCGCGCCTGCCGGTATTTCCCGAAAATACGTTGAATGTCTTCCCGAGGCCCGCGCGGCGACAATGTCCCGCCTGCTTTCCGCTGTGGTTCGCGAAGGTCTGCTGAGCACGGGAACGGCCCGCGAACGAGGCCTGGAAATGCGGCTGCGCCCGGCGACGAAGACCGGCCGGCTGGTCCTGGCCGGTCCGGTGCGCCTCGACGGCCAGGAGGTCGCCGATCCGTTGCTGCTGTGGGATTTTCTCGCGGAGAAGCGGCTGTGTCCCGGTGAGGGGGACGCGTGGCGGCGGCTGCGCGCCGAACTCGCCAGTAGTATCGCCGTTCACGCACTGTCCTTGACCGCCGCGGCCGTGTTCGCGGCCGAGCTGCGCGAGCGGGATGATTCCGGCGCCGCGCCCGCGACCCGTCCGTTCGGCTCCCTCGTCGCCGCGCTCCGCGATTCGGGCGAGGAAGGTTCGCTGCTGATTCCGTTCGAGCGAATGGTCGTCGAGGGGCATCCGCTGCATCCGGTCGCGAAAATGAAAACCGGGATGTCGCCCGAGGACATCGTCCGCTATTCACCGGAATTCGGCCCGGAGTTCGGCCTGCCGCTGGTCTCGGTTTCCCGGGACGTCGCCGCCGGGGCGAACGACCTCGACGCCGCGCAAGCATTGCTCAGCGAATGCTTTCCGCGAACGGTCGCCGCGGCGGCGGTCGAGATGCGCGCGGCCGGGCTGATCCCCGAACAGCGCGTGCTGATTCCCGTCCATCCGCACCAGCGTTTTCACGCCTTGCCGGTGCTGCACGCCGGCGCGCTCGCCGACGGCACGGTGGTGCCGCTGCGGACCCGGATCCCGGCGCGGCCGCTGATCTCGGTCCGGACCCTGGCGGCGCGCGAGACGGCGGCGAGCACCGGGCTGCACGTCAAAACCGCGCTGGAAGTGCAGCTCACCAGTGCCGTCCGCGGGGTCTCGCCCGCCGCCGTGCACAACGGCCCGCGCCTGTCCGCGCTGCTCGAACAGATCGTCGCCGCGGATCTGGACCTGGCGCTCGCCACCCCGGACGGCCGCCCCCGGTTCGCGGTGCTGCGAGAACTGGCGAGCGTCGCGTATGTGCCGCCGGACGACCGAAACGCCGGGGCCGCCACCGCGCAGGCCCGGCGTCGTTCGCTGGCCGCCGTCCTCCGGGAAGACAGCGAAGACCTGCTCGGCCCGGACGAGTTGTCGATGCCGATCGCCGCGCTGTTCGCGAAATCGCCGGTGACCGGCGCCAGCCTGCTCCACGACCTGCTCGCCGAGACCGCGTCGGTCACCGGCAGCCCGCTGAGCGAGGTGGCGAAGCAATGGCTGGCCGCGCACGTAGAGCGCTGCGTTCCGCCGGTGCTGACGCTGCTCGTCCGCTACGGCATCGCGCTCGAACCCCACCCGCAAAACACCGTCCTCGTGCTCAAAGACCGGTGGCCGCACCGGGTTCTGCTCCGGGATCTCGGCGCCGCGCGGCTGCTGGAATCCCGGCTCGCCCGGCGTGCCCTGTCCGGGGAGTTCCTGCCCGGCTCGCCGCTGCTCGCGAGCGACGCCGAGGCGCTCCGCGGCAAGCTGTACTACCCGCTTTTCGGCCATCATCTCGGGGAACTCGTCGCCGAGCTCGCGAACGCGTCCGGCTGTTCGGAAGACAGCCTGTGGCCAGTGGTGGGGGAGTGCGCGCGGCAGGCGTTCCACCGGCTCGCCATGTCCGCCTGCTGCCCGGAAGAGGCCGAGGACGCCAGGGCGGACGCCGAAGCGTTGCTGAGCGGCCCGTGGCAGCACAAAGCATTGCTGACCATGCGGTTGAAGAACCTCGTCACCGATCAGCAGTACGTCGCGGGGCCGAATCCGCTCGCCGCGCCGGCCGCGGAGCCGGACCCGCCGGACCTCAACGACGCGGAACGGGAAATGCTGGACTGCCTGCGCGAGCGCCGGCCGGAACTCGTGCGGCCCTGGCTGGACGAACTCGCCGGGGCCCGGCTCAGCACCCTCAACGGGGCCTGCGGCGCGCTGCTGCGCGAACGGAGATCGTTGCCCGCCAAGCGGATTGCCGAAGCCGTTCTTCCCCTGGACGGGCCGCCGCCGGTGTCCCCGGGCGTTCTCGCGCTGCTGGATACCTATCCGGGAAGACTGATCTGCGTGACCTTGCGCTCGGGACGGCGCCTGGCCGCGGTGTGCGAGCGGGAAAACGGGTTCGGGGTCAACGAAGTGGTGAGTCCGGTCGTGGTCAGCGACGGCGTCGAAGTCCGCGCGCTCGAACGCCCCGAGCAGCTGGTCGACGCCGTCGCCTCGTCTGGCGGGGAGATGGATTGGGGCGCCCTGCGCGACGATCTCGTCGACTCCGCGCGCAATCTCGCCCTGTCCCGCGCCTGCGTCCGGCACCGCTTGGCCGCGCGTCCGCACCGGATCGCGGCGGCGGCCGAGCAGCGCGCCGTCTCCGACCTCGCGCTCGACCTGGACGCCGTCTGCGCGGAAGGGCACACGATCCACCTCAGCCCCCGGGTCCGCCGCGGCTTCACCCCAGCGGATTCTCTCGCTTACTGCCCGGAGAGCGCCGACACCGTAGGGCTCTCTTTTGTCGCGGTGCGCAAGGATTCCGTGTTCTCGACGCCCGATCCGTCGGGCGCGTCGGTCGGAGCGGTCGTGGCCGACCATTTCCCCGCGACCGCCGCGCGTGCCTTCGACGGGCTCGCCGCCCGCGGCCACGCGCCCGCCGGGTACGAGCTGATTCCCGTGCACCCGTGGCAGCTGCGGAGCCGGCTGGCCGCCGAGTACCCCGAAGAACTGGCGACGGGCGGCATCGTCCCGCTTCCCGAAGCGCAGCTGGCGTGCCGGCCGACCGTCTCGGTGCGCACCCTGGTCACCGCCGCCGCGGGAAGGCACGGACGGCGGCTGACCGTGAAGACCTCGCTCGACGTCCAGCTCACCTCGCGGCGGCGCACGATCTCGCCCGCGACCACCGGCAACGGCCCGCGGATGAGCTGTCTCCTGCAACGCCTCCTGGCGGACGACCCCAGCACGCGCGGCAAGGTCGTCTGCGTGCCGGAGCTGGCCGGGATCGCGTTTTCCCCGCCGGAGAACGACGCCGCGGCCTCGCGGGAACGCGGCCTTTCCGCGCTGCTGCGGGCAGATCCCGCCGACTACGCGATGCCAGGCGAGATCGTCTTGTCCGCCTGCGCGTTGCGCGGAGCGGCGCATCCGGACGGAACCGTGCTGGCGGAATTGGTCCAGGAACGCTCATCCCGGTCGACCGGTACCGCGGCCCCGCTCGAATTCTTCGAACGCTACGCGGATCTGATGCTGACCGCGGGGCTCCCGCTGCTGTGGCGCTACGGCATCGGCCTGGAAGCCCATCTGCAGAACACGCTGCTGGTGGTGCGCGACGGGCTGCCGGTCCGGGTCCTCGTCCGCGACTTCGGCGGGATCCGCGTCCATCCGGGCCGGATGCGCGAGGCGGGCCTCGAGTTCGCCCCGCACCCCGATTCGATCACCTTCGCCGACGACATCGACCACGTCCGCCGGAAGGTGTCGTACGCGTTGCTGCAGGCCAACATCGCGCACGTGGTGACGATGTTCGCGGCGACCTGGGACCTGCCCGGCGAACAGCTGTGGGCGACGGTCCGGGCGAAGATGACCGAGCTGCTGGCCGGTCTGCCCGAACACCTGCTCGCCAGGGCGTCCGCGGACGTGGACTTCCTGATGACGTCCCATCTTCCGCAGAAAGCGTTCGGGCTCATGCGGTTGCTGGCCGCCGACCACGACATCTACCTGCCGCAGGCCAATCCGCTGCACGGCGCGGGCGATCCCGTGTCATGACCGCGGGCGCTGCCGGACGCCTGCCGCTGCGCCTGTTCCTGGCCGGCACGCTGTCCTCCCGGATCGGCGACACCGCGGATCTCGTGGCGCTGAACTGGTATGTGGTCGAGCAAACCGGTTCGGCCACCGCGCTGGCGACGGTGAACGTGGTGCGGCTCGCGCCCATCCTGCTGTTCACCGCGCCGGCCGGATGGCTCGCCGACCGCTACGACAAACGTCGGCTTCTCGCGGGCCTGCGCGTGGCGCTCTTCGTCTCGACCCTGTGCCTCGCCTGGATCGTCACCGCTGGCGGCCCGCTGTGGCTCGTGTGCGCGATGGTGTTCGCGCGAGCCTCAGCGGGCAGCGCCGAACCCGTGCTGAGACAAACCCTCCTGCCGCAGCTGCGCGGCCAGAGACCGCTCACCGCCGTGATCGCGATGCACTCCGCCTGCCTGAACGGGGCGATGGTGCTCGGCCCGGCGGCCGGTGCGGTCGTGCTCGCGGTCAGCTCGGTCCCCATCGCGTTCTGGTTCAACGCTTTCTGCACGCTGGTCGCCCTGTGCTGCCTGACCGTGCTGCCGGATCCCGCTTCGGCACCGCCGTCCCCGGACCCTTCACCGCCCGCGGAGTCGGTCTGGCAGCTGCTCCGGCAGAACCCGGCGATGCGCAGGCAGATCGCCCTCGCGATGGGGCCGATGCTGTTCGCTTTCCCTTACACCGCAATGATGCCGCTGCTGTCGAAGGATCTTTTCCACGGCGACGGAAGCACTGCGGCCCTGCTGCTGACTTGCGGCTCGGCCGGAGCGCTGGCCGCGTCGACGACCATGTCGAGGCGGCCGCCGTCGAACCCCGCCCGGCTGGCCGCGATCGGCGCGGTGCTCCTCGGCTTCGCGCTGCTGGTGCTCCTCGTGCCGAGCGGCTTCACGGGAACGGCCGCCGCGATCGGAGCCGGAGCGACGATGGTGGTGGTCGGGCTCGTCGGGCAGTGTTACCGCACCGCCAACCGGGCGGCCCTGCAGGCGAGCGCGCCGGGCAGCCTGCTCGGCCGGATCATGGGCATCGCGAGCACGGACCGGGCGATGATCCCGGTCGGGACCGCGGTGCTGGGGCCGCTCGCGGAGGTCGCGGGGACGCGGGCGATGGTGGCGTTCATGGGGCTCGGGTGCGTCGTCACGACGTTGCTGACGCTCCGGATCCGCCGGGCCCGGCTGGCTCCGACCTGACGCCGGGACTGCTCACCCTCCGCGACCCCGCCCTCACCCGGTCCGGCGGATTCCGCCACCTGGCCTAGCGATGCCGCGACAGCAGCGGGTATCCCCACCGCATGAACCGGATCGCCGACAAGGTCGCCCGCGGCGAACAGACCGACACCGCGCAGCTGCTCGGCCGCGCGGGGATGGCCTGTTACGCCCTCGTGCACCTCATCCTCGCCTACCTCGCCGTGCGGGTCGCCTTCGGCGGCGGCGAGCAGACCGACCAGAAGGGAGCCCTGCAGGAGGTCGGGTCGACGGCGTTCGGCCAGGTCCTGCTGTGGGTGCTCGCGGCCGGTCTGGTCGCGTTTGGACTGTGGCAGTTCCTGATGGCCGCGACCGGCTACACCTGGACCAGCGGAGGCAAGCGGACCCGCAAACGGCTCGGGGCCGCCGCGCGGGGAATCGTCGTGCTCGCCCTCGGCGCCACCGCCTTCCGGCTGGCCGCGGGCAAGGGCGGCGGGGGTTCCAGCGACCAGACCCAGCAGGAGTTCACCGCGAAGCTGCTCCAGCTGCCCGCCGGCCCGGCGCTCGTGGTGGTCGCCGCCGCGGTGGTGCTCGGCGTCGCGATCGCGGCCGGGGTCAAAGGCGTGAAGCAGACCTTCCTCGAAGACCTCGACCCCGCCGGGCTGCCCGGCAAAACGCGCCGCTGGGTCGGCCGCCTGGGCACCACCGGATACCTGGCCAAGGCCGTCGTTTTCGCGGTGACCGCGATCCTGCTGGGCTACGCCGGGTTCCGCGCCGACGCCAAACGAGCGGGCGGACTGGACGCCAGCCTCAAGACCCTCGCCGCGCAGCCGTTCGGCACGGTGCTGCTGACGGTCGTCGCGTTCGGCCTCGCGGCGTTCGGCGCCTACTGCCTGGCCGCGGCGTGGGCGCATCGGCGTTGACGGGGTGAGGCGGAGCGAGCGGCTCCACGACATCTTCGCCGTGTCTGCGTTCGGCGAAGCGCCGTCGGTCGGCGTCGCTGGCCCCGGCGCACAGCTCCGCCGTGGTTTCCTGGGCAAATTCGAGGTGCCTGGCTGATTCGAGGGCGAGTGAGGTTCGCTCGGTCTGGTTGGCGAGCGCGGCCCTTCGTCGGTGCCAACTCGCATTGTTGTTCGGCGCAGCGTCGTTATCGTTGGCCTCGGCGCACAGCTGCGCCGTGGCTTCCCGGGCGAATTCGAGGCCGGGCGAGGTCCGCTCGATCAGCCCGGCGAGCACGGTCCTCCGTCGGCGTCAGGTCCGCATCGCCAGGTTCAGGCAGGCCCCGCGAGCAGATCCACGACGTCCTCTCCTCGCCCCCGTTCGGCGAAGCGCCGCCGTTGCCGGTCCGCGCCGCTGCCCTCAGCGCACAGCCGCGCCGTCGCTTCCCGAGCGAATTCCAAGTCCCCAGCCGCTTCCAGAGCAGCGGAAGTCCGCTCGATCAAATCGGCGAGCACAGCCTTCGTCGGGGCCAGGTCGCCGCTGCCCGGGTGCGGGCAACAGCCGCTGACACCGTCCCGCGACGCGCGCCAGAGCTGCGCGCGCAGCACCTCGTTCGACAGATGCGGCGGGGGATCGTCGTCGTCCAGCGCGGTGGCGACCAGGCCGCGGGCCAGCACGCCGAGCAAGACCGCTTCCTCCGGCGTCGCGGCGACGTCGGCGATGCGGAACTCGATGGTGGGCTGCTTTTCCGAAAGCCGGACGTCCCAGTAGACCATCCCGCGGTCGAGGATCGCGCCCGAGCGCAGCCACGCGTCGACGACGCTTTCGTACTCGTCGAGCGACGCGAACCGCGGCGGCGGCCCGGCCGAGGGCCATCGGCTCCATTGCTGGTAGCGCCAGCTGCGGTACCCGGTGTCGTAGCCGTCGGAGATCGCGGAATTCGCGGTCACGGTCAGCAGAACCGGAAGCCACGGCCGGACGCGCCCGAGCACCTGGATGCCGGTCTCCTGGTCCGAGATCGCGACGTGCACGTGACAGCCGCAGGTCAGCGAAGTCCGCGCGGTGGCCCCGAAATGCTCGCCGATCCGTTGGTAGCGCG
Source organism: Amycolatopsis sp. NPDC104775 (assembly GCF_055583325.1). Taxonomy (NCBI): domain Bacteria; kingdom Bacillati; phylum Actinomycetota; class Actinomycetes; order Pseudonocardiales; family Pseudonocardiaceae; genus Amycolatopsis; species Amycolatopsis sp. NPDC104775. Next base: position 62,616 of record NZ_JBVJOE010000015.1, read on the forward strand.
GACTCGGGGTGAACCCCGGCCGCTCCTCTTCCGCCGCCGGCGGCGAACCCGCGGGCAGTACCCGGCAGCTCCGCCGGCGCGCGGCTTCAGCGAGGTCCTCGCGCAGTTCGCGCAACCGCCGCAGTGCCTCGTCCCGCGTCCGGCACACGTCGGTGGCGATCTCGGCCTGCGAGCGGATGAGCTCGTGCTGCAGTTCGCCGCCGCCTGATTCCGCGGCATCGTCGACCACCTCGTCCGCCTGGGCCAGCCGTCCGGCGCGGTCGACGACGAAGAATTCCTCTTCGACGCCGAAGGTCAGCTCGTTCACCGATGTTCTCCTGGGTCCGGGGGCATCGGAGTACCCCGCCGGCTCCGCGCGCAAACAACGTTTTCCCGGCCGGAAAAAGGGTAATCCCGCGGACGAGAAACGGCGGGCGGGGCGACCCTGCGCTGCCCGCGCCCGGACCGCACTGTGAGGACACCGATGTCGACCGACGCGATCGTGCTGCTCAAGAACGACCACAAAACGGTGGAGAAGCTGTTCAAGGAGTTCGAAAAGGCGGACGAGGGGGCGCACCGGGAAAAGCGCCGCATCGTCGATTCGATCATCGAAGAGCTGACCGTGCACGCCTACATCGAGGAAGAGATCTTCTACCCGGCGGCGAAGGAAGCCGTGCCGGAGACCAAGGACCACGTCCTGGAAAGCGTCGAGGAACACCACGTCGTGGTCTGGATGCTCTCGGAACTGCTGGACCTCGACCCGGAGGACGAGACGTTCGACGCCAAGGTGACCGTGCTGACGGAAAACGTCCGCCACCACGTCGAGGAAGAAGAGGACGACTGGTTCCCGGAGGTCCGCTCGGCCATGGGCCGCAAACAGCTCCAGGAACTGGGGCAGCGGATGATCGACGCCCGGCCGGACGCGCCGAAGAATCCGCTGAAACTGCAGAGCGCCAAAGCGTGATCGCTGTTCGGAGGCGGGGAACTCCCCGCGCGCGTTCCCCGCCTCCGAATGGCCGCGGGTGCGTTCGCAGGGCGGGGAAAACCTTCCCGGATGTCCCGTTTTCGCGGTCGTCCCCTGCCGTCCGGTCTTAGGGGTGCCGTCGTCCCCTCGTCGTTCCTAACCTCGGAACGAGCCGCACCGGAGGGGGACGATCGATGCGTCCGCTGACCACGAGAACGTTGACTGCCAAGGAATTCGCCGATCTCAAGCACACCGTGGCGCTGCGCTCGTCAGCGCGCCGGGCCGTCGCCGAAGACCCGGCATACGCCACGCCGTTGCCGCGAGAGCTGTGCCTGCAGCTGACCTATCGCTGCAATCTGCGCTGCAGCCACTGCTATCAGTGGAGCGAGCAGGGTTTCTTTCGGGACTTCGACTCCGCTAAGCAGCGGACCGAACTCGACGTGGATATCGTCGCGAAACTGCTGGACGCCACGGAATCCGTACGCTCGAAAGTGTTCGTCTGGGGCGGCGAGCCGTTGATGCACAGCCGGTTCGGCGACATCGCGGAACTGTTGCGCCGTTCGCCGCGCACCGTCACCGTCTGCACGAACGGTTTGCTGTTCAAGCGCAACCTCGACCACCTCCTGGCGCTCGGCGAGAACCTCAATCTCCTGGTGAGCCTCGACGGCCTCGGCGCCGACCACGAAGAGCTGCGCGGCCGCGCCACCTTCGCCCGCACCACGAAGAACATCGAACTGATGCTCGGCCTCAAGCGCGAAGGCGTTTTCGCGGGCGAGGTTTCGGTGAATTGCATGGTGTCGCACCGGACCGTGGACACGATGTACGAATTCATGGAATGGGCGGAGGATCTCGGCGTCAACACGGTCTATTTCCAATTCCCCTGGTACATCAGCCCCGAGGTGGCCGAAGCCATGGACCGGGTGTACGCCGAGTCGTTCGCCTGGTTGCGCAACGACACCGGCACCGCCCGGCCGACCTGGCATTCCTACACTTACCGGCTGCCTCCGGAATGCCTGCCGGGGCTGCGCGAATCGATGGCGCGGCTGGCGTCCCGGCGCTGGCGCGTGCGGATCCGCTACCAGCCGCAGCTGGAGCCGGACGAGGTCGAGGACTTCGTGCTCGGCACGCCGAAACCGGCTCAGCACCGCAGCCGGTGCCTCGCGGTGTCCAACCGGATGGAAGTGCACGCCGACGGCAACGTCAGCTCGTGCAAGTTCTTCCCCGAGTTCGTGGTCGGCAACCTGTACGAGACCGACCCGGTCGCGTTGTGGCACAACGAATCCTTCCGGGAGATCCGCCGCGTCCTCGGCGCGAACGGGATGATGCCCGTCTGCTCGCGGTGCGTCCTCCTCTACCTCAACGGAGTGTGAGTACCGTGGCAGACCTCGAACGCAGGGTCGCCGATGTGCTGGTCGGCGTGCTGGACAACGGGACCGCGGCCGGGGAGATCGGCCCGGCCGCCGACCTCGTCGACGACTACGGGCTGGACTCCCTGCAGATGATCTCGTTCCTGCTCGGCGTCGAGGACGAACTCGGCGTGCAGCTGGACTACGAGCATCTCGAACTCGACGACCTGCGCGTGTTCGGCCGGTTCACCGGGTTCCTGCGGACACTCGTGCCGTCATGACCGCGACGGCGCGCTTCGGCACCTTCGACGCCGAGCGCTGGTGGCGGCCCGCGGACCTGGCCACTCTGCCCGCCGCGCCCGGCGGCACCGCTGTCGACGACATGGACGAACTGCTCGCCGCGGAGTGCTCGCCGGGCGACCTGGTGCTCACTCGCCGCGCTCTGGCCTGGGAAATCCGCGCGTCGCTGGCCGGAGGCGGCATCGAGTTCGACCATCAGGTGGTTTCGGCGCCGTCCGGAACCCCCGTCGAGCGGGTTGTCGCCCCGGCGACGCTGGCAGCGCTCGCCGGACGGCCGGGGATGGCTCCGTACGCGGTGCTGCCGGACACCGTCGGGCTGGCTGGCCGGCTTGGTCGTGCCGACTGCCTTCCGGCCGCGGAAACCGTGGCAGAGGTCAATTCCAAGACGTGGTCCCACACCCTGGCGAAGTCGCTCGGGCTGCCCGGCGCGGGCGTCGTCGTCCGGTCCGCGGCGGAACTCGCCGCAGCGGTCGGCACGCGGCCCAGCGTGGTGAAAGACCCGTACGGAGTCTCCGGCCGCGCCACGCTGGAGGTCGCGACCCCCGGCGTGCTGCGAGCCGTCACCCGCACTCTGGAAGCCCAGAACGCCCGCGTCGAACTCCTGGTCCAGCCTCGATTCGACCGGCGCACGGACTTCTCGGCGCACCTGCGCGTCGACCCGGACGGGCGCTGGGAAACGCTTGGCGTGCAAGTGATGCACAACCGCGGCTTCCGGCACGCCGGGTCGGAGCCCGCCCCGGACGGGCTGCTCGCCGAGCTGGCCGCGGCGGGTTACGGCGAAATCCTCGCCGCGGTAGCCGAAGCCCTGGCCGCGGCAGGCTACTGGGGACCGGCGGGCGTGGACGCGATGGTGCTCACGGACGGAACGCTCGTGCCGGTGCTGGAAGTCAACGCACGCCGGTCCCTGGGCCTGTTGTCGCTGCTGCTGGACCGCCGCGTCCGCCCGCACGGCCTGCGCTGCCACCTGTGGCGGTTCGACCTGAAAGTCCCGTCCGGCAAGGGAATCGGCGACCTCTTCGCCGCATTGCACCGGTTCCGGCTCGACTACCGCGGCCGCGCGGCCCCCGGTGTCACTTTGCTCGGCGGCAGCGGGCTCGCGGCGCCCGGCGGCCGGATCTACTGCGCGCTGATGGCCCGCCCCGGCAAGAGCGCGACCCTGCGCGCCGCTCTGCTCGACGCGATCTCGGCGACCGGGATGACCGCGCGGGGAGAGACCGGATGATCGCCGAGGTGCTCGCCGCGGCCGGGGTGCGGGAGGCGGAATGGGCCCCGCTGACCGGGGCGAGTTTCAACACCGTCTACCGGATCCGGCCGCCCGGGCTGGTCGTCAAGGTGTCCCCGCCGCCGGACGCGCCCGCGTTGACCTACGAGCGCGGCCTGCTGCGCACCGAAGCGCTGTTCTACGAAACGGCCGCGTCCGCCGCGCCGGTTCCGCGCGTGGTGCACACCGATTTCTCCGGACGCCTGGTCGACGGCGACGTCCTGGTCCTGACCGAACTCCCCGGCGTCAGCTGGGCCGATCGCCGGGTTCCTCCCGCGGAACGCGCCACACTCCGGACCGAACTCGGCGGCCTCGCGGCGCGCCTGCACCAGATCAGCGGCACCGGCTTCGGTTACCCCGGGAGGCTCTCGCCGAGCTGGCGCACCGCGTTCACCGAGATGCTGGACGCCGTGCTGGCCGATGCCGAACGGTTCGCCGCCGCCTTGCCGCTCCCGCTCGACCACATCCGCAGGACGCTCCTGGCGTGCACCGCCGTCCTGTCCGAGGTGCGGACGCCGGTGCTGGTCCACTTCGATCTGTGGCCCGGCAACATCCTGCTCGGCGACGCCGGGATCACCGGCCTGATCGACGGCGAACGCGCGTTCTGGGGAGACCCGCTCGCGGAGCTGGTGTCGACGGCCCTCTTCGGCGACATCGAACGCGACACGAGCTTTCTGCGCGGCTATCGCGAGGCGGGCGGCGAGCTGGTCTTCACCGAGAGCGCCCGCGTGCGGCTCGCGCTGTACCGCTGCTATCTGTACCTGATCATGCTGGTCGAGACGGTGCCGCGGGGAAGCGGTGATTCCGCGGCGACCCGGCTGGCGGCCGCGCATCTGCGTCGGGCTTTGACGTTCCTCGGGAGGTCGTCGTGATCGAAGTGCTCACCTCCGGCGTGGCGCTGGGCGTGCACGTCCCGGGTCTCCTGCTCGCGCAGCGCTTGCGCGAACGCGGCGCTGCTGCGGACGTCAGCGTCATCGAACGTCTGCTGCCCGAGTCGAAACTCGCCACCACCGCCGAGATGAAATGGGCCTTCCACCGCGATTTCCGGCTGGCCAAAGCCGGGCATCGGCTCGCGACCGACCCGGCGGCGGTGACCGACCCGGCGGCCGAGACAGCCTTGTTCGCCCACTGGGACGCGGAGCACGTCGAGACTTTCGTGCTCTTCTCCGGATTCTGGCTGCCGATCGTCGAGCGCTACCTCGCTCGCGGCCGCGCAGTACGGGTGGTGCTCTGCCACATCGACGCGATCGCCTCGCCGTCGTTTCGGAAGGCCGCCGGGTGGCAGGTGCTGCACGAGGATGTCTTCCTGGTGGACGGGACGTCGATGACGGTCCCGTGCAGCGTGCCAGTGAGCGCGCGACCGCCGCTGTTGTGGGCAGACCGCGAACACCGGCTGTACCTGCACGGCGGCGGATGGGGGATGGGCACTTACCGCGAGCACGTCCCCGAACTGACCAGCGCCGGGTTCGGCCTGGACGTTCTGGCCTACCGGGAGTCCGATGTGGACACCCGTCCCGGGGTGCGTTATTTCATGACAGATCCGGACTGGCATCCCTGGCACGACAACGGTTTCCCGCCATTCCGCCCGGTCGGCGGCGAGACGTACACGCGTGGTGAGGCGCACCCGGATTCGTTCGAGCTGGTCCGCGCGGCGCGGGCGATGGTGAGCAAACCCGGGGGCGGGACGTGCCTGGATTCGCTGTGGGCGGCGACCCCGTTGCTGTTGCTGGAACCGTTGGGAGCGGCCGAAAAGCGCAACGCCGACGTGTGGCAGAAGCTCGGTTTCGGCCTCCCGTACGAAACGTGGCGCGACAGCGGCTTCTCCGGCGATCTGCTCGCCGAGATGCACGAGAACCTGCTGCGCGCGCTTCCGGGAATCGCCGACTACTCCGCGGAGCTGGCCGCGTGAGCACGCGCCCGCTTTCGGTGTTCCAACGGGTGATGCTGGACCTGCGTCGGCACGCCGCGGACTTCACCGGCGAATGGTTCACCATGAACGCCGTCCTCCGGCTGAGCGCGCCCCTCGACCCGGACGTGCTGTCCGCTGCCTTGACGAAACTGGTGGCCCGGCACGAAATCCTGCGCACGCGGGTCGCCGACGACGCCCAGGTGGTGTCCCCGCCCGGCCCGCCGGTTTTCGACGTATGCCGGGGCGGGGACCCGGCCGATTGGCTGCACGCGCCGGTGCCGCCCGAATCCGGGCCGCTGGTGGTCCGCCTGGTGCGCGACCCGGACCTGCTCGCGGTGCACCTGCACCATCTGGTCGCCGACCCCAGCACGGTCTGGGCGGTCTGCCGGGAGCTTGCCGCGCTGTACTCCGCCGAGCTGGGCGGCGCCGCGCCGCCGGCGCCGACCGCGCAGTACGGCGACTACGCGGCCGCCGAAGACCGGCAGCGCCGGGCGGCGGAAGACGGGGACCGGGCGTGGTGGAAAACCGCGATGGCGCAGGATTTCGCATCAGTGCGCAAGGACGAGACCAGCGCGCCGTACGCCGAGCGCGCGACCCTGCTGCCCGCGCCCGCACTGGAGGCTGTCCACCGGTTCGCGCGGACTCACCGCACCACCCCGGCCACGACGTTGTTCGCCGCGCTGGCCTGCGCGATGCGGCCGCACACGGGGCCGGGACCGCTGGTCTTCACCACCGTGTTCGGCCTGCGGGATCGCCCCGAGTGGCGACGGATGCTGGGTCCTTGCCTGCTCACCGCGTACGTCCCGCTCCCGGCTCCGCCGCCGCTGCTGACCCCGGAGTACGCGGTCGAGGTCCGCGACGTCCTGCGGGACTGCCGTCGGCACTGCCGGTACCCGATGCCGGAAGTCCGCGAGTCCTCCGCCCTGCCGGACACGGTGCCGTTCTACGAATACGTTCCCGACGACTGGCCCGAGCCGTACGCGTTCGGCCCGGTCACCGGCCAGGTCGTCGCGGCGGCTGGCCCCAAGGACACCCGCGCCCCCACGACGCTGGCCATCCGCTCCCGCTCGACCGCCGAGGGAACCCTGACCGCGCACGTCTCCTCCGACGGCCGGGGCTGGACGCGCGATCGTGTCCGGTCGCTGTGGCCCGTAGTGGCCGAGCAGGTCACCAGATAGTCCACAATGGACCCACTCAGACGAGCTTGCTGGCAGCCCCCAGCGAATCCTTCAACATCCCAGTAGCAGCCGTCAGCGCCCTGGCCGCACTGCCGACGTCGATGCCGTCGTCCCAGCTGCTCATGACCGCCACGGCGAAGGTCCGGGACCCGGTCCGGACCAGGCCGGTCGTGTTGAGCACCCTTCGCCCGTCGGAGGTGCCCCAGCCCTGCTTTACCGCCCACGCCGCGTCCGGGAAGGCGCGAGGGATCCCGAAGTGCTGGTCGAATCCGTCGGCGGCGTTGAGCGGAGCGTTTTCCAGTGCCTCGGTGAGGAAATCGCGTTCGTCAGCGGTCCGTGCCGAGGTGATGTGCCGGTAGACCGTGACGACGTCCTCGGGCGACATCTTGGTCGAGCCCCATTGGCCGGGGTCCTCCGGCGGCGAGGTGTGCGTCAGTCCGAGCTTCCCGGCCTGCCGCCGGACGATCGCCGGCCCGCCGAGCTGCTGCCAGAGCCGGCTGGCGACCCGGTCGTCGCTGGCCGCGAGCATGGCGTGGACGGCGGCGCTGTCGTCGGGGGTTCCGGAACGGTCGAGGAGGTCGAGCGCGATGAGCAGCTTCACCACGGACGCGGTCGGCTGCGGCTGATCGGCTTTCCAGCTGACTTCCACCGCGCAGGCGTCGAGGTCGACGACCTCGATCTCGAGCCGCGGGTCGTTCCCGTTGCTCAGCAAGGCTTTCCGGGCTTCGGCGACGGCTTCGGAGTGCTTGCCCGCCGCCGCGGCCGGGGCCGATCCGCACGCGGCCTGCCAGTCGGTCCCGCCGGAACTGGCGGCCACGACGATAGCGGCGGTCAGCCCTCCGGCGACGGCGAGCGCCGCGAACCCCACGAGCATCTTCATCGACGCCAACTCCTTCGGCAACGGTCCGCTTCCGCGGGAAGCGGGAGCGCTCCGAAGGTAGGGAGACCCGGGGACCGGCAGAATCGTCCGAAGAGTCCGTCCATTCCGGCCAGTCGGCGGGCAACCCCGTCCGGGCATCGGCCATCCGGCCGACCCGCGGCGGGCTGACCTGCGACGGCTCCGCGGCCGGTGCCGACCCGGCGAAGGCGGCCGGAAGACCGGGCGAGTCGGCGACAGCGAAAGCCGGAGGACGTTCAGGCAGCTCCGCCTGCCCGTTCGTCCTTCTCGCCGTCGCCGGTTTCCGGGGTGCGGTCAGTCGGTTTCCGGCTGCTGCCACGCCCGTCCGGCCCGCTGGGCGGCCAGCGGGATCTCGTTGCCGACCTCCTGCCAGTTCTGGTCCGTCGGGTCGTGGCCGTCGATCCACGCGCGCCGCGGCGCCGGGATGGAGCCGGTGGCCGGCTGCGGTTTTTCCGTCATCTGAGTCATGATTCCTCCGTCTCCGGGCGAAGACCAGCTCGGATTACCCCTATCGGGGCCCGCGAAACGCTCCCGCGTTTGCAATCGACCCGGTTGGGTAGGCCGGGCGGGTGGCCGATCATTCCCGCGCACCAGTTCTCGAAGCGATCCGGCGCTTCCGCGCGTCCGGACACGTGTCTTTCCTTCCCCCGGGACACAAACAAGGCCGGGGCGTGGACCCGAGGCTGGCGGAGATCGTCGGCCGCGACGTGTTCGCCTCCGACATCATCCTGATGAACGGCCTGGACGACCGGGCGCTCACCCGCGGCGTGCTCAACGAAGCCGAAGACCTCATGGCGGACGCGGTGCACGCGGACCGCGCGTTCTTCTCGACCTGCGGCAGTTCGCTGTCGGTCAAATCGGCGATGCTGTCGGTCGCGGGACCCGGCGAAGAGCTGCTGGTCTCCCGCAACGCGCACAAATCCGTGGTGGCCGGGCTCATCCTCAGCGGCATCCGGCCGGTCTGGGTGTCCCCGCGCTGGGACCGGACCGGGCATTTCGCGCATCCGCCCGGCCCGGAGGAAACCGAAGCGGCCTTCGCGCGGCATCCGGCGGCGAAGGGCATGCTGCTGATCACGCCGACCGATTACGGTTCCTGCGCGGACATTCGCGCCATCGCGCGGATCTGCCACGAGCGCGGGGTGCCGCTGATCGTCGACGAGGCCTGGGGCGCGCACTTCCCGTTCCACCCGGACCTTCCGGCGTGGGCGATGGACGCCGGTGCCGACCTGTGCGTGACGAGCGTGCACAAAATGGGCGCGGGCCTCGAACAGGGCTCGGTCTACCACCTGCGCGGCGACCTGGTCGACCCCGACGTGCTCGCCATGCGCGCCGACCTGCTCGACACGACCAGCCCGTCGTCGCTCGTCTACGCGGGCCTCGACGGCTGGCGGCGGCAGATGGTCGAGCACGGGAAAAGCCTGCTCGACACCGTGCTCCAGCTTGCCGCGGACACCCGGAAGCGGCTGGCCGGGATCGACGGGATCACCGTGCTGGGCGATGCCGAACTCCTCGGCCCCGGCCGGGCGGACGACCGGGATCCGCTCAAACTGCTGATCGACGTGTCCGAGCTGGGCTGCTCCGGCTATGACGCGAACCATTGGCTGCGGGAGAAGCAGCGGGTCGACGTCGGGCTCTCCGACCATCGCCGGATCGCCGCCCAGCTGACCGTCGGCGACGACGAGGACACCGCCGCCCGGCTGGTCGAAGCGCTCCAAGCGTTGTCCGAGCACGCCGGCGAGCTGCCCCGGGCGAAGCCGGTGGACCTGCCCGCGCCCGAGCACCTGGAACCGGAGCAGGCGATGCTGCCGCGCGACGCGTTTTTCGGCCCCGCCGAACAGATTCCGGCCGAAAAGGCCGTCGGGCGGATCGCCGCGGAAACGATGAGCCCGTACCCGCCCGGAGTCCCGGCCGTGCTGCCCGGCGAAGTGCTGACCCGCCCGCTGCTCGACTATCTGCGCAGCGGCGTCGCCGCCGGAATGTTCATGCCCGATCCGGTGGATCCGCGGCTGCGCACCGTGCGGGTCGTGGCCCGCTGAGATTGTCCGGCGCGGACGCGGGTAATCCCCGGCCCATGACGGATTGGGACACCCGGCTGCCGGTCGTGCGCGACCTTGGCGAACTGGTCTCGGAGTTCCGCCGTTCCGGCGAGGACGACCTGTACGTGCGATGGTCGCGCGGCCCGGACGCGGACCTGGGCTCCGGCGAGGAAAGCCGCGACGGGCTCACCGGGATGCCGCTGCCCGGCCTGTCGGCGAACTCGCTGGCCCGGCAGCCCTGGTGGCAAGGACGATCGCTCCGGCTGTGGCTGGCCCGGCGGCTGCACGACTATCAGCACCTTCGCGAACGCGGCGGCCCGGGCGTGCGTCCCTGGCTGCTGCGTGGCCGCGAGATCGCCCGCGGCCCGGACAACGAGCCGCTGGTCGTGGAGGTCGAACCGCTGGCCTGGATCGAGGATGCCGTAATGCACGAAGCGCGGCAGCTGGTGGCGCAGGAGGCGCCGGCGGACTGGGGGTCGATGGACCGGCATCCGTGAGCTCTCGGCATCGGATCGTGGCACACTCCGCTCATGCGGGCGGTGAAGATCAAGAACGGCGAGTTCGAACTTGGCGAAGCGGACGACCCGGTCGCGGACGGCGGCCAAGTGGTGGTCCGGATCCACGCGGCCGGATTGAACGCGGCGGATCTGCAACAGGCCCGCGGCACGTACCCCGCCCCGCCGGGCTGGCCGGACGACATCCCCGGGCTGGAGATCGCGGGCGTCGTCGAACACCCGGGCCGGAGCGCCTGGGCGGTCGGAGACCGGGTCATGGCCGTGGTCGGCGGCGGCGCGCACGCCGAGCGGATCGCCGTGCCGGAAAGCCTGCTGCTGCCGATTCCGGACTCGGTCGACGACGTCCGCGCGGCCGGTTTCCCCGAAGCGTTCAGCACCGCCTGGGACGGGCTGGCCGATCAGGCCGGGGTGCGTCCCGGGGACCGGGTGCTGGTCACCGGCGCTGCGGGCGGGGTCGGCACCGCGATGGTCCAGGTCGCCGGACTCGCCGGGGCCGAAGTCGTCGCGAGCGTGCGCCGCCCGGAGTCGCACGCCGCCGTCCGGGCCTTGGCAGCGGGCACGACGGTGGTGACGCCCGACCAGGAGGAAGAAAACGGCCCCTACGACATCGTCGTCGAACTGGTCGGCGGCAAGGACTGCCTGCGCCGGGTGCGGTGGCTCAAGCCGTACGGCCGGATCCTGGTCATCGGGGTCGGCGCGGGAGATGAGGTGCCGCTGCGGCTGTTCGACCTGATGCGGGCCCGCGGGCGGGTGCTCGGCTCGACCATCCGGGCTCGCAGCACGCACGAGAAAGCGGCCCTCGCGGCCCGGGTCCGGGAAGGGCTTCTCGGCGCCTTCGCGGCGGGTCGGCTGACGGTTCCGGTCGACAGCGTCTATCCGCTGGCCCAGGCGTCCGAGGCGTACGCCCGGCTGGGTTCGGCGGGGAAGCTCGGCAAGGTCGTCCTGCGGATGGAGTGACCGGTTCCGGGATCGGGACCGGCCTGCAAGCCCGCACCGAAGCCGCGATCCGGTATCAGCTGATCGCCCACCACGGCGAAGAACAGGGCTCGGCTGCGGCCAAGGCTCTCGCGTTCGTGGAGGCCAAGCTCCGCGCTGCGGGGTCCGCATTCCGCGGGCGGATTCTGGGAAGGCAGTTCTCTTAAGGCAATCGCTTTCTGCCGAGCCGACTCGTCACCACCGCTCGCCGGGGAATGCGCATGGTGCGGGAAACATCCACATCTCACAGATGGCGCTGGGGGAGTCCGCGAGCAGCATCCGTCGGGCCTGGGCAACCGCGAGACCCGAACAGCCCGCCCATTGTCGTGGACAGCCCGGAAAACCCGCCCTCCACAGAGTCGGCTCGGCACTCGCATCCACCGGAGGGAACCCGGAAGGAGCCGTCAGGCCTGGGCGACCGCGAGACCCGAACAGCCCGGCTCACCCGCCCCACCGTTGCCAGCCGCCAAGAACCCGTCCGCTAAAAGACCTCGCCGAGATAGCTTGACACAAGCATCTTAGGACAAAGATACTTCCCGGCGACCCCGCCGTCCGAGGCGGCCGGTCCGGCGCCCGCCGGGCCGCCTGGTGACGGTCCGGCCCGGAAAGGAGCTGCGGTGACCGTGCGGAGGGAAGAGCGGCGGCCCGGCGCGTGGCTGGGAGTGCTGGCGCTGCTGGTGGTCGTGGCGGTGTCCTACATCGACCGGGTCAACGTGTCCGTGCTGATCACCGATCCCGCGTTCGCCCAGTACTTCGGGATCGCGGGCAACCGGGCGGCACAGGGCGGCCTGATGACGCTTTTCCTGGCCGGCTACGGGATCGCGGCCATGCTGATCACCCCGTGGTACGAAGCAGTGTTCGGGGTCCGGCGCGGACTGCTCGTCAGCCTGCTGTGCTGGGCGCTGTTCACTCTCGCGTCGCCGTACGCCGGGAGCGCGGTGGTGCTGCTGACGCTCCGGTTCCTGCTCGGAGCCAGCGAGGGACCGCTGTTCTCGCTGAAAACCATGTACGTCAAGGAGAATTTCACCGAAGGCGCCTGGGGCAAGCCCAACGCGGTCAGCTCGATGGGAGTGTCTCTCGGCACGGCGCTGGGCGTTCCGGTGATCACCTTCGCTCTCGTGCACTTCGGCTGGCACGGTTCGTTCCTCCTGCTCGCCGCGCTCAACCTGGTGGTCGGGCTGCCGCTGGTCGCGGTGTTCGTCCGGGCCGCGCGACGCCGGACGGCCGCGCGGCAGCCGGCGCTGCGCCGGTTCGCGGGAGCGCTGCGCACGCCCAAGCTCGGGTGGATCCTGCTGATCGAGGTGGCCACGCTCGGCTATCTGTGGGGCAGCACCTCCTGGCTCCCGTCGTATTTGCTGCAGGCGCGGCATTTCTCGCTGGCGCAGATGAGCGCGCTGTCGGCGCTGCCGTTCGTGGTCAGCCTCGGTTCCGGTTTCCTCGGCGGGTATCTGATCGACCGGATGCCGGGCCGCCGGGTGCCGCTCGTGCTGGTGGTCGGCAGCGTCGGAACCGCACTGTGCGCGACGGCCGTGACGTTCGCCGAATCGCGCTGGCTCGCCGCGACCCAGCTGCTCACCCTGCTCGGTGCGGTCGCGCTGCTCCGCGGCCGCGGCCGCGGTCCGGTCGAGGCGAAACCTGCCGCGGCCGAACAGCCCGCCGTACCGGAAGAGTCCCGTTAGGACGGACGCCGCCACCGGATAGGCTCCGTCCGAACCCGCCGAACGAGGAGTCGATGCCGATGGATCCGGTCGATCAGGTGGTGGCGGACTGGGCGCGGGAGCGGCCGGACCTGGACGCCTCGCCGATCGCGGTCTTCGGCCGGGTCCGGCGGATCGCCGACCTGGCCGCCGCGAGCCTCCGTGGCTACCTGGCCTCGTACGGCCTGACCCCGGCGTCGTTCGACATCCTGTGCAACCTGCGCCGAGGCGGCCGGCCCTACCGGAAGACGCCGTCCGAGCTGGCGGCTTCCGCGCTCGTCACGTCCGGCGCTCTCACCGGGCGGCTGGACGCGCTCGAGCGCGACGGGCTCATCCGCCGCCGTGACCACCCGGCCGACCGCAGGGTCAGCTACGCCGAGCTGACGCCCGCTGGCCGCAAGCTCATCGATCGCGTCCTCGAAGGACACCTCGACCGCGAGGAGGCGCTTCTCGCCGAGCTGAGCGAGGCCGCCCGCAAGGACGTCGAACGGGCACTCGCGCTGCTGGAACTCACGGTCCGGAAAGCCGTTCCGCCGCAGTAGCCGAGCGGTGGCCGTTCGGGAAGAGAAGGAACCCGCTTGCTCTCGGCGAACTCCGCGGTCCCCCGGGAACGGCTAGCGTGATCTTCATGAGCGGTGAGAAGCGGAGGACGTTCGTTCTCGTGCACGGAGCCTGGCACGGCCCGTGGTGCTGGGAGAGGGTGGGCGAACGCCTGATCGCGCGCGGGCACGAGGTGGTCTGCCCGTCGCTGCCGTCCGGCACGGCCGAGGCGGGTCAGGACGAGTACCTCGCGGTGATCGACGACGCGCTGCGCGACCGGTCGGACGCTGTGCTCGTCGCGCACTCGATGAGCGGCATGGTGGCATCGCTGGCGACCGGCAACCCGGCGGTCGGTTCCCTGGTCCTGCTCGCCGCACTGGTGCGCATGCCCGGGACGACGTTGACGGACGACGGGGCAGCGCCGCTTGCCGAGCCGTTGCGGAAAGCGGTCGCCCGATCCGTGATCGACGAGTCCGGACGCGTAGCCCTCGACCCGGCCGGCGCGACCGAAGTGCTGTACCACGACTGCACTCTGGCCGACGCCGCCGAGGCGGTCCGCCGGTTGCGTCCCAACGCGAATACCGTGGGCCAGCAAGTCTGTCCCGACCTGCCGCTGCGCCGCGTGCCGACCACGTACGTGCGCTGCCGTGACGATCGCGCGGTGAACTGCGCGTGGAACGCCGCCCGGGCCCGGAAACTGTTCGACGCCGAGGTCCGCGACATCGACGGCGGGCACTCGCCGTTCTGGTCGGCTCCGGAAGAACTCGCCGCGCTGCTGGCTGAACTGGCCTGACGAAGGCGGGTGCTGGTCGGCCCTCGCGCGACCGGCGACAGCCCCGCGCGTGCTCGCTTGATCCGGAGCGTGAGCCGCGACGCACCGCGGTTCAGGTCTCGCTCTTGATCTTCTTCATCGTCAGATGAGACGTGACCCGCAAGACTCCGGCCAGCCCGGCGAGCTTGCGGGTCTGGAACGCTTCGTAAGCCGCGTGGTCGGCCACCGCGACCCGGATGAAGTAGTCGGGGCGGCCGAACAGCCGCCGGAATTCGATGACTTCCTCGTAAGAGGCGATGGTGTCCTCGAGCGACTCGATGGTCGCCCGGTCGGTCGCGTAGACCTCGAGGTCGATGAGCGCTTCCAGCCCGCGGCCGAGCGCTTCGGGATCGAGCACGGCCCGGTAGCCCGCGATCACCCCGGCGTCCTCGAGGCGTTTGACGCGGCGCAGGCACGGGGGAGGGGTGAGCCCCACCCGTTTCGCGAGTTCCACGTTGGTCAGCCTGCCGTCCTGACGCAGGTGAAACAAAATTTTCCGATCCACGGCATCCAGCCGAACTTCATTGCCCACATGCCCAGGATACGGGCATGATCGGACACCATATTTGCCTGTCGATCACGTAACGTTGCCCAGGTGGAATCCGTTGCTGACCTGGCTGTTCGTGACCGTTCCCCCGCGCTGGCGGCGGTGCGGGACTCCGCGTCGGTAGGCCTCGGGCTGGTGCCGCTCGGGCTCGCGTTCGGCGCGTTCCTCACCCATTCCGGTCTCGGCTGGTGGTGGGCGACCGTGTTCGCCACGCTCATCTACGCGGGCTCGTTCGAATTCCTGCTCATCGGCCTGGTCACCGCGGCGGCTCCGCTCGCGGCCATCGGGCTGTCCGCGTTCCTGGTCAACGTCCGCCACATCTTCTACGCCGTGTCCTTCCCGCTGCACCGGGTGCGCGGCCGCCGGGCTCGCGCCTACAGCACCTTCGCCCTCACCGACGAGGCCTACGCACTCGCGACCACGGAAGGCGCGCGGCAATGGAGCGGCGCGCGAATTCTTTGGCTGCAACTGTTCCTGCACCTGTTCTGGGTCGTCGGGGCCACTGCGGGAGGCTTGCTCGGCGCGCTGATCCCGAGCAGCGTCGTCGGCCTCGACTTCGCCATGACGGCTCTCTTCGTCGTGCTCGCGCTGGAGGCCGTCCGCGACCGCAAGGGCGACGTCCCGACTCCCGTCCTCGCCGCGGCGAGCGCGGGCGTGGCCCGGCTGGTGTTTCCCGGCGAAATGCTGCTCGCCGCGTTCCTGCTGTTCACCGTGGCGCTGGTCGCCCGCGGCCTCGTCGCCGGAAGGATCGCGCGCAATGCCTGACCCGCTTTACCTGCTGGCCGCGGTCGCAGTGTCCACAGTGGTCACTTGGGCGTTGCGCGCGCTCCCGTTCGCGGCGCTGGCCTCGTTGCGAGCCAGCCGGACTGTGCAGTACCTGAGCGCGCGGATGCCAGCGGGCGTCATGATCATCATGCTCGTCTACTGCCTGCGCGACGTGTCGCTGACCTCCACGCGGGAGTTCGCCCCGATCATCGCGCTGGCAGTGACGATCATCCTGCACCTGTGGCGACGCAACGTGGTGCTGAGCATCGCCGCCGGCACCGCGGTGCATGTCGTGCTAGCGAGCTTCGTCTTCCCACCGTGACGCACTGAGCAACTGCGCGAGTTCGTCAGGCGCTTCCAACGGCAGGAGGTGGCCGCTGCCAGGAAGGACAGTCAGGCTCGCTCGTGCCAGGTAGGGGAGCAGGTTGTCGCGCAGCACCCCGACCGGCTCCACCCGGTCGTGCTCGCCCGCGACGACCACGACCGGAACGTCGATGTCCCGCGCCGCGAGGGTGATGTCCTCGGCGATCCCGCGCAACGGCCACTCGAGACGGGCTTCTTCGGCGCAGGCACGGGAATCCACCACGATCTGGGCTTTCACCTCGTCACTCAGCGCGGTGGCGGTGAGGACGGCGTCGCGTGCGCCTGCTGTCGACTCGTCGGAGTCGTAGGCGTGCGACAGTCCTTCCTGGTACTCGGGCGTCACCATCGCGGCAGGCTTGGCTGGCCCGGGTGCGACGAGGACGAGCCCGGTGAGCTCGGCTGGTCGTGCGGAAGCCGCCAGTTGCGCGACTTTGCCGCCCATCGAGTGTCCGACCAGGACGTAGTCGGTGATCCCGGCGTCGGCGATCACCGCGCGAGTGTCCTGTGCGAACTGCTCCAGCGTGTACGGGCCGGGCAGTGCACGCGAGCGTCCCCAGCCGCGCAGATCGAGCGTCACCGCCGCGCGCCCCGGCAGCCGGTCGAGCACCGGCTGCCAGGTGCGTGCCGAGCCGCCCCAGTAGTGAAGAAAGACCAGCGCTGGTCCGCTGCCCCGCCGGTAGTCGTAGGCCGGAAGTTGGGTCGAGGTGCCCGTCGTCATGAGAATCCCTTCTGTGTCGGTTTTCTTGCCTTCAAGTCAACCTTCCCGACCCGCGCGGGCACATCGTCGAGACCGGACCGGACATGGTGAAAAATGGACAGCATGACCGGGATTCGTCAGCTCGCCTACCAGCCGCCGCGGAGCGTGCCCGTCGAAACGATGTCGTTCGCGAAGCTGCGGCAGCTGGACCGCGGCACGACCGAACGCGGCGATTTCCACGTGCTCGCACTGGTCCGGCGCGGGCACGGCCGGGTTTCGGCCGACTTCGCCGGTTACTCGCTGGCAGCCCGGAGCGTGGTGTGGATCCGGCCCGGAGTCGTGCATCGCTGGGACGACCTCGCCGACCTGACCGGAGACCTGGTGCTGTTCGTGCCCACCGCGCCAGCCACCCCCGGCAGCCGCGAACTGGCGGCCGATCCCGGCGCCTCGGCGTGCTGGACCGCCTCCGCCGAGCAGTGGCCGCTGGTCACCGCCGCGCTCGCGCATCTTCGCGGCGAGGCCAATGCTGTGCCGCACGCGCACACCGCCGAGCTGCTCGGCCTGGTGCTGTCCGCGCTGCTGCTGCGGCTCGAACCGCCCTCCACCAGCGAAACCGGATCTGGCCTGTTCGCCCGGTTCCGCGCCGCGGTGGAAGAGGATTTCCGGGTCCACCACGACGTCGCCCACTACGCCCGCAAACTCGGCTACGCCCCGCGAACGCTGACGCGCGCCGTCCAAGCCGCGACCGGCCGCAGCGGCAAGGACTACCTCAGCGAACGCCTGGTCCTGGAAGCCAAGCGACTGCTCGCGCACGACCGGCTCAGCGCGGCCCGCTGCGGACAGCGGCTGGGTTTCCCGGACGCCTCGAACTTCTCGGCGTTCTTCCTCCACCAGACCGGCGTCCGGCCCGGGCACTGGCAGTCCGCGCACGCGTGAGCATGGCCGGGGTGGCAAGAACCCGGCGAAACTTGGCCTGCCACCCGGTTACGCGCGCGGGCCCGGCGCAATAGCTTCGGCCGGTGATCATCGTTTCCGCCATTCTCATCGGCATCGCCTACAGTCTGCTCAATTCCTTCCTCGCCGAACCGCAGCGCCGCAAGTTCAACGCGATCATGGTCGGCGGCGCGGGAGCCGCCTACCTCAGCAGCGGCGCGTTCGGCCCCTGGGAAATCGCCTTCACCGCCGCGGTGACCTACTGCGCCTACCGCGGCCTGAAATCCTGGGCTTTCATCGGGATCGCCTGGCTCCTGCACACCGCCCTCGACGTGATCCACCACCTCAAGGGCGCGCCGATCCTGCCGTTCGCGCACACCTCGTCGCTCGGCTGCGCGATCTGCGACCCGGTGATCGCCATCTGGTGCTTCGCCGGTGGCCTGTCGGTGAAGGAAGCCCGCACGAAACTCGTCTCCGTGCGGACCTGACCCCCGCCTCGCTTCCGGCGGGAGTGCCCTCCTTTCCGTTAAGCGGTCTCATGGCCGAACATCCCTCCGCCGAGGAAGCGGGGGACAAGTCAGCGCTGCGACCGAGGCTCGCCGTCGGGCTGGCCTGCGTCGCGGCCTGCCTGGCAGCCGCGCTCGTGGTGGCGCTGCTGCCGGTCCGGATTCCGTACGGGAACACGATCCTGGGCGCGGTGCTGGCCATCGCACTGCTCGGCTTCGGGCCGCACCTGCGGCGAGGCCTGGCCGCGCTGCTCCGCCGCAACCGCTCAGGAGGCGCCCCGCATGGTCGTGCCTGACCCACCCGCCTGTCCATCGTGGCACTCCCGTCGGCGCTGAATGGGCGGAATCCGGCTGGGTCCGCGACGCGGCGGAACTGACGGGCCGGCGCCGGATACGTCGAAGTCAAGAAGGGCTATGCGGGCAAACGCGCGCGAACGTGGCTCAACCTCAGCGATTCCGGGCACCACGCACCACGCTCCCACGCACCGCGCGGAGAAACCCAGCGACTAGCTGGGCGTGCCGCGGCAGCCGGAGCACCGGTATCGTCGAATTCCATGGCGGACGTCACGTGGCCAGCCATGATCTGGATCGGCGGCGCCCCCGGATCCGGCAAGTCCACGATCGCGTGGCAGATGAGCCGGCGCCTCGACCTGCCGCTGCACCCCGTCGACCTGTGGACCTACGACCACCGGGAACGTCTCCCGCCCTCGGGCGCGACACTGGACGAAGAACTGGCCCGCGGCCCCGAACACGCCGCTTCCGCCTTCATCGCCGCCGCCCGCGCGCGCCTGCCGCTGATCATCGCCGACGTGCGTGCCCGAGCCACGGAACCCGTGCCCGTACTGGTCGAGGGCCCGCAGTTGATGCCGTCCATGGCGGCTCCGCTTCCGCTCGGGAACGCCGTATTCCTCCTGCCCACACCGGAGCGAACCCGCGCGGCTCGCCGAATCCGGCCGGACGCAGACCCGCACCGGCTGGAACTCCTCGTCGCCCGCGACACCATCATCGCCGATCTCGTCCGCCGCGAAGCCGCCGCCGCGGGTCGCCCGATCATCGAGATACCCGACGACCCGGATTGGCCAGCAACGCACGACGCCGTGTACGCCGCCCTCGAAACCAGCTTCACCGCCAGGCTGGCTCCCGGCCGCGAACTGGCCGAGCAGCGAGCGTTCGAGAACGACGTCGCAGCCAGGCAAGGACGGCTCTGGGCGGAAGCCACCCAACGCGAAGTCATCCCCGGCAGCACCACGCCGCCCTACCGATGGGCCTGCGAATGCGGTGCCAGCGGCTGCACCGACCGCAGCCCGCTCGGCACACCGCCGCCGCGCCCGCCGCGGTGACCGTCGACGCACTCCGCGAACACCCTTGCCAGTGCGCGAAAAGCCGAGACAACGCGATGAGCGGGGAACGGTCCCCGCGATGACTGCGATCCTTCCGGCAGCCCCGCATTTCCACCCGAGCAGGGGAGCCGGTTGTCCATCCGCACGGCCGGGTTTCCAGAACTGATCACCTGGAGATGATCTTCATGAAACACGCTATCCGCACCACGCTGGCGTCAGCAGCCGCCTTCACGCTGATTCCGCTCGCCCTGTCGCCGGGCTCGGCGAATGCCGCTGGGCGTTCCGGAGACACCGCCGGTACCGATCAGGCTTCGCTCACGCGAGCGGCGTGATCGCGACCTTCGCCGCGAACGGAGGCCCGTGCCCGTGGGAGAATCTCTGCATTTACGACCAGCCGGGAACCCAGGGCATTCAATGGAATTTCTACCGCTGCGGGTTCGTCAACATCGGAAACAACCAGACGTCCGGCACCGAACTGAGTCCTCGAGCGGTGGCCGGGAGACTTCCCGCGGTCAAGCGCCACCAGCTCGCCCCGGACGCTCGTCGGCGACCGGAACGTCGCTCAACGATCGAACCGCCTCCGCGACCCTCTCCGCAGTAGCGTCCACCGTCTGAGTGAGCAGGAGAAACGGACTGCCGTAACGCTTGGTCTGCCTCCGCGCGGCCCAGTTCGACGACCTGCCGTCCCGGGACAACGCGTCGAAAACCGTGACCTCCGGAACGCTCACCCCCTGCCGAGGCACGAACGCGACCACCCCATACCGCCCAGGGGACAGGAACAGCAGCCAGCGCGGTCCGAGCCGGCTGATCCGCACCTGTGCGAGCGCCGACCAAGGCACCACCTCGAACCCGCGCGCCTCGACTCCGTCCGGCCCGCATCGCAGCTGCCACGGCTTGCGCAGGGATCGCGTCAGCGAAACGGCTTCCAGCACAAGCAACACGACAAAAACCGCGGGGCACGCGATCGCCAGCCACGGTTCCAGCCACCCCTGCACAGCGATGACGACTTCGAACACGAGAATCCCGGCGAGCACAGCGAACACCGGCACATGGCCTTTGACCGAAGGTCTGACCAGCAACTCTCCTGAAAACCCCACGCCTGCCCCTCCAGCTACCGCCGACGTCTCCGACGATGGAACACCGCGACGGCTGGCACTGCCAAGATCCCCAATGACAGCACGACAAGAATCGTGACTCCCAGCGCGTCACCGCTGGGCAGCAGAGGCCGGATCACGAACGAGCAGACGGCGTACCAAGCCGCCACGGCGAGCAACTGCACCAGAAAACCGCGCCATCGGCCTCTCCCTCCAGGGCTCACGGCTCACCCACCCCTTGCCGACGCACCAGGTCCGGGCACGCTGCCGTTTCCCCGGATGCATCCGGGAAAGACCGCCACGCTCGCGACGACCCAGCTCGGCTAGGCCGGAGCCGGGGCCGCCAATGCCGCTTCAAGAGTGCTGTACAACGGCAGGACCGTGTCCAGCCCCGTGAGCTGCATGGTCCGCAACGTCGCCCGGCCGCTCGCGACGATCCGCAGCTGAGTTCCTTCCGGAGCCTCCCGCCAGGCGGCCAGCAACACGGTCAACCCCGCCGACGCGAGAAAAGCGACCTCGGTCAAGTCCAGGACCAGCACCGGAGGACGCTCGCCAGCGGTCTCGGCGACGGCGGCGGTCAGCTTCGGTGCGGTGGCGATGTCCACATCCCCGCGCAAGGCGAGGACCGCGGCGGAGGAGCGGTCGGCCCGTCCGATGGATAGCGAGCCCGGCTTGTCGGTCAGCTCACGCAACGTTTTCGCTCCCTCGTCGGGAAATCGGGATGACATCTCGGCGGGCAGCCCGCAGTCGCGGATACCCCTTTTCCGTCCGGCTAAACCTGGATCGACGGCCGTCAGTGGGGGAGTTTCACCACCGCGACGAAGAAGTTGTCGATCTGGCGCACCACCTCGACGAACCGGTCGAAGTCGACAGGTTTGGTCACGTAGGCGTTGGCGTGCAGGTCATAACTGCGGAGGATGTCTTCCTCGGCCTCGGAGGTGGTGAGGACGACCACCGGGATGGAGCGCAGCTGCGGCGAAGCTTTGATCTCGCTGAGCACTTCGCGCCCGTCTTTGCGGGGGAGGTTCAGGTCGAGCAGGATCAGGCCCGGACGCGGCGCGTCCTCGTACGGGGCCTCGCGGTTGAGGAACCGCAGGGCTTGCTCGCCGTCGGAGACCACCGACAGCGAGTTGCGGATCTTGTGGTGCTCGAACGCTTCCTGGGTCATGAGCACGTCGCCCGGGTCGTCCTCGACGAGCAGGATCTCGATGGGTTCGACGGAATCGGTCACGGCTGTTCGGTCCTTTCGGGGGCGGGGGCGGGGGCGGACGCCGGCAGCGTGAAACGGAAGGTGCTGCCGGGTCCCTCGGCGGTGTCGAGCCAGATCGTGCCGCCGTGGTGTTCGACGATCTTCCGGCACAGGGCGAGGCCGATCCCGGTGCCGGGGTAGTCCCCTCGGCCGTGCAGCCGCTGGAAAATCACGAAGATCCGTTCGGCGTATTCGCCGGCGACGCCGATGCCGTTGTCGGAGACCGAGAACAGCCAGCCCTCGGGTCCGGACTCGGCGTCGACCCGGATTTCGGGCGGCTCGGCGCCGCGGAACTTGATGGCGTTGCCGACGAGGTTCTGGAACACCGCGGTCAGCAGCGCCGGCTCGCCGGTGACCGTGGGCAGGTCGCTGTGCGTGATCCGCGCGCCGCTGTCGGCGATCGCTTCCTCCAGGTTGGCCAGCGCGGCCTCCAGCGAGGCGGCGGTGTCCACCTCGACCGGCTCGCCGGTGTTGCGGCCGACGCGGGAAAACGCGAGCAAGTCGTTGATCAGCACCTGCATCCGTTTCGCACCGTCCACGGCGAACGCGATGTACTGGTCGCCGCGCTCGTCCAGCTTGCCCTGGTAGCGCTTTTGCAGCAGCTGGCAAAAACTGGTCACCTTGCGCAGCGGTTCCTGCAGGTCGTGGGAGGCGACGTAGGCGAACTGCTCGAGATCCGAGTTCGACCGCTCCAGCTCCTGGGTGCGTTCCTCCAGCAGCGCCCGGGCTTCCTCCAGCCGCCGGACGTCGTCGGTGACGCGGGCGCGCAGGGACTCGATGTCGGCGGCCAGGTCGCGCATCTCCCGCGGTCCGGAACCCCGCACCTGCCGCGTGATGTCGTTCTGCTTGACGTCCCTGACCTCGGCGGCCAGCGTCCGGATCGGGCGGATCAGCTTGCGGTGCACGACAACGACCGCGGCCGCGAGCGTGACGCACAGCAGCACCGCGATCGCCACGAGCAGCGCGGTGAGCAAGCCGGTGGCGTTGTCGAGGCGGTCGCGCGCGGCCTGCTGGTCGGCGAGCAGGTGGGCGCGTTGCGCGGCCAGGGTTTGGCGGACCCGGTCGAAGACGTTCTTGCCTTCGAGGACCTGCGCCGGGCTCACGGCGGCTCCGGACAGCGCGGGCGCGGTGAGGGTCCGGTGCCATTCGTCCGCTGTGCTCAGGACCGCGTCCAGATCCCGGCCCGCCGTGCTGCCCGGCACGGCGCCGAGCCGGCGCAGTTCGGCCGCCGCGGCGTCCTGCGCGGCCAGGCCCGCCCGGTAGGGCTCGAGGGTGTCCGGCTGCCGCGCCAGCAGGTAGCCGCGGATGCTCGTTTCCTGGTTCAGCAGGGCCGCCGAGAGCGCGTTCGCCTGGGCCACCTGGGGAGCGGTGACGTCGAGCAGCTGCTCGCGGGCGGCGGTCAGCTTGGCCACGGCGAATCCGCCGGTGGCGATCGCGGCGGCGAGCAGGGCCGCGGCGACGGCTCCGGCGACCCATCCCCAGCGGGTCAGCGGCCACGGTTTCGCGGCGTTCATCGCATCTCTCCGGTCGGATCGCAGGTCAGCAAGGCCAGCGCGATGTCGTCGTCGAGCGGGCCGCCGTGGAGGTCGTCCATCGCGCGGATGAGCCGGTCGAGCGTTTCGTCGCGGTCGCGCCCTTCCGGCAGCAGCCGGGCCGCGGTGTCGTGCAGCCGCTCCGGTCCGGTGTGCCGTCGCCCGTCCGGGGTCCGGCCTTCGAAAATCCCGTCGGTGTACAGCAGCAGCGACCACTGCGGGCCCAGCGGCACGTGCGACTCCTGCCGCGCGATGCCCGGCGTCACCCCTAGCGGCGGCCCCAGATTCTCCGTCAGCAGCCGGGGACCGCCCGGGGAATCCAGCAGCACCGGCGGCGGATGCCCGGCCAGGGTCATCCGCAGGCTGCGCCGGTCCGGCGCGACGGTGAGTGCGCACACCGTGGCGAACAGCGGCTGGATGGCTTCGACGAGCAGGAGTTTCTCGACCAGGTTCAGCACCTCGGGCATCGGCATGCCGGCGAGCACGACCGAACGCCAGGCGATGCGCAACGCCACGCCGAGCGCGGCCTCGTCCGGGCCGTGCCCGCTGACGTCGCCGATGATCAGCCGCACCGACCCGTCGGGCAGTTCGATCGCGTCGTAGAAATCGCCGCCCAGCAGCGTTCCGTCCCGGCCGGGCCGGTAGCGCACGGTCAGGCCCAGCCGCGCGTCCTCGATCAGCGGGCTGGGCAGCAACCCGCGTTCGAGCCGCGAGTTCTCCCGCATCAGCCATTGATGCTTCAGCAGCCGCTGCTCGAACTGCTCGGCGCGGCTGCGCTCCCACGCGTACCGCAGCGCCCGCAGCAGCAGCTGTCCGTCGACCTGGTCTTTGGCCAGGTAGTCCTGCGCGCCCGCGCCCACCGCGGCGATGCCCGCCTTGTCGTCCTGCCGCCCGGTCAGCACCACCACCGCGGTCGTGGGCGCCTTGGCGAGAATCCGCTCCAGCCCGTCGAGCCCGGCCGCGTCCGGCAGCTGCAGGTCGAGCAGGACGCAATCGGCCCGCCGGAGCCGGGGCAGCGCCGCGGCGACGGTCGACACCCGTTCCAGCGTCACGCTTTCCGCGCTCTCCGCGACGTCGAGAAGCATTTCCTCGACCAGCAGCGCGTCCCCGTCGTCGTCCTCCACCAAGAGGACCCGCAACTGCTCTTCCCGCGGACTGGGCGACGGCGGTTCCTGGCCGCCATGACGGATCGCGTTCGGCACCACAGCCATTCCTTCCCCAGCCAAGACCTCAACCCGTGCTCAGGTCTCGGCGATGCGATCAGGAAGTGGCTCGCGGCCGCCTTTCCCGCCCGGACGGCTGGTGACCAGCCTGCCCGAACTTTATCCGCAATGCCGCCCGCGCACTGTCCCCGGGGGCGGGTTTTTCGTGCGTGACGGAGGCCATACGGATAGGCGGCGAAAACAGGTTTATACCGTGTCCGCACGGGTAACCGGGTCGCTGTCGGCCCAGGTCGCGGTCCCAACTTTGGCCCGGGCCGACTTCACGCTTACGCCCGGTCGGCGGAGTCCCGTTTTCCCGGCGGCAGAACCGCCGTTCGGACTAAAACGCGTCTCTCGCCCCGGTTTCAGTTGCGACCAGTGCGCTCCTGCAATTGGTCGATCAACCGCGACGCGTCGGCCTTGGACAAGTTCTCCGGAACCTCTTCGCCCGCTTCCTGGGCGAGCGTGTCCAAGTAGGACCGCTGCGGCCCGGTCATCGGCTCGTCGCCGGTAGTCCAGTCGTCGGGGTCTTTCTCCGGATTGGGCTGGACCTGATCCATCGGCACTCCTTCGAACGTCTGTTCTATATTCTCGACCGTACCCCGCACATGTACCCAATGCAGCCCCGAGCATGCGGGGGCCGCGATTTAACCGTCGCGGCGGCGGGTAGCCGGTATCCGTGCCTGATTCCCCCATTGCCGTCCTGGACATCGACGGAACGCTCATCGATTCGAACTACCACCACGCCCTCGCCTGGTACCGCGCACTGCGGTCGGTGAACGAGATCTACCCGGTGTGGCGGCTGCACCGGCTGATCGGAATGGGCGGAGACCAGCTCGTCGCCGCTGTCGGGGGAGAGGACCTGGAGCGCCGGGTAGGGGACCAGGCCCGGGAACGGCAAGGCGAAGAGGCCGACGCGCTGCTCGAGGAAATGTCCCCGCTGCCCGGTGCCCGCGACCTGCTCGTCGCGATCAAGGAACGAGGCCACCGGCTGGTGCTGGCCAGTTCGGCGCAGCAGCGGCATGTGGAGGTGTTCCTCGACAAGCTGGACGCCCGGGACCTCGCCGACGACTGGACCACCAGCGCCGACGTCGAAGCGTCCAAACCGGCGCCCGATCTGCTGCAGGTGGGCTTGAAGAAACTGGGCGCGGCACCCGACGCGCCGGCGGTGATGATCGGCGACTCGGTATGGGACGTCGAGGCCGCGAAGCGGGCTGGAATGCCTGCGATCGTCGTCCGTTCCGGCGGCTTCGGGGACGACGAACTCCGCGAGGCCGGAGCGGTTGCTCTGTATGACACTCCGGGGGACCTTGCGAAGGCGCTGGACGACACCCCGCTCGCCTGAGCCTGGTTCTCGTCCGCAGACCAGGAAGCACGGGGTGGCGGTGAAGGAGAGCCGGTTGAAGAGCGATTTCCAGTTTGGCACGGACGGGAAATGACCACGACTTCGATGATCGGCATCATCGGGCTCGTCATTTCGCTCATGCTCGGTGTCGCCGCGATCCTCGTCAGCAGGCGAAAGAGGCGCAAATAGCCTCACCTGCGGGCGATGCTCCGGTCTCCATGCCGGAAACCCCTGGTGCCGCGCCCGTTGAGCTCGCACGCCGCTTACCCGGCCTGAACGGTCAGAAGTCGGGGGTCGAATCCACGGCCCCGTCGCGGCGGATGCGCCGGAGGTGCACCGCGCGGGTAAGCCGGATCACCGGGCGGATCAGCAATTCGATGCTGCCGATCAGGAAGAGCCACGCCGCCAGCGTGCCGAGCGAGTCGTAGAAGAACAGGATGCTCCCGGCGACGAACCACAGGGCGATGAGGATGTCGTTGCCGATGCTCAAGATCTCGTACCGGCGGCGGATGATCAGCTCGTCGTGTCCGAAAGTGAGCACGAGATCCGCGGTGTCCGGTCGGTTCGGGTGCGCCATGCGTCCGCATACCCGGTGCAGGGCAAGCTAATCCGCTATCGGACGCTGAGCCCGGGGAAGGTGGAAGAGATGAGCTTCCGGTTGGCGGCATACGCCGTGTGCATCGAGAACGATTCGGTGCTGCTCGCGCGATACGTGTCGCCGAAGGGCGGCAGCCATTGGACGCTTCCCGGCGGCGGGGTCGAACACGCCGAGGACCCGTTCGACGCGGTGTTGCGGGAAATCTTTGAGGAAACTGGTTGTGACGCAGTGGTCGAACGGCTGCTGGGTGTGGACTCGCGGGTCATCCCGCCGTCCGAACGCCTCGAGCCGGGTCCGGTCCCGCACCACAACGTCGGCATTTTCTACCAAGTCCGGATCGTGGGCGGCCAGCTGCGGCCAGAGCTCAACGGCGAGACAGCCGAGGCGGTGTGGACTCCGCTGGCCACAGTGGCCTCGCTTCGCCGAGCGGGCTTGGTGGATGTCGGGCTTTCCCTGGCTCGAAACGGGCCGAAGACGGGCCACGTCGGGTCTGTCGCGGTCGGCGGGCTGATTCAGCACTGACAGCGGGGGTGTTGCGCGGACCATCCGGCGCGGCAGAGAGCGCCGCGCTCGCCGCACTGATATGGCTGGTTCCCCAGCGGCGAACGAGAATTCGTCCCGGCGGAACGCCGTGCTAGCGATCTGACCATGCGGTGAGGGTGCGGCTTGGGCCTATGCGTCGGTGCTCGCCGCGTCGCAGGCGTTACCCAGCCACCAGCGAGGTCGGCTGGCCCGCATCCGGACTCTGTTGCGGACGGCGTGCCGGCTAGCTGGTTGAGCGCGCCCTCCGGGGTCGACTGGCTTTCGGCTGCGGCGCTGCCCCAGCGTTTCTGGCCGTGCGACCTCGCGCATGGCCGGATGTTCCCGCTTCTGCCGCACGCCGCGCCAAAAATCTATGCCCGCCGGAGTAGACATTCGGTATCGGGTGTGTGTAGTCTTCTGGTCGTACGGACAAAGACAAGGTCAAGCAGGCGCGGGAGAGAACGTAACTGCCCGCGAGGTGAGACAGGACGGCCAGGCAGGCGGAGCCGAGCAGGATCAGGCTCCCGCCGATGGCCGGGAGAAGTGCCCCGGGGCCGGGTGGCGAGGTTCGGCCAGCAGTGCCGGTCCCGGGGCGGCAGTGCCCGGCGCGGGCGGAGCAGGTGCGTCCGCGGCGGTGGGTTGTTGTGCAAGTGCAGTGGCAGGACCGGTCAGGTGGCCGGAGCCGGGCAGTGAACGGGGCTCCGGTCAGTGACCAGCGGCGTCAGCGTGCTGGGACCGATCAAGGCGAAGGGTTCCCGGCGGTGGCGTTCGCGGCAAGGAAAACAGCAGTACCCAGCAAGTGGAAAAAATCGGAAAGAAGGGAACGGGAGCATCATTGGATCGCCCGCGGCGGTGAAGGTGTGCCGCGCGGGTGCCGCAGTCCCATCGAGTTCGGAGGTGGTGCTCGGTCACGCATGAGCGATCCCCGCGAAATCCGGCGGTATGCCGGACGCGGGTGCACGAGGCCGGCGGTCACGCCGGTTGGCAATGGTGAAACCCAACCCTTGAGGACCCCGGGGGCCGCGACGGCGCCCGGGGTCCTTCGTGGTGCGGAGGTGGGATGACTCCTGCCCACAATGGACCGGCCTCGCCCGGCGGGGCCGACAAGTTCGACGACGAGCAT
The DNA here is from genome assembly GCF_055583325.1 of Amycolatopsis sp. NPDC104775. Taxonomy (NCBI): domain Bacteria; kingdom Bacillati; phylum Actinomycetota; class Actinomycetes; order Pseudonocardiales; family Pseudonocardiaceae; genus Amycolatopsis; species Amycolatopsis sp. NPDC104775. The sequence continues at coordinate 90,841 of NZ_JBVJOE010000015.1, forward strand.
TACCCCGCCTACACGATGGGCAGGGCGGCGGACATGCTCGGCGCCACCCAAGGCTTTCTGCGCAGCCTCGACGAAGCAGGCCTGATCGAGCCGCAGCGCTCATCCGGCGGCCACCGCCGCTATTCCCGGGCCCAGCTGCGCCTGGCCGCCCGCGTGCGGGAACTGGTGGATCAGGGCACAGCCGTCGAGGCGGCCTGCCGCATCGTCTCCCTCGAGGACCAGCTCCACGAAGCTCAGCGACTTAACGAATCCTTGCGCGGTGATATCGACTTGCGCAGCAACGGGTGATTTGTTGCGCACTTGACTGGCTCGGCACGCGGCTTGGGAGCCGCGTGCCGGAGTGCGTGCGGCGGGCTGGTTCGCTCGCTAGTTGCCGCGAGGACTTGCTCCACGAGGCGCGGCGTGTCAATGAATCCTTGCGCAGTGGAATCGACTTGCGCGGCAACGGTTGATTCGCCGCGCACTTGACCGGCTCGGCACGAGGTGTGGGACGCGTGCCGAATTGCGAGCGCCGGGCGGGTTTGCTCGACAGTCGCCGCCGGATCTGGCTCTATGAGGCGCGGCGTCTCAATGAATTCTTGCGTGGCGATACCGACTTGCGCAGCAACGGTTGACTCGCCGCGCACTCGACCGGCTCGGCACGGGAGCCGCGTCCCGAAGTGCGAGCGGCGGAGGGGTCCGGGCCGGTTCGCCCGGCAGTCGCCGCGAGGTCCAGCTGATCTTGATGCGCAGTCGCGCGATTACGCACCGGCGGCGGACCACGTCAGCACTGACGCGGCCCGATGCCGGAACGGTGTTGCCCGGCAACCGAAACCGCCCAGGCAACGGTGCTTCATGCGGTCAGACCGGAATCCCGGTCATGTGCGCGGCCAGCGTCGCCCGGTCGAGCCGCGGCGGTACCGGGCTGAGCTGTCCCCGCAGGCGCCCGCGCAGGACGTCGTCGACGAAGTCCGCTACGGCGGCCGGGGAGGGCGCGATCTGGCGGCCGAGGCGGCAGACGACGGGCGGCTGGTCGGTGCCGCCCGGTTCGATCGCGACGGACCAGCCGAGTCGTTCGTCCCAGACCAGCATCAGGTCTCGCTGGGGGAGGTCGGCGGTGCGGGAGCTGAGGCCGAGGTAGGCGGTCGCGGTGTCGGTCACCTCGCAGGTCACCGCTTCGGCCGGGACGCCGATCCGCTCGGCGACCTGGCGGGTGTACTCGGCGAGCGCCGGCTCCAGGTCCGGTGCTGGCGGGCTGGTTCCATCCGCGGGTTCCAGGCCGAGGATCGACAGCAGAAGGGTTTTGTCCTGCCGGTCCCGGGCCATCCGGGCGACCGTGCGGGCGGCGCGGGCGCGGTGGTCGTCGCGCTCGCGCAGCCCGTTGGCGTGGGAGTCGGCGAACCGGGCCGCCGGGCCGGGGGAGATGAGCGACGTCATGGCCGTCGCCTCGCGACGGGCCGGAGAGCTGGATACGACGGCGGGGCGGGGGGGGGGGGGGGGGGGGGGGGGGGGGGGGGGGGGGGGGGGGGGGGGGGGGGGGGGGGGGGGGGGGAGGGGGGGGGGGGGGGGGGGGGGGGGG
>NZ_JBVJOE010000016.1:0-67180 GCF_055583325.1 Amycolatopsis sp. NPDC104775
GTCCCATTCCGAACCCGGAAGCTAAGCCTGACTGCGCCGATGGTACTGCAACCGAAGGGTTGTGGGAGAGTAGGACACCGCCGAACTCAACATGAGAAGTCTGGGCCCCGGTCCGAGAACCCCTGAGGTTCTCCCGGGGCCCAGACTCATGTTCGCGTCCGCTCAGGCCGCGCGCCGGGCCGGCTCAGGTCCGCCCGCGCGAGGTTGCTCCGAACGGGCCCGTAGGATAGTCAATCGGCCCTCGGATGGGGGGCCGACTTCAGAATTCCAGAGTTGTCTATGGCAGGAGGCCACGTGTCCGAGTTCGGTCGACGAGACTCAGCGGATGAGGGGTCCGGTCGGTCGGCTCGCCGCGACCAGGACTCCCGCGGCGGACGGTCCGACGCGCCCCGGGGAGACCGGCGCGGCGCGCGGCAGGACCGCGGCGGACGGGACAGCGCCCACCAGGGCCGGCCCCGTCGGGACGACCGCGGCGCGCGCGGATCCGGCGGCTTCGCCGGCCGCCCCGGCCACGGCGACGGGCCCCGCGAAAACCGCGGATACGCCGGCAAGCGCGACGACGACCGCGACTTCCGCCCCCGTGGCAAGCGCGACTATGACCGCCCGCAGGGCAAATCGTACGGCGACCGCTCCGGCGGACCCGGCGGCAAGTCCTACGGCGACCGCTCCGGACGTCCGGAGGGACGCTCGTCCTACGGCGACCGTTCGGAAGGGCGCTCCTCTTACGGCGAGCGCTCCGGTAAGCCGTCCTACGGCGATCGTTCGGGACGTCCCGGCGGCAAACCGTCGTACGGGGACCGTTCGGGCAGGCCGGAAGGGAAATCCTCCTACGGGGAACGGTCCGGCGGGCGCTGGAACGACGACCGCGGCGGCGACCGGCGTGGTCCGGGCGGATATCGCGGCAAAGACTCCCAGGGCGGCGGTTTCCGCGACGACCGGCGCGGATCCGGCGGATTCCGCAACGACCGCGACAACCGGGACAACCGCGATTCGCGCGGCGGTTCCCGCGACGACCGCGGCGGAAAGCCCGGCGGCTACCGGGACGACCGCGGCCCGCGCGACGGCGGATTCCGGGGCGGGAACCGGGGACCCGGCGGATTCCGAGACGACCGGTCCGGAGGCAACCGGGGCGAGCGGCGCGACGACCGCGGGTTCCGCAACGATCGCGACGAGCGGCGGGACAACCGTCCGGGCGGATTCCGCAGCGACCGCCGGGACGAGGGCGGCTACCGCGGGGATCGGCGGGACGACCGTTCCGGCGGGTTCCGCGGCAACCAGCGCGACGACCGGTCTGGCGGGTATCGCAATGACCGTCGGGATGAAGGCGGTCAGCGTGGCGACCGTTCCGGTGGGTTCCGCAACGATCGCGACGAGCGGCGGGACAACCGTCCGGGCGGATTCCGCAACGATCGTCGGGACGAAGGCGGCTACCGGTCCGGCGGATTCCGCGGCGAGCGGCGTGACGAAGGCGGTTATCGCGGGGATCGGCGGGACGACCGCTTTGGCGGGTTCCGCGGCAACCAGCGTGACGACCGGTCGGGCGGATACCGCAACGACCGCCGGGACGAAGGCGGTCAGCGTGGCGACCGCTCCGGCGGGTTCCGCAACGACCGTCGGGACGAGGGCGGCTACCGGGGCGAGCGCTCCGGCGGGTTCCGTCGCGACGACCGGGCCGGTGGAGCGCAGGCTGGCGGGGATCGTCGGGACGAGCGTTCGGGCGGGTTCCGGAAGGACGAGCGCGACGAGCGCCAGGACGCCGGTTTCCGCGGGCGGCGGGACGAGGTCGAGGAGACCACGTCGGCCGTGGTCGAGGAATCCGCGGTAGCCGAAGAGGCGACCACGGGCCCGGCAGTCGAGCACGGCGGCGCTGGCGTCGAATCGGGCGCGGGAGACCGGGCCGGACGGGACGAGGCCGCTGAGGGCCAGGAACGGCGTGACGCGACAGGGTCGCAGAATCGTGACGAGCACGACGACCGGCAAGACCGTGGAGTGCGGGACGAGCGGCAAGACCGCCAGGAGCGCGACAGCCGCGAAGACCGTGGCGGGCGTAGCGAGCGTGACAACCGTGGCGGCGACCGTCGGGACAGCCGTGGTGATCGAGGCGACCGTCGCGACCGCAGGGACGACCGTCCGCGCACCAAGCGGCCGGTGACCCTTGAAGAGCAGGACGCCGCTCTGGCCCGCGAGCTGCTCGAAGCGCCGGAATTGCCCGAGGACATTGAGTTCTCCGACCTCGACGAAGAAGTCCGCCGCGAGCTGCGGACCCTGCCGAAGGGGCTCGCGGAGACCGTCGGGAAGCACCTGGTCGCCGCGGGCGGGCTGGTCGACGAGGACCCGGAGGCCGCGCTCGAGCACGCCCGGTACGCGAAGACCAAGGCGTCGCGCGTGCCGATCGTCCGCGAAGGGCTCGGGCTGGTCGCTTACCACGCGGGCAACTGGCAGGAGGCGCTGTCGGAACTGCGCGCCGTCCGGCGGATGACGCGCAGCGACGAGCACATCGCGATCATCGCGGACGCCGAGCGCGCGCTCGGCCGTCCGGAGCGGGCGCTGGACCTCGCCAAGGAGACCGACAAGGAACGGCTCACCAAGGCGACCCAGGTCGAGCTGGCGATCGTCGCGGCCGGCGCGCGGCGCGACCTCGGCCAGCTGGACGCGGCGGTCGTGTCCCTGCAGGGGCCGGACCTCCAGGCGAACAAGCGCGACCCGTGGAGCGCGCGTCTCTTCTACGCCTACGCCGACAACCTCGAGGCGGCCGGGCGCAAGGAAGAAGCCGTGCAGTGGTTCCTCCACGCCGCCGAGGCCGACGCCGAGGACGAGACCGACGCCGCCGAGCGCGCCGCGGACCTGGCGAACGCGTCGAACGAGGAGAACGAGGCGAAGGGGTCCGCCGAGCCGAACGAGTCGGATGACTGACGTGGCCTACGACGCGCTGCTGTTCGATCTCGACGGAACCGTCTACCACGGGCCGCAGGTGATCGAAGGGGCCGCGGAAACCGTGACCGCCGTGCGCGAGCAGGGCACGGCGGTCCGGTTCGTGACCAACAACGCGTCCAAGGCCCCGGCCGCGGTCGCGCAGCACCTCCGGGACCTCGGGATCTCCGCGGACACCGAGGAGGTGCACACCAGCGCTCAGGCGGCAGCCGCGCTCCTTCGGGACCGGCTGCCCGCCGGGGCGAAGGTGCTCATCGTCGGCACCGCCTCGCTCGGCGACCAGGTCTCCGCGGCGGGACTGGAGCCGGTGCGGACCGCGGGCGGCGACGTTTCCGCGGTGGTGCAAGGACATTCGCCGGAAACCGGCTGGGCGGACCTCGCCGAGGCGAGCATCGTGATCCGCGCGGGCGGGCTGTGGGTCGCCACGAACACCGACACCACGCTGCCCACCGAGCGCGGGCTGATGCCGGGCAACGGGTCGATGGTGGGCGCGTTGCGGATCGCCACCGGCGCGGAGCCGGAGGTCGCGGGAAAACCGCAGCCGTTGCTGTTCGAAACGGCGGCGCGATCGGCGAAGGCGGAGCGTCCGCTGGTGGTCGGGGATCGGCTCGACACCGATATCGCCGGGGCGGTCGCGGCGGGGCTCGACTCGCTGTGCGTGCTCACCGGCATCACGACTCCGGCGACACTGCTCACCGCGATTCCCGCGGAACGACCCACCCATCTGGGTGCGGACATCACCGCGCTCGCGCGGCCTGCCGACGAATTGCGCGTCGGAAAGCGGCCCGGCTGGGAGATCAGCGAAGGGGACGTGCTGACCGTTCGCGGTGAAGGCGACAAGCTCGACCTGCTGCGCGCGCTGTGCGACGCGGCATGGCGCACCGGCGTAGCGAAGGTGCGCGCGGACGGCGACGCGGCCGCGGCGGCAGTAGCCGGGCTCGGGCTGGCCTGACTGGTAGTTTGGGGCGGTGCACCCGAACGTTCCGCGGCCGGTTCCCGGACCCCCGCCGATCCCCGGACCCGGCCCGCAGCAGACTGACCCGCGAGCGGGCATCGACGAAGCCGTCGCCGGGCTCGACGACCTCGACACGCTGCCTCCCGCCGAGCACGTGGACCGGTTCGAGGCCGTGCACACCGAGCTGACCGTCGCCCTGTCCAGCATCGACAAGGTCTGACCGGCGTGGCCAAACGGGCCAGGCTCGACGCGGAACTCGTGCGGCGCGGACTCGCCCGCTCCCGCGAACAAGCCTCCGCACTCATCACCGGCGGCAAGGTCACCGTGCGCGGCATGGTCGCCACGAAACCCGCCACCGGCGTGGAAAACGACGCGCCGATCGTCGTGAAGGACGAGGACGACCCAGGCTGGGCGTCGCGCGGCGCGCACAAACTCCTTGGCGCGCTTGACCGGTTCGGCCCCGAGGGGCTGATCGTCGAGGGCCGCCGGTGTCTCGACGCGGGCGCGAGCACCGGCGGTTTCACGGATGTGCTGCTGCGCCACGGCGCGGACAAGGTCATCGCCGCCGACGTCGGGCGCGGGCTGCTCGACTGGAAGCTGCAGACCGACGACCGCGTCGTGGTCCTCGACCGCACGAACGTCCGCAACCTGACGCCGGACGTGCTCGGCGGCCAGGTCGACCTCGTCGTCGGCGACCTTTCCTTCATCTCGCTCAAACTCGTGCTGCCCGCGCTCGCGGACTGCGCCCGCGACGGCGCGGACCTGGTGCCGATGGTCAAACCGCAGTTCGAGGTCGGCAAGGACCGGCTCGGCAGCGGCGGCGTGGTGCGCGATCCGGAACTGCGCGTCGCATCCGTGCTGGGCGTGCTCGCCGAGGCCGCGAAGCTCGGCCTGTCGCTGCGCGGGGTCGTCGCCAGCCCGTTGCCCGGGCCTTCCGGGAACGTCGAATACTTCGTCTGGCTCCGCAAAACGGAGCCGGAAGACCCGGGCGCCCCGGACACCGGGGACGCCGAGCGGCTCGTGCGCGCCGCAGTCCAGGAAGGACCCCAGTGACCGCCGAACGTGAAGTGCTCCTCGTGGTGCACCCCGACCGGGACACCACGCGGGAGGCCGCCCGCGAGGTGTCCCAGCGATTCGCGAAGGCCGGGATCCGGCTGCGCGTGCTCGACGAGGACGTGCTCCGGCTGATCGACCCGGACGGCTGCATGGCCATGCCGTGCACCGTGATCGCGCCCGAGCACAATCCGGCCGAGGGGGCCGAACTCGTGTTCGTGCTCGGCGGCGACGGGACCCTGCTGCGCGCGGCGGAACTCGCCCGTCCGGCCGGAGTCCCGGTGCTCGGCGTGAACCTGGGCCGAGTGGGCTTCCTCGCCGAGGCGGATTCGGACGCGCTCGCCGACGCCGTGCAGCGCGTGGTCGATCGCGAGTACCACGTCGAAGACCGGATGACCGTCGACGTCACGGTCACCGCCGACGGGGCGGAGATCTACCGGACCTGGGCGCTCAACGAGGCCAGCGTCGAGAAGTTCAGCCGCGAGCGGGTGCTCGACGCGCTGATCGAGGTCGACGGACGCCCGGTGTCGTCCTTCGGCTGCGACGGCGTCCTGTGCGCGACGCCGACCGGCTCCACCGCGTACGCCTTCTCCGCGGGCGGGCCGGTGCTGTGGCCGGACGTCGAGGCGCTGCTCGTGGTGCCGAGCAACGCGCACGCGATGTTCTCCCGGCCGCTGGTCGTGTCCCCGGATTCGGTGATCACCGTAGGCATCGATCCGACCGGCCCGAAAGCGGCTCTGACCTGCGACGGGTTGCGGTCGTTCGACCTGCCGCCGGGCGCGCTGGTGCGCGTCGTGTGCGGCGAGCAGCCGGTGCGGCTGGTGCGGCTGTGGGACGGCGTGTTCACCGACCGGCTGGTGTACAAGTTCGGCCTCCCGGTGCGCAGCTGGCGCGACCGGCGCTCGGGAGACCGCTGAGCGCGACGCGCCCGCACAAGTGTTCGACCAGCGAAAAGAAGAGTTAGCGGGCCTCGGGCGCACAGAACGTCGGTGCGGGCCGCTACCGTATGCGTCGTGCTGGCCGAGATGCGCATCCAGGGCCTCGGAGTCATCGAGGAAGCCCTGCTGGAACTGCACGCGGGCTTCACCGTGGTCACCGGTGAGACGGGTGCGGGCAAAACCATGGTCGTCACCGGGCTGCATCTGCTTTCGGGCGGACGGGCCGAGGCGTCGAAGGTCCGGAACGGGATGCTGAAGGCATTCGTCGAGGGCCGGTTCACCGTGGGCGACGACGACGCGGCCGCCCGCATCGTCACCGACGCGGGGGCCGACGTCGACGAGGACGGCAGCGTCATCGCGCTGCGCACGGTCGCGGCCGACGGGCGCTCTCGGGCGCACCTGGGCGGCCGGTCGGTGCCGGTCGGGGTGCTGGCCGAGCTGTCCGAGCAGGTGATCGCCGTGCACGGGCAGAACGATCAGCTGCGGCTGCTGCGCCCGGCCGAGCAGCGCGCGGTGATCGACCGGTTCGCCGGCGACGCGGTGGGCAGGCCGCTGGCGGAGTACCGCCGGGTCCGCGAGGAATGGCTGGCCGTGCTCACCGAGCTGAGCGAGCGGTCCAACCGCTCCCGCGAAATGGCGCAGCAGGCGGACCTGCTGAAACACGGCCTGAACGAGATCGACGCGGTCGCGCCCGAACCCGGCGAGGACGTCGAGCTCACCGAGCAGATCAAACGGCTCGCCGCGGTCGACGAACTCCGCGCGATGGCCACCGAAGCGCACGCCGCGGTGTCCGGCGCGCAGGACGGCGATCCGGACGCCCCCGGCGCGCTCGGCCTGGTCGGCGAGGCGGTGCGGCGGCTGGTCTCGGCGGAGGACGCCGTGCTGCGCGACCTCGTGCCGCGGCTGGAGGAAGCCTCCACGCTGCTGAGCGACGTCGGCGCGGAGCTGGGCAGCTACGTCGAGAATCTGGACGCCGACCCGGCGCTGCTGGAGAAGGTGCTCGCCCGCCAGGCCGATCTCAAGCGGCTCACGCGCAAGTACGCCGCGGATGTCGACGGAGTGCTGGCGTGGGCCGAGGACGCGCGCCGCCGGCTCGAATCGATGGACACCTCCGAGGAGGCACTAGCAGCGCTGGCGTTGCGCCGGGACGAGCTGGCCGTCGAGCTGGTCGCACACGCCACCGAGGTCTCCGCCGCGCGCGGGAAGGCGGCCGCTGAACTCGCGACGGCGATCACCAAGGAACTGTCCGGTCTCGCGATGGGGCAGGCGGAGCTGGAGATCACTGTCGAGCAGAAGCCCGCCGAGCACGGCGACCGGCAGGCGCTCGCGATCGACGGGCACGCCGTGCACGCGGGCCCGGACGGCGTCGACGAAGTGGAACTGCTGCTGCGGGCGCACAACGGCGCGCCGCCGCTGCCGGTGCACAAGGCCGCTTCGGGCGGTGAGCTGTCGCGCGTGATGCTGGCGATCGAGGTCGTGCTGGCGCACGCGGACACCGTGCAGACGCTGGTGTTCGACGAGGTCGACGCCGGGGTCGGCGGCCGGGCCGCGGTGGAGATCGGGCGGCGGCTGGCCAAGCTCGCGCGCACGCACCAGGTGCTGGTGGTCACGCACCTGCCGCAGGTCGCCGCGTTCGCCGACCAGCATTTGGTGGTGGACAAGGGAACCAGCGGCGGCGTCACGCGCAGCGGCGTGAAGACGCTCGACCAGGACGACCGGGTGCGCGAGCTGGCCCGGATGCTCGCGGGCATGGACGGCACCGAAACCGGCCGCGCGCACGCCGAGGAACTGCTCGCCACCGCGGAGAAGGACAAGGCGAAGAACACCGGTCCGAAGCGCAAGCGCGCGAAGAAGGGCTGAGGCGGATCCCATGACCTGGGCCACGCTGGCCGACGTCGAAGCCGAACTCGCCCGCGCGCGGCGGGAGGACGATCTCGACCGCTTCCTCGAACTCCTCGGCGACGAGGAGCTGTTCGTGCCGATCCACCGGGACGAGGCGCAGCGTCTCGCGCAGGAGCGGACCTGGTCGCCCGCGAAAGTCTGCTGCGCGCACGGCGGCGAGCCCTCGCTGCAGGTGTTCACCCGCGGCGCGCTGCCGGATTTCGGCGCGGACGTGGTCTTCCTCAGCGGCGACCTCGACTGGGCCACGCACGGTCTCGGCCCGGGGGAGCAGGTGGTGTTCAACCGCGGCACGCTCGGCGAATGGCGGGTCAGCGCGGCGGCGGTGCTGCCTTGGGTGAGCGCGAACCCGCACCGGGTCACCGCGGTGGAGCAGCAGGTAGAACGGCTTTACACGGCGCGGTACGGAGTTCTCGACGGCCCGGTCGCGCACGCGCTCGCGTGCGGCGCGCACCAGGCGGTGCTGTCGGCCGAACCGTGGAACGTCCTCGACGCGCGCTACCACGACTACGTCGCCGAAGTCCGCGGCCTGCGGGACTGGTGGGGCGTCGCGGACGCGGCGGGCTGGCGGGCCGCGATGGACCGGCTGCTCGGCGATTCCTACCAGCTCACCACCGGAAACCTCGTGCTCGTGCTGCGCGCCCGCAGCGGGCTGGCGCTGGATGTCTACGGCTGGGTCGAGCTGGTCCGGCAATGGTGTTCGGACAACGACGCCGAGGACCAGGCCGGGCCGCTCATCGACGCGGTGCGCCGGATCGTCCGGTACGAACAGCGGTTCCGCGCCGACGGCCTGCTCGCGCCGGACGGCGTGGTGGACAGCATCATCGGCTGGGACGTCGGCCGCGCGGTCGAACTGGTGCGCTGGGGAGTGGCGGTCGGGTACTGCGACTCGCTCACCGCCGAGCTGATGGTGCTGGAGGCGGGCGCGATCGCGCGGCGCTACCACGGTTCGTGGGCGGAATTGTCCACCGGATACGTGCTGGGCAGGCTGCTCGCGCTCGACGGCGAGGAATTCGGCCCGGAATACGTCTCGGCCGCGCGGGTCCGCCACCGGCTGCTGAACGATCCCGCGAGCCCCTGGTCCAACCTGGATTTCGAGGCGGGCGGACCGCACAGTTAACCCCGGCCCGGCACTGCGCGCGACATGGCTCACCACAACGAGTCATGTCCGCTTCGGCGCGTCGGCTCTGTCGGCACGCACAAATTTGTCACCATCAGCCACATGAAGCTCACTGGTCTTCTCGCGCGGAACCAAGAAGCCCTCCCCGGCGTCATCGGTGTCGCGCGGGTCGACCGGCGCACGCGGGAGCTGCTGCGCCGGGTCAGCCCCGGCGACATCGTCGTGCTCGACCAGCTCGACCTCGACCGGGCCACGGCCGACGCGCTGGTCGCCGCCGAGGTCGCCGCGGTGGTCAACGCGTCCCCGTCGATTTCCGGCCGGTTCCCCAACCTCGGCCCGGAAATCCTGGTCGCGGCGGGCATCCCGCTCGTCGACTCGGTCGGCGGCGACCTGCTGCGCAGCGTCAAGGACGGCACGAAGCTGCGCGTGCACGAGGGCGCGGTGTACCTGGGAGAGCGGCAGCTCGCGTCCGGGGTCGAGCAGACCGCGGAAAGCGTCGCCGACCAGATGATCGAGGCCAAGGCCGGGATGTCGACCCAGCTGGAAGCCTTCTCCGCCAACACGATCGAGTTCCTCCGCCGCGAGCGGACGCTGATCCTCGACGGCGTCGGCGTGCCGGAGCTCAAGGTCCCGGTGCGCGACCGGCACGTGCTGGTCGTCGCCGCGGGGAACGGGCACGCCGAGGACCTCAAGAAGCTCAAGAAGTACATCGGCGAGCACCGGCCGGTGCTGATCGGCGTCGACGCCGGCGCGGACACCCTGCGCGCGCAGGGCTATCAGCCGGACGTCATGGTAGGCGACCCGACCGGGATCGGCACCGCGACGCTGCGCAGCGGCGGCGAGGTCGTCGTCCCCGCGCAGCCGGACGGGCACGCGCCGGGCGTCGAGCGGATCCAGGACCTGGGCATCGGCGCGGTCACGTTCCCCGCGTCCGGCAACGCCGAGGACCTCGCCCTGCTGCTGGCCGACGCGCACGGCGCGAGCCTCGTGGTCACCGTCGGGTTCCAGGCCACGCTGCGGGAGTTCCTCGACCACGGCCGGTCCGGGTCGAATCCGTCCACGTTCCTCACGCGGCTCAAGCTCGGCACGAAGCTGGTCGACGGCAAGGCCGTCGCGACGCTGCACCGGGCCCGGGTGTCGCTCGGCGCGGTCGCGCTGCTCGTCCTCGCCGCCATCGTCGTCGTCATCGCCGCGCTGCTGGTCTCCGACGTCGGCTCCGTCTATCTCGAGTGGATCCAGCACACCTGGTCCACGTTCGTCGCCTGGGTGAAGGGTCTCTTCACGTGATTTCCCTGCGCTACCACATCGTTTCCATCACCGCCTGCTTCCTGGCGCTGGCCGTCGGCGTGGTGCTGGGCTCGACCGCGCTCAACGGATCGCTGCTGTCCGGGCTCGCGGACCAGAAAAAAGACCTCGGCACGCAGGTGTCCGACCTCGAGGCGCAGCGGAACAACCTCAAGGCGCGGCTGTCCGACGCGGACGCCTTCGCCGGCACGATGGGCCCGAAGGTCGTCGCGGGCGCGCTAGACAAGCGCAGCGTCGTCATCGTCACCACGCAGGACGCGCGCCCGGCCGACCGCGACGCGCTCAAGAAGCTCGTCGGCCAGTCCGGAGCCTCGGTGACCGGCGAACTCCAGCTCACCGCCGCGTTCACCGACCCGGCGAAGGCCGACCAGCTGCGCGACGTCGTCACGCGGCTGCAGCCCGCCGGGGCGAAGTTCCCGACCGCGGGCGATTCCGGCACGCTCGCCGGCGCGCTGCTCGGTTCGGTGCTGCTGCTGGACAAGGCGAGCGCGAAACCGCAGTCGAGCGGCGACGAACTCGCCGCCGCGCTCGGCGGGCTCACCGACGGCGGTTTCGTGAAGCCGAGCCAGGGCGTGCAGCCCGCGCAGCTGGCGATCGTGCTGACCGGGGCCCAGCAGACCGGCGACGGCGCGGGAGACCGGGCTGCGACGATCGCGCGGTTCGCGGCGCAGATGGACCGCTCCGGCGCGGGCGCCGTCCTGGCCGGGGACCCGGGTTCGGCCGAGGGCACCGGCCCGATCGGGGTGGTGCGCGCGGACACCTCGGCCACGTCGATCCTGTCCACTGTGGACAACGCGGATTCGGCGGCGGGCCGGGTGGCGACGATCCTGGCGTTGCAGGAACAGCTCAACGGCGGTTCGGGCCGGTACGGCATCGCGGGCAACGCGCAGGCGATCGCGCCGGGCGTGGCGACGTCGGGCAACTGAGACAGGCTTTCCGCCTCCCGCACGAAATCGGCGGCGGTGCCGGGTTCCCTTCGTGGGTGAGGGATTTCGGTGCCGTCGCCGATTTCGTGCGCTGCAGGGGTGGGGGACGTCTCGGCTGTGGCGGTGGTTATCCGTTGCGGCAACGCGGGCTCGGCGGCGGTGCTGGATTCGTTCGTGGGGGAGGGAATTCAGCAGCGCCGCTGATTTCGTGCGTTTGTCGCGGTGGGCGGGGGACGGCTCGGCCGCAGCGGTGTCATCCGTTGTGGACAACGCGGGCTCGGCGGCGGTGCCGGATTCCTTCGTGGGTAAGGGAATTCGGCACCGCCGCCGATTTCGTGTGCTTGCCGGGGCGGGCGCGGGACAGCTTGGCCGCAGCGGTGTCATCCGTTGTGGACAACGCGGATTTGGCGGCGGTGCCGTATTCCTACGTAGGTGCGGGGATTTAGCACCGCCGCTGATTTCGTGCGTTTGCAGGGGTGGGCAAGGGATGCCTCGGCCGCGGCGATGTCATTCGTTGTGGGCAACGCGGATTCGGCGGCGGTGCCGGATTCCTTCGTGGGTGAGGGAATTCAGCACCGCCGCCGATTTCGTGTGCCTGCCGCGGCGGGCGGGGCGACTCCCCGGCCGCGGCGATCCTGTCCACTGTGGACAACGTGGCTCGGCGGCGGCGCCGGTTCCTGTCGGGGTGGGAAATCCGGTGCCGCCGCCGATCATTCAGGCTCCTGCCGTGGGGTCAGCAGGCGCCGTTGTCGGCCCACACCGCCGCGCTGCCGGGCGTTTCGCCCCGGGTCCACCATTTGGCGGACCAGCGGTGGCCGTTGTAGGACACCACCGCGCCAGCGTTGTAGGACTGGGTTGTGCTCCACGCCGCCGGGCACGCGGTCGTGGGACCGCCGCCGCCGGAGCAGGCTCCGTTGTCCGACCAGACGTCCGAGGTGCCGGGCTGCTCGCCCTGCGTCCACCACTTCGCCGTCCAGGTGTGGTTGTTGTACGACACGACCGCGCCGCCGTTGTAGACCTTGCCCGAATCCCAGGCCGGAGCCGTGCACTGGCCGCCCGGCGGAGTCGTGGGAGTGGTGGGCGTGGTCGGGGTCGTCGGAGTGGTCGGGGTCGTGGGCGTCGTCGGAGTAGTCGGGGTGGTCGGAGTGGTGGGCGTCGTCGGGGTGGTCGGCGGCGGACCGGAACAGCCCTCCGTCGGCGCGGCGAGCCCGTCCACCACGGCGTGGAACAGCGTCGAATCCGGATCGAGGTCGTAGAGCGAGAACATCATCGCGCCGCCGAGGCCGTTGCAATGGATGTAATCGGTGCGCGCCTTGATCGACTGCTTCGACGAACCGCCGTAGAAGCTCGTCCCGTCGTAGAACCACGCGGATTGCGTTGTCGGGTCCCAGAACGTGGTCGCCGGGTTGTCCACCACGCCGGAGAGTTCCTTGTACATCGCGACCCCGGGCACGTTGCCGCTCAACGGATGCGGCGCGGACGGACCGGTCGCCGTCTGGTACAGCCCGTGGTTCGAGCCGGCCGGAACGCCGGTCCAGCCCCGGTAGTAGAACGGGATGCCCAAGGTCAGCTTCGAAGCCGGGAACCCGCCGGGGATGCCGTACGCCGGGTCGCCCTGCGTGTAGGCCTTCATCACCTGGTCGATCGTGTACTTCTCGGTGCCCGGCGGAATGGGCGTGGACGGGTCGTTCGGCGAGGGGTAGAGCGGGTCCTGGAAGTTCGTCGGACCGGTCTTGTCCCACGCGCCGTGCATGTCGTAGGTCATCGGGTCCGCGAAGTCCATGTACTGGTGGATCTTGTCGGTCTGGATCTTCGCGATCTTGTCCTGGCCGCCGGGCAGGGCGGCCGAGAGCGCGTAGTGCTTGCCCAGCGCGTCGAGCTGGCCGCGGAACTCGGCGAGCAGCGAGGTGAAGTTCTGCGTGTCGTTGGGGCTGTAGTGGTTGCCCGTGTGGCCGCCGGGGTGCGCCGGGTACTCCCAGTCGATATCGAACCCGTCGAAGATGTTCGCGGCGGTGCCGGGGCCGCCGAAGCCGCCCGCGGCCGGGATGTTGCCCTTGATGAACATGTCGATGCAGGAGCTGACGAACTTCTTGCGCGAGGCGTCGCTCGCCGCGGCGTCGGAGAAGTACTTCGAGTAGGTCCAGCCGCCCAGCGACAACAGCACCTTCAGCTTCGGGTGCCGGGCCTTGAGTTCCTGCAGCTGGTGGAAGTTGCCGACGATCGGCATGTTGTAGGTGTCGGCGGAGCCGTCGACGCTGATGTCCGAGCCGAACGACTTCTGGTAGTCGGCGAACTGGTCGCCCGCGCCGTCGCCCGCGTTCGGGTCGTCCTCGCCGCCCGGGTCGGGAGTGGTGGCCTTGGTCGTCTCGAAGCAGGTGAGGTTCGTCGGGTCGATGTTCTCGAAGTCGTAGAGCAGGTAGTCGATGTTGTCGGCGATCTTGTCGACGTTCTTGAGGTAATAGGCGTTCTGGTAGATGCTCCATTGGTCGAAATAGGCGATG
The DNA here is from genome assembly GCF_055583325.1 of Amycolatopsis sp. NPDC104775. Classification (NCBI taxonomy): domain Bacteria; kingdom Bacillati; phylum Actinomycetota; class Actinomycetes; order Pseudonocardiales; family Pseudonocardiaceae; genus Amycolatopsis; species Amycolatopsis sp. NPDC104775. Next base: position 13,629 of record NZ_JBVJOE010000016.1, read on the forward strand.
CGCATGCCGCCCGAGGAGGGCGCGGGCGTCGCGGTGGCCGGGGCGGGCCGGGCCAGGATGGTGAGACCGGCCACGACCACGGCGGCCAGGGCGGCGCAGGCCACGGCCAGCGGTCTCAAGGTCCGGTGGGGCATAGGAGTTCTCCCTCGCACAAGCGAAGTCCGCTTGCCGCACCGGAATGCGCGGCAAGCGTCGGACATCGGGTGATCACTGCAGGAGCGGGGGCCGGCCCGTAGTCGAATGTGAACCAGGGCACAGCCGGAGTCAATACTGTGGACTAGACCAATTTCCGCGCCGGGGCGTTTTGTGGTGAAGTGTCCGGAAAGGCCCGACGAACGGCCTGTTCCAAGCGGGGCGAGTGGTCCGGACCGCCGAACGGCACTGGTTCACCCGTACGGGTGTGGCTGACCCGACACCCGTCTCGCGCGGCATCAGGCGCGTCTCAGGAAGATCATGGGTGGCTCACAGCTGCGCACGAGAGCCTGGCACGATGAGCGCCAACGACCCCGGGAGCACGGCCGAACGATGACCACTACCGAGATCCCGCTCGTCCGCGCGGACGAGCCCGCGCCCGCCAGATCGCCGCACCTGCGTCAGCTCGATCTGTACCGGGTCATGACCTTCGGCATGGTCATCCTCATCCACGTGATCGGCTCCACCACGCTCCCGCAGGACGTCGTCGCCGACGCGATCCAGACGCCGCTGCACCTCACCCGCGAAGCGTTCTTCGCGCTGACCGCGTTCGTGCTCGTGTTCCAGTACCGCGACCGCCCGCTGCAGCCCGGGAAGTTCTGGCGCAAGCGGTTCCCGCTGGTCGCGATCCCGTACGTGGTCTGGACGGTCGTCTACCGGGGCTACTCGCTGATCACCTCGGACCAGCCGTTCGGCTCCGCCGGCGCGCAGCTGCGGACGCTCGGGCTGGACCTGCTCACCGGGAACGCCTGGTACCACATGTACTTCATGCTGGTGACGCTCCAGGTGTACCTGCTGTTCCCGCTGCTGGTGAAGGTGATCGGCCTGATCCGCCGCCGTCCGTGGACCGTGCTGGCGGTGTCCGGCACGGTGCAGGCGGCGGTCGCGGTCTTCATGAGCTACCCGCCCGCCGCGCTGGGCTACGGCTTCGTCAGCAAGTTCTTCGCGACTTTCGTCGTGTACCAGTTCTACATGCTGCTCGGCGCCGCGGCGGCGGTGCACTTCGAGGCGATGCACGCCTGGCTGCGCACGCATTCGCGCTGGGTGCTGCTGGCGATGGCGGGCGGCCTGGCCGTCGCGGAAACCGGCTACTTCCTGAGTGTCCACTTTGGAGAGTGGCCGGAGATGGCCTCGGACGCCTTCCGCCCGTATCTGATCCCGTGGTTCGTCGCGGTGATCGCCGGGATCTACCTGGCGGGCGCGCGCTGGGCGGAGAGCAGGCAGCGCGGCGGGCGGTTCGTGTCCTGGGCGGTGAACCGGTCGTTCGCGGTGTTCCTGACCCATCCGCTCGCGATCGCGTTGCTGGACCCGCTGTTCGTGTTCGTCGGCGACCGCTACGGCGCGCCGTGGACGACGCTGGTGGCCTACCCGGCGACGGTGGCGCTGACCTTCGCGATCGTCGAGGTGCTGCGGCGGCTGCCGTGGAGCAAGGCGCTCACCGGGCGAGCTCGGGTGCCGGTGCGCGGCTGAGGTGCCATCGCAGCCGTGAGGGAATCAGAGTCCGTGAAGGTTCCCCTCACGGACCGCGGAACTGCTTGCGACGTCCGGCCAGGTGCGGTGTTTGTCGAGCGGCCGGGCATAGGACCCGGCCCGGCTGGTGCGCAATCCCAGCGCCACCAGGGTTTCCGCGAGCCGGACCGCGGCGGCGACGCCGTCGACCACCGGAACGTCGAGCTTGGCCGACATCGTGCGGTCCAGTCCGGTCATTCCGGCGCAGCCGAGCACGAGCACCTCGGCTCCGGCTTCCCGGGCTCGCAAACCGGCGGTGAGCAGGGCGGATTCGGTGCGTTCCTGGTCGCGCAGCTCCAGCACGCTGAGCCCGGTGCCGACGACCGCGACGCAGTTCCGGTCCACCCCGGCCGAATGCAGGCTGTCTTCGATCAGGCCGCACGTGCGGTCCAGCGTCGTCACCACGCCGTACCGGCGGCCGAGCAGCCCGGCGAGATGCGCCGCGGCCTCGGTGATGTCGACTACCGGCACGTCCAGCAGTTCCCGCGCGCCCTCGCGGCCGTGTTCGCCGAAACCCGCGAGGACGACCGCGTCGAACGGTTCCTCGGTGGTGCGCAACAGGTCCAGCACGGCCGCGGCGGACAGGAAGCTGTCCAGCCAGCCCTCGGCCGATTCCGGGCCCCACTTCGGCGTCAAGGCGACGATTTCGGTGCCGGGGCTGGCCGCCGCCCGCGCCCCGGACTCGATCTCCTTCGTCATGGCCTCGGTGGTGTTGCAGTTGGTGACGAGGATCCGCATCAAGCCCTCCGCTGGCGGTACGAAACGGCGTAGTAGAGCAACCCGGCGCTGGCGGTGCCGAGGAACCACGAGTACGGCGCGGCCGGCGCGAAGAACGGCACCAGCGCGATCACCGCGGACAGGACGGCGCACGGGAAGAACGCGGCCATCGCGCGCGGATTCACCTTGGGGTACGCGCCGTCGCGGACGAACAGCTGCTCGACGTCGACCTTGCCGCGGCGGATCAGGTAGTAGTCGACGATCATGATCCCGAACAGCGGCCCGAGGAACGCGCCGAGCCCGCCGAGGAAGTAGTTGACCACTACCGGCGACGAGTACAGCTTCCACGGCAGCACGCACAACGCGGCGACGGCGCTGATCATCCCGCCGACGGTGAACGAGATCCGCTTCGGCCAGATGTTGGCCAGGTCGTAGGCGGGGGAGACGAAGTTCGCGACGATGTTGACGCCCATGGTGGCGATGGCGAAGGTGAGCGCGCCGACGATCAGCACCGGGGTGTTGTGCACGCGGGCGAGCAGTTCGGCCGGGTCGGTGATCGCCTCGCCGAACACCTGGAGACTGCCCGCGGTGACGATCACCGACAGCAGCGCGAACGCCGTCGAGTTCACCGGAAGGCCCCAGAAGTTGCCGCGCCGCACCGTTTTCTGGTCCGGGGCGTTGCGGGAGAAATCGCAGAAGTTGAGCATCAGCGTGCCGTAGGTGGACAGGATCAGCCCGGCCGCGCCGAACCATTGGCGCACCTGCTCGCCGCCGGAGAGATGCCGCGGGCTGCTGGTGAACGAAAGGTGCCAGTGGCTCGCGGCGAGGATCCACACCGCGAGCGCGATCATCACGACCCAGATCAGCGGGCCGCACCAGTCCTGGAATTTCCGCACCGCCTCCATGCCGCGGGTCAGCACGAGCGCCTGCACCAGCCACAGCGCGACGAAGCACATCCAGCCGAGCGCGTGCAGGCCGAGGAAACTGTGCTCGGTCAACGGTTTCAGGCCGGGGTCGATCGCCAGCACGAGCAGCGTGATGGCGACGCTGGCGAGATAGGTCTGGATGCCGTACCAGAAGATCGCGATCACCGCGCGGATCAATGCGGGCAGGTTCGCGCCGAACGTGCCGAAGCTGATCCGCGCGACCACCGGGAACGGGACGCCGGTGCGCTGGCCGATCCGGCCCATCAGGTTCATCCCGAAGAAGATGATCACGAACCCGAACAGCAGCGCGGTGAACACCTGCCAGGCCGACAGGCCGAGCACGAACAGCCCGGCGGCGAAGGTGTAGTTGCCGAGATTGTGCACGTCCGACATCCAGAGCGCGAAGATGTCGTACACCTTCCAGCGCCGTTCCCGCGCGGGCGCGAGGTCCTCGTTCCACAGCCGAGGGTCCGGTTCGGTCTGGATGGTCGCGCTGGTTTCGGTGGACGGGGCGTGCGTCATGGCAGACCTCCGGTCGACGTGCCGGCAGCGTTGGTATCCCAAATTTGGAATCCCAAATATCGCCCGGTGAAGCTGCTGCGTCAACCCTCGTGCCGATAAACTCTGCGATTGTCCGATGCCGACGAGAGGGGGACGGGTGGGCGTCACGCAGGAGCGGCAGCCGCTCGCGGCGACGCGCGCCCGGGTGCTCGACGAGCTGCGCGAGCGGATCCTGACCGGGCGGCTGAAGCCGGGGGACCGGCTGGTCGAACGCGAATTGGCCGAGGATCTCGGGGTGTCGCGGGTGCCGGTGCGCGAGGCGATCCGCAGCCTGGAGGCCGAGGGGTTCGTGGTCGTGCCCTCGCCGCGACGGGTGGTGGTGCGGCAGCTGGCCCGGGTGGACGTCGAGGAGCTGTTCGACGTCCGGGAGGCGCTGGAAAGCCTCGCCGCCGCGCGCGCCGCGGAACGGGCGGGGAAGCCGGAGATGCGCAGGCTGGAGCGGCTGCTCGCCGAGTCCGCACGGGTCACCCAGGGTGGCGATGGCGCGCGGATCTCCGAGGCCAACAGCAGGCTGCACGACGAGATCATCGCCATCGCGGGCAATCGCCTGCTCACCACGATGCTGCATCCGCTCGAAGGCCAGCTGCAGTGGCTGACCAGCCAGAACGAGCACTGGGCCGAACTGCTTGACGAGCACCGCCGGCTGGTGGAGGCGATCGGGTCCGGCGACGTGGAGCGGGCGCGCGAGTACGCCGCCGAGCACGTCCGGGTGAACCGCGCGGTGACGTTGCGCGATCTGTTCGGCGACGACGAGCGGGGCGAGCGGCCGGCGGGCTGAGCCGGGGGTCGTGAGTGGCGATGCCGGTGAGAACCGGTGCCAGCACTCACAAGGCCCCGTGGATAAGGTGACCCTAACTTCGAGTGGAGGGGGTCGCCGCGTGGCGCACGTGCAGGGCGAGCCGGAGTGGGTGTCCACAAGGGACGGACGACGGCTGTACGCGACGGTGCTGCCCGGCCCCGGAACCGGGCCGACGGTGGTGTTCGAGGCGGGAGCGGGTGCGAGCCGGTCGTCGTGGGGGCTCGTGCAGCCGCTGGTCGGCGAGTTCGCGCGGGCGGTGGCGTACGACCGGTCCGGGCTCGGCCGCAGTGCGCCGGATCCGTCCGGGCGCACGCTGGACCGGATGGCCGGCGACCTCGTCGACGTGCTGGCCCATTTCGGGCCGGGGCCGTACCTGCTCGTCGGGCACAGCGCCGGGGGACCGATCGTGCGCCTCGCTGCCTCGCGGACGGCAGCGAAGGTGGCGGGCCTGGTTCTGGTCGATCCGACCGACGAAGCGGCGGAGGTGCTGTTCTCGCCTCGATTCCGCAGTGCTGAAAGGGTTTTCCTGCGCACTGGCCGGATCCTGGCGGCGGCTGGCTTGCTGAAGTTCTTGTACCGGCCCATGGTGCGGGCCGCGCCGGAGGACGTCCGGCGCGATCTGGTGCGAGAAGGCTTTACGCCGCAAGTGTTGCGCACCCAGACCGAGCAGGCGCGGACGTTCCTGGACGAGCTGGCGGCCTGGCGGACGAACCCGCCCGCGTCCGGCGATCACCCGGTGACGGTCGTGTCCGGCGGGCGAGCTGGCGACGGGATGAACGCCGCGGTGCGCGCGGAAGCGAATGCCGCGCACGCACAACGGGTTTCGTCCGGCGGACGGCACCGGATCGCGGAGAAGTCCGGACATCTGGTGCCGGTCACCGAACCCGGTGTGGTGGCGGAGGAGATCCGCCGGTTGCTCAGCTGACGAGTTCGCTCCACGTCTCGACGAACCCCGGGAACGTCTTGCCGACCGTCTCCGGGTTTTCGACCAGCACGCCGGGCACGCGCAGCCCGAGCACCGCCGCGGCCATCACCAGCCGGTGGTCCTCGTAAGTGTGGAAAACGCCGCCGTGCATCGGAGCCGGAGTGATTTCCAGGCCGTCTTCGAGCTCGGTGACATCAGCGCCCAGGCTCGACAGCTCGGTCGCCAGCGCGGTGAGCCGGTCGGTTTCGTGGCCGCGCAGGTGCGCGACGCCGGTGATGCTCGACGGACCCTCGGCGAAGCACAGCATCGCCGCGATGACCGGGGTCAGCTCGCCGACCTCGTGCAGGTCGAGGTCGATGCCGGGAAACGCGCCGCCGCCGGTGACGACCAGGCCGTCGTCGTCCAGTTCCGCCTTCGCGCCCAGTTCGGTCACCAGGCCGCGCAGCCAGTCGCCCGGCTGCGTGGTCTGCTTCGGCCAGCCGTGCACCCGGACGGACCCGCCGCCGACCACCGCGGCGGCCACGAACGGGGCCGCGGTGGACAGATCCGGCTCCACGACGTACTCCGGGCAAGACAGCTTCGCCGGCTCCACGTGGAATTCTGCGCCCGAACGCTCGACCGTGGCCCCGAACCGGCGCAGCATGTCGAGCGTCATCGCGATGTGCGGTTCGCTCGGCGGTGCTCCGCCGACCAGCCGCACCGTCACGCCCTTCTCGAACGCGGGACCGGCGAGCAGCAGCGCGGACAGGAACTGGCTGGAGGCCGACGAATCGAGGTCCACCCGGCCCCCGGGCAGGCCGCCGCTGCCGTGCACGGTGAACGGCGGCGCGCCGCGGCCGCCGTCGTCGATCCGCGCGCCCAGCTTGCGCAGCGCGGCCAGCAGCGGGCCGATCGGGCGGCGGCGGATCGCCTCGTCGCCGTCGAACAGCACCGAGGCGTCGCCGAGGGTGGCGAGCGCGGGCGTGAACCGGGCGACAGTCCCGGCGTTGCCGAGGGTGACGGCCGTTTCGTCGCCGCGGCCGCTGATGGTGCCGAGCGGGTGGACGAGAAAGCCGTCGATGGTCTCTTCCGAAAGCGCGCCCAGCGAGGCGAGCGCGGCCAGCATCAGCCGGGTGTCGCGCGAATCGAGCGGACGGCGCACCCGGGTGGGCGCGCCCGCGAGCGCGGCGAGCACGTAGGCCCGGTTGGTGATCGACTTCGATCCGGGGACGCGCACCGCGGCGTCCAGCGAGGCGCCCGCGACGGGGGCGGTCCAGTGGTCATCGCGGATGTTCGTCACGGCGCGCAGCCTAGCGCGCGGCGGGCGGGCCGATTCCGCCGCGCCGGGAAGAGACGTCGGCGAGCGAACCGGCGAGAGTGGGATATGCTGGCGGCCCGTGGGACTTCAGTCGCGGGCTACCAAGTATGTCTTTGTCACCGGAGGCGTTGCCTCCTCTCTGGGTAAGGGTCTGACGGCGTCCAGCCTCGGACAGCTGCTCACTTCGCGCGGACTTCGCGTCACGATGCAGAAGCTCGACCCGTACCTCAATGTCGACCCCGGGACGATGAACCCGTTCCAGCACGGCGAGGTGTTCGTCACCGACGACGGCGCCGAGACCGATCTCGACATCGGGCACTACGAGCGCTTCCTCGACCGCTCTCTCGACGGCAAGGCGAACGTCACCACCGGGCAGGTGTACTCGGAGGTGATCGCCAAGGAACGCCGCGGCGAGTACCTCGGCGACACCGTCCAGGTGATTCCGCACATCACCGACGAGATCAAGGCGCGGATCACCGCCGCGGCCGGGCCGGACGAGAACGGCGTCGCGCCGGACGTGGTGATCACCGAGGTCGGCGGCACGGTCGGCGACATCGAGTCGCTGCCGTTCCTCGAGGCGTGCCGCCAGGTGCGCCACGACGTCGGCCGCGACCAGTGCTTCTTCCTGCACGTGTCGCTCGTGCCCTACCTCGCCCCCTCGGGCGAGCTCAAGACCAAGCCGACCCAGCACTCGGTCGCCGCGCTGCGCAACATCGGCATCCAGCCGGACGCGCTGGTGTGCCGCGCGGACCGGGAGATCCCGGACGACCTCAAGCGCAAGATCGGCCTGATGTGCGACGTCGACACCGAGGCGGTCATCGCCTGCCCGGACGCGCGCTCGATCTACGACATCCCGAAGGTGCTGCACCGCGAGGCGCTCGACGCCTACGTGGTGCGCCGGCTGGGCCTGCCGTTCCGCGACGTCGACTGGACGGTGTGGGGCGACCTGCTCGACCGGGTGCACAACCCGAGCGAGATCGTCCGGGTCGCGGTGGTGGGCAAGTACATCGACCTGCCCGACGCCTACCTCTCGGTCACCGAGGCGCTGCGCGCGGGCGGGTTCGCGCACCGCGCCAAGGTCGAGATCGTCTGGGTCGCCTCGGACGACGCGAAGACCGAATCCGGCGCGGCGTCCGTGCTGTCCGATGTGGACGGTGTGCTGATCCCGGGCGGGTTCGGCATCCGCGGCATCGAGGGCAAGGTCGGCGCGATCCACTACGCGCGCACGCACGGCGTGCCGCTGCTGGGCCTGTGCCTCGGCCTGCAGTGCATGGTCATCGAAAGCGCCCGGAACCTGGCCGGCATCAAGGACGCGAACTCGGCCGAGTTCGACGAGACCACCAAGCACCCGGTGATCTCGACCATGGCCGACCAGCGCGACGTCGTCGCGGGCGAGCGGGACATGGGCGGCACGATGCGGCTCGGCGCGTATCCGGCGAAGCTCAAGGCCGGTTCGCAGGTGGCCAAGGCGTACGGCACCACCGAGGTGTCCGAGCGGCACCGGCACCGCTACGAGGTGAACAACGCCTACCGCAAGCAGATCGGCGACGCGGGCCTCGTGTTCTCCGGCACCTCGCCGGACGACCGGCTGGTCGAGTTCGTCGAACTGCCCGCGGACGTGCACCCGTTCTTCGTGGGCACCCAGGCGCACCCCGAGCTGAAGAGCCGCCCGACCCGGCCGCACCCGCTGTTCAGCGCGTTCGTGAAGGCGGTCGTGGACCGCAAGGTCGCCGAGCGGCTCCCGGTCGAACTGCCCGAGACGCCCGTGGCGGCCCGGTGAGCGCGCCCGGCACGCACGAGTTCTCCGTCGCCGGCAGCACGGTCGTCCACGTGGGACGCGTCGTCGGCCTCCGGGTCGACGACGTCGTGATGCCCGGCGGGGAAACCGCCAAGCGCGAGGTGGTCGAGCACCTCGGCGCAGTGGTGATCGCGGCGCTGGACGGCGAGGGCAACCTCACGCTCGTCCACCAGTACCGGCATCCGCTCGGGCGCAGGCTGTGGGAGCTGCCCGCCGGGCTGATCGACAAGCCGGGTGAGGACCCGGTCGACGCGGCCCGGCGCGAGCTGGCCGAGGAGGCCGGGCTGGCGGCGGCCCGCTGGGACACCCTGGTCGACGTCGCTGCCTCGCCCGGGTTCACCGACGAGGTGGTGCGCGTGTTCCTCGCGCGCGATCTGTCCGAAGTGGACCGGGAGATGCTCGGCGAGGAAGAGGCCGACCTGGTGGTGCGGAAGTTCCCGCTCGCCGAGGCGGTCCGGATGGCGCTGGCGGGCGAACTGGTCAACGGCGCGACCGTCTCGGGCGTGCTGTCGGCGCACGCGGTTGTGACCGGGGCGGCGGAGACGCGCCCGGCCGACGCGCCGTGGCAGGACCGGCCGACGCGGTTCGCTCGCCGACTGGCCGAGGGCTGAATTCCCGGTTCTGTCGGTGCGCCGTCCTAGAGTGGCGGCGTGAATGATGCGGGGGTCGAGGTGCGGGGCGCGATCGCCACGTACCTCGACCACCTCGTCGTGGAACGCGGCACCGCCCGCAACACCCTCGACAGCTACTCCCGCGACCTCCGTCGCTACGCCGCCCATCTGGAAGCGGCGGGGGTCGAGCGGCTGACCGAGGTCACGCCCGCGCACGTCACGTCCTTCGGGGCCGCGCTGCGCGAGGGCGACGAGGAACACCGGCCGCTGGCGGCGTCGTCGGCCGCTCGGGCGCTCGTCGCGGTGCGAGGGCTGCACAAGTTCGCGCACGCGGACGGGCTCACCGAACACGACCCGGCGCGCGACGTCCGTCCGCCTGCCGCGGCGAAACGGCTGCCCAAGGCGCTGCCGGTCGGGGACGTCCTCAAGCTGCTCGACACCCCGCCGCCGGACGGCGAACGCGCCTTACGCGACCGTGCGCTGCTGGAACTGCTCTACTCGACGGGAGCCCGGATTTCCGAGGCGGTCGGGCTCGACGTGGACGACGTGGACGACACCGAGCGCACCGTCCTGCTCGACGGCAAGGGCGGCAAGCAACGGCTGGTGCCGATCGGCCGTCCCGCACTGGAAGCGCTCGACGCGTACCTGGTCCGCGCCCGCCCCGCGCTCGCCGCGAACGGGAGAGGCACCTCGGCGATCTTCCTCAACGCCCGCGGCAGCCGGCTTTCCCGGCAAAGCGCGTGGCAGGTGCTCAAGGACACCGCGGAGCGGGCCGGGATTACCGCCGCGGTCTCGCCGCACACCCTGCGCCACTCGTTCGCGACCCACCTGCTCGAAGGCGGCGCGGACGTCCGCGTGGTGCAGGAACTGCTCGGCCACGCGTCGGTGACCACGACCCAGGTGTACACGCTCGTCACGGTCACGACGCTGCGCGAGGTCTACGCCACCGCGCATCCGCGCGCGCTCGGCTGACCGCTCGACGCGGTCAAGGGCCTTCCCACGCTGCGGTGACTCGGCCCGTGCGGCCCGGCGCGGCGCTTTGCCGGGGCTCCGGAAATCCGCATAGGCTGCGCCCGACCCCGCCGAACAAGGAGCTTTCGCGCCATGTCGACACCGACCCCGAACCAGCCGGAGGACCCGGCAGCGTCCGCCGGACCAGCCGGGCCGGAAGCGTCCGCAGGGTCCCCCGGGTCCTCCGGTTCGGCCGCGGCGAACCTCGAGCACGCGCGGATCGCCACGCCGGCGGACCACGAGGGCGACGAGCCGGAACGGCCGCTCACCCGCGCCGAACGCGCCCGGATGCGGGCGAAGGAGCGCGCGGAGAGCGGGATCGGGCCGACCGGGCGCCCGCTGCGCGAGATCCCCGAGCCGCCGCCGCTGGAGCGGCACGGCCCGGCGAAGGTGCTCGCCATGTGCAACCAGAAGGGCGGGGTCGGCAAGACCACGTCCACGATCAACCTCGGCGCCGCGCTCGCCGAATGCGGCCGCCGCGTGCTGCTGGTCGACTTCGACCCGCAGGGCGCGCTGTCGGTCGGGCTCGGCATCCAGCCGCACGAACTGGACCAGACGGTCTACAACGTGATCATGGAGCGCTCGGTGCGGATCGAGGACGTGCTCCGCAAAACCCGCGTCGACGGCGTTGACCTGCTGCCGAGCAACATCGACCTGTCCGCGGCGGAGGTCCAGCTCGTCGCTGAGGTAGGGCGCGAGCACACGTTGTTACGGGTCCTTCGTCCGGTGATGAACGACTACGACTATGTTCTTGTCGACTGCCAGCCCTCGCTCGGCCTGTTGACGGTGAACGCATTGACCGCCGCGGACGGTGTGATCATCCCCCTGGAGTGCGAGTTCTTCAGTCTGCGAGGCGTCGCGCTCCTGATCGACACGATCGAGAAGGTGCAGGAACGCCTCAACCCCAAACTGGACATCACGGGGATTCTCGCCACGATGTACGACCCGAGAACCCTGCACTCGAAGGAGGTCATGGCGCGCGTGGTCGAGGCATTCGGCGACACCGTGTTCGACACGGTGATCAACCGCACCGTGCGGTTCCCCGAGACGACGGTCGCGGGCGAACCCATCACGACCTGGGCCCCCAAGTCCGCCGGCGCCGCGGCTTACCGCGCGCTGGCCCGCGAGGTGATCGCTCGGTGAGCAGGCGCGCTTCCCTGCCCGGAGCGTCGGAGCTCTTCCGCCTCACCTCCAGCCCGGCGCCCCCCGCGCTCGAACGCCCCGCCGTGCCCGCGCCCGCGGAACCGGTCGCCCCGCGCGAGCCGAGCGCTCCCGCGGACACCGAGCAGCTGGTCCGCGCGGCGCGCAGCGGGTCCGGGCGCACCAAGCACGACGCGAAGATCACCGTCTACGTGTCCGGCGAGGAACTGCTCGCGATGGAGCAGGCCCGGCTGAACCTCCGCGCCAAGCACGACCTGGTCGTCGACCGCGGCAGGCTGGTCCGCGAGGCGGTCGCGGTGCTGCTGGCCGACTTCGACCAGCGCGGCGAGGAATCCGTGCTGGTGCAGCGATTGCGGGCGAGCGGCGAGGACGGCGGAACCGAGGGCTGATGGACGAACCGGCATCGGCCGAGCTGCCGGAGCCGGAAGCGGCAGCCACGGACGCCACCGAGAACACCGAGAACACCGAGAGCACGGCGGGGGACAACGCGGAAGTTCCGGGCGAGGCCGCCGGGGACTCCCCGGAGACTCCCGCCGAGCACCAGACGGTGCACGGCGGCACCATCCCCGAGGGATACGCCGCCGACGAGGGCTCCTCGAAGTTCAAGGTGCGGCTGCAGAACTTCGAGGGCCCGTTCGACCTCCTGCTGCAGCTGATCTCGCAGCACCAGCTGGACGTCACCGAGGTCGCGCTGCACACGGTCACCGACGACTTCATCGCCTACACCCGCGCGCTCGGCCCGGACTGGAACCTCGACGAGACCACCGAGTTCCTGGTGATCGCGGCGACCCTGCTCGACCTCAAGGCCGCCCGGCTGCTGCCCGCGGCCGAGGTCGAGAACGAGGACGACCTGGCCCTGCTGGAAGCCCGCGACGTGCTGTTTGCGCGAATGCTGCAGTACCGCGCGTACAAGCAGGTGGCCGCGCTGTTCGGCGAACTCGAGGAAGGCGCGCTGCGCCGGTACCCGCGGTCGGTGGCGCTGGAGGAGCGGTACCTCGGGCTGCTGCCGGAGGTGATGCTGGGCGTCACGCCGGAGCGGTTCGCGGAGATCGCGGTCGCGGTGTTCCGGCCGAAACCGCCGCCTCAGGTGTCGATCGCGCACATCCACATGGGCCGCGTGTCGGTGCGCGAGCACGCCGCGCTGCTGCGGGTGAAGCTCGCCGAGGCCGGGCAGGCCACGTTCAAGGAACTGACCTCGGACTGCGAGCACACGGTGGAGATCGTGGCCCGGTTCCTCGCGCTGCTGGAGCTCTACCGCGAATCGTCGGTGCAGTTCGACCAGCTGGAGGCACTGGCGGAGCTGCACGTCCGCTGGACCGGCGGCAGCGTGGCCGAGGCGTCCGCCGCCGCCGAGCAGGACCGCGCGGCGGCCGAGGAGGAGGAATACGGGTGAGCACCGAAGACGACCGCGCACCGGAGCCGGAGGAGACTCCGGCCGCTGCGGCGGACGAGGAAACTCCGGCGGAAGAGGCTCAGGTCGAGGCCGAACAGGCCGCAGCTGGGCAAGCTGAGGACGAGCCGGTCGAGCGAGCCGGGGAGACGGAACCGGCTGGGGAGACGGAGCCGGAAACCGCGTCGCAGCCGGAAAACGAGGCCGAGCCCGGCGAAGCCGTCGAGCCGGAAACTGAGCCGGAGGCCGACGCCGCGGAGCCAGCCGAGCCGGAAACCGCCGAAGCCGAAGCTTCCCCAAAGGCGGAAGCCGCTCCCGAAGCCGAGCCGACCGACGACGAAGGCCTGGTCGCCGTGGACAACGGCCTGCCCAGCGTCGAGGACGACGAGGCGCTCGAAGCCGCTCTCGAAGCGCTGCTGCTCGTCGTGGACTCGCCGATCGCGGAGGATTCGCTCGCCGAAACGCTGGACCAGCCGGTCGCGCGGGTGACCGTCGCGCTGCGGACGATGGCGCAGAAGTTCACCGAGCGGGCCAGCGGGATCGACCTGCGGCGCGTCGGCGAAGGGTGGCGGTTCTACACTAGGGACACCTACGCCCCGTTCGTGGAGAAGCTCCTGCTGGACGGCCAGCGGTCGAAGCTGACCAGGGCCGCGCTGGAGAGCCTCGCCGTGATCGCGTACCGGCAGCCGGTCACCCGGGCCCGGGTCGCGGCGGTGCGCGGGGTGAACGTGGACGGCGTGATCCGGACCCTGCTGGCGCGGGGGCTCATCGAGGAGATGGGCACCGACCCGGAGACCACGGGCACGCTGTACGTGACGACCGAGCTGTTCCTGGAGCGACTGGGGCTGTCGTCGCTGAACGACCTGCCCCCGATCGCTCCGCTGCTACCCGAAGTGGACACCATCGATGACATCTGAGCAGCACCCCGACGGCATCCGCCTGCAGAAGGTCCTGTCGCAGGCGGGCGTGGCGTCGCGCCGGGCCGCCGAGGACCTGATCGCGGCCGGCCGGGTGGAGGTGGACGGCGAGGTCGTCACCGAGCTGGGCCGGCGCGTGCACCCGGACGAGGCGGTGATCCACGTCGACGGCACGCGGGTCAACCTCCGCGACGACCTGGTGTACCTCGCGTTCAACAAGCCCAAGGGCGTGCACTCGACGATGTCGGACGACCGGGGCCGCCCGTGCGTCGGCGACTACCTGCGCGGCCGGTGGGAGGAGACCCCGGGCGTCGTGCACGTCGGGCGGCTCGACGAGAACACCGAGGGCCTGCTGCTGCTGACCAACGACGGCGACCTCGGGCACCGGCTGATGCACCCGTCCTACCGGGTGCTCAAGACGTATTTCGCCGAGGTCGAGGGCCTGGTGCCGCGCGGGCTCGGCAAGGAGCTGCGCGCGGGCTGGGAGCTGCCGGACGGGATCGTGAAGGTCGACCAGTTCCGGGTCAAGGACATGCATTCCGGCCGGAGCATGATCGAGCTGGTGATCCACGAGGGCCGCAAGCACATCGTGCGCAGGCTGATGGCGGCCACCGGGCACCCGGTCCGCAAGCTGGTGCGCACCGCGGTCGGCGACGTGCAGCTGGGCAACCAGCGCCAGGGCACGATCCGCAGGCTCAACCGCGGCGAGGTCGGCGCGCTGTACCGCACCGTGGGACTCTGACCGGTTCCCCACTTTCGGCCCTGATGCCGGGCCCCGCCGCCCCGGTTGAGTTGTCGGTACCCGACGACGACTCTGGAGGGCGACGGGAATGCGTGTGCTGACAGGGCTGTGCGCCGCCGCGGTGCTGGCCGCGGGAGTGGTGGTGCCGGCGGCCGCGACGGCCGCACCGGCCAGAACCGCGACGGAGCCGCAGTACGACTACGCCGGGGCGATCCGCGAGACGGTGTGGGTCGACCTCGGCCGGGACGGCGACGGGGACGGCGTGCCGGACCGGGTCGCCGCGGACATCGTGCGGCCGAAGGAACCGGCCGAGGCGGGCAAGAAGATCCCGGTGATCATGGACGCCAGCCCGTACTACTCCTCGGTGGGGCGCGGCAACGAAACCCAGTTCAAGACGTACGACGCGCAGGGCCGCCCGGTCGGCTTCCCGCTGTTCTACGACAACTACTTCGTCCCGCGCGGGTACGCGGTGGTGCTCGTGGACCTGGCGGGCACGAACCGGTCGACCGGCTGCGTGGACGTCGGCGGCAACTCGGACGTCCAGTCGGCGAAGAAGGTCATCGACTGGCTGAACGGCCGCGCGACCGGCTACACCGCGAAAACCGGCGGCACGACGATGTCGGCGGGCTGGAGCGACGGCGGCGTCGGGATGATCGGCAAGTCCTATGACGGCACCATCGCCAACGGCGTCGCCTCGACCGGCGTCGAGGGCCTCAAGACCATCGTGCCGATCTCCGCGATCAGCTCCTGGTACGACTACTACCGCTCGGACGGCGTCTCGTTCGGCTTCAACCCCGACGGGCTCGCGCAGACCGTGGAGCGCCGCAACGGCGGCCAGGATTGCTCGGCGCAGAACCAGAAACTCGCCGACGGCGCGACCGAGAACGGCGACTACGGTCCGCTGTGGGCGGAGCGCGACTACGTGGCGAACGCGAAGAACGTGCGCGCCAGCGTGTTCGTCTCGCACGGCGTGAACGACTTGAACGTCATGCCGATCAACTACGGCCAATGGTGGGACGCGCTCGCCGCGAAGGGCGTGCAGCGCAAGATCTGGCTCGCCCAGACCGGCCACGTCGACCCGTTCGACTACCGCCGTACCGAATGGGTCGACACCCTGCACCGGTGGTTCGACCACTACCTGATGGGCATCGACAACGGCATCGAGAAGGAACCGATGGCGACCGTCGAACGGCAGCCGGACCAATGGGTCAACGAAGCGACCTACCCGGCCCCCGGCACGAAGGCCACCGTGCTGCGTCCGCAGCCGGGCCGCACGCCGGGCGTCGGCACCCTCGGCACGGTGGGCGGCCGGGGCACCGCGTCGTTCACCGACAACCCGAAAGTGGGGGAGAACGAGTGGGCGGCGAATCCGTCGGCCACGTCGGCGAACCGCGTCATCTACAGCACCGGCGCGCTCACGTCGCCGGTGCAGGTCTCGGGCACCTCGTCGATCACCGTGACGGCCACGCCAAGCACCTCCACCGCGCACCTGTCGGCGATGCTGGTGGACTACGGCCCCGCGACCATCCGCAATTTCTCGGGCCCCGGCGAAGGAATCGTCACCGGCACGGACCGCACCTGCTGGGGTTCGAGCACCGACGGCGACAGCGCCTGCTACAAGGTGACCAGCGCGGACACGAAGAACGTGGACTACACGATCATCAGCCGAGGCTGGGCGGACCTGGCGAACTACCAGTCCCTGAGCCGGGAAGCGCGGCTCACGCCAGGCAAGGCGTACACGATGACGTTCCGCCTGGCGAGCACGGACCACATCGTCCCGGCCGGGCACCGGCTCGCGCTGGTGATCGGCGGGACGGACGCCAATTTCATCACCGCGCCCGCGAATCCGCCGAAGCTGACCATCGACCTGGCCAAGACCTCGGCCCAGGTTCCGTTGGTCGGCGTGGTTCCGGCGCGTCCGCGGACCGCCGAGTCGGCACCGGCAGACGCGCTCGCGCACGTTCCGGCTGCCGCGCGGTTCGATCTGCGCTGACAAAGCCCGTGGAGGTTCCCCTCACGACCGGCTGCGAGTCGTGAGGGAACCCCGGGTCCGTGAGGGTGGCCCTCACGGACGGGAACCGCCTGAAAGCCGTGAAGGGCTGCTTGCCGGAATCAGATCCCGGCAAGCAGCCCTTCACGGACGTGCCTCAGTTGGCGGTCACGGTTTCTTTCGCGGCTGCCTTGCGCTGCAAGGCTTTCGCGATCGGCTCGACCACGCGCGCCGCGGTCGGGCCGAGGATCGCCATCAGCAGCACGTAAGCGGTGGCCAGCGCGGCGAGTTCGCCGTCCACCGCGCCCGCGGCGACCGCCAGCCCGGCGATGACGATCGAAAACTCGCCTCGCGCCACCAAAGCCGCCCCGGCCCGGGCGCGGCCGAGCCTGCCGATTTTCTGCCTGCGGGCGGCCCACCATCCGGTCGCCACCTTCGTCAGCGTCGTCACCACGGCGAGCACCGCGGCCCATCCGAGCACCGGCGGGATCGACGACGGGTTGGTGTTGAGCCCGAACACCACGAAGAACATCGCGGCGAACAAGTCCCGCAGCGGTTCCAGCAGCCGGGTCGCGTTGTGCGCGGTCGAGCCGGACACCGCGATGCCGAGCAGGAACGCCCCGACCGCCGCGGACACCTGCAGCGCCGACGCGATCCCGGCCACCAGCAGCGCCGCGCCGAGGATCTTGAGCAGGAACACTTCCCGGTCGTCGCTGTCCACCAGCGCCGAGACGTACCGGCCGAACTTGAGCGCGATCACCAGCACCACGGTGATCACCAGCAGCGAGATGCCGACCGCTTCCAGCCCGCCGAGCAGGCTGACCCCGCCGAGGACCGCGGTGAGGATCGGCAGGTAGAGCGCCATCACCAGGTCCTCGAACACGAGGATCGACAGCACCACCGGCGTTTCGCGGTTGCCGAGCCGCCCCAGATCGCCGAGGACCTTCGCGATGATCCCGGACGACGAGATGTACGTGACGCCGGCCATGACGATCGCGCCGATCGGGCCCCAGCCCAGGATCAGTGCGACCGCGGCACCGGGCGCGGCGTTGAGCACGATGTCCACGAGACCGGCGGTCCACGACCGCCGCATGCCGGTGAACAGTTCGGCCGCGGAGTACTCCAGGCCGAGCAGCAGAAGCAGCAGCACCACGCCGATTTCGCTGGCGAGGTGGGCGAAATCGCCGATGTCGGCGAGCGGGATCAGGCCGCCGGAGCCGAAGCACAGGCCGCCGAGCAGATACAGGGGGATGGGGGAGAGGCCGATCCGGCCGGCGAGCCTGCCCAGTGCGCCGAGCACGAAGAAGACCGCGCCGAGTTCGATCAGCGAAAGAGCGGTGTGATCCATCAGCCGTGCTTGAGGATCTTGGCGGCGGCTTCCAGGCCCTCGGACGTGCCGACCACGACCAGCAGGTCGCCCGCGGTGAAGAGGAAGTCCGGCGTCGGCGACGGGTGCACCTGCCCGGCGCGCATCACCGCGACGATCGACACGCTGGTGCGCGTGCGCATCGCGGTGTCGCCGAGCGAACGGCCGTCGAACGGGCTGTCCGCGGTGATCGGCAGCTGCTTGGTGTTGATGCCGGGCAGCTCGCGGTGCTCCTCGTTCAGCTGCGCGACCAGCTGCGGCGCGCCGAGCAGGTTCGAGAGCGCGCCCGCCTCGTCCGCGGTCAGCGGCAGCGACGCGAGGCAGGCGTCCGGATCGTCCGATTTGGAGACGATCAGCTCGATTTTGCCGTCCCGCTGGGTCACGACGCCGATGCGGCGGCCCGCGCGGGTGGCGAAGTCCTTGCGGACACCGATTCCGGGAAGGGGGGTGACTTCGACGTTCACGCCAGCCACGGTAACTCATTGTCCGATTCGCGGAGTTCAGCCCAGCAGGAACAAGAGCGCGGTGGCGGCCATGAAAGCGGCGGTCGCGCCGTGCACGCCGTAGGCCATCCCCTTCTTCCCTTTGTGCCGCAGGATGATCAGCATGTCGCAGACCGGCATGACGGTCGCGGCCAGCAGCAGCCAGCCGAAGAGGTGCGCGCTGCCCGCGAGCATCGCGACGCCGAGGATCAGCCCGGTGCCCAGGTCGCGGTCTCCCTTGATTTCGAAGAACGCCGTCGACCCGGTCGGGATCTCCCGCAGGCCGAACGTGGCGGCGGTCTTCGCCGGGGCGAACAGATAGGTGAACCCGACGTAGATGATCCCGAGGACGGGGATGGCGGCGAGGACGTAAGCGGCGGTCAGCATGGGAACCCCAGTGAGTTAGCAGTGCTAGGAACAAGTGCAACGCTAACTTAGCGACGCTAGCTTGTCTAGCACTGCCTGAACTTGCGCCGGGGACACCGCCTGAGGTGCCGCGACGGGCGGCGGGCAGAATGAACCGGACCGGGTGTGCGGGACGAACGTGAGGAGAACATCGGTGACGGGAGCCCTACGTGGGGTGGTCGCGCTGGACGGCCCGTCGGGAACCGGCAAGACCACGGTGGCGCGCAAGCTCGCCGGACGGCTGAGCGCCCGCTACCTCGACACCGGAGCGATGTACCGCGTCGTCACGCTGGCCGTGCTGCGGGCCGGGATCGACCTCGCCGACGAGCACGCGGTCGGCGCGCTCGCGCACGACGTCGACTTCTCGCTCGGCACCGACCCGGAGCAGCCGGACGTCCGGCTCGCCGGCGAGGACGTGGCCGCCGAGATCCGCGGCCCCGAGGTGACCGGCGCGGTGTCGCCGGTGTCGGCCGTGGCGCAGGTGCGCGAGGTGCTCGTCGCCCGGCAGCGCCGGATGATCGCCGACGCGGTCGAAGACGACGGCGGGATCGTCGTGGAGGGCCGCGACATCGGCACCACCGTCGCGCCGGACGCGCCGCTCAAGGTCTACCTCACCGCCTCGGCCGAGGTCCGCGCCGCGCGGCGGAACACCCAGGACTCCGCGGCGGGCCGGGCCTCGAGCGTCGAAGCCGCTCGCGAATCGGTGGAGCGCCGCGACCGGATCGACTCCACCCGCGCGGCCTCGCCGCTGCGCGCGGCCGGGGACGCGGTCCAGGTGGACACCTCCGAGCTGACGATCGACCAGGTGATCGTCGCGCTGGCCGAACTCGCCCGCGGGCGCGGGCTGCTCGGCGACTGCCCGGCCGAACCGGCCGCCGCCGGGGCCGGGGGCAGCCGGTGAGCGGCGCCCTCCCCGAGGGGGCGAACGGCCTCCTGCTCGACATCGGGCGGACGGCGGGCCGGTATTATCTGCGTCCGGCGTTCCGGATCCGGGTGCACGGCCGCGACCGGGTGCCCGCCGACGGGCCGCTCGTGGTGATCGCGAACCACAGCTCGAACGTCGATCCGCAGCTGGTGATCGGAATGCTTCCGCGCCGCAGCGCGTTCCTGGCCAAGGCCGAGCTGTTCACGGGGATCGGAGGCCGGTTCCTGCGGGCGATCGGCCAGATCCCGGTCCGCCGGGGCGAGATCGACCGGACGCCGCTGACCACGGCGGTCGGGGTGCTCAAGGCGGGCGGGGCGGTCGGGATCTTCCCGGAGGGCACCCGAGGCGAGGGCGACGTCGGGGCCGCCGAACGCGGCGCGGCGTGGCTCGTGCGCGCTTCGGGAGCCACCGTGCTGCCGATCGCGATCCGCGGAACGCGCAAGCCCGCCGACGGCAAACGGCGGTGGCGGCCGCGCGTGGACCTCCTCTTCGGGGAGCCGTTCGCGCTGAAGGTCGGTCCGGGCCGGAAAGGGCTCGACCAGGGCACTGAAGAGCTGCGTACGCAGCTCGCGGCGCTCGTACAGGCTTTGGACGACTGGCGCGGCGAACACGGGTTCGCCACGCCGTAGGTGAAGTGGGAAACGATGACAGGGTTTGACGCCGCCGACAGCGCGGTGGACGGTCTCGGCGAGGTCGACGGAAGCTGGTCCGACGAGTCCGAGTTCGCCGCGCTCGACGCGCAGATCGAGGCCGAGGAGGCCGACGGCCGGGCGGCCGCCGCGCAGCCGGTGCTCGCCGTGGTGGGGCGGCCGAACGTGGGCAAGTCCACGCTGGTCAACCGCATCCTCGGCCGCCGGGAAGCGGTCGTGCAGGACGTGCCGGGCGTGACGCGCGACCGGGTCGCCTACGACGCGTTCTGGGCCGGGCGCCGGTTCACGCTCGTCGACACCGGCGGCTGGGAGCCCGACGCCACCGGCCTGCAGGCCTCGGTCGCGCAGCAGGCCGAGCTGGCCATGCAGACCGCGGACGCGGTGCTGCTGGTCATCGACGCGACGGTCGGGGCCACCGCCACCGACGAGGCCGTCGCACGCGTGCTGCGCCGCTCCAAGAAGCCGGTCCTGCTGGCCGCGAACAAGGTGGACGACGACCGGCTGCTGGCCGACACCGCGTCGCTGTGGTCGCTGGGCCTCGGCGAGCCGCACCCGGTCAGCGCGCTGCACGGGCGCAGCTCGGGCGACCTGCTCGACGCCGTCATGGCCGCACTGCCCGAGGCCCCGCGCGAGGCGGGCACGGTCTCCGCCGGGCCGCGCCGCGTCGCACTGGTCGGCAAGCCGAACGTCGGCAAGTCCAGCCTGCTCAACCGGCTTTCCGGCGAGCAGCGCTCGGTGGTCGACTCGGTCGCGGGCACCACGGTCGACCCGGTCGACTCGCTGGTCGAGCTGGACGGCGAGGTCTGGCGGTTCGTGGACACCGCGGGCCTGCGCAAGCGCGTCAACTTCGCCGACGGCGCGGAGTACTACGCCTCGCTGCGCACCAAGACCGCGATCGACGCGGCCGAGGTCGCGCTCGTGCTGCTGGACGCCTCCGAACCGCTGACCGAACAGGACCTGCGGGTGCTGACGATGGTGGTCGAGGCGGGCCGCGCGTGCGTGCTCGTGTTCAACAAATGGGACCTGGTCGACGAGGACCGCCGGCACGCCATGGTGCGCGAGCTGGACCGCGGCCTCGTGCGGGTGCCGTGGGCGGAGAAGGTCAACGTCTCCGCGCTCACCGGGCGCGCGGTGCGCAAGCTCGCGCCCGCGCTGCGCACCGCGCTGGCGTCGTGGGACCAGCGCGTCTCGACCGGTCAGCTCAACGGCTGGCTGTCCGACCTCATCGCGGCCACGCCGCCGCCGGTGCGCGGCGGCAAGCAGCCGAAGGTGCTGTTCGCGACGCAGGCGGGCATCCGCCCGCCGACGCTGGTGCTGTTCACCACCGGGTTCCTCGAGGCCGGATACCGCCGGTTCATCGAGCGGAAATTCCGCGAGCAGTTCGGCTTCGCGGGCAGTCCCGTCCGGGTGAATGTGCGCGTCCGCGAAAAGAAGCAGAAGCCGAAGGCAGGCGGAAAAGCGGCCCGCAACCGTTGATTCCTTTTCCCGGCAAGGGAATTCCCGGCGAATCCGATTTCCCGGGATTCCCTTGCCGGACCTGCGGTCCGTGACCTCCGACACGCGGGCGTTACCCAGGCGCGACCTGGGCTTGATTGCCGCGTAAGGTAGACGGTCGCTACGGGCGCCTCATTCGGATGGCCAGCCCGAATGACGCTCGCGAAAGGTGAGTGATGGGCTTGCGCGCCCACAGTCCGACCTTGCCCGCATCGTTCCGGAATGCCGGAACCCGCCTGGCCGCCGAGGTGGCCCGGTGACGCTGACCGCCGATTCCGGCAGTGCCGACGCCCTGACCCTCGCCGTCGAAGCCGCGCTCTCGCCCGCTCTGTTCGAGACCGCCGCTCCGGCGGCCGAGCGCACCCTCCTGGACATCCTGACCGCGACCGCGGAGCGGCACCCGAACGCCGCCGCGCTCGACGACGGCACCGGCCCGCTCAGCTACCGCAGGCTGATGGAAGAGATCGACGCGTACGCCCGCAAGCTGCGCGAGCACGGCGTCGGCCTCGGCGACCGCGTCGGCATCCGGATCTCCTCCGGCACCGCCGAGCTGTACGTCGCGATCCTGGCGACCCTTTCGGTCGGCGCGGCGTATGTGCCGGTCGACGCCGACGACCCCGACGAGCGCGCCGAGCTGGTGTTCGGCGAGGCCGGGGTCGCCGCGATCGCCACCGACGGCGAGATCGCCGTCGCCGGGACGCCGAGCGGCCGCGAAGGCCGTCCTGGCCCGGCCGACGACGCGTGGATCATCTTCACCTCCGGTTCCACCGGCAAGCCGAAGGGCGTCGCGGTCACGCACGCCTCGGCGGCGGCCTTCGTGGACGCCGAAGCCCAGCTTTTCCTCGCCGACGAGCCGATCGGCCCCGGCGACCGGGTGCTGGCCGGGCTGAGCGTCGCGTTCGACGCCTCCTGCGAAGAGATGTGGCTGGCCTGGCGGCACGGCGCCTGCCTGGTGCCCGCGCCGCGCGCGCTGGTGCGCACCGGTGTCGACCTCGGCCCGTGGCTCGTCGCGCAGGGCATCACCGTCGTGTCGACGGTGCCGACGCTGGCCGCGCTGTGGCCGGCGGACGCGCTGGAAGACGTGCGCCTGCTCATCTTCGGCGGCGAAGCCTGCCCTCCGGAGCTGGCCGAACGCGTGGCCGTCGAAGGCCGCGAAGTGTGGAACACCTACGGCCCGACCGAGGCGACCGTCGTCGCCTGCGCCGCGCAGATGACCGGCGACGGCCCGGTGCGGATCGGCCTGCCGCTGGTCGGCTGGCAGCTGGTCGTCGTGAACGAAGCGGGCGAACCGGTCGCCATGGGCGAGACCGGCGAGCTGGTCATCGGCGGCGTCGGGCTGGCCCGGTATCTCGACGCCGAAAAGGACGCGGAGAAGTACGCGCCGCTGCCGTCGATGGGCTGGGAGCGCGCCTACCGCAGCGGCGACATGGTCCGCGCGGAGCCGGAAGGCCTGCTGTTCCTCGGCCGGATGGACGAGCAGATCAAGCTCGGCGGACGCCGCATCGAACTGGGCGAGGTCGACGCGGCCCTGCAGGCGCTGCCCGGGGTGCGCGGCGCGGCCGCGGCCGTCCGCCGCACCAAGGCGGGCAACCAGGTCCTCGTCGGCTACATCGTCCCGGAGGAGGGCGAAAAGCTCGACACGGACGACGCCGCGACCCGGCTGCGCGCGCAGCTGCCCGCCGCGCTGGTGCCGCTGCTCGCCACGATCGACGACCTGCCGACTCGCACGTCCGGCAAGGTCGACCGCGCCGCGCTGCCGTGGCCGCTGTCCACTGTGGACGCGAGCGCGGCGGGGCTGTCGCCCACCGAGGCGTGGCTCGCCGAGGGCTGGAGCGAGATCCTCGGCGTGTCGGTGAGCAACGCCAGTGCCGACTTCTTCACCAACGGCGGCGGCAGCCTCACCGCGGCGCAGCTGATCGCGCGCATCCGCACCCGCCACCCCGAGGTGTCGGTCAGCGACATCTACCAGAACCCGAAGCTCGGCGCGCTCGCCGCGAAGCTGGACGCGCTGAGCGGCGAGGAGACCGAGCGCCGCGAGATCGCGCCGACGCCGCGCCGCGCCGGGCTCGTGCAGTCGTTGCTGATGGTCCCGCTCATGGGTCTCGTCGGCCTGCGCTGGACGACGCTCGCCGCCGCCTGCTCGAACGTGCTGGCGCTGCTGGGCGTTTCCTGGGCGCCGACGCTGAACTGGGCGTGGCTGGTGCTCGCCTACCTGGTGCTGTTCACCCCGGCGGGGCGGATCGCCATCGCCGCGGGCGGCGCGCGCGTGCTGCTGTCCGGGGTGCGCCCCGGCTCCTACCCGCGCGGCGGCAGTGTCCACTTGCGACTGTGGACCGCCGAGAAGCTGGCCGAGTTCAGCGGCGCGGACAGCGTCGCGGGCGCGTCGTGGATGACGACGTACGCGAAGGCGCTGGGCGCGCGCATCGGCAAGGACGTCGACCTGCACTCGCCGCCGCCGGTCACCGGTTTCCTCAAGCTGGGCCGCGGCGCCGCGGTGGAGCCCGAGGTCGACCTGTCCGGCCACTGGGTCGACGGCGACGTCGTGCACATCGGCAAGACGCGGATCGGGGCGGAGGCCCGGGTCGGCGCGCGCAGCACGCTGTTCCCCGGCGCCCGGATCGGCAAGGGCGCGGAGATCGCCGCCGGGTCGACCGTGCGCGGCGCGGTTCCGGCGGGCCAGCGCTGGGCCGGTTCGCCCGCGGTGCGGTCGGACGGCAAGGACGCGCTCAAGTGGCCGTCGAGCCGCCCGCCGCGGTCGCGGTTCTGGGCTTCGGTGTACGGCGCGACTTCGGTGTTCCTCGGCCTGCTGCCCGGGATCGCCGCGCTGCCGGGCGTCGCGGTGATCGGGTACGCGATCGCTGGCACCTCTGATTTGAGTGCCGCGCTGGGTCAGGCGCTGCTGTTCGCGCCGGTCGCGACCGTCGCTTATTTCCTGACGTACGCGCTGCTGGTGCTGGCCGGGGTCCGCGCGCTCGGCGTCGGCATGGTCGAGGGCTACCACCCGGTGCACGGCCGGGTCGCGTGGCAGGTCTGGGCCACCGAGCGGCTGATGGGGATGGCCCGCGAAGGCCTGTTCCCGTTGTACGCCAGCCTGTTCACGCCGGTGTGGCTGCGGCTGCTCGGCGCGAAGGTCGGCCGTAACGTGGAGGCGTCGACCGTCCTCGCGCTGCCGAAGATGACCAAAGTGGACAGTGGCGCGTTCCTGGCCGACGACACCATGGTCGCCACCTACGAACTGGGCTACGGCTGGCTGCACGCGGCCCCGGCGCGGATCGGCAAGCAGGCCTTCCTCGGCAACTCGGGGATGACCGCGCCGGGCCGTTCGGTGCCGAAGCGCGGTCTGGTCGGGGTGCTGTCCTCGACGCCGGCGAAGGCGAAGAAGGGCTCGTCGTACCTGGGCATGCCGCCGCTGCCGGTGCGCCGCGCGGTGGGGGAGAGCGACACCAGCCGCACGTACACGCCGCCGCTGCACCTCAAGGCGGCCCGCGCGCTGGTCGAGCTGTGCCGGATCATTCCGGTGATGTGCGCGGTCGCGCTGACCGTCGGCGTCGCCTTCGCGCTGCTGGCGCTGGCGGCGTGGGGCGGCTTCTGGGCCGCCGCGCTGCTGGCCGGGCCGGTGCTGCTGGCCGCCGGGATCGTCGCGGCGCTCACCGCGACCGCGGCGAAATGGCTGCTGGTCGGCAAGTTCCGCGAGATCGACCACCCGCTGTGGAGTTCGTTCGTGTGGCGCAACGAGCTCGCCGACACGTTCGTCGAGGCGCTCGCGGTGCCGTGGCTGATCGGGTCGCTCGGCGGCACGCCGCTGCTGCCCGCGTGGCTGCGCACGATGGGCGTCAAGATCGGCCGCGGCGTCTGGCTCGACACCTACTGGCTGCCCGAGTCGGACCTGGTCGAACTGGGCGACGGCGCGACGATCAACCGCGGCTGCGTGGTCCAGACGCACCTGTTCCACGACCGGATCATGACCATGTCGCGGGTGAAGCTGGAAGAGGGCGCGACGCTCGGCCCGCACGGGATCGTCCTGCCGGGCGCGAGCATCGGCGCGCGCACCACGGTCGGCCCCGGCTCGCTCGTCACGCGCGGCGACGCGGTGCCCGCGGACTCGCGCTGGCTCGGCAATCCGATCTCGGCCTGGCGGCGGTGAGGGCACGACCATTGCGGACCAGGTCCGGGCGCCGCATCCTGGAAAAGATCACGGCGGCGGGCGAAGGCGGGTTTCGGTGCGGGTGAACGGGAAAGCGGCCGCGCCCGGAGCGGAGACCTCGGGCGACGGGTACCTCCCCGCGCACGGGAACGGCGGCTACCGGGTCCGGCACTACGACCTCGATCTCGACTACCGGATCGGGCCGAACCGGCTGACCGCCGCCGCGGTGCTCACCTGCGAGGCCACCCAGGCGCTCTCCCGGCTGACGCTCGACTTCGGCGAGTTCCGGGTGTCGCGCGTGCTGGTCGAGGGCAAACCGGCGAAGTACGTGCGGCGCGGGCTGAAACTGCAGGTCAAACCGGCGCGGTCGGTACCGGCCGGGACCGTGTTCCAGGTCGAGGTCCGGTACGCGGGCAACCCGCGGCCGGTGCGCAGCCGGTGGGGCGACATCGGCTGGGACGAGCTGACCGACGGCGCGCTGGTGGCGAGCCAGCCGGTGGGCGCGCCGTCGTGGTTCCCGTGCAACGACCATCCCGCGGACAAGGCGAGCTACCGGGTCGCGGTGGCCACGTCGTCGCCGTATCTCGTTGCGGCGACCGGGAATCTCGTGTCGCGGTACCAGTCGGCGAGCACGACGAAGTGGGTGTTCGAACGGCCGGAGCCGACCTCGACGTACCTGATGAGCGTCCAGATCGGCCGGTACGAGGACCTGGAACTGTCTTCCGGGTCCTGGGTTCCGGAGATCGCGGTCGACCGGCCGGGCGGCGTGGTGCAGCGGGCCGCGGTGCCGCCCCGGCTGCGGCGGGCGTTCGCGCGGGACTTCGGCCGCCAGGGCCGGATGATGGACGCGCTGGAGGAGTGGTTCGGGCCGTATCCGTTCGGCGAGTACGTGGTGGTCGTGACGGACGACGACCTGGACGACCCGATCGAGGCGCAGGGGATGGCCATCTTCGGGGCCAACCATGTGGATGGCAAGCGTACGTATGAGCGGCTTGTGGTGCATGAGCTGGCGCATCAGTGGTTCGGGAACAGCTTGACTGTCGCGGACTGGCGGCATATTTGGCTCAATGAGGGGTTCGCTACTTACGCTGAGTGGTTGTGGTCGGAGCGGGCTGGGGGCGAGTCGACGGAGGCGCTGGCGCGGGCTTGGCATGCGCGGGTGCGGGCCAAGCCTGCGGATGTGGCTATCGGGGATCCTGGGGTGGGGCGGATGTTTGATGAGCGGGTGTATAAGCGGGGCGGGTTGACGTTGCACGCGTTGCGGGGGGAGATGGGGGATCCGGCGTTTTTCGCGCTGGTGAAGGCTTGGGCGGTGGAGAATCGGCATGGGGTTGTGACTACCGAGCAGTTTGTCGGGCTGGCGGAGTCTTACGCGGGGCGGGTGTTGCGGGGGTTTTTCGCCGGGTGGTTGGAGCGGGTGGCTTTGCCGTCGCTGTGAGGTCGCGGCTCGTCGCCTGGCGGCGACATTGCCGTGGGCGAGTTTGGGGCACCCCGAAGCCCAGTGTGCTGACGGTTCGGGGTGCAGGGGCGGGTGTGGCTGCCTGGGTCGCTGGGGTGGGGCGACCCAGAAGCCAGGGGGGAGGGTGGGGTGGGGGTGGTTGTCAAGGCGGGAAAGCGTGCCTTGACAACCACCCCCGAACCGCAGGGGAGGCTTCGTATCGGGGTGCAGGGGCGGGTGTGGCTGCCTGGGTCGCTGGGGTGGGGCGGTGGCGGTTTTAGGGAGGGGCTGCGCCCCGATGTGGCATTGGGTGCGTGCCGCGCGCCGAACGCCACATTGGGTGCGTCTGGCGCAGCCAGTGCCGCATTGGGGTGTTGGTGACGGGTGTGGTGTCCGGCAGGCGGGGCAGCGGCGCGAGTGTTCGTGAGGGGAACCCTGAGGGAATCTGACTCCCTCTGGGTTCCCCTCACGGGTTTCAGGTATCTGAACGCGCGCCCGGCTGATCCCAGTCATCGGATGTCTGTGCGGCTTTCCGGGTGAACAACCCTGGCTTTCGCCTACTCTGTCTGGATATATTCCGCTCACCTCGCGTTAGCGAGGGCGAAACGTAATATGAATCCGGAGGCTGTCCATGGTCGGAGTGTCGCGGCGGACGGTGCTTCGATCCGTGTCCATCGCAGCCGGAGCGGCGGCGTTCGGCGGGTTGTGGGCGCAGGGTGCGCCGCCGGGATTGGCCGCGCAGCGCGGCCCGCATCGGGATGTCGCGATGGATGCGCGGATGCGTTGGCAGCGGTTGCCGAAGAACTGGCAGGAGGCGCCGTTCCTGGCCAACGGGTTCCTTGGCGTTCAGGTTTATGCCGGGCAGACGCCGCAGGTGCTGAAGTTCATGCTCAGCCACACTCAGGTCCAGGATCAGCGCGTTCAGTGGGAAGCCGGAATCGGGTTGTCGCGGTTGCCGATCGGCGCGATCACGCTCAGCCTCGCGGGGGCGATCACCGGCGTCGACTGGACGCTCGACCTCTATAACGCCGAGCTCGGTGGCACTATCACCACCACGCGCGGGCAGGTCGCGTTTTCCGCTGTGGTGCACAACGATCTCGGCGTGCTGCTCGTCTCGCTCGATCCTAGTGCGGGCGAAGCCGGGGCGGCGTGGGGCTTCGCGCCGTTGGTGTCGGCGACGACTCGGACGGTGCGCAAACCGCCGGAGTACACGGCGAATCCGGAGCCGGAGCAGGCGAATGGCTACTGTGCGCAGCCATTGATCGCCGGTGGCGGGTATACGACGGCGTGGCGGGAGAAGCGGGTCGGGTCGAAGCGGTTGTTCGCGGCGGCGGTCGCGTATTCGTTCCCGCGGGCTACGCATACGCGCGACGCGGTGTCGCTGGTCGAGCGGACGCTGTCGATGAACCCGGATCTGCTGCTCGCTTGGCATCGCCGCTGGTGGAACGGCTTCCATCAGCGCAGTTTCGTGTCGGTGCCGGACAAGCAAGTACAGCGGTTCTACTGGATCCAGTTGTACAAGATCGCCTCGGCGACCCGCAAGGACGGGCCGGTGACCGCCGAGTGGGGGCCGTGGTTCCCGGAGGTCGGTAACAGCTGGACGGCGGTCTGGTGGAACCTGAACGTCCAGGTCACGTATCCGATCGTGAACGCGACGAACCATCCGGAGCTGGACGCGGTGACCGAGACGTTCCGCCGTGATCACGCGAATCTGGAGGTGTCGGTGCCGCCCGCTTACCGGGACGGCGATACCTACGCCCTCTCGCATCCGGGGGATTGGCGGCTGCGGCCGGGCGGCGTTCGGACGGTCGGGGTTCCGGGGAGGACGTCCAAAACGGACCAGACCGGGAATCTGTTGTGGGGCTTGCACAACGTCTGGCTCGCGTACCGCCATCACCTCGATCAGTCGGTGCTGCGCGACGTGCTGTACCCGACGCTGGCGAAGGCGCTCAACTTCTACCGGCATTTCCTGTTCACCGGCCCGGACGGGCTCCTGCACCTGCCGCTCACGCGGTCGCCGGAGTACGCCGACGCGGCCGACTGTACGTATGACTTGTCGTTGATCCGCTGGGCGGCGACGACGTTGGCGGATTCGGCGCGCATCTTGCGGATCAACGAACCGCGCGTGCCGATGTGGCGGGAGATCGCGGCGAAACTCGTTCCGTACCATGAGGATCCGGCCGACGGCGTGCTGATCGGCGACGGAGTCCGGCTCGCTGATTCGCATCGGCATTTCTCGCATCTGCTCTGGCTGTATCCGTTGCGGGAGCGGAACTGGGAGCGGCCGGGCGATCGCGACATCATGACGCGGACCTTCCGGCATTGGTCAGCCGACCAGTCGGCCTGGCACGGGTACAGCTACGCGGCCGCGTCGTCGATGAGTTCGGTGATGGACCAGCCTGAGGAAGCCTTGCGGTACTTGAAGTTCTTCCTCGACCGGAACATCGTCGCGGACACCGAGCTGACCGCGAACACGATGTACCGGGAGGGTTCGAACTTCGCTATCGAAAGCCCGATCACTGCGGCACAGTCCGTTGTGGACATGCTGCTGCAAGGGTCCGGGGGAGTGGTGAAGGCCTTCCCGTCGGTATCGGCGAAGTGGCCGGACGCGTCGATCGCCGGATTGCGGACCGAGGGCGCGTTTCTGGTGGACGCGTCGCGGCGGAATGGTGCGACGGAGTTCGTGCGGGTGCACAGCGAAGCCGGTGCGCCGTTGGTGCTTGACCACGGGATCAACGGGGACATCGACGTGCGCGACGAGTGGGGTCGGCGGTTGTCGTGGCGGGCGGTCGGACCGCGACGGATCACGTTGGCGTTGCGGCGGGGCAGCACGGTCACAGTTGTCCCGCGTGGTGCGCGGCCCGACTTCGCGCCGCGTGATGTTCCTTCGCTCGGTGCTGTTCCGGCCTGGGGTTTGCCTGACTAGAAACGAGGAGGTTGGCGGACATGGACATCTCGCGCCGGACGGTGCTCGGCGGAGCGCTCGCGGGCATTGCCGCCGGAGCGGTCGGGCTGCCGCAGGCGAGCGCGGCGGAACTGAGCCGCGATGGCGTCGATTGGGCGGATTTCCTCGCGACGGCGGATCTGCGCTGGCGGCGGATGCCGACGACCTGGTACGAGGGACCGTTCCTGGGCAACGGTTTCCTCGGCTCCGGCATCTACGCCGAACCCGGGCGCAACGCGGTCCGCTTCAACGTTCAGCACAGCCAGGTGCAGGACCACCGGCCGCAGTTCGGCTCGCTGTTCGGCTTGGCGCGGCTGCCGATCGGGTATTTCACGCTCGAACCGGTCGGCGCGATCACCGGTCTCGACTGGCGGCTCGACCTCTGGAACGCCGAGCTGACCGGCACGATCACCACCGCGGCCGGCAGTCTGGAGCTGCGCGCGATCGTCCACACCGGACAATCGCTGCTGGCGGTGGAAGTGCGGCCGTCCGAAGGCGAACGCGGTTTCCGATGGGTGTTCCATCCGGCGAAGGCGATCAGCCCGCGGGCTGATCCGGTCTGGAAGAAACCGCCGCCGGACGGATACCTGGAGAACCCGCCGGTTCAGCTGCGCCAGGCGGGCGACGCGAATCTCGCGGTCCAGCCGCTGCTGGCGGGCGGCGAGCACGTGACAGCTTGGCGCGAGGTCGCACGGGGCAGCGCGCGGACGTTGTATACGTCGGTCGCGTGGTCGCATCCGGAGAAGACCTCGGCGGCCCGGGCGCTGCACACGGTGCGGCGGGCGAGTGCGCTGGACGTGCTGACGTGGGACCACCGCCGCTGGTGGCACGACTATTACCAGCGCAGCTTTCTGTCCATTCCAGACACTCGGCTCCAGAGTTTCTATTGGATCCAGCTGTACAAGGTGGCGTCGGCCGCGCGCCGGGAAGCGCCGGTCATGGCGACTTCGGGGCCGTGGCTGGAAAACACGCCGTGGCCCGCGACGTGGTGGAACCTCAACGTGCAGCTGGAGTATTGGCTCATCCAAGGTTCCAACCATCTCGAACTCGACGCGGTCAGCTACGCGCTCGGCAAGTACCGGGACCGGCTGACCAGCCAGGTCGCGCAGCCGTACCAAGCCGATTCCGCGGGCATCCCGCGCACCACCGACATGACGTTGCTCAACGGCCTGGCCGATTCGACCAGCGGGTACCCGGTCGGCATCCCGGGCAAGGACACTCCGACACCCGAGGTCGGCAACCTCACCTGGGCGCTGCACAACGTCTGGCTGAGCTACCGGCACACCATGGACCGCCAGCTGTTGCGCGACACACTGTTCCCCTTGCTGCGCAAGGCAATCAATTACTATCTCCATTTCCTCACCCCAGGCCCGGACGGAAGACTGCATCTCCCGGCGACCTTCTCGCCGGAGTACGGCGTGAACGCGCCGGACACCAACTACGACCTCGCGTTGATCCGCTGGGGTTGCAAGACGTTGCTGGACACCGCACGCGAGTTGCGCCTCGCCGATCCGCTGGCGGGGAAGTGGCAGCAGGTGCTCGCCACTCTCACCGATTACCCGGCCGACGAGAACGGCTACATGATCGGTGCGGGCGTCCCGTTCGCGAAATCGCACCGGCACTACTCGCATTTGCTGCAGATCTACCCGCTGTACGAAATCACCTGGGAACAGCCGGAGCATCGCCAGATCATCGAAACGTCGCTCAACCACTGGGTCGGCTTCGAGGGCGCGTTGCAGGGCTACACCTTCACCGGTGCCGCGTCGATCTCGGCGCAGATGCTCCGCGGGGAGAAAGCCGCGTATTACCTCGGCGAACTCCAGAAGCGTTATATCCAGCCGAATACGATGTACAAGGAATCCGGCCCGGTCATCGAAACGCCGTTGTCCGCGGCGAAATCCATGCAGGACATGCTGGTGCAGAGCTGGGGCGGCGTCCTCCGGCTTTTCCCGGCGGTACCGGAGGCGTGGGGCGACATCGCGTTGCGCGACTTTCGGACCGAAGGCGCGTTCCTGCTCAGCGCTTCCCGTTCTGGCGGGAAAACGCGCTGGCTGAAGGTGCACAGCGAGGCTGGTGCGCCGTGTGTCCTGCGGCCGGGGATCGACGGCGAGTTGACGGTGACGGACTCGCACGGCCGTCCCCGGAGATGGCGACGCTTGGCGAACGGCGATGTACAGGTCGATCTCGCCCGCGGTCAGGACGCGTATGTGTACCGCCGCGGCGACCGGCCGGACTTCACGGTCCGGCCGGTGGCGCCGGGCGGGGCGAGCGATCCGTGGGGGATGCCGTGAGCTAGCGGTCGAGGAGGCTGCGGAGCGCCTCGATCAGGCCGGTTCCGGCGGTCGCGCGCCGCCAGGCGATGTAGCCGTCCGGCCGGATCAGGAGGCAGCCGTCTTCCTCGATGCGGCTGATCCGTGCCCAGTCGCCGTAGGAGTCGCGGGCCTCGGACGAACCGATGGTCACCGTCCTCAGGTCCAGTCCGAGGTCCGCACCGGCTTTCGCGGCGGCGTCGCACCAGGTGCCGCCGGTGAGTCCAGTGAGGACAGTCCAGCGGCCGCGGCCGACAAGATCCAGTGTGGACACTCGACGGCCGTCCGTTCCGACGAGCCAGACGTGCGGCAGTTTCGCGCCCGGAGTGGTCGTGGGCCGGTGGTACAGCTCGGGATCCCGCACCGCCGCCGGCTCGGTGCCATCCGGGAGCACGGCGTTCGACACGTAGCGCTGGTCCATCTCCACGCCGTGCGCGTTGAACTCGTAGTTCTTCAGTTCGATGGCTTCCCGCAACTGCTTCCGGCGGAGAGCGCCGTCTTCGGTCGCGGCGGTGCAGGCGGCGAGACCGGCGGCGATGGCGTCCGAATCGGTGTCGCCGTCGATGCCGAGCGCGGCGAAGATCGGCGCGAACTGGTCGCGGCTGAGGTTCGCCCGGTCCACGATCTGCTTGCCGACCGGCGCTCGTTCGTCGCTGTAGCTGTCGAGAAGTCCTTCGCCCGCTTCGCCGCGAACGACCATCGCGAGCTTCCACGCCAGGTTGTACGCGTCCTGGACCGAGGTGTTGGACCCGAGCCCGTTGGACGGCGGATGCCGGTGCACCGCGTCGCCCGCGCAGAAAACGCGGCCAGACGAGTACCGCGTGGCGTAGCTGTGGTTGACCGTCCACAGTGAAGTCGAGGTGATATCCACCGGCAGGTCCGGATCGCCGACCAGGTCCCGCACGATCCGGGCCGCTTCGGCTCCGTCCACTTCGGGCGGTGCCTGTGCGATGTCGTAACCCCAGGTCAGCAGCCATTCGTTCCACGGCCGGACCATTCGCACCAGACCCATCCCGATGCCGCCGAGGTGCGCGCCCGGACGCATCACCCAGTACAGCACGCTGGGCCGGTGCGCGACGTATTTGGAAAGGTCGGCGGTGAAGGTGATGTTCATGCTGCCGGCCTTGCCGGACTGGCCGTCGATCGGCAGTCCGGCCTGCTCAGCGACGCGGCTGCGGGCACCGTCCGCGCCGATCAGATAGCGGGCGCGGAGAGTGAACTCGTCGCCGCGGACCCGGTCCAGCAACCGTGCGGTCACTCCGTCCGCATCCTGGGTGAAGTCGAGGAATTCCGTGTCCAGGCGCAGTTTCGCTCCACGCGCGGCGGCGTTCGTCGCCAGGATCGGTTCCAGGTAGGTCTGCGGCAGGTCGATCATGTGGCACGGGCTTGCCGAGGCGTACTCGGTGGCGGAGCGGTCCGCGGTGCCCCAGCTGGCGATCCGGCCGATCTCGTCCCCGGCGAGCGACGTGCACAGCACGGTGTCGCCCATCAGCTCCGGGGGAGTGCCTTGCGCGAGCGCCTGGTCTTCGATGCCGAGGTCGCGCAGGACCTCCATGGTCCGCTGGTTGGTGATGTGCGCGCGGGGCGTGTGCGCCATCCAGCCGTATTTGGTCGCGAGCACGGTGCGCACGCCGTAGGTCGCGAGCAGCAGCGCGGCGGAACCGCCTGCCGGGCCGCTGCCGACCACGAGGACATCGGTGTCAAAGCTGGTCATTGCTGGTCCCGGGGGAGATGCGGAAGGTGAAGTCGAGGCGGCGCCAGGGTTCGCGCCCGTCCGGCGCGGGGCCGGTCTGCTCGGCGAAGTCGACGATCAAGCCGTCCTTCACGCCGAACACGGTGTCCGAGTCGAGGTAGTCGCCGCCGCGGACGAACAGCTGGGTCACCAGCGTGCGGTAGCCCGGTTTGGCGATCATGAAGTGGATGTGCGGGGCGCGGTAGGGATGCCGTTCGGTGGCGGCCAGCATGCCGCCGACCGGGCCGTCGTCCGGGATGGGGTACGCCGACGGCACGATCGTCCAGAACCGAAGCCTGCCCTCGGCGTCGGTGCGGAACCGGGCGCGCAGCACGGGTCCGTCCACGTCGGGCAGCTGAACGTCGTAGAAACCGTCCTCATTGGACTGCCACACGTCGACGACCGCGTCGGGCACGGGGGTTCCGTCCGGTTCGGTCACCTGGACATCGGTCCACAGTGGAGTACCAGGCAGTCCTTCGGCGAGATCCGCGCCCTGTTCGGTTTCCGGCGGCCCTTCGACGTAGAACGGACCCAGCACCGCCGACGGTGTGGTGTCCGGCGTGCGCGAGTTCGTGAGCACGTCGACCACACTCGAAACGCCTAGGGTGTCCGACAGCAGAATGAATTCCTGCCGGGTGTCCGAGCTGATCTGCCCGGTGCGGGTGAGGAAGCCGATCGCGTATTCCCACTCCTCCTGGGTGAGATCGGTGCGCACGACGTAGGAATGCAATGTGCGGACCAATTCGGACAGCAGTTCGCGCAGCCTCGGGTCCGGCGTGGCAGCGAAACTGTCCACGACCTCTTGCGTGAGCCCGCGCAAATCCGGCGGAGTGCCTTGCGCCGGGGCTGGACGGGTGCCGGACCACGCGTGCCGCAGCAGGTCTTCGATGCCGTCCCGGGTGAGTTCGCGGGGATTCGGATACGGCGCGGCGGTGGCCAGCTCGGCGGCCTTGGCGAGATCTCCCTCGGCGAGACCGATTTCGGCCAGCGAATGCGGCACCGGAAGGCTGGCGATCAGATCGAACACCGCCGTCGGCGCGTCCGGTGCACCCAGCGTTTCGGCGATCCGCCGCATCGCCTCGGGAGCGTTCGGAGCGTTGTACGCCATGGCGTGCGGAAGGACGATGGTGTGCGTTTCCGCGTGCGGCAAGCCGAAACTGCCGCCGAGGGTGTGGCACAGCTTGTGGTGCAAGCCCATCCCGACCGAGCCGAGGCACGAACCGGCCAGCCACGCGGCGCGCAAGGCGTCCGTCCGAGCGTCCACATCGGACGGATCGGCGGCGATCCGCGGCAGCGCGGAAGCCAGCAGCCGGATCGCTTCGAGCGCGAACTGGTCGACGATCGGGTTGGCCTGCGCCGAATAGAGTGCTTCGACGGCGTGTGCCATCGCGTTGACGCCGCTGGTCAGCGACGTCGGCACGGGCAGGCCGAGAGTGAGGTCGACGTCGTAGACGACTACCTCGGGCAGCACCTTCGGCGACGACTGGGTGGTCTTGCGCCCGTCGGCGGTTTCGCCGACCACCGGCGTCATCTCGGACCCGGCATAGGTGGTGGGCACGATGAGCTGCGGGAGGTCGGTGCGCAGAGCCAGCGCCTTGGCCAGTCCGGTCGCGGATCCGCCGCCGATCGCGACTACGCAGTCCACGGAATGCTCGGCGACCAAGGCGAGCGCACGTTCGGTGACCTCGACCGGGGTGTGCATCGTGGGCTCGCCGAAGCGTGCGGCGAGCAGCGGGCCGAGTGCCGCCGCGGTCTGGTCGGCGGCCGCGGTGGCGGACTTTCCGGCCACCAGCAGCACCCGGCTGGCCCCGAGCCGTCGCACCTCCTCGGGGACGATCGCGAGCGTGCCGCTGCCGAACACGACCCGGGCCGGGTTGGCGGTGTAGGTGAACATCGACGGTCCTTCCACGCGGGTACGTCGAGTATCCGGGTGGCGAAGGCCGGGCGCCTGCACAGACGTGCTGAGCGGGCTGCACGAAACGCGCGCGTCAGCCGTCCCGGCGAAGCGCGGCGGGCGTCGTGCCGAGCTGGGCGCGCAGGACCCGGGTGAGGTGTTCCTGGTGGGAGAACCCGCAGCGCACGGCGATGTCCGCGATCGGTTCGGTCCCCGTGCGCAGCAGCAACCCGGCTTGGTCCACGCGCAGCCGCAGCAGGTAGCGGTGCGGCGGCAGCCCGGTGCGGGCCTTGAACCGCCGGGCGAACCGGCTGACGCTCAACCCGGTCGCAGCGGCCAGTTCAGCCAGCCCGAGCGGTTCGGCCAGGCGTTCGTCCATCAGCTCGCGCACCTGGGCGAACTGCCGGTCCGTCAGGGCCTCGACCGGCCGCGCCGCAGCGGGTGCGCTCCGACCGGCCCGGTGCTGGCGCGCGAGTTGCGCGGCGACGAGCGCGCCGAGCTGATCCGCATACGCGCGAGCGCCCGGCTCCCACTCCCGTACGACGCTGTCGAGCGCGAGAACGAGCTGTTCGAGCAGCGGGTCGACGCTGCCTAGTTCATCGGCCAGCCGGACCGGAGCGTCCGATCCGGCGGCCTCCTGCACCGCCGAATCCGGCAGGTACACGTGCAGCGTGTCCAGCTCGCCGCCGAGTTCGACGGACAGTTCCTGGTGCGACGGCTGGAGGAAGAGCCCGCCCGCCGGGATCCTCCGGCTGCGCTCGCCAGGGGACCCGACACCGCGGCGGACGGTGATCGGACCGGCGAGGTGCAGGATCAGCTGATGTGTGCGGGCGGGCCCGAACTCCGCGCGATACGGCCGTTCGCGCTGTTTGGACAGATAGATCCGGTCCCAGCCGAGACCCGCGCTGGTGCGTTCCGGGCGGATCCACGGCAGGGAAAGGATGCCGTTCGTGTCGGCAGGCCCGAGCTCGCCCACGGCGTCCTCCTCTTCGAGGGTCCCGTGGGCGAGGGTACCTCTCAGAGCGGGTTGAACACTCCCAGCGGAGCGGTGCAGAACGGCCCGCCCAGGTATTCGGCGGCCACCCCGGTCGGCGCGGGCTTGCCGGCCAGCTGCTCGGCGTAGACCTCGGCGTTGTCGTGGGACTTGTAGCCCAGCGCTTCCGCTTCGGCGAGCGAGTAGACGCGGCGGGTGTTGTCCGAGACGCCCCAGATCAGCCGGTAACCCGGCGACGGCGCGCTCAAGCAGGCCTCGAACAGCCGGGCGCCGTCGTCCGGGGACAGCCAGGTGGACAGCCCGCGCGGGCCGAGCGGCAGCGGCGTCTCGAAGCACGAGCCGATGCGGATGACGATGACGTCCATGTCGAAGCGCGACGCGTAGAGGCTGCCCAGCGCTTCGATCGCGGCTTTGCTTACGCCGTAATAAGTGTCCGGCCGGGGACTGGAGTCGGCGGGGTGGCCGTTCTCGCCTGCCTCGTCGTTGCGGCGGAAGCCGACGGCGTGGTTGCTCGACGCGAGCACCACCCGGCGGATCCCGGCTTCGCGCGCGGCTTCGAGGACGGTGTGCGTGCCGTTGATGTTGACGTCGAGCGTGTCCTTCCACGACGCCTCGCGGCTGAGCCCGCCCAGATGGAGCACCGCGTCCGCGCCCGCGCAGGCAGCCGCCATCGCCTCGGGGTCGGTGACCGAGCCGGTCACGATCTCGACCGCTTCGCTGTCCTCGGCGGACGGCTGCTCGGCGAGGTCGAGCAGCCGCAGCACCCGGCCTTCACGGCGCAGCCGCGGCCGCATCAGGGTGCCGACGACGCCGGCCGATCCGGTGATCAGCACACGCTGGTCTGGCATGGAGTTCCTCTCAGGAAAGCCCGCGGGCGGGCGACACGGATGGCGGCGGTCAGCGGATGCCGGCGCGGCGCAGCTGCTCGCCGAGCTCGGCGGTGGTTTCGGCCAGCAGCTCGCCGACGCGCTCGACGTCGGCGTCGGTGACCTTGCCCAGCGGCATCGAGCAGCTCATCGCGTCGGTGCCGGGGATGCGGTACGGGATCACCGCGGCCACGCACCGGACGCCGAGCGTGCCCTCTTCGACCTCGGCGGCATACCCGCGTTCCCGGGTGCGCGCGAGGTCGGCGTGCAGCGCGTCGAGCGTGGTGATGGTGTTCGGGGTGAGCGCGATCAGCTCTTCCGGCATCAGCGCCTCGACCTCTTCGTGGGTCAGCTCGGCGAGCAGCGCCTTGCCCAGCGCGGTCGCGTGCGTGGGCAGCGTGCGCCCGACGCGCGAGATCAGGTGCGTGGAGTGCTGCGACTCGCGCGTCTCCAGGTAGACGACCTCAGTCCCGTTGCGGCGCGCGAAATGCGCGGTGAAGCCGGTCTTCTCGCGGATGCGTTCCAACGCTTCGGTGGCGTAGGGGACGATCGCGTCGCGGTCGAGGTACGCGGTGCCGCAGATCAGCGCGCGCACGCCGAGCCGGTAGCGCGCGGAGTTCGCGTCAGCCTCCAGCCAGCCCGCGTCCAGCAGAGTGCGCAGCAATCCGTGCAGACTGGAGCGAGGGAACCCGGTGCGCGCATGCAGATCGGACAGCGACAGCCACACGTCGTTCGCGGCGAACGTCTCGATGAGGTCGATGGCGCGCCGCGCCGACTTCACGCCCGCGGACTCCGCGGGAGCGGTGGCGGGGTCCGTCTTCTGCGCCATGCGCGTCCTCCAACCGGGCCGTTGACTTGTGAGTCCGGCCATATTAGCGTCCCGAACAACGTTCTTGTGGGTGAACATAGTCACGATAGCAGACTCCATTCAAGAATGTGAACATTGGAGCGAACACTGATGGCACAGATCGAGCTGGACGGCTTGCTGGCGTTCCCGCTGACCCCGTTCACCGAAGACCTCGAGCTCAACCTCGACGGGTTCGCGGAGAACGCGGAGAGCCACATCGCCGCCGGTGCGGGCGCGCTGTTCGTCGCGTGCGGCACCGGGGAGTTCAGCTCGCTGTCGGTCGACGAGGTCGCCGCGCTGCTGGCGAAGGCGCGCGAGGTCGCGAACGGCCGCGTGCCGGTGTGGGTCGGCGCGGGCGGCGGCGCGGCGGGTGCGCGCGCGGGCATCGCGGCGGCGCAGGCGGGGAATGCCGACGGGGTGCTGCTGCTTCCGCCGTATCTGGTCACCGGGCCGCAGGACGGGCTGGTCGACTACGTGCGCTACGCGATCGGCGACACCTCGGTGCCGGTGATCGTGTACCACCGCAGCACCGGCGTGTTCACCGCGCCGGCCGCGGCGAAGCTGCTGGACATTCCGTCGGTGGTCGGGCTCAAGGACGGCTACGGCGACGTCGAAGCGATGACCCGGATCGTCACGACGATCCGCGCGCTCGGCACCCAGCGGTCCGCGGATTTCTTGTTCTTCAACGGATTGCCGACCGCCGAGGTGTCCGCGAAGGCGTACGAGGCGATTGGCGTCGCGCGGTACTCCTCGGCGGTGCACTGCTTCGCGCCGGAGATCGCGCACCGCTTCCACCGTGCGCTCGCGGAGAACGACGACGCGACGATGGACGCGTTGCTCGCCGGGTTCTACCTGCCGCTGGTGGCGTTGCGCGACGAGACGCCTGGCTTCGCGGTGTCGCTGGTGAAGGCGGCCGCCCGGTTGCGCGGAGACAAGGTCGGCACCGTCCGGCCGCCGTTGATCGAGCCGACGCCCGAGCAGATCGACCGGCTGGGCAAGGTCGTCGAGAACGGTTTCGCCGTGCTGAAAGGCCTCTGATGAAGATCCGGGACGTGGTGCTGACCCCGGTCGCCTTCGCGGACGCACCGCTGCTCAACGTGATGGGCGTGCACGAGCCGTTCGCGTTGCGCAGCGTGGTCCAGGTGGTGTGTGACGACGGCGTAGTGGGCCTGGGCGAGTCGTACGGCGACGCGGCGTTCCTCGGCGAGGTGCGCAAGGTGCTGCCGGAACTGGCCGGACACGACATTTTCGACCTGCCCGGCCTCAAGCGGATCATCGCGCGCGAGCTGGCCGGAACCGTGCTGACCGACGAACACGGGCTGATCGGCGGGTTCTCCATCCGCAAGACGATCGCCAGCGTGTACTCGCTGTTCGAGGTCGCCTGCCTGGACGCGCAAGGACAGTTCCTCGGCCGTCCGGTCGCGGACCTGCTCGGTGGCAAGGCCCGCGACGCCGTCGACTTCTCCGCGTACTTGTTCTACAAATACGGCGCGCACCTTGGTGCGGATGAGGACAGCTGGGGCGACATCCTGACGCCGGAGGCGCTGGTCGGTTCGGCGAAGCGGATGGTCGACGAGTACGGCTTCCGTTCGATCAAGCTCAAGGGCGGAGTTTTCCCGCCAGAGCAAGAGATCGACGGGATTCGCGCGCTCGCCGAGGCGTTCCCCGGGCACCCGCTGCGCATCGACCCGAACGCGGCGTGGACGCCGGAAACGAGCATCCGCGTGGCGGCCGAACTCGACGGCGTGCTGGAGTACCTCGAAGACCCGACGCCGGGGATCGAGGGCATGGCGCGGGTCGCGCGCGAGGCGAGCATGCCGTTGGCCACCAACATGTGCGTGGTCAATTTCGGCGACCTGGAGCCCGCCTTCCGGGCGCGGGCGATCGGCGTTCTGCTGTCCGACCACCATTTCTGGGGCGGGATGCGCGACACCCAGGCGTTGTCGGTGGCCTGCGAGAGCTTCGGTGTCGGGCTGTCCATGCACTCCAACAGCCACCTCGGCATCAGCCTGGCCGCGATGGTGCACGTCGCGGCGGCGACCCCGCATCTGACGTACGCCTGCGACACGCACTGGCCGTGGAAGACCGCCGACGTGATCGAGCCGGGCGTGCTGAATTTCGTCGACGGAGCGGTGGCGGTGCCCGACCGGCCGGGCCTCGGGATCACGCTGGACCAGGACGCGCTCGCCAGGGCGCACGAGGACTATGTCCGATGTGGACTGACCAAACGGGACGATGTGACCTACATGCGCAAGTACACGCCCGGCTTCGAGCCGAACACGGCGAGGTGGTGAGCCGGTGAAGGTGACCGGATACGCGTATCCGTGGGACGTGCTAGACGACGCCGCGTTCGTCGATCGGGTGCGGGACCTCGGCGTGGACGAGGTCGCGGTGGCTTTGGCCTACCACAGTGCCCGAGCCGCGACGCCGTGGTCGGCCGAGCGGACGTCGGTGGTCGCGCGGACCGCCGCGCTCTACCGGCCGGTGCGCGCGGAAGCCTGGTCGGGCCGGGATCTCGTCCCGGCGACACCGGATTGGGTCTCCGCGCAGGACAGCGGCGGCGACGCGGTCCGGCGGCTCAACTCGGCGGGAATCCCCGCTGCGGCGTGGATCGTGCTCACGCACAACTCGCAGCTGGGCACGGAGTTTCCGCAGTATGCCGTGCGCAACTGCTTTGGCGAGACGTACCCGTGGGCGTTGTGCCCGGCGCAGCCAGCGGTACGCGAGTACGCGGCGACGCTGACCGCGGAATCCGTTGCGGGACTGAAGCTTTCGTCCGTTCTGTTGGAAGCGTGCGGCCCGCTCGGCGGGGTGCACCAGCATCAGCACGAGAAGACCGACGGCGTGTGGGCCCCGGCTACTGCGCGGCTGTTGTCGATCTGCTGCTGCGATGCCTGCGCGGAGGGCTGGACAGGTCTCGATCCGTCGGACGTCCGGGAAACCCTGCGTGCTGAGGTGCGGCGGTTGATCGC
The DNA here is from genome assembly GCF_055583325.1 of Amycolatopsis sp. NPDC104775. NCBI lineage: Bacteria > Bacillati > Actinomycetota > Actinomycetes > Pseudonocardiales > Pseudonocardiaceae > Amycolatopsis > Amycolatopsis sp. NPDC104775. The sequence goes on from NZ_JBVJOE010000016.1 coordinate 55,637, forward strand.
GACGGCGGATTTGTCGGTGGCCGAGGATAGACTTCCGGATGAGTTGAAGGAAAAACTGCTTTCCGGACGGCAGCGGTCGACCGATGCTTTGCGTGCCGCAGTTCTGGCCGTACTGGAGCCGGGCACGCGGATCGTGTTGCACGGCGCGCTCGACCCGTGGGTCACCGGCGCGCTGCCGGGCTTGACCCCGACGGCCGCCGAGGACGCGGAGACGGTGGTGCTGCAGAACTGGGCACCGGGCCAGGGCAGCGTCGACGCGGTCGCGGCCGCCCGGCAGGCGTTGCCGGAACGGGTCGCGATCGGCAGCTACATCACCGCGGTCGCGGCGAACGCGGTGCCGGACATCGAGGCGTACGTGACCGAGCTGGCCAAAGCCGGTGCGGCCGAACTGCACCTGTACCACTTGGGCCTCGCCGGGCCCGCGCGGTGGCCGGACCTGCGCGCTGCTGCCGCTGCTGCGCGGTCGGTGTCCTGAGAGCTGTTTGACGAGGAGATGCGTTGAGCCGCGTGACTTCCGTTTCGGAGTGGGGAAGGGTGCTGGCTGTCGCTCGGCTGTTCGCTGGATGCGCGCGTGTCGGGCGGGTCGGGTGGTTGTCGGCTGCTGAGCGCTTGGCGTCCGGGAGCCTGTTTGATGGGGAGATGTGTTGAGTCGCGAATCTTCCGCTCTGGAGTGGGAAGGCGTGCTGGCTGTTGCCCGGCTGTTCGCTGGATGCGTGCGTGTTGAGCGGGTCGGGTGGCTGTCGGTTGCTGAGCGCTTGGCGTCCGGGACTCTGTTTGATGGAGAGGTGCGTTGAGTCGCGAATCTTCTGCCCTGGAGTGGGAAGGCGTGCTGGCTGTCCCTCGGCTGCTCGCTGTATGCGTGCGTGTCGGGCGGGTCGGGTGGTTGTCGGTTGCTGTGCGGTCGGTGTCCGGGAGCCTGTTTGATGGGGAGATGCGTTGAGTCGCGAATCTTCCGCTCTGGAGTGGGAAGGCGTGCTGGCTGTCACTCGGCTGCTCGCTGTATGCACGCGTGCCGAGCGGGCCAGGTGGCTGTCGGCCACCGCACGCTCGGCGTCCTGAAATCTGTTTGACGAGGAGATCCATTGAGCCGCGAAACTTCCGCCACGGAACTGGAAAGCGTCCTGGCCGCCGCCGCGGCAGCCGCCCGGCCGTTCGCCGAAAGCACGCCAGCCGAGCGGGCTGAGTGGCTGACCGCCGCCGCGGACGCGCTCGACGCGGCCGCCGACGAGCTGATTCCGCTGGCGCACCAGGAAACCCGCCTTCCCGCCGCGCCGCGGTTGAAGGGCGAACTCGCGCGGACCACGTTCCAGCTGCGGCTGTTCGGCGAAGTGCTGCGGGACGGAGAGTTCCTGGGCGCGACCGTCGACCACGCCGACCCGGACTGGCCGATGGGCGCGCGGCCGGACCTGCGTCGCGTGCTGGTTCCGATCGGGCCGGTGCTCGTGTTCGCCGCGAGCAACTTCCCGTTCGCGTTCAGCGTCGCGGGCGGCGACACCGCTTCGGCACTGGCGGCCGGATGTCCGGTGGTGCTCAAAGCGCACCCCGGGCACGAAGAACTCTCGACGCGGACCGGCGAGATCGTCGCCCGGGCGCTGGTCGCCGCCGGTGCGCCAGAGGGTGCGTTCGCGGTGATCCACGGAGTCGAGCAGGGCGTCACGGCGCTCAAGGACCCGCGAATTTCCGCCGCCGCGTTCACCGGTTCCGTGCCCGGCGGGCGGGCGCTGTTCGACATCGCGGTGTCGCGGCCGACGCCGATTCCGTTCTACGGCGAGCTGGGCAGCGTGAACCCGGTCGTCGTCACGCCGGGTGCGGTGGCCGCGCGCGGCGAGGCGGTGGCGAAGGGCTACGCGGGGTCGTTCAGCCTCGGCGCGGGTCAGTTCTGCACCAAGCCGGGTCTGCTGTTCCTGCCCGAGGGGCACGGCTTGGACGACGCTCTGCGCGAGGCGGTCGGCGCGGTGGCGCAGCAGGAAATGCTGAACGACCGCATCGCGGCCGGGTTCGCGCGGAAGCTCGCGGACCTGCGCGCGGTGTCGGGCGTCGAGCCGGTCGTGGAAGGCTCGCAGGACGGCGACGCGTTCACGCCGTCGCTGCTGGCGACCACCGCGAAGGAATTCCTGGCCGGGGGAGAGGCGGTCCGCGAGGAGCACTTCGGTCCCGCGTCGCTGATCGTCACCTACTCCGACCAGGCCGAACTGATCGAGGTCCTGGACAGCCTCGAACCCGGCCTCACCGCGACGGTTCAGGGCGAGGACGGCGACGCCGACTTCGTGCGCCCGCTGCTGCCTTCGCTGACCCGGCTGGCCGGACGGCTGCTGTGGAACGACTGGCCGACCGGCGTCACGGTCAGCTGGGCGCAGCAGCACGGCGGCCCGTACCCGGCGACGACCGCGCCGACCACGACCTCGGTCGGCACCGCCGCGATCGAACGCTTCCTGCGTCCGGTGGCGTGGCAGAGCTTCCCGGACGCACTGCTGCCGGAAGCCCTGCAGGAAGCGAACCCGTGGCAGCTGCCGCGCCGTGTCGACGGAGCGCGCTGAGCAGAACCCCCTCGTGCGGGGCGGTCCCGGCGATCGCCCCGCACCTCCAACCCCACTGGGAGGCACCGTCATGCCCGTGAACCGCAGAACCGCACTGCGTGGCGGTGCCGTCGCCGCCGCGTCGGCCGCGCTCGCCCTCACCGCGCGCCCGGCCTTCGCCGCACCCTCCGCCGACCCGTTGAAGACCATCGTGGCCGGGTACCGCGAACTGCAGACGGGCATCAACCGCCCGTCGCCGGAACGCACCGCCGCGCTGAAAAACCTCGGCCGGGTCGCGAAGTCGTACTACGACGCCATGTCCGTGTCCGGTAATGGTCCACTGTGGACGGACCTGCCGCTCGGCCCGGGCAGCGACTACACCACGTCGATGTACGCCCGGCTGCGCGCGATCGCCGTCGACTGGGGAACGCCGGGCAGCACGCTTTCCGGAGACCCGAAGGTGCTCGACGGGATCAAGAAGGCGCTGGAGCTGATCTACGCCAGCCAGTACAACCCGCAGATCGGCGAGATCGGGAACTGGTACACCTACGAGATCGGCGTGCCGTACTACCTGCTGCACATCCTCGTCACGGTCGCCGATCAGCTGACCGCCGACGAGCTGGCGCGGTATGTCAGCCCGATCAAGCGGTTCGTCGGCAACCCGAACCTGCGCGCGAACAACCCGAAGATCGTCGAGACCGGCGCGAACCGCGCGGACAAGGCGCTGATCTCCATCGTCTCCGGTGCGCTGACCGGCGACACCGCCTGGATCCGCACCGGCATCGACGCGATCACCGACGTCGCCGGCGGGGGAGCGGCGAGCGTCCTGGCGAAGCTGAACCGCGCGGCGGGCGACGGCTTCCACGCCGACGGCTCGTTCATCCAGCACGACACCATCCCGTACCCTGGCCACTACGGCATCGTCCTGCTGACCGCGCTCGCCGGGACGATCCACGTCACCGAAGGCACCGAGTACGCGCTGCCGGACGACTTGAAGCAGAAGGTGTACGCGCTGGTCGGCGACACGTTCGCGCCGTTCGTGTACGCGGGCGCGCTGATGGAGCCGGTGCGCGGGCGGATGCTGTCGCGTCAAGGCGAAACCGCGCACGACATCGGACACCAGCTGACGGTCGCGACTTTGGTCCTCGCGCGGTCGGCGACCGGGACCGTGAAGTCCGAGCTGTCCGGTCTCGCCGCCAAGTGGATCAAGGAAGGCACGTACGCGCCGTTCCTGGAAATTCCCGATCCCGAACGGTTCGCGCCCGGCCCGGACCTCGTCGCGACCCCGGGCATCGAGTTCGCCCAGGAAATGCTCGCCGGATCGGTGCGGCCCGCGCCGATCGTCGCGACGCACCGGATCTTCGGCCAGCAGGACCGGATGGTGCACGTGACCGAGGGCTGGTCCGCCTCCCTCGGCGTCGGCTCCACGCGGATTTCGCGCTACGAGTCGATCAACGGGATGAACCTGCACGGCTGGCACGTCGGCGACGGGGTGCTGTATCTGTTCCTTCCCAACGCGAAAGGCCACTACTCGGACGCCTATTGGCCGACCGTCGATGCGTCTCTGCTGCCTGGAACCACCGCGAAGGCCGGTCCTCCGGGACCGCTGGCGGCCACGCCGTTGACGCCGAAAGCGCACGTCGGCGGCGTGCGCTGGGACGCCCGGCACGGGGCGTACGCGATGGATTTCGTCTCCGAGGACGGTTCCCTGACCGCGAAGAAGTCCTGGTTTTTCACTCCGGCGGGCATTGTTTGCCTCGGCGCCGGGATCACTGACACGTCCGGGCAGGCGGTGCGGACGACGATCGAAAACCGCAACCTCGGCGAAAACGGACGCGGGACGCTGCTGGCCGACGCGCGCGTGGTGGGCGATTCGAGCACGCTGCACCGGCCGCGCTGGCTCCACCTCGACCACGTTGGCGGATATGTCCTACTCGACGACGCCGAGGTCACCGCGCTGCGCGAAGAACGGACCGGCGCGTGGCGCGACGTCGACACCGGTGCCAACACGAAGGGCACCACGACGCCGAACACGCGGCGCTACCAGAAGCTGGTGATCGAGCACGGCGCGAAGCCGGTGGATGCGAAGTACGCGTACGCGGTTCTGCCCGGCGCGTCGGTGGTGGGGACGGTCGCGTCGGTGCTCGCTTGGCGCGTCCGGGCGAATACGGCCGCTGTCCAGGCCTTGCGGCTGTGGGATAACACACTGCTGGCAAACTTCTACAGTGCGGGTACGGTAGACGAAGTATCCGTTTCAGGACCGGCTTCGGTGGCGCTCGGCCGGAACAGCCTCGCTGTTTCCGACCCGACGCAGCTGCAGGACAGCGTCCGCGTGACGGTGAGGCGGCGCACGGTGGAAGTTCCGCTCAAGGACACCTTCGGCGCCACCACGGTGGTTTCCCTGCGGTGAACCCGGTTTTCCCCGCCGGGCCGGTGGTTCCCGGCCTGGCCCGGCGGGGCCCCACTTGAGTCGGCCCTCGCCGTAAGGTGAGCGGAGCTGATTCGCGCGGGGAGGATTTCGTGGCGCATTTCGATGTCCTGGTCGTCGGTGCCGGGCTGTCCGGCATCGGCGCGGCCTGCCGGCTGAAGCAGCAGTCGCCGGACCGGACGTACGCCATCCTCGAAGCGCGGGACACGATCGGCGGAACCTGGGACCTCTTCCGGTACCCGGGCGTGCGCTCCGATTCGGACATGTTCACGCTCGGCTACCCCTTCCGGCCGTGGCGCAAGGACCAGGCGATCGCGTCCGGCGCGGAGATCCTCGAGTACCTCCGGGAGACCGCCGCCGAGCACGGGATCTTCCGGCACATCCGGTTCGGACACCGGGTGGTCAAGGCGTCCTGGTCGTCGTCCTCGGCCCGCTGGACGGTGGAAGCCTCGCACGACGGCAAGGTCGTCGTTTTGACCTGTTCTTTCCTGTACTTGTGCAGCGGCTACTACAGCTACGAGAACGGCCACGTCGTCGATTTCCCCGGCCGCGACTCGTTCCGCGGCGAGATCGTGCACCCGCAGTTCTGGCCCGGCGATCTGGACGTCTCCGGCGCACGAGTGGTCGTGATCGGCAGCGGCGCCACCGCGGTGACCTTGGTGCCGGAACTGGCCTCGGCGGCGAAGTCGGTGACGATGCTGCAACGCTCGCCCAGCTACGTCCTGGCCCGGCCGTGGACTGATTCCCTCGCTCGCCGGTTGCGCCGGATCCTGCCTTCGCGGCTCGCTTACCACGTCGTGCGCGCGAAGAACGTCCTGGTGGCGACGCTGCTCTACCAGGTTTCCCGGCGGCTGCCCCACCGCACCGCGGCGTACCTGCGAGACGCGGCGGAGAAGCAGCTGCCCGCCTCGATCCCGGTCGATCCGCATTTCTCGCCCCGATACCGGCCATGGGACCAGCGCCTGTGCCTGACCCCTGGCGCGGACTTCTTCCACGCCCTCCGCAGCGGAAAAGCGGACATCGTCACCGACCGCATCGACCGGTTCACCCCCGACGGCATCACGCTCGAATCGGGCGCGCGACTGCCCGCGGACGTGGTCGTCACCGCGACCGGACTGCAGGTCGTCGCGTTCGGCGGCATCGAGCTGAACGTGGACGGCGAGCCGATCCGGCCGCCGGACCAGCTGGTGTACAAGGGAATGATGCTCGGCGGGGTGCCGAACCTGGCGTGGTGCATCGGTTACGTGAACGCCTCCTGGACGCTGCGGTCGGATCTCGTTTCCCGGTACGTGTGCCGCGTGCTGAACCACATGTCCCGCAACGGTTTCGACACCTGCGTGCCGCGCCCGCCCGCACTCCCCGCGACCCGGCGGCGACCGATCATGGACCTGACGTCCGGCTATCTCACGCGCGCCGCCTCGGCCCTGCCGCGCCAGGGCGACCGACGGCCGTGGCTGATGCGGCAGAACTACGTGCTGGACGCCGCGGACCTGCGGCTGAGCCGGGTTGACGACGGGGTGCTGCGGTTCAGCCGGGCGGCGGCTGGGCGCGGCGCTTGACCTTGGTGGGTTTCGGCTCTGCTGCGGCTTTGGTCATGATGTGGCGGTGGTGTCCTCCTTCCGGGCTGTTGTGGTCGGTTGGGGGTGGGAAGGTCGTGCGGTCCAGCTATGGCCCTTCCGATTCGAGATGGCCGGTCGGCGGTGGCTGGCGGGTGGACGTTGCGCTCCAGCCAAGGCTGGTGACGGTCCTTCTGGCTTGACGTGGACGGGTTGGCGGTGGCCGGGTGGAGGCATTGCGCTTTAGCCGCGCTCCTTTTGGTCTGCCCTGGAGGGTTTGCGGGTGGCTGGCCGGAAACCGCCACGTTCGAGCCACGGTTCTTCCGGACTGACGTGATCGATCGGGGCGGCGGGGCAGGGGTGAACTGCTCCGGTCACGGTCCTTTCGGACTGAGGAGGCCGTTCGGCAGTGGCCGGGCGGGAGGACGTTCGCTCCGGTCGAGCTCCTTTCTGTCTGCTGTGGCGGGTTTGCGGGGTGGCTGGGCGGGAACCGCCGCGCTCCGGTCAGGCTCTTTCTGGTCTGCCCTGGCGGGTTCGCGGGTGCCTGGGCGGAAATCGCCGCGCTCGAGTCATGCTCTTTCTGGTCTGCCCTGGCGAGTTCGCGGGTGGCCGGGCGGAAATCCCCGCGCTCCAGTCAGTCTCCTTCCGGGCTGCCCTGGCCGGTCGCGCGGCCGCCGGGCAGGAACCAGCACCGTCCTCCCTCGCTCTCCCTCCCCACCGGGCCGGGCATCCGGCGACCCGGCGGCAAACCGCTGCCGCCGCACTCATTCCGGCCAGGTGCGTCGGGGGCCGGTCAGCACCCCCACTCTTTGTCCAGGTCGAGGTTCTCCCGGCGCTGGGTGAAGGAGAACCAGTTGCCGGAATCGTCGCGGAAAATGGCCTCGGTGCCGTAAGGCCGCTCCTGCGGCTCCTGCACGAACTCGACCCCGCGCGCCTTCAAGGTCTGATAATCGGCGTGCACGTCGTCGGTCGAGAAAACACCGGCTCCCAGCACACCCTTGGCCACGAGTTTCTTCAACGCCTCGGCGGATTCCGGGTCGAGCGCGGGCGGCCCCGGGACCATGAGGGTGATCTCGAGATCCGGCTGATCCTTCGCCCCGACCGTGAGCCAGCGCATCCCGCCGTCGCCCGCCGTCAGGTCGGTGCGGACCTCCAGGCCCAGCTTCCCGACGTAGAACTCCTTGGCCCGGTCATGGTCGAGGACCCAGACGTTGGCGATGGACAGGCCCTTGATCACAGCTCGCTCCTTGTGCCCGGCGGACGTCGTTCGCCCGCTCTCCAAGATCAACCGTAGTTACTGCCAGGGCCGCCGTGCTTCTCGAAAATTGCGGTCCTCCGCGCTGCCGCCCGGCGGTCGCAGAGGTGGCGTTTTTGTCAGACCTGTCTGGAATGCTCCGGGCATGGACATGACGCTGCAGTTGACGATCGACTGCTCCGATCCGCAGAAGATGGTGGCCTTCTGGGCCGAAGCGCTCGGCTACGTGCCCGAGCCTCCGCCGGCCGGGCACGACACGTGGCGTGCGTACTGGACGGCGATGGGAGTGCCCGAAAGCGAGCTGCCGCCCGGTGCCGGGGACGTCCCGGAGTCGATCGTCGATCCTTCAGGACGAGGGCCGCGGGTGTGGTTCCAAGAGGTTCCGGAGCCGAAGGAAGCCAAGAACCGGTGGCACTTCGACCTGAAAGTCGGCGGCGGCCGGGACGTTCCGCTGGACGTCCGTGCGCAGCGCGTCCAAGCCGAGGCGGACCGCCTGGTCGCAGCCGGTGCCACGGTGCTGCGGATCAACGACGAACCGGACCAGGGGCTTTACGCCGCTGCCATGCAGGACCCCGAGGGCAACGAATTCGACATCGTGTGATCCGTGCGGCGGCGGGGTCGGTTGCAGCCGCTCGTTGCTCGGTAAGACCGGCACCGTCGGATCGGCCAGCTGGGTGCGGCTCGTCCGTTGTGCTGGCAGCCAAGCCTTCGCTCTCTCGACACCGGCCGAGACCGCTCCGGTTCAAGGTCGTCCGGTGCTCAGGAACCGCTTTCGGAGGGTTTTGCCAGTCCTTTGAATCCGCCGTGCCACAACAGGGCGTAACAGCCCGGGATCAGTGCCGAGTTCTGGCTGAGGTGGCGGGCACGGTATTCGCTCGGGGCGAGGCCGGTGTGTTTCCGGAAGCTCGCCGAGAACGATCCGAGGCTGCTGAACCCGACCAGCGTGCAGATTTCCGTCACCGACAGGTCGGCGGTCCGGAGCAGGTCCTCGGCCCGCTCGATGCGGCGGCGGCTCAGGTACTGCCCGGGGGTCTGCCCGTACACGCTATGGAAGAGACGCACGAAGTGGTAGCGCGAGTATCCGGCGTGCGCCGCGATCGCGTCCAGGTCGAGGGGTTCGGCCCAGTCGCGGTCCATGGCGTCCTTGGCCAGGCGCAGCTGCCGCAGCTGCGAGAGGTGGACTGCGGGTGCCGAGCCGGGGGTGATTCCCATTTCCCGATGGTGGCATATCCGAGGGCGAGTTGGGACGGCCGGGAAGGGGCTGGCTGCCTGGGAGCGCGACGGCGTCCGCGCGCCGCAGGGCTGGGGCAGCTGGAGAAGGTCGCTCCTTCGCAGGGGTGGACTGGGCTGGCGCGGAACTGTGTGGGCGCGAGCGTGCGCCGCAGGGTCGGGGCCGCCCGAAGGAGATCGCTCGTGCGCTGGGGGCGGCGGTGCTGGACTGGGCGCGGAACTGCCCTGGGGGCGCGGGCCGTGGCAGTGCCCTCGGACCGTCGGGGAAGGCCTCTCGCCTGGCGCGGCAGCGACGTCGGAAAGGCTGGCCCCGGCGTGAGCGCGATGGCACCGCGAGGTGGCACCTGCCTGTGGAGCGGCAGGGAGCACAGGCTGGCCACCTCGCGCTACCTGCCTCGCCGGAAGGCGGGGGTCTCCACCCGACCTCCACCAGCGAAGGGTCAGCAGCACGCGGTCACTGCGCCGTCGCTGAGGCGGCCCAGCGGCTCAAGTCCTCCCTTCGAAGGGCGGCAGCCATCAGATCCGGGAAAAGATCCGGCGTGCAGGCGAAAGCGGGCACCCCCAGTTCGCTGAGCGCGGCAGCGTTCTCGTGGTCGTAGAACGGTGCCCCGGAGTCGGACAGCGCCAGCAGCGTGACCACCTGCACCCCGGAGCCCACCAGATCGGCGACGCGGCGCAGCAGGTCGTCTCGCACTCCGCCTTCGTACAGGTCGCTGATCAGCACCAAGAGGGTCTGCTCGGGACGCTCCACCAGTCCTTGGCAGTACGCCAACGCACGGTTGATGTCGGTCCCGCCGCCGAGCTGGGTGCCGAACAGGACGTCGACCGGGTCGTCCAGGTGGTCGGACAGGTCGGCGATTGCGGTGTCGAAGGCGACGAACTTCGTGCTCAGGGCCCGCATCGAGGCCAATGCGGCACCGAAGACGCCGGAATACACCACGGATTCCGCCATCGAGCCGGATTGGTCGACGGCCAGGATCACGTCTCGCCGGACGCTTTGCTCCCGGCGGCCGAAGCCGAAAAGCTGTTCGGGCACAATGGTTTTCAGCTCGGGAGAATAATGTTTCAGGTTCCGGCGGACGGTGCGGTTCCAGTCGATGTCCGCGCCTCGGGGGCGTTGGGTGCGGGCGGCGCGGTCCAGTGCGCCACGCACCGCTGCGCGGGTGCGTTCGGCCAAGCGTTCTTCCAGTTCCGTGACGACTTTGCGCACGACGGCGCGTGCGGTTTCCTTCGTCTCTTCCGGGAGGACATTGTTGAGGGACAACAGGGTTCCAACCAGGTGGACGTCCGGCTCCACGGCGCTGAGCAGCTCCGGTTCCAGCAGCATCCGGGTAATTCCCAGCCGGTCCACGGCGTCGCGTTGCATGACCTGGACGACCGAGCCGGGGAAGTACTTCCGGATGTCGCCCAGCCAGCGCGCGACTCGCGGGGCGGAGGCTTGCAGGCCGCCGCTTCGTTCGCCGCCGCTGCGCGGGTTCTTGGGGCGTTCGTCGTAGAGGGCGGCCAGCACGCTGTCGACGCCGGCGTCCCCTTCGGACAGTGCGTGGCCGGTGCCGTCGGAATCCCCGCCCAGCACCAGGCGCCAGCGGCGGAGGCGTTCGGGATCGGTGGTCACGAGGCGGCTCCCAGGAGGGTGGCGAAGACCGGCAGGGCGGCCGCGGCGCGGGACTCGTCCAGGTCTTCGGCGAGCGTCGGTGCGGCCGGGCGGGTGCCGGACAGAGTGGCGGCGCGTTCGCCGATGGCGCGTTTTTCCGGACCGGCGAAGGCGCCGAAAGTACGGCGCAGCAAGGGAAGCACCTCGGTGAAGACCTCGGGCGGGATCGAGGCCAGCCAGGTGTCGACCACGCGCAGCATGCGTTCGTCGTGGACCAGCAGGAGCGCGCCGCCGGAGAAAAAGCCTTCGACGTAGGCCGCGCCGTCGGTCGGGGCGATGCCGGGGGTGAGCATGCGGCCCAGCCGGAGTTCGACCTCCGAGCCGTCGAGCAGGTCGGCGTCGTGCAGGAGGCGCACGATCCGGCCCGCCAGAAGCGGTGGCAGTGCCTCACGGGTGGACAGCCGGGCCAGGGCGGTGAACCAGCGGTCTCGGGCGACGTCGCCCAGGAGATCGGTGGCTTCGTGGACATCGTCGACGAGTTTGCTGAACTGTGCCGCGGCCTCTTCGTCGATGCCGTGCACGGCGGGCGGGAGACCGGCGCAGACCCGGATGAGGATCCGGTCGGCGACCTGCTGCAGTTGCGCGGTATCGGTGCCGCGGACGTCGCCGTAGCGGGTTGCCCGCGCCAGGGGAGGCAGGGCGGCCATGAGGTGCGCGACGTCCGCGTCGGCGGCGGCGCGGGTGTCCAGGGCAGCAAGGGTTTCCGGCAGGGCGTCGCCAAGGTCGGCCAGGAGGCAGCGTTCCACCGCGGCGGTGATGTCGGCGAGCGGAGGAGATTCGGCGACGGTTTCGCGCACTACCGCGGTGGGGGGGGGGGGGGGGGGGGGGGGGGGGGGGGGGGGGGGGGGGGGGGGGGGGGGGGGGGGGGGGGAGGGGGGGGGGGGAGGAGAGGGGGCACGCGCGAA
>NZ_JBVJOE010000016.1:67190-87620 GCF_055583325.1 Amycolatopsis sp. NPDC104775
GAGGAGGGGGGGGGGCTTTTTTTCTTCCGTCCCCCACCTCCCTTTCCTCCCCTCCCCCCCCCCCCCCCCCCCCCCCCCCCCCCCCCCCCCCGACCAGGTCGACCTCGAAACCCGGCTCCCAGCACAGGGTCCAGGTCTCGCGGAAGGTGCCTTTGCTCCGGATCGAGGACAGCTCCGGCTCGCCCCACGGAATGCCGAGGATCCGCAGCCGGTGCAGCAGGCGGGACCGGTCCAGGCCTCCAGGGGTGCGCAGGTCCAGATCCAGTTCGCGCGCCTGGGGTTCGCGTTTAAGCCGGAGCCGCCGGGCGGTGGCGATCAGGTCGGCGGCCAGCGGCGCCTGCGGGACGCGGTCCGGGACCTCGCCCAGCCGTTCGCCGACCACCAGCCGCCGGGTGACCAGGTCGGCCTGGACGTCGTCGCCTCCGCACAGGACCGCGCGGGTGGCGGCGTCGACCTCGGCCAGCCCGGCGGACGATCGCCCGCGCAGCGCGGCCAGCGTGTCGGCCAGCCGCACCGCCTCGATCACGTGCGCGGTGGAGACCGGCAGGTCTTCCTCGCGCAGCACTCCGGCGACGGCGGTCAGCCACCGGGTGGTGACGTCGCCGGAGGTGCTGAACAGGTGGTGGTACCAGCCGGGGGAGCGGACGCCCGCGCCGTAGCCGGTGACCGACGCGAGCCTGCCGTGCGTCCACGGCACCCAGGTGCACACGACCTTCCGCTTCGGAAGTCCTTTGAGGACAGTCTGATCCTGGGAAGCGGGCGGCAGCGGATCGGCCAGCGCGGGCACGTGCCAGGCCCCGCACACCACGGCGATCCGCTCGTAGCCTTCCTTCCGCGTCTTGCGCAGCACGTTCCGCATGTACGCCTCGCGCCGCCGCTCGTGCGGATCGTCCGGCCGGTCCCCCTCGCGCAGCGCGGTCATCGCGTCGGCGATCACCTCGAACGGCGATTCCTCGCCCCGGCGGGATTCGACGAAGTCGTCCCACCAGCGTTCCGGATCGTCGTATCCGCCCGCGGCGGCGAGTTCCGCGAGCGGATCGGTGCGCGGCGCGGTCCGTTCCTCGCCGAGCGCGAACTGGTGCGCCGCGGGCAGATCGCAGAACTTCACCGGCACGCCGGCCGCGGCGGCGTACCGCAGGGCCTGCCATTCCGGGCTGAACACCGCGAACGGCCAGAACGCCGCGCGCGACACGTCGTCGGACGCGTACGCCAGCAGTGCCACCGGCGGCCGCATGTCGTCGTCCGCGGCGAGATCGACGAGCTGGTCCGCCTCCGGCGGTCCCTCGATCAGCACCACGTCCGGTTCCAGCTCGGCGAGCCGGGCGGCGACCGCCCGCGCCGAACCGGGACCGTGGTGCCGGATCCCGAGGAGATGAGTGGTCATCCGGCGATCTCCTGGCCTGCCCGGTAGAAGTCAGCCCAGCCTTCCCGCTCGCGCACCACGGTCTCCAGGTACTCGCTCCAGATCGCGCTGTCGGCCACCGGATCCTTCACGACCGCACCGTGGATCCCGGCCGCGACGTCCTGCGCGCGCAGCACGCCGTCGCCGAAGTGCGCGGCCAGCGCGAGACCGCCGGTGAGCACGCTGATCGCTTCCGCCGTGGACAGCGTGCCCGACGGGGTTTTCACCGCGGTGCGGCCGTCTTCGGTGCGGCCGGCCCGCAATTCGCGGAAAACCGTGACCACCCGGCGGATTTCGGCGAGATCGGCGGCTTCGGCGGGCAGCGACAGCGCGGCGCCCAGCTGATCGACCCTTCGCCGGACGATGTCCACCTCGGCCTCGGCGGTGTCCGGCAGCGGCAGCACGACGGTGTTGAACCGCCGCCGCAGCGCGCTCGACAGCTCGTTGACGCCCTTGTCCCGGTTGTTCGCGGTGGCCACCAGGGTGAACCCGGGCCGGGCTTGCACCTCGGTGCCCAGTTCGGGAATCGGCAGCGTCTTCTCGGACAGGACGGTGATCAGCGAGTCCTGCACTTCCGCCGGGATGCGGGTGAGTTCTTCCAGCCGGGCGACCTTGCCGTCGCGCATCGCGCGCAGGATCGGGCTTTCGACCAGCGCCTGGTCGCTCGGTCCTTCGGCGATCAGCCGCGCGTAGTTCCAGCCGTAGCGGATCTGTTCCTCGGCGGTGCCCGCGGTGCCCTGGACGAGCAGCGTGGAGTCTCCGCTGATCGCCGCCGCGAGGTGTTCGGACACCCACGTTTTCGCCGTGCCCGGCACGCCGAGCAGCAGCAGCGCGCGGTCGGTGGCCAGAGTGGCGACCGCGACCTCGATCAGCCGCCGCGGTCCGACGTACTTCGGGGTGATCTCGGTGCCGTCGTCGAGTTTCCCGCCGAGCAGGTAGGTGACCACCGCCCACGGGGAAAGCCGCCACGACGGCGGTTTCGCCCGGTCGTCGGCCGCGGCGAGGGCGGCCAGTTCGCCGGCGTATTCCTGTTCGGCGTGCGGCCGGAGGACGGGGGACGTCATGCGAGCTCCTTGTGCATTTCACGGCGGAAGGACAGGGTTTCGGCGACTGCGCGCCGCCACGGCGCGGCTTCGCCGGGAAGCGGGATCTCGGCCAGCGGGTGGCCGAGACAGGGGACGGGCACGGCTTTCGCGATCAGCGCGGCCGCGTGCGCGACGAGCCGGTGGTCGCGCTGGCCCGCGACCCAGTCGAGCAGCACCGTGCCGAGTTCGGCGGGCCAGGGCTGCGGCAGGTCGAGGATCAGCCGCGTGAGGGCTTCGACCGGCAGCCCGCGAGTCAGCTTCGCGACCGTGGCGGCCTGCTGTCCGGGCGACAGCACGCCGATGAGCGCGGCGGTGCTGCGTCCGCCCGGCTCGGCCTCCACGAGAGCTTGCGCCCATTGCTCGTCGCGCTGCCGGAGCGCGGCGGTGGCCCAGCTTTCGCGCACCACGTTCAGCGGCGGCCCCTCGACGAGCATCCCGGCCAGTTCGCCCGGAGTGCCGTACTCGGCCCAGAACCGCAGGGGAGTGGCGGCGATGATCGCGCGCAGCCGGGCGGTGCCCTGCCCGGGCCCGGGCGGGACGCGGATGCCGTCCCGGACCAGGCTGTCGTCCGGTTCCGGCGGGGTGAATTCGAGGACGTCGGCCCGCAGCGCCCGGCTGCGCACGGTGACGCAGGCGCGCAGCCGTTCGATCATCCGCTCGCCGAAAGCCGAATCGGGGTACCGGCCGATCAGCCGCAGTGCGATCTCGCGCACGCCCGCCGCCCGGTCGCCGAGCGCGGCCTCGACGAACGGCTCGTCCTCGTCGGCGAGATGCTCGCCGAGCAGGGCCAGGAACGTCGCCCGGACGTCGGCCGGTTCGGCGCCCCAGGCCGCGGCGAGCGTCTCCCGCGCACGGGCGGGATCGGCGACCAGCACGCGTTCCAGCCAGGCCTGCCGCCGGGCCGCGGTGCCGAACTGCCAGGCGTCGTCGCTGGTGTCGTCCGCGGCGGCGACCAGGAACGCCCAATCCGGATTCCGTTCGCCGAGCCACGCCCCGGCCGGTCCGGCGACCGTGGCGAGCGGAGCCCGCAGCGACACCCGGGTCCGCGCCGCGTCGGCGAGTGCGGGCAGCCGTTCGGCCGGGACGCGGAATCCCTTGTCCGCCACCGTGGTGAGCCATTCCTCCACCAGCTCGGGCCGGTTGGCGGAGAGCAGGTGGGCGAGCCGCGCCCGCGCCACGGCCGAGACGTGCGGCCGGTTGTCCTCCGGCGCGGCCGGTTCGGGCTCGACGCCGGTGAGTGGCCGCTGCCCGGCGCGGCGATACCCGGTGTACGCCGCCGCGGCGACGAGCGCTTGGTCGGCGGGTTCGGTGCGTCGTCCGGCGATTTCCCTTACGCCGGGCGGTAGTCCGGCGAGGTCGAGAGGCCTGCGGCGGGTGCCGAGAAGGACGGTGCCGACTAGGTCGTTCCAGGCAGTCACAATCGCACCGTCCTTTCGGGACGCGGCCGCGCCATTGAGGGAACAAACTGTCGCGCAGCCACAGCAGAGTCGTCTCCAGCGATCACAGCCGCACCATCCCGTCGCGATGCCAGCAGCTCAACGGCCGCAACCCCGCCGTGCTCCATTCGGCGGCCACCGTGACCGGTCGCTCGGCCGCGAGCGCCAGCAGCGGCCAAGGATCCACCGTCGGAGCCAGCGGCAGTGCCGCACCGTCCACATCAGACAGTGCCCAGCCCTCCCCGTGCCGGGCCGGACGGAGCTCGCTCACCAGCATCGGCCACCGGTCCAGCCACGGATCAGCCGCCAGCGCGGCGGCATGCTCGGCGAGCGCCGCGGCGAAAGTGCCGCCGACCGGCGCGGCTTCCGGGGCCGCGGGTTCCTCGCGATGGTCGAACACCGCCCGCAGCGGCGCCGCGCCCGGGTGGAACACCAGCTCGCCCGCGACCTCGGACCCCGGCGGCAGCGAGCTGTCCAGCGGACGTCCGGGCGGCGCGAACGACAGCACCAGCGCGGGCCGGCCGCTGCGTTTGCCCCGCAGCCAGGTGCGCCTGCTGCGCAGCGAATCCTGTTCCTCGTCGATCGCGCCGGTGACCAGCCATTGGTCCGGCACCCGCTCGCCCGACTCCAGCACCTGCGCGGTGCTCACCGAGAACCCGAGCCGGGTCCGGACGGTGTCGGCGAGCCCGGACGGCAGCGACTCCAGCCTGCTCGCCGCGTCCGCGAGCACGTACACCAGCGACAACTCGGCCAGCAGCCGATCCGGCCAGTCCCGGCCGCGCCCGACCAGCGCGGCCGCCCGGCGCAGGCCGTTCGCCAGCCCGGGCGCTTGCGCGTCGATCATGCGCGAGGCGACCGTCAGCAGCTCGTCGGCACCACCGCGTTCGAACGCCGCGAACCCGGCGGACACCCGGTCAGCGAGCCATCCGCGCAGCTCGGCGGCCCCGGCGGTGACGCGCGCGAGCCGTTCCTGAGCCCGCTTCGCCGCGGCCTCGAGATCCTTCGGCGCGTCCGTTTTCTTCTCGGCCCGTTCCGCCCGCGCGGCCCGTTCCTCCAGCCACTCGTGCACCCATCCGGGCTCCTCCGCACGGGGGATCTGCTCCTCGGACCAGAGCAGCAGCAACCCCAGTGCGTGCTTGCACGGGAACTTCCGGCTCGGACAGGTGCACCGGAACGCGGGCCCGGCCGTTTCCACCGCCGTCTGGTACGGCCGCTTCCCGCTGCCTTGGCACGCGCCCCAGACCGCGCGGCCCGACGCGCCCGCGCCCGACCATTTCCCCGGCGCCGCCTGCCCGCGCCCGGCTTTCGCCGACGCGGCGTCCGGCGCGAGTTCGAGCACCCGCTCCGGGCTCCACCGCGCCGCTGCTTCGTCCCCCACGTTTTCCTTGCCGCTCTTCCGGTTCTTCTCCCCTGGGAGGGGCTGACCCGAAGAGCATCCCACCCGCCACCGACAATTTCCGCGACGGCGGCGGAACCAGGCGAAACGCGCCGGCGGCGACCGGGGTTCAGGACGGTTCGACGGCCCCGCGCCACCGCACCGTCGGCCGCAGCCGCTCGTCGTTCACCCGGTGCTTGTTCGCGCCCACGATGTCGAACATCGACTCGATCAGCGTGTCCGACAGCAGGTGCGGCTCGAGCCCCAGCCCGACCAGCCCGGTGTGCTTGACGTTGTAGTAGTGCTCGGGCTGCTCCACCCGCGGGTTCTCGAGGTTCTCGATCTGCACCGGCCCGGGGAAGCGGTCGGCGACGAGCTCGGCGATCTCCCGCACCGACATGCTCTCGGTCATCTGGTTGAACACCCGGAACTCGCCGCGCCCGGCCGGGTTCTCCACGGCCAGCCGGATGCACTCGACGGTGTCGCGGATGTCGATCAGGCCGCGCGTCTGCCCGCCCTTGCCGTACACCGTGAGCGGCTGCCCCAGCACGGCCTGGATGACGAACCGGTTGAGCACCGTGCCGAACACCGCGTCGTAGTCGAACCGAGTGGCCAGCCGCGGGTCGAGCGCGGTCTGCGGCGTCTGCTGGCCGTACACGACGCCCTGGTTGAGGTCGGTCGCGCGCAGGTCCCAGACCCGGCAGGCGAACTCGATGTTGTGCGAGTCGTGCACCTTCGACAGGTGGTAGAACGAGCCCGGCTTCTTCGGGTACAGCATCCGGTCGCGGCGGCCGTTGTGCTCGACCTCGAGCCAGCCTTCCTCGATGTCGATGTTCGGGGTGCCGTACTCGCCCATCGTGCCCAGTTTGACCAGGTGGATGTCCGGATCGAGCTCGGCGATCGCGTACAGCAGGTTGAGGTTGCCGACCACGTTGTTGTGCTGCGTGTAGACCGCGTGCTCGCGGTCGATCATCGAATACGGCGCGGACCGCTGCTCGGCGAAATGCACGATCGCGGACGGCCGGAACTCGCGCACCGCGCCGAACAGGAACTCCGCGTCGAGGAGATCGCCCTCGTAGCGCTCGATCCGCTTGCCGGACACCTCGTGCCACGCGTCGGTCCGGGTGCCGAGGTCTTCGATCGGGACGAGGCTCTCGGCTCCGAGTTCGACGTCGTACCGCCGCCGCGCGAAGTTGTCCAGAACAGCCACTTCGTGGCCTCTGTCCGACAGGTGGAGCGCAGTGGGCCAGCCCAGGTAACCGTCACCGCCGAGAACCAGCACTCGCATGCGGAGCACCCTTTCCTTTCGTCTTCGCGACCCGCGCGGCCCTTCGTCGTACCCGACGCCGGATGTCGCGGTGGCAGATCCGAACCTAACCGCCGGCCGCTGATTCCCGGCTGGCAGCCAGCTGTGAATCCGCTGTGGGCCGGGGGGTCGCGCGGCGGTCCCGGCGGCCCGAGGGGAAACTAGGGGCATGACGACGGTAACCAACCCGGCGAACCCGCGCACGGCGGAGGAATCGCCCGCCCAGCGCCGCCGCGGCCTGGCCCGGTTCGTCCGCGCGGCCGCCAGTTCGGTGGCCGCGACGCTGCTCAGCCAGGCCGCGCTGATCGCGGTGCTCGCCGCCGGAGGGGCCCCTTGGCTGGCCAGTTCGTGCGCGTTCGCGGCCGGGGCGGTGCTGAACTTCTTCCTCACCCGCCGCTGGGTGTGGGGCCGCCGCGGCCGCCCGGAAGTGGGCCGCGAGCTGCTGCCCTACGTCCTCGTCATCTCGCTCGGCGGCCTCGCCTCGGTCGGCCTGACCACTCTCGCCGGACATCTGCTCGAACCGTTGCGGCTGCCGCATTTCTGGTGGGTCTTGCTGCTCGACGCGGCGTACGTGCTCAGCTACGCGCTGGTGTTCGTCGCGAAGTTCACGATGCTCGACCGGTTCGTTTTCGGCCGCGGCGCAGCACGTACCCCCGCCACCACGTCCCTGTCATGACCCGCGCGTAGTTCGCGCCGTACACGACGCTGCCGCCCTTCTTGCTCTTGCCCGCCTTGCGCAGCCGCATGCTCATGGGCCGTTCGAGCACGCGCGCGCCTTGCGCGGTCGCGCCCAGCAGCAGTTCCGAGGATTGATATTGCGGCTCGTTCAGCGGGATCGAGCACGCGAGTTCCGCGCGCAGCGAACGGAATCCGAACGAGGTGTCGGTGATCCGCCGCCAGGTGAGCACCGACGCGAGCCACGCGAACACGCGCACGCCGATCCAGCGCATCCGGCTGTCGGCCTCTTCGTGCCCCAATCGCCGGGAGCCGGTCACGAAATCCGCGGTGCCGTCCAGCAACGGTGCGAGAAGTTCGGCCATTTCGCTGTTGTCGTACTGACCGTCGCCGTCGGTCGTCACGATGTACTTCGCGCCGTTTTCGGCAGCGAGGTGGTATCCGAGACGCAGCGCCGCGCCCTGGCCACGGTTAGTCGGCGCGACGCACACGTACGCGCCATGCTCTTCCGCGATGGCCGCAGTGTCGTCGGTACCGCCGTCTACGACCACGAGGACGTCTACTGGCAGCCCGAGACATTCGTCCGGCATCTTCTCCAGCACCTGGCCGATGCCGCCAGCTTCGTTGTACGCGGCGATCACCACGGTCAGCTCGGACAGTTTCACGCCGGGATGCCGGTCGTGGAAGTCCGCGATCGCGCCTTCGTCGACAGCGTCCGGGTAACTGCCGAGGCGACGACGGCTGGCGACAGTGAGCGTGGTGAATCCGAGCGCCCCGGCGACCGGCAGCAGCACGAGCGCGGGAAGCTGGTAGCGCCAGGAGAACTCGAACACCGCGGACGACAACAGCAGGAACAACCCCGTGCTGGCAGCGAACAACGCACCGCTGCGAGCCGGGTGGCGGGGCTTCTTGCGCCGCAGCACAGTGAGCAAGCCGAGCAGCGCGAAGAACCCGAGCACCGCGCCGGGCACGAATCCGCCGTTGATCTGGTAGTCGCGCAGGAACACCGCGATCGGCTCGTTGACCCGGGGATCGGTGCCGTCGTACTGCTGCGTGACCGCCTTGACCACCGCGGGTTCGGCGAACTCCGGATAGGTCAGCTGGAACTGCCACCGGTCGATCGGCACGTCGGTGGGCGCGGTGTAGCGGGTGAACTGGAAGCTCTTGCCGAAGTCGCCGAGGATCGCCGTCGCGACGTCCCACCACTGCGCTTTCAGCGTGGTGACGGCGAATTCGTGCGCCAGCGCGCCTTTGTCCGCGCCGGGCGGGAGCGGGCCGGGCCACGCCGGGTCGAGGTCGGCGTGCGTGTAGTTGTCGACCAGCCGGTTCTCGACTGGTTCGGTGGGGCAGAACTGCCGCACGACCGGGTCGAGCTGGAGTTTCGCGCAGTCCGCGACCGCGGCGGTGCGGCCGTAGAGCATGCTGCCCGACGGCCCGCTCAGCCCCCATTTCCCGGTCTCCGCCTTGACTTTCGCCGCGTACGGGACCACTACGACGAGGATCGCGAGCAGGCCGACCCCCGCGTCGCGCCAGCCGCGCCACGAACGCCACGCGCTGCCCGCGGCGAGGACGTACAGCAGGAACGGCGCGGCGACCGTGATGCCGATCAGCCGCACCAGCACGCCGGCCCCGACCACGAGCCCGGCCAGCGCGATCCGCCGCCAGTTCGGTTTCCCCTTGGCCAGCACCAGCCACAGCAGCCCGAACAGCAGCGCCTCGAACAGCACCTCGGCCATGATGTTCTGCTCGATCTGCACCTGGTAGGCGTCGAGCAGCAGTGGCGCGGCGGCGAGCGCGCCCACCCACTCGCGCGCGCCGAGCCGCCGGGCCAGCGCGTAGATCCCGACCGCGATCGCCAGCCCGCCCAGATGCTGCACGGCGGCGACGAACGACAACCCGCCGATCGCCAGCAGCGGCCGCAAAAACAGGTCGTAGCCGACCGGATTGATCCCGTCGGCGCGCAGGCCGCGCAGATTGTCCAGGTACCGGTAGGAATCGATGTACAGCAGCGCGGGCCGGTAGGCGATCCAGGACAGCACCCGCAGCGTGGTTCCCGCGGCGAGAAGCGCCAGCAGGAACGCGTGGCGGCGGAGGAATCCGGTCACGGCGCCTCGGCCCGGTCCAGTCCGGAGAAGTACTTCCAGGCCGTGGCGAGGCCGTCGGCGAGGCTGATTTCCGGGCGGTAGCCGATGGTTTCCGCACTTGCCGAGACTTCCACGACCACCGCAGGCATCTCGCCGGCCGGGGCGGGCACGTGCTCGACCGGCAACTCGGCCCCGGTCACCGCGCGCACGGTCTCGACCATTTCCAGCACTGACACCGAATGTCCGGCACCGACGATCGCGCGCCCGGTGTAGCCGCTTTCGTACGCGAGCACGATCGCGCGGACGACGTCGTCGACATGCACGAGGTCGCGACGCTGCTCGCCGGTGCCGTACACGCGCACGCCTTCATTATTCAACGCTGCGCGCATCATGCGCGGGACGAAGCTGTCTTTGTGCGACATTCCTGGCCCGTACACGTTGGTGAAGCGCAACGCGCACGTCGTGATGCCGTACGCGCCCGCGTAGCCGGACAGCAGCATCTCGCAGGCCGCTTTCGTGGCACCGTAGGGCGTAAGCGGCTTCGTGGGCAGGTCGACGGTGATGGTGTTAGTGCCGACATCGCCGATCACTGCGTTCGTAGACGCGAGGATGAAGCGAGGTACCTCGCGTACGCGGCACAGTTCGAGAAGTTCTTGTGTCACCGCGACGTTCTCCGCGTACGTGTCGCGCGGCAGTTCTACTGACTTCAGCACAGACGTCAGTGCGGCGAGGTGCACGATGCCGCCGACGCCCGCTTCGACAGCTGCTTCGCGCGTTTCGGCGTCGCGCAGATCGCCTTCGACGACCCGCACTCCCTCGTCCGTCGTCTCGTAGCGCACGCGGTCCACGACAGTGACCGGATAACCGCGCTCACGGAACTCGCGCACGACAGCGCGGCCGATGAAGCCGCTGCCGCCGGTGACGACGACGGGTGTCCTTTCGGGACTGAGGGGGAGTGTCATGGCGCACAACCTACCTCCGCAGCCTGTGCGTCACTTGTGCGTCCCTCGCTCCGTCAGGCACGGACGGCACGGGACCGCGTGCGGGCACCCCCAGCGACCGCACGCGGATCCCGGTGTTTAGTTTTCTAAACGATGCGCGCGCTGAGTGTAGCCGGAACGGGACGGCTGGTGTCAAGTTTTCGGGACGGTTATGCTGGGCGCTGTTACGGAGACGGAACGGTGGTGGGGCGGAATGGCCGAGCAGCAGCAGGAGCGCAGCTTCGCGGAACGGCTGGCGCACCTGATCGCGACCGTGCACCCGCCGGACCGCAAGCCCTACTCCTACCGCGAGATCGCCCAGGGCGTCGCCGACACGACCGGCGTCAGCATGTCGGCCACGCACGTGCAGCAGCTGGCCGTGGGCGCGCGGCGCGACCCGAAGCGCTCGCACATCCAGGCGCTCGCGCGGTTCTTCGGCGTGCCGGTCACCTACTTCTTCGACGACGAGGTCGCCGGGCGGGTCGACGAGCAGGTCGCCGACGTCGTCGCCTGGCGCGACACCCAGGCCCGCGACCTGGCGCAGCGCGCGATGCGGCTGTCCGAGCGCGACCGGCAGACCGTTTCCGCCCTGATGGACCAGCTCGGCAGCTATGCCGAGGGGCGCGAGCGCACCCGGCGCGGACGCAAGCCGGAGTGAGCCGGGCGGCTATGCTGGCGACGGCCGGAACACCGGGGACGCCCTGGTGCACCAGGCTGGTCCAGCCGCCGATCGCCTCGGGAGGGGACATCGACCCGACCGTGCGAGTGCGCGCCCGCGACCGGGTGCGCGACCTGCTGCGGCACGTGCCCGCCCCGCGGCCGTGGTCGATGAACGCGTGGATCGACCGGCTGGAACAGCACCGCGGCCGCGACATCGACCTGGTCGCGGTCGACTACGCGCCCGGCCAGCCCTCCGGCGCGTGGCAGCGGCACGACGACTTCGACCTCATCGCGTACGCGGCGGGCACGTCGTCGCTGCACCAGGACCACATCATCGCCCACGAGATCGCCCACCTGCTGTGCGAGCACCGCGGCGAATGCGTGCTCACCGACGCCGAAGCGGCCACGCTCGCGCCGGATCTCAGCGCGCACCTGCTGTCGCATCTGCTCACCCGGGTCACCACGAATTCCGACGAGTACGAAGCGGAGCTCATTGCCGTGTTCCTGATGAGCGCCGCCACCGCGGACGAGGCTCCGCTGCGGCCAGGCGCGTCCGGCCCGGCAGCGGATCGCGCGCGGCGCTTCGCGTCGCTGCTGGGGTAGCGCGCGGATGATCGACGTTCTTTTCTTCGGGGTCGGCATGCTCGCCCTCGCGGTCGGGATCTGGCGCGCGGTGCGCGCGCGACGTACGGGGGCGGGCGCGGGCCTCGCGACCAGCCTGATCGCTCTCGGCGTCGCGTTGTGCTTGCTCGCCGACAGTGCGCAGGCGATCGAAAGCCAGCTGTACCCGAGCCTTGGGCGGCTGCTCTCGAATCTCGCGACGATGGTGGCCGCGTACGGGATCGAAGTGACTGTCGCGGAGATCGGTGGGGTGGCAGAGCGTCGACGGCGCGCGCGGCTCGGTGCGTTGATTGTCGCGCTTGTCGTGCTCACTGCGTCGTTCTTCGCGACGCGCGGGCTGCCAACCGGCGTCGGGCTCTTCGACGAGCTGTATCGGTCGAATCCGACATTGGTCGTGTACATCGTCGTCTACACGCTGTACCTCGGCTTGGCGGTCGCGGACATCGCAGTGGTGTCGGCCGGGGCAGTGCGCGCGGGCACCGGTGCGCTGCGGGCCGGGCTGGGCATCATGCTCGTGGCCTGTGTGTTCGCTTTCGCTTATCTGGTCGGCAAGATCGTCGATTTGCTCAACGATCTGACCGCTGAGCATCCGGTGACGAAACTGTGCCGCGGTGCGTTTTCGACCGTTCGGTGCACGCTTGCGGTCGGCTTTCCGGCGATTTCGGTGTTGTTGATCGTGATCGGGCTGACGTTGCCCGCCTTGCCCGCTTTGGGACGGTCGGTGCGCGATGCGCGGACGCGAGCGGTGTTGCGGCCGCTGCGGGAGCACCTGGTTTCGCGGTATCCGGATGTCGTCCGTCTCGACGGCTCGTCGGGGACCGGCCGGGAACGGCTGTTGACGATGATGAGCGAGATCAACGACGGTTTGCTGCTGGCCGGCGTCGGCCCGGAGCTGTCGCCGGGCGCGGCCACGCGAGCGGTGCGGAGCGCGGAGCCGGTGCCGGACGAAGCTGTGTCAGCTGGGCGTACCGAGGGAACCGCGTTCGAGGCCGACGTGACCCGGTTGCGGGCTATCGCGCAGGCGTTCCGAGCGGAGCCGACAGCCGGAGCTGCCAACCCTGCTCAGTGAGCACGACGAGGTGCAGGGTTTCCGCCCGCGCGGTGATCGGCAGGGCGGCTCGCGCTCGTTCGGCGACCTCGGCGCGCTGCTCGTCGGTGCCGCCGAGAGCGATCGTCAGATGCGCTGGCGGGTGCGCCCCGAAGCGGCCGCCGTACGGGGGCACGTCGGGCCAGTGATCGCACATGGCGTCGGCGAGTGGTTGCAGCGCGGGGGCGGCCGCTGCGACGAACCCGGGCGCGGCGACCAGGTCGGTCAGCGGGACTTCCGTCGCGGGGAAACTCGCGGCGAGCTGACTGATGTCGGCGTCGACGGTTTCGGTGAGCCGGTCGGCGGGCAGGAACGGGTACAGCGCGGTGACGTGCGGCGGAAGTCCGGGCCGGACGAGCCCGGGGTCGACGGCCGCCGCCGTTTCGAGCAGGACGGCGGCGGAGGGGAGCGTGACGACGAGCGCGCTGGTTCCGGGCGTGGGCACGGCCCCGATCTTGCCGGACCGCCCCGCCGGGCCCGCCGCCAGGGACCGCCGGATCCGGGCAGGAAAGGCAAACCTTTCTTTTCTGCTTCTTCCGGGGAATTCCGCTTAACCGAACCCTAAGTCTTCCCCAAGTTCGCCGACGGCGATTCTTCGCGGTCCTACACTCGGTGAATGAAGATCGTCCTATGGACCGCATTGTGCGGATTGTGCGCCGTCACCGGCCACGTGCTCCTGGGCGTCGTGGCGGGTTTCCTTCTGCTGGCTTGCGTTCCGCGCCGCCCCGCTCCGGGCCGGCCGGCGCCGGAACGGGAATTGATCAGCTCCCGCGGCTGACTTCCCGGGAAACAATCCCGGAAATTGCCTCCCCGGCGGCCGGACGCCCTCCTCCCGGACGCCGGCTTCCCGGAATTGTCGGCGCCGTGCGGTACAACGGTGGCCGGCGAACAGGGAGGGAACGATGCATTACGTGGAACACGGTTCGGGCACGCCGGTGCTGGCCGTGCACGGTTGGACGCCGGACCACCGCCTGATGACCGGCTGTCTGGAGCCGATTTTCGCGCGGCGGCCCGGATTCCGGCGGATCTACCCGGATCTGCCCGGGATGGGCGAATCGCCCGCCGGGTCAGCGCGCGGGTCGGACGACCTTCTCGCGGAACTGGAAGACCTGGTGGACGATCTGATCGGAACCGAGCCGTTTTTGCTGGTCGGCGAGTCGTACGGCGGTTACCTGGCGCGGGGCCTGACCCGCGCGCGGCCCGGGCAGGTCGCCGGGCTGGCGCTGGTGTGCCCGGTCGGCCGCCCGGTGCCAGCGCTGGAGCGGGACGTGCCGGACCACGAGGTGCTGCGCGCCGATCCGGAGCTGATGGCGGGTCTCGATCCGGCGGAGGCGGCGGAATACGGGGAGATCGCGGTGGTCCAGTCCGCGGAGACGCTCGCGCGATTCCGCACGGACGTCGCACCGGGCCTGGCGGCCGCCGACCGGCCCGCGCTGCAGCGGATGCTGGCGGGCTGGAAACTGTCGGCCGATCCGGAAAGCGGCCCGGAGTACCGGAAACCGGCGCTGATCGTCTGCGGGAGGCAGGACGCGTCCACGGGATACGCGGAGCTGTACGGATTGCTGGGGCACTACCCGAGGGCGAGCTACGCCGTGCTCGACCGGGCGGGGCACAACCTGCAGTTCGAGCAGCCGGTGCTGTTCGAGGCGCTGATGGAGGAATGGCTGGACCGGGTCGTGGAGGCGGGTCAGGCGGGGTGAGGTCTTGGCGGGCGCCGCGGTGCTTTCGTGCTTGGGATGGTGGTGTGCGGCGGTCGGGTTGGGAGGCTCCTTCGCGGTTGGCGGGTGCGGTGGGGTGATGCCTGATGCTCGTTGGTTGGTGAGGCGGCGGGAGTTCCTGCTCTTTGGTCGGTGGGCGGGCGTTCATGCGTTTCGCTCGACGCGCGGGAGTTCGTGCGTTTTTTGCTCGGCGCGCGGGAGTTCATGCTCCGTGTTCGGTCGCGCGCGGCAGACAAGGGCGGGCAGCCCTTCGCGGTTGCTTGGACGGTGCGGTGCGGTCAAGCGCCGGTGTTCCTTGGCCGATGCGGTGGCGGCAGGCCGTGCGCGGTGGCCTGCGGGCAGTTTCGCTGTTTGTTGGCGGGTGCGGTGGGGTGATGCGGTGGGTTGATGCCCGATGCTCATTGGTTCATGAGGCGGCGGGAGTTCGTGCTGTACGCCTGGTCGCGGCAGCCAGGGACGGGCGGCGCTTTGCGGTTCGTGGAGCGATGCAGTGCCGGGGCAGTGCCCGGTGTTCCTTGTTGGGTGCGCTGCCAGGAGGCCGTGCGCGGTCGCCTCCGGGCAGTTTCGCTGTTCGGGCGGGTGGGCTGATGCCTGGTACTCCTGGGTTGGTGAGGCGGCGGGAGCCCGTGCTTGGTGCTCGGTTGCGCGTGGCAGCCAGGGGCGGGCAGCACTTCGCGGTTTGTGGGGCGATGCGGTGCCGGGCGAGCGTCCAGTGTCGTTGTTCGATGCGGCGGCGGGAGGTTGCGAGTGGCGGCCCGTGGACAGTGGTTCGCTGGGTGGTGCAGTGCTGGGCAAGTGCCCGGTGTTCCTCATTCGGTGCGGTATCGGGAGGTCGCCCGCGGGCAGTGGTTCCGTGCGCGGCGCCGGGCTAGTGCGCCGTGTTCCTCGGCCAGTGGAATGGCGGGAGCCGGTGCGCACCAGCCTGGGGTCGCCGGTGCCAGCTGGTGGTTTTCCGGGCGAGCAAGCGATCCCGCCCCCGCGAGCCGGAGGGCGCGAACCGAAGGGCCGATCCCGGACGAGGCCGAGTCGCCGAGTGTTCACCGCGGCGTCGTTGAAGGAGACAGCCCCCGGGGTTAGCGTCGGCGCGACTTCTTCGCTGCGGAGGTAGACCATGTCCACTGGGGAACTCAACCGGCGCACCCTGTTCCGGGCCGGAGGCGTCGTCGCGGCGGGGGCGGCGATGACCATGCTCCCGGGCGTCGCGTTCGCGGCGCCCGCGCCCGGCGCCGGGCAGCAGACGAAGACCGTCACCGGCACTTTCCGCCCGGACGTGCCCGACTGGTACTACCTCCCGGTCGACGTGCCGCGCGGCGTGAAGCAGATCGACGTCGTCTACTCCTACGACAAGCCTCCGGTGCCCGCCGGCACGCGCGGAAACGCCTGCGACATCGGGATGTTCGGCCCGGAAGGACACGAACTGGGCACCCGCCGCGGTTTCCGGGGCTGGTCCGGCGGCTTCCGCGACCGGTTCTCGATCAGCGCCGCCGAGGCGACGCCCGGCTATCTCGCCGGGCCGATCACGCCCGGCCGTTGGCACGTGATCCTCGGCCCGTACACGGTCGCGCCGCAGGGCCTGAACTACCGCGTCGACATCACGCTGACCTTCGGCCAGGACACCTCCGAGCCGTTCCAGCCGAACCCCGCCCCGGAGACCGCACCCGCGCGCGACCGCGGCCGGTCCTGGTACCGCGGCGACTCCCACCTGCACACCGTTCACTCCGACGGCAAGCGCACGCCCGAACAACTTGTCGCGGACGCGCGGGCGGCCGGGCTGGACTTCATTGTCTCCACCGACCACAACACGTCGAGTTCGCAGCTGGTGTGGGGCAACTACGCCACCGACGACCTGCTGATCCTGAACGGCGAGGAGGTCACCACGCGGTCCGGGCACTGGCCCGCGATCGGCCTCCCGGCCGGCACGTGGATCGACTGGCGCTACCGCGCTTCCGACCCGCGCGACTTCCGCCGGTTCACCGACCAGGTGCACCGCGCGGGCGGCCTGGTCACCGCCGCGCATCCGTTCGCGAACTGCTTCGGCTGCACTTACGAATTCGCCTACGAGATCGCCGACCTCGTCGAGGTCTGGAACGGCCCGTGGACCGCGGACGACGAAGCGAGCGTCACGCACTGGGACGGCCTTCTGCGCGGCGGCAGGTGGATCCCGGCGATCGGCGATTCCGACGCGCACAACCCGGACCACACCGTGGCGCTCCCGCACACGGTCGTGCAGGCCGACCGGCTCGGCCGGGCGGAACTGCTCGCCGGGCTCAAAGCGGGCCGGTCGTGGCTCGCCGAATCGAAGGACGTGCAGCTCGACTTCTCCGTTTCCGGCGCGGGCCGCACCGCGGGCATCGGCGGACGGCTCGCCGCGGGAACCGGCACCCCGGTCGAGGTGCGCGCGGTCGTCCGCGGAGTGCCGGGCACGACCGTGACGTTCCTCGACCAGCTCGGCCCGGAGCACAGCGAAACCGTCCCGGAGTCCGGCAGCGCGACCGTCACGTGGACGACGTACCCGCGCTACAGCCGCTGGGTCCGCGTCGAGGTGCGGCGTCCTTCGGGCGGCCCGAAGACGACGACGCCGAACGCCATGGTCGCTATGTCGAATCCCATCTTCCTGGGCGCCGCCGACGCGGGCTGACCCGACCCGAGCGTCTCCCGGCCCGGACGCCCGGGCAGACTGTGCACTTGGAGTGGGCAGTGGGGAAGGGCGGGCACGGGGTGCGCGGGTGTGGCGTGCGAGCGGCGATTCTTGCGGTCGTCGTGGCCCTCGCGGCGGTGGTCGTCGTGGTGGTCATGTTCTCGAACAGTGACGAGGTGAAAACCCCCGGCTGCACTGTCGCGCTGCCGAAGGGCCCGAACGACGCCTCCGCGCCGCAGTACACGCTGCAGCCGGAACCCATGAACAACGCCGCGATCATCGCCGCCGTCGGCATCAAGCAGGGCCTGCCGTCGCACGCGGTGACGGTCGCCCTCGCGACTGCCCTGCAGGAGTCGAAGCTCCGCAACCTCAGCGGCGGCGACCGGGATTCGATCGGCCTGTTCCAGCAGCGCCCGAGCCAGGGCTGGGGCACTCCCGAGCAACTGCAGGACCCGGTCTACTCGGCGACGGAGTTCTACAAGAAACTCGCGAAACTCGACAACTGGCAGACGATTCCGGTCACCGAAGCGGCTCAGGCGGTGCAGCGCTCGGGCGCCCCCGACGCGTACGCCCAGTGGGAAGACGAAGCCACCGCGCTGACCGGCGCGCTGACCGGCCAGTACCCCGCGGCCCTGACCTGCCGGAACCTGACGCTGAACCCGCCGGCGAACCTGGTGACCGTTGCGAACGCCGAACTGGGCACCGCGCGCTTGAGCGGCGCGCATCCGGCCGCGGAGGGCTGGCGGATCGCGAGCTGGCTGGTGGCCCGGGCGGCGAAGCTCGGGGTGGACCGGGTGAGTTTCGCCGGTCAGACCTGGACGGCCGAGTCGGGCGCGTGGGCCGCGGACGAGAAGGCCGGGCAGAATCTCTCGCTGCATCAGGCACCGGCCGCGCCGCCCAGCTCGAACTGAACGGCACCCGCTGACGCGACTGGCGCGAGGTTGTCGCCGCGGTCGTTCGCGGGCTTCGTCAACCGCCTGCAGTCGCAGTGGCGAGGACTCTGCGTCTCAGCTCGAAAGCGGACAGCACCTGGACGCCTTCGTCGTGGAGGGATCGCAGGGCGGGATCGTCGCCAGGGTCGAGCGCCGCAGCCTTATCCCACAGCGCGCGCGCTCCGCGGCATGCCACTGCGGACGCTCCTGCACGACAACGTTCGTGAAGCCCGCGTTAGTAAGACCGGCTTCGGTGTCGACTGCCTGGATCCGTGCCGAGACACGCCCGTCTGTACGGTCGACGGCCTCCCAGGTCGTCAGCGCGACGCGGCCGCCTGGACGGAGAACCCGGCGCATCTCCCGGAAGGACTCGGCGATCGCCTGGAACTCATCGCAGCCTCCCCAGCCGGTTACCGCCGCTGGAAAGCCCAGGCGGAAGCTTCGGGTCAGCTGATCGCCGAGCGGTAGAGCTGCGCGATGTCGTCGTCGAAGTAGGCGCTGTAGGAGACGTCCGCGGTGGCGCCGCCGGTCTGGTAGCCGCCGATAGTGCCGATGACGGTGCCGGTTCCGGTGTTCGGGTCCTGGTTGATGACCCAGGGCCCGCCGCTGGTGCCGTCGGGGAAGCCGGGGCAGGCGACGCGTTGCTGATAGGTGTCGGACTGGGTCGTGGTGCCCGTGCAGACGACGGGTTGTTCGGTGCCGTCGGGATATCCGGTGAGAGTGATCGTGTGCGAGAAGCCTTGGTTCGTGCCGAGCTGGTTGGCGCCGGTGAGGCTTTCGAGGCTCGCGGAACCGGGTTGGGAGACCTTGAGGAACGCGAAGTCGAGGTCCTGATCGGACGAGGACTTCCACCCGTCGGCGACCACCGCGGCAGTGACCTGCCAGGTGCCGTACGGGGCGACGCCGTCGTGGTAGCCGGGTTTGAAGGTGATGCCGGAGACGTCGCCGCTGACGCAGTGCGCGGCGGTGAGGAGCAGGTCGCCGGTGGGGCTGTGCACGACACTGGCCGAGCAGAAGTGGTTGCCGCCGGAGAACAACGCGCCGACCGCCGGGCTCGCCGTACTGGTCGCCGGGGCGCTGGCGGGCGAGGTGCCCGTCCCCGCGTCGCGGGAGTCAGCGCTGGTCGAGACGGCTGGCGTGCCCGAGCTCCCCGGCTGGCCGGGCGAGCTGGTGACGTCAGCGGCGTCGACGACGGCAGTGTCGACGACGGCGTTGGCGCCGCCGGTCGCCACGATCGCCGCCGCCGCGCAGACGATCAGCGCTGTCCGGGAAACGTTGACTCTCACGCTTCAAGATGACCATGCCGACGCCCGGCAGGCATCCCGGGCGAACGGATCCACAGCAACCTCACAGCGCTCGCACATCCGCTCACAGCAGCGGGATTCCGGTCGGCGGGCCCGCGATTTTCCACCCTCGCGGGGGTGGGGGCGGCTGGGCCGACGAGGCGAGGTGGCGGTGCACTCAGTGGCCGTAGCGGGTGGCGGGCGTGACGGGTCCGCCTGGGGGACTGGCCGGTCGCCTGCCTGCTGCGGGACACCGCCGAGCTCAGGTTGGCGACCACCGGCTTCGGTGGCGGGCGATGGTGTGGTTTGCCAGTGGGTGCTGGGTGGTTGGTCGTTCGCGCGTTGACGTCGTGTAGGTGAGCCGACGGCTGTGAGCACGGGCGGCTTCAAGATTCCGCCGAGCCCGAGTTGTCGATCACCGGTGTAGGGGTGGTCGGACGATGGCGTGGTTTGCCAATTGGTGCCGGGTGGTTGATCGTTCGTTGACGTCGCGTGGGTGAGTCGGCGGCTGTGAGTGCGGGCAGTCTTCACATGACGCCGAGCCCGGGTTGGCGACCCCTGGCGTCGGGGGCGGACGGTGGCGTGGTTTGCCAATCGGCGTCGGGTGGTTGATCGCTCGCACGGTGACGTCGCGTGGGTGAGTCGACGGTTGTGCGCGCGGGCAGCCTTCAAGACACCACCGCGCCCGGGTTGGCGATGACCGGTCTCGGCGAGGGGTGTGTTCGAGTGACGAGGTTGCCTCCCAGACGGCGTGGCGGTTGCGTGATCGTTCGGTTGTTGACGCCGCGTCGAGTCGGCGATTGCGAGCCAGGTGCGGGCAGCCTGCGCAGCGACACCGAGCCGACCTGGCGATCGCCTGTGTCGGTGTAGCGGGCGCTCGGGTGGCGAAGGTGCCTGCCAGCTACCCGCAGCCGGTGCCGGGTCGCTTGATCGGCGGGCCGTCTGCTCGGTAACTCCGAGCCGAGCTGGCGGCTGCCGGTGTCCTCGGGTCGGCGTGGTCGGCCGACGCGGCCTGCGCAAGAGCGGATGCTGGGCCGGTGGCGTCGAGTCGGTGGCGGGGGGGGGGGGGGGGGGGGGGGGGGGGGGGGGGGGGGGGGGGGGGGGGGGGGGGGGGGGGGGGGGGGGGGGGGGGGGGGGGGGGGGGGGGG
>NZ_JBVJOE010000017.1:0-73769 GCF_055583325.1 Amycolatopsis sp. NPDC104775
CCCCCCCCCCCCCCCCCCCCCCCCCCCCCCCCCCCCCCCCCCCCCCCCCCCCCCCCCCCCCCCCCCCCCCCCCCCCCCCCCCCCCCCCCCCCGCGCCGACATCCAGGAAAAACCCGAATGCCAGCCGTTCACCTGATCGGCCCGCGCCGCGGCGACCTTCTCGTGCACCAGTCCGTTCGCTGACCGGCCGTCCTTCGCCGCGGCCGGCGTGACGGCGGGCAGTCGCGAGGACGCGCCTGGCCTTCAGTGGGTGTCGGCTGCTGGACGTATGTCCTGGCCGACCTGAAGAACCGCGGCGTCCGGGACGCGCTTTCTCCTGCCTGCGACGGCGTGAAGGGTTTCCGGAGGCGTCAGGGAGCGCATGGCAGCACGCCTTCGTTCAGCCAAGCGCCGTCCACGCCCATCTCGTAGGGAAACGGAGCACGAAGCAGTGGGCAATAATTCGGCCCTGGTGCAACGCCTGGGGTGTGCCTGATCAATTTCTCGTCTGCGGCATCGAAATCCGCGAAATGATCTAGTCGAAAATCGCGATCGAGTCGCTGAGCACCCGCTCCGACGGGCTATCCGCGCAAGCTGGCGTTCCCCGCGGAATCGCACCGGAAGTCATTGATCAGCATATTCGTCATCCCGCCTCGCTCCTGACTATGAGACAATTGCGTGACCGGCGTTTCGATCTTGCTTGGTTGCTCAGCACGACGTTCACTCTTTTGGTTCTGGTGACGGATGCGCGGTCGCGGCAGAGTTGTGGTGCTGCACCCGTCTCGGACGCTCGCAGGCGATTCAGGTCCGGCCGCGCCGCTCCATTCCTTTCCTCTCCCGTCCGGGACCAGGGCGGCGCGGTGCGCAACGCGAAGAAAGCCGATTTCTCGACGCTTTCCCTGAACAGCAAACAGTCGGTTCCGTGATCGGTCTGAACAGGAGGAGTCCTATGTCATTCCCGCGCCGCACCCGATCGTTGCTGGTGTCCGGTCTGCTCGCCTCGGTCGCGGTCGCCATACCGGTCGTGACCGCCTCTGCCGGTGCCGCCCCGGCGACGACGACACCGCAATGCGGCAACGCCACCCTGAAAGGCACCTACACGTTCGCCGAGGACGGCTGGACCGTCTCCGGTACCGGCACCGTGCCCTTCGCCCTGGCCGGAGTCCAAACCTACGACGGAGCCGGCGGAGCCACCGGTGTCGTCACCACCAGCGCGAACGGCGTCATCACCCCCGCCACCCACAACACGGCCACCTACCACGTCAACCCGGACTGCACCGGAACCGTCGCCTACCACAACACCGCCGCCACCCTCCACTTCGATCTCTACCTCGCCCCCAGCGGCGACTCGTTCCACTTCGTCGAAACCGACCCCGGCGCGGTCAGCTCCGGCGTCGAAACCCGGGTTTCGCGATAACGAAACCCCGAAGTGCGCGACCAGACCCCGGGCAGGCGCAGCCGGACGGCATGCGCCCGCCCGGACTCCGCAGTGCTTCGCGTGCTCGCACGCCACAACGCCCGGGAGACGCTCCTGCGACGCGTCGAGAGCGACGACGAGCTGGCGGCAGCCCCGACGGGTGACGCATGGGCCGGGCGACGAAGGATCTCGCGGCCGGTTTTGCTCAGGAGGCCGGCTACCTGGACGGTGATCTTCTCGCTCGATGGCTCCGTCGGTCTGG
Organism: Amycolatopsis sp. NPDC104775; assembly: GCF_055583325.1. Classification (NCBI taxonomy): domain Bacteria; kingdom Bacillati; phylum Actinomycetota; class Actinomycetes; order Pseudonocardiales; family Pseudonocardiaceae; genus Amycolatopsis; species Amycolatopsis sp. NPDC104775. The sequence goes on from NZ_JBVJOE010000017.1 coordinate 1,659, forward strand.
CCGCCGTGCCTCCTCTCGGGGGATCCCAGCCGCGGCTGCAAGTCGTGGCGTTCGCGGTCGGACATTCCCGTGTCCACGTCCCCGATGTACAGCAGATCCCCGCTGCTGGAATCGTGCGCGCCGAGGAAAAGACCGCCGACCGCCCCGGCGACGCGTCCCTGTCCGGGTGCTGGCAGGCCGAAATGTTCGACTCCGGCGAATGGCCGCCGAAACCCCGCTCCTTGATTGCGGGGTGTCCGCGGTGGGCAAGGTTGCTGCGGCATTCGGCGCATGCGGCGAATGAAGCTGGCGCTTCTTCTTCCGGAAATGTCTGGCACGGTCCTCGCCGCGTAGTCGGGGGTTTCCGCCGAACAGCGGAGAACGATCCGCTGCCTTCACAGCTGTGGTGTTCACTGATGCGGCGATCAGCAGTCTTCATCTGGATCGGGGCGTGGTGGTGCCGCGATGTATGAGATTCCGCCGACCGCGGCGATGCGGCGATGGACAGTCGTGATCGAGGGCGAGTGTGCCGCGTTCCGGTGCTCGCCGAGGAGCGAAGGCCCCTCCGGGCTCAGGATGTTGCCGCGGGTGTGGCCGGGACGGGGACTTGGTGTCGGTGACGCTGAGCTCGGCGGACTCGCGGCTGCGGTGGCCGAGGCGATGAAGACGCCGGGCTACTGGATCGCGCGCTGTCGGGCGGGCCGTCCGTGGGAGGAGCAGCCGTGGGGTGCGGCGCATTGGGACGCTGAGGAAGGGTTCGTCTACGTGCCCGGGCCGTGCGGCACTCCGGGCCGGTCGGCCGGGTACCGTCCCGTGCGCTGCTTTCCGGTGGCGTTGCGGGATTTGCGCGGCCTCCGGATCCGGCTCGCGGCCTACCTGAACGCGTCGGTGCCCGTAGTACCCCAACCCTGAACCGTCCGAAAACCCGACGGGTCGAACGGAGGACCCAGGACTGGAGAAAACCAGCCTCCGGGACACCGCGGCGCGAGCGCAGACCGCATTTGATCCGGTCGCGGCCGACGGCCTTGCCGATACTCGACGCACGAAATTCGCTCTGCCCGAGGTGAATGCCCGGCTTTTCCGCAGCGCTGAGCCTGAGAGGGGAAATTCGGGATCAGATCGCTTTCTGCTCCGATTTGGTTCGTTCGCAAGCTCGGTCACCAGCACATCCTGCCAGTTCAGAGCGCCCCCGCCGGACCGGTCCGCGGCCAGGCATGCGGTGCCGGTTATCGGCCGTTCCCGTTCGGTCACGGTCGCTCCAGAGAGCGCCGCGACGCCGAGTTTCGGCCTCACTGGGTGGCGGACACGGCGGCGATCGGATTTCTTGGACTCATCGGGGTGCTGGCCGGGCAGTTCGCGTCGGCAACAGACTTCGCTGGGTGCCGCATGAACCGCCGAGGGGGTGCGCGATCGCCGTTGAGCCCGGTGATCCGGCGAGACTTGCCGCAGTGCGCGCAGACGGTTCTGTGGGCACTCCGGACATGTTCTCGACTGCGCGGTTCCGGGTGGGCGGCATCGTCAGCTTTTCTTGTCCGCGCTCCAGATGGCAGAGGGGGTCTCAGCATCGGTTTGATTCCGTCAGCCCCGCGCCGGGCACCGGTCCCGCTCCAGGAAGAAATGCGCGGGGAGGGCGGATGATGCAGCCGGTCCCGGCATCGAGCTCGTGACGGGCTGCGGGATCGAGCCGTGGGCGGCGCTTGCCGGTGTCCGAGGCCTATGCGCTGCAGAATTGCCAGCACGAGGCGGTCAGGCGAACAGCCGTCGGCTCGGAGGTAGATCGTGGCCGGGCTAATGTCTTCGGCCCGTACCTCGAAGTCGTCCATGAGCACCGGAAGAATGGCCGCCGAGGTCAGCGCAAGCCGCCCGAGGCGAAGAGGACGTCGCCGGTGATCCAGGCGGCGTCCGTGGAGGCGAGGAAGGCGACCACCTTGCCGATGTCGGCGGGCTGCCCGAGGCGGCCCAGCGGCGTGCTGGTGACGACCCGTGCGACGTTCTCATCGTTGATGAGGCCGAGATTTCGGGCGCCTTCGGTATCGGTGGCGCCCGGTGCGACGGCGTTGACCCGGATGTTCCGCGGTCCGAGTTCGTTGGCCAAAACCTTGGTCAGGCTGGTCAGGGCCCCCTTGGTCGAGGTGTAGAGGGCTGAGCCGGGCGTGTTGCTCGAGACGTCGGAGGTCGAAATGTTTACGATCGACCCGCCGTCATCGGGCGCTTGCCTGGCGAAGGCCTGGCAAGCGAGGAACACGCCGAGCACATTCGTCCGGTACAGCCGGTCGAACTCCTCCGGCGTGATCTCTTCGAGCGGCTGGAAAGAGAAACGCGCGGCGTTCTTCACCAGTGTGTCGACCGGGCCAAGGGCGGCACTGGCTTCGTCGAACAGTCGCTCGACACCGGCGGGGCTGCCGACGTCCCCGGCCCCGGCCACGGCCCTCCCGCCGCTGCCGACGATGTCGGCGACGGTCCGTTCGGCGGTCGAGCGGTCCGTGGCGTAGTTGACCGCGACCGCGGCGCCCGCGGCGGCGAGCGCCGAGGAAATGCCCCGGCCTATGCCCTTGCCGCCTCCCGTCACCAGAGCGGTACGCCCGTGCAGATCGATCATGAAGTCACTCCTCGTCGCGGCATTGATCGGTAACGAAGGCGACAGTAGCCAGCTGGCTTACCACTGGTAAGTACATACCTTGAGGTAAGCTCACGCTGTGGAGCAGCCACTAGAGACGATCTTCGGCGGGCGGAACGTCTTCGCCGCCGATTGCCTGGTTCGGCCGATCTTCGATGACATCACCAGCCGTTGGGCGACCTTGGTTCTCGCCCTGTTGACAACCCGGCCGCACCGCTTCTCGGAACTCGCCTCCAGGATCGGAGGCATCAGCGAAAAAATGCTCTCCCAAACCTTGAAAGCCCTTGCCCGCGACGGGCTCGTCAACCGCATCGTGACCCCGACTGTGCCCATCCAGGTCACCTATTCCCTGACGGCCTTGGGAACAGATCTGGCCGCGCACCTGATCGGCCTGGTCGCCTGGGTCGACCAGCACACCGACAAGATCCAGGCAGCCCAGGCCGCCTACGACGAAGACAGGCCAATCCCTCCCGCTGTGGCGAACCGGAAACTCAAGTTCTGACCGGCGGCACCGGTATCGGCGACCGCGTCCGGCGAACAACCCCTGCGTCGGCGGCCGGGTCATTCGCTGTACTGCGAGAGCCTCCGGGTTGCGACGCGCCATATACCGTCCACGTGACGCACGGGCGTCCGCGTGAAGCGGACTGGATCCGTCGTGCTCGACGACACCCGGACCCCGACCCGGCCGCATTCCTGCTGCACGCGGCCCCGCCGATCTCGCCCTGGCCGAATCGACGCGGGTCAGGTTGCGATCGGGGTGGCTCGGGCCCGGTCACCGACGAGGACTACGGCGAGCCGCCGAAGAATGCGAGGGCGGAGAGCGGAGCGAGCGCGAACAGCGAGTCGACCACGAGCGCCAGCCTGGCAAGGACTGCCAGGCCCGACGGTCTCGGGGCGCGGGAAACAGTCGATCCCGTGGGCCGCCGCTTACCAGCCATCCTGAGGAGCGTGCCAGGAAGGCGGACAGGATGCTGCCCTGCCCGAAGCGGCGCATAATATCCACATTGGACAGTTGCCCGACACGGTGGACTCGATGCTCGGGATCACTGGTTCGCTTCCGAGGCGGGTGACTGCGTCGGGTGGCCGGGTGGGTGACCGCGTTGCGGCCGCCGGTGCCGCTGGCCCTGGCGGTGTCTGTTGCGCGAGGTGCCGGTGTCCAAGCCGGGCCGGATTTGGGCGCTGGAAGCTAAGTTCGACGGCTGGAGGGCAGCGCTGTTCGCGGCGGCAGGCGTCTTGCAGCCGCGTCGGGACAACGACCTGAGCCCGCGGTTCCCGGAGATCGGCTGGGCGGCGGCGCAGTGGGGCGACGTGGTGCTCGACGGAGAGATCGTCGCCCTGCGCGAGGGCCGGTTGGACTTCGGAGCGCTGACCTCGAACCCGCGGACGCGGGCGACGCCGGGCATCGGCGTGTACTTCGTGGCGTTCGACCTGCTCGCCGAAGCGCGGTCGGAATCGAAAGCGTGGTGGCAAAACTTATCGACACGCCCTATCGCACGGGGCCTAGCAGTGCCTGGGTCGCCCTATAGGAGCAGCGGTATCCGCGGCGTTGACAGGGCAGGTGCTGCGCTACCAATTGCCAGTGTTCTTCCGCTGGTTTGCCGGACGTGGCAAACGGTGGAACGGTGCCACCACACAAGATTTCGCCGCGTACGAGGCACACCGAACGCGCGCACAGCGAGTCGCAGAAACGACTTGGAACAGAACCATTGGGCCTTGGCACGGTTCTACAGTTGGGCGGAGCGCGAACAACTGGTCACGGTGAACCCGATCCCTCCTCGGCAGACCCAGAGGATGCGGTCGTCCGCGATTGCAGGGTCGCATCGAAGACGGGGCGGTCTCCGACCCACGCGGCATAAACCTGGTGTCCGGTCCGGGGGACCTCAAGCTGCATTTACGCCGTACCTGCCGATGACGATCCAGTCTATTTGCGCGACAGTTATGGCGTGATCGCCCGCACGCGGCACAAACTCCGGCGTGGGAGATGGTACGGAATCAGACGGTTGCGCGTTCCGGCCATTCTGCGGAACGCTGAGACGCGGTGGCGCCGATGTCGGCCGGGGAACCGCCGACAACCGACTGGGCAACCCGGGGATGTGCGGATGACGAGTTTACGTGCGGCGATGGGTGTTTTGATCTTGGTCATGGCTGCCGGAACGGCGGGTCCGCCTGCCGGAGCGCAGCAGACGCGGGTATTGCGGGTGGCGATGGTGCAGTCCGTTGATTCGCTGAACCCGTTCTTGTCGACCTCGCTCGCGGGTACTGAGATCGGCCGGTTGCTCTACGAAAATCTCACCACGTACGGGGCGCGGGATTTCGGGGTGGGGCCTGGCCTCGCGGAGAGTTGGCGGGTCGATCCCGATGGCCGCACGTGGAGGTTCGTCATCCGGTCTGGCGCGCAGTGGTCGGACGGCGCGCCGATCACGGCGAGGGACCCGGCGTTCACGTTCAACCTGATGCTCGCCAATGAGGTCGCGCGGACCGCGAACGGGAGTTTCGTCGCGAATTTCGAGTCGGTGACCGCGGCGGACGACCGGACGTTCGTGATCAGGACGAAGCGCCCGCAGGCGACGATGCTGGCGCTGGACGTCCCGGTGGTGCCTGAGCACGTGTGGTCGAAGATCGGCGACCTGCAGCATTTCGCGAACGACCAGGCCCCGACGGTGGCGAGCGGTCCTTTCGTGCTCGTGGAGCATCGGGAGGGCCAGTTCGTGCGGTTGCGGGCCAACGATCGGTTCTGGCGGGGCCGCCCGAAGGTCGACGAGGTGCAGTTGCAGCGGTACTACACCGTGGCCGCGGCGGTCGAGGCCGTGCGGCGCGGGGAGGTCGACCTGATCGGCAAAGGGCTTGCTGGTTCGGCGACCCCGGAAATGGTCGACGGCGTACGCGACGAACCCGGTGTGTCGGTGAACTCGGCGCCTGGCAGCCGTTTCTACGAACTGGCGATGAATCCGGGTGCGGCCACCCGGGCCGGGAGGCCCATCGGGGACGGGCATCCCGCGCTCGCCGATGTCCGGGTGCGTCAGGCGATCGCGTTAGCGATAGATCGCAAGAAGCTGGTCGACACCGTTCTCCTCGGGCACGGCGTGCCCGGCGACGCCTATCTGCCTCCGGTGCTGGCCGAGTTCCGGTGGGAGATCCCCGCGGCTGAGCGACGGCCGTTCGACCCCGCGCGGGCGAACCGGATTCTGGACGAAGCCGGGTATGCCCGCGGCGAGGGCGGCATGCGCCGGACTGCCGGGGGACGCCCGTTGACCTTCCGTCTCTACGGTCGAGCGGACCGCTACGTGGACGCACGGGTCGGCGCCTTCGTCAAGGGCTGGCTCGCCGACCTGGGCATCGGTGTGGAGGTATGGAACATGGACGGCGGGCGGCTCGGCGATCTGGTGAGTGCCGGCGAGTTCGATCTGACCTTCAGCAGCTGGGGGGTCAGTCCTGATCCGGATTACGTGCTCGCGATCCAGACGTGCGCACGCCGTCCCGGCGAGAACGGCACCGGTGGCAGCACCGACACGTTCTTCTGTGATCCGCGATTCGACGAGCTCTACGCACAGCAGGCCGCCGAACTGGACCGGGGGCGCCGCGCGGATCTGATCAGGCAGGCTCAGCGTCGCTGGCACGAACTCGCGCCGGCGGTGACGCTTTACTATCCCGATTCGCTGGAGATCTACCGCAGCGACCGATTCCGCCCGTTCCAGACTCAGCCCCAGCCGCGAGGTTCGATCACCGGCCAGAGCGGCTACTGGGGCTACCTCAGCGCCGACCCTCTCCCGCCGCCCGCGCCACGGGAGACCTACGTCGGGTACGTCGCCGCGTTCATCGCGATCGCAGCCGCGGCCGCGGGGTGGGTGTTCATTTACCGTCGCCGCCGGGGAATCGACTCACGGGAGTGACGCCGGGGATCAGGTGTTCAGCAGGATGACCTCGGGAGTGTCCGGGTGTTCCTGGCCCAGCAGCCGCTCGGCCTCGTCCTCGTCGAGCGACTGGATGTCGCGGAGCATCACGATCGCGGTGTCCCAGTTGCGGCGTGCGCCTGCGTGATCGCCGAGGGCATGCGCGGCTTCCCCTAGTCCCCAGTACTGCTCGGCTTCGTTGTAGGCGTCCCCGAGCTCGTGGAAGATTTGCCGGCTCCGCTGGTGGTAGGCGATCGCGTCCCGCGGCTGACCCGAGCGTTGGTGCGCCCAGGCCAGATTGGCCAGGGCGATGCCTTCGCCAAGCCGGCTGCCCACTTCGCGGCTGAGGTGGGCACTGCGCTCGAGGTGGCCGATGGCCGCCGCGAAGTCGCCGCGATCCTGGCAGACCAGCCCGAGGAAATTGCGCGCAGATGCCTCACCGGCCCTGTTGCCGCGCTCGGCAGCGAGCGCCAGGCTTCGGGTCAGGTAGCCGGTCGCCGCGTCGTAGTCGCGGTGCTGGCGGGAAAGGTTGCCCAGGTCGATCAGGCAGGCCTGCTGACCGACCGCATCACCCAGCTCTCGCCAGAGCGTCAGTGCTCGGCGGCTGTTGCCGGCGGCCTCGTCGAACTGGCCGGCCTGGCAGCGCAGCGTGCCGAGATCTTCGTAAGCTTGCGCCTCCGCTCGGCGGTCGCCGAGCCGATGCGCCACCCGCGCGGCGAGTTCGTTGAGCTCGATGCGATCGGCGGTGTGGCCCCGGTTGGCCAGCGGCCGGTACAGCGCGGCTACGAACCTGACCGCCAGCGTCGCTCCCGCACCTGGCACATCGGCGATTCGGTGCGCGGTGGCGACCAGGTTCTCGTACTCGTCCTCCGCCCACGACACCGCCTCGACGGCGGAGGGCCACGGACATTCCCCGACCGAGCCTGAGACCCGCCTGGTCTCAGCGGGATGAATGATCAGCGTCGCGTGCTCAGCGAGACGGAGATAGTGGCGAGACAGCCGCACGAGCGCGGCGTTTCGCTCGGTCTCGGAGTCGTGCCGGACAGCTTGCTCACGGGCGAAGGCCCGGACAAGGTCGTGCATGCGGTATCGGCCCGTGGCGGTCTGCGACAGCAGATGTTCGTCGAGTAGCACGTCCAGCCCTTCCTGGGAGTCCGGCTCGGCAAGCCCGGTCAGCGCCGCTGCCGATGCGGCAGCGAAATCCTGTCCGGGATGCACAGCGAGCAGCCGGAAGAGGCGCTGGTGCGCCGGTTGTAGCGATCGGCAGGAAAGCTCGAAGGTCATCCGCACAGCGCGAGCATGCGGAGCGAGCTGGCTGAGATGCTGCCCGGCGGTATCGAGACGGCTGGCCAGGTCGCTGAGCCGCGAGCGGGGGCGAGCGCGCAGGTGGCGAGCGGTCAGCGCGACGGCGATCGGCAAACGCCCGCACAGCTCGGCGATGCGTTGCGCGGCTGCGGGTTCGGCGGCGACGCGGCCCTCACCCGCGTGCCGGCCGAGCAATCTGACGGCTTCCGCGGGCTGGAAAGGCTCCAGGAGCAGGGAGTGGGTCCCGTCGATCCCGGTGAGAGCGCGTCGGCTGGTAGCCACGACGAGGCAGTTGGGCATGCCGGGCAGCAATGGCCGGAGTTGCGTCTCGTCCGCGGCGTCGTCCAGCAGGACCAGAGCCCGGCGCTTGCTGAGCCGGTCGCGGTAGAGCGCGGCGCAGGCGTCCAGATCATCGGGCACCTGCTGGGCAGGAACCTCGAGCAGTCGGAGAAAGTTCCGCAGCACAGTGGCCGGCCGGGCGGGCGGCTGATCAGGGTGGAAGCCGCGCAGGTCCGCCCACAGCTGGATCTCGTCGAACAGCCGGCGTCGCCGCAGCTGGTGCGCGAACCGCACGGCCAGGCGCGTCTTCCCGACACCGGCCATGCCTTCGATCGCGCAGAAGGTGACAGCGGTGTCCGCAGGGTGTTTCCCCGCTTGGGATGCGAGCTCATGCAGGCGGCACAACTCCGTGTCGCGGCCGGTGAAGTCCGCGACATCGGCGGGAAGCTGGTGATGGGACACGAAGCGAGCGACGGCCGTCTCGCGGGGCGTTAGCGCGGGATCGGCGATGAGGATCCGCTGGTGCAGTTGTTGCAGGGCGGGGCCGGGGTCGACGCCCAGTTCTTCGGCCAGCCGGGTGCGCAGTTGCCGGTAGCGGTCCAGGGCGTCGGCCTGGCGGCCGCTTCGGTACAACGCGACCATGTACTGGCCCGCGACCTGCTCGTCCAGCGGGTGCTGCGTCGTCAGGGCTGAAAGCCGTGCCACCAGTTCCTCGCCTTGGCCGGCGCGCAGCTGGGCGTCAACCAGGTCGTGCTCGACAGCCGTTCGCTCCTGCTGCCACCGGTCGCGCTCGCTTTCCGCCCACTCTCCCCTCAGCCCGGTCAACGGCTCCCCGCGCCACAGCGCCAACGCCTCGGTAAGTAACGCCACCTGGCGAGTGTCGTCGCCGTCGCGGGCGCGGTCGCGCAGACCGCGAAACCGCAACAGGTCCACCGCTTGGTCCGTCTGGGCCACCGTCAGTGTGTAGCCGCCGGAGCGGTGCGCGATGCCCACCGAGCGACCCAACGCCGAGCGCAGCCGTGAGATGTGGCTGTGCAGGGTGGCGCGTCCACGCCGGGGTGTGTCCGCTCCCCAGACTCGTTCAACCAGGCAGTCTGCCGGCACGAGACGGCCGGCGTCCACCGCGAGCGCGGCCAGCACACACCGCTGCCGGGCGGGCCCGAGCTCCACTGGCCGCCCGTCGATATGCGCAGTCACCTCTCCCAGCAGTGCGATCGCCACCGCCACGTCCGCTCTCCCCGTGCTCGATGCCTCCCTAAGGACAGGAATAGCGCGATGAGCAGGGCAATGCAGAAATCTGGCAAGAAATTCACACGGACAGCCGTCCATCGTGGCATTCGAGGCGGTCCAGGAAGACCGCTCAGGGATGGAACCCACCGCCGCGTCGGCCTGCGAAACGCGGACCGAGGCTTTACCGCGGCGAATGGCGACCGTCTCGCCAAGCGAGAACAGGAAGGAAACACAGATGACTAGGATGGCGCAGCGTTCGGCGATGATCCTCGCCGGATTCGCGATCGTTGGTGGTGCGTCCCTCGCCGGGGCGTCCACCGCTGCCGCCCAAATCGGTACATCCGACCACTCGGCCACCACGCGAAGTGTGGACTCCGAAACCGTCCTGAGGAACTGCTCGGCATGGAAGGCCAGCAAAACGTTGGGCGCGGGTTGGTGCCAGGGCGGCAAGTGGTGGCGGGTGGGTGTGCAGTGCACCGACGGGCAGCACTACTACAGCCCCTGGTCGCGGGACACCGGCACGATGTATGCCAAGTGCGGCAAGGGCACGATCACTAACGTGTGGGTGGACAACTGAGGTGTTCGCGTCAGCGACACCCGCCCCTGCGGTATGAAGCGGTGAATCTCCAAGGCGGGCGGCATCGTCGGACATCCTGGCGATGCCGCCGGCTTTTCACCGAGATGCCAACCTGCGTGGGAGCGCTGCCGCGCCCGGCAGGCGTTCTCGCACGCTGTGCGTGCTCTAACGTGGTGGCGCGTGCCGGACAGTCGAGCCGGGGCGGTATGCGGACATGCCCAGGCCCGGGGGAGGGGGCGGACGACTGCAGCTCAATGCCGACGACTGCCCGCCGCGCGCGTTCACCGGCAAGCGATTGCTGTCACTTCGGCAACAGGGCCGAGGCTGGGACTCGTCGGGTGCCGCACAGTGCTTCGCCGTCATCTGTTCATGCTCCGGCGTGCTGGCCGAACGCCAGTAAGCCCACCGTGCGCGAGGCGGAACTGGGAACCGTCGCGACGCGCTGCTCGCGCCATCCTCGGGCCTCCCGTCCACTCGGACACTGAATGCCGTCGGTTCCATGGTGACCCGAACGTTCGCGCCCTGCTCGGTGACTGTCCACAACCGACAGATGAGCGCCGTAACTTGATCGCGCCGGTCGACAGGGAGCCCGTTGACGGGAATTGTCGGCGACTTGCGCGGCGAGGACATCGGATCGAGTTAGGCCATGTTGGCGGCGCATGAACTGTCGGCTCGGGATTCTCCGCTCACTTTCGGGCTGAAGCCGACCGCCAGCGTCGTATCCCTCCGGGACTGGTACCGGCTGCTCGGCGTCGACGACGCCACCCGCGCGTCCTCTTGGGTAAGCAACGGCGCCGCCGTCGAAATCGGCAACGGATTCACCTTCTGACGGCCATCCGGCGTCCGGTCTGGCAAGACTGTTGAGGACGCTATCGTAGGGGGAGCTCGTAGTGAAAGTCGCTGACCACGAATAAATAATTCTGCGAGACGACGTTGGCGGAACGGCGGCGGGCGTGTCCGACGCCTTGTCGTCGCGAGCTGACGGCCGGAATGGTACTACCGATCCGGCGGTGGATGAAACGCCTGTGCTCTTCACTGGTCGCCAGCGTGCAGCGTGCCAGCACGACCGGGCGCAACGCGGTGAGGATCACCGCGGCGCGACCCTCGATCAGGACAGTCAGGCTGTCGCTCCAGCCTTCTATTGTCGAAGGCTCGGTTCAGGAGACAGGGGAGCTTCCCTGGCCGGTGCCGCCAGCGGTGACCACGGGGTCTCCGGCATCCATCGATTGTCTTGGTCGAGAACCGATCTGCCGGAGACCCCGCCTATTCAACCAACGGCATGCCGCGATCCGGGCTACACGTCAGCCTTTGGCAGTGGAACACGGTCTAGTAGAGGCTGCATCCGTACGGCACTCCGTTCAGCCAGCCCTGGTCGACGATGCGAATCTTCGACCAGGAGAAATGGTAATTGTCGAACGTGGCCGGGCTGGTGATCCACATCTTGACGCCGTTGCTGACCAGGAAGATGGCGTCGGTGTTGGGGCCTTTCACCAGAGCGGCGCCGTCGGACAGGTCGACGTCACGCGGGATGTCGTTCACATTGGTGGTCACTATTCCATTCCAGTCGACGAAAAGAGCCTCGTAGGTGGCCGGCCCCGGAATCCATCTCCGTGAACCGCACAGCACCAGGTACACTGCCGGATCGTCGGCCGCTTTGACTCGATATCCGTCCCATCCCGAGTAAACTCCAGGCGACGAGTGACCGGATGCTGCTGCGCCTTGTGCTGGTCCGGTGGATACGGCGATCGCGCCGAGCAGCGTCAATGCGAGTGCGCCGAAACGAACTATTCGACCAAATGTGACCATGATACTCCTTTGAATCATCTTACTGGGACCGAAATTGATCTGATTGGTCCACGCCCCGCGTAGACAGGTCCTGGACGTTGGCGCCAGATCGGCCGATGGTCTTGTGCAAATGCGAAACACGGGTGCTGGCTGAGTGAAGATCTTGCTTTGCGGTGTCGACGCTGTTTCACCTGCGATGGCCTTTGCCCAGCGCGCGGCCACCGCTGTGCCTGGCGTCAAAAATCCCGGACGCCAAACGCGCCGGTCACCGCGACCAGATCCACGGGCACTGGAGGTCGACGCAGTGGTTGTAGTACGCCCTGCCTGAAGGGCCGTCCGGGTCCCAGCGGACGCCACCGCTGGTGCGACGACCGCGGGAGAGTGGCGACCGAGAGCGTTGCCGCTCCCAGCAAGGCACGCATGCCGACCTTTGACATGTTTCCTTCCCTTGCTGGCGATTTCTCGTAGTGTTCGGATCTTGTGCACGGCAGACGGAGACCCGGCTGGCAACAGCACGTGCGCAATCTGGCGAGCGTTACGTTTCGGTAGGGGTTCTTCGTTCTCTGGCGCCCTTCACCCCTTGATCCCCGATTTTCTGGACGTGGCCTCCATGTATCTCGGGTGTAGCGCATCCGGGTTGTTCACCGTCGAGCGCTGGACGTTTGAACAACAACGTCTGAACAATGACTTGCCCGGGGAGGGGATGAGTCGTGCCGAGTCCGGAACGTCCGCTGTCTGGCGACGACACACCGCTGCTGCGGCTCGTCGCCGATTTACGGCGGTTGCGGCCGAGTACGGGAGCCTGACCTACCGCGAACTGGGTGCCCAGACGCGCTATTCGGCGGCCAGCCTGGCCGCGGCGGCGGCAGGCCGGAAGCTGGGCGGGTCTGGCGGCTGGGGGACGGGTTCAGACGCGGCCGGGTGTCGCGGGGCGCGCAGGTGGACAGTGAGCCGGATGCGAAGCCCTCAGAGGTCGGGGAGCACGATCGGCAAGCGGTAGGCGGGCCGGTGTCCGGCGGTGCGGTCGGGCTGTCCGCAGAGGTCGGCGAAGTAAAGAAACCGGTCGTCGGGATCGAAGCGGGGGTGGTGCCCACGGCTGGTCCTGCCACGGGCGGTCAGTCCGGTGGCTGGCGTTCCAGCAAGCCGGGGTCTTCATCGTTTCGGCGACCACGCGCGGGCGGAAAGTCGTGGGTGGATGGCCTTCTGGAGTACAGCGTGCGGCCTGGTGTGCCTGGCGAATTTGGTCCGGTGCAGCCGCAAGAGACGGGTATAGCAGGAGAAGTGCCAGTGGCCGAGGTCAGCTGGTGCAGGGCGGTCGGTAGTCGACGTTGGGCAGGTAGTGCGACCATTCCGCTTCGGTGATCGATGGTGACGTGTGGGCGCAGATTTTTGCCGCGGCGCGTTCGGAGTTCATGTCCCAAAGTCTGGCGGTTCCGTCGCAGCCCGCGGTCGCCAGTCTTGCGCTATCTGGGCTGAAGGCGACGGCGAGGACGCCCTTGGCGTGTCGTCGGTGGCGTCCCTCCCGGCCTCGGCGAGGAACCGGGGGAGGTCCTCGCCGCCGAGGAAGTCGGCGAACTGGGCGACGGCGAGTTCGTAGTTGTAGCGGGTGGTGTGGAGTTTGTTGTCGGCGCGGAGGCTGTGGCCCCACTCCTCGACGTAGGAGCGCCACAGGTCGCTGGCCGGGCGGGGCAGACCCTGTTTGGTCAAAGTGGTCGGCATGAGGAGAGCCTCCAGTCAAGGTGTCACCGAGCGCTGTGCTAGACCGGAAGGACACCTGCGACCACATGAAAAAACGGGCTCCCGCTGCTCTGAGCTGCGGAAACCCGTCGTCCGGTCGGGCTGACAGGATTTGAACCTGCGACCCCTTGACCCCCAGTCAAGTGCGCTACCAAACTGCGCCACAGCCCGGACTCCTCACTCCCCGAGGAACCCCTCGTGGAGTGCGATGCGACTACTCTAGCGGGTCCCCCAACCGGCCCTGCAACGAGGTCTCCATTACCCCCTGACCTGCACAAACCCCGCAAAACAAGGCAACCCCGCCCCATCCCGGATCAGGGCCCGGCCGGAAACCCGTTCAGCGGCCGGTAAACCGGGCCTTTCCCGGTCCCTCGGCCAGGAACGACTTCACCGCACCCCGCAGATCCTCGGTGTTGTACAGCTCCGCGGCGATAGCCGTGACGTGTTCGTTCGCCTCCGGTACCCCGCCGTGCTCGAAGTGGGCCAAGATCCGCTTCGTCGCGGCATGAGCCTGTGTGGGGCCCTCGGCCAGCTCGCGGGTGAACTCCCGGGCAGCCGCGTCGAAGTCCTCGTCCGGGAGGACCCGGTTCACGACGTTCCATCGTTCGAGCGTGGCGGCGTCGAAGGGAGTTCCGGTGAAGACGAACTCCTTCGCGCGAGCGACCCCGGCCCGCGCGGCTAGGCGCTGGGTTCCGCCCATCGTGGGCGTCAGGCCGACGACCTTCTCGACCAACCCGAACTTCGCGCGCGAGGAAGCCAGCAGCAGATCGCACGCCAGCGCGACCTCGAACGCCCACGTCAGGCACAGGCCGTGCGCGGCGAAAACCGTCGGAAACGGCAGGGCGGCAAGGCGATCCGGGATTGTCAGCAGCTCGTCGAAGAGCACCTTGGCCTCGGCCGCGGACGACTGCGCGTCGAACAGCGCCACGTCGACGCCCCCGCTCACCACCCGGCCTTCGGCGCGGATCAGCAGGGCTCGGGCGGGGGTTTCCTCCAGCGCGGAAATCGCGTCCGCGAGCGCGTCCTGCAACGGCTTCGTGTACAGGTTGAGCGGCGGCTCGTCGATGGTGAGGACGGCGAGGCCGCCGTCGCGTTCCAGTTTCGTCATGCTTGCTCCTCGTTCGCGGTGAGCTGGTCCCAGTACGCCTGCGCGGCCGGCCGCCATTCCACGTGCTTGCGGTGGAACAGTTCGGCCGCCTTGGCTCCGCTCCAGCCCGGCGGCAGCAACTCGGCGGGCAGCTGCGGGTCGAGGAACGGGAACCGGCGCCATTCGTGCACCAGTTCGGTCTGCGCGCGCAGCACCGCCTGCGCGCCGGAGGGCGAGACGCCGGTGAACCGGTCGATGAAGTCCTCGTACCGGTCGGTCAGCTCGGACAGGTCCCACGACCGCGCGACCATGCTTTCCTGGTCGCCGATCGCGCCGTACTCCGCGGTGAACGACATCGCCTGCGCTTCGAGGCCGAGTTCGGCGACGATCTTCTGCGCCTCGGGTTCGCGCCGCGGGTCGGGGCTCACCCAGACGCCCGCCACCGGCGAGCCGAAACCGGCCCAGGTCAGCCTGGTGCGCAGGCGGTGCCGCAGGTCGCGTTTCGCTTCCGGCACCGAGACGATCAGCATCAGCCAGCGGTTCTCCCAGACGTGCGCGTCGCGGCCGAAGGCGTATATGCGCTCGGCGCCCTCGGTGAGCAGCCGCCTGCCCGGAGGGGTCAGCGACCACCGGACGCGGCGGCCGACGCGTTCCGACACCAGCCAGCCCTCGCCCGCGGACCGGGCCAGCGCCTGCCGCGCGGACTTCTCCTCGATGTCGAGCATGCCGAGGGATTCGACCAGCATCGACGTCCACACCGGACGGTCGCGGGGCAGCACGTATTCGCCCAGCACGGTCATCAGCAGCGACCGCGCGCTCGCGTGGCTCACCTCGCGCCGTCTGCTGACGGTCGGCCGGGGAGCCCGCTGCTTCCCCCGTCCGAACGGGACCGGGGCGGGTTCCGCCATGCCTTTCACCGACCTCACTGCTCTTGTTGGACCCGGCAACCCGCCCAGAGTACCCACTCGGAGTGACGGAGCCGACACGCGGCACGCGGCGCGCGGGCTCCCCGTAAACTCGGCTCCGATATGAGCGCCACACTCGTCGCGAAGGACCTGGCCGCCGGCCACGGTGACCGCGTCCTCTTCTCCGGTCTCGATCTCGTCGTCGCCCCGGGGGAGGTGATCGGACTGGTCGGCGTCAACGGCGCCGGGAAGTCCACCCTGCTGCGCACGCTGGCCGGGCTGGCCCGCCCGGAATCCGGCGAGGTCCGGCTGAACCCGCCGGCCGCCACCGTCGGGCATCTGCCACAGGAGCCGGAGCGGCGCGGGGGAGAGTCGGTGCGCGCGTTCCTCGCGCGACGCACCGGAGTCGCGGCCGCGCAAACCGCGCTCGATGCGGCGACCGATGCGCTTGCCGCGGGCGAGGACGGCGCCGACGACGCATACGCCACCGCGCTGGACCGCTGGCTCGCGCTCGGCGGAGCGGACCTGGACGACCGGGCCGGGGAGGTCGCCGCGGATCTCGGGCTGGCTGTCGACCTCGACCAGCCGATGGTTTCGCTGTCGGGCGGGCAGGCCGCGCGCGCCGGGCTGGCGTCGCTGCTGCTCAGCCGCTACGACATCTTCCTGCTCGACGAGCCGACGAACGACCTCGACCTCGACGGGCTCGCCCGGCTGGAGCGGTTCGTCACCGGGCTGCGCGCGGGCACCGTGCTGGTGAGCCACGACCGCGAGTTCCTGGCCCGCACCGTCGACCGCGTCGTGGAACTGGACCTCGCGCAGCAGCAGGTGAAGACGTACGGCGGCGGGTATGAGTCCTATTTGGAGGAACGGGCGGTCGCGCGGCGGCACGCGCGCGAGGACTACGAGGAATACGCCAATACCCGCGCGGCGCTCGAAGCCCGGGCGGGCATGCAGCGCGCGTGGATGGAGAAGGGCGTCAAGAACGCCCGCCGCAAGGCGACCGACAACGACAAGGTCGGCCGCAAATTCCGCAGCGAGGCCACCGAAAAGCAGGCCTCGAAGGCGCGTCAGACAGACCGGATGATCGAGCGGCTCGAGGTCGTCGAGGAGCCCCGCAAGGAGTGGGAGCTGCGGATGGAGATCGCCGCCGCCCCGCGCGCGGGAGCGGTGGTGGCGACGCTGCGGGGTGCGGTCGTGCGGCGCGGCGGCTTCACGCTCGGGCCGGTGGACCTGCAGATCGACTGGGCCGACAAGGTCGCCATCACCGGCGCGAACGGCGCGGGCAAATCCACGCTGCTGGCGGCGCTGCTCGGCCGGATCCCGCTGGACGAGGGCGCCGCCGCGCTCGGGCCGGGCGTGGTGGTCGGCGAGGTCGACCAGGCCCGCCGGCTGTTCCTCGGCGACCTCCCGCTGGCGGACGCGTTCGCGCGGGAGGTGCCGTCGTTCGCCGACGCGGAAGTCCGTACCCTGCTGGCGAAATTCGGGCTCAAGGCCGCGCACGTGCTGCGCCCGGCGGCGACGCTTTCGCCCGGCGAGCGCACCCGCGCGGCGCTGGCGCTGCTGCAGGCGCGCGGGGTGAACCTGCTGGTGCTGGACGAGCCGACCAACCACCTGGACCTGCCCGCGATCGAACAGCTCGAGTCCGCTTTGGACGATTACCCCGGCACGCTGCTGCTGGTGACGCACGACCGCCGGATGCTGGACGCGGTTGCGGTGACGCGGCGGCTGGAAGTGGACGGGGGCAAGGTTTCCGAGCGCTAGCCGGTTGTCAGTGCCGCCGATTGGAGCCAGCCCGCGGCACTGACACCGCCCGGCAGCTCGCGCGGCGGACGGGGCTCGCGTTCAGGCGAGAGCGCTGAGGAAGGCGCGAACGGCCGCCGCCGGTTCCTTCCGATGCTGGGCTTCCAGCATCGCCAGCGAATGTCTCCAGCTGCGCCGCGCGCCGCGGACGTCGCCCAAAGCCCGGTAGCTGCGTCCCAGGTGGTCCCACATCTCGGCTTCCAGGTAGGCGTTGCCGAGAAGCTGGCAGAGTTCCACGGTTTCGCGGCAATACCCGGCGGACTCCTCGAAATTCCCGGTGTGGAAGGCGATGTAGCTCAGGACGCCGAGGTTCTCGGCCTGGCCCGCGACGTCGCCCTGCGCGCGGA
This sequence comes from Amycolatopsis sp. NPDC104775, assembly GCF_055583325.1. Lineage (NCBI taxonomy): Bacteria > Bacillati > Actinomycetota > Actinomycetes > Pseudonocardiales > Pseudonocardiaceae > Amycolatopsis > Amycolatopsis sp. NPDC104775. The sequence continues at coordinate 19,197 of NZ_JBVJOE010000017.1, forward strand.
ACCGCGCCAGCGCGCGTTCGCAGGCCTCCCGGGCCGGTGCGAATTCGCCTGCTTGAGCGCGGGCCCAGCCGATCAGGGTGAGCGCTCGGGCGTGCCACGCCGGGTTGCCCAGTTCGGCGAAGAGGGCGGCGGCCCGCTCGGCGTGCGGGCGGACCAGACCGGCGTCGCCGAGCTGGTGCCGCGTCCAGCCGAGCACGTAATGAGCCATGGCCAGGCCGTGCCGGTCCCCGTGCGCCTCGGCGATCGCCCGGGCTCGTTCGAGATAGCGCAGGGCTTCTTCCGGCTCGCCGAGGTGCGCGGACGCACGGCCGAGCCGGCGCAGGGCCTGTGCCTCGTGTTCCGGGTCGCCCAGCCGCCCGGCGGCGGTCAGGGCCAGCCGCCAGGTCTGGGCTTCGTCGGCGAAGCGGCCGCGCAGTTCGTGGAACGGGAAGAGCAGCCGGGCGATCCCGAACACCGGCAGCCAGGATTCCTGGTCGGCGGCGAAGTGCTGGAGGGCGAGCAGGTTGTGCCGCTCGGTCTCGAACCACTCGGCCGCCGCCGCGGCGTCCGGGAAGGTCAGCGGGCGGGCGTCCGGGACGCAGGCGTCCAGGGCCAGCGCGGGAAGATGCGGGGTGAACAACCGCTCGCCCGCGTACGCGCTGTGCAGGAAATGGTCCACCAGACGGCGATCCGCCGCGGCTCGCCCGCCCGGCACGCGGCGGGTCGAGGCGTATTCGGTGCCGTACAACCGGACCAGGTCGTGCATCCGGTAGCGGCCGGGGGTCGAGATGACTACCAGGTGCGCGGCTTCCAGCGCGTTCACGGCGGCGACGGTCCGGGGCAGGGGCCACCCGGCCAGTGCGGCGGCGGCCGGAATCGAGGCGTCGTCCAGCGGCGCGGGGCTCAGCAGGGCGAACAGATCCGCCGCATCGGCGGGCAAGGCCGCCACTGAGGAACCGAAAACCGCGCGCAGATCGGTCAGCTGGTCGCCGGTGGCCAGCCCGTCGAGCCGGGTTTCCCGGTCGCGCAGTTCCTTGGCCAGCGCGGCGATCGGGAAATGCGGGACGACGTGCGCGCGGGCGGTCACGATCGACAGCGCGAGCGGGAGGCCCGCGCACTGCCGGACGATTTCCCGCACCGCCGCCGGTTCGGCGTCGGCTCGTTCCGGCCCGATCCGGTCGCGCACGATCACGCCGGCCGTCGCCTCGTCGAGCGGCTGAACGGTGATCAGCCGCGCCTCCCGGGCCACCGCGAGACCGGTGAGGCGATGCCTGCTGGTGATCAGCACCAGGCTGCCCGCGCCGTCCGGAAGCAGGGGAAGCACCTGCGCCGCGTCGCGGACGTTGTCCAGCACGATCAGCATCCGGCGATCCGCCAGGAGACTGCGGAACAGCACGGTTTGCGAGTCCAGGTGATGGGGGATGGCCCGCAGGTCGACTCCGAGCGCCTCGAGGAATCCGCTGAGCACCGCACCGGGTTCCGAGGGAGCCGCGCTCGGGTCGAAGCTGTGCAGGTCCCGGTAGAGCTGGCCGTCGGGGAACCGGTCGCGGCGGGTGCCCGCCCAGCGCAGCGCCAGCGCGGTCTTGCCGATCCCGCCCGCCCCGCACAGCACGACCACCGACATCCGGCTGCCGCGGCTCGCTACGAGATCCAGTTCGGCGAGCTCCGCGTCGCGGCCGGTGAACTGCTCCGGCACGGCGGGCAGCTGCCGCGGCAGCACCCGGGGACCGGCCGCGGGCGCCGGGTCGAGAAGCTGCTCGCGTTCCCCGGGATCCAGTCCGAGGACCTCGGCCAACCGCCGGACCGAGGTCAGCTGCGGATTGCGGCGCTTGCCGGTTTCCAGGCCGCGGATGGTGGACACCGAAATCCCCGACCGCTCGGCGAGTTCCTCCTGCGTCAGCCCGGCCCGGAGCCGAAACGCGCGCAGGGCGGCCACGACGTCGGCTTTCTCCGGCACGCGCTGCTCCCCCCGGAACCCGGCACCGGTCACAGGTGGCCGGTCGATGCACTGTTTCCCATATTACCGGCGGACGAGACTTCGAGTACGCGTCGTCCGCCACAAGTGTTCCGGGACGAGGCATTCACACTGGTTATGACGTGGGGAGAAACAATGCGATTCAACCGCGTGGTCTCGGCGGCCCTGTGCGCCGGGATCCTGGGAGCCGGCTCGCTGGCCCTGACCGCACCGGCCCAGGCGGCCCCGGCCGCTCCGGCGGCCCATTCCGTGTCCGCCAAGTCGATCCTCGGCGAGGCCTACATCTACCGTCCGGCCGCTTGGCGGCCCGGCTCCACCGTGGGCACCAGCGACAAGATCAACTGGATCTTCCAGGATGACGGCAACCTGGTGGCCTACGACGAGCACCGCAATGCCCCGTGGTCGACCGGGACCGACCACAAAGGGGCACAGGAACTGCGTTTCCAGGCCGACGGGAACCTGGTGATCTACGGGCAGGGCGGCGTCGTGCTCTGGGCGTCCAACACGACCGGGCACAACGACCCTTACATCATCGTCCAGGACGACGGCAACATCGTGATGTACAACCAGCGCGCCTGGCCGCGGTACGCGGTCTGGTCCACCGGCACCAACCACTGATCCCCGGCGCTGATTCCGTGCGGAACCGGGGCGTTGCTTCCCGGTTCCGCACGGACGCCGTTCCGGGCGCCGCAGTTCATTCCGCGAATTCCGCCGGAAGAATTGCGGTGCCCGGAATCCGGATATCGCCTACGGGCGGTCGGTGAGATATCCGCCCATGGTCGTGAAGTACTCCGCCGCGGGCAATTCCCGGTCGTCAGCCGTGCGGACGCGTTCGATGCGCAGTCCCGGCGACTGACCTTGTCGTGCCTCGCGACCCGCGACGACCACCACCCCCTCGCCTTCGCGGATGAAGATGCGGCCCGGCGTTCCGCCGTAGTGCCCCTCCGAGACCGAAGCACGCACGATGCGCAGCTGCTCGCCGCGGTGGTAGGTGAACGCGTTGGGGTACGGGTCCGATTGGGCGCGCACCAGACGGTCCAGTTCCTCCGCCGACCACGTCCAGTCGATGAGGCTGTCGCGCGGGGCGCGCTTGTGGAAGAAACTCGCCTTCGTCCGGTCCTGCGGGATCGGGACCACGGTGCCGGATTCGATGCGGCGCAAGGCTTCCGTGACGAGCGGTTCGATGAGGTCCACGGTGCGGTGGAACAGATCCGTGGCGGTGTCGCGCGGGCCGACCTCGACCGCGCGCTGCGCGACGATGTCGCCGGCGTCGAGTTCGTCGTTCATCATGTGCGCGGTGACGCCGACCTCCGGCTCGCCGTTGATCAGCGCCCAGATGATGGGGGAGAAGCCGGCGTAGGCGGGCAGCAGCGAGTCGTGCACGTTGAGCGTGCCGTGGCGCGGGAGGGCGAAGATCTCCGGCGGCAGCCAGGTGCGCCAGTTGTTCGCGACGATCAGGTCCAGGTCCGCGGTTTTGAGCTCGGCGAGCAGCTCCCCGTCGTCCGGGCGCGTGCGCAGCAGCGTGCGGATCCCGTTCTCCTGCGCCAGCTCGGCGACCGAATCGCTCCAGATCCGTTCGTAGGCGTGGTCGCTCGGCGGGTGGGTGACCACCAGCCGCACGTCGTGGCCCGCGTCGAGGAGGGCTTTGAGGGTGCGGTGTCCCCAGGTCTGGTAGCCGAACATGGCCACGCGCATCGGCGGTGCACCTTTCGTGGTCGGGACGAACATCACTCCGACAGTACTAGTTGAGGCTTACCTAAGTTAGGTTAGGGTTCCTTGAGCATGGTCAGTCGGGAACGGTGATGCGGCAGTGCCGCGCTAGGGGACTTTCATGTCACGAGCAGGGGCCGAGGACAGCCAGGTGCCGGTGTACGACGTGGTCGGAGTCGGGTTCGGGCCGTCCAACCTCGCGCTCGCGATCGCCCTCGCCGAGCACAACGCGGGCTCGGGGGAGACGGTCACGGCGCACTTCCTGGAGCGCCAGCCCCGTTTCGGCTGGCATCGCGGGATGCTGATCGACACCGCGACCATGCAGGTGTCGTTCCTCAAGGACCTGGTGACGATGCGGAACCCGGCCAGCGCGTTCACTTTCCTGAACTACCTGCACGAGAAGGGCAGGCTGGTCGATTTCATCAACCACAAGACCCTGTTCCCGCTGCGCGTCGAGTTCCACGACTACTTCGAATGGGCCGCGGCGAAGGTCGACGACCTGGTGTCCTACGGCAGCGAGGTCGTCTCGATCGAACCGGTGCGCGACGGCGGGGAGATCGCGTTCTTCGACGTGCGCGCCGAGGTCGACGGCGAGGTCGCCGAGCTGCGGGCGCGGAACCTGGTGCTGGGCACCGGATTGCGCGCGAAACTGCCGGACGGGGTCGTCGCCGGGGAACGGATCTGGCACAACAGCGAGCTGCTGCATCGCGTGGAATCGTTGCGCGGCACGGACCCGCGCCGGTTCGTGGTGATCGGCGCCGGGCAGAGCGCGGCCGAGGTCGCCGCGTTGCTGCACGAGGAGTTCCCGCGAGCCGAAGTGTGCGTGGTGTTCGCTCGCTACGGCTACAGCCCCGCTGACGACAGTGCGTTCGCCAACCGGATTTTCGACCCAGAGGCGGTCGATTCCTTCTACGCGGCAAGCGAACCGGTCAAAGACCGCCTGATGCGTTACCACGGCGCGACGAACTACTCGGCTGTCGACCTGGACCTCATCGATGAGCTTTACCGGCGGCGGTACCAGGAAAAGGTGCTTGGCGTGGAACGGTTGCGGCTGTTCAACGTTTCGCGCCCGGTCGAGGTCGACGATCAAGGCGCCTGCGTGCGCGCGACCGTCGAATCGCTGGCGACCGGCGAACGTTCGGTGCTGGAGGCCGACGCGGTCGTTTACGCGACCGGCTACCTGCCCGCGGATCCGACGCCTCTGCTCGGCGGGCTGGCCAGCCAGTGCCGCCGCGACGCCGAAGGCCGGTTGAAGGTCGAACGCGACTACCGGATCACCACCGGCCCGGCCGTGCGCGGCGGCCTCTACCTGCAGGGCGGCACCGAACATACGCACGGGATCACGTCCTCGCTGCTGTCGAACACCGCGGTGCGGGTGGGCGAGATCCTGCAGTCCATTGTGGACCGGCGGGCGGCCGCGGCCGACCCGGCGGAGTACGCGGTGAGCGGGATCCGCTGAGCGAGGGAAAGGACCGAGCTGTGACGAATCCGTTCGAGGACGCCGACGGCGTTTACCGGGTGCTGGTGAACGACGAGGGCCAGCACAGCCTGTGGCCGGACTTCGTCGCCGTGCCGGAAGGCTGGCGGACGACCTTCGGCCCGGACGCGCGCCAAGCCTGCCTGGACCACATCGAGCGAACCTGGACCGATCTGCGCCCGCTGTCGCTGATCAAGGAATCCTGAGATCCGTGAGGGGAACTTTGAGGGAATCTGATTCCCTCAAAGTTCCCCTCACGGACGGTGGCTGCGCAGGCCGGACCAGGCGCTCCAGAGCGTGGCGTACCGGCCGCCAGCGGCGACCAGTTCCTCGTGCGTGCCGGATTCGACGATCGCTCCAGCGTCCAGGACGATGATGCGGTCCGAAGCGGCCGCTTGGGTCAGGCGGTGCGCCACGATCAGGCCGGTGCGCCCGTCGAGCGCGGCGGCCGCGGCGGCTTCCAGCGTTTTCGCCCCAGCGCTGCCCGCTTCGGCCGTGGCCTCGTCGAGGATCGCGACCGGCGGATCGGCAAGCACCAACCGGACGAGCGCCAGCTGCTGAGCCTGCGTGACGGTCAGCCGATGCCCGCCCTCGCCGACGACCGTCGCGAGCCCGTCCGGCAGCGCGGCCACCCATTCGGCGGCGCCGGCTTTGGCCAGTGCGGCGTGGAGATCGGCGTCGCTGGCCTCGGGAGCGGCCAGCCGGAGATCGTCGGCCAGCGGGCCGCTGAAAACGTGCACTTCCTGGCTGATCAACGCCACCGCGCGCCGGGTGGCGGCCGGGCCGAGCTGGTCCAGCGGAACGCCGCCGATCGACACCGTGCCGATGCCGGCCTGGTGGATCCCGGCGATCAGCTTCGCCAAGGTCGTCTTCCCGGCCCCGCTCGCGCCGACCAGCGCGACGCGCTCGCCCGGCGCGACTTCGAGATCGACGTCGCGCAGTACCGGATGGCCGTCCACATAGGAGTGTCCAAGGCCGGCCGCCTTCACTGACGCGTCGACGGGACGGCCGACCCGCGTCGGTTCGGCAGGTGCCGGAAGATCCGCGACACCGATCAGCCGGGACAGGCTGGCGGTCGCCGCCTGAGCGTCGTCCACGAGCGCGAGTGCGGTGTTGATCGGGCCGAAGAGGCTGTGGAAGTACAACGCGGCGGCGGTCGCGACCCCGACTGTCGCGAGATTCGCGCCCACCAAGAGGAAACCGGCCGCGAGCACCGCCGACAGACCGACGAACTCGGCGAGATTCAGCCGCCCGTAGAACCGGGTGGCGAGGCGGACCCCGCGCAACGCCAGGTCCACCGCCCCCTTCGACCGTTCGCGCACGCGCTCGACGTGTGCGTCCCCGAGACGGAACGCGCGGACGGTCTTGGCGCCGCCGATGGTGCCGAGAAGTTGTTGCTGCTGAGCGCCGACGGCGGTGCGCTGGGCGGCGTAAAGCGGGGTCGCGCGGCGGACGTACCAGCGGACGGTGTGCAGCTGGATCGGGACGGCCAGCAGGGCCGCGGCGAGGAAACGCCAGTCGAGGATCGCCATCGCGACCAGAGTCAGCACGATCGTCAGCACCGAACGGGCCAGCGCGGGCAGCGCTTGCCGGACCGCTTCGGCGACGACCGAGACGTCGTTGGTGACGCGGGTGGTCAAGTCGCCGGAACCGGCCTTTTCGACCTGCTCCAGCGGCAGGCCGAGAGCCCGGTCGATGAACCGTTCGCGCAGGTCGGCCAGCATCGTTTCGCCGAGCGCGGCGAGCATCGAGACCCCGATGGCGGTGGCGATCGCGGACGTCGCGGCGACCAGCACGAGGCCGGCCACCGGGAAGACGAGGGCGGAGGCGGCCTGCCGGGTGGCGACGAGGTCGACGACCCGGCCGAGCAGGGGAGCGGCGAGCAGGCTGATCGCGGTCGCGCCGACCACGAAGGCGAACGCCCCGGTCGCGCGGCCTTTCGCTTGCCGCAGCAGGTCGGCCAGGACAGCCCTGATGCGCGGGCCGCTGGCGGCGGGCAGGAGTTCGCGTTCGGTCATGAGAGCACCGCCGCTCGGTAAGCCGCTTCGGTGCGGACCAGGTCGGCGTGGCTGCCTTCGGCGACGACCCGGCCGTCTTCGAGCAGCACGACCCGGTCGGTCGCGGTGAGCAGCGCTGGGCTGGTGGTGACCACGATCGTGGTCCGGTTCCGGCGAAGCTCCGCGACTCCGGCGGCGACGCGGGCTTCGGTGACCGTGTCCACGGCGGTGGTCGGATCGTGCAGCACCAGGACCGGTGCCTCGGTGGCGAGGGCGCGGGCCAAGGCGACCCGTTGCCGTTGCCCGCCGGACAGCGATCGCCCGCGTTCGGTGACGGCGGTGGCGGTGCCGGACGGGAGAGTCGCGGCGACCTCGTCGGCGGCGGAGGCGGCGAGCACTCCGTCGGGGACGGCGGGCATTCCGCCGCGAACATTGTCTTCCACCGTGCCCTCGAACAGATCTGTGTCGTGTGCGGCGACGAGTACGACCGCACGGACGAGCTCCGGATCCACAGTGGACAGATCCACCGCGTCGACGCGAACGGTCCCCTCGCTAGGGTCGGCGAACCGGCCGAGGCAGTCGAGAAGATCGGTGGCCGCGGCGGGGTCGGCGGCGACGACGCCGAGCAGTTCGCCGGGCGGGACGGTGAGGTCGAGTTCCCGGAGTTTTCCGTGCGATACCGCGGAAAACTCCACGCTTCCGCGCGCCGGAGCAGGCAGCTCGCCGGTGCCTTCCGGGACCGCGGGCGGGGCGCTGAGCACCGCGGCGACGCGCCCGGCGGAGGCCCGGCCCTGGGCGAGCTGGCCGTTGACCCAGGCGAAAATGGCGAACGGAGTCTGCAGGAACTGGGCCAGCCCGACCGCCGCGACGAGGTCGCCGACGGAGATGTCGCCGCTCGCCGCGAGCGACCCGCCGACGAGGGCGACGATCGCGATGAAGACCCCGGTGAGCGCGAGCAGCGCGCCGTTGTGCCACGCCTGGGCGCGAGCCGCGCGGATGGTCGCCCGCAGCGAATCCCGGCTGGTGCGCCGATACCGCGCCGTCGCCACCGGTTCCGCGCCGATGCCTTTGAGCACGCGCAGCCCGCTGACGAGGTCGGCCGCGACACCGGAAGCGTGCGCGGCGCGTTCCTGTTCCAATTCGCTGCGCTTCTCCAGCGGCTTGCCGATCAGGTGGGCGAGGAACAGCAGCGGCGGGGTGCCGAGGAGGACGAGCAGGCCGAGCGGGACAGACATCCGGAGCAGCACGACGGCGCTGACCAGCAGCCCGGCGAGCGCGGCGATGCCGAACGGAAGGACCGCGTTGACCATCCCGACGCGGCGGGCGTCCGAGGACCCGACGCTCGCCAGCTCCCCGGCGAGGGCTCCGTTCTCCGCGCCGCCGCGAGGATGCAGGACGCGCCGGCTGACCGCGAGCCGGATCTCGTGCGCGGCCCGTTCGGAAGCGCGCTCGGCGGCTCGTGCGCCGAAGCGGTAGCTGGTGGAGAGCACGAGGAAGACGGCGGCGAGGACGGCGAGCCAGCCGAGGAGGGTGAGGGCTGAACTGTCGGCGACGGCGCGGTCTAGGACTACGCCGATCACTACCGGCACGAGCGCTTCGCCGCCTTGGTGGCCCGCGGCGAGGACGGACGCGGCGAGGACGGATTTCCGCTGTCCGGCGATCGCGGCGCGCAGGACGTTCCGGCCGGTGGTCATCGGGGCCTCGGTGCCGGGGGAGTGGGGGCTGGGTGTTGTCGCGTGGCTCGCGTGGTGGCGGCTTGTCGGGCTAGGAGTGCGGTGATTGTTGGCGGGGACTGGGTGCTGGGGTTGCGGAAGGCGGGCGAGGAAAGCGGGCGAGTGGTCGTGGCGGGGATGGTGTTTTCTTTGGCTGGGGGTTTGCCGGTGGGCTCCGGCATCTGCGTGCCGGGTGCGTGGAAGATCGGCGGGTAACGCGGCTGAGCGGTCGCACCGGGCAGCGTGTTCTCTCCGGCTGCTAGCGCGAGGGTCCGCGGTGTGCCGGGTGCGCGGAGGTCGGGATGGCAGTACGACCTCGTGGTCGGGGCGGATAGCAGGACTTCTCCGTCTGGGGGCCAGACTGTGGCCGTCGGTGCCTCAGCGCGGGGTGCGTGAACGTTGGGTGGGCAATACCGCCCTGTGGCCGCGCCGCCCGGTGCGTCCTCTCCGGCCGTGGGTGCGAGTGTCTTCACCGGCGCCTCCGTTCGCGGGGACGAGCCGGTTCGTTCGCCGGTTCCTCCCCTTCGTCCCACTGGGGAAGGTTAGCCTAACCTCGCCGCGACGGAGCCCGGGGACGGTCTACCTGCGGGCGTCGCGGCCTGCGTGCTCGGCCTCCGGCGGCTCGGATGCGGCCGCGATCGCGACCGGTTCGGGTTCGCCGAAGCGGGCCAGTGCCAGTGCGGCGGCTACGGCTAGGACGAAGCCGATCAGTGCGACCGCGGCGAAACCTGGGCGGGTGCGGTCGCCGAGGAGCAGGACGCCGATCAGTGACGGCATGACGGTTTCGCCGAGCACCATCATCGCGGTGGCGGTTGTGACGCTGCCGCGTTGCAGTGCGGTGGCGAAGAACAGCATCGCCAGCGCGCCCGCGACGGCGACGACGTACAGCGCTGGGTCGCGCAGCAGGTCGAGCGGCGCGAGGCTCGGGATGACCCGGCCCGCTACCGCGACGAGTCCGAAGCACAGGCCGGCTACCAGCCCGAGCCCGGCGGTGCGGACGCGGTCGCCGGCGCGTCCGACGAGAAGCCCGGCGAGGCCGAGTGCCACGGCGGCACCGGCCAGCGTCAGCCGGAAACCCAGTCCTACCTCACTGGAGCCCTCGCTTTCCGCCGACGAGCCGAGCAGCGCGAGGCCGGCGCACACGACGCCCACGGCGGTCCATTCCCGCGCGCCCAGCCGGACGCCGAAAACCCGAGCCGCGACGGCTGTCACCGCGAGGCTCGCGGCCTGCGTCGCCTGCACGAGAAACAGCGGCAGGACGTGCAGGGCGGCGATCTGCGCGACGAATCCGACGCCGTCGAGCAGCAGGCCGACGACGAACTTCCACTGCCGCAGCACTCGCAGCAGCAGGCGCGGGTCGACCCCGGCGCCGCCCTTGTCGGGGGCGGCCTTCGCGGCCACCGCCTGCATCACCGAAGCGACGCCGTAGGCCACCGCGGACAGCAGCGCGCACAGAAATCCCCACACCATGACGCTGAGCGTATTCCTCGCCGGCACTAGTAGGGTCGGGGCCATGGCTGAGGCTGAGCGCGTCTGGCCGGATCCGCTCGACGGAGACGAACTGACCGTGCAGACCCGGTTCCTGGACTTCCTCCGGGCGACCGCGGTGCAGAAGGTGACCGGGCTGAGCCGCGAGCAGGCGGTCGCGGCTCCGTTGCCGAGTTCGCCGCGGACCAGCGCGCTGGGCGTGCTCAAGCACCTGACCGCTGTCGAGCGGTGGTGGCTGGTGATCGAGGCGGGCGGCTCCGACGCGCCTTCGCTGTGGCCGGGCTCGCCGGACCCGAGCTGGGACCTGACGCCCGAGGACGACGTCGCCGGGGTCGTCGCGGCCTATCGCGCCGAAGCGGAACGGGCGGCAGAGGCGCTGGCCGGGCTCACGCCGGAGGACCGGACGCGGCGGTCCGGGGAATTCACCGTCCGCTGGGTGCTGGCGCACGTCGTGCAGGAGACCGCGCGGCACGTCGGGCATCTCGACGCGCTGCGGGAACTCGCCGACGGCTCCGTGGGGGAGTGACCGGCGACCGTTAGGCTGCGGGGCATGGCAGACCAGCTCTACTTCCGCCAGTTGCTCGCCGGCCGCGATTTCGCTGTCGGGGACCCGGTCGCGACCCAGATGGTGAATTTCGCTTACCTGATCGGGGACCGCGAAGCGGGCGAGGCGGTGCTGGTCGACCCGGCGTACGCGGTCGGCGACCTGGTCGAGACGCTCGAAGCCGACGGGATGCGGCTGACCGGCGTGCTCGCCACCCACCACCACCCCGACCACGTCGGCGGCGACATGATGGGCTTCTCGCTGCCCGGCATCGCCGAACTGCTCGCGCTGCGGCCGGTGCCGATCCACGTCAACGCCCAGGAAAGCGAGTGGGTGCGCCGGGTGACCGGCGTGTCGGACACCGATCTGCGCGCCCACGCGCACGACGACGTGGTGACGGTCGGCTCGATCGACATCCGGCTGCTCCACACGCCCGGCCACACCCCGGGAAGCCAGTGCTTCCTGGTGGGCGACCGGCTCGTTTCCGGGGACACGCTGTTTCTCGAAGGCTGCGGCCGGACCGATTTCCCCGGCGGCGACGCGGACGCGATTTTCCGCAGCCTGCAGTGGCTCGCGACACTGCCGGGCGATCCAGTGGTGTATCCGGGACACCAGTATTCGCCCGAATCTTCGGCGGCGCTGTCGCGGGTGAAGAGCACGAATTTCGTGTTCCGGCCCCGGTCTCTCGACGAATGGCGGCGCATGTTCGGCGCCTGAGCCGGGTTTCGGTTCGAGCCGCGGGCGGTTCGGTCTTGCGGCCGCAGCGGTGGCGCGATGCGTTGCCCGCGATAGGGGCTCGAGGCGGCTGTGCGGACGCGGGGCCGGGGCGAAGAAGGCGTGCTGTGCCTTGAAGAAGAACATAGTGATCTTGTACCGCACAGCACCGACAATTCCGGGCGGCCGGTCGCCGGTGTTCGGCAGCGGAGCGGGAAACCCGTCCCGCATCCCGGGCATCCGCCTACCCGAGCGGTGAACAAACCCCGTACACCGCCGCACTGATTCCAGTGCGTGAGAGCCGCCCGGCCCGTCATTGACTTCACCCGTCCGGGGATCGAAGCTCGGGGGCATGAAGCGCGGCGTCCTCCTCGTCTGCCGCCTGCACGTCGACCTCCGGCAGCAGGCGAGCGCGGTCTGTCTGTCCCGCCGCTGAATCCTGGTCCCCTGAACCGAAAACCCCACCCGGGAGAAATCCGTGTCGATTTCCACCACGGGCGTGCTGTCGCGCGCCGAAACGGCCGCGCCGAAGCGCGCGCCGCGCCGGCGATTGCCGTCGCTGCGCCGCTGGATCAGCCCGGTCGCGCTGGTCGCGGCGTGGCAGATCGCCAGCTCGACCGGCGCGTTGCCGCCCGACAAGCTCAGTTCCCCGTGGACTGTCCTGCAAGCCGCGGCCGAGGTCGCCCGCAGCGGCGAGCTCGGCAGCGCTTTCGCGGTTTCGCTGGGCCGCGTCGGCGCGGGGTTCGCGCTCGGCGCGGCCGCCGGGCTGCTGCTCGGAGCAGTCGCCGGATTGTCCCGCTGGGGCGAGGCGTTGGTCGACCCGCCGGTGCAGATGCTGCGCACGCTGCCGTTTCTCGGGCTGATCCCGTTGTTCATCCTGTGGTTCGGGATCGGCGAGGAGACCAAGATCTTCCTGGTCGCGCTGGGCGTCGCGTTTCCGCTGTACCTGAATGTCCACTCGGGAATCCGCTCCGCCGATCCATTGCTCGGGGAAGCCGCGCGGGCCTTGGGATTCACCCGTTCGGAGCGGCTGTGGCACGTCGTGCTGCCGGGTGCGCTGCCGCAGGCGCTGGTCGGGCTGCGGCAGTCGCTCGGGGTCGCGTGGCTGGCGCTGATCGTCGGCGAGACGGTCAACGCGGACGCCGGGATCGGTTATCTCATCAACAATGCCCGCGAATTCCTGCGCACCGACGTCGTGGTGGTCGGGCTTGTCGTCTACGCCGTGCTGGGCCTCCTCACCGACGCGCTCGTCCGGCTGCTGGAAAGGAGGGCCTTGCGATGGCGAGCCCGGTAGCCGAGGTCCGCGACCTCACGAAGAAGTTCGGCGAACGGACTGTCCTCACCAGACTCCACCTGGACATCGCTCGCGGCGAGTTCGTCGCGCTGCTCGGGCGGAGCGGGTCCGGGAAGTCGACCCTGCTGAAGGTCCTCGCCGGGCTGGACCAGGAGATCGAGGGCTCCGCGAGCGTCGACGGGACGGTTTCGGTCGCGTTCCAGCAGCCGCGATTGCTGCCGTGGCGCAAGGTCTGGCGCAACATCGTGCTCGGCCTGCAGCGGGACAACGACCGCTCTGTCGCGGAGAAAGCGCTGGCCGAGGTGCGGCTGACGGAGCATGCCGACAAATGGCCGCTCACGCTCTCCGGCGGCGAGGCGCAACGAGTTTCGCTCGCGCGGGCGTTGGTCCGCGAGCCGGATCTGCTGCTCCTGGACGAACCGTTCGGCGCCCTCGACGCGCTGACCCGGCTGGCGATGCACCGTCTCGTCGAGGATCTGTGGCGCACGCACCAGCCCGCGGTGCTGCTGGTGACCCACGACGTCGACGAAGCCCTCGTGCTCGCCGACCGGATTCTCGTCCTGGGCGACGGCCGCATCGTCGCCGAACACGTTCTCGGCCAGCCGCGTCCGCGGAAGGCCGCCGACAATGCCGAGGTGCGCAGCCGCGTCCTGGCCGATCTGGGAGTGACCGAAGGTGCACCTGCGTAACGTCCTGGCCGCGGCCCTTCTGCTGACCGGGCTGGCGGCCTGCTCGTCGTCCACATCGGACGGCCGCGCGCCGGTGCCCGCGGCGGTGTCGCCCGCCGAGCTGCACCAGGTCACGCTGCGCGTCGGAGACCAGAAGGGCGGGGTGAAATCCCTGCTCACCGCGGCGAATCAGCTGAGCGGCACGCCGTACCGGATCGAATGGTCCACGTTCACGTCCGGGCCGCCGTTGCTGGAAGCGGCCTCGGCGGGCGCGATCGACATCGGCCGGGTGGGCAACACGCCGCCGATTTTCGCCGCGGCGTCGAAGGCGAAGATCTCCGTGGTGAGCGTGGCGAAGAGCAATGTGGAGCGGGAAACCATCCTGGTGCCGCCGGATTCTCCGCTGACGGACGTCGCGTCCTTGCGGGGCAAGACGGTTGGCGTCGCGAAGGGGAGTTCGGCGCACGGGCAGCTGCTCAACACCTTGAAGAAGGCCGGTCTGTCCACAAAGGACATCAAACTCTCGTTCCTGCAGCCGTCGGAGGCGTTCGCCGCGTTCACCCAGCATCAGATCGACGCGTGGACGATCTGGGATCCCTATACCGCGCAGGCGGAGATCGACGCCCACGCCCGAGTGCTCGCGGACGGTCGCGGGGCGTCGAACGGCCTCGCCTTCGAAACCGCCAGCACTACCGCGCTGGCGGATCCGGGCAAGAACTCGGCGATCCGGGATTTCGTGCAGCGCGTGGTGAAAGCCCAGCTGTGGTCGAATACGCATCCAGGCGAATGGGCGCGCGCGTGGGCGGCGGAAACCGGATTGAAGCCGGAAGTGGCGAAGAAGGCCGTTTCCGCCGGACGGGACCGGCCGATCCCGCTGGACGACGCCGTTGTCGCGTCCGAGCAACAGCTCGCCGACGCGTTCACGAACGAGGGCACCCTGCCCGGGAAGGTCGACTTCGCGGCGTTCGTCGACCATCGTTACGGGCCCGACATCGAGGCCGCGAGGAGGAACGGATGAGCCTGAAACTGCACTGGTTCCTGCCGACCACCGGGGACGGCCGGACGATCGTGGAACGCTTCCACGCGAACAAATCGCAGGGCCCGAGCGCGCAGCGGCCCGCCGATCTCGACTACCTCGCGCAGGTCGCCCGCGCGGCCGAGCAGCTCGGGTTCGAGGGCGTGCTGACCCCTACCGGCACCTGGTGCGAGGACGCCTGGCTGACCACCGCCGCGCTGATCCGCGAGACGCGCAGGCTGAAATTCCTGGTCGCGTTCCGGCCGGGCGTCATTTCGCCGACGCTCGCCGCCCAGATGGCGGGCACGTTCCAGCGGTTGTCCGGCGGCCGGGTCCTGCTGAACATCGTGACCGGCGGCGACGCGATCGAACAGCGCCGGTTCGGCGACTGGCACGACCACGACGCCCGCTACGCCCGGACCGACGAGTTCCTCTCCATCGTGCGCGGCGTCTGGTCCGGACGGCCGTTCGACTTCGCCGGCGACCATCTGCGGGTCGAGGGGGCCACGACGCTCGCCGCGCCGGATCCGGTGCCGCCGCTGTACTTCGGCGGTTCCTCGGCGGCGGCGCTCCCGGTCGCCGCGCGGCACGCCGACGTCTACCTGACCTGGGGCGAGCCGCCCGCGCAGGTCGCGGAGAAGATCGGGAAGGTGCGGGAGCTGGCGGAGCGGGAGGGCCGCACGGTGCGGTTCGGGGTCCGGCTGCACACGATCGCGCGCGACACCTCGGCGGAGGCTTGGGCCGAGGCGCAGAAACTGCTCGACGCGTTGAGCCCGGAGCAGATCGCCAAAGCCCAGGCGCAGCTGGCGGCGAGCGAGTCGGTGGGACAGCAGCGGATGGTCGCGCTGCACGGCGGCAAGACCGGGACGACGGCGCGGGACCTGGAGATCCATCCGGGTCTGTGGGCCGGGATCGGCCTCGTGCGCGGCGGTGCGGGGACCGCGCTGGTCGGGAATTACGCGGAGATCGCGGATCTGCTCGAGGAATATCACGACGCCGGGGTCTCGGAGTTCGTCCTGTCCGGGTACCCGCATCTGGAGGAAGCGTACTGGTTCGGCGAGGGGGTGCGGCCGGAGCTGGCCCGGCGGGGGTTGCTGGACGAGGTGCCGGTGCTGCGGGCGGTGCCGGGGGAGCGGGCGGTGGCTGCCCTGTAGCGGAGCTCGTGAGTGGTGATGCCGGTCGGAACCGGCATCACCGCGAACGACTCGACGCCTCCAGCGCACCGAGAGTGTCGAGGTCGTGTTCGAGCGCGTGGCGGGCCAGCGCGGTCCGATTCGGACAGTCGAGCTTCACCAGTGAAGACTCGACATGGCTGCGCACGGTCCGGACCGCGATTCCCAGCGCCGCCGAAATCCGCTCGTTCGGCCACCCGCGCGCCACCAGCCCGACCACGTCCAGCTCGCGCCCGGTCAACGGCCCGGGTTCGGGCTCGCGGCAGATCCGCAGCAGCACTCCGCCCGGACGGCGCGCCCGCGCCAGCACCCGCCACCAGACGCCGTCCGCGTCCCGGTGGCGGAATCCGGTCCGTCCGGCTGTCGCGCACCGCGCGGCGAGCCGGACCTCGTGCTCGCTCAGCGGCAGCCGGGCGACCCTGGCCGACCGCACCTCGATCCGGGCCGGTGAAACGAACAGCACGGCATCGGCCGCGGGATCGCCCGGTTCGGCGCCGGGGTCGGCCAGCGCGGCGAAATCGTGCGACAGCATGGTCAGCGCGAGGACGGAGCGATCGTCCAGCGGCCGGTCGTGCGTCGAACTCAGCGCTACGAAACTCCGCTCCGGACCGGTGCCGGGCGCGAGCGGCAGCGTCACCCCTTCCCGGAAACCGTAGGGCTGGATGCCTTCCCGGTACGTCCTGGTCTCGTGGACGTCCGGGACGTCGGCGAACCGCAGCGGCAGGCCCAGCCGGGCCGCGCGCTGGTGGATGGGGCATTTCCAGCGGTAGGTCGTGGTGAGGTAGCCGAGCATGTCCGGCGGGTAGCCGAGGTTGACCGTCGCGGTGCGCTGCTTGCTGCCGCTCACCAACGCGGCGCAGGCGAAACCGAGTTTGTCCCGCACTGCCCGGAGCGGGGCTTCCACCGGCAGTTCGCCGCGGCTCGCCGCGCGCACGTCCCGGGCGAGCCGAGCCCACCACTGCACATCTGCGGTCATGTCCGAACCTCCGCTGCCGGACGGAGCATGAACGCCCGGCGTCCGGAGTGTCAACGGGGCGCACACACGCGGCGGGAGCGGAACGGCTTTCCGGCCGATGCGGAAGTTCCCGCCCATTCGTAGCGTGCTGGGTCCCCGGCCGAAGGAGACCCGATGAACCTCGACGAATACGCAGCCCTCGACGCGACCGCGCTCGCCGCCGTCCTCGCGTCCGGCGAGGTCACCGCCGAGGAGGTCGCCGCGCTGGCGGTCGAAGCCATCCGGAAGGTGAACCCGGAACTGAACGCGGTCGCCGACGGCCCATTCGAGCGTCCCCTCGACTACGCGCGGGACGGCCGGTTCGCCGGGGTCCCGTTCGCGATCAAGGACCTCGTCCTGCACGCCGCCGGAGTCCCGACCCGGATGGGCACGCGGCTGCTCGGCAAGGGCATCGTGCCGCCGGAGGACACCCACCTGATGGAGCGCTTCCGCGCGGCGGGCCTGGCGACGCTGGCGGTCACCACCACGCCGGAGCTCGGGTTCAACGGCAACTCCGAAGCGCTGGCCTACGGTTCGACGCGCAACCCGTGGAACACCGGGCACAGCGCCGGCGGGTCCAGCGGCGGTTCGGCGGCCCTCGTCGCGGCCGGGGCGCTGCCGATCGCGCACGCCAACGACGGCGGCGGGTCGATCCGCGTGCCCGCCGCGTGCACCGGACTGGTCGGACTCAAACCGACCCGCGGCCGGGTGCCCGCCGGTCCGGACTTCGCCGATCCGTTGTACGGCATGGGGGTCGAGCTGGCGGTGTCGCGGACGGTCCGCGACACCGCCGCCCTGCTCGACGAGGTCGCGGTGGGGTACCCGGGCGACCCTTACGTCCTTGCCCCGCCCGCGCGCCCGTGGCTCGCCGAAGTCGGCGCCGACCCGGGGCGGCTGCGGATCGCGCTGCACACCGAATCCTGGGCGGGCAGCTACGTCGACCCGGAGGTGGCGCGCGCAGTCGAAGCCGCGGCCGAGGTGCTCGAAGCGGCGGGCCACCACGTCGAACGCGCGACACCGGTCTTCGACTGGGATACCTTCCTGCACGCGAACCAGGTGCTGTGGTCGGGATTTCTGGCCGGTTCGGTCGCCGGGATCGAAGCGCTGGCCGGGGTCGCGGCGAGCCCGGAGAACCTCGAACGCACCACCTGGGCGTGCGTCGAATACGGCCGCTCGCTGAGCGCGATGGAATTGACCGCGGCGCTGGGCGCGATGAACGTCGTTTCCCGTGCGGCGGGCGAGTTCTTCACCGGATACGACCTGTTGCTGACCCCGACGACGAACACCCCGGCCTTGCCGCTCGGCCGCCTCGACGCGAACGCCGATCTCACCGCGGCCGAGTGGACGAGGCAGCTTTTCGACGCGTGTTCGTTCACGCCGTTGTACAACCAGACCGGCGCTCCGGCGATCAGCCTTCCGCTCGGCCAGTCCTCGCGGGGCTTGCCGATCGGGGTGCAGCTCGGCGGTCCGGTGTGTTCGGAATCGGTGCTGCTGCGGGTCGCGGCGTTCTTGGAGGAAGCGATGCCGTGGGCGGAGCGGCGGCCCGCGGTGCACGTCGCGGCTACTGGGCCCGGCAAGTCCTGAGGTAGCTGAGGAACGAGGCTTGCAACCCGGTCACGTGCGTTTCGCGCAGGACCGCGCTGGTGACGGCTCCATCTCGAGACTTGAGGCGGTGCAGGAAAGCGGCTGTGTTCCTCGCGAGGCTTCGGTAGACGGCCAGATCCCCGAGCAGCTCTTGGTCGTTGACGGTCACGTGAAGCTTGGCTGCGGGCAGGTTGTCGCCAAGCTCGTCGAGCTGGGCGAAGATCCGGCTGTCTTCACCGACGAGGCCGGGGCTGCCCGCTCCGATGCTCTCGAAGTGCGTGCCGCTGTTGAGCCAGGCGTAGAGGCTGAAAAGCCCGCCGTAGGAATAGCCGAAGAGGCCGTGCCCGCTCTCGGCCGCGTGGTAGGCGCGTTCGATTCGCGGGTGCAGTTCGCCGGTGAGGAAGGCCAGGAATTCGTCGGCGCGGGTGTCGCGCAGTTCGGCGAGGTAGGCGTCGGCTTCCTCTTGGGTCATCCGGCCCGTTCGGACTCCCGTTTCCACGGCGTCGACGAACTCCTGGGCGACGGGCTCTCCAGGCGGCACCAGGTCCCGGTTGCGCAGCCGCGCCCAGTCCGGCGCTTCCTCGCCCGCGTAGCCGACGCTGACCTGGAGGTAGGGCTGGATCTGCTGCATGGGATCGGCCTGGGTGACGATGAGCGGGGCCGTCATGCCCACGGCCCAGTTGCCGTCGAGCACATACACGACCGGCACTCGCGTCTTGGCGGGTTCGTAGCCCGGCGGCGTGGTGACCCAGATGCCGTAGGCGTGCCCGCTGCGGGAACGCATTTCGAAATAGTCGGTGCCGGCGAGGCAGCCCTGCCACATAGTGCTCATCGGAGGTCCTTTGCTACGCGTCCGCCTTGGACGACCACGACCGCGTTCGCTGGGTCGGCGAACAGGGCGGGAGTTTCGAGCGGGTTGCCGTTCCAGAGAACGAAATCTGCTTGCTGGCCAGGAGCGAGCATTCCCACCTCGCCGGACAGGCCGAGGATCTCGGCGTTGGTCTTCGTGGCCGCTACGAGGGCTTCCATCGGCGTCTCCAGATCTGCGCGCAAGGCGAGCTCTTCCCCTCGGCGGTCCTGCGCCGGACCGATCAGATCAGATCCGAGCCCGATCCGCACTCCGGCCGCCTTGGCGGCAGCGAGCGCCTCGGCCATCCGCTCGCGAACGCCCAGCGCCCGCTCGCGGATCGACTCGCCGAGACCTGCCCCGGCGGTATCGCGCAGCAGTTGCTCGACGACAGCGAACGTGGGCACGAGCGCGACATCGCGAGCAACCATCAGCGCGGCTGTGGGCTCGTCGATATCGGTGCCGTGCTCGACGCAGCGCACTCCGGCTTCGATTGCGTTCCGGATGCCTTCGTTGTTGTGCGCGTGCACCGTCACGTACGTGCCCCGGGCCGCGGCTTCTTGCACCGCGACGGCGATTTCCTCGACGGTGAACTGGGTGTCGGTCAGCTGGTCGTGCGCGCTGACCACCCCGCCGGTGACGCAAAGCTTCAGGAACGAGGCTCCGCGGCGGAAGGCCTCGCGCACGTTGCTTCGCAGCTCGTTCGCGTTGCCCGACATCATCGACAGAGCGGCCAGGCCGGGAATGTGGTGGCTGCTCCACAGCTCGGTGGGCTCCCAGTCGGCTCCGTAGTAGCCGTGCCCGCCGGTCTGGCACTGAACCGGTCCGCACGACAGCACGCGCGGTCCCCGGACCTTGCCCTTGGCGATCGCGGTGACGACGCCGCCGTCGATCCCGCCGGTGTCCCGGACGGTCGTGAACCCGGCGTCGAGCGCCGCGCCGGCCGCGGCGAAGATGTCCGCCGCCAGCTCGGCGGCGCTGAGCCGGAACGAAAACTGCGGCTCGATCGGGCTCGACAAGCCCAGGTGGACATGCGCGTCGATCAGGCCGGGCGTCATCGTCAGCCTGTCGGCGTCGAGACGCTCGCCGGACGCGGCGGGCGGGCCGAGTTCGGTAATTCTCCCGTCCTCGACGGTGACGCCGACGGCCGCGGGATCGCGTCCCGACCCGTCGGCGACCGTCGCGCCGACTACCTGAAAACGTCCCACGGGCCGTCCCTTCGCCGTTGCAGCTCTCTTTTCCAATGGATAAACTGCGGGAGTGAGCCTGTCAAGCACGGAACCCCCCGGCGACGCCCGCGAACGGCTGCTGGCCCGGCTCCTCGACGCCTTCGACGGGACCCTTCCCTCTCCGGACGTGTCCCTGCGGGAGGTCGCCGCGCGGGCCGACACCAGCCATGCCCTGCTGCGGTACCACTTCGGGTCGCTGCCCGGGGTCTTGGCGGCGATGCTCAAGGCGCAGCGGGCCCGCGACAACGAGGTTCTTTTCGAGACGGCGAAGCAGGGCACCTTCCACGACTTCGTCGTGGCGATTTGGCGGACCTACACTCGTCCGGAGCAACTGTCACGGGTCCGCGGGTTCTTTCACGTCGCGGGGCTGGCGGCGTACCGGCCGGAGGACTTTCGCGAATTAGTCGATTCGCTGGACGACCTGACGACCATGCTGGCCTCGCTAGCGGAACGCGAAGGGCGCGGTGCCAAGGAAGCGCGGACCATGGCGACCGTCGCCGTCGCCGCGATCCGCGGTCTGTTGCTTCAGGAAGTGCTCACTCCGGAGGGGCATTCGGAGGACGCGGTCGCGTTGCTCCTGCGGCTGAGCAAGGGCTGATCAGGTCTCGGAAACCGTCCGGGACAAGGCCAGCGCCACTGTCCGCACCGCGGGCGCGACTCGCTCGGTCCGCATCCGCGTCGCCCATCCCGAGATCGACACCGCGGCCACCGCGAGCCCGTTCGCGTCCACGAGCGGACTCGCCGCGCACACCACGCCGACCCCGGATTCTTCGCGCTCGAAGGCGATTCCGTCCTCGCGGATCCGCGCCAGCTGACGCCGCAGCAACCCGGGCGCGGTGATCGTCCGCGGACTGACCCGGGGCAGCCCGGCCTCGATCACGCGGTCCACGACGTCGTCGGGGGAGCAGGCCAGAATCGCCTTGCCGACGCCGGTCGCGTGCGCCGGGAACCGGCCGCCGGTGCGCGACGGCAGATCCGGCGCGTCCGGTCCGCGCAGCACGTCCAGGTACACCACCTCGGTGCCTTCCAGGACCGCGAGGTGCACGGTGTTCCGCGTGGCCTCCCGCAGGTCCGCCAGGTACGGCCGCGCCGCTTCCACCAGGCCGCGGCGGCGCACCGCGAGCTGGCCGATCTCGAACAGCCGCAGCCCGAGCCGGACCGAGGTGCCGTCGCGTTCCAGCAGGCCGGTGTCGGCCAGATGCCCGGCGAGCCGGTGCACGGTCGTCTTCGCCAGCCCGGTCCGCCGCGCCAGTTCGGAGACGCCCAGCGCGTCGTCGCCGGGGCGGAAGGCTTCCAGCACGGCGGCGACCCGAGCGGTCACGAGCCCGTCGCCGTTCCGTCCAGTGGTACGCATGGGTTGAGTGTGCCCCATCCCGGCGAGCACCGTGGCCGCATGGCGGAACGCAAGGTGACGGCCGCGATCGTCGGCCCCGGCAACATCGGCACGGACCTGCTGGCAAAACTCCAGCGCAGCGAGCACGTGGAAGTGCGCTACATGGTGGGCGTCGACCCGGCGTCGGACGGGCTCGCCCGCGCGGCGAAGCTCGGCCTCGAAACGTCCGCCGAGGGCGTGGACTGGCTGCTATCGCGCGCGGAACTGCCGCAGTTGGTCTTCGAATCCACTTCGGCGAAAGCGCACAAAGCCAACGCGCCGCGGTACGCCGAGGCCGGGATCCGCGCGATCGACCTGACGCCCGCCGCGGTCGGGCCGCTCACCTGCCCGGCGGTGAATCCGCCCGATCAGCTGACCGACCGCAACGTCAACATGATCACCTGCGGCGGCCAGGCGACCATCCCGATCGTGCACGCGGTTTCGCGGGTGACTCCGGTGTCCTACGCGGAGATCGTCGCGTCGGTGTCGTCGCGGTCGGCCGGTCCCGGCACGCGCGCGAACATCGACGAGTTCACCGAAACCACCGCGCACGCGATCGAGAAGGTCGGCGGCGCGGGCAAGGGCCGCGCGATCATCATCATCAACCCGATGGACCCGCCGATGATCATGCGGGACACGGTGTTCTGCGCGGTCGACCCGGACGCCGACTTCGACGCGATCAGCGAATCCGTGCACCGCATGGTGAAAGACGTCCAGCAGTACGTGCCGGGCTACACGCTCAAGGCCGATCCGCAGTTCGACCCGCCGCGGCCGGACTGGAGCGGCAAGGCCCGCGTGGGCGTCTTCCTGGAAGTCGCGGGCAACGGCGACTACCTGCCCAAGTACGCGGGCAACCTCGACATCATGACCGCCGCCGCCGCGCGCGTCGGCGATCTCTTCGCCGCTCAGGAGGTGGCCGCGTGAACAACACCGACGTCCGGCTGGTCGACACCACTCTGCGCGACGGCAGCCACGCAATGGCGCACCAGTTCACCGAAAAGCAGGTGCGCGACACTGTCCGCGCGCTCGACGACGCGGGCATCTCGCTGATCGAGGTGACCCACGGCGACGGCCTCGGCGGCTCCACCTTCAACTACGGATTTTCCTTGGTGGACGAGCGAAAGCTCATCGCCGCCGCAGTTGACGAAGCGAACCAGGCCAAGATCGCCGTGCTCCTTCTGCCCGGCCTCGGCACCGTCACCGACCTGCGCGCGGCGGCCGACCTCGGCGCGGGCGCGGTGCGGATCGCGACGCACTGCACCGAGGCCGACGTGTCCATCCAGCACTTCGGCGCGGCTCGCGAGCTCGGTCTCGAAACCGTCGGATTCCTGATGCTGGCGCACATGTCGTCGCCGGAGGACTTGGCGAAGCAGGCCCGGATCATGGCAGACGCGGGCTGCCAATGCGTGTACGTCGTGGACTCCGCGGGCGCGTTGATCCTGGACGACGCCTCTGAACGCGTCGAAGCGCTCGTCGCGGAACTCGGCGACGACGCGCAGGTCGGCTACCACGGGCACCAGAACCTCAGCTTCGGCGTCGCCAACTCGGTGCTCGCCTACCGCGCGGGAGCCCGGCAGATCGACGGTTCGCTCGCCGCTCTCGGCGCTGGCGCGGGCAACTCGCCGACGGAAGTCCTCGCGGCGACTTTCGAACGGCTCGGCGTCAAAACCGGGGTGGACAAAGACGTTCTGATGGAAGCCGCGGAAAACGTGGTCAAGAAGTACCTGACCCGGCTGCCGGTGATGGACCGGTCTTCGATCATCCAGGGCTACGCCGGGGTGTACTCCAGCTTCCTGCTGCACGCCGAACGCGCCGCCGAGCGTTACGGCGTCCCAGCGCACGAAATCCTCTACAAGGTCGGCGAAGAACGCTACGTCGGCGGCCAGGAGGACATGATCATCGACATCGCGCTGCGGTTGCGCGACGAGCGGGCAGCCGCTCAGTGAGCGCCCGGGTCGAAAGCGTCCGCGCCGAGCACGAGCTGCACGCAGTGCTCGACGAGACGCTCGCGGCTCACCTTCAGCGTGCCGTCGAGATAAGCGATGAACACGTTGCTGAGCGCGCCGACGAGACCGATCGCCACGAGTTGGCGGCTGGTTTCGTCGCCGCGCGACAGCTGTTCGCCCACCAGAGCGGTGAACGCCGGGAGGAGGTGCAGGCCGCGACTGGTCAGGGCCGGATCGGTCAGCGGCGCGAGCAGCAGCACGCGGCCCTTGCGCGGGTCGTCCACCATCAGCTCCACGAACGCGGTGACGGCGCGTTCGGCGCGGCGGCTCGGCTCGGCCTCGCCGGAAACCGCCTCGGCCAGCGCTTGCCTCGCCTGGTCCCCGACGTCCTCGTAGACAGCGGCGACGAGGCTTTCCCGGTCGGCGAAGTTCTCGTAGAAGTACCGCTCGGTCAGCTTCGCCGACCGGCACACCGCGCGGACGCTCACCGCCGCGCCGCCCTGCGCGCCGAGCAGGTCCAGCCCGGCGGCCAGCAGCTGCGCACGGCGCTGGGCCTTGCGGTCGTCCAGCGTCGTGCCCGCCCACGTGCGGCCCGGCATACCCGCTCCCGTCCAGAGTTGACTACGGTTGTTGTCACATTTTAACCTGACAACAGCTGTAGTCACTTCGCCGACCCGCCAAGGAGCCGCGATGAGCAGGGACGCCCCGGAGCCGCTGGGACCGGACTCGCTGACCTGGAAGTACTTCGGCGACTGGCGCGGATTGCTGATCGCGCTGTGGGCCGGGTCGATGCAGAACATGCACCCGGGGCTCGGCGCGGGCGTCGAGGAGCACTCCAAGTTCTTCGAAGAACGCTGGCAGCGGCTTTTCCGTTCGCTGTACCCGATCGGCGGCGTGGTCTACGACGGCCCGCTCGCGCACCGCACGGCGCTGGAAGTGCGCGGCTACCACGACCGGATCAAGGGCGTGGACAAGAAAGGCCGCCGCTACCACGCGCTCGACCCGGACACGTATTACTGGGCGCATTCGACGTTCTTCGTCAGCACCATCCTGATCGCCGACAATTTCATGGGCGGAATCGGCGAAGAGGAAAAACGCACGCTGTTCGACGAACACGTGCGCTGGTGGCGGATGTACGACATGACGATGCGCCCGGTGCCGGAATCGTGGGAGGACTTCCAGCGGTACTGGAAGCACATGTGCGCGGAAGTGCTGGAAGACAACAAGGCCACCCGCGACGT
This sequence comes from Amycolatopsis sp. NPDC104775, assembly GCF_055583325.1. Taxonomy (NCBI): domain Bacteria; kingdom Bacillati; phylum Actinomycetota; class Actinomycetes; order Pseudonocardiales; family Pseudonocardiaceae; genus Amycolatopsis; species Amycolatopsis sp. NPDC104775. The sequence goes on from NZ_JBVJOE010000017.1 coordinate 44,155, forward strand.
GCTCGACCTCCGCGGCCTCGCGAAGCCGCCGTTCCTGCCGTGGCTGCCGGATCCGCTGTGGAAACCGGTCGCGAAGCTCGTCGCGAAACAGTTCGTGTGGCTGACCGTCGGCTTGTACGACCCGGAAGTGCGCGATCTGCTCGGCTTCCGCTGGACCGAACGGGACGCCCGCCGGCACCGCCGCGTCGGCAAGCTGATCAACGCCGTGTTCTCGCTGCTTCCGCACGACCGCCGCTACCATCCGCGGGCACGGGCGGGCTGGCGGCGCGCCCGCGGCGAACTGGCCCCGGGGACGCCGCCGGTCGAAACCCCGCGCCGCAATCTTCCCCCGCTCGCCGAGCGCGGGAAACCGGAGCACTACTCGCCGGACGTGCCGTGAGCCGCGCGGACGCGGAGATCAGGAGGGCTTGATGAAGCTGGGCTTTCACCTCGGGTATTGGGGGAGCGGGCCGATCCCGGGCGCGCAGGAATCCGTGCTCGAAGCCGAACGGCTCGGGTTCGACTCGGTGTGGTCGGCCGAGGCGTACGGGTCGGACGCGTTCACGCCGCTGGCCTGGGTCGGCGCGGCGACCAGCCGGATCAAACTCGGCACCAACATCGTCCAGATGTCCGCGCGCACCCCGACCGCCACGGCGATGAGCGCGCTGACCATGGACCACCTGTCCGGCGGCCGGTTCGTGCTCGGGCTGGGCGCGTCCGGGCCGCAGGTGGTGGAAGGCTGGTACGGCCAGCCGTATCCGAAGCCGCTGGCGCGCACCCGCGAGTACGTCGAGATCGTGCGCAAGGTGCTGGCCCGCGAAGAACCGGTGACGATCGACGGGCAGTTCTTCCAGTTGCCGCTGAAAGGCGGGACCGGACTGGGCAAACCGCTCAAGCCGACCGTGCATCCGCTGCGCGCCGACCTGCCGATCTACCTCGCCGCCGAAGGCCCCAAGAACGTCGCGCTGGCCGCGGAGATCTGCGACGGCTGGCTGCCGCTGTTCTTCTCGCCCAAGTCGGACGCCTTCTACCGGTCCGCGCTGGAGGAAGGATTCGCCCGCCCGGGCGCGCGCCGGAGCCTCGCCGATTTCGAGGTCGCCGCGTCGGTGCCGGTGATCGTGCACGACGACGTCGAGGAGGCGGCGAGCTTCATCAAACCCGCGCTGGCGCTGTACATCGGCGGAATGGGCGCGAAGAGCGTGAACTTCCACCACGACGTCTTCGCCCGGCTCGGCTACGCGGACGTCGCGGACAAGGTGCAGGAGCTTTACCTGGCGGGGCGCAAGGAAGAAGCGGTCAAGGAGATTCCGACTTCGCTGGTCGAGGACACTTCGCTGATCGGACCGGCGGAGAAGATCCGCGAGGAACTGGCGGCTTGGGAAGCCACGGTGGTGACGACTTTGCTGCTGCGCGGGGACGCGGGTTCGTTGGCCAGGGCGGCTAAAGCGCTGTCCTGATCCTTCTCGAAGAGTCTTCGCGGAGGGCGGCGGCACCGCAGGCTGCTCGGTGGAAGCCGAGGATGCCGCGCGGGCGGCGAAGTACCGGGGCACGGTCGCGACGCTGCCGCACGTGACCAGCGTCGAGAGCCGATACCGGACGCACGTCGGCATGGGGCGAGGCAGCGAAAGCACTGTCTGGAAAGCGAAGCGTGAGCGTCTCGTGTGCGGCGAATCCGCCGAGCCCCGGCATCGCCGCGCACGAGGGCGTAGTCGGCCCGGTACGGCCAGTGCATCACGACGGTGGCACGATTCCTCCCGACCACTACCCGGAACCGGCGAAGATCCATTAGGCATGCGTTCGTCGTTCCGCCCTCGAGGAGGACCTTTGGCGTCGCTGTCCCGCCGCACGAGATTCCGCTACTCGCTCGGCTCCTTCGTCACCGGCGGGTTCGGCACCGTGCCGGGGCTGCTCCTGCTGCCGTACCTCACCGACACGATGGCGGTGCCCGCCGCGGCGGCCGGGGTGATCGTGTTCGTGCCCAAGGCGTGGGACGTGGTCTTCAACCCGGTCGCCGGCCGGCTGTCCGACGCCGACCTCGCGCGCACCGGCAGCAGGCGGCGGTTCCTGCTGCGCGGTGGGATCGGCGTCGCGATCCTCTTCTTCGCGCTGTTCGCGCATCCCGGCTTCGGCACGCCGGTGTGGGACGCGACGTACGTCGTGGTGATGTTCTTCCTGTGCGCCACCGCGTACGCGTTCTTCCAGGTGCCGTTCAACGCGCTTCCGGCCGAGCTGACCGATTCCGCCGAGGAACGCACGAAACTCACCAGCGTCCGGATCGGCGTGCTGGCGGTCGCGGTGCTGGTGTCCGGCGGCGGCGCCCCGGCGATCACCGACCTGCTGCCCGGCGTGGCCGGATACCGGGTGATGGGCCTGGTGATGGCGGTGATCATTTTGGCCGCCACGCTCGGCGTCTACTTCGGCCTGAAGGGCGCGCCGGTCGGCTCGCTGCGGCCGAACACTGTGCGGCTCAAGGAATTGGCGCGCACCATCGCGCGCTGGCGGTCGTTCCGGTGGCTGCTGGGTGTCTACTTCATCCAGGCGCTCGGCATCGGGACCGTGCTGGCCGCGATCCCGTACTTCGCGCAGCACGTGCTGGGCGACCCGAGCTACCGCACCTACCTGTTCGTCGGGTTCGTCGGGCCGGCGCTGGTCACCATGCCGGTGTGGCCGCGGCTGGGCGCGCGCTGGGGCAAGCTGGCCGGGTTCCGGGTGGCCACGACGTCGTTCTTCGTCGGCCTGGTCGCGATGTACTTCGCCGACCGGCTCCCGTTCGCCGCGACGCTGGTGTTCGTCGCGCTCGCCGGCGTCGGCTACGCGGGCATTTCGGTGTTCCCGCTGGCGATCCTGCCGGACCTGATCAGCGCGGAGGAGGAGCGGACCGGCGAGACCCGGGCGGGTGTCACGGCCGGGGTGTGGACCGCGTCCGAGACCCTCGGGCTCGCGCTCGGGCCAGGGCTGTTCGGGCTGGTGCTGCAGGCCGGGAGCTACGTGTCGAGCACTGGCACGACCGCTGTCCCGCAGCCGCCGTCGGCGATCACCGCGATCGTGCTCGGCGCTTCGGTGCTGCCCGCCGTGCTGATCGCGCTCGGCATCCCGCTGCTGCGCCGTTCGGTGCTGGAGCCGCGGCCGTGAACGACGTCCTGGCGCGGCTGCGCGAACTCCGCTCCGGCGACCTGCCGACGCACGGCGGCCGCACGCTGGCCTACGTGTACGACAGCGGACTGTCCGAAGTGGACGAAATCGCCGCCGCCGCGCACGCGCTGGCCAGTTCGGCCAACGGACTCGACCCGACCGCATTCCCCAGCCTGCTGCGGATGGAGAACGACCTGGTCGCCCGCGCGGCCGGACTGCTCGGCGGCACGCCGGACACCGTCGGCACGGTGACGTCCGGCGGCACCGAATCGTGCCTGCTGGCAGTCCTCGCCGCCCGCGACGCACGACCGGACATCGCGGCGCCCTCGGTCGTGCTCCCGGAAACCGCGCACGCGGCGTTCCACAAGGCCGCGCACCTGTTCGGCGTGCGGAAGATCGTGGTGCCGGTCGATCCGGACACCTTCCGCGCGGACCCGGCGGCGATGACCGCGGCGATCGACGACTCGACCGTGCTGGTCGTGGCGAGCGCGCCTTCGTACGCGCACGGCGTGGTCGATCCGATCGAGGAGATCGCCGCCGCGGCTTCGGCCCGCAGGGTGCGCATGCACGTCGACGCGTGCATCGGCGGCTGGGTGCTTCCGTACTTCGCGAAACTCGGCGTGGACCTGCCTCCGTTCGACTTTCGCGTTCCGGGAGTCACCAGCATCTCGGTCGACCTGCACAAATACGCCTACTGCGCCAAAGGCGTCTCGGTGCTGCTGCACGCTTCCGCGGAACTCCGGCGGACGCATTTCTTCGCGAGCGCGGCCTGGCCCGGGTACACGATGCTCAACCCCACCCTGCAGAGCACCCGCTCCGGAGGTCCGCTCGCCGCCGCGTGGGCCGTCGTGCACCACCTCGGCGAGGACGGCTACCGGAAACTGGCCTCGCGCGCCCGGGAAGCGGTGGAGCGCATTCGTGCCGGGGTGGCTTCGATTCCGGGCTTGCGGGTGCTGGGCGACCCGGTGTCGACGCTGGTCGCGTTCACCGGCTCGGACGGTTTCGATCTCTTCACCGTCGCCGACGAGATGAAGGCGCGCGGCTGGTACGTCCAGCCGCAGTTCGCGCACGGGGCTTCTCCGCTGAACCTGCACCTCACCGTCACCGCCGCGAACCACGGCAGCGAACCCGAATTCCTGGCCGATCTGGCGGCTTCCGTCGAGGCGGCGCGCGCGGAAGGCCCGGTGCGGGTCGATCCGGACGTCGCCGCGTTCGTGGCCGCGCTGGACCCGGAAACGCTGACGCCCGAACAGTTCGGCGGCCTGCTCGCGGCGGCGGGCCTGACCGGCGGCGACGGGCTGCCGGAGCGGATGGCGCCGATCAACGCTTTGCTGGCCGCCGCACCGGAACCGTTGCGGGAGCGGCTGCTCGTGGAGTTCCTGGGGGCGCTGTACACGCCGTCTCCGGAGTAGCGCAACCGAACGGCCGGCGGGCCGTCTACGGATCATGGGGAGCGCTGCGGAAAATCGAAAACCGCGTTTGGCGTCGGCCGTCGTGGTTTTCTTGCTGGGCTGGCTTGTCGTCGCGGTGGTGAATTACTTCGCGCTGTATTTCAGCTGGGTAATGCCGGTCTCGGTCGCCCTGGGCGGAGCGTGGCTGATCGCCGCGGCGGCGACCGCGCTCAGCGCCTGGCTGCTGTGGCGGCGGCTGCGCTGGGCTGGTTTGGCCGGATGCGCGGCCGTCACCGCGGCGTTGGCTTTGCTGGTCGTCGGCACCGACTGGACGCACTTCTACGCCAAGACCTGGTACGCGACGCACCGGTCGGACTTCGCCGACGCGCTGCGCGTGATCGGCGAGAGAGACCAGCGCACGGGGTTGCCCGAGTTCGTGGCGAGAATCGACACCAATCGCGACCAGCCGGTGTGGTTCGTCGCTTTCTGGTACGGATCTCCGGCCTGTGCCGCGGGGTACGCCCACTTCGACCGGCCGCCCGAGCGGTACCTCCCCGGCCGTCCAGTCGACGCGAACGACCACTTGGAGGCCGGGGGCTGCACCGTCCATCCAACCGTCGAGGCAGGCGACGGTTGGTGGTGGGTCGAATAGCGGCCTGAGCCTCAACCGTCGCCGAGAGTGCGCTCCAGGAGCGGCAGCAACCGGTCCCAGTGGCGGCGCAGCCCGGCGGGATCGAAGGTGTCGGTGTCGGCCATGGTGAAACCGTGCACCGTGCCGGGGTAGATCTCCGAGGTGTAGCTGACTCCTGCGGCGTCGAGTGCCTGGTTGAGTTCGCCCAGGGCCTCCGGGGTCAGATCGGATCCGGCATGCCCGAAGTGGGCTTGCGCGGCGAGCCGGGAGAAGGCGTCCGGCCCGGCCGCGCCCACCGGCGCGTGGAATCCGGCGACCGCTGCCACCCGGTCCGGATGCGCCGCGGCGGTGCGGACCGCGAAAAGGCCGCCGATGCAGTAGCCGGTCACCCCGACCGGTCCAGTGCTGACTTCGGGCTGTGCGGTCAGGAATTCGAGATAAGCACCGGCGTCGCGCAGGACCAGCTCAGGGGTGTGCGCTTCGATCATCGGCAGCACGCGAGCGAAAAGCCCGGGACGCTCGTCCGCCCCGATGAACTCGGGAAGGTCGAGCACCGGCGCGGGGCCGTGCCGGTAGAAGTAGTGGGGCACGAGCACGTAATAGCCGTGTCCGGCCAGTTCGCGGGCCATCTCCCGGATTACCGGCCGGATGCCGAAGCCGTCGGCGTACATCAGCACGCCGGGGTGTTGCCTGCCGTCTCCGGGGAACGCGGCGAAGGCGTCGGCGATTCCGTCGGCGGTCGGGATCCGCAAAGTCTTGTCGGGCATGAAATTCTCCTGTCGTCGTTGAGGTGCCTGTGGTCACGACGAAGGAGGCGGAGCCCGCGCGGCGCTCAGAAGAGCACCGGGTAGCCGATCCGTGAGTGGCGCGAAGCCGTCCCGGTAGTCATCGTTGATCAACCTACCCCATCGGACTGACCTACTCCTGGTGGAAGTACCGCTTCCCCCGTGCCGCCGACGCCAGCGCGGCCACCAGCGCCATCGCCGCGGCCGCGACGAATACCGTGACCAGTCCGTCGTGGAACGGGCCGGAGATGAGGTCCGGGAAGAATTCCTTGCCGGTCAGCGCCGCCGAATCGGCGGGGGAGAGCTGGGCGAGCACGCCCGGCCCGACCAGATGCGCGACCGGATTGCTGCCCAGGAACGCGGCGAAGAGCGTGCTCACCGGCGGCAGCTGGGCGATGTGCGCGGCGACGTCCGCCGGGACGCCGTGCGCTCGCAGCCCGCCGGTGAGCGTCGCGGGCAGCGAACCGGCCAGCCCGGCGATCATCAGCGAGAAGAACACGCCGATGGACAGCGACGTCCCGGAATTCTGGAACGTCGAGCGCATCCCGGACGCGACGCCGCGCTGGCTGTCCGGCACGCTGCTCATGATCGCCGAGGTGTTGGGCGCGGAGAACATGCCCTGCCCGATCCCGCTCAGCAGGAGCAGCAGTGCGAACGCGGGATAGCTGAAATCCACTGGAAGCGCGAGCAGCCCGAGGAAGGCCCCGGCGACCAGCAGCAGCCCGCCGGTCGAGAACAGCCGCGCGCCGAAGCGGTCGGAGAGGAATCCGGACACCGGGCCGGCGATCAGGAACCCGGCGGTGAGCGGAAGCAGGTAGATCCCGGCCCACAGCGGGGTTTGCTCGTAGTCGTAGCCGTGCAGCGGAAGCCAGATCCCCTGCAGCCAGATGATGAGCATGAACTGCATCCCGCCGCGCGCGATCGCGGTGAGCAGCGCGGCGAGGTTCCCGGCGGTGAACGCGCGGACGCGGAACAGCGAAAGCTGGAACATCGGCGCCGGCACCCGGGTTTCGATCACGCAGAACCCGGCCAGCAGCACGATCCCGGCGCCGAGCCCGCCGAGCACCCACGGATTGCCCCAGCCGGTCGCCGCGCCGCCGTAAGGCTGGATGCCGTAGGTGATCGAGGCGAGGACGACCGCGGTGCCGAGGGCGAAGGTGATGTTGCCGCCCCAGTCGATCCGCGACCGTTGCGGACGGCTGATCTCCCGAAGGCTGCGAATCGACCAGACCGTGCCGAAAACGCCGAACGGCACGCTCACCCAGAACACCGCGCGCCAGTCGAGTTCGGCCAGCAGACCGCCCGCGACCAGCCCGAGGAACTGCCCGGCCAGCGCGGTGATCTGGTTGACGCCCAACGCCATTCCGCGTTGTTCGCGCGGGAAGGCGTCGGTGAGGATCGCCGCGGAGTTCGCGGTGAGCATCGCGCCGCCGACGGCCTGCACCACCCGCCAGCCGATCAGCCACAGCGCCCCGCCGCCCGCGTGGAACGGATCGAACGACAAGGCTACCGAGGCGACGCTGAACACCACGAACCCGACGTTGTACATCCGGACGCGGCCGAACATGTCGCCCAGCCGCCCGAGCGTCACCACCAGGACCGCGGACACCAGCAGGTAGCCGAGGATCATCCACAGCAGATAGCCGATGTTGGCCGGGGCCAGCGGGTCCAAACCGATGCCGCGGAAGATCGCGGGCAGCGAGATGATCACGATCGACCCGTCCAGCGCCGACATCAGCACGCCGAGCGTGGTGTTGGAGAGGGCGACCCATTTGTAGCGCCCGCTGTGCCGCGTCGAGGTTTCGCTCGTCCGGTCCGCCACGATCGACAGCCTAGACTGATAAACCTAGCCTGTTCAACTCGTGCGAAACGGGTATCCCGGACGAACCATCCTGGTAGCGGCGCACTCCTGGTTGCCGTCTCCCTTTCCCGCGACGCTGGAACGGAAGAAGGAGGATTCGGTGAAAGCTGCTGTGCTCAAGGAGTTCGGGCGCCCGTTGGCGGTCGAGGACGTCGAGGCGCCGGTGCCGGGCACCGGGGAGGTGGTCGTGGACGTCGTCGCGGCGCCCGTGCTGCACTACACCGCGGAGGTGGTCAGCGGAGCGCGGCGGTACTCGCTGGACCTGCCGGCGATCCTGGGCACCGGCGCGGTCGGCCGGGTGCGCTCGGTCGGGCCGGACGCGACGAAGCTCCGGCCGGGCGACTGGGTCCGCTGCGATCCGACGGTCCGCTCCCGCGACGACGCGGTGACGCCGGACGTCGTCCTGCAGGGCTTGACCGCGCGCGGCGACGGGGGATTGGCCTTGCAGCGCCACTTCCGGCACGGCGGGTTCGCCGAGCAGATCATGGTCCCGACCGAGAACGCGGCTCCGCTGAGCGAGATCGACGAAGCGGACGCCGGCCGGTGGGCCGCGCTCGGGATTTGCCTGGTGCCCTACGGCGGTCTGCTCGACGGCGGACTACAGCCGGGGGAGACGGTACTGGTCAGCGGTGCGACCGGCACGTACGGCGGCGCGGCGGTGGCCGTGGCGCTCGCGATGGGCGCGGGCCGGGTGATCGCGCCGGGCCGGAACCGAGCCGCGCTGGCCGATCTGGAGCGGCGCTTCGGCGACCGAGTCCGGACAGTCGTGGTGTGCGGCAAGGAAGACGAGGACCGGGCGGCCATGCTGTCGGTGGCAGGGCCGGTCGATCTGGTGCTGGATCTGCTGCCGCCGTCCGCTTCGGCAGCTTCCGTGCGCGCGGCCGCGATGACCGTGCGGGAGTTCGGCCGCGTGGTGCTGATGGGCGGGGTCGGGAACGAGCTGGCGTTGCCGTATCCATGGCTGATGCTGAACAGCGTGACGGTGCGGGGGCGGTGGATGTATCCGCGCGACGCGGTGCCGAGGCTGATCGCGCTGGCCCGGTGCGGGCTGCTGGACCTGGGCCAGTTCGAAGTGGACGAATTCGCGCTGTCCGCGGTCGGCGAAGCGGTGGAGCACGCGGCTGAGGTGGGCGGGCGGTTCCGGCTCACGGTGCTGCGGCCGTGAGCCGGAACCGTCCTTAATGGACGTGGACCGGTTCCCATTTGGGGAACGGGTCTTGGCTGGCGAGGGAATCGGATAGGCAGCTTTCGAGCGCGTCGAGCAATGCGGCGTGCTCAAGCCCGACGCCGATGAACACCAGCTCCTGGCGGGGTTCATCGGCGACCCCTTGCGGTTCGAACCGGGCGACGCTGCCCGCCTGCGACCACAGGCCGAGCGTGCCCGGACGGGTGCTGAGGCTGAAAAACCCCTTCGACCGCAGCACGGTGCCGAACTCGCCGGAGTCCAGCCGCGACGTCACGAACTCCCACAGCCGCACCGGATCGAACGCGCGCGCGGAGCGGAACACGACGCTGGAAATGCCGTACTCCTCGGTTTCCGGCACGTGGTCGCCGTTCAGCTCCGCCACCCAGCCCGGCGCTTGCTGCGCGCGTTCGGCGTCGTAGCGGCCGGTGCCGAAGACCCGCTCCAGCGGCACCCGGCCGAACTCGGCGGACACGACGTCGGCGGCCGGGTTGAGCCGGCGCAGCGAGGCGAGCAGCCGGTCCTTTTCGGACGGTGTGACCAGGTCGGTTTTGTTCAGCAGCAGCACATCGGCGAACTCGACCTGGTCCATCAGCAGGTCGCTGACCGTCCGCTCGTCGCCGTCGTACTGGTCCAGCCGGCGCTCGGCCAGGCTGTCGCCCCGGGCGAGTTCCCGGGCGAAGTTCGCCGCGTCCACCACGGTGACCATGGTGTCCAGCCGCGCCGACGACAGCACCGGGGAGCCGTCGCCGGCGGGGAAGGAGAACGTCGCGGCCACCGGCATCGGCTCGGAGATCCCGCTCGATTCGATGAGCAGATGGTCGAACCGGCCGTCCTCGCAGAGCCGGGCGATCTCGTCGAGCAGATCCTCGCGCAAGGTGCAGCAAATGCACCCGTTGGTCATTTCGACCAGCCGTTCCTCGGTCCGCGACACGCTGTCCCGCACGAGCGCGGCGTCGATGTTGACCTCGCTCATGTCGTTCACGATCACCGCGACGCGCAGGCCCTCGCGGTTGGCCAGGATCCGGTTGAGCAGCGTGGTTTTCCCGGCTCCGAGGAATCCGGAAAGGACAGTGACCGGAACTGAGCTGACCGGGACGCTCACTTTTCGAGCCGCTGGAAGTGCTTGATCAGCTTGCGCGGCACCAGTTTCCGCTCGCCGTCCACCACGATCGGCACCAGATCCGGCGCCGCGGCCTTCCACTGCGAGCGCCGGGACCGGGTGTTGCTGCGCGACATCTTCCTCTTCGGGACGGCCATCAGCGCGCACCCCCGCTCCGGCGCTGCCCGTAGCGGCGGTGGAACTTCTCGACCTGGCCCGCCGAGTCGAGGATCCGCTGGGTGCCGGTCCAGAACGGATGCGACCACGCGCTGATATCCACCACCACGAGCGGGTAGGTGTTCCCGTCGGACCATGCGATGGTCCGGTCGGAGGTGGCGGTGGAGCGGGTCAGGAACGCGTCGCCGGTCGACGAGTCCTTGAAGACCACCGGGTGGTAGTCGGGGTGGATGCCGGGTTTCACAGGGTTTCGTCCTTCTGGTTGGCGGCGCTGGCGTGCCGGTCGGGTTCTTCGGTTTCTTCGCAGGGGTCCTCGTGCCAGTTCCCGAACGGGTCGGGGTACTCGCGCCAGGCCGCTTCGCCCTCGGCGAGTTCGGCGTCGGTGAGCAAAGCGGCTCGCAACGCGCTCTCGATCTCCGCGGGCGCGGCCTGATCGGTGACGATCACCAGCTCTTGGGCGCGGTCGCCGTGCACCGGGTCCCAGCGCAGCGAGGCGAGCGTGCGGCGTTCGGGGGAGACGTCGGCCCAGTCCGGCCCGTCCGGCGAGGCGAGCCACGGCCCGGCGTGCCCGATGCCGAGCCCGCCGCCCGCCGATTCGATCCAGAACGCGACGTCCGGCTGGCTCGCCACCCAGGCCCGGCCACGCGTGCGGACCACGCCGTCGAGCAACAGGTCGATGGCCTCGTGCAGTCGCTCCGGATGGAACGGGCGCTGCGCGGTGAACCGCAGCAGCTCGATGCCGCAGTCCGGGTGCAGCGGCGGCGCGCCGCGCAGCAACGCGCCATGCAGGTCAGTTACCTCGCCGCGGCGGGCGTCGGCCGGGATCGCGGCGAACAGCCCGGCGGCGTCGGTGCGCGCCAGCTCGACGCGCGGCACGGACGGCGCGACCCGGTCCAGCACGGCTGAGGATTTGGCCGCGCACCAGGCGTCGGGCGCCGCTCCGGCGAGCACGAGCACGTCCGCGGATTCCACTTGGGACAGTGCCACCTGCGCGACCGTCCGCTCGTCTTCCGGGCTGCCCCGCAGGCCGCGCTCGGCGAGCAGGTCGTCGCCGGTGACGTCGGCGAGCCAGGTCGCGCAGTCCAGCACGGTGAACACCGCTTCGAGGTCGACGTCGTCGCTCACCGGGCGGTCGCCGACCAGGACGTTGCGGATCGCCCAGCTCACCGGCTCCGGCTCCATCGCCTCGTCCAGCCGCACCACGATGCGGTCCACCTGCGGCATCCGGGCCAGCCGGCGCAGCAGCGGCAGCAGGTCCTCGCGCAGCGTGCAGTTGACGCAGCCGTGCGCGAGTTCGAGCGGCGTCAGCTCGTCGCGGCCGCGGAACCGGATCCGGCGGCGGACGACGCCGGATCCGATGTCGCGCAGATCGTGGTGGACGACGGCGGTGCCGGGGCTCGCGCGGAGCAGGAGCGAGGCGAGGGCGTCGGTGCGGGCGATCCCGCTGCAGAGCACGAGCGGGACACGCGGACGTGGGGGCACTGGATCTCCAGACGACGGGGCGGGGTACGGTGTCGAGCGTAGTTGAACATGAATGTCACTATCAACTTGGGAGGGTCCGTGTCAGCCGTGTGCCAGGTCACCGGCCGCAAGCCGGGCTACGGCAAGCAGGTCTCGCATTCGCACCGCCGCACGTCGCGGCGCTGGGAGCCGAACCTGCAGACGCGCCGCTACTACGTGCCGAGCCTCGGCCGCACCGTGCGGCTCAAGGTGTCGGCGAAGGGCATGAAAACAATCGACAAACGCGGGATCGACGCGGTGGTCGCCGATCTCGCGGCGAAGGGAGTGAAGCTCTAGATGGCGAAAAGCACCGACATCCGGCCGATCATCAAACTGCGGTCCACCGCGGGCACCGGCTACACGTATGTCACCAAGAAGAACCGCCGGAACGACCCGGACCGGATGGTGCTGCGCAAATACGACCCGGTGGCGCGCAGGCACGTCGAATTCAAGGAAGAACGCTGATGGCGAAAAAGTCGAAAATCGCGAAGAACGAGCAGCGGAAGGTGATCGCCGCGCGGTACGTGGAACGCCGCCGTGCGCTCAAAGCGGTGATCGCGTCGCCGTCCGCCTCGCCTGAGGACAAGGCGGACGCGGTCGTCGCGCTGCAACGGATGCCGCGCGACGCCAGCCGCACGCGAATCCGCAACCGCGACGCCGCCGACGGCCGTCCGCGCGGCTACCTGCGGAAGTTCGGGCTGTCCCGGGTGCGCATGCGGCAGCTGGCGCACAACGGGGAACTGCCCGGCGTTTCGAAGTCGAGCTGGTGAGCGCGATGCCGAAACCGGACCGCGCGCCGCGCCGCCGCCCGAACCCCTTCCACGCGGCCGGGATCACCGGGGTGGACTGGAAAGACGTCGATCTGCTGCGGAAATTCATCTCCGACCGCGGCAAGATCCGGTCCCGCCGGGTCACCGGATTGACGCCGCAGCAACAGAAACAGGTGGCGACCGCGATCAAGAACGCCCGGGAGATGGCGCTGCTGCCGTACCCGAGCGCGGCGCGGAGCTGAAAAACCGGATGCGGGCAGCTGGCCCGGCGCGCGACCATAACGGCACGAAACGGGCACCGCACCAGGATGTCCCGACACCGGAGAGGTCCACGTTGTGCACGCTCAGCTGACCGTCACGCCCGCCCAGCTGCCCGACATCCTGCTCGCCACCGCCGTCGTCCGGCCGGTTTTCCTCTGGGGCGCACCCGGAATCGGGAAGTCGTCGCTGGTCCGGGACTTCGCGGCGGCGCTCGGCCTCGAGTGCGTTTCGCTGCTCGGCACCCAGCTCGCGCCCGAGGATCTGATCGGCGTGCCGCAGATCGCCGACGGCCGCAGCCGGTTCTGCCCGCCCGAGCAGATCGCCCGCGACGAGCCGTACTGCCTGTTCCTCGACGAGCTGAACGCCGCCTCGCCGGACGTGCAGAAGGCGTTCTACTCGCTGATCCTCGACCGCCGGATCGGCTCCTACGAACTGCCGCCCGGCTCGGTGGTGATCGGCGCCGGAAACCGCGCCACTGACCAGGCACTGGCCCGGCCGATGGCGTCAGCGCTGGTGAACCGGCTGGTCCACCTGCACCTGCGCGCGTCGGCGGCCGACTGGCTCGCCTGGGCGGCGGGCAACGACATCCACCCGGCGGTGGTCGAGTACCTGACCCAGCGTCCGGACCACCTGTGGAGCCAGCCGCCGAAGACCGAGGAACCGTTCTCCACGCCGCGGTCCTGGCACATGCTGTCCGACCTGCTGCACTCGGCAGGCGACCCGCTCGACGACGAGACGGTCGGGCTGCTCGCCTACGCCACGCTCACCCCGCAGCACGCGGGTGCGTTCCGGTCTTATCTCAAGGTCGCCCGGCACGCCTACGATCTGGAAGCGATCCTCAAGGGCGACGCGCGCTGGCCCGCCGAGCCGGACGAGCGCGACCTGCTCTACTTCCTCGCCGAGACGTTCCGCGTCCGGCTGGCCCGCGATCTTCCCGCGGACAAGCGGCACGCGTCGGCGGCGGTGCGGCAGTTCGCGTTCCGCGCGAAGAGCCTGCTGGTCGAACTGGCGGAGATCTCGCTGGAGATGGCGCAGCTGGTGATCGCGGACGACGAGGCGGGCAACCCGCGCCTGCCGTCCTGGTTCCTGGTCGAAGCCGCGCGCGACCTGCCGCGGCTGGTGGCGGCCCGGGCATGAGCGGGGCCCACACCGAGGCGCGGCTTCGCGAACGCCGCGCCAAGGCGATCGAGGCGGGCTGGGCGCTGGTCCGCGCGAACACCGTCCTGGACCATCTTTCCCGGGGCGCGAGCCTGGACCGGCTCAGCCTGCCCGGCAAGGAAAGCTGGGCAGTCGTCTCCGATCGCGGGGTGCTCACCCCCAACCGCGCCCGCGACGCCGAGCCCGCCGAATGGGCGTGGGTGTTCGCGCATCTGCTGCTGCACCTCGGCCTCGGCCACCTGGACGAAGGGCAGCTCGCCGAAGCGGACGCCATCACCGCCGACCGGAGCGTGGACGCGAGCTACAGCGCGGCGTGCTGCGTCGCGGTGCACCGGTTCGCGGAGGCGGTGCGGGTCGGGACGCCGCTGACGCTCCTGCCCGAACTTCCCGGCACGGACGAGCTTTCCCTCGCCCGCGCCTGGCGCGAGACCGGCGTGCCGGAAGTCTTCCGCTCGCTCGGCACCGGCGGCGACCGGCCGTGCCTGGCGCTCGCCGAACCGCTGAACCGGTGGGAGGTCCAGCACTACGGGAAGCCCGATCGCTGGACTGAGCGCTTCGCACGTGGCTTGATCGCCTCGGCCACCGAGGCGATGGAGCAGGCCGCCGAGGCACGCGGCCAGGTCCGGCTCGCGCGGCATCCGGGGGAGTGGGACCGCGCGCTGGGCTGGTTCGCGTCGTCGTTCCCGCTGCTCGGCGCGGTGGCCGCCGGGTTCACCCTGGTCGTCGATCCCGAGGTGGTCCGGGCCTGGGACATCTCGGTCGCGGCGGTCGACGCCGAGCACGGCGAGATCTACGTCAACCCGAACGCCGCGCTGACCGCCGAGGAATGGCGGTTCGTGCTCGCCCACGAAATGCTGCACGCCGCGCTCCGGCACGACCGCCGCGCGCTCGGCCGCGACCCGTACCTGTGGAACGTCGCGTGCGACTACGTGATCAACGGCTGGCTGGTCGCCCTCGGCGTCGGCGAGCTGCCGAGCGACGGCCTGCACGATCCGCAGCTCGCCGCGCTGTCCGCGGAATCGGTGTACGACACGCTGACGACTGACCTCCGCCGTGCCCGGAAGCTGCGCACGCTGGGCGGCCGTGAAGCGGGCGACGTTTTGGGAGACTGGCTGTCCGAACCGGAAGCCGCTGCCCGCCGCTCCTCGCGCCGCGCGGAACCGAAGCCGCTGCCGTGGCGCGACGGAGACCGGACCGGCGGCGTCGATCTGGACGAGTTCTATCGCCGCGCGCTCAGCCAGGGTTTGGTCTACCACCACGCACAAGGCCGCGGCCTCGTGCCGCTCGGGCTGGAACAGGAGATCCGCGCGCTGGACCACCCGCCGTTGCCGTGGGACGCGCAGCTGGCGCAGTGGTTCGACGAGCACGTCCGGACCGAGCAGCCGGTGCGCAGCTTCGCGCGGGCGTCGCGCCGCCAGTCGGCGACGCCGGACATCCCGCGCCCGGGCCGCGTCTGGCCGGAGCGGCTGGAGTTCCGCGCGACCTTCGGCGTCGTGCTGGACACGTCCGGCTCGATGAACGCGGAACTGCTGGGCAAAGCGCTCGGCGCGATCGCCTCGTACGCGCGGGCCCGCGACGTCCCGGCCGCCCGGGTGGTGTTCTGCGACGCGGCCGCCTACGACGCTGGATACCTTGCGGTGGAAGACATCGCGGGCCGGGTGAAGGTCCGCGGCCGCGGCGGCACCCGGCTGCAGCCCGGCGTCGACCTGCTGCGCCGCGCCCCGGACTTCCCGGCGGACGGCCCGATCCTGATCATCACCGACGCCCAGTGCGATCACGTCCGGCCGTCGCGGGAACACGCTTTCCTGGTTCCGCGCGGAGCTCGGCTGCCGTTCGTGCCGCGCGGTCCGGTTTTCCGCGTGGAATGACGCTGCGGCAAGGGAAATCCGGGACGGCCGCGGTCAGGAACGCACGGCTGGGCGGACGCGAGACCCGCCCAGCCGCATCCGGTGCTAGTGGAGTTTCCAAGCCACCGCGTGCAATTTGTACCCCGTGGTGTCCGCGTTTCCGACGAGATAGCCGCTGTCGGTAATCCACTCCGCCTTGCTGTAACTGCCGCCAGGCAAGAGTCCGAACCGAGCGATGTTCCCGTTCGCGTACCAAACGGTCGCGCGGTTCTGCGAAGCTCCCACCGCGTTGCCGTTCGAGTCGACCCCCGCGACGTCGCCGTCGATGACGTCGATGTTGCCGTCGGGATCCCAGAGCACCGAATCCCGGTCCGGCGGATAGAGATAACCGCTGCCGGTCACGTACCCGGTGGGGCCGACCTGGGCGAGCCAGCTCGGGTGGGGGCTCGGCCAGTCCAGGCGGCGCAGCATCCCGTTCCGGTCCCAGGTCACCGGAGCGGAGGTCCCGTTCTGGACGTCCGTCAGATGCCCGGCGATCATGCCGTCGCGGTTCATCGTGGTACTCCCGCTCGCCCACGCCGACGGGGCCAGGTCGGTGATCGGCCCGCCGTTCACCCAGCGCACCGAATGAGCCTTCGTGGGGTTGGTGTCCAGGCCGGAAATGATCGTGCCGTCGGCGGAGATGCCGGTGGCGACGCACCACGTGTCGCCGGGCAGCGTGCCGAGGTCGGTGACGCGGCCGTCCGGGTCCCAGCGGAACGGGTGTTCCTGGTCGCCCGGCGTCAGCCATTCCCCGACGACGACGCCGGTGTCGCTGATCTTCTCGCCCATCGCGTTGTGGTAGCCGGGCGGGAGCGGCATCAAGGTCGCGTGGCCCGCGGCGTCCCAGCGCGCCGGAATGGCGACGGTCGGTGTCAGCACATAACCCGCGGCGACGCCGCGGCTGTTGACGGCTCGTGCCTGCCCCTGCGTCGCACCCGGCGTGGGCAGCGCCGTCGGATGCCCGGCGGCGTCCCAGCGAACCGGGTGGTCGAGGCGCGGGTCGCGGCCCGCCGAGGACGTGCCGACGGTCACTCCGGACTCGTTGACCGCCAGCGCCAGGCTCTGGTCGTCCCCGGGCAGCGGAGCGAGATCGATCGGCGCGGCCGGGTCGGCCTGCGCGGTTCCGGCGGTCGCGGCGGCGAACACGAGCAGCGCCGCCGCCACCGCGCCCGCGCGTCTTCGCCTGGTCGCACTGGTCCTGGTCATGATGCCTCCCCATGCGTTCCGGTGTGTGCCCAGCAGTCGCTCCCGGACGCGCCGGTGGTTACGCCCGAATCGCGGATTACTCCCGCGGGGCCGGATTTGGGTGCGGACAGCCGAGGTGTTTTTCCCGGGTCGTTAGCCCCGGCGGCCTAAGCCGCACCCGGGCGTGGCATGACCCACGCTCGCCGCGCGAGTCCGCCCCTCGCCCATATGCTTCCGCGCATGGACGACCCGCACTACCTTTCCGGCCTGAACCTGACCGGCCGCCGCGTCGTGGTGTTCGGCGGCGGTTCCGTCGCCCAGCGGCGGCTGCCCCGGCTGATCAGCGCGGGCGCCCGCGTCGAACTGGTGTCGCCGCACACGACGCCGTCGGTGCAGGGCATGGCGGACGCGGGCGAACTGGTCTGGCATCAGCGCCGCTACGCCGAGGGCGATCTGCGCGCGGCTTGGTACGGGCTGGCCTGCACCAACGACCCGGAGACCAACGCCGCGATCTGCGCCGAAGCGGAGCGGGAACGCGTTTTCTGCGTCCGCGCCGACGAGGGCGAATCCGGCTCGGCGGTGACCCCGGCGACCGGACGGCACGGCGGCCTCCTGTTCGGCGTCCTGTCCGGCGGCGAGCCGCTCCGCTCGGCCGCGGTCCGCGATTCGATGCTGGACGGCCTGCACGCGGGCACGATCGAGGACGGCCGCCAGCCGCATCCGGAAGGCACGCTGCCCGGCGTCGCGCTGGTCGGCGGCGGGCCCGGCGACCCGGACCTGATCACCGTCCGCGCCCGGCGGCTGCTGTCCCGCGCCGACGTCGTGGTCGTCGACCGGCTCGGCCCGCGCGACCTGCTGGACGAACTCGCCCCGGAGGTCGAGGTCGTCGACGCGGCGAAGATCCCGTACGGCCGCGCGGCGAGCCAGGACGTGATCAACCGCACGCTGATCGAGAAGGCGAAGGAAGGCAAGTTCGTCGTCCGGCTCAAGGGCGGCGACCCGTACCTCTTCGGCCGCGGCTTCGAAGAGGTCCAGGCGTGCGCCGAGGCCGGTGTGCCGGTGACCATGGTCCCGGGCATCACCTCGGCGTTCGCGGCGCCCGCGGTGGCGGACGTCCCGGTGACGCACCGAGGCGTCGCGCACGAGGTGGTCGTGGTGTCCGGGCACGTCGCGCCGGGGGACGAGCGGTCGCTCGTGGACTGGTCGCTGCTGGCCCGGATGCGCGGCACGATCGTGCTGATGATGGGCGTCGAACGGCTGCCGAAGTTCGCCGCCGCCCTGCTCGAAGGCGGCCGCCCGGGCGACACGCCGGTCGCGGTGATCGAGGACGGGACGATGCGGACCCAGCGCGTGCTGCGGACCACGCTCGCCTCGGCGGCCGAGGACGCGGCCGCGGCGGGAGTGCGCCCGCCCGCGGTGATCGTGTTCGGCCCGGTCGCCGGACTTGACCGGAATGAGGCCGGATAGCGCGCCCTCGCCGCGCGAAGATGTCCGGCATGACCCTGCCTGCCTTGCCCGAGGAGTCCTTCCAGCGCGTGCTCTGCGTCGTCGCGCACCCGGACGACATGGAGTACGGCACTTCCGCGGCCGTCGCGCGCTGGACCGCGCGCGGCGTCGAGGTCGGGTACCTGCTGCTCACCCGCGGCGAGGCAGGCATGCCGAATCCGCCCGAGGAGACGGCGCGGCTGCGCGTCGCCGAGCAGCGGAACGCTTGCGCCGCGGTCGGCGTCGAGCACCTGACCATCCTCGAGCACCCGGACGGCGTGCTCGTCTACGGCCTCGACCTGCGCCGCGACATCTGCCGCGAGATCCGCCGCTTCCAGCCCGACGTCGTGCTCGGCTGCGGATTCGACGTCGAAACGCCCTACGGCTTCGACCAGGCCGACCACCGCGCCGCCGGGCTCTCGACACTGGACGCGATCCGCGACGCGGGCAACCGGTGGGTCTTCCCGGAGCAGATCGACGACGAGGGCCTGACCCCGCATTCGGCGCGCTGGTACCTGGTGCCGGGGCTTCCCGGCTCGGGCGCGACGCATGGCGTCGACGTGACGGGGGAGCCGTTGCGGCGCGGTGTCGCGTCGCTGGAGGCACACGCCGCCTACCTCGCCGCGCTCTCGGACCACCCCGCGCCCGCCGACTTCCTCCCGCAGTTCGCCGCGATGAGCGGCAAGGCGATGGGCGTCGAGCACGCCGTGCTGTTCCGCGCGCACGACCTGCAGGCGCCACCAGACTTTCCGGACGCCGACCCCGCCTGACCCGGTACGGACGGCCGCAGGTCGGGTGGGGGATCAGGCGGGATAGCGGCGGAAGGCGAAGTCCCGGATCGCCGCGGTCAGCCGTTTCGGGTCGAACCGCAGCTCGACCGGGCTGCGCGCCTGCACGAACTCGGCGTTCGGCAGGTCCTCGGCCAGGCTGCCGGCGTCCCCGAACGGGTGGATCGGGTCGCCCTCGTGCCCGATCACCAGCGTCGGCGCCGTGATCGCGCCCCGCACCGACTTGGGCGGGGCGATCCGGCCGAACAGCACGCCGTGCAGCAGGGCGGCCATCGGCGCCGGTTCCTGGCTCAGCGTGTCCGTGACGACGTCCACCCACTGGTTCCCGTGCGGCACCAGATGCGCCGCCATCGCCACCCCGCGGACCGTCACGGGCACGAAACGCGCGGCGAACAGCAGCGGTGCGAACGTCAGCAGCCCGGCGATTATCGCGTTGTCCAGCACCGGCATCTCGACTATCAGCCCGCGCGCTCGGGAGGGCGCGGCGACAGCCACCTCCAGCGCCACGTTCGCGCCCAGCGAGGTGCCGCCGACCACCGCGTCCGGGATCTCCAGATGGTCGAGCAGCGCGACGGCCTGCTCGCCGAACGCGGGCATCGAATACCGCCACGACTGCGTCGGCCGGTCCGAATCGCCGTGGCCGAGCAGGTCGAGGGTCACCACGCGGAACCCCGCGCGGGCGAGCCGCCGGGCCAGCGGCGCGTGCATCCGGCGGGTGAGCATGATCCCGTGCATCAGCACCACGACGCGGTCGCCGCTGCCGTATTCGGTGTAGCACAGGCGCTGACCCTCGTGCCGGAACGAGCCGGACAGCTCGATCGGCCGGGTCCTGCGGGCCGCCGCGGGTTCCGCCGGCGGGGCGTCGGCGACGGGCACGGGTGCCGGTTCCATACGGGCGCCTCCCTCTCCACCTCGGGTCTCCAGGAAAGCATCCCGCAGCCGCGTTGGCACAGTGTCAACCGGATGAGCTGGGGTCGGCGGGATGAGTCAAGATGACCGCATGACCGAACCAGTAGCCGCCCTTCCCGAACTCGTCTCGCTCCGCGTCGCCCTCGACGGCCCGGTCGCCGAGGTGACCCTGCTCGGCCCGGGCAAGGGGAACGCGATGGGCCCCGACTTCTGGCGCGAGCTGCCGCAGGCGTTCGCCGCCCTCGACGCCGACCCGCGCGTGCGCGCCGTCGTCCTGACCGGAAGCGGCAAGCATTTCTCCTACGGCCTCGACCTCCCCGCGATGATGGGCAGCTGGGCGCCGCTGCTGGCCGGCGACGCGCTGGCCGGGCCGCGCACCGAGTTCCACCGCGAGGTCCAGCGGCTGCAGCAGGCGGTCAGCTCGATCGCCGAATGCCGCAAGCCGGTGGTCGCCGCCGTGTCCGGCTGGTGCATCGGCGGCGGCGTGGACGTCATCACCGCCGCCGACGTCCGGCTGGCCAGCGAGGACGCCAAGTTCAGCGTCCGCGAGGTGAAGGTCGCCATCGTGGCCGACATCGGCAGCCTGCAGCGGCTCGCGCCGATCATCGGCGAGGGCCACGTCCGCGAGCTCGCCTTGACCGGCAAGGACGTCGACGCCGCGCGGGCGGAGAAGATCGGCCTGGTCAACGACGTATACCCGGACCAGGAGACGCTGCTGGCCAAGGCCCGCGAACTGGCCGCGGAGATCGCCGCCAACCCGCCGCTGGTCGTGCAGGGCACCAAGCAGGTGCTGTCGGCCAACACCGAACGCCAGGTCGCCGAAGGCCTGCGCTACGTCGCCGCGTGGAACTCCGCGTTCCTGCCGAGCAAGGACCTCCAGGAAGCCGTGCAGGCTTTCCTGGAGCGACGAGCGCCGGAATTCAAGGGCGAGTAGAACAGGCACGGGAAGCGAGCACGAGGAGCACGACGTGAGCAACGGCGCTGAGGTCACCGGCTACCAGGCGTTCCGCGCGGCGCGGGACTATCTGCAGGCCCATCGCGAGGACTACGAGACCGCCTACCGCGAGTTCGCGTGGCCGCGGCTGGACGAGTTCAACTGGGCGCTGGACTGGTTCGACACCATCGCGGCGGACCCCGCGAACGCGCAGCGGCACGCGCTGTGGATCGTCGAAGAGGACGGCGCCGAGAACCGCTGGACGTTCCCGGAGATGTCGGCCCGGTCCAACCAGGTCGCGAACTGGCTGCGCGGCCTCGGCGTCTCGCGCGGCGACCGGGTGATCGTCATGCTCGGCAACCAGGGCGAGCTGTGGGAGACCATCCTCGCGGCGATCAAGCTCGGCGCCGTCGTGATCCCGGCGTCCACGCTGCTCGGCCCGGCCGACCTGGCGGACCGGGTCGAGCGCGGCAACGCGAAACACGTCATCGTGCGCGCCGCGGACACGGAGAAGTTCGCCGACGTCGCGGGCGGCTACACGCGGATCGCGGTCGGCGAACCGGTTTCCGGTTGGCACGCTTTCGAAACCGCATACGCCTCGGCTGCCGAATTCACCCCGGACGGCGTCACCCGCGCCGAGGACCCGCTGCTGCTGTACTTCACCTCGGGCACCACCGCGAAGCCGAAACTCGTGCAGCACACGCATGTTTCGTATCCGGTCGGCCATCTGTCCACAATGTACTGGATCGGGCTGGAGCCCGGCGACGTCCACCTCAACATCTCGTCGCCGGGCTGGGCCAAGCACGCGTGGAGCAACTTCTTCGCGCCGTGGAACGCCGAAGCGACGGTGTTCCTGTACAACTACACGCGGTTCGACGCGGCCGCCCTGATGGCGCAGATGGACCGGTGCGGCGTCACCAGCTTCTGCGCGCCGCCGACGGTGTGGCGGATGCTCATCCAGGCCGACCTCAGCGCGCTGCGGACGCCGCCGAAGAAGGTCGTCGGCGCGGGGGAGCCGCTCAACCCCGAGGTGATCGAGCAGGTCGAGAAGGCCTGGGGCGTCACCATCCGGGACGGCTTCGGGCAGACCGAAACCAGCGTCCAGGTCGCGAACACGCCGGGCCAGGACGTCGTGGCCGGTTCGATGGGCCGCCCGCTGCCCGGCTTCACGGTCGCGCTGGTCGACCCGGTGACCGGCGAGCGCGCCACCGAGGGCGAGATCTGCCTCGACCTCGCGCACCGACCGGTCGGCCTGATGGCGGGCTACGCGGACGACGACGAGCGCACCTCGGCCGCGTTCGCGAACGGCTACTACCACACCGGAGACGTCGGCTCGGTCGACGAACGCGGCTACATCACCTACGTCGGCCGGACCGACGACGTCTTCAAGGCGTCGGACTACCGGATCTCGCCGTTCGAGCTGGAAAGCGTCCTGCTGGAGCACGAAGCGGTCGCCGAGGCGGCCGTGGTGCCCGCGCCGGACCCGATCCGGCTGGCGGTGCCCAAGGCGTACGTCGTGCTCGCTTCCGGGCGCGAGCCGACCGCGGAGACCGCGCGGGCGATCCTCGCCTACGCGCGGGAGCACCTCGCGCCGTACAAGCGGATCCGGCGGCTGGAGTTCGCGGAGCTGCCGAAGACCATCTCGGGCAAGATCCGCCGGGTCGAACTGCGCGGCCGGGAAGGCGGCGAACGGCCCGAGGGCGAGTTCCGCGAGGACGACTTCCCGGACCTCAAGTCCTGAGCCGCCGCGGTGGCGCCGGTCTTATTCGGCCGGGACCACCGCGGCCAGCACGGTCTGCTCGCCCTTGCTGCACGTGGTGCCGCCTTGCGCGGCGGGCGGGCCGGAAACGCACA
Organism: Amycolatopsis sp. NPDC104775; assembly: GCF_055583325.1. Classification (NCBI taxonomy): domain Bacteria; kingdom Bacillati; phylum Actinomycetota; class Actinomycetes; order Pseudonocardiales; family Pseudonocardiaceae; genus Amycolatopsis; species Amycolatopsis sp. NPDC104775. The sequence continues at coordinate 67,129 of NZ_JBVJOE010000017.1, forward strand.
GCCAGCCGTCGACGGTCGCGTTGACCGGGTTGTTCGAGCCCGCGGCCTGGCGGCCGTTGATCGCCTGGTGGAACTTCTTGACCAGCGCCATCGCGTCCGCGCAGGGGATGGCCTTGTTGTCGTACACGTACAACGTCACGCCGCTCGCCGCGGTGACGGTGCCGCACGTGCCCGGAGTGGACGGCGGAGCCTGCTTCGACGGCTTCGGCGCGGCCGCACTGCTGCTCGGCGGGGCGGGCGGGCTGCTCGCGCCCGCGGTCTGCGGCAGCGGCGGGGGAGCGTGCGTGCTCGGCGCGGCCGAGGCGATCGCGGAGGGCGCCGACGAGGCGGCCGCTGGTGGCGCTTGATCCCCCGAACAGGCGGTCAGCGCGGGCAAAACCACCACAGCCGCGCACAGCGGCCCGTACACGGTTTTCGAGGGGCGCACCGCGATCCTTTCTCCGGGGTCGCGCCCATTCTGTCCCCTCGCGCCCCCGCTGAGCGGCACCGACACACCGGAGCGGACCCAAGTCGGTCTACTGTGGACGGTCGGTTTACCGGTTCCGGAACGGGAAATCCGCATCGCCGGACATATCGTTCGGAGGAATCCGCTCCGCGGCGGTTAACGCTCGGCGGTCCCGCGCCGACGTACAAGGCAGGCGCCCCGCGCGTTCCAGGTCCCCGAAGCCCGACGCCAGAGAGCACGAGTCACCGAGAGCATGAGCACCGAAACCGCCCCCGCGGCCGAAACCGACGCCCCGACCGATCCCCCGACCGAACCCTGCAGCGTGGTGTGGTGCGGCGGCCGCCCCTACGTCCTCGAAGCCGGCGCGGTCGCCCCGCGCTGGGTGGGCACCGACGGCCGCGGCCGCCCGGAAACGCTGAGCACCGCGCAGCTGCGGCGGCGCGGCTGGAGCCACCGCCGGGCGGCCAGCAGGCGCCGCTCCCGCTGAGACTTCCGCCGGACGGCGGCCGGAACCGGGGAGGGGTCCCGGCCGCCGCCCGGCGGATCCGGGAACCGGCCGGATTTCCCGGCCTCGCACCGATTCATCCCGCGGCCGAGCCGTTCGCGCTGAGGCAGGCGGGGCAGAGATCCGATGGCTGGCCGCTGCCGACGGAATCGTTCCAGCACCGCACCGCTTTGCCTGGTCCGCGGGTGTCCCCGGCCGTCGATCCGGGGCCGCTGCGGCGGGTGGCTGCGGCGGTCCGATGCCGGTCCGCTGGAGGGAATCGTCCCGCACCGCACAGGACCGCCGGGTGTCCCTGGCCGTTGATCCGGTCATGCCGCGGCGGGCGGTTGCAGCGATCCGATGGCGGTCTGCTGCAGAGAGAATCGTTCCAACGCCGCACCGGCTGTGCCCGGTCCGTCTGACCACCACACGCCGTCGCTGCGCGGCGGGGCGGAACCGGCCAGCCCGAGGGAAGCGGCCGAGCACTCTCATGCCGGGTCGCCGCCGAAATCGTTCGAGCGCCGCACCGGCCGGGTCCGCCGCGCGACCCTCGCCGCCGCTCAGTGTGCCCCAGCAGGTTTTCCGGCAGCGGCGGTGCGGAGCTGCTTCCCCGAGATCAGCCAGCAGCCCGCGCCCCGAAGCCCCGCCCCGAAATAGGCCGAACCCCGCACTTCCCCCGCCGGAAGAAACCCCGCGCCCCGGCCCGCTCTAGGCTGACCGCGTGACCACGGTCCCCGACGAGCCCCAGACCGAGCCCTCCCTGTGGCGGCAGGCGCTCAACGTTCCCAACCTGCTGTCGCTGCTGCGGCTGGCGGGCGTGCCGGTGTTCCTCTGGCTGCTGCTCGGCCCGAAAGAGGACGGCTGGGCGCTCGCCCTGCTGATCTTCTCCGCGCTCACCGACTGGCTCGACGGGAAGCTCGCCCGCTGGCTGGACCAGATGTCGCGGCTCGGGCAGCTGCTCGACCCCGCGGCGGACCGGCTCTACATCCTCGCCACGCTCGTCGCCTTCCTGATCCGCGACATCATCCCGTGGTGGGTCGTCGTCCCGCTGGTGCTGCGCGAGCTGGTGCTCGGCGTCTGCGTGGTGCTGCTGCGCCGCGGCGGGTTCGCGCCGCCCGAGGTCACCTACATCGGCAAGGGCGCGACCTTCGTCCTCATGTACGCCTTCCCGTTCCTGCTGCTCACGCAGGGCGGCTCGGACGTCGCCGCGGTCGCCCGGCCGATCGCCTACGCGTTCATGGTGTGGGGCGGCGTCCTGTATGTCTGGTCCGGCGCGCTCTACGTCGTGCAGGCGGCTCGCGCGCTGCGCACCCGGTGATGGAAGATTGTCGGCACCATCGCGAGCACAGCCAGCACCAGGAAGGGGAGCGGCGTTGACCACTCCGGAAGAACTGCGCTACACCGAGGAACACGAGTGGGTCGCGACCCGCGAGGGTTCGCTCGTGCGGGTGGGCATCACCGAATACGCGCAGGACCAGCTCGGCGACGTCGTGTTCGTCGACCTGCCCGAGGTCGGCAAGCAGGTCGGGGCGGGCGACCCGTTCGGCGAGGTGGAGTCCACGAAGAGCGTCTCGGAGCTGTTCGCGCCGGTCGACGGCGAGATCGTGGCGGTCAACCCGGCGGTCGCCGATTCGCCGGAGCTCATCAACTCCGACCCCTACGGCGAGGGCTGGCTCGTGGAGATCCGGCTCGACGACCCGGCCGGTCTCGAAGCGCTGCTCGAGGCCGAGGCGTACCAGGCGCTCATCAAGGGCTGAGCCGCCCGGCCCGGCGCCCGGAGCCTCAAGGGGAGCCCGAGGGTTCCGGGCCGGTCGGGCACGGTACGTTGACAGCTGCACGTTCTTGGTCGATAACAACACTTCATGCGTAGAGGAGAGCTCAGGTGAGCACGAACGACGGGCCCGGCGTTCCCCCGGAGCAGTCTCCGGAGCGGACCTCTGTCTTCCGGGCCGATTTCCTGGCCGACATGGAAGGCCAGCAGGAGTCCGCGCCGGCCGCCGAGGCACCGGTGCAGGGCGTCGACGCCCTGCCGCCGGGTTCCGCCCTGCTGGTCGTCAAGCGCGGCCCCAACGCGGGCTCGCGCTTCCTGCTCGACCGCGACACCACCAGCGCGGGACGGCACCCCGACAGCGACATCTTCCTCGACGACGTCACGGTTTCCCGCCGCCACGCGGAATTCCGGCGCGAGGGCGGGGAGTTCGTCGTGATCGACGTCGGCAGCCTGAACGGCACCTACGTCAACCGCGAGCCGGTCGACCAGGCCGTCCTCGCCGGCGGCGACGAGGTGCAGATCGGCAAGTTCCGCCTGGTCTTCCTGACCGGCCCGGGGCACGGGGGCCAGGGGGCGCAGTGACGGCGGCCGGGCAGCCCGGTCGTCAGGAGGCCCGGCGGGACGGGTTGAGCATCGGGGCGGTGCTCGCGCAGCTGCGCGGGGACTTTCCCGATGTCACGATTTCCAAGATCCGTTTCCTGGAGGCGGAAGGCCTGGTCCGCCCGGGCCGCACGCCCTCGGGGTACCGGCAGTTCTCGCCGGCGGACGTGGAACGCCTGCGGTACGTGCTGTCCGCGCAGCGCGACCACTACCTCCCGCTGAAGGTCATCAAGGAGCAGCTCGACGCGGCCGACGCGGGCGCGCAACCGCCCGTGCCGGTCCCGTCGGCTCCCCAGCTGCCGCGGCGGCTCGTGCCGCTCGGCGACGGGAGCGATCCGGCGGGACTGCCCGCGGCGGCGGACTTCGAGACCGGGCCGGACACCCGGCTCACCCAGGAAGACCTGCTGGAGCAAGCGGGCATCGACGACGCGACGCTGGCCGAGCTGTGCCAGTACGGCCTGCTGCGCCCTGGCGCGGCGGGTTTTTTCGGCCCGGAATCGGTGCTGATCGCGCGCACCGTCAAGGCGATGACCGAGTTCGGCCTCGAACCCCGGCATCTGCGCGCGTTCCGCGCCGCGGCCGACCGCGAGGTCGGGCTGCTGGAGCAGATCGTGACCCCGGCGTACCGGCATCGTGACGCGGACGCGAAGGCGCGCGCGGACGAGGTGGTGCGCGAGCTGGCCGCGTTGTCGGTCACGCTGCACACCCTGCTCGTCAAGGCAGGCATCCGCGGCGTCGCCGGCGACTGACCCCGCGGGCCCGAGGCGCGTTTTCCGTTACTTGTCAATGACTGAACCTCAGCGGCGCGATGCCGTACCGTGAGAGACGGTTCGCACCACCACGAACCGAGAAAGTCCGCTGCGAGCGAGCACAGCGCCCGGATGACGGGTAGCGTCGGAGACAACGGTCGTCAGCCGTCGCGAGCGCTGCGGCCCGTGTGCACGAGAGGGAGGCGAAGCCCGATGAGCGAGATGCGCGTCGTCGGCGTGCGGGTCGAACTGCCTGCCAATCAGCCGATCTTGTTGCTGCGGGAGACCGAGGGCGAGCGGTACCTGCCGATCTGGATCGGCTCGGTCGAAGCCACCGCGATCGCCCTGGAACAGCAAGGCGTCCGGCCCGCCCGGCCGCTGACCCACGACCTGCTCAAAGAGGTCATCGGCGCACTCGGGCGCGAGCTCGAGCAGGTCGTGATCACCGACCTCAAGGAAGGCACGTTCTTCGCCGAGCTGGTCTTCGACGGCGACATCCGGGTCTCGGCCCGGCCGAGCGATTCGGTCGCGCTGGCGCTGCGGATCGGGGTCCCGATCCACGCGGTCGACGCGGTGCTCGAGGAAGCCGGGCTGATCATCCCGGACGAGCAGGAGGACGAGGTCGAGAAGTTCCGCGAGTTCCTCGACTCCGTGTCCCCGGAAGACTTCCGCGGCGCCGACACCTGATCCCCAGCGGTTTCCCCGCCGGGGAGCGCCCTCACCGCGCGGTGGCGCGGGCGAACAGGTCGGCCAGCTCCCGGCCGTAGCGGTCCAGGTCCACTCCCGGGTCGGCGGCGTACGCGGCCGCGACGCCGTCGATGGCCTGCGCGATCGACAGCGCCACGATCTCCGGCGAGATGTCGCCGAACGCTCCTTCTTTACGGCCCTGTTCGAGCTGCCGCTGCAGCGCGCCGGTGCGCAGCTGCCCGACCATGACGCCGGTCATCGCCCAGCCGTCGCGGTCGTCGGCGTGCGCGGCCATCTCGACCAGAACCCGCTCGCATTGCGGGTAATCGCGCAGGAAAGCGACAGACGTCTCGATGTACGCGCGCAGGTTCCCCGGCCGGTCCGCCGGGTCGACGCCCTCGCTGCGCTTGCGCAGGTATTCCGATTTGGTCTCGGACACCGTGCTCAGCACCGCCTGCATGAGGCCGGCCTTGTTGGTGAAGTGGTACGAGATCAGCCGGGTGCTGCTGAGCCCGGCCCGTTCCTTGATGCGCGCGAAGGTGGTGCGCGCGTACCCGTGGTCGGCGATCGTGGCGATGGTCGCGCCGATGATCTGCGCCCGGGTGGTGGCCTCGGTGACGCTGAGGCCGAGTTCGGCTTGCGTGTCGACGTTTACTTGCATGAGTAATAAGTTACTCGGCTGAGTAAAAATCGTCAATCCCGTACGGCGAACGGGCCAAAGCCTCGACACGGGATCGAGGTCCGCCGCGCGTCGCGTTGACCGGCTCGCGGCGCAGCCTTACCGTCAAAGGCGGTAAATCGCCACGATGTGATTCGCCGACCCGGCGCGCTCGTGGCAGTTTTCCCCGGCCGATCCCGATCCTGGGCTCGACCGGCCTGTCGAACGCCCCGCCGCGAGGCCGGGCGAGGGGAGGCTTGCGGTGGTCGAGGCTAGTCGTCCGGAGATACCCGCCGGACCTGTCGCCGACGGCGAGCAGGGCGAGCTGTTCCCCGACGCCTCGCTGCCCGACGAGCTGGTCGGCTACCGCGGTCCCGCGGCCTGCCAGATCGCCGGGATCACCTACCGCCAGCTGGACTACTGGGCGCGCACGAAGCTGGTCGCGCCCAGCATCCGGACGGCGCACGGTTCGGGGTCGCAGCGGCTCTACTCGTTCAAGGACATCCTGGTCCTCAAGGTCGTGAAGCGCCTGCTGGACACCGGGGTCTCGCTGCAGAACATCCGCGTCGCGGTGGACCACCTGCGCGTGCGCGGGGTGCGGGACCTGGCGAAGGTCACGCTGTTCTCCGACGGCACCACGGTGTACGAATGCACCTCGCCGGAGGAGATCGTGGATCTGCTCCAGGGCGGGCAGGGCGTGTTCGGCATCGCGGTCAGCGGCGCGATGCAGGAGATCAGCGGCACGATCCACGAGTTCCCGGCCGAACGCGCCGACGGCGGGCTGGTCGAGGCCGTCGTGCCGGACGAGCTGACGCAGCGCCGCAACGCCCGCCGCACCGGCTGATCTTCCTCCGCGCTAGACTGGGCGCGCGATCGACGAACCCGCGCGGGAGAGACCGGACCGGCATCCCCGGACCGGCGCCGAAGGAGCAAGTCCTCCCCGGAACCTCTCAGGCACCCTGGACCGCGCGGACGAGACGCCTCTGGAAAGCGCATCGGCAGGAGACCACCAGCCGGTGCCGCCGACGGTGCAAGCCCGCGTATCCACGCGGGTGAAACTCTCAGGCGCCCCTCGGGGTACGGACAGAGTGGGGAGGCCCGCGCTTCGGCGCGGGCGCGCCGGTGAGGTTCAGACCTCCCGGGAGGTCTGAACCCCACGCCTCGGTCCACCCCCCAACCCCCGCGGGTCGAACCAGGATCTTTTTCCGGAAACCGTGCCCCTTTGCGGCCCGGCCGATCGTGATCTC
>NZ_JBVJOE010000018.1:0-49727 GCF_055583325.1 Amycolatopsis sp. NPDC104775
CTGTTTTTTTCCCCTCCTTGTTGGTCTCCCTTTCTCTCTTCTTCTAGGGGGGGGGGGGGGGGGGGGGGGGGGTGGCCTCCCCTTTCCCCCCCCCCCCCCCCCCCCCCCCCCCCCCCCCACGTCGTTTCCCTCGCCGTTCGCCTGCCACCGCGGACGCGTTCACCGCGCGAGTTTGCCCGGGACGCTGCTGCTGAACGGTCGGTCAGCGGTGCGAGCTCTGCCGTTCGATCAGCTGCGCGTCCAAGGTCTTGGTGACCGGTTCGCGGGTGCTGTCGGCGATGCGGGCGAGCAGCAGTTGCGCGGCGACCCGGCCGATTTCGTACGCGGGCTGCGCCACGACGGTCAGCGGCGGATCGATCAACGTCGTCCACGGCGCGTCGTCGAACGAGACGATGCCGATGTCGCGCCCGGACCGCAGGTTCCGCTCCGCGAGCGCCTCCAGGACCCCGATCGCCATCGTGCTGTTGGCGATCAGCAGCGCGTCCGGCGGCTCCGGCTGGTCCAGCAGGTCCCCGGCGGCGCGGCGCGCGCCTTCCGCGCGGTACTCGGCGCGGCGGAAGACCGCGTTCTCCTCGCCGACCGCGTCGAAGTAGCCGGACAGCCGGTCGTCGGCGGTACGCACGCCGGACGGACCGGTCAGGCACGCCACCCGCCGGTAGCCGTTCGCGACGAGGTGCCGGGCCGCCTGCCGGGCGGCGCGGCGGGTGTCGACGAGCACCTGGTCGCCGTCGGTGCCGGGCAGCGGCCGGTCGACCGCGACCACCGGCGTGCCGAGCCGGCGCAGGCGCGTGACGTTCGTGGCCGGCCCGGTGGGGGACAGCAGCACGCCCGCGACGCGTTCCTGCAGCGCGACGTCGAGGTACCGGCGTTCCTTGTCCTCGTTCTCGTCGGAATTGCAGAGCACGACCGAATACCCCGACACCTGCGCGAGATCCTCGACCCCGCGCGCGATCGAGGTGAAGAACGGGTTCTCGACGTCGGAGATGATCAGCGCGAGCACCGCGGTTTCCTGGCGGCGCAGGTTCCGGGCCAGTCCGTTCGGGTGATAGCCGAGCTCCTCGGCGGCCTCGAGCACGCGGGCGGCCAGCTCGGGATCCACGGTGGACTTGCCGTTCAGGGTCCGCGACACCGTGGCGGTCGAGACGCCCGCCCTGGCGGCGACGTCGCTGATCGTGGCCACCGTGCCTCCTCGTCCTGGCTTCCTTGACACTCCGGTGACCGCAGAATACCGTCCCGGTAATCGTTTACCGTCCGATTGCCGGGGGTGCTGGGATGCGACCGGGCCCGTTGCTCGGCATCGACATCGGCACGTCCAGTTCGAAAGGCGTCCTCGTAGGTGCGGACGGCACTGTACTGGCGCGCGCCGCCCGCCCGCACAGCACCTCCCGCCCGCGGCCTGGCTGGTTCGAGCACGACGCCGAAACCGTGTGGTGGGCCGGGTTCACCCAGCTGGTGCGCGATTTGCTGGCCGGCGGCGAGAAACCGGCCGGGCTCGCGGTGAGCGGCATCGGCCCGGTTCTGCTGCCCGCCGACGCCGACGGCCGCCCGCTGCGCCCGGCGATCCTGTACGGCGTCGACACCCGGGCCGGCGCGGAAATCGCCGAGCTGACCGCCGAACTCGGCGAAGAGTCCATTGTGGAGCGCTGCGGCAGCGCGCTGTCGAGCCAGGCGGTCGGTCCGAAGTGGCGGTGGCTGTACCGGCACGAGCCGGAGGTCGCCGGGCGGGCCCGGCAGTTCCTGATGGCGAGCTCCTACCTCGTGCGGCGGCTGACCGGCGAATACGTGCTCGACCACCATTCGGCCAGCCAGTGCGACCCGATGTACGACCTCCGCGCGGGCGAGTGGGCGCAGGACTGGGCCGCGCTCGTCGCGCCGGGGATCGATCTGCCGCGGCTCGCCTGGCCGACCGAGGTCGCTGGCACGGTCACCGCTCAGGCCGCCGCCGAGACCGGATTGCCGGCCGGACTGCCGGTCACCTGCGGCACGATCGACGCGTGGGCCGAAGCGACCAGCGCGGGCGTGCGCGACCCCGGCGACACGATGGTCATGTACGGCACCACGATGTTCCTCGTCCAGGCCGCCGCCGAGGCCCGGCCGGTGCCCGGTTTGTGGGCGACGCGCGGGGTTTTCCCGGGCAGTTATTCGCTGGCCGCGGGAATGGCGACGTCCGGCGCGATCACCGACTGGCTGCGGGAGCTCTTCGACGGTGATTTCGCCGAACTGGTCTCTTCGGCCGGGGCGGTTCCGGCCGGAAGCCGCGGATTGCTGATGCTGCCGTACTTCGCGGGCGAACGGACTCCGGTGCCGGACCCGCTGGCGCGCGGGGTGATCGCCGGGCTGACCACCTCGCACGGCCGGGCCGAGCTGTACCGCGCGGCGCTGGAGGGCACGGCTTACGGCGTGCGGCACAACCTCTCCGCGATGGGCTCGCCCGCGCGCCGGCTGGTCGCGGTCGGCGGCGGCACGCAGGGGCGGGTGTGGACCGGGATCGTCAGCGACGTGACCCGGACGCCGCAGCATCTTCCGACGGAAACGGTGGGCGCGTGCTTCGGCGACGCGTATCTGGCGGCGGTGGCGATCGGGCTGGAGCCGGACATCGACGCGTGGAACCCAGTGGCCGAGGTGATCCAGCCGGACCCGGCGCGGGCGGATCGGTACGACGAGTTCTACGCGCACTACCGGGCGTTGTATCCGGCGACGGTGGAGACCGCGCATTTCCTTGCGCGGCAACAGGATTCGGCGGCCGAGTGAGTCATCGGGCGAAGTAAGCGCCCGGGGTGAGGCCGGTGAGAGCCCGGCATTCGCGGGTGAGGTGCGGCTGATCGGCATACCCCGCCGCGACGGCCAGTTCGGCGAGGGTCGCGGCGGTGGGCGCCAGGGCGATGGCTCGCTGGAGGCGCAGGATTCGCCGGTAGGTGGCCGGTCCGTAGCCGACCGCGAGGGTGAACAACCGGCGCGCCTGCCGTTCGCTCCGGCCGGTTCCCGCTGGATGCCGCGCGGATTGTGCCCGATGCGGTGCGGGTCGAGCGCGCAGGTCCGCTGGAAGTCCCGCGGTACCTGGGTGCGCCGGTCGATCGTGCGCGGCCCAAGCGGCCTCGGCGGCGAGCCGCGCCAGCATCCGCTCCACCACGGGGTCCACGACCGGATCCGCGACCGCCGCCCGTTCCGCCACGAGGCCGGCCATCGCGTCGCCGAGATCGCGGCCGCTGAGGATTTCGTCGGCGAGGCTCGCGCCGCGGCGGTTCCCCAGGTCCGCCAGCGGGACCCGGCTGTCGCGCAGTTCGTCCGCGCCCACGCCGAGCAGCGCGGCTGCCGCTCCCGGCCGGAAGCGCAGGCCGCGCACCCGGGCGCCGGGCGGGAAGACCGACGTCCACGCCTTCGTGTCCGGCCCGGCCACGAAGACCTGGCCGGCGTCGGCGACGAGATCCACGCAGCCGTCCGGGACGATCCGCTTCGGGCCGGGCTCGGCCGACTCCCAGCGGCAGCGCACGAGGCGCCGCAGCGAGTCCGGCGGCGGGCTTTCCGAGTACACCCCGCGATCATGCCCCGCGGGTACGACAAAATGGCGGCCATGACCCCGATCGACGCCCTGGCCTGGGTCCACGTGCGGGACCGGCGGCTGCTGTCCGTCCGCACCACCGGCAAGGAAAAGTTCTATCTCCCCGGCGGCAAGCGCGAACCCGGCGAGGGCGACGTCGAGGGCCTGTGCCGGGAGATCCGCGAGGAACTGGGCGTCACGCTCGACCCGCTGAGCTTCCGGTTCTTCGCGCTGCTCGACGAGCAGGCCGACGGATTCGCCGACGGCCGCCGCGTCCGGATGACCTGCTACACCGCCGACCACACCGGCGAACCGGAGCCGTCGGCCGAGATCGCCGAGGCCGCCTGGCTGCGCGCCGCGGACGCCGCCGCCTGCCCGCCCGCCGGCCAGCGCGTGCTGCGGATGCTGGCCGAGGCCGGGCTCGTCGACTGATCACCCAGGGCTAGCGGGGGAGTGCGCGAGCGTTATCTGCATCGTGCGTGGTGATCGCGCTCACGTGCGAGCCCCGGCTACCCCCGTAAGGGTGAAATGAAGCCAATTTTCTCAGGTTGGCTAACGCCGCGTAACGGTCTGGCGAAGAACCAGACGTCGCACTCGCGGGAAGTGCGCTCGAGAAGAGAAGTCCTCTCCATGGGTGTTCCTGGCGCGACCCGGCCCACGGCGGTTCGGGGGGATACGGGCAGGCTGCGGCCGCTCGGAAGCGCGGTGGTCGTGGTCGGCGTCATCGCCGTCGCGGTCACTGTCGCGTGGTACGTCATGCCGAAAGCGACTCCGGGCCGGCCCGCTCCGGCCGCGTCGGTGCCGTCAGGGCCGCCGGTGTCCTCGGTGACCGTCGAACCGGCGAGCGCGCGCGAGGTGACCCGCACGGTCGTCTACGAACTGACCGGCGGGGACGTCGCGCGCAACCTCACCTACGTCGCGACCGGCGGCGACCTCGAGCAGCAGGCCGAGGTGCGGCTGCCCTGGTCGGTGACGGTGCAGCGCAAGGCTCCCTCCGAGCAGCCGGTGTTCAGCAGCCTGGTCGCGCAGAGCACCGGGGACCTGCTGTGCCGGATCCGGGTGGACGGGCACGTGGTCGCCGAGAAATCGGTGGCGGGGGAGGGGCGGCAGCTCAGCTGCAGCGCCTGACTCCCGCGCTCGCGGGCTTCGCTTCGCAGAAGTCCGCGAGGTTCCCCTCACGGAGCTCAGCCCACCGGGCGGGTGCGTCGGCGGAGAAGAACCCGTGCACTCGCGTGCTGGAGCCCGCCACGGTGGCGGGTGCGCGGCTAGGGGCGCCGCCGCTTCCGCGCCGCGCTCTGATGCGGCTGCGCGGCACTGCGGCTGGAGTGCTGGGCAGCCGGGTGGCCCCTGACGGACCTCAGCCTCACCGGTCGGGCGCGTCGGCAGAGAAACCCCCTGCCCTGTTGGTCGTGCACTCGCGTGCTGGAGCGCGCCACGGTGGCGGGTGCGCGGCTAGGGGCGCCGCCGTCTCCGCGCTGCCGCTTCCGCCGCCTCCGCGCCGCGCTCTGATGCGGCTGCGCGGCACTCCGGCTGGTGTGCTGGGCAGCCGGGTTGTTGCCCCTGACGGACCTCAGCCCCACCGGCCGGGCGCGTCGGCAGAGAAACCCCCTGCCCTGTCGGCCGCGCACTCGCGTGCTGCGCCACGGTGGCGAGTGCACGGCGAGGGGGCGCGGCAGCCTGGCCTGCGGCAGGATCACCGCCGTGAACGGTGCGATCGGAGTCGGGCCAGCGCTGATCGCCGTGCTCGCGGTGCTGGCGCTCGCGGGCGCGGCCGTCGTCCGGTTCGGGCAGCTCGGGCAGGGCCGGGCGGTGCTCGTCGCGGCCGTCCGCGCGGTCGCGCAGCTCGCGCTCGTCTCGCTGGTCATCACGGCCGTCCTGCGTTCGGGCTGGCTGACCGGCCTGTTCGTGGTCGCGATGTTTTCCGTCGCCGCCGCGACCTCCGCCAGCCGGATCGGGGCGCCGCGGCGGATCGGGTGGGTCGCGCTGTCGCTGGCGTCCGGCGTGATTCCGGTGCTGGGGCTGGTGCTGGGTTCCGGGGTCGTCCCGGCGAAGCCGATCTCCGTTGTGCCAGTTGCGGGGATCGTGATCGGCGGTTCGATGACCGCGACCTCGCAGGCGGCCCGTCGTGCCCTCGACGAGCTCAAGCAACGCCATGGCGAGTACGAAGCCGCGCTCGCGCTGGGATTTCTGCCGCGGCACGCCGCGCTGGAGATCTGCCGTCCGTCGGCGGGACACGCGCTGATCCCGGCGCTCGATCAGACCCGGACGGTCGGGCTGGTGACGTTGCCGGGCGCGTACGTCGGCGTCCTGCTCGGCGGCGCGAGCCCGCTGCAGGCCGGGACGACGCAAATACTGGTGCTGCTTGGGCTGCTGGCCGCGGAGGCGATCGCGGTGCTGGTGACGGTGCAGCTCGTCGCGGCGGGATTCCTCCGCCGCGACGAGCGGGCTCAGCCGAGCGGGGCCGCCAGGTGAGAGCGGTCGTTGAAGCCGCGGATCAGCCAGTTCTCGCCGTGCACGACGAGATGCGAGATCGATCCGTTGTCCGCGCCCAGGAACGCGAACCGCTCCAGTGCGCGGCTCGCCTGCGCGAAGACCTCGCCGATCACGCCGCCGTGGGTGAACACCGCGACTCGCTGGTCCGGGTGCGCGGCGGCGATGCGCGTGAGCGCGGCCCGGATCCGGAGGCCGAACGCTTCGTCGGATTCCGCGCCGGGCAGAACGTCCCATCGCTGCTGCTCCCACAGCTTCTGCGCGAGCGGATGCCCTTCCGCGGTGTGCTTGCGGAATAGCCCGTTTTCCCATTCGCCGAGGTGGATCTCGCGCAGATCCGGCTCGACGGCCGGGGTGAGGCCGAGCTTCTCCGCCAGCGGCGCCGCGGTCTGTGCGGTGCGCCGCAAGGTGGTCACGTACAGCGCTTCGATGCGTTCGGACGCCAGCCGTTCGCCTACGCGCACGGCGTGGTCGCGGCCTTCCGGCGCGAGGTCCGGGTCGGCTTGGCCGTCGACGAGATCGAACGGCTCGCTGAGCCGTTGCGGCATCGATTCCCCGTGGCGCACCAAGAAAATCTCGGTGGCGCCCGAGGGCGGGCTGAAACGGTGCTGGCGGTACTCGACTTCCTGTTCGGGCGTGCTCATGCCCCGACCCTAACCGGTTCAGCCAAGCTGTTTGTCCACGAAGCACCATCGCCACGTCTCGCCCGGCTCGAAGCTGCGCATCACCGGGTGCAGCGTTTCGTGGAAGTGCTGCGTGGCGTGCTTGCCCGGCGACGAATCGCAGCAGGCGACGTGCCCGCATTTGAGGCACATCCGCAGGTGCACCCACGTCATCCCGGCTTCGACGCATTCGGCGCAGGAGTCCCGGGAGCTGGGCTCCTTGTCCGGCCATTCGTGGTTGAGGTGCTTGCACGACCCGGCCGTGGCGGCGGGGGTGCTGAGTTCGCGTTCGGCCACCGGGGGTTCCTCCTCGTCACGGTCGAGCATGGATTCTTCGATGTCGAGCCGGGCCAGCACCCGCCGCAGCACGGCGTCGTCGGCGGTGCCGCGGTCGCGCGCCTTCAAGAACACTTCGCGTTCGGCTTCCAGCAGTTGCACGCGCAGCCGACGGTAGGCGTCGCTGGGGGTTTCGGCGAGCGTGCTTTGCCGGCCGAGCTGTTCCCACGCGGCGTTGGACCGGCCGTGCAGCCGGTCGCGCAGCCGCTCGATCACCTCGGGCGGATCTTCCGGACGGCGCAGTTCTTCGAGTTTCGAGAGCGCGGCCCGGGTCATGTCGTGCAGCACGGCGGCTTCCTGCAGCGCGTCCTCCGCCGGGTCCGGCCGGGGCAGCCGCAACCGACGGATCAGCGGCGGCAGCGTAGTGCCCTGCACCACGAGCGTCCCGGCCACCACGACGACCGCGGCCAGCACGAGCACCGCGCGCTGCGGCGTGTCCGCGGGCAGCACGAACGCCGCGGCGAGGGTGACCACGCCGCGCATCCCGGCCCAGGCGATCACCGCCGAATAACGCCACGGCCACACCTTGCCGCGTTCCAGGCCCAGGGTGTTCAGGAGGCGTTTCACCACGCCGATCCCGACCATCCAGAGCATCCGGGTGAGGATCGTCGCGGCGAGCACCGCGGCGCAGATCCCGACGAGCTGCCACAGCGACAGCCCGCTCTTGCCGACTTCGTGCAGGATTCCCCGCACCTGCAGGCCGATCAGCAGGAAGACCATGTTCTCCAGCAGGAACTGGACGGTCTCCCAGTTGAGCCTGCTGGCCAGCCGGGACGGCCCGGACTGGATCCGCGGCGTCTGGTGTCCCTGGATCAGCCCGGTGACGACCACCGCCAGCACGCCGGAGCCGTGCACCGCTTCGGCGAGCAGGTACGCCGCGAAGGGGACCGCGAACGACAGAGCGGTGTCGGTGATCGTGTCTTCCAGCTTCGCGCGCACGTACGTCACGATCAGCCCGACGACGAAACCCACGACGATCCCGCCGACGGCCGCGAGCAGGAAGTCGAGACCGACCTGCCACAGGCTGACCGCTCCGGCGATCGCCGCGATCGCGGTCCGCAGGGCGACGAGCGCGGCGGCGTCGTTGAAGAGGCTTTCCCCCTCCAGCAGCCGGACCAGCTTGCGCGGCATCCCGACCCGCCGCGCGACCACGCTGGCCGCCACCGCGTCCGGCGGCGCGACGACCGCGCCCAGCGCGATCCCGGCCGCCAGCGGCAATCCCGGCACGACCAGCCAGGCGACCAGCCCGACGCCGAAGGCGGTGAACACCACCAGCCCGACCGACAGCAGCGCGATCGGCCCGCGCAGCTTGCGGAACGCGATCAGCGACGTCTGGATCGACGCCGAGTACAGCAACGGCGGCAGCAGTCCGATGAGGACGATCTCCGGGTCCAGTTCGTACTGCGGCACCCCAGGGACGAACGAGACCGCGACGCCGACCGCGACCAGGCACAGCGGCGCGGACCAGTCCATCCGGCGCGCGACGACGGTCACCAGGAGCACCGTCAGGACCAGCGCCACCAATTCCGCTGCGATTTCCACCGGACAATCATCACCCGCGGCCCCGGAGCACGCGCGGGGGCCGCCGTTAGGCTGCCGTTCGTGACGACGGTGGAGACGCGGGCCGGTGCGGTCCGCGGCGAGGTTCGGGACGGCGCGGGGGTTTTCCTGGGGGTGCCGTTCGCGGAACCGCCGGTGGGGGAGCTGCGGTTCCGGCCGCCGGTGCCAGTGGCGTCCTGGACCGGGGTGCGCGACGCGACGGAGTTCGCCGGCAAATCCCCGCAGCCCGACGTGACCGGGAAGCGCTTCGTCGGCGACGAGGACTGCCTGTATGTCAACGTGTACGCGCCCGAAGCGCCCGGCTTGTACCCGGTGCTGGTGTGGATCCACGGTGGCGGCGGAGTGATCGGTGCGCCGCATCAGTTCGACGCCTCCGCGTACGCCCGCCACGGCGTGGTCGTCGTGACCGTCGGGTACCGGCTCGGAGTGCTCGGCTTGCTCCGGTTGCCCGGGGTTTCCGAGGGGAATCTCTCGCTGCGAGACCAAGTGCTGGCGCTGGAATGGGTCCGCGACAACGTGGCCGCTTTCGGTGGCGACCCGCGGCGCGTCACGCTCGCCGGGCAGTCCAACGGCGGCCGGACGGTCGGAACCTTGCTGGCGGTTCCGGGGGCGCGCGGGCTGTTCAGCCAGGCGATCGTGCAGAGCGGCACCGGCGTCGGTTCCGTCGTGCACACTCCGGCCGAGGCGGAGGACGTCGGCGAGGCGGTGCTGGAGGAGCTGGAAGGCGCCGATCTGTCCGCACTGCCGGTCACGGAGATTTTGACCGCGCAGCAACGGGTGACCGCTCAGCTCGGCACCATGGTGCCGTACCGGGTCGTGGTCGGCGGGGAGCTTCTGCCGCGGCGGCCCGGTGAAGCGGTCGCGGACGGCGCGGCGAGGGAGATCCGGATCCTCACCGGCACGACGGCGGACGAGCAGGATCTGTTCTCCTGGCTGCAAACCGGCGGCGCGAAACTGCTCGGCACCGGCTCGACGATGCTCGAACCGGACGTCATCGCGCGGATGACCGAGGCGTACCGGGAGCTGCTGCCGGATTGGCCGGAAGACCAGCTGGCGAACCGCGTCCGGACGGCGGGGGACTGGTGGCTGCCGTCGATCCGGCTCGCCGAATCCCAGCACGCGGCGGGCGGCACGGCCTGGATGTACCGGCTGGACTGGCGGATCGCGCCGCGCGGGAAGGGCCTCGGCGCGGCGCACGGGGTGGACCTGCCGTTCGTGTTCGACGACGTCCACAACCCGAACTGGCGATTCCTGTTCGCCATCGCCCGCCCCGATCCGGAGCGGCTGCGGGCGATGGCGAAGGAGATGTTCGCAACGTGGGTCCGGTTCGTGGCGACCGGCGATCCGGGGTGGGCGGCGTATGAGCCGCAGGGCCGGGTGACGCGGGTGTTCGACGACGTCAGCACGACGGTGTCCGATCCGGACGCGGAGCAGCGGCGGTTGTGGGACTAGCGGGCCGGACCCGCTAGTCCCACCTGCTCAGCCGCGGACGGTTTGCGTGCCGGTGTTCCAGCCCGCGACCCGCACCGACGGAGCCGAACCGTGCAGGTCGGCCGTGCGGTAGGTGGCGGTGAGCGTCACCGATTCGCCCGGCCACAGGCTGACCTGGTTGTCCGACCAGGACACCGGCAGCACCGGCGTGCCCGTGCTGTCCACCATGTGCGTGTCCACCATGAACGCCGGGGTCTTGCCCGACGAGGTGTTGGTGAGCTTCACCGTGGTGACCGTGGTGCCGTCCGGACCCGGTGCGGAAGTCGCCGTGGCGCCCACCTTCGCCGCGCCCAGCTTCGACAGCCCGGACAGGTCGGCGTACGACGACGTCGGCGTGTAGTACCAGTCCGACTTGCTCCAGTTGAGCTTGTCGTCCTTGGTGGACAGCCAGTACACGTTCCGGCTGACCTCCTTGCCCGCCGAGTCCGTGAGCACCAGCTTCGCCAGGTAAGTGGACGAAAGCCCGCTCACCGAACCGATGTCGAGCGCCTTCGCGTGCGCGCCGCCGCCGTTGACCGACAGGTCCGTCTTGGTCTTCGAGAACTTCTTCGTGCCGTCGGTGTTGTACAGCTCGACGCTGGCGGTCAGCCCGGACGCCTTCTTCGTGGTGGAGTTGACCACCTCAGCCGACTTGGTGTCGTAGGAGTACTGGATGTGCAGCGGCTCGTTCGCCTTCTTGGCGCCGAAGTAGGAGCCGTTCTGGTCGAGGTAGGCGTCGAACAGCTGCCAGTGCAGCGACGTCCAGCCGCTGTTGAGCATCCAGTAGATGAGCCCGGTCGAGGGGTCCTTCGAATCGGTGAAGTTGCGGGAGTGCGATTCGAACTCCGCGCGGACGTTCTCGTACTGCGCCAGCTGCGCCTTGCGGACGAAATCGTCCAGGCTGGCCGGCTTGCCGTAGCGGCCGGCCAGCGCGTCGCCGAAGAGCTTCAGGTTGGCGAAGGTCTCCGACTCGGAGCGGTGGTACTGCGGCGCGGCCGGGTTCTTCCAGAGCGTTTCCAGCTCGGCGGGCGTCATCATCCGCTTGAGCGTGTCCATCGTCGGGATGTCCGGCCCGGCGCTGGTCTCGGAGTTGAAGTTCCACGCGCCGCCCGCGTCCTTGTGCGCCTTGTCGTACCAGTAGTTCGGCGGGACGTAGTCGTACGGGCCGTTCATCTTCATCCCGGACGGGCCGAGCTTCGGCGACGCCTTGGCCGAGGCCGCGGAGATCACCGCGGCGGGCCAGTCCGCCGCGGACAACGCGTCCAGGTAGCCCTTTTCGATCCGCGCGTCGGGCGCGAAGTCGCTGCCGATGTGGAAGGACAGCACGCTCGGGTGGTCGCGCAGCCGCTCGGCCTCGGCGGTCATCGACGCCTTGGCGACCGGGTAGTCCGCCTCGGTCCACGGCTCGCCCTTCTCGTCGCCGTTGACCTGGCCTTCCCACTTGTCGCAGCATTCCCAGCCGGGCATGGTCAGCACGCCCATCCGGTCCGCGAGGTCGAAGAACGCGTCGGGTTCGATGTGGCCCTCGAGCCGGACGGTGTTGAGGCCGAGGTTCTTGACGTAGGCGAGCTTGTCCGCCGCCCGGCCCGCGTCCCAGCGCAGCAGCAGGTCGGGGGACCAGCCGCCGCCCTTGATCATCAGCGGCTTGCCGTTGACGACGTACTGCCGCCCGCCGCTGGAGTTGAGCGGGGCCTTGACGTCGCGGATGCCGAAGCTGGAGTGGCTCGCGTCGGACGTGGTCCCGCTGACGCTCGCGGTGAGGTCCAGCTGCTGCATCGGCTGCCCGCCCATGCCGGCGGGCCACCACACCTGCGGCTTGTCGACGCCGATCACCGGGAAGGCGACCGTCTTCTTTTCGTGCGCGGCGAGGGGAACGTCCTGGCTCACCGGCTTGCCCGCGACGGTGCCGGACACCGTGGCGCGCACCGGCGCGTCGGAGTCGTTGCGGACGTCGGCCTTAGCGGTGAGGTCGGCGTGGTCGAGCGCGGGCACGTTCAGCTTCGTGACCACGTGCGCGCCGCGGAGCGCGACCGGCCCGCTGTGCCGCACGACGATCTCGCGCGCGAGCCCCATGTTCTGGTCCGGCGGGGTCTGCGCCCAGTCGATCCAGCCCATCGACAGGTCGTTGTTCGGGTCGTTCGGGTAGACCTTGAACGCGACGCTGTTGACGCCCTCGTGCACCTGCTTGGTCACGTCGAGGTCGTGCCGGGTGTAGGGGCCGTTGACCTCGTCCTTGGTGGCGACCCGGGTGCCGTTGACCCAGACGTCGGCCTTGGACAGCACGCCGCTGACGTCGAGGTAGGTGCGCTGGGACGGGTCGGCGACCTTGATGTCGGCCCGGTACCACCACGGGACCTTGAAGTCCGCGGTCGGCACGTTCTTCATGTTCGTGGAGTAGAACGGGTCGGAGTAGCGGCCGTTGGCGAGCAGCCCGGCGTACACCGTCGACTGCGAGCCGACCGGGTACCAGCCCTTCGCGTCGAAGCCGGGCTTCGACACCGAGGCGTCATCGGCCACCTTGGCCGAGGACTGGATCAGATAGCCGGGAATGGCGGCCTGGCCGGGTTCCGGCCCGGCCGAAGCGGCCCCGGCGACTCCGGGGATCAGCGCGGCGGTCAGGGCGGCGACTGCTAACAGCCGTCCGGGCATTCTTGGCCGGCGTGGGGTCACGAGCGGTCCTCCTCGGGCTCCTGGCGGCGGCGATTGTTAGTAAAGCTCCTTAACGATTGCCGGTGATGGTAGCCGCCCGGAGCGTCCGGGAACAGGGCTCGCCGGGGTCTTTTCGCCCGATTTTCCCCTGGCGGTCAGAGCGCGTCGACGTAGTACCAGCGGCCGTCCTCGCGGACGAAGCGGCTGTTCTCGTGCTGCGACTCGTCGTGGCCGCGGTGACGGTAGTGCGCGCGGAACTCGACGGTGCCTTCGTTCTGCAGCAGTGAGCCGCCGGTCTGGCCGAGGATCTCCAGCCGTGTCCACTTCTGGGCGGGGTCGAGCCGCAGCCGCTTCGGGCGGGTGTCCGGATGCCAGGTGTCGAGCAGGTAACCGGGCTCCCCGACGGCGAAGGCGCAGTAGCGGGACCGCATCAGCCGCTCGGCCGTCGGGGCGTGCTGGTCGCCTCGGTGGAACCGGCCGCAGCAGTCGGCGTAGGGCTCGGGGAGTCCGCAGGGGCAGGGTTTCGTCACGCCGCTGATTCTGTCTCCAGTGCGAGAGCCTGCCGCACCCAGGCGGCGATCTGTTGGGCGTCGACATCCCCGGCGCTGCGCAGCTTCACGTGCGCCATCTCGCGGGCGCTCGGTTCGAGGCCGCCGCCGTTGATCAGCTGACCGCGCCAGAACGCGAGCGTCACGTACGAGCCGTACGCCTTCGCGAGGCAGACCGGGTTTTTGCCCGCTTTCCAGGTGGGCGCGCCGTGGTAGAGCGCGGCAGGTGCTGGCATCGCGTCGTCGAGCACGGGCAGGAGGGCGGCGTAGATCTCGCGGAGCGGTTCGGGCTGGGCGGCGACGTATTCGGCGATGGTCGTGAACTTCGGCATGGCTTGGTCCTCTCGGCTTTTGATGCTGCCGAGCTTGCCTTCCGATGGTTCTTCTTGTCAAGAAGAATTTTCTTGTCGGTGGGCTCGTCTGGACGCCCGATTTGCCGATCCGGTACCGCTTGTCCCGCGCGCGGTTTCCCCTCAGCCGCGGGCTCGGCGCACCCCGGCCGCGGCGGCCTCCTGCGATCCCTTGACCGCGAGCTTGTCCGCGCGCTCGTTCTCCGGAAGCCCGGCGTGGCCCTTGACCCACAGCCACTCGACCTCGTGCTGCTGGCAGGCGGTGTCGAGGCGCTGCCAGAGGTCGGCGTTCTTGACCGGCTGCTTCGCCTGCGTCTGCCAGCCGTTCTTCTTCCAGCGCGGCATCCACTGCAGGATGCCGTTGCGAACGTACGTGCTGTCGGTGTAGATCCGCACCACGGACGCACGGGTGAGGCTCTCCAGCGCGCGGATCGGAGCCATCAGCTCCATGCGGTTGTTGGTCGTGACGGTGTCCTCGGCTCCGTACAGCTCGCGCTCGTGCTTGCCGTAGCGCAGCAGCGCGCCCCAGCCGCCCGGCCCGGGATTGCCGCTGCACGCGCCGTCGGTGTAGATCTCCACCGCTTGTTCCGTCTGCTCCGCCACCCGGGCGACCCTACCGTTTCGCATGCTGGGACCCGGAATGCCCTGCCGGGCCCGGCGTTGTGCCCGGCACACGAACGGAAGGGGCCCGGACATGGCAGTGGAGTTCGCGCAGGCGTGGCAGGACTGGAAGGCGGAGCGGGAAAAGACGCTGGCCGATCCGTACGGCTGGCTGGCGCTGGTGTCTCTCGACTGGCTCGAGGATTCGCCGCGGACCTATCCCGGCCTGCCTGGCCGCTGGTGGCAGGACGCGGAGGCCGCCTACGTCGATCCGGACGGCGGGGAGCTGCGGCACGAAGGTGTTTTGCTGACCGATGTCCACCGTTTCGAGCTGGTGAACAGCGGCCCGGGCACCCGGGTGACCGCGGGCGCGGTGGAAATCGAGATCGCCCGCCGGTCGGGTTACTTGATCCGCGTGCACGACCCGAAAGCCCCGGTGCTGCGCGACTTCCACGGCGTCCCCGCCTACGACCCCGACCCGGCGTGGGTCCTGACCGGTCGTTTCGAACCGTTCGACGAACCGCGTCCGACGACGGTGGGTGCGGTGGTGGAAGGACTGTCGCATGTGTACACCGCGCCTGGACGAGTTGTCTTCGAGCGTGACGGGGCGGAGCACACGCTCACCGCGTTCAACGGGAAGACTGGCGGGTACAGCATTCTCTTCACCGACGCGACCAGCGGCGTGACCACGTATGCCGCGAACCGTTCCCTGCCGGTCGCCGAGGCCGCCGCCGACGGAACGGTGACGTTGGACTTCAACCGGGCGGTGAATCTGCCGTGCGCGTTCACGGATTTCGCCACCTGCCCGTTGCCGCCGGAGGGGAATCACCTGCCGTTCGCGGTGGAGGCGGGGGAGAAGATTCCTTACGAGCGGCAGTGAGGTTGGGGTCCGCGTGCCCGGTCGCCGCCGGGCACGCGGGCTGGCGTCACTGGATCGGCTCGGCGCTGTCCCCGGCCAGCAGCAGTTGCGGCACCTGAGCGAGGGTCCAGCCGGATCCGGCCGGAGCGAGGACCCACACCAGGTCGAAGCGGTCGTCCGGCCACTTCTTCGGCGCGGTCGCACCGAACGCGGCGGCCAGTGCCGGGATTTCCTCGTGCTGCCAGCTGATCAGCGTCGGCTCGGCGCGGCGCGAGACCTCGGCGGCGAGCTGGGATTCGCTGCCTTTCGCATAGGTCGTGGTCAGCTTCGTGCCGAGCCGTTCGGCCAGCGGCGTGGCGGTTTCGCGCGGGCGAGTGCCCTCGCCGCCGTCCCCGCCCGCGGCGTAGACGGCCGTCGGACGGGCCAGCCCGTCGCGGAGCGCGCCGGCCGCGGGGGCGAACAGTTCGACGAGCGCGTCGGCCCGGGTCCAGCCGCGGACGGTCAGCGAATGCGAGTCGGCGTCGCCGTTCACGTCGATGCCCTGCGGTCCGCTCGATCCGGCGGGTTTCTCGCCGTGCCGGATGATCATCACCCGCGCGCCCGGCGCCGGTGCGGCGGCGGCCCGGGAGCCCTGACTCGCCGCGCAGCCGGCGATGAAGAGCGCCGCACTGCCCGCCGCGCCGCCGAGCAGCGTCCGCCGCGACCACACCTGACCTGTCATGCCGTCTCCCGACTCCGAGTTGACTTTGCTGTGTCGTACCGGGTACCGCGCCATGCGGCAATGCTCCGGGCGCGACGACGGCCGAATTCCCGTCGCGGGGCTGGGGATTTTCCGTATCATCCCGGTCGACCGGGACGAATCGCACGGAAAGCAGGGCGGATGACAGCGGTGCACGGCGAGTTGACGCTCCGGCTCGTCCCGGCCGGATTCCTGGCCCCCGGCGCCGCCGGGCCCGAGTTCGCGCCCGGCCTGTACGCGGTGGTGACGTTCGAGGTGCCGCCGGGCACGGACGTGGACGGGGAGTACCTGACCCGTTCGATCGACGATTCCCTGGGCACCCCGCTGGAACAAGCGGAACGGAACCTCGCCGCCCTGCCGGTCGAACGGCACGAAATCGTGCACGTCCCCGACGGCGGCGCGTTTCATCTGCTCGCCGGCGAATCCGGGTCCATCGCCAGCCAGGTGCTCGTTTTCGACCAGCTGTACCGGAAACTGACCGGAAAGGACGTGCCGCCCGACGGCTTGGTGTGTGCCATTCCCACGGACCGGCATTTGCTGTTCTTCCCGCAGGCGGAGGGGTCGCTCGGTACGCTGACCGGGGTGGCCGCACGCGCGGCCGAACTGTACGTCGAAGGCTCGCGCGTGCTGTCGCCGCACGTTTACCTGTGGCGCGCCGGGGAAATGACCCAGTTGACCGTCCAGCAGGGCGACGAGATCCGCTTCCGTTCGTCGGCCGAGGTAGCCGCCGACGCGGAGGAGGGCCCGCTCGCCGACGACCCGTCGGTGCCGCAGGAACCGCACAATTTCGTGTTCGTGACCCGCGTGCTGGGAACGGCCGCCCTGGATTACGGCCCCCTCCTGCTTTCCGGGATGCGGGAAGGTAACCAGACCCCCAATGAATTCCTGGCGAAAGGCTGGGCGGACATCGGCGCCTACCTGTCGGCCGAGCATCGCCGCCCGCTGGACGTCCCGCACGGCCGGCTGACGGAAATCGCCGGGCACGAACTGCTCCTGGTCGCCTTCGCGGGCGCGATCGAACCCGCCGAGTCCTATTTCGCGGCGATCGTGCTCCCCGCCGGCTCGTCCGTCTGCCGCTTCTTCACGCTGGCTAACGAGGGCAGGGGCACCGGGCGGACGGCATTGCTGGGGGAGTGGCTGGCGAGCGGGTACGTGCCCCGGCGGGAGGGCGTGCCGGTAGACGAGAGGGCTTTCCTGCTGGAACTCGAGGACATGCTGGCCCCGCCGAAACGCCGGGGGTTGTTCCGCCGCCGACGGTGATCGGCCGGACTGGGGACAGGCGAGATTCCCGCTGAGCCGAGGGCAGCGCGAAGTCGGTCCGGCACCCGTTCCGCCTCAACGAGGCTGACTGTGGTCGAGACGCTTAAGGCCATTGCGGCATAAGCGTTTCCACTGTGCTCGATGCTGAGCTCAGCTTTCGGGCCGAGTTGCCCGAGTTCGACCAGTGGCATCTTTTTCGCCGTCGTGGACTCGCGTGGTCGCAGCCCATGCTTCGCAGTTGCCTGGGCGAGCGCCGCGCCGATCTTTAGCAGATCGGCGCCGCGCGCTTCCCCTGCTCGGTACAGCTCACCAGCCGCGTTCGCGCCACTCCGCCAGATGCGGCCGCTGCTCGCCCAGCGTCGAGTCGTCCCCGTGCCCCGGATAGAACCACGTGTCGTCCGGCAGTTCGCCGAAGATCCGCGTCTCCACGTCGTTCAGCAGCGACGTGAAGTTCTCCGGCGACGAAGTCTTCCCCACCCCGCCCGGGAACAGCGAATCGCCGGTGAACAAGTGCGGGTGGCCGGAAGGATCCCGGTACAGCAGCGCGATCGACCCGGGCGTGTGGCCGCGCAGGTGGATCACCTCCAGCGTCACCGCGCCGACCTTCAGCGTGTCTCCGTGTTCGACCAGGAAGTCCGGGGGCACCGGGAGCGGGTCCGCGTCCAGCGGGTGCGCCGCGGTGTTCGCGCCGTTCGCTCCGGCGACCGCGCCCAGCGCTTGCCAGTGGTCCTGGTGCTGGTGGGTCGTCACGACGGTGCGCAGCGCGGGCCGGTCGGGGCCGTGGCCGATCAGGTCGGAGATGCGTTCCGGGTCGTTGGCCGCGTCGATCAGGAGGGCTTCGTTTTCCTGGCGGCAGACGAGCAGGTACGCGTTGTTGTCCATCGGGCCAACGGAGAGCTTGGTGATGGTGAGTCCGTCCAGCGTCCGGCGGGCGGCGTCGCCGCCCGGTTCGACGTGCCCGGTGTAAGTGTCGGCGATGTTCACGAGGCCCCACGGTAGCCGGATCACCCGCGCGGCGGCCACGCGGCCGTTTTTGTCGGTGCCTGCTGTCAAGATCTTCCCATGACCTCTTGGATCGACCCGCTCGCCAAACTGGCGCGCGAGAACCTGCCGCCGGACGTGGCCGAGGCGTGGGAAACCCTGTTCCGGCCCGCGGTGCGGCTCACCACCGCCGGGAACGGCGCGCGCGTCGGCTGTCTCGGCGGGAACCCCGCGCTGCCGGCCGACGGGGAATGGCCGGTGTGGCGGGACGAGCTGCCGATGAACTTCGTCGCCTCGATCGACTGCGCGGCGCTGCCCCGGGTGCCGGGCGGGATCGAGCTGCCCGCGTCGGGTTCGCTGCTGTTCTTCTACTGCGACGACTGGTTCGAGGCGGAGGGGCCGGTCGATCTGACCGCGCTTGGCGGGGTCGTGGTCGTCCCGGCCGGCGCCGAGACCGCCGAACGGGCCGCGCCGGAGGGGGTCGAGGTTTATCCGCGGCTGGAGGTGTTCGCGGAGATCACGGGCACTTTCCCGAACTCCCAGCAGGAGGTGCTGCGCCGCACGCTCGCCCGCGACGGGCTCCCGCTCTCCGATCCGGACAACTGGTCAGAGCAGTTCTACGACCTGCTCCGGGAGTCGTCGGCCGCGCCGTATCACCAGATCGGGGGTTGTTCCTGGCCGGTCCAGGGGCCGCCGGAGGACGAGGTCGCCGCGGCGGTCCTGCCGGAGGAAGCGTCCGAATCGGACCTCGCCGACGAGGCGCTGCGCTGGGTCCTGCTCGCGCAGATCGACAGCGACGGCGACGCGGGCCTGAACTGGGGCGACGTGGGCGTCCTGTACTGGCTGATCCGCGAGGACGACCTCGCCGCCGGCCGGTTCGACCGGGCCCGGTGCGTCATGCAGTCCGGGTGACGGGTCAGCCGCGCCGATGCCGGTTCAGCCATTCCGTCGTGCAGCAGTGCTCGCACGGTTCGAGTTCGCCCGGGATCACCGACGCCCAGGCGATCCGGACGATCTCGTGCGTATCGCGGCCCATCCGCTCCTGCCGCTGCTGGCCCCTGCGCAGCCAGTAGCAATCCGCGTCGTTGTGGTAGGCGCTGCCGCCCGCCGTGCGATAGCCGGTCGGCAGGACGCCCGTGTCGAGCTGGCGGCAGTCGGCGCAGTAGGCCTTGGTCATGCCGTGGCGGCATTCGTCGTCTTCCGGCGTCGCGGGCGGCCGTCCGCTGGGGCGGGCCGCCGTCGCGAGGCCGGCCAGTTCGGCGAGCTGGGCGCGGGCCGCCGGGTCCTCGGCCGCCCGCCAGGTGACCTGGTGGCGGGCGGCGCTCGTGCGGAGCCGGGGAAGAAGGTCGTCCGGACCCTGGCCCTCCAGCGCGGCGCGCAGATGCTCGCTGTCGCTGTAGAGGTGCACGCGGACCGGCCTTTTCAAGCTTTCGAGCGCTTCGATCGCGGCCGTCAGCGCCATCCGCTCGGCAGTCGTGTCCGCCGCCCCGCCGGTGAGGGTTTTCCGATGCTCGCCGTAGGCCAGCAACACAGACCAGCCGCCCGGTCCCGGGTTGCCGCCGCCTCGCCCCGCCGCGTAGATCCGCACTGCTCCGGCTTCGTCGCTCGCCACCCCCCGAACGTATCGGCCGCGCGCCCCGCGCCGCGGAAAACCCGCCGGAACGCCCTGCCGCGCGCCGGTTCCCGGGGGCCGTGCACCCGGGCCGGGCAGCCTTCGCCGACCTGTATCGTGGAACCGGGCCAGCCCGCGCATCCGCTCTGCCGCGCGGGGCCTCCGACAGCGTCCGGCGACCCCGCCGCGGGCCGCTTCCCCCGGCCCCCGGAGAGCGGAAAAGCCCAGGCAGAACACGTGCGGTCCGGTTTTTGTCGGTGGTCGTCCCTACCCTGGGCACGTCCGCCGGCACCGGATCTCCCGGCGGGCCACCGAGCAGAACGACGGAAGGAACGAAGGCGTGGCTGATCGCCTCGTTGTTCGCGGAGCGCGCGAGCACAACCTCCGCGGCGTGGATCTCGATCTGCCCCGCGACAGCATGATCGTGTTCACCGGCCTGTCCGGGTCGGGCAAGTCGAGCCTGGCCTTCGACACGATCTTCGCCGAGGGGCAGCGGCGGTACGTGGAGTCGCTGTCGGCGTACGCGCGGCAGTTCCTCGGCCAGATGGACAAGCCGGACGTCGACTTCATCGAGGGCCTCTCGCCCGCGGTGTCGATCGACCAGAAGTCGACCTCGCGCAACCCGCGGTCGACCGTCGGCACGATCACCGAGGTCTACGACTACCTGCGGCTGCTCTACGCCCGCGCGGGCAAGGCGCACTGCCCGAAATGCGGGGAGGCGATCAGCAAGCAGACGCCGCAGCAGATCGTCGACCAGGTGCTGGAGATGCCCGAGGGCACCAAGTTCCAGGTGCTCGCGCCGGTCGTGCGCGGGCGCAAGGGCGAGTACCTCGACCTGTTCCAGAACCTGCAGCAGCAGGGCTACGCGCGCGTGGTCGTCGACGGCACGGTGCACCCGCTCACCGACCCGCCGAAGCTCAAGAAGCAGGAAAAGCACCAGATCGGCGTGGTGATCGACCGGCTCACGGTCAAGACCAGCTCGCGGCAGCGGCTCACCGACTCGGTGGAGACGGCGCTGCGGCTGGCCGACGGCCTGGTCGAACTCGACTTCGTCGACCTGGACGAGAACGACCCGCACCGCGTGCGCGGCTTCTCCGAGAACCTGGCCTGCCCCAACGGCCACCCGCTGGCGATCGAGGACCTCGAACCGCGGTCGTTCTCGTTCAACTCGCCCTACGGAGCCTGCCCCGAGTGCACCGGCATCGGCATCCGCAAGGAGGTCGACCCGGAGCTGGTGGTGCCCGACGACGAGCTGTCGCTCGCCGAGGGAGCCATCGCGCCCTGGGCGGGCGGGCAGAGCGCGGACTACTTCCTGCGGCTGCTGGAATCGCTGTCGGAGGCGGTCGGGTTCCGCATGGACACGCCGTGGCGGCGGCTGCCCGCCCGGGTGCAGAAGGCGGTGCTGCACGGCGTCGACGAGCAGGTGCACGTCCGCTACCGCAACCGGTACGGCAGGCAGCGCTCGTACTACGCGGCCTTCGAGGGCGTCATCCCGTTCCTGGAGCGGCGCCTCGAACAGACCGACTCGGAGTACATGCGCGAGCGGTACGAGGGCTACATGCGCGAGGTGCCGTGCCCGGCCTGCCAGGGCACCCGGCTCAAGCCGGAGATCCTCGCGGTCACCCTGGAACACGCGACGCAGGGCGACCGGTCGATCGCCGAGGTCTGCGCGCTGTCCATCGCGGAGGCTTCGGCGTTCCTCGACGAGCTGGTCCTCGGCCCGCGCGAGGCGATGATCGCGGGCGCGGTGCTGAAGGAAATCCAGGCGCGGCTGCGCTTCCTGCTCGACGTCGGCCTCAACTACCTGTCGCTCGACCGCGCGTCCGGCACCCTGTCCGGCGGCGAGGCGCAGCGCATCCGGCTGGCGACGCAGATCGGCTCCGGCCTGGTGGGCGTGCTGTACGTGCTGGACGAGCCGTCGATCGGCCTGCACCAGCGCGACAACCACCGGCTGATCGAGACGCTCACCCGGCTGCGCAACCTCGGCAACACGCTGATCGTGGTCGAGCACGACGAGGACACCATCCGCGCCAGCGACTGGGTGGTCGACATCGGCCCGGGCGCGGGCGAGCACGGCGGGCACATCGTGCACAGCGGCCCGTACAAGAAGATCCTCAAGAACAAGGAATCGATCACCGGGGCCTACCTGTCCGGGCGGCGGCGGATCGAGGTGCCGGCGATCCGGCGGCCGGTCGACAAGAAGCGGCAGCTGACCGTGGTCGGCGCGCGCGAGCACAACCTGCGCGGCATCGACGTGTCGTTCCCGCTCGGCTGCCTCGTGTCGATCACCGGCGTGTCCGGGTCCGGCAAATCGACGCTGGTGAACGACATCCTCGCGCAGGTGCTGGCGAACAAGCTCAACGGCGCGCGCCAGGTCCCGGGCCGCCACACCCGGGTCAACGGCCTCGGCCACGTCGACAAGCTGGTGCGCGTCGACCAGTCGCCGATCGGCCGCACGCCGCGGTCCAACCCGGCCACCTACACCGGCGTGTGGGACCACGTGCGCAAGCTGTTCGCGGCCACCACCGAGGCGAAGGTCCGCGGCTACCAGCAGGGCCGCTTCTCGTTCAACGTCAAGGGCGGCCGCTGCGAGGCGTGCGCGGGCGACGGCACGATCAAGATCGAGATGAACTTCCTGCCGGACGTCTACGTCCCGTGCGAGGTGTGCAAGGGCGCCCGGTACAACCGGGAAACGCTCGAGGTGCACTACAAGGGCAAGACGGTGTCCGACGTGCTGGACATGCCGATCGAGGAGGCGGCCGAGTTCTTCGAGCCGATCAAGGCGATCCACCGGCACCTGCAGACCCTCGTCGACGTCGGCCTCGGCTACGTCCGGCTGGGCCAGCCCGCCCCGACCCTGTCCGGCGGCGAGGCGCAGCGCGTGAAGCTGGCGAGCGAACTGCAGAAGCGCTCCACCGGCAAGACCGTTTACATCCTCGACGAGCCGACCACCGGCCTGCACTTCGAGGACATCAGCAAGCTGATCGGCGTGATCAACGGCCTGGTGGACAAGGGCAACACGGTGATCGTGATCGAGCACAACCTCGACGTGATCAAGACGTCCGACTGGATCGTGGACATGGGCCCGGAAGGCGGCTCCGGCGGCGGCACGGTGATCGCCGAGGGCACGCCTGAGCAGGTGGCGGCCACGGAGGGAAGCTACACCGGCGAATTCCTCGCGCAGGTGCTGAACCCGGCCTGATCCGCGGCCAGCTCGCGAGGACCGGAGCCAAGAAGAGCCGCTCGGCATCCAGCGCCGGGCGGCTTTTCGCTGTCCGGCGGAAAAGTCAGTCCTTTCCGGTCGTGCGCTCGACGACGGGGGAGAGCGGCCCGTAAGACAAGGTGCGGACCCGGAAAGCCGAGCCCTGTTCGCCGGGCAGGAGTGACAGCGCGCAGTGCGTCGCGTTGGGGTCGGTCACCTCGACGGGAACGAAGTCCGGCGCGCCGGGGCGGCGGATCTCCAGCAGGAAACCGGCTTCGTCGGGCGAGCGGTCGGTCCAGGCGAACTGCAAGCTCTGATCGGGGGCGGGGGTCGCGACGAGGTTGGCTGGGGCTCCGGTCGCCGGAGGCGCGGCGGTACCGGATTGGGAAACCTCGCCCGCCGTGACGGTCGCCGAAACCGGGCCAGTGAACGAGCGGACCCGGTAGTAGAACGGCGTTTCCGGGATCAGGTTCGGGTGGGTGTACGAAGTCTGGCCGGGCGGCAGGTACTGCAGCGCGGTCCACGGGCCGTCGGCGGCGTTGGCGTATTCGAGAAGGTAGCCCGCCGCGGCCGGGTCGGCGGGCCAGTGCAGGACGACGTTCGTGGGCGAGGTGAGGGTCGCGGTGAAGGCAGGCGCGGCGGCTGGCGGCGGCGAGGTGTCGCAGCCGACTAGCGTCGCGACCAGTGCCGCGGCGAGGGCAATTCGGGCGATGATTGGCACGGCGGGCCTCCACGACAGTTCAGGCGGCGGCGTACCCAAGGGGTGGCCAGCCTAGGAAACGGCGGCCAAGATCGACAAGCACGCGTTCCGCTGATCGGGAGAGAGGGGCGGCTGTGGCCTTCGAGAACAAACGCGGCGCCGAGTATTCGTTCCGGAGCGAGTGGTGGCTGCCGACCCTGCCGGGGCGGGTGTTCGACGCGATCGTCGACCTGGAGTCGTATCCGCGGTGGTGGCCGGACGTCCGGTCGGTGCGCCAGGTGGACGACGACACCGCCCAGATCGTCTGCCGGTCGCGGCTGCCGTACCGGATCGTCATCGCGATGCGCCGGGAGCAGCAGGACGCGGCGGGGCTGCGGGTCCGCGTCCGGTTGAGCGGGGATCTCGACGGGGTCCTCGCGGGGGCGATCCACGCCGAGGGCGACGGTTCCCGGCTGGAGATCACGCAGCACGTCCAGGTGCGGAAACCGTTGCTGCGCAGGCTGGACGTGGTCGCGCGGCCGTTCTTCCGCGCCAATCACGCGTGGATGATGCGGCGGGGACGCCACGGCCTGGCCGGTTACCTCGCGGCATCGAGGTAACCGGCCAGGCGCCGTGCTAGCGGGCGACCGGTTCGGGGGCGGCGGCAGGAACCGCGGCGGGGCGGCGACCCAGCAGCACCGCGGCGAGAATCGCGGCGAGAACGGTCAATCCGGCGCTGAATCCGTAAGCCACCCGGAATCCCGACGCCAGCGCCTCCTTCTCCGAGGCACCTCCGCTCAGCACCTCGGCGGTCCGGGTCGCGGCGGCGGTGGCCAGCACCGCGGTTCCCAGCGCGCCGCCGACCTGCTGGGTCGTGGTGATCAACCCGGACGTCACGCCGGAGTCGGCGGGGGTCGCGCCGGACATCGCCAAGCCCATCAGCGCCGGGATCGCCATTCCCGCCCCCGCTCCCATCAGGATCAGCGACGGCAGCACGTGCGCCGCGTAACCGCCGTCGGTCCCGACTTGGGTCAGATAAAGGAAAGCGACCGACGTCGTCAGCAAACCGGCGACCAGGACCGCGCGCGGGGAGAAGCGGGTGTTCAGCCAGTCGGCGAGGCCGAGCGAGAAAGCGGCGATCACGATCGGCGTCGGGACAAAGGCGAAACCTGTGGTGAGCGCGTCGAAACCGAGGACCTGCTGCAGGTACAGCGCGGTGACGAACTGGAACCCCAGGAACCCGGCGACCATCACGACCATGGTCAGGTTCGCCCCGCTGATGGCGCGCACCCGGAGCAACCGCAGCGGCAGCAAGGGGGTTCGCGCCCGAGCCTGGCGCAGCAGGAACAGCAGGAGCAGGACGACGGCCGCGGCGAGGGTCGCGATCGTCAGGAAAGTCCAGCCCGCGTCGCCTGCCCGCACGATGCCCAGCACCAGCAGCATCACCCCGGCCGTAACCAGGAGCGCGCCGAGCACATCGATGCCGGTGCGGAAACCGAGGCCGCGATCGGAGGCCACGACCAGCGGGGTCAGCACGAGAGTCGCGATGCCGATGGGCAGGTTGATGTAGAACGTCCAGTGCCAGTCGAGGCCCTGGGTGAGCGCGCCGCCCGCGACCAGGCCGATCGAAGCGCCCGCGGCTTGGGTGAAGCTGTACACGCCGATCGCGCGGACGCGGGCGCGCGGCTCGGGATAGAGCGTCACGATCATTCCCAGCACGACGGCGGACGTCAGGGCGCCGCCGACACCTTGGACGAACCGGGCGACCACCAGCGTGGCGGCGTTTGGCGAAAGGCCGGCGGCCAGCGAAGCGGCGGTGAACACGACGACGCCGACGAGGAACACGCGCCGCCGGCCGGCCAGGTCGCCGAGGCGGCCGGACAGCAGGAGCAGGCCGCCGAACGCGACGAGATAGGCGTTGACCACCCAGGCGAGCCCGGGCGCGCTGAACCCGAGGTCGGTCTTGATCACCGGCAGGGCCACCGCGACGATCGAGCTGTCGAGCACCACCATCAGCGAGGCGGCGGACAGCACGGCGAGCGCCGCGCCGCGACGCCGAGCGGTTTCGGGCATGACAAGGTCCTCCAGAACCAGCACAGGGAAGAGTTTCCGCTGGTCGAAGCCAGGGCATCTCTTGTTACAGTGCCCATCATGTGTGACCATGGAGCACGGCGGAAGGAGGCACTTTCATGTCCCAGGGGAACATCGCTGTGACCGGCGAGGCCACGGACTTCGACCCGGCGAAATTCGCGGTGTGCACGGTCATGGAGGTCGTGAACCGGATCAGCGGGAAATGGGTGATCGGCATCCTGCTGGAGGCGACCCGCGGTCCGGTGCGGTTCACCGAACTCGAACGCTCGGTGCAGGGGATCAGCCGCCGCATGCTCACGCTCACCCTGCGGAACCTGGAACGCGACGGCCTGCTGACGCGCACGGTCTACCCGACGGTGCCGCCGCGGGTCGAGTACGAGGCGACCGAGATGGCGCGCGAACTGTACGACTCGCTGTCCGGGCTGGTCGACTGGGCGGAACGGCACCGCGAGGCGATCGCGGTTTCGCGGCAGGGCTACGACGGCCGCACTGCCTGCTGAACTGGAAAGCACCGCTGCCGTGCGCACGGGGGACGCGCACGGCAGCGGTGCCGGAACAGTCCGCACCCGGAGGGAAGGGGGCCGGGCGCGGACTGGGCCTCAGGCGTTCGCCGGGACGGGCTGAGCGGGTTCGGCCGGTTTGTCGTCGAGCAGGGTCGCTTCGTCGAACGGCGCCTGGCCGGCGAACACCTGCCGCGAGCGGTCGCGGTCGAATTCCTTCATCCACGATCCGATGAGGACGGTCGCGACCGCGTTGCCGGCGAAGTTCGTCAGCGCCCGCGCCTCGGACATGAACCGGTCGATGCCGAGGATGAACCCGACGCCGTCGACGAGTTCCGGCCGGTGCGACTGCAGGCCGCTGGCCAGCGTCGCGATGCCGGCGCCGCTGACGCCCGCCGCGCCCTTCGACGCGATGATCATGAACAGCAGCAACGTGATCTGCTCGCCGAGCGCGAGCGGCTGGTCCTGCGCGGTGGCGATGAACAGCGTCGCCATCGTCAGGTAGATCGCGGTGCCGTCGAGGTTGAACGAGTAGCCGGTGGGCACCGTGATGCCGACGACCGGCTTGCTCACGCCGAGGTGCTCCATCTTCGCGATCAGCCGCGGCAGCGCGGATTCCGAAGAGGACGTCGACAGGATCAGCAGGAATTCGCGGCCGAGGTAGCGCAGCAGGCTGAAGATGTTGACCCGCGCGCCGAGCCACAGCACCGCGCCGAGCACGCCGAACACGAACACCAGGCAGGTCAGGTAGAAGCCGAGCATGATCACCAGCAGGCTGCGCAGCGCGCCCCAGCCGGTCGCGCCGACCACCGCGGCGATCGCGCCGAACGCGCCCACCGGGGCGGCCCACATGATCATCGACAGGATGCGGAACACGAGCCGCTGGATGTGCTCGATGCCGCGCAGGATCGGCTCGCCGCGCTTGCCGAGCTTCTGCAGCGCGAACCCGGCCAGCAGCGCCACGAGCAGCGTCTGCAGCACCTGGCCTTCGGTGAACGCGGACACGAACGTCTTCGGGATGATGCCGAGCAGGAAGTCGACCCCGCCCTCGCCCTTGGCCTGCTGGTGCACCTTCGACACGTCGGCCGGGTTGAGGTGCAGGCCGCTGCCCGGGTGCAGCAGGTTGCCGACGACGAGCCCGATCGCGAGCGCGAACGTCGACATCACGATGAAGTACACCAGCGCGGTGACGCCGACCTTGCCGACCTTCGCCGCCTTCGCGACCGAGCCGATGCCCAGCACGATGGTGCAGAAGATGATCGGCGAGATCATCATCTTGATCAGGTTGACGAAGCCGGTGCCCAGCGGGGCGAGGCTCTTGCCGACGGACGGCCAGAGCAGCCCGACCGCGACGCCCAGCACTACTGCGGCGATCACGGCCAGGTAAAGATAACGCGTGCGGTCGCGCTTGGGCGCGGCCGTTTCGGGGGTCGGTGTCGGCACCGTTGCCTCCAGCTCGGTGGGGGGAACGCGGGTCACTATGCGGGGCGTTATGACCGGCGTCACCGTTGTGTTCATTGAGTTCGCGGCGGAACAGTCCGGTGTGGACTTCGCCGGACGCCCTGGCCGGAGTGCTGCCGGACCCGCGCGTGTGCTGGTATGAGCGGGTGCCCCCGACACCTCGGATCCGGACGAGCCGCTGGAGCCTGGCCCGTCAGCTGCTGGTGCTGCAGCTGGCGATCCTGCTCGTGCTGGTCTCCGGCGGGATCACTATCGCCTATCTCGACGCCCGGCGCACGACGACCGACCGGGCCGGGGAGCAGTCGCTCGCGGTGGCCCGGTCGATCGCCGACGCGCCGGACGTCGCGCGGGCGGCCGTCGCCGCGGACCCGACCGCGACGCTGCAGCCGTACGCGCAGCGGGTGCTCGCGGACACGCGCGTGGACTTCGTGACGATCATGTCGCCGCGAGGAATCCGTTACACCCACCCGAATCCGGCGTTGATCGGCCAGCGGTTCCTCGGGCACATCGAAGCCGCGCAGCGGGGCGGCGTGGTGTCGGAGACCTACACCGGTTCGCTCGGTCCGTCGGTGCGCGTGGTGGTGCCGGTGTTCGATGCGAGCCACCGCGTGGTCGCACTGGTCGCGGTCGGAATCACGATCGCGGCGATCTCGGCCGAGCTGCAGGAGCGCGTGTGGCCGTTGCTCGGCGTCGCGGCGGCGGTACTGCTGGTGGGCGCCTGCGGGGGCTGGTTGGTGAGCGCGCGGTTGAAACGGCAGACGCGCGGGATCGCCCCGGCTGAGCTGAGCAATCTGTTCGAATATCACGAAGCTGTGCTGCATTCGGTTCGCGAGGGCGTGCTGCTGGTCGACCGCGACGGCCGGGTGGGGCTGTGCAACGACGGCGCCCGCACGCTGCTCGGGCTGAGCGGCGATCCGGTCGGGCAGTCGCTCGCGGACCTGGGGTTGTCGCCCGAGCTGGCGGCGGCGTTCACCGCGCCGGAAAACCGCACCGAGGAACTGCATCTGACGGATTCGCGGGTGCTGGTCGTGAGCACGACGCTCGTCAGCTCTGGCGGTCGGGCGCAGGGCACCGTCGTGATTCTGCGCGACCACACCGAACTCCAGACGCTCACCGGCGAGCTGACCACCGCGCGCAGCCTCGCCGAAGCGTTGCGGTCGCAGGCGCACGAGGCCGCGAACCGGCTGCACACAGTCGTGTCGCTGGTGGAGCTGGGCCGCCCCGAGGACGCCGTGGAGTTCGCGACCGCGGAACTCGCGCTGGCGCAGGAACTCACCGACCGCGTGATGAGCGCGGTCGCCGAACCAGTGCTGGCCGCGTTGCTGCTCGGCAAGGCCGCGGAGGCGAGCGAACGCGGCGTGGAGCTGACCATCACGCCGGACACGATGATCGACGACCTCGGCCCCGGCGTGGCCGGACGGGATCTGGTGACGATCCTCGGCAACCTGATCGACAACGGGATCGACGCGGTGGTAAGGGAATCCGTCGCGCGCCCGGCGGTCGTGGTCACCGCACGGTCCGAAGAGGACGGTCTGCTGCTGCGCGTCGCGGACAACGGCCCCGGGGTGCCGGAGGAAGCGGTGGGGGAGATGTTCCGCCGGGGCTGGTCGACGAAGGCCGGCGACGAGCACGGTCTCGGGCTGGCCTTGGTCGTGCAGGCGGTCCGGCGCTACGGCGGCACCATCGACGTCGGACGCGACGGCGGCGCGGTGTTCACCGTACGGTTGCCGAGGCAGGAGGTGCCGGCGTGATCCGGGTGCTGGTGGTGGAGGACGAGCCGGTAGCGGCCGAGGCGCACCGGCTGTACGTCGAGCGGCTGCCGGGATTCGCCGTCGCCGGGGTGGTGCATTCCGGCGGCGAGGCGCTGCGGTTCTGCGAACGCGAACCGGTGGACCTGGTCCTGCTGGATTTCTACCTTCCGGATACGCACGGCCTCGCGGTGTGCCGGTCGCTCCGCGCGGCCGGGCTCCCGATCGACGTCATCGCGGTGACGTCCGCGCGCGATCTCGCGCTGGTCAAGGCAGCGGTCTCGGTCGGGGTCGTGCAATACCTGCTGAAACCGTTCACATTCGCCTCGCTGCGGGACAAGCTGGAGCGCTACGCGTCGTTCCGCGAAGCGTCCGGCGAGGTCACCGGGCAGGCGGAGATCGATCGCGCGCTCGGTGCTCTGCGCACCACCGAGGCCGCGCCGCTGCCGAAAGGCATGAGCGCGGAGACGCTGGACGCGATCACCGACGCGCTCGCCGGGGCCGGCGAAGGACTGTCCGCCGGTGGCGCGGCCAGCGCGATCGGGGCGTCTCGGGTCACTGCGCGGCGGTACCTGGAGTACTTGGCGGACAACGGATTGGCGCAGCGCGAGCCGCGATACGGGCAGGTCGGGCGGCCGGAGGTGTGGTACCGGCTGAAGCCTGGCTGACCGAACCCTGACCCGACCCGTCAGCGCTTCGTGCGCCCGCGGTAAGCGGACACCCCGAAAGTGTGGACATCGAAGTTCACACCACTCAGGGGAGCAAGAGATGACGCAGAAGATCGCTCTGGTCACCGGCGGCGGCAAGGGCATCGGCCGGGCCATCGCGACGCGGTTGGCGCACGACGGCGCGCTGGTCGCGGTGCACTACGGCAGCGACGAGGCTGCGGTCAAGGAGACTGTCGCGGCGATTGAGGCAAACGGCGGCCAGGCGTTCGCGGTGCAGGCGACGCTCGGCGTCGATGGGGACGCGGCGACACTGGTCGACCGTCTCGCAGCGGAGTTGCGCGAACGCACCGGCGAAGTCGCGCTCGACATCCTGGTCAACAACGCGGCCACCGGTGCCGGTTCGATCACGACGGCGACGCCGGAAGACTTCGACCGGGTGTTCGCGGTGAACGTGAAGGCGCCGTTCTTCTTGGTGCAGAAGCTGTTGCCGGTGCTGCGAGACGGCGGCCGGATCGTCAACATCTCGTCCGCGGACACGCGGATCGCGCTGCCGTTCGAGCTGGCCTACAGCATGACGAAGGGCGCGCTCGACGTGTTCACCCGCAGCCTGGCGCAGGAACTCGGCCAGCGGGGGATCACGGTGAACGGCGTCGCCCCCGGCCCGACGCCGACCGACCGTACCGCGCACATGTTCGCCGACGAACGGATGCGCGCGGGAACGGCGGGTGCGTCCGCGCTCCGGCGGATCGCCGAACCGGCCGACATCGCGGACGTGGTCGCGTTTCTGGCTTCGGCGGACTCGCGGTGGGTCACCGGGCAGGTCGTCGACGCGACCGGCGGGACCTTCCTGGGGCCGGGTGTCGGCTAGTTGAGGGCTTGCGCGACATAGGTCATACTTGGCCGATGCGCGTAACCCACGCCCTGGTGCAGCTGGCCGCCGCGCTCATGGCCGCCCCCGAGGACCGGCACTGGGGCTACCGGCTGTCGCGGGCTTCCGGGGTCCGCTCCGGCGCGATGTACCCCCGGCTGACCCAGATGCTCGCCGAGGGCTGGCTGGAAGACGGGTGGGAATCGGTCGAGGAGGCCGGCGGCAGGCCGCCTCGCCGGTACTACACGCTGACCGGGAAAGGGAAGGCCGAGCTGGGCGCACTGCTCGAACGGGCGGCCGCCGACGAGAGGTTCCGCGGCGTCCGGCTGGGGTGGGCCTGATGGACGAGCTGGCCGGGCACGTCGCGACCTGGGGCGCCGGCACGCTCGTCCTGACCGCCCTGGTCTTCGGGTTCTTCCCGGTCTTCGCGGTGAACCTGCTGGCCAGGGTCTATCCGAAGGGGCATCCGCGGCGGGCGGAGCTGGTCGCCGAACTGCACGACGTGCCGCGGCGCGAACGGCTGATCTGGGTCGCCGAGCAGGTCGCCACGGTCTTGTTCGACGGCGTGCCGGAGCGGGTGCGGGCCCGTCGGCAGCAGCAGCGCGACGCTTCCGCCGAACGGGAGTTCCAGGACCTGACGGCGCCCGAGCAGATGGAACGGCTGCGGATCCTGGTCGCGAGGCTCCGCAGTTTCGGCAGCGACGACCTCATGTCGGAGGAAATCGTCGGCATCACTGCCGGAAGGACGTGGTTCTCGGACGACGCCTCGGGATTCTCCGGGGAAATCGTCCAGGTCCACGTGCGAGCCCATCGACGGCCGGGCTTCGAGCCTTCGCCGGAGTGGCCGAAGATCGGGATGGTTCCCGCGCGATCGCCTGTCCGCGGAGCGTGCGCGGGGTCGTGGTACCGGCCCGCCTACAGCCCCCGGCTGCTGCACCGCGCTCCGCGTCCGGCCGCATTCGTGAAGCCGGGCGGCTCTGCCTGAAACAGAGCCGCCCGGGAATCAGCGGGGCCGACCCGGCGCGTCCGGCCGGGCCTGCCACGGATGCGGCCCGTCGAGCGGCCGGTATTCCACGCCGAGCGCGTCCAGCCGCGGCAGGTGGTGGTCTCGCAGCCGGGGCAGGAATTCGGCGTAATCGCGCGGACCGCTGCTCCACGCGACCTCGGCGAATGCCGACAGCCGCGGGAAAGCCGCGTAATCCGTCCGCCGCACGGTGTCCAGGTGCTCGGACCACAGCTGCGCCTGGACTCCGCGCACCTGCGGCCCGGACTCGGGCTCGAAACCGTAGAAATGTTCGAGATCCTGCAGATAGCCGACCGGGATCGGTTCGTCCGGGTGATCGCTTTGCCGGTGGTCGAGGTACACGCCGTCCTCGGGGCAGAGCACCACTTCGTGCCCGCCCTTCACCGCCAGCGAAGCCCGTTCGCGGTCCTGCCACACGCCGATCACCATCGCGGGCAGGTCGCCGCCGTCGAGGACCTCGTCCCAGCCCATCGGCGTGCGGCCGCGGGCGACGAGGTGGTCGGCGATCGCCCGGACGAACCGGTGGTGCGCCTCGGTGACGCCGGGCACCTCGTCGCCGCCGAGTGCGATCACCGGAGAGGGGAAGATGTCCAGCACGTGGTCGAACACCGCGCGGAAGAAGTCCAAAGTGGACTCAGATGGGTTCAGCAGCGACGTGCTGATGCCCCAGGAAGTCCAGACCTCCCAAGGAGTGTCGGTGACCGGGCCGAGTTCCGGGTACGCGGTGATGGCGGCTCGCGCGTGGCCGGGAATGTCCACTTCGGGCACCACGGTGACCGATCGGGCGGCGGCGTAGGCGACGATCTCGCGCAGATCGTCCACAGTGTAGTAACCGCCGTGCGGACGGCCGTCGCGTTCCGGGCCGTCGTGCCTGCCGACCATCGAGGATTTCCGCCAGCCGCCGACGGACGTGAGCCGGGGGAATTCCGGCGTTTCGATCCGCCAGCCCTGGTCGTCGGTGAGGTGCAGGTTCAGCACGTTCAGCTTGTGCGCGGCCAGCAGGTCGACGAACCGCAGCACCTCGGCCTTCGTCCGGAAATGCCGGGACACGTCGTAAAGACAGCCGCGCCAGGCGAAGCGCGGATGATCGGTGATCGTCCCGCACGGCAATTCGACTGGTCCATTGTGGATCGAAGCCGCCCGGAACGCGTCCGGACCGGCCAGTTGGCGCAGGGTTTGCCTGCCGTAGAACTCGCCCGCGGCGTCGGCCGCTTCGAGCGTGACGCCGTCCGGCGCGATCGTGAGCCGGTAGCCCTCGGCAGGAAGATCCGCAGTCCGCACTTCGACCGGGGCGGGCCACGGGCAGGTGCCGGGCGCCGCTTCCGCGGAGACCGGGCGGGGGAGGAGGGTGTCGAAACCGGACATGGTCATCCCTTCACGGCCCCGGCCGTCCCGCCGACGAGCCTCCGCTGCACTAGCACGAAAAACACCAGCACCGGAATCGTCATCAGGGTGGACGAGGCCATCACGGCGCCCCAGTCGGTGTCCTCCGGCTTGAAGAACACCAGGATCGCCTGCGGCAGAGTCTGGTTCTCGGTCTTGGAGATGATGAACGTCTTGGCGAACAGGAAGTCGTTCCACGCGTGGATGAACGCGAGCACGCTCACCGCCACGAGCCCGGGCGCGACGAGCGGGAACAGGATCTGCCAGGTGAACCGCATCCGCGACGCACCGTCCAAAGTGGCCGCTTCCTCCAGTTCGGCGGGCACCGCGGCGACGAATCCGCGCAGCATCCAGATCGCGAACGGCAGGCTGAACGCGAGGTGCACCAGCACGAGCGAGCCCAGTTCGTTGAGCCCGAACGCCGGAACCGTGCCGCCGACCGAGCGCATCAGGAAGAACAGCGGGATGGTCAGTGCTTCCACCGGCACCATCTGCGCCACCAGCAGCATCACCAGCAGCACCCCGCGGCCGCGGAACCGGAAGCGCGTGAGCGCCACCGCGGAAAGGAACGACAGCAGCAAGGACAGCACCACCACGACAACCGCGACCATGAGGCTGTTGAGGAAATACCGGCCGAACCCGGAAACCGTAAGCACGCGCTGGAAACTGTCCAGTGACGGCGCGAACGTCCACGGTTTCGGATGCGCCGACTGGATTTCCCCGGCCGGTTTGAACGCCGAGAGCACCATCCAGTACAGCGGGAACGCGACGATCCCGGCGATCACCACGGTGACGATTTCGGCCACGAGCCGCGCGGGGCGGCGGATCTTCACAGCCATGCGGCACTCCGGCGCTGGGACCGGACGTACAGCCCGGTGATCGACAGCAGCAGCAAGGTCATCACGACCCCGATCGCCGAGCCGAGCCCGTACTCCTGCCCGGCGAACGCCTGCTGGTAGGCGTAGACGTTCAGGATCAGGTTCCGCCCGGCGATGCCGCCGCCGTTGGTCATCACGTAGATCTGGGTGAACACCTTGAAGTCCCAGATGATCGACTGCACGGTCGCGATGGTCAGCAGCGGCCGGACCGCGGGCAGGACCACCGACCACGAGGTGCGCCAGACCGACGCGCCGTCGAGCGCCGCGGCCTCCAGCGTCTCCTTCGGCACCCCGCTGATCCCGGCGTACATGGTCACCATCACGAACGGGAACGAGCACCAGATCACCTCGGCGGCGACCAGCCCGAACGTGCCGAAGGTGCCGAACGTCCAGGAATGGTGCTCCATCCCGCTGAACCCGATGCCCGAGAGCACCTCGTTGACCAGGCCGAAATCGGTGTCGAAGAGGAACAGCCAGACGTACGAGCCGGCGATCGCCGGGGTCGCCCACGCGCCCAGCGCCGCCAGGAACAGCAGCGTGCGCGGGAACGAGCGGACCCGGCTCGCCAGCACCGCCAGAGCGGTGCCGACGACCAGGCTGCCGATGACGCAGGCGGCGGCGAAGCCGACCGTCTTGCCGAGCACCGTCCAGAACTGGACGTCGGCGAGCAGGCTGACGTAGTTGTCGAGGCCGAGGAACACCAGCGGGGCCGCGCCCGCCGCCTGCGGCTGGCCGTAGTCGTACAGCGAGATGACGACCAGCTGATAGATCGGGTACACCAGCAGCGCGCCGAGAAGAATCCCGGCGGGCAGCAGGTACAGAAGGGCTGCGCGGCCGTCGCGGCGGACGGTCGCGGAACGCACTGCGGCCACCGGTCAGCCGAAGTTCTTGTTCATCGCCGCGGCGGCGTCGGCCAGCGCGGCGTTGGCGTCCTTGCCGCCGGTGGCGATCTGCTGCACGGCGGTGGGCAGGACGTTCTGGCTGTCGATCTTGGACCACGCCGGGGTGCTCGGGACGAATTTCGTGCCCGCGGCGAGGGTGTCCACAAAGGCCTTGAGCGTCGGGTCGCTGGCGGCGAGCTTCTTCTGCACCGACGCGAGGGTGGGCAGGTTGCCCATCGCCGCGTACATCTTCTCCTGGTACTTGATTCCGGCCAGCAGTTCGGCGAACTGCACCGCGAGACCGTGGCGCTGGCTCGCGCCGAACACGCCGAGCAGGTTGCCGCCGGCGAACGCGGGGGCGATCGAATTCGGGGTGGCTCCGGGCAGCGGCATGATCGCGTACTTGCCCTTGACCGCGCCCTTTTCGACGGCCTTGCGGTTGAAGTCGCCGCCGATCACCATTCCGGCCTTGCCACCGGCGAACGCGGTGACGCTCTGCGTGCCGGTGAGGTTGGCGCACGCGGCGGGCGGGCAGATGTCGTCCTTGATCAGGTTCGCGTACGCGGTGACGCCCGCCTTGGACTGCGGCGAGTCCACAGTGGACGTCCACTTGCCATTGTCCTGTTTGGCCAGTTCGCCGCCGTTGGCCCAGAGGAACGGCAGCATCGCGTAGGTGTACTTGCCGCCGGTGGCGATGCCGTACAGATCCGGCTTCTTCGCTCGGATCTGCCGCGCGGTTTCCGTCAGTTCGGCCAGTGTCGTCGGCGGCTTGAGGCCGAGTTCGGCGAAGACGTCGGTGCGGTAGTACAACGCGCGAATGCCGGTGTACCACGGAATGCCGTAGATCTTGCCGTCTGCCTTCGCGGTGTCCAAGACGGACGGGAGCAGGTCTTTGCCGTCGGACCAGTTCGAGATGTCCTTGGTGAGATCGGACAGCGCGCCGGTCCGCGCGTAGCTGGCGACGTCGGTGTTGCCGAACTCGGCGACGTCGGGGGCATTGGACGGGTCGTTGAACGCGCCGGAGAACTTGTCCGCGCGGCCTTCGACCGGAACCCATTGCACGTCGACTTTCACCCCGGCGTGCTGGGCCTCGAACTCGGTGATCGCTTCCTTGACCGCGGCCTCCTTCGGCGCGCGGTTCGCTTCGTCGAACAGCCAGACCCGGAGGGTGCCGTCGGTCTGGTTCCCGCCGGAGGCGGCCGGGCCGGATTGAGTGGGCGCGCACGCGGCGAGCAACGCCAGCGTGGCGACAGCGGGCAGGACAGAGCGCAGCTTCATCGGTGACTCCTGTCGCGGGGACCGGT
Source organism: Amycolatopsis sp. NPDC104775 (assembly GCF_055583325.1). Classification (NCBI taxonomy): domain Bacteria; kingdom Bacillati; phylum Actinomycetota; class Actinomycetes; order Pseudonocardiales; family Pseudonocardiaceae; genus Amycolatopsis; species Amycolatopsis sp. NPDC104775. The sequence goes on from NZ_JBVJOE010000018.1 coordinate 36,342, forward strand.
CGGAGACCGGAAAAGACGGGGCTGTGCGGCGTGACAGCCCCGGTTTTTCTCAGACGAAGAAGACGGAGTTGACGTTCGGGACGGCCAGGGAACCCGCGGGCTTGCCCGGCAGACCGGTGGCCGGGTCGCGCGGCAGCCAGGCGACGGCGCCGGAGCGCTGGTTGGAGACGTAGAACCACTTCTCGTCCGGGTCCAGCGCGAGGTGCCGCGGCCAGATGCCGCCGGACGGCACTGAGGACGCCAGGGTGAGCCCGGCTCCGCCGTCGGACACGGTGAAGGTGGCGATGGTGTTGGGGCCGCGCACGGTGGCGTAGACGAACTTCCCGTCGCGCGACACGGTGATCTCGCCCGGGAACAGCTCGCCGGTGCTGCCCGGCGGAACCGCGGGCACCACGGCGATCGGCTTGAACGCGCCGCTCGCGGAATCCCAGCTGGCGACGGTGATCTCCGGCCGCAGTTCCTGCGCCACGTAAGCGAATTTTCCGTTCGGGTGGAACGCGAGGTGCCGCGGCCCGGCACCGGCCGGAAGGGTGATCTGCTTGTGCGGCTTCAGCTTTCCCTTGCCGGTGTCGAACGCGTAGACGTACACCGAGTCGGTGCCGAGGTCGACCGCGAGCACCCACTTGCCGGACGGATCGGTGACCACCTGGTGCGCGTGCGGCTCTTTGCCTTGGTGCTGCTGCAGATCGGTGGCCGCGCCGAGCTTGCCGCCGGACTTGATCGGCAGCACCACGACGCTGCCGGAGTCGTAATTGGCGGCCAGCACGTACTTCTGGCTCGGGTGCACCGAAAGGTGCGTGGGCGAGCCGCCCTGCGAGGACGTCGACCCGAGCAGCTTCGGCCGGGTCGGGTCGGAGATGTCCAGCGCGGACACCGTGCCGGTCTCCGCGCCCTCGTTTTCGTTGGTGACGTACAGGATCCGGCCGTCGCGCGTGCGATCGAACCAGGAGACGTCGGTCAGCTTTCCCACGGTGCGCACCGGCGTGAGCGCGGGGCTTCCCGCCGCTCGCTGGGTGACATCCAGCCCGTGGCCCGCTGGCGAGGAGTTGGTGTAGCTGCCGACGTACACCGTCGTGGCCGCGCGCTGCCGGGGCGCTGCCGCGGCGAGCTGTGCGCCCGCCACGGCGGCGGCTCCGGCCGCGCCGACTGCTCCGACGAACGTGCGGCGGGAAATCTCGGTCATCGAATACCCCCGGAACGTGTGCCGATGTGGTTCAGACCAATGCCATCACCAATGCTGCCACACCGAAACCGCTCAGGGAAAGGATTGTTTCCAAAGCGGTCCAGGTTTTCAGCGTCTGGGTCACGGTGAGCCCGAAGTAGCGCGAAACGATCCAGAATCCGCCGTCGTTCACGTGCGAGGCGATGATCGACCCGGCCGAGATCGCGACCACCAGAAGAGCCAATTGTGCTTGCGAATAATGCAGTTCCAGCACCGTGGGCGCGACGATCCCGCTCGTGGTCACGATCGCGACGGTCGCGGAACCCTGGGCGATGCGCATGCCGCAGCTGATGATGTAGGCCGCCAGCAGCACCGGAAGCCCGGCGTCGCCGAGAGAACCGGCCACTGCCTTGCCGATCCCGGTAGCGGAGAGAACCGCGCCGAAGAACGAACCCGCGCCGACCACGAGAAGGATCATCGCGACCGGGCGCAGCGCGTTCGCCGAAAGCTGGGCCAGATCCGCGCCGCTCATCCCGCGCCGGCGGCCGAGCAGCCAGGACGCGAGCAAGGTCGCGATGGTCAGCGCGATGGCCGGGGTGCCGAGGAACGCCGCGACACCCGCTCCGGTGGACCCCTTGGGCAGCAGGATGCTGCCGAACGTGCCGACGAGGATCAGCACCAGCGGCACCGCGATGATCCCGCTGACCAGCTTGAGCGACGGCGCGGGGCCTTCCTGCTCGCCGTCTTCCCCGGCGAGCTTCGCGAAGTCCTCGGCCAGCGGTAGGTCGACGCGTTTGCCGATCCAGGTCGAGTACAGGATGCCGCCGATGAACCAGGCCGGGATGCCGCAGACCGCGCCCATCAGGATCAGCCAGCCGAGGTCGACGTGCAGCAGCCCGGCCGCGGCGACCGGTCCCGGGTGCGGCGGGATGAAGGCGTGCGTGATGGAAAGCCCGGCCAGCAACGGCATCGCGTACAGCACGATCGAGCGGCCGCCCTGTTTCGCCGCGGCGTAAACCAGCGGTGCGAGCACGAAAATGCCGATGTCGAAGAACACCGGGATGCCGAAGATGAGCCCGGAAAGACCCATCGCGAGCGGAGCGCGTTTCTCGCCGAAAGTCCGCAGCAAAGCCGAGGTGAGCACGCGCGCGCCGCCGGATTTCTCCAGGATCGAGCCGAGCAGCGTGCCCAGGCCGATGATCGCGGCGATATGCCCGAGAATGCTGCCGAAGCCCTTCTCCAGCAGCGAATCCGACGTTTTCTGCGCGGTGCCGACGAGAGTGCCGACCGGCACGCCCGCGGCCAGCGCGGTGAGCAGGCCGACCACGATCAAGGCGATGAACGGTTCGACCTTCACCTTGATGATGAGGAAAAGCAGCACCGCGATGGACACCGCGGCCAGGGTGAGCAGACCGGCCGTGCTGGTCTGCAGCCAGTGAATCATCGTCGACTCCGGGGATGGCGAAGGGAATGCCCGGCGAGCGCGCCGGTGGGGGACCCGTCTTCGAGGGCGGCGACGCCGTTGACGAAGACGTAGGGGAGGCCCGCGGCGGGCTGCCGCGGATTGTCGAACGTCGCGGTGTCGGCGACCGTGTCCGGGTCGAAGAGCACCAGGTCGGCCGCATAACCGGGGCGGACAAGGCCCCGGTCGGACAGCCCCAGCCGCCGTGCCGCGCGCCCGGTGAGGTGCGCGACGCAGTCGGCCAGTTCGAGAACGCCCAGTTCGCGGACGTAACGGGCGAGATACCGCGGGAAGGTTCCCCACGCGCGGGGATGCGGCCGTGCGCCGACGAGCAGGCCATCCGAGCCGCCGGTGTGCGTGCGGTGCCGCATGATGGCCTGCACGTTTTCCTCGTGCCCCACGTGCATGAGGCAGGACGTGCCGAGCTTTTCGCCGATCAGCGTGTCGAAATACAGGTCGGCCGGAGCTTTCCCGTTTTTGCGGGCGGACGCGAGGACACTGTGCCCCACCAAGTCGGCGTTTTCCGCAAGGCGCACGCCGTTGATCTCGATGGCGTCCCAGTCGATCGGCACGCCGTGCGCACCGTCCGAACCGGACTCTTCGATCTCCGCCCGGATCCGTTCGCGAGTGTCCGGATCGGACAGTCGCACGAGGGTCGGTTCCAGCCCGCCTTCGGTGGCCCAGCTCGGCAGCAGGGCGGAAAGGTAGGTCGCACCAGGCAGATACGGGTAAGTGTCGAGGGTGATGTCGCAGCCCTCGTCGAGCGCGTCGTCCAGCAGCCGCAACAGATCCGGGGCTTTGCCCTTGTTGACGGAGAAGTTCATCGTCGCGTGCGCGAGATGCAGCGGACAGCCGGAGCGACGGGAGACGTCGACCATCTCCGCGAACGCCTCCAGCGCGCCCGCGCCGTAGCTGCGATGGTGCGGGCTGTAGTAGCCGCCGCGTTCGCCGACCACGCGGCACAGCTCGACCAGTTCCTCGGTGGTCGCGTACATCCCGGGCGTGTAGGTCAGCCCGGACGACAGGCCGAACGCGCCTTCTTCCAAGCCGGTCGCGACTAGTTCCTGCATCCGGGCCAGCTCGGCGTCCGTGGCGGGCCGGTCTTCCCAGCCCACCACGAGCATCCGGACCGTGCCCTGCGGGACCAGGTACGCGGCGTTCGTCGCGATGCCCTGGTCGAGGCGGTCGAGGTAGTCGCCGACCGAGCGCCAGTTCCAGTCGAAGCCCGCCGGGTCGTCGTTCCATCCGGCGAGCTGCTGGCGCAGGTTCGCGAGCACCTCGTCGTTCACCGGCGCGTAGGACAGGCCGTCCTGCCCCAGCACCTCGGTGGTCACGCCCTGGCTGATTTTCGCCAGATGCTCCGGATTGGCGAGCAGTTGCAGGTCGGAATGCGAGTGCATGTCGATGAAACCGGGGGAGACGACCAGCCCGGTCGCGTCGAGCACGCGCGGAGCGGTCAGCTCGCCCGGCGCGGCGACGTCGGCGATGCGGTCGCCGGTGATGCCGACGTCGCGGATTTCCAGCGGGGCCCCGGTTCCGTCGGCGACGCGGGCGCCGCGGATCACCAGATCCATCAGAACCACGTCCGCACGAAATCGATCACCGTCTCGCCGTCGCTGTCCACGACCGGCAGCAACGACCACTTGTCGAACGTCGTGCACGGATGCGAAAGGCCGAGTCGAATCCAGTCACCGACCTCGACCGGCGATCCCTCCGGCAATTCGAGGAACGCGTGCTGGTCGTTCAGCTTCGGGACGCGGTGCCCGGTCAGTTCGGTGACCACGCCGTTCTTGCGCAGCAGTTGCGGTTCCGGCATGCCTTCGTCGTACGGCAGGTCACGCTTGCCCGCGGTGAGCAGCGCCAGCTCCGGCGTCGGCTTCGACGTGACCTGCGCCCACGCGTGCAGCGCGGGACGGAAGCCGTCGACGCCAGCGATGCGCGGGTGTTCGCCGAGCGGCGAGATTTCGCGGTAGAAACCGTCGTCGTGCGTCAGGTACGCGCCGCTGCGCAGGATCGGGACCACTTCGAGCCCGTCCGGCCACGGCTTGGTCAGTTCGTCCACGACGCGGTCGAAGTACGCGCTGCCGCCCGCAGTGACGTAGACCGGCCCGTCGGCGAGCAAACCCCTCTCCGCGAACGCAATCGCTGAGTCACGGAGACTGTCCACATAGGAACTGATCTTCGCCAGCGCCGCTTCGTCGGTGTGATGCGAAAGCGCGCCCTCGTACCCGCCAGTGCCCCGCAGCCGCAGCACTGGGCTCTTCGCCGCAGCCTCGGCCACGGCAAGCGCGGTCGCCGCGTCACGGACACCGGTGCGTCCGCCTTCACCACCCAGTTCGACCAGTACGTCGACCGGCCGTTCGGCGCCGGCGAGCGCTTCGGTCATCAGCTCGACGCTGCGCACCGAGTCGACCCAGCAGACGAACTCGAACTCCGGATCGGCCGCCAGCTCGCCGGCCAGCCAGCGCAGCGCGGACGGGTCCACGAGCTGGTTCGCCAGCAGGATCCGCGACACGCCGAACGCGCGGTAGATCCGCACGTGCCCGGCGTTCGCCGCGGTGATGCCCCACGAGCCGTGCTCCAGCTGCCGGGCGAACAGCTCCGGCGCCATCGTCGTCTTTCCGTGCGGCGCCAGTGCGATGCCCCGCTCGGCGCACCAGCGGGCCATGGTGGCGAGGTTGTGCTCCAGCGCGTCCGCGTCGATCACCACGAACGGACCGAAGAAGCCGTCGTCGAAGAGCTTCGCGCGGCGGGCCGCGGCTTCGTCGAGAGTGAGCCCGGACAGGGCCGGGGGGAGGGCGCGGAAGCGCCAGTCGATCCGTTCGCCGCGCCCGGCTCGGACGGCGGCGGTGAGAGCGGCGTTGCTGTTCATCTGGGACCTCGGTTGCGTATCTTGCAACGGACGTTGCGCAAAATGCGTTGCCTAGGTGTAGCATCCGGGTGGCCACAGGTCAACGGGGAAGGAACGTCAGTGACCAGCAGTCCGACAGCGTCGCCCGGAGTGCCTCCTGAAGTGCTCTGCATCGGCGAGTCGATGGCGTTGTTCGTGCCCGCCGAACCCGGCCCGCCGGACGAGGTGCGCACCTGGCTGCGCACCATCGGCGGAGCGGAGTCGAACGTCGCGTGCCACCTGCCCGCGCTCGGCGTGCGCAGCGGCTGGGTCAGCGCGGTCGGCGACGACCCGTTCGGCCGCGCGCTCGTCCGCGAGATCGCCTCGGCGGGGGTGGACGTGCGCGGAGTCGTGACCGACCCGGCCCGCCCGACCGGCCTGTACGTCAAGGAAAGCGGCGCGGGCGGCAGTCCGGTCCGCTACTACCGCTCGGGTTCCGCCGCGTCCGCGATGGGGCCGGAACTGGTGTCCCGGCTGGACTTCTCCGGGGTTCGCGTGCTGCACCTCTCCGGGATCACGCCCGCGCTTTCGGACAGCTGCCTCGCGCTCGTGCGCGCACTGCTCGACCGGCCGCGCGGCGACCTGCTCGTGTCGTTCGACGTCAACCACCGCCCCGCGTTGTGGACCGGGCGCGACCAGTCCGTGCTCGCCGAACTGGCCGGGAAGGCCGATCTGGTGCTGACCGGCGACGACGAGGCGGAACGCGTGTGGGGCACCGGCGACCCGGTGCGGTTGCGCGCTCTTCTGCCCGGGCCGCGCACGCTCGTGGTCAAGCACGGGGAGCGCGGCGCGACGCTCGTGGAAGGCACGGCCGAACCGCTGTTCTCTCCCGCCTTGCGGGTCGATGTCGTCGAGCCAGTCGGCGCCGGGGACGCTTTCGCCGCCGGATTCCTGGCCGCGACTCTGCGCGGAGCCGATCCGCTGACCAGGCTCCGGCGCGGCCACCTGCAAGCCGCGGCGACGCTGTTGACTCAAGACGACGTCGGCGTGCCGCTGGCCGAGGCCGTCGTGACGCAGCTGGTGCAGGCGGACGCCGACAGCTGGGGTTCGGTCCGGCTCACCGGAGAGGGAGTGGTGGCCACGTGAGCCAAAGCCTCGACCGCGCACTGACGCTGCTGAGCGGCCTCGCCCGCGGCGGCAAGACGCTCGACGAGCTGGCCGAAGAGATCGGCGTGCACAAGACGACGGTGTTGCGGCTGCTGCGCACCCTCGAAACGCACCACTTCGTGCGCCGCGAGGGCACCCGCCACTACCGGCTCGGCAGCGCGCTTTTCGACCTCGCCAACCAGGCATTGGAGGACCGCGACGTCCGGCGCAGCTCGCACGACGCGCTGGCCGCGCTGAACTCGCGCACCGGGCACACCGTGCACCTGGCGTCCTATGAGGACGGTGAGGTGGTGTACATCGACAAGTTCGAGGGACACCACGCGGTCCGGATGTACTCGCGGGTCGGCAAACGCGCGCCACTGCACTGCACCGCGGTCGGCAAGGTGCTCGTCGCGGCGATGCCGAGGGCGAAACGCGAGGAAATCGCCCGCTCGATCGACTACGTCGTGCTCACTGCCAATACGATCACCACGCCCGAGGCGTATCTGGCCGAACTGGACCAGGTCGCTGAGCGCGGGTACGCGGTGGACAACGCCGAGCACGAGGACTTCATCCACTGCGTTGCCGCGCCGGTGCGCGGCGCGGGCGGCGAGGTGCTCGCCGCCGCGTCGATGTCGGTGCCGAAGGTGCTGCTGGACTACGAAGGGCTGCTGGCGCTCGTTCCCGAGCTGCTGGCCGCCGCCGAGGAAGCTTCCGTCCACAGTGGATGGACGGGGAACGGAAAGGGGCAATGATGGGCAAGACGGCGATCACCAGCGAGAACGCGCCGAAGCCGCCGGCGAACTTCTCGCAGGCCGTCCGCAAGGGGAACATCCTGCAGATCGCCGGCTCGGTCGCGTTCGACCCGGCCACCGGCGAGATCGTCGGCGACAACGTGGCCAGCCAGACCCGGCAGGTGTTCAAGAACCTCACCGCGCTGCTCGAAGAAGCGGGCTCGAGCTTCGCGGACGCGGTGATGGTGCGCGTGTACCTCACCGACACCAGCCACTTCGCCGCGTTCAACGAGGTCTACAACGAGCTGATCGGCGAGGCTCCGCACGCGGCCCGCACCACGGTGTACGTCGGGCTGCCCGCCGGGCTCCTGGTCGAGATCGACGTGCTCGCCGTCCTGGACTGAGCCGCACGGGCGCCCGGCCGCGGCCGGGCGCCCGGTTCAGCCGAGCACGCTCGTGTACGCGTTGATCGCGGGCTGCCCGCCGAGATGCGCGTACAGCACGTTCGAATCCTTCGGGATTTCCCCGGTGCGCACGAGATCGATCAGCCCGGCCATCGATTTGCCCTCGTACACCGGGTCGGTGATCATGCCTTCCAGCCGCGCGGCAGCGTGGATCGCATCGAGCGTCCGCTTGTCCGGAATCCCGTAAACGCCCGCGTGATAACGCTCGTCGAGTTCTGTTTCCTCGACTGGTCCGGCCTCGATCAGTTCCGCAGTGCTCTTCGCGATCCGGCCGATCTGCTCGCGCGTCTCCCCGGGCTTCGCCGACGCGTCGATCCCCAGGAGCCGCCGCGGCTTTCCGCTCGCCGCCACTCCGGCCATCATCCCCGCCTGCGTGCTGCCGGTGACCGAACACACCACGACAGTGTCGAAGAAAACGCCGAGTTCGCGTTCCTGCTCTTCCAGCTCCAGCACCCAGTTCGCGAAACCGAGCCCGCCGAGCCGGTGATCCGACGCTCCGGCCGGGATCGCATACGGCGTGCCGCCGTTCTCTTCGACCTCTGCCAGCGCTCGCTCCCAGCTCTCCTTGAAGCCGATGCCGAACCCGGCGTCGACGAGCCGGACGTCCGCGCCGAGGATTCGCGACAGCTGGATGTTGCCGACCTTGTCGTGCAGCGGATCGTTCCAGTCGACCCAGCTTTCCTGCACCAGCACGGCTTTCATCCCGGCCCGCGCCGCCGCGGCCGCCACCTGCCGGGTGTGGTTCGACTGGACCCCGCCGATCGAGACGAGCGTGTCCGCGCCCTTGGCGAGCGCCTCGGCGACGAGGTACTCCAGTTTGCGTGTTTTGTTGCCGCCGTAGGCGAGGCCGGAGTTGAGGTCCTCGCGCTTGGCCCAGACGGCCGCGCCGCCGAGGTGCTCGGTCAGCCGCTCCAGCCGGTGCACCGGCGAAGGCCCGACGAGCAACGGGAAACGGGGGAAATCGGCCAGGCTCACGCGTCCTCCAGGAGAGCTTCGAGGTCGGTCCAAATCGTTGAGGTGAGCTGCGCGGCGGTCGTTTCGTCGCCGCTTTCCAGAGCGGCGATGAGTTCTTCGTGCCGGGTGACCGAACGGTGCGCGGGCAGTGAGCTGAACCGCGCGTATTCGAGACGGCGCAGCAACGGCGTGTACCGGTCGAGCGTCGCCGCGACCGCCCGGTTGCCGCACGCGCGCACGGGAATGTCGTGCAGTTCGTCGTCCGCCTCGATCGCCTTGCCGACTTCTCCCTCGGCCACCGCTTCGCGGAACCGCTCGTTGGCCTCCCGCATGTCCGCGATCTGCCGCGGCCCGAGCCGGGCTTCGCGCACGGCCAGCTCATGCAACGCCCGGACGAGCCGCACCGCGTCGCGCACGTCGTCGGCCACGAACTCGGCGACCCTCGTGTAACTCTGCGGCTTCGACACGACCAGCCGGTCCTCGGCCAGCCGCAGCAACGCCTGCCGGACCGGAGCGCGGGAAAGCCCGAGCTGCTCGGCGAGGTCGGCGTCGCGCAGGGGAGTGCCCGGCGGGAGGCTGCCGTCGATGATGGCGTGCCGGATGCGCTCGTACGCCTCGTCGCGCAGCAGCGGCCGGGAGACCTTGGGGAGTGCACTCACATCTAACATGTTAGATGCCGGGAAGCGGTGCGGGCAATGGTCCGGAATGACGGGACCCGGCTGGGGACAGGTTGGGATCCGGCCGGGACGGGTTTGAACCGGGGCTGTGTCGGGTCGTCAGCTGCGTGGGGTCGCGCCGCCCGCTGCGGTCACATGTTCGTGCCGTCCCGCTGTGGTCGGCATGTTCGTGCCGCGTTGCCTGCGGTCGGCGTGTGGGTGCGGTGCTGGATCCGGCGTGCTTGCGTCGGGTGGAGGCGTGCGGTGCCGCAGCCGCAGGGGCGCTCGGTCGCGCTGCTGCGACCTGCATGTTCCTGCGGCTTGGTTCGCGCTGCGGTCGGCGGAGCCGTTCGGCGTGGAGTCGCGTTGCGGTTGACCTGTTCGTGCGGCGCGGCGTCGTGTTGTCTTGGAGTCGGCACGTTCGCGTCGAGTGAGGCCGCGCTGCGGGGCGCGGGGTGTGAAGTCGCGGCTCTGCTGTCGTCGGATAGCCGCCCGGTGTAGTTCTGCGGCTCTGATGCCACCTCCGTGTTCGCCCGGCGTGGCCGTCGTGCTCCGGCATCGCGCCCTGCCCTTAGGCCGGAAACGGAGAAGACCCGCCCGGCGATGCCGTGAGGCGGGTCTTCGTGCGTCTCTTCCGCGAGCTTCCGGCTCAGTAAACCGGCCCGGTGTACTTCTCGCCCGGCCCCTGGCCCGGCGGGTCCGGCACGACCGACGCCTCGCGGAACGCCTTCTGCAGCGACTGCAAGCCGTCGCGCAGGGGACCGGCGTGCAGGCCGAGGTACTCCGCGGAGGCGGTCACGAGCCCGGCGAGGGCGGTGATGAGGCGGCGCGCCTCGTCGAGGTCGCGGTGCGGCGAGTTCTCCGGGTCGGCGTCGGCCAGGCCGAGGCGTTCGGCTCCCGCGGACAGCAGCATCACCGCGGCGCGGCTGATGACCTCGACGCTGGGGATCTCCTCGAGCCCGCGGTCGTCGGGGGAATACGGGGGCGGTGGGGATGGTTGTTCAGGCACGTCTGGTACCCTTCCATGTGCGACCAGCTCCCGAGCGATCGGGGGCGGCAAGTGGAGCCCCGCTCCCACCCGCGTCATCGCCTGAGATGTCCGGGTCCGGTCTCGCCGAAGTGGTGCACTGCCGTGCAGGCAGCGTACTGCGGAGGCGAAGCGTTCGGCTTTCCGGCCGGACGCGATCGGAGACAGAGCGGGCCCCGTGCACCGGCAGCAGCCGGAGGCGGGGCCTGAGTCATGTGGGCACCAGGTCGAAACGAGAAAACATCACTCGGACCAAGGAGGCCCCATCAGCTCCGAGACACGCATCAACGACCGCATCCGGGTGCCGGAGGTCCGGCTCGTCGGCCCCAACGGCGAGCAGGTCGGCATCGTCCGGATCGAGGATGCGCTGCGGCTTGCACAGGAGGCGGATCTCGACCTCGTCGAGGTGGCCCCGCAGGCCCGCCCGCCCGTGGCCAAGCTCATGGACTTCGGCAAGTTCAAGTACGAGAGCGCGCAGAAAGCCCGCGACTCCCGGCGCAACCAGCATCTGACCGTCATCAAGGAACAGAAGCTGCGGCCGAAGATCGACCAGCACGACTACGAGACCAAGAAGGGTCACGTGTCGCGGTTCCTGGCGGCGGGCAACAAGGTCAAGGTCACGATCATGTTCCGCGGTCGCGAGCAGTCCCGGCCGGAGCTCGGTTTCCGGCTCCTGCAGAAGCTCGCCGACGACGTCACCGAGCTCGGCTTCGTGGAATCGTCGCCGAAGCAGGACGGACGCAACATGATCATGGTGCTGGCCCCGCACAAGAACGTGAAGCCGAAGGCCGCCAAGGCCGAACCGGCTCCCGAGGCGTAGCGCGCCACGGCGCCGACCAGCACAGTCAGCGGCACACCGGGTTCTCCGGTGTGCCGCCGCACGGAAGAGGACGAACAACCATGCCGAAGATGAAGACGCACAAGGGCACGTCGAAGCGGGTCCGCATCACCGGTTCGGGCAAGCTGCGTCGCCAGAAGGCCGGCCGCCGCCACCTGATGGAGAAGAAGTCCAACCGCCTCACCCGCCGGCTCGAGGGCACCACCGACGTCGCCAAGAACGACGTCGGCCGCGTGAACCGCCTGCTCGGCCGCTGAGGCCCGCACCCTTTCCCGACCACCCCGGGGTCTTCGCCCCCTAATTCGACAGGATGGACCAGTGGCACGCGTCAAGCGGGCGGTCAACGCCCAGAAGAAGCGTCGCGCGACTCTCGAACTGGCCAGCGGTTACCGCGGCCAGCGTTCGCGGCTGTACCGCAAGGCCAAGGAGCAGACGCTCCACTCGCTCAACTACGCCTACCGCGACCGCCGCGCGCGCAAGGGTGACTTCCGCCAGCTGTGGATCACCCGCATCAACGCGGCCGCTCGCGCCAACGGCGTCACCTACAACCGGTTCATCCAGGGCCTGAAGGCCGCCGGTGTCGAGGTGGACCGCAAGATCCTCGCGGACCTCGCGGTCAACGACGCGGCCGCCTTCACCGCGCTCGCCGAGCTCGCCAAGGCGAACGTCACGACCGGCGAAGCGAAGTCGGCCTGACCAGCAGCGGCATTTCCCGGCCCGGGGCGGCTCCGTTCACCGAACGGACCCCCCGGGTCGTTGCCGCGCGCAAACTGACCCGGCGCGCGGAACGAGAAAAAACCGGCCGCTTCCTGGCCGAAGGGGTCAACGCGGTCACGTCGGCTCTGGCGCATGGCACGGTCGACGAACTCTTCGTGACCGAACGCGCCGCCACCGCACACCCCGATCTGGTCGCCGCCGCCCCCCGCGTGTCGTTGATCACCGACCGCGCGGCCGAGGGCTTGTCGGAAACCGTGACGCCGCAAGGAATCATCGCGGTCTGCTCGCTGGTCGACCGTCCACTGGAGACAGTCCTGGCCGCCGCCCGCTTGGTGGTGGTCCTGGTCGACGTCGCCGAACCCGGCAACGCGGGCACCGTGATCCGCGTAGCCGACGCCGCCGGTGCTGACGCGGTGATCCTGGCCGGCGATACCGTCGACCCGCACAACGGAAAGAGCGTCCGCGCCGCCGCGGGATCGACGTTCCACGTCCCGCTGGCCCGCGCCCGCGACATCCCTTCCGTCCTCACGGCGCTGCGCTCAGCTGGCCTCCGCACGCTCGCCGCGCACGGCTACGCCTCGACCTCGCTGGAGACTGTCCACTTTGGAGATCCCGTGGCGTGGATCTTCGGCAACGAGGCGCACGGCCTGCCCGAGGACGTCCTCTCTGCGGTCGACGAAGCGGTCCGGATCCCGTTGTACGGCAAGGCGGAAAGCCTCAACCTCGCCACTGCCGCCGCGGTCTGTGTCTATACCGCGGCGATGGCCGCGCACCGCTGACCGCGCGGGATTTCCGGCGCGTTCAGCGGATCGGCACCCGGTGTTTTTGACCGCCCGCCGCCTCTGTTCCCAGCGGCCGTGATCTCGCGATGCGGCGCGCTGCTGTGTCACGTTTCTGCCGTTCTGCTTCGGCCGCCGTGCCGCGATCCGCTCACCGGGTGCCTCGCCAGTTCCCGGTAGTTGCTGGCTGCCCGCGAGCAACCGGCCGGTGTGGCACCTCGCCATATCGCGAGTGGTTCCCGCACGGCTTCCCCGTCGTCGCGTTGCCAAGCACGGGCTGTTTCGTCACGCGAATGCCGCAGTGCGGGATGCCTTGCTGCCTCTCCGGTGGTTCCCGTGCGGCTTCCCTGTCGTCGCGTTGCCAAGCACGGGCTGTTTCGTCACGCGAATGCCGCAGTGCGGGATGCCTTGTTGTCTCTCCGGTGGTTCCCGTGCGGCTGCCTGTCGTCGCGTTGCCAAGCATGTGCTGTTTCGCCCTGGTGTGCCGCAGTGCCGAATGCCTTGTTGTCTCTCCGGCGGTGCCGTGCGGCTGCCTGTCGTCGCGTTGCCAAGCATGTGCTGTTTCGCCCTGGTGTGCCGCAGTGCCGAATGCCTTGTTGTCTCTCCGGCGGTGCCGC
>NZ_JBVJOE010000018.1:49825-68393 GCF_055583325.1 Amycolatopsis sp. NPDC104775
GTGCGGCTGCCTGTCGTCGCGTTGCCAAGCATGTGCTGTTTCGCCCTGGTGTGCCGCAGCGCCGGATGCCTTATTGTCTCCCCGGCGGTGCCGCGGCTTTCCTGTCGTCGCGTTGCCAAGCACGGGCTGTTTCGTCCCCCGTTTGCCGCAGCGCCAAATGCCTTGCCGTCTCTCCAGTGATGCCGCGCGGCCCCTCTGCTGTCGCGTGGCCAGCCATGTCCCGCTTCACCGGTTGTTCGCGGCGGTGCCGGACGGCTGCGGGCCTGCTGCCGTCGCTCGCTGGCGAGGCCGGATCGCCAGCCACGATTCCTCGCCCGCCACCCTGGAAACTCCGCCCGGCCGCGCCCGTCCCGCAGCTGCCCGGGAAGGCGTCCGCGGCGGACCGGTCGAGTGGTGGTTCTCACCTGATTCACTGACCTCCGTTCGGGTCCTCGGCGACGGTCTGTCGTGATCACGGGGCGGATCCGGCGCGAGCGCTCCGGAAGCGGAGGGTGAGCGGCCGGGCCTGGCGCCCGATCCCCTAGACTGAGCTGCCCGATGTGCACGTGCGGCGGCATGCCCGCGTGCCGCCGACAACACAGTCCCAGTGGACGCCGAGGAGTCATGTCCGGAGCCACAGAACAGCCGGTCGACGTGCTCGCACCGGAGACCCTGCGCGCGGCGGTCAAGGCGGCCGAGGACGCCTTCGCCGGCGCGGCCGACCTGGACGCGCTCGCCGCCGTCAAACCGGCCCATCTCGGTGACCAGTCGCCGGTGCTGCTGGCGCGCCGGGAGATCGCCGCGCTGCCGAAGCAGGAGAAGGCCGACGCGGGCAAGCGCGTCAACGAGGCCCGGCAGGCGGTGCAGTCCGCGTTCGACGCGCGCCGCGCGGCGCTTCAGGCCGAGCGCGACGAGCGCGTGCTTCGCGAGGAGGCCGTCGACGTCACGCTCCCGTGGGACCAGGTCCCGCGCGGCGCCCGGCACCCGATCAGCACGCTGTCCGAGCGCATCGCCGACGTTTTCGTCGCCATGGGCTACGAGGTCGCCGAAGGGCCCGAGCTAGAGGCGGAGTGGTTCAACTTCGACGCGCTCAACTTCGGCAAGGACCATCCGGCGCGCCAGCTGCAGGACACGTTCTACGTCGGCGAGGAAGGCTCCGGCCTGGTGCTGCGCACGCACACCTCGCCGGTGCAGGCCCGCAGCCTGCTGCACCGCGACCTGCCGGTGTACGTCGTGTGCCCGGGCCGCACCTACCGCACCGACGAGCTCGACGCCACGCACACGCCGGTGTTCACCCAGGTCGAAGGCCTCGCCGTGGACAAGGGCCTCACCATGGCGCACCTCAAGGGCACGCTCGACGCGTTCGCCCGCGCGATGTTCGGCGAGAGCTCGAAGACGCGGCTGCGCCCGCACTTCTTCCCGTTCACCGAGCCGTCGGCGGAGGTCGACGTCTGGTTCGAGGAGAAGAAGGGCGGCCCCGGCTGGGTCGAATGGGGCGGCTGCGGCATGGTCAACCCGAACGTCCTGCGCGCCTGCGGCGTCGACCCGGAGGTCTACTCCGGCTTCGCGTTCGGCATGGGCATCGAGCGGACCCTGCAGTTCCGCAACGGCATCCCGGACATGCGCGACATGGTCGAAGGCGACGTCCGGTTCACCCTTCCCTTCGGAACGGAGGCGTAGTGCGAGTCCCGGTGAGCTGGCTGACCGAGCATCTCGAAGTGGATGCCGACGTCACGCCGCAGGACCTGGCCGACGCCTTCGTGCGGATCGGGATCGAGGTCGACGAGCTGAGCGAGCTCGGCCCGGTGACCGGCCCGCTCGTGGTCGGCCGCGTCGCGGAGATCGAGGAGCTGACCGGCTTCAAGAAGCCGGTGCGGTACTGCCGGGTCGAGGTCGGCGAGGAACCCGACCCGGAGCCCGACGACGCGGAACTGTCCGAAGAGGACGAAGACGAGGACGACGGCCCGCTCGAGAACGAGGGCCCGCACGGCATCAAGACGCGCGGAATCGTCTGCGGCGCGAGCAACTTCGCCGAAGGCGACCTCGTCGTGGTCGCGCTGCCGGGCGTGGTCCTGCCGGGCGATTTCGAGATCGCCGCGCGCAAGACGTACGGCAAAGTCAGCGACGGCATGATCTGCTCGGCGGCCGAACTCGGCCTCGGCGACGACCACAGCGGCATCCTCGTGCTCCCGCCGGGCACGGCGAGCCCGGGCGACGACGCGAAGGACCTGCTCGGCCTCGACGACACCGTCATCGAGGTCACGCCGACCCCGGACCGCGGCTACGCGCTGTCGATCCGCGGCCTGGCGCGCGAGCTGTCGAACGCGCTCGACGTGCCGTTCGGCGACCCGGCGATGCTCGACAGCATTCCGGAAGCCGAGGGCGAGGCGTGGCCGGTTCGCGTCGAGGACCCCGAGGGCTGCCCGCGGTTCGTGCTGCGCCGCGTCACCGGTCTCGACGCGACCGCGCCGACGCCGTGGCGGATCCGCCGCCGGCTGATGCTGGCCGGCATCCGGTCCATCTCCCTCGCGGTCGACGTCACCAACTACGTGATGCTCGAACTGGGCCACCCGCTGCACGCGTTCGCGACCGGCTCCATCCAGGGCGACCTGGTGGTCCGCCGCGCGAAGGCGGGGGAGAAGCTCACCACGCTCGACGACGTCGAGCGCACCCTCGACGCGGACGACATCGTCATCGCCGACGACAGCGGCGTCATCTCCCTCGCCGGCACGATGGGCGGCGCCAGCACGGAGATCACGCCGGAGAGCACCGACGTGCTTCTCGAGGCGGCGCACTGGAACCCGGCGTCGATCAGCCGCACCGCGCGCCGGCACAAGCTGTTCTCCGAGGCGGCGAAGCGCTTCGAGCGCTACACCGACCCAGCGCTGTGCGCGGCCGCGGTGGAACTCGCCGCGCGGCTGCTGCGCCAGTACGGCGACGGCGCGATTCGCCCGGGCCGCACCGACGTCGGCGGCGTCGCCCCGCACCCTCCGGTCACCATGCCGATCAACCTGCCCGACCAGGTCGCCGGCGTGCGCTACGAACGCGGCGTCACGGTGCGGCGGCTCGGCCAGATCGGCTGCAAGGTCCAGCTCAGCACGAGCGACCAGGGCGTCGGCCTGGTCACCGCGACCCCGCCGAGCTGGCGCGGCGACCTCGTGCAGCCCGCCGACCTCGTCGAGGAGGTCCTGCGGCTCGAGGGCTACGACAGCATCCCGTCAGTCCTGCCCGCCGCACCCGCGGGCCGCGGCCTCACCGACGTGCAGCGCCGCCGCCGCGCGGTGTCCGGCGCGCTCGCCGAGGCGGGCTACGTCGAGGTGCGCCCGTTCCCGTTCATCGGCGACGCGGTGTGGGACGCCTTCGGCCTGCCCGAGGACGACATCCGCCGCACCACCGTGCGCGTGCGGAACCCGCTCGAAGCCGACCACGACCGGATGGCGACCACCCTCCTGCCCGGTCTGCTGGAGACGTTGCAGCGCAACGTTTCCCGCGGCCTCAAGGACGTGTCGCTGTTCCACGTCGGCCAGGTCGTGCTGCCGAAGCCGAACCAGCTCAAGGTCCCGGACCTCGGCGTCGAGCACCGCCCGAGCGACGAGGACCTCGCCGTGCTGGAGGCCGCGGTTCCCGCGCAGCCGGTGCACGTCGCCGTCGTGCTCAGCGGCCAGCGCCCGCGCGCCGGCTGGTGGGGCAAGGGCGACCAAGCCGGCTGGGCCGACGCCGTGCAGGCCGCGCGCCTGGTGGCCGAGGCCGCCGGTGTGCAGCTGACGGTGCAATCCGCGGATCTCCTGCCGTGGCATCCGGGCCGCTGCGCCCAGCTGCGCGTAGGCGACTGGCCGGTCGGCCACGCGGGCGAACTGCACCCGAAGGTCGTCGAGGCCCTCGGCCTGCCGCCGCGCACGGTCGCCATGGAACTCGACCTGGACGCGATCCCGCTGCCCGACTCCCGGCCGGCGCCCAGCATCTCGGCTTACCCGCCGGTGCTGCTGGACGTCGCCCTGGTCGCCGGCACGGACGTCCCGTCCGCCGACCTCGCCGACGTGCTCCGCGAAGGAGCCGGCGAACTGCTCGAGGAGATCACCCTCTTCGACGTCTACACCGGCGAGCAGCTCGGCGAAGGCAAGCGTTCCCTGGCGTACAAGCTCCGCTTCCGCGCCGCGGACCGCACCCTGACCGTCGACGAGGCCACCAAGGCCCGCGACGCCGCGGTCGCCGCGGCCAGCGAGCGCTTCGGAGCGACGCTCCGCGCCTGACCCGGCGTTGTCCCCGCCCCGCGCTCCGGCCACCGGCCGGTCAGCCGGGGCGGGGGAGCGCTGGTGTCATGGCACCCTCCTTTCCTTTTCTGGCATACGGTTCGCTTCAGCCGAGATGCTTCATCGCCTCCCGAGCGGACAGTGCGGACAATTCCGGGTGCGCCCGCACGAACGCGCGGACCCACTCCGGTTCGGCGCGCGCGTGATCCCGCAGCGCCCAGCCGATTCCCTTGCGCAGAAAGAAATCCCGGTCGCCGAGGTTCGCCTCGATCGCGTCGGCGAGCAGCTTCTGGTCCACCTCGTCCTTCGCGCTGACCTGACAGATCACCGCCGTTCGCCGGCGCCAGCGATCAGCGTCTGTCATCCAGCGGCGCAGAACCGGCGTGACCGCCGCCCGGTGCTCGCGCAGGATCGGCCCGACGCGGCGGATCGCGACCTCGTCGACGAAGTCCCACCACGCCCCGGTGACGATCACCTCGTCGTACATCCCCAGCAGCTCCGGGTCTTGCCATCGCCGATAGGCCCGGTGCCCGGAAAGATCGATCGCCGCGTAGCGCTCTTCGCGGAACTCCGCTTCCCGCCACAACGCGAGCACGGTTTCGATGAACGTCACTCGATCGGGCAGAACATGCTCGGCGAGAAGTGCCTTCATGAGCTTGCCGCGCGGCGGTTTCGGCACCCCGCGAAACGGCATCGCGGACTTCATGTACGCCTGCATTTCCGGTGCTTTGACCGGGTCCGCAAGCTCGGCAAGGCCAGTCCGCACCGCTGTGATCAACGCTTCGCCCGCATCCACTGAGGACCACCTCCGTCGTCTCGGATCCCGACGATCGGGGGACGGCGCGGCTCGTGTCGGGAAACGAGATTCTGCCGCGCAGCCGGTAGCTTCGACGAGCCCGGGTTGCTGTCGGACGCAAAGGACCATTGTGAGGAAAATCGTCACCGCACTGGCCGCCGCCGCTGTCGCGGCCGGAACGCTGGCTATCGCACCTGTCGCCACCGCGGTGCAGCCCGATGGGCCGGGCTACGCGCCGCCGCCGATCAAGTGGGGACCGTGTTCCGCACCACGTCTCGCCAAGGCAGGCGCCGAATGCGGCTTCCTCGCGGTCCCACTGGATTATGCGCAGCCCTCGGGCCAGACGGTGCAGATCGCCGTCTCGCGGGTAAAGCACAAAACCGCGAACTACCAAGGCGTCGTGCTGGTGAACCCGGGAGGCCCCGGCGGTTCCGGGCTCGGTCTTTCGGTGCTCGGCCGCAACGTTCCCCGGCACGCCGGCGACAGCTACGACTGGATCGGCTTCGATCCTCGCGGCGTCGGCTCCAGCAAACCGGCCCTGACGTGCGACGGGAACTACTTCGCTCCCGTCCGTCCGGCTTACGTGCCGAAAACGCCTCAACTGGAGAGCACCTGGCGTGCTCGCACGAAGAGCTACGCGGAGGCCTGCGCTAAGAACGGCCCGCTGCTCGAGCACATCAAGACCACTGATGTCGCGCAGGACATGGAAAGCCTGCGCAAGGCGCTGGGCCAGAAGCAGATCAATTACTACGGCTTCTCTTACGGCACGTACCTCGGGCAGGTGTACAGCACGCTGTACCCGGACCGCATGCGCCGGATGGTGCTCGACGGCAACGTGGACCCGCGCAAGGTCTGGTACGACGCCAACCTGGACCAGGACGTCGCCTTCGACCGCAACATCAAAATCTACTTCGACTGGCTCGCGAAGTACGACGACGTCTACCACCTCGGCAAGACCGGCTCGGCGGTCGAGCAGCTCTGGTACGCGCAGCAGCGGAAGCTCGACCAGAGCCCCGCGGGCGGCGTGATCGGCGGCGACGAGTGGCTCGACGTCTTCCTGCAGGCCGGCTACTACGTGTTCGGCTGGGAAGACATGGCCAAGGCGTTCGACGGCTGGGTGCACCGAGGCGACTGGCAGGCGCTGAAAGCGTTGTACGACCAGTCGAACGCACCCGGCGACGACAACGGCTACGCGGTGTACAGCGCGGTGCAGTGCACCGACGCGCAGTGGCCGCGGGACTGGAACCGCTGGCGCATCGACGGCTGGGCCACCCACACCCGCGCGCCTTTCGAGACCTGGAGCAACACCTGGTACAACGCGACCTGCCTGAACTGGCCCGCGAAGCCGGGCACGCCGGTGGACATCGACGGGTCGAAGGCGAGCGGCGCGTTGCTGATCAGCGAGGAACTCGATGCGGCCACCCCGTACTCGGGCAGCCTCGAAGTGCGCAAGCGCTACCCGCGTTCGAGCCTGATCAGCGCGCCCGGCGGGACGACGCACGCCGGTTCGCTGTCCGGGGTTTCGTGCGTGGACGACCGCGTCGCCGACTACCTCGCGACCGGTGCCCTGCCGAAGCGGGTGCGAGGCGACCGCTCCGACATCCAGTGCGCTGCGGTGCCGCAACCGGTTCCGTCTCCGGTCGCTTCCTCCGCGCAGCAGAAGGCTGACGCCCAGGCGAAGGCCGCGGCAGAGGAGAAGCAAGGCCTGCTTGCCGGCCTGCTGCGGTTCTGAGCTGGTCTTCGCGGTGCCCCGGCCTGGTCTGCCAGGCCGGGGCATTGTTCTTTCCCGCTGGGTTCTTCTTCGCTGGTCCACCGATCCCCCTCGGTCGTTTCCGGGTCGTCGCGGACGCTACGGCGAGGGTCTGACAATTTCGGACCGCAGTCACCCGATCGCGTTAAGTGATCGAAAATTGTCGGGGGTCGCGGATACCTTCGCGGCCATGACGATCATTCAGGAGCACCGGACCGAGGTCCGGTCAGGAGATGTCCAGTACCAGGTCGCCGTCGTCACCCGCAGCGAGGACGGCGAGCCGGAGCGAGTCACCGTCACCGTCGGCGGGGAACGGCCGGACGGCGAACCCGTCGTCGAGGGCAGGCTCGAACTCGACGTGGCGTCCGTGGCGACCGTCGCGGAACTGCTCGACACGAGCCTGCGCACCTTCGCGGGCGGCGGCTCGCGGCGAAGATCGCGCGGACGCCCGGCGCAGCAGGGCAGACCGTGGACCGACGAGATGGACGCGGATCTGGAGGCCCGCTGGCTCGCCGGGGACTCGGTAGCCGAGCTGGCCCGGCATTTCGCGCGGACGCCCGGCGGGATCCGGGCGCGCCTGCCGCGGGTCGGCTGCGATCCGGAGCATCCGGGAAATCATCTGCCGACACCGCCGAGTCTCCGCGAAGCGGAGGAGGGAGCGGACTGACGAGTGCCCGCCGGGTTCGCGTCCCGAGGCGGGCCCGGCGTGGCGTTGCTCGTGGCTTGTGCGCTGGACTGGCCGTCGACGCTGGGTCGGCCGCGTGGGTGCCACGCGCGTGTCGGGCGCCGGGGCGGCTGGCGGAAAGTCAGGTCGGCGTTCATGCTCCGACCCTCTCGTCGGCGGCTCGGGTGCCTGCGGCACGGCCTGCGTGCTGGCCAGACGGCCAGCGTCAGGGGCGAATGATCCGCGTCGCCGGGCGTGGCATGAGGGCGTTGAGTGCTCGGGCGGCGACCCGGCAGAGGCGACCGTGTGGGACTCAGCGGCTCGGCTAGCCGGGCGAGGTCTGGCCGCGCGGACAGTCGGCGGCCTCCAGATCGACAGGGCGAGCACGTGCTCTATCGCTGCGCCACGCCCGCACGCCTCGGCGTTCGGCCGGTGCCTGAGGTGCTCTGCGAGCGACGAGCCTAAGTCCCGTCACCGCGAACGGCCACACCGCCGATCCGGCCGACGAGGACTGCCACAGCGGCGGAAACCGCCGGAACACGTACGGAATCCACGGAAGTCCTGGGGAGGGGACGGCCAGGGTGAGCAAACCCTCTTTGTTTGAGCTTGCACGCTCGTGCATAATCATTCGTATGACGGTGAAGATCGCGGTAGCCGGTGCCAGCGGGTACGCGGGCGGCGAACTGCTGCGCCTGCTCCTGACCCATCCCGAGGTGGAGATCGGCGCTCTCACGGCGGCGAGCAGCGCGGGGACGACGCTGGGCGCGCACCAGCCGCACCTGGTTCCGCTTGCCGGGCGCGTGCTGCTCGAGACGAACGCGGAAACGCTCGCGGGCCACGACGTCGTGTTCCTGGCCCTGCCACACGGCCACTCGGCCGAGATCGCGGCGCAGCTCGGGCCGGACGTGCTCGTGGTCGACCTCGGGGCCGACCACCGGCTCGCGGACGCGGCGGACTGGCGACGCTGGTACTCCGGCGAGCACGCGGGGCAGTGGCCGTACGGGCTGCCCGAGCTGCCGGGCGCGCGCGAGAAGCTGGTGGGAGCCAAGCGGATCGCGGTTCCCGGCTGTTTCCCGACGGGCGGGTCTCTGGCGCTGGCGCCCGCGCTGGCGGCGGGGCTCGTCGAGCCCGCGGTCACCGTGGTTTCGGTGACGGGGACGTCCGGCGCGGGCAAGAGCCTCAAGCCGAATCTGCTCGGGTCCGAGGTCATGGGCAACGCGAGCGCGTACGGCGTCGCCGGGGCGCATCGGCACACGCCGGAGTTCGTGCAGAACCTCTCCGGCGCGGCGGGCAAACCGGTGACCGTTTCGTTCACGCCGGTGCTCGCGCCGATGCCGCGCGGCATTCTCACCACCGCCAGCGCTCAGCTCGTCGGCGACGTCGACGAGGCCGCAGTGCGCGCGGTGTACGAGAAGGCTTACGGCAGCGAACCGTTCGTCCAGGTCCTGCCCGAAGGAACCTGGCCGACGACCGCGGCCACGGTCGGGTCGAACAACGTCCAGCTCCAGCTCGGGGTCGACGCCGGCGCGGGCAGGCTCGTCGTCGTCACCTCGATCGACAACCTCGCCAAGGGCACCGCGGGCGGTGCCGTCCAATCGATGAACCTGGCGCTCGGTTTCCCCGAGGCCACCGGACTTTCCACCGTGGGAGTGGCACCGTGACCGTCACCGGACCGAAGGGTTTCCGCGCCGCCGGCGTCGCCGCCGGGATCAAGGCCTCCGGCGCGCTCGACCTCACGCTGGTCGTCAACGACGGCCCGCTCGACGTCGCGGCGGGAGTGTTCACCCGCAACGTCATCAAGGCCGCGCCGGTGCTGTGGTCGCAGGAAGTGCTGAAACAGCAGAAGCTCAAGGCCGTCGTGCTCAACTCCGGCGGGGCGAACGCGGCGACCGGGCCGGGCGGGTTCCAGGACACGCACGCCACGGCGGAGAAGGTCGCCGAAGTGCTGGGCACCGGGGCGATCGAGGTCGCGGTGTGCTCCACCGGGCTGATCGGCGAGCGGCTGCCGATGTCCGCGGTGCTGTCCGGTGTGGACAGTGCGGTCAAGGCGCTGGATGCAGGCCCGGAAGCGGCGCTCAACGCGGCCACCGGCGTCATGACCACTGACACCAAGCCGAAACAGGCGTTCGCCCAGCACGAATCCGGGTGGAGCGTCGGCGGGTTCGCCAAGGGCGCGGGGATGCTCGCGCCGAACCTGGCGACGATGCTGTCCGTGCTGACCACGGATGCCGTGGCGGACAAGGAAACTCTCGACCGTGCGCTGCGCGCGGCCACGCACGTCACGTTCGATCGGCTGGACGTGGACGGCGGCACGTCGACCAACGACACGGTGCTCGTGCTCGCCTCAGGCGCGAGTGGCGTGGAACCGAGCGAAGCCGAATTGACCGAACTGCTCACCAAGGTGAGCCATGACCTCGTGCTGCAGCTGCGGGCCGATTCCGAAGGCGCCACGAAGGATGTCGACGTCACGGTGAAGGGCGCCGCGTCCGAGGCCGACGCGATTGCCGTGGCCCGGACGATCGCCGAGGACAACCTGGTCAAGACCGCCTTGTTCGGGTCCGATCCCAACTGGGGCCGGATCGCGATGGCGCTGGGCCGCGCACCGGCGAGGATCGATCCGGAGACGGTGTCGATCGCCATCAACGGCGTCACCTTGTTCGCGAGCGGGACGACGGCCGAGGACCGGTCGGCGGCCGACCTGTCCGGGCGGGCCATCGACGTCGTCGTGGATCTCGGCGTCGGTTCGGACGAGGCCACGATCTACACCACGGACCTCTCGCACGCGTACGTCGAAGAGAACAGCGCGTATTCGTCATGAGCGACACCGAAAGGCGGCTCGTCTCCGCGGACGAACGCCTCGCCAGCGCGGCGGAGAAGGCCGGGGTGCTGATCGAAGCGCTGCCCTGGCTGCAGCGGTTCAACGGCGCGACTGTCGTGATCAAATACGGCGGCAACGCGATGATCGACGACCAGCTCAAGGGCGCGTTCGCCGAGGACATGGTGTTCCTGCGGCTGGCCGGCCTGCACCCGGTCGTCGTGCACGGCGGCGGACCGCAGATCAGCGCGATGCTGTCCCGGCTCGGCGTGCCGGGGGAGTTCAAGGGCGGGCTGCGCGTCACCACCCCGGAAACCATGGACATCGTGCGGATGGTGCTGGTCGGGCAGGTCAGCCGCGAGCTGGTCGGCCTGATCAACGCGCACGGGCCGTACGCGGTCGGCATTTCCGGCGAGGACGCGCGGCTGTTCACCGCCGAGCGCAAGCAGGCCACTGTGGACGGTGAGCAGGTGGACATCGGCCTCGTCGGCGAGGTCGCCGAGGTGAACCCGGACGCGGTGCTCGACATCGTGAACGCCGGCCGCATCCCGGTGGTGTCCACGGTGGCCCCCGACGTCGACGGCGTGGTGCACAACGTCAACGCCGACACCGCCGCGGGCGCGCTCGCGGCGGCGCTCGGCGCGGAGAAGCTCGTCGTGCTCACCGACGTCGAAGGTCTTTACGCCAACTGGCCGGACCGGTCGTCGCTGATCGACCGGATCCCCGTCGACCGTCTCGAGCGCATGCTGCCCGGCCTCGCCAGCGGCATGATCCCGAAGATGGAGGCGTGCGTGCGCGCGGTGCGCGGCGGCGTGCGCGGCGCCCACGTCATCGACGGCAGGCTCGCCCATTCGGTGCTGCTCGAGGTTTTCACCTCGCGCGGCATCGGGACCATGGTGCTGCCCGAGGCAGCGCCCTCCGGAACGGAGCACGCGTGACTACCCTCAAGTCCAATGCGGACGGTCAGCAGCACTGGCAGTCGGCCGTCATGGACAACTATGGCACCCCCGGCCTGACGCTGGTGCGCGGCGAAGGCGCGCGAGTGTGGGACGCCGACGGCTCCGAGTACGTCGACCTGGTCGGCGGCATCGCGGTGAACGCGCTCGGCCATGCCCACCCGGAGGTGGTGCGCGCGGTCACCGAGCAGATCTCGAAGCTGGGGCACACGTCGAACCTGTACGTGAACCCGGTCGCGGTCGAACTCGCCGAAACGCTTCTCGACGTCGCGGGCCTGACCGGGCAGGGCAAAGTCCTGTTCGTCAACTCCGGCGCGGAGGCCAACGAGGCCGCGTTGAAGATCACCCGGCTCACCGGACGCGGCAAGCTGGTCGCGGCGGAGGGCGCGTTCCACGGCCGCACCATGGGCGCGCTGTCGCTCACTGGCCAGCCCTCGAAGCGCGAGGCGTTCGAGCCGCTGGTTCCAGGCGTCACGCATGTTCCTTATGGGGACGTCGAAGCGTTGCGGGCCGCCGTGGACGGCGAAACCGCGGCAGTTTTTCTGGAGCCGGTGCTCGGTGAGGCCGGGGTGATTCCCGCTCCGGACGGCTACCTGCAGGCCGCGCGCGAGATCACCAAGGCCGCCGGGGCGCTGCTCGTGCTCGACGAGGTGCAGACCGGGATCGGCAGGCTCGGCACCTGGTTCGGCTTCCAGCAGGCCGGGATCGTGCCGGACGTGATCACGCTCGCGAAGGGCCTCGGCGGCGGACTCCCGCTTGGTGCGGTGATCGGCGTCGGCGCGGCGGGGGACCTGCTGAAACCGGGCCAGCACGGCACGACCTTCGGCGGCAACCCGGTGTGCTGCGCGGCCGGGCTGGCAGTGCTGCGCACGATCGTCCGGGACGACCTCCTCGACCACGTTTCGGCGCTGGGCAAGGACATCGCGGCCGGCGTCGAGGCGCTCGGCCACCCGCTTGTCTCGGGCGTGCGCGGCGCGGGCCTGCTGCTCGGGATCGGCCTGCGGGAACCGGTTTCCGCGGCGGTCGCGAAGGCCGCGCAGGACGCGGGCTATCTCGTCAACCCGGTCGCCCCGGACACCGTCCGGCTCGCCCCGCCGCTCGTGCTCGACGAGCAGCAGGCGCACAGCTTCCTCTCCGCCCTGCCGGGCGCGCTCGACTCCACCACCACGAAGGAATCCGACTGATGCCTCGCCACTTCCTCCGCGACGACGACGTCACCCCCGCCGAGCAGACCGCGCTGCTCGACCTGGCCGACCAGCTGAAAGCCGACCCGCTCGGCACGAAGGCGCTGGCCGGCCGCACGGTGGCCGCGATCTTCGAGAAGAACTCCACCCGCACCCGGTTCTCGTTCGAGGTCGGCATCAGCCAGCTCGGCGGGCATCCGGTGATCGTCGACGGCCGCTCGATGCAGCTCGGCCGCGAGGAGACCATCGAGGACACCTCGCGCGTGCTGTCCCGCTACGTCGAAGCCGTCGTGTGGCGCACCTTCGCGCAGAAGCGCATCGACTCGATGGCGTCGGTCGCGTCGATCCCGATCGTCAACGCGCTCACCGACGAGTTCCACCCGTGCCAGGTGCTCACCGACCTGATGACCATCCGCGAGCGAAAGGGCAAACTCGCCGGGCTCACGCTCACCTATCTCGGCGACGGTGCCAACAACATGGCGCATTCGCTGCTGCTCGGCGGCATTACCGCCGGGATGAACGTGCGCGTCGTGTCGCCGGAGGGGTTCCAGCCCGACCAGCAGGTGATGCTGGACGCCAAGAAGCGCGGCGAGGAAACCGGCGGCACCGCGACCGTGTTCACCGACGCGCACGAGGCCGTCGAGGGTTCGGACGTGCTGGTCACCGACACCTGGACGTCGATGGGGCAGGAAAACGACGGCCTCGACCGGGTCGGCCCGTTCCGTGCGCTGCAGATCAACGCCGGGCTGCTCAAGCGCGCGGCCGACGAGGCGATCGTCCTGCACTGCCTGCCCGCGCACCGCGGCTGGGAGATCACCGACGAGGTGCTCGACGGCCCGGCCAGCGCGGTCTGGGACGAGGCGGAGAACCGGCTGCACGCGCAGAAAGCCCTGCTGGTCTGGCTGTTCGGGCAGAACGGCCGATGACCAGCAGCCGGGTCGGACGCCAGGCGCGGATCACCGAACTGGTGTCCACGATGGCCATCCGCAGCCAGACGGAGCTGGCGCGGCTGCTGGCCGCCGAGGGCATCGACGTCACACAGGCGACGCTGTCGCGCGACCTCGACGAACTCGGCGCGGTCAAGCTGCGCGGCGCCGACTCGGGCGCGCCGGTCTACGTCATCCCCGAAGACGGCAGTCCCGTCCGCGGCGTGCAGGGCGGCACCTCGCGATTGTCCCGGCTGCTCGCCGAACTGCTGGTGTCGGCGGATTCCTCGGGCAACCTCACCGTGCTGCGCACGCCGCCGGGCGCGGCGCAGTTCCTCGCGAGCGCGATCGACCGGGCCGCGCTGGAGGAAGTCGTCGGGTCCATCGCGGGCGACGACACGGTCGCGGTCATCGCGCGCGAACCGCTCACCGGACGCGACCTCGCCGAACGCTTCACCGCGCTCGCGCACCGTTCAGCGGAAGGGGACGAGCCGTGACCCGGCGGGTCGTGCTCGCCTGCTCGGGCGGGCGCGGCTCGTCAGCCGAGCTGAATCTCCTTGCCGGGCAAGCCGAAGTGGTCGCGTTCGCGGCGGATTTCGGTGCGGGCGACGTCGATCTGTGCGCGCTGCGGCGGCAGGCGATGGCCGACGGAGCCGCCGAGACAGTGATCGCGGACGTCCGCGAGGAGTTCGCGAACAGCTACTGTTTGCTGGCGCTGCAAGCGAATGCGCTGATTCTCGACCGGCATCCGCTGGTTGAGGCGCTGGCCCGGCCGTTGCTGGCGAGCCGCCTCGTCGCGACCGCGGCGGACCGGAACGCGTCGGCTGTCGCGCACAGCGGCGGAGCCGCGTTGTCCGGCATGATCGCGGCACTCGCGCCGGAGCTGGAGATCGTCGAACTCGGTCTTCGCGGCAGGCACGAGTTGTCGACGAGCCGGACGCTGTGGGGGAGGGCCGCGACGTCCGGCTACCGCTGCACCGAGGACGCCGTGGTGAACCTCGGCATGCCGGACGAAGTCGTCGTCACCTTCGAGCAGGGCGTACCGGTCGCGGTCGACGGCGAGACGGTCAGCGTGGCCGAGGCGGTGCAGCGGCTCGGGCATCGGGCTGGCCCGCACGGAATCGGCCGGTTCGAGCTGGCGGAAAGCTACGACGCGCCGGGCGCGGCGGTGCTGATCGCCGCGCATCAGGAACTGGAATCCGGCACGCTCGACCGCGATCTGGCGAGGTTCAAACGCGGCGTCGACCGCCGATGGGCCGAACTGGTCCACGACGGGCTGTGGTTCTCGCCGCTGCGCGGACCGCTGGACGCTTTCGTCCAGCGGGCGCAGGAGCGCGTGTCCGGCGAGGTGCGGCTGGTGCTGCACGCGGGCAGCGCGACCGTCGCCGACCTGCCCGGGAGGCGGCTTCGCCCGGCCGGACGGCGCCGCCGCCCGGCGACCGGGCACACTCCGCTGGGGAGCACCCAGCATCCGAGCACCCAGGCGTCCTGAGACGCCGGACGAGAGAGGCAGAACGTGAGCGGGAAAGACCAGCCGGTGCAGCTGTGGGGCGGCCGGTTCGCCAGCGGGCCGGCCGAGGCGATGGCGGCGCTGAGCGCCTCGACCCACTTCGACTGGCGACTGGCGCCGTACGACATCGCCGGGTCGCGCGCACACGCCCGCGTGCTGAGCAAGGCGGGTCTGCTCACCGAAGCGGAACTGGCCGGGATGCTGGACGCGCTCGACACGCTGGCCCAGGACGTCGAGTCCGGCGCGTTCACGCCGACGGTCGCCGACGAGGACGTCCACACCGCTCTCGAACGCGGCCTGCTCGAACGCGCCGGTGCCGAACTGGGCGGCAAGCTGCGGGCAGGCCGTTCCCGCAACGACCAGGTCGCGACACTGTTCCGGATGTGGCTGCGCGACGCCGCGCGCCGGGTGGTCGCGGGCACGCTCGACGTGGTCGACGCACTGGTGTCGCAGGCGTCCCGGCACCCGGACGCGATCCTGCCCGGCCGCACCCACCTGCAGCACGCGCAGCCGGTTCTCCTGGCGCACCATCTGATGGCGCACGGCCAGTCGCTGCTGCGCGACGTGTCCCGCCTGCGCGACTGGGACGCCCGCACCGCTGAATCGCCCTACGGTTCGGGCGCGCTCGCCGGTTCGTCGCTCGGCCTCGACCCGGAAGCGGTGGCCGCCGAACTGGGCTTCGACACCAGCGTGGAGAACTCGATCGACGGCACCGCCTCGCGCGATTTCGTCGCCGAGTTCGCGTTCGCCGTCGCGATGCTCGCGGTGAACCTGTCGCGGATCGCCGAAGAGGTGATCATCTGGAACACCGCCGAGTTCGGCTACGTCACGCTGGACGACGCGTGGGCGACCGGCAGCTCGATCATGCCGCAGAAGAAGAACCCGGACGTCGCGGAGCTGACCCGCGGCAAGGCCGGACGGCTGATCGGCAACCTCACCGGATTGCTCGCCACGCTCAAGGCGCAGCCGCTCGCGTACAACCGCGACCTGCAGGAGGACAAGGAACCGGTCTTCGACTCGGTCGAACAGCTGGAGCTGCTCTTCCCGGCGATCGCGGGAATGCTCGGCACGCTCACCTTCCACACCGACCGGCTCGCCGAACTGGCCCCCGCCGGATTCACGCTGGCCACCGACATCGCCGAATGGCTGGTGCGCCAAGGGGTGCCGTTCCGCGTCGCGCACGAGGCGGCGGGGGAGAGCGTGCGGGTCGCCGAGGCGCGCGGCGTCGGGCTCGACGAGCTGACCGACGAGGAATTCCAGGCGATCAACCCGGCGCTCACCCCGGCGGTGCGCGAAGTCCTCACCGTCGAAGGCTCGGTGCGTTCGCGCGACGCTCGCGGCGGCACCGCGCCGGACCGGGTCGCCGAGCAGCGGGAACGCCTGGTCGAGCGCGTCGCGGCGCATCGGCAGTGGCTCAAATGATCTGTCGTCGGGCCGCTGGTTAGGCTGGCGGCTTGACGAGGGGAGTACGTGTGGACCGGTTGTTCCGGCGCGAAGAACTGGCACTGGACCCGGTCGACCTGGCTCGGCTGCTGCTCGGTGCGGTCCTCGAGGCCGACGCGCCCGAAGGCCGGGTCGGGGTGCGGCTCGTCGAGGTCGAGGCCTATCGCGGGCTCGACGATCCCGCTTCGCATTGCTACCGCGGGAAAACCCCGCGCAACGCGGTGATGTGGGGTCCGGCCGGTCACCTGTACGTGTACTTCGTCTACGGCATGCACTTCTGCGCGAACGTCGTCGGCACCGAGGACGGACAGCCGGGCGCGGTGCTGCTGCGCGCTGGCGAGGTCGTCGAGGGCGCGGACATCGTGCGCAAGCGGCGGCCGAACGCGCGCGGCAACGGAGAACTCGCCAAAGGCCCGGCCATCCTCACCTCGGTGCTGGGCCTCGCCCGCGAGCAGAACGGCCTCGATCTCACCGATCCCGATTCGCCGGTGCGGTTGCTCGTCGGCGAGCGCGTGCCCGCGGACAACGTGCGCACCGGCCCTCGCGTCGGCGTCGCGATGGCGATGGACACGCCGTGGCGGTTCTGGATCGACGGCTCACCAGCCGTCTCGACCTACCGCCGCGGCGGGAAGCGCCGGCAGGTGCGACCCGCGGGATAGTCGTTTGACCTGGTGGGGGATCATCTACAGGTGTGAGTGAGCACATCCTTGACGAGTTGTCCTGGCGCGGCCTGATCGCGCAATCCACCGACATCGACGCCCTGCGCCGAGAACTCGACCGCGGCCCGCTCACGCTCTATTGCGGCTTCGACCCGACCGCGCCCAGCCTGCACGCCGGCAACCTCGTCCCGCTGCTGATGCTCAAGCGGTTCCAGCGCGCCGGGCACCGGCCGATCGTGCTGGCCGGCGGCGCCACCGGGATGATCGGCGACCCCCGCGACAACGGGGAGCGCACGCTGAACACCCTGGACGTCGTCGCCGAGTGGGCCGGGCGGATCCGCGGGCAGCTGGAGCGGTTCGTGGACTTCGACGATTCGCCGACCGGCGCGATCGTCGAGAACAACCTCGACTGGACCGGGAAGCAGAACACGCTCGAGTTCCTGCGGGACGTCGGCAAGCACTTCTCGGTGAACGTGATGCTGAACCGGGAGACGGTCAAGCGGCGGCTCGAGAGCGACGGCATGTCCTACACCGAGTTCAGCTACCTGCTGCTGCAGTCGCAGGACTACCTGGAGCTGTACCGCAAGCACGGCTGCAAGCTGCAGGTCGGCGGCTCGGACCAGTGGGGCAACCTCGTCGGCGGGGTCGACCTGATCCGCCGTGTCGAGGGCGGCACCGCACACGCGCTGACCGCGCCGCTGGTCACCGACGCCGAGGGGCGCAAGTTCGGCAAGTCCACCGGCGGCGGCAACGTGTGGCTCGACCCGGAGCTGACCTCGCCGTACGCCTGGTACCAGTACTTCGTGAACGTCGGCGACGCTGACGTGCTCCGCTACCTGCGCCTGTTCACTTTCCTCGATCGGGAAGAAATCGACGCCCTCGCGAAGGACACCGAGGAACGCCCGCACCTGCGCGCCGCGCAGAAGCGGCTGGCCGAGGAGTTCACGAACCTGGTGCACGGCGAGGACCAGACGCGCCAGGTCATCGCGGCTAGCCAGGCCTTGTTCGGCCGCGGCGAGCTGACCGGCCTGGACGGCCCGACGCTCGACGCCGCGATGGCCGAGGTCCCGAACGGCAAGGTCGACCCCTCGGCCGACGCCACGATCGTCGACCTGCTGATCGCCGGGGGCCTGGTGGACAGCAAGGGCGCGGCCCGCCGGACGGTGAAGGAGGGAGGCGCCTACGTGAACAACGTGAAGATCGCCGACGAGGAGTGGAAGCCCTCGGCTTCCGACGCGCTCCACGGCCGCTGGCTCGTGGTCCGCAAGGGCAAGCGCACGGTCGCCGGCGTCCGCGTCGGGGGCTGATCTCCGCCCACGGCCCGAAACAGGGGGTCTGACCTGCGGGAACGCAGTTAAGGGACCCCCCTGTTTCGGGCCCTGGGAGGGCGTGTAAAGTTCTCCAAGTCGCCGGGGAAACCGGGTGGCCGCCGGGACACGAACCAAGCTCTCGCCTCTAGGGTGATTGAGTGGGTGTCCCACCAAAATTTGCTAGGAATGACCGCTTCGGTCAGGCTCGCCCTTGCGGGGGTGGGGTTGATGCGGGGTGTGTTGCTTGAGAACTCAACAGTGTGCTAGTGAACTAAGCCAGTAGAGCTTATATTGAAACCCCCTCGTCGGGGTTTCCTTTGAGGATA
>NZ_JBVJOE010000019.1:0-67133 GCF_055583325.1 Amycolatopsis sp. NPDC104775
AACGCCCGGTCCCATTCCGAACCCGGAAGCTAAGCCTGACTGCGCCGATGGTACTGCAACCGAAGGGTTGTGGGAGAGTAGGACACCGCCGAACTTACTGTGAACGGGAGCGGGGCTCCGGTCGAGAACCACAACACAGGTTCTCCCGGAACCCCGCTCTCTTTTTTATGCCCAAAAAACGGCGGCCGGGAAGACGGCCCGCCGCCCTCACTCCGGCCGCCGCAACAGGTACGTGTCCATGATCCACCCATGCTGCTCTCGAGCCGCGGCTCGCGTCTCCTTGATCTTCACTGCCAGCGCCTCGTCCAACGGCCCGGACAGCAGAATCTCGTCCGGAGTCCCGACGTACGCGCCCCAGTAGATCCACAACCCCTGGCCCGCGTACTGATCGAACGTCGTGTGCGCGTCGAGAAGCACGAAGACGTCATCGGCCTCACCTGGCCAGCCCTTGGCCAACCGGCGACCCGTCGTGAGCTGCACGGCGCGGCCGATCTGATTCATCGTCGTGCGATGCCGGGCCACCAGCGCGGAGATGCTGCTGATGCCGGGCACGACCTCGTAGTCGAACTCCACGTTCCCGCGCGCCAGCACGGCCTCGATCAACGCGATAGTGCTGTCGTACAGCGCCGGATCGCCCCAGACGAGAAACGCGCCGGTCTGCCCGTCGGCCAGCTCGTCGCGGATCAGCCGCTCGTAGACGTCGGTGCGGAGCTGGTGCCAGTCGGCGACCGCGGTGCGGTAGTCGGCAGGTGTCCGGTCGCGGTCCGGGTCCTTCGCGCTCACCACGCGATACCCCGGCCGGCTCACGAACCTCTCCAGTATCTCCTGGCGCAGCTGCACCAGATCGGCCTTCGCGCTGCCCTTGTCGAGCACGAAGAACACATCGACGCGATTGAGCCGGTCGACGGCTTGCACCGTCAGGTGTTCCGGGTCGCCAGCACCGATCCCGATCGCGTAGATCTTCCGCATCCTTGCAGTCTCTCCCGGCGGGTAACCGGGTTCACGACAGGGTCCCCTGGCATGCCGCTACCCCCTAGGGGTATAAAGGAGGCAGAGCTAAGAGCACGATAGGGAGTGTGGCGATGACCGAAACGACTTACACCGTCGAAGGCATGACGTGCGGGCACTGCGTCGGATCGGTGAAAGAGGAGGTAGGCGGCCTGGCTGGCGTGCAGACGGTCGACGTCGACCTCGCCACCGGCGCGGTGAAGGTCATCAGTGCGGAGCCGATCTCGCGCGAGGCAGTCGAGGCTGCCGTCGCTGAGGCCGGTTACCAGGTCGTCGCGTAAAAAGGAGTGACATGAGCACCACGACACCAGCCCCCGTGCAGTCAGTCGAACTCGCCATTGGCGGGATGACCTGCGCGTCGTGTGCTGCTCGGGTCGAGCGGAAGCTCAACAAAGTCGAGGGCGTCACCGCGAGCGTGAACTACGCGACCGAGAAGGCGCACGTCGAATACCCCTCCACCGTTTCGGTCGACGACCTCGTAGGCGTCGTCGAAGCGACCGGCTACACCGCGCAAGCGCCGCGAGCGGAGAAGCCGGAAGAACCCGAACAGGACGAGACGCGCCCGCTGCGCGACCGGCTCCTGTACTCGGCGATCCTCACCGTGCCGGTGATCGTGCTGGCGATGGTCCCCGCGCTGCAGTTCACGAACTGGCAGTGGCTGTCGCTCACCCTCGCCGCGCCGGTCGTGGTCTGGGGCGCGTGGCCGTTCCACCGCGCCGCCTGGACCAACCTCCGGCACGGCGCGGCGACGATGGACACGCTGATCTCGCTCGGCGTCTCGGCCGCCACGCTGTGGTCGCTGTACGCGCTGTTCTTCGGCATGGCGGGGATGCCGGGCATGCGGCACGGCTTCGAGTTCGGCGTGTCCGGGGGATCGGGAACCGACAACATCTACCTCGAGGTCGCGGCGGGCGTCACCACGTTCATCCTGGCCGGCCGCTACTTCGAGGCGAGGTCCAAGCGCCGGTCCGGCGCCGCGCTGCGGGCTCTGCTCGAACTCGGTGCGAAGGACGTGACGGTGCTGCGCGACGGCCGCGAGCAGCGGATCCCGGTCGACCAGCTCCGGGTCGGCGACACTTTCGTGGTCCGGCCCGGCGAGAAAATCGCCACGGACGGCGTGGTCACCGACGGTAGCTCGGCGGTCGACGTCAGCATGATCACCGGGGAATCCGTGCCGGTCGAGGCCGCGATGG
Source organism: Amycolatopsis sp. NPDC104775 (assembly GCF_055583325.1). Taxonomy (NCBI): domain Bacteria; kingdom Bacillati; phylum Actinomycetota; class Actinomycetes; order Pseudonocardiales; family Pseudonocardiaceae; genus Amycolatopsis; species Amycolatopsis sp. NPDC104775. The sequence goes on from NZ_JBVJOE010000019.1 coordinate 2,202, forward strand.
GTGACGGCGTGACGGGCGCGACGGTGAACGTCGGCGGCCGGATCGCGGTGCGCGCGACCCGGGTCGGCGCGGACACGCAGCTCGCGCAGATGGCCCGGCTCGTCGAGGAAGCGCAGAACGGCAAGGCCGCGGTCCAGCGACTGGCCGACCGCGTCTCGGCGGTGTTCGTGCCGATCGTGCTGGTGCTGGCTCTGGGCACGCTGATCACGTGGCTCCTGACCAGCGGCAACGTCACCGAGGCGTTCACCGCGGCGGTCGCCGTGCTGATCATCGCCTGCCCGTGCGCGCTGGGGCTCGCGACCCCGACGGCCCTGCTCGTCGGCACCGGTCGCGGTGCGCAGCTCGGGATCCTGATCAAGGGCCCGGAGGTGCTCGAGTCCACTCGCCGGGTCGACACCGTGGTGCTCGACAAGACCGGGACCGTCACGACCGGGCGAATGAGCCTGGTGGACGTCCATGCCGGAGAAGGCGTCACGGAGCGCGAACTGCTGCGCTACGCCGGGGCCGTCGAGCACGCTTCGGAACACCCAATCGCGAAAGCCATCGCGGACGGTGCCCGCGAGCGAGTCGGCGACCTCCCGGTGGCGACAGAGTTTCGGAACACCGAGGGCCTCGGCGTCGCGGGCCTCGTGGAAGGTGCGGCCGTCCTCGCCGGTCGAGCCGCGTTCCTGGCGGACTGGAGCGTCAAGATCGACGACCGGCTCACCGAGGCGAAGGCAGCTGCGGAAGAACGCGGCGCGACGGCGGTGTTCGTCGCGTGGGACGGCATCGCGCGAGGCGTGCTGGTCGTAGCGGACACGATCAAGCCGACGTCAGCGCAAGCCGTCGCCGAGCTTCGCGCACTGGGCTTGCAGCCGGTCCTGCTGACCGGCGACAACGCCGGCGCGGCACGAGCGATCGCCGACGCCGCTGGCATCACCGAGGTAGTGGCCGAGGTGCTGCCCGCGGAAAAGGTGGCCGTGGTGAAGCGCCTGCAAGGCGAAGGCCGAGTGGTGGCCATGGTGGGCGACGGCGTCAACGACGCGGCCGCGCTGGCCCAAGCCGACCTCGGACTGGCCATGGGCACCGGAACGGACGCAGCGATCGAAGCCGGTGACCTGACCCTGGTCCGGGGGGACCTGCGCGCCGCGGTCGACGCGATCCGCCTCGCCCGGCGCACGCTGGGGACGATCAAGGGGAACCTGTTCTGGGCGTTCGCCTACAACGTCGCGGCATTGCCGCTGGCGGCGTTCGGCCTGCTCAACCCCATGATCGCGGGCGCGGCGATGGCGTTCTCGTCGGTGTTCGTGGTGTCGAACAGCCTGCGGTTGCGGCGGTTCCGGGCAGCGTGATTCTCGAGGACGGGCCAGTAGCGGGAGTTTCCGCTGCTGGCCCGTTTTGTTCTGCGTACTTGCCGCCGCGCTGGGACTGTCTTAAGACCGCACGAGCCGAGCGATCGCGTCGGAGGCCTCGCGCACCTTCAGGTCCGCTTCCTCCCCGCCCGCGGCTGCCGCCTGGACCACGCAGGTGGCCAGGTGCTCGTCAAGCAGTTCCAGCGAGAAGGACTGCAACGCCTTCGTCGCCGCGGACACCTGAGTGAGGATGTCGATGCAGTATTTGTCTTCCTCGACCATGCGCTGCAGGCCGCGGACCTGGCCCTCGATCCGGCGAAGGCGCTTGAGGTAGGCCTCTCGTTCACTGCCGTAGCCGGTCATCGCACATCGCCCCTTGTTCTCGGCACCTCGTTGGTTCAGTGTCGAGTATACCCACCCGGCGTATCTGGGGCGGGGGTTCGGCTGGTGGGTGGTTTAGCGGCCGTGGGCAGTGTGCGGCCGTGCTGGATGGGGGGCGGTTGAGGTTCGCGGTGGCCAGCTGCCGAGAGGTTCGCGGCATGTCCGGGCCGGTGCTCAGCCGGTGGGGAATTCGGTGACCGCGATCAATGCGTGCGTGTGGCTGGGCTGAGTGTGCGGTTGAGGTTCTCGGCGACCAACCGCCGAGAACCTCGTGGCGTGCCCTGGGCGGGTATGCGGGGTGGGCGTATCGGTGACCGCGATCATTACGTGCGTGTGGTTGCGCTGAGTGCGTGCGGTTGAGGCTCGCGGCGACGAACCGCCGAGAACATCGCGGCCGACCAACCGCTGAGAACCACGCGGCGTGCCCTGAGTCGGTGCTCAGGGTGGGTGAACTCGGCGACCGCGAGTAGTGCGCGCGTGCTCCAGTGCTGGGTGGGTGCGAGCCCGGTGTTCGTGGTGCCCACCACCGAGAGCCCGCAGCGCGCTTGGCTCGTGCCCAGCGGATTCGGCAGGACTGGCGCGAGCAGACCCGGGGCCAGTTCGGTGCCAGGCCGTCGTTCGCGGCACCCCGGCCGTCCGCCGCTCCGCCCGATGGCCCCTGGCGAAGGCTCAACCGTTAGGCGACTTCGGTGAGCGCGGACGTGCGGCGTTAGTTCGGGACCGGAGTGCGTTCGGCATCAAGCTGTTGTTCGCGGCGCTCAGCCGTCCGCGCTCCGGCCGATGCCTCCGGGCGAAGGCTCAACCAGTCGGGGCGACTTCGGTGAGCGCGGACGTGAGACGTTGGTTTGAGACCGGAGTGCCGTTCGCCACCAGGCCGTTGTTCGCGGCACCCGGCCGTCCGCCACTCCGCCCGATGCCTCCGGGCGAAGGCTCAACCAGTCGGGGCGACCTCGGCGACTTCGGTGACCTCGACGACTTCGGTGAGCGCGGACGTGCGGCGTTGGTTCGGGACCGGAGTGCCGTCCGGGGCCAGGTCGGCGCTCGCGGTGGCCAGCAGTTCGCGGGCACCGCGCAGTGCGGACTTCACCCGTTGCTGCACGGCGGTGAGTTCGGCGACCCGTTGTTCGGCGTCGGAGACGATGCGGGTGGCGTGGTCGGTGGCTTGGCGGACGTGCGCGTCGGCTTCGGCGCGGGCGGCGGCGGTGCGGTCGGCGATTTCGCGGAGTGCGTCGGTGCGGCGGTCGGCCAAAGTGCGTGTGAGGTGTTCTTCGAGCCGACGGCGTTCCTTCGCCGCCGCTTCGTCCGCGGCCTTGCGTTCTTCGACCGCGCGGCGCAGCAGATCCTCGTGTTCCCGCCGTTGCTGCTCGCGGTCCGCGGCGACGGCTTCGACGAGCGCGCGTTCCTTTTCGGTGAGGCGGACGGCTTCCGCTTTGGCGTCGGCGATGATCCGCGCGGCGGTGTCCTCGGCGCGGGCGGTGATTTCCGCCGCTTCCTCGCGCGTCAGTTCGACCATCCGGCGGGAGCGTTCCTGCAACGCGTCCGGCGCGATGGGGGTGCGGCTGATCCGGTCGATCGTCGCGCGCAGTTCGCGATTGCGCTCGGCGAGTTCGGCGGCCTGGTGCGCCGCGGCGTCGCGTTCCGCGGCGAGGCGCTGGAATTCCGCCTCGACCCACGTGACGAATTCGTCGACCTGGCCGCGCTGATAGCCGCGCCAAGCCGAGTCGAAGGACGGCCGGACGGCCATCAAGTCCTCGCCACCGCCGGGGGCCATGCTCTCACCTCCCATTTGGATGGTTTCTCCTCGGCGCTCGTTTTTCTTGCCGCACCGGGGTTTCCGCACTGCCTCCAGTGTGCCTGAAGTCCGGCGATCCGTGGGAACCCGGGGCGGGTCAATCTTCGAGCGGGTCTTCCGCGCCCGTCGCGGTGCTTCGCACGCCGGGCAATTCGGCCAGTTCCGCGGTGAGTTCGGGAAGATCGCCGCGCCCCTGCAACTGCACTGTGACGACCGCGATCCGTTGCCCCTCTTCGGAAACCGTTTCGCGGTCGACCGCCACCCGGTGGACGACCCAGCCTCGATCGGTGCAAGCGGCGAGCACGGCACGCAATACGCCGTGGCCGTCGGCATAACTCAACCGGAGGATCGGCGGCTGCCGTCGATGGCGCGCGACGAACCGGGAAATCGGCGGGAATCCGCGAGTGATCACCACGAGCCCGGCGGTCGTCGCGACGGCCAGCACCGGCAGCCCGGCCCCGCAGGCGACGCCGACGGCCGCGGCGAGCCAGACGGTCGCCGCGGTGGTGAGACCGCGCACCGCGTCGCGGCGCACGAAGATCAGCCCGCCGCCGACGAACCCGATGCCGGACACGATCTGCGCGGCGATCCGCGACGGATCGAGCGCCACGTGCTCGATCCCGAGCAAATCGGCGAAACCGTATTTCGACACCAGCATGAAGACCGCCGACCCGACGCCGACCAGCGTGTGCGTGCGCAGGCCGGCCTGTTTGTTGCCGACCTCGCGCTCGATGCCGATCACCGTGCTCAGCAGCAGGGCGAGCAGCACCGGCGGCAGCAGTTCCCACTGTTCGCCGGTGGACCAGAGAGCATGCACGGACGTACCTCCTCGCCCGACACTGTGCCCGGCCGCCGGAGAGCCCGCGCGCCCGGCCCGGCGGGCACGCCTAAGCTCGGGCAATGGCCCGCTACTTCGACGTGCACCCGCAGAACCCGCAGCGCCGCGCACTCTCCCAGGTGGTCGACCTGCTGCGCGACGACGGGCTCATCGCCTACCCGACCGACTCGTGCTTCGCGCTCGGCTGCCGCCTCGGCAACCAGCAGGGGATGGAACGCATCCGCGCCATCCGCAAGCTCGACCACCGGCACCACTTCACGCTCGTCTGCCAGGACTTCGCCCAGCTCGGCCAGTTCGTGCACGTCGACAACGCGGTGTTCCGCGCCATCAAGGCCAGCACGCCCGGCCCGTACACGTTCATCCTCCCGGCGACGAAGGAAGTCCCGCGGCGGCTGCTGCACGCCAAGAAGAAGACCGTCGGCGTGCGGATCCCCGACCACGTGGTGACCCAGCAACTGCTCGGCGAACTGGGCGAGCCGATCCTGTCGAGCACGCTGCTGCTGCCCGATTCCGGCGAGCCGCTCACCCAGGGCTGGGAGATCAAGGAAGAACTCGACCACGTGCTGGACGCGGTCATCGACTCCGGCGACTGCGGCGTGGAACCGACCACGGTGATCGACTTCTCCTCCGGCGAGGCGGAGGTCGTGCGGCACGGGGCGGGAGATCCGTCCCGGTTCGAATGAGCGGGGTCTTCATCAGTTTTGTCGCCTCCTGAGGGGTTGGTGGTCCGAGCTGGACGCGGGCGATCGTGCCGGGTTCTTCGCCGCGACGGTGGTGGACGTGGATTGCTGGACTCGACGGCTGCTCATATCAGCTTCTTGACGCGACAGCTGCCGACATCGCTCGTGCCAAGTGCCGCTACTGGCGTTGGCGGCTTGAAGCGATTGCTTCCGACTGGGAATGCTTCCGGCGACGCTGCGGCGCAGGCCACTTGACGCGAGGGCCTCGGCCGCGGATCGCGCAGGTGCACGGCGCTCGACGTGACGACCGCAGCGGGCTGGCGGACGGTCGTGCGAGCTTCTCTATCCGATCTCCTCTCGTTGCAGGCTGCGGACGGTGCTCGTGACCCGCTGCCGAGCGTTTCAGCGACGAGCAGCGCGAGCCGGTGGCATGTCCGGTGTTGAGCGCGGCGGGGCGCTGCTTGACGCACCTTTCGGCATCGGCCATGACTCTCTCGTTCTCTTGGCGCGGCCCTCAGCGATCCGCGCTGTTCTGGCGTGAGCAGCTGCGCTCTCTTTCAGGCCCGGGCCGCGGCAGGGGCGGGCTGGCACGATGGCACGGCTAGGGCCTGAGCAGAAGAGACGGCAGCGGATCAACCAGTCGGTGCCGAAACGGGCTGAATAGGTACTGGCACCGAGGGGCTGCGCACTGGGGCAGGTCCGATCGAGGCTCCTTTCTTGCGTCGGACGCGGGCAGACCTAGCGCGCGGGGCGGGCGAACCCGGGCGCTGCCGAAGAGATCACACGGTTTCCTCCACTGGGGTGTTGAGCAGGCTGGATAGGGCGTCGGCCAGCGGGACTTCCGACGTCGAATGCCAGCCGACGATGGCGTCCGGCCGGAGCAGCAGCGCACCGTCGGCAGGCAGTTCCGTCTCGGTCAGCCACGCCTCGTCCGAGATGGGAACGACGCGAAGACCCAGCTGCTCGGCTTCGGCAGTCCAGCGGGCGTTGTCCGGTCCGCAGAGCAAAACGAGGCGAGGCCCCGCTAAGTCCACTGTGGACGTCGTGGCGTCGAGCCAAGCGTGCGGCACCCGGGTGCCTGGACGACCGGCCGGGCCATACCGGTCCTCGGGGGCGGGACCGCGTCCGTCCGGGACGAAGGCGCCGTGTTCGTATTGCACGCCGAACAGGGCGGCGAGCGGATCGACGCGCGGCGCGTCGTCGCTGGTGATCGTGGCGATCATGGTGCCGAGATGGCCACTGGTCATGCTGGAGAACTCCGCCGTCGCGTACCCGATCGGGTACCGCTCGGAGTGATAGGTGTCGAGCAGGGCGGGCGTCGCCGTGCCGGACAGCACCGCGGCGAGCTTCCAGGCGAGATTGGCCGCGTCCGCGATCGCGGTATTCGCTCCCGCGGCAGCCATCGGCGGCATCGCGTGCGCGGCGTCGCCGGCCAGGAAGACCCGGCCGGCGGAGAACCGGTCGGCCACGTACATCCCCGACTCCCAGTGCATCCGGCTCAGCACTTCGACCTCGAGGTCCGGCACGCCGACGACAGTGCGCAGCAGCTCTCGCCAGCCGTCCTCGCCCAGGACATCCGAGCCGGGGAAGTCGGAGGTGGAGAAGAGCCACCGGTCGGTGCCGTTGACCGAGACGAACGCGCCGGAGGCGGCCGGGTTTTCGATCCGGCACAGGTTGAACGGCTTGTCCCGGACGAGTTCGGCCAGGTCGGCGCGGAAACAGACGTCGAGGTTGTCGGCCAGGTGGCCGTGCCCGCTGCGCGGAATGCCGAGTGCGGTGCGGATCGGACTTCGCGCGCCGTCCGCCGCGATCAGGTATTCGGCGCTGACCTGGTACCGCTCGCCGTCGGCCGGGCGCAGTTCCGCGGTGATCCCGTCGTCGTCCTGCTCGAACGACACCAGTTCGGTGCCGAACCGGACCGACACTCCACGCTCGATGGCGGCCTGCCGCAGCACCGGTTCCAGCACGTCCTGGGGACACAGCACGCTTGGTGCCGGGCTGAGGTCAGGCATCTTCGCGTGCTGGGCGAGCCTTTCGCGCAAGGTGTCCGTGACCTCCGGCCAGGTCGCGTCGGCCAGTGTCGTGCCGGTGAGCATGCCGGTGAACGACGCGAGCGGTGCGCTGGCCTGCTCGACCTCGTCCATGAGGCCGAGCAGGCGGAACACCTCGGTGCTGCGCGGATTGAACCGGCGTGCTTTCGGCTGCGGGGAGGTGCTGGCGTGCTTTTCCACCAGCACCGGCGCTACCCCCTCTCGGTGCAGCAACAGTGCCGCGGTGAGTCCGGCGATCCCTCCGCCGCAGATCAGAACAGGAATTCGTGCAGTCATTTCGTACCCCCAGGTCGTGTACGTTGTACATCTTGTGTACGTTGTACATGAGGATGTACTGTGTACGCAAGCGGGCTGGAGACAAGGAGCTGAATGGGAGATCAAGGACCGACACCGCCGATTTGGCTGCTGCCTGAGCCGCCGGAGCGCGGATGGGGTCTCGGACGAGTCGACATCGTCAACGCGGCTGTGCGCCTGGCTGACCACGGCGGCGCGGAGGCGCTCACGATGCGGGCAGTGGCGAAGGAGCTGGGCGCGTCCACGCCGATGTCGCTGTACCGCTACGTGCACAGCAAAGACGGTCTGGTGGACCTGATGCTGGACCTGGCGAACAGCGAGGTGCGCACCCCGGAAGTCCCGGGCGAGGACTGGCGGGGCGAGCTGACTGGCGTCGCGGTCGACACGTGGGCGATGACGAAGCGGCATCCGTGGTATGCGCGGCTGGTGCACCAGCGGCCTCCGGCGGGTCCGAACGCGAGTCGGCGGACCGAGTTCGTGCTGGCGACGTTCGACCGGCTGGGCCAAGACCTCGCGTCGGCGCTCGGGTACGCCCGGCTGCTCGACGGATACGTCACCGGTCAGGCGCTGCAGTGGGCGGAAGAGCGGGCGATGTGGCAGCGCAACGCGTTCGTCGACGTGGTGGACGTGCAGCGGCAGGCCCGGGCCTGGTTCGGTGACGCCGTGTCCGAGGGCGGGCCGTATCCGCTGCTCGCGCGCGTGCTGGAGAGCTTTCTTGCCGAGCGGCATGACGGCGCTGGTTCGGTGGCTGAGGCCGGTGCGGACGGCGCTGGGCCGGGCGTGGAGACGGCCGGACCTGGCTGGGCGGCCGGTGGGTCGGGCGCGGAGCTGCATGAGCCTGGTTGGGCGACCGGTGGGTCGGGCGCTGGGTCGGGTGCGGAGCCGCATGAGCCTGGCCAGGCGACTAGCGCGGGCGGTCCGGGTGCGGAGGCCGCCGGACCTGGCCGGGTGGCCGGTGCTGGCCGGTCGAGCGCGGAGGTGGCCGAGGCTGGGCGAATGGCTGAGGCGGACCGTGACCTAGCTGGGTCCGGTCGGGCGGTCGCGGGGCGGGCGGCTGGGTGGGGCCGGACCGTCGCGGGGCAGCGCGGGGAGGCGAGCGCTCCCGCGGGCGCGCGAAAGACAGCCGAGGCAGCAGCCGAGGACGCGCAATTCATGCTCGGCCTTGAATGCCTGCTGGACGGCATCGCCGCGCGGCTCGGCTAGGCCGGTCGGCTGAACCGCCCTCGGGCGAGCACGCCGGGTAGTTCTTGCCGACGAGCGCAGCCGGGGCGGTCAGGAGGCCGGGCGTGCGTGTTCCAGGAGGAAGACCCGGATTTCGCGGTGCGCGGCGCGTTCGGCGTAGCGGTCGTAGGCGGGCCAGTAGGAGGCGACGGCGTCCCACATTTCCTGGCGTTCGGCGTCTTCCAGCAGGCGGCCTCGGACTGCGACGGTGCGGCCGTGGACGGAGACTGTCGCGTTGGGGTGGGCCAGGAGGTTTGCTGTCCAGGCGGGGTGGTGTTCGCCGCCCCAGTTGGAGCCGATCACGACGTATCCGCCGGGGCGTTCGACGTACAGCAGGGGGACCTGGCGCGGTTCGCCGGTGGTGCGGCCGATCGTGGTGAGCAGGAGGGTGCGCAGCCCGACTGCCGCGCCTACGCCCAGGCGGCCGCCGCTGACGCGGAGGAGCAGGCGGTCGGCGGGCATCATCGCTTGGCCGAACTTGGCGAATGCCTTGCTGCGGCCGACTCTGGCGAAGATCCTGCGCAGTTCCATGGACGGCAGCCTACGGGGGCGGGCTGGGTCGTTGGCGGGGTGTCAAACGCCCGAGCAAGGGCGTTAGAAGCTGCTTGTTGTCAGTTTTCGGAGGGCGTCGGTCAGAGCGGCGGCGTGGTCTACCAGGTAGAAATGGCCGCCGGGATATGTGGTCAGGGTGAAGTCGCCTCGGGTGTGCGACGACCAGGCTTGGACGTCGTCCACGGGGGCGTGCGGGTCGGCGTCTCCGGTGTGTGCGTGGATGGGCGCGGACAGCGGGCCCGCGCTCGGGTGGTACGTCTCGATGGCCGTGTAGTCCGCGCGTAGGGCGGGCAGGAACAGTTCACGCAGTTCCGGGTCACGCAGCACCTTCGGATCGGTGCCGGCCAGGCCTTCGATTTCGGACAGCAGACCCTCGTCGTCCTGGAGGTGGACTTCTTCGTGCACCAGGCGGGACGGGGCTCGGCGGCCGGAGACGACTACTGCTTCCGCGGGGGTGCCGCGGGCTTCCAGGCGCAGGCCTACCTCGTACGCGAGCGTCGCGCCCATGCTGTGGCCGAACAGGACTACTGGGAGATCGAGCCACGCCGACAGGGCTTGGGTGACGCCGTCCGCTAGTTCCTCGATGGTGCGCAGGGCCGGTTCGGCCATGCGGTCTTGACGGCCGGGATACTGCACCGCGAGGACGTCGACGGCCGGGGACAGCGCTTTCGACAGCGGGTGGAAGAAGGGGGCTGCGCCGCCCGCGTGCGGCAGGCACACCAAACGGGCGGGGGCGTCGTCGGCGGGGTGGAAGCGGCGTAGCCACGGGTCCGTCATGCGGGCGATTTTACCGGGGGCGACCGCTGCTAAAGGGGCAAGCGGCGGAATTCGATCTTCTCGTACGCGCTGGTGACGCCTGTTTCGTACAGGACGCCGACGGTGGCCCGGTCCGGTTGCACCAGGTCGGAGTAGCTGGCGGGGGCGTTGGCGAGCACGGTGGATGGCTGCCAGGTTTTGCCGCGGTCGGAGCTGGTTCTCAGTTGCATGGTGCGGCGAGCAGCGGGATCAGAGGGGCCGGAGTAGAGGAGTGCGCGGGGGTTGGTCGTTTGCAGGACGCTGCCTTCGACCTTCGGGCCGGAGAGGGCCGGCTGCACTTGGTACGGGCGGGTCAGGGTGCGGCCGCCGTCGGTGCTGTAGGCGTCTAGGCGATGGCCGGGGGCGGAGCCTTGGTTGCGGCTGGAGAAATAGACGGTGCCGTCCGGCAGTTCGGTGGCGGTGGTTTCGTTGGGGGCAATGACGCCGTCGGTCGGGTCGTCGGTGAAGCCGATGTGCCAGACGCGGCCGTTATCGTCGCTGTAGAGGTCGTGGCCGCCGTAGTACTTGGCCTCGGTTCCGACGTCCGCGGAGCCCGCCGGAGGGGCGCTGGAGTGGTTGGCGGGCACGATGATTCGTCCGGCGTAGCGGCCGCGTTGCAGGAGAGTCGCGTGGCCGGGGCCGGTGGCGTACCAGCGCCAGGACGGCAGTTTCGCGGTGGCGGTGATGTCGCTGGCTGGGGTCCAGGTGAGGCCGTTGTCGGAGCTGCGCTGGACGAAAACCCGGCGGGTGTCTTGCGGGGACACGGTGCCGGACATGATGGCTTTCTCGCTGACTGGTCCGTTGTGGACAGTCAGGAGGACGAGGTCTCCGTTGCGGGCCGCGACCGGGGTCGGGTTTCCGGCGGTGGCTTCGCCGTTGCTGTCGACTACGCGCAGGCCGCTCCAGGTGCAGCCGCCGTCGCGGGAGGTTTTGGCGACGGTGTGGATCGCGCCGGAGTCGCCGGGGGAGTCGCGGCGGCCTTCGGCGAACGCGATCAGCGAGCCGTTCGACGCGCGGACCACCGCGGGGATGCGGAAGGTGTGGTAGCCCTCGGTGCCCGAGACGAATGGGGTCGAAGACGTGCATCCGAGGCTCGCGTGTGCCGCGGGGGCCGGGAGGAAGCTCAAGATCGTTGCGGCCACCGCGAGCGTGACTGTTTTCGGGAGCACCGGGGGACCGCCTCTCGCCTCGGACATGGGATGTCCGACGTCCTATGTCTGGAAAACCTAGAGAGGCGGTCGCTCGGCGTCAAGACACCGGATCGGGGGCACTCGCGTGGATGACTCCGGCCGTGGCGGTCGCGGTGATCCGCAGCGGGGCGGTGCCGGTGGGGCGTGCTCGCAGGATTTCCGCGGCTACCGGGGCGGCGAGGTGGGTGCGCAGGGTCCGGCGCAGGCCGCGGGCGCCGTAGACGGGGTCGAAGCCCTGGTCGGCCAGGAGGCGGACGGCGGATTCGTCCACTTGCAGGTCGACGCCGCGGCGGCGGAGTCTCGCGCGGAGCAGGTCGGTTTCCAGGCGGGCGATGCGAGCGATGGTGGCGCGGTCCAGTTCGTCGAAGATCACCGTTTCGTCGATGCGGTTCAGGAATTCCGGGTCGAAGAACGACTGCAGGGCTTTGTCGACAACGGTCCGGCGGGTGTGGGCGCGGTCCAGGAAAGCACGCCAGCGGGAACCTCGGCGGCGGGCTAATTCCTTCGAGCCCAGGTTCGAGGTGAGGAAGACGAAGCTGTTGCGGAAGGAGATCTTTTCCTGTCCGTTCGCCAGGCGCAGCATTCCGTTGTCCAGGACGCCCAAGAGCGCGCGAAGGACGGTGGGATGGGCTTTTTCGACTTCGTCGAAGAGGACGATGCCTGGGGTGTACGGGTCACCCTCCACAGTAGACCGATCGAACACGGTAAAGGCTTCCTTGCTTCCCGCGTAGCCGGGCGGGGCGCCGTTGAAGGAAGCTGCGTAGTGTTCTTGGGCGAGGGAGTTCATGTCCACCCGGCACAGATCGTCCGGGCCGGAGCGCAGGGCGGCGGCGACCTGGCGCACCAGTTCGGTTTTGCCGACGCCGGTGGGGCCTAGGAGCAGGACTGTCGCGGGTGGACGGTCGGGTTCGGTCGCGCCTGCCCGGGCCAGGGTGATGGCCCGGACGACGGCGTCGACGGCCGGGTCCTGGCCGAGGACCCGGCCGCGCAGGCGTTCGGCGAGCGCGTCGGGGGTGTCCGGGGTGTCCGGGGTGGGTGAAACAGGGGCCGGTGCGGCTGGCTGCCGGTTCCGGTTCTGGTCGTGGTACCTGTCGGTGATGAACGGCATGGTGTCCTTTCCCTGAACCGAAAACCGGAACCGGCGGCCAGCGGAGAATCAGGCCTGCTTGGTCTTTTCCGCGGGCAATTGGCCGACCGGGCATTCAGCGACGCCGATCGTGCTGCGCGTGATGGCTTCGACGTTCTCCTGTGCCTTCTGCGCGTCGGTGACCCACGTGCGGTAGAACTCGAACGGGCAGTCCGCGACGCCCTTGTCGCCGTCGCCGGCCGCGTGCACGCCCGAGTAACCCCGGTGCAGCAGTTTGAACAGATGGTTCTGCGACTGGTCGTACTCTCGGGCGTCCCGGATCGCCGAGAGCGACAGCTGGGCGAACTGGATTCCGTATTCCTCCTCGCCGGTTTCGCCGAGGGTGCGGCCGTCGAAACCGATGATCGCCGAGTGCCCGAAATACGAGTACACGCCGTCGAATCCGGCCGCGTTGGCGACCGCGACGTAGCAATTGTTGGCCCACGCCATGGCTTTCGCCATCAATACCTGCTGGTCCTTCGCCGGGTACATGTACCCCTGGCAGCGAACGATCAGCTCGGCGCCCTTCATCGCGCAGTCCCGCCAGATTTCCGGGTAATTGCCGTCGTCGCAGATGATCAGCGAGATCTTGAGCCCCTTCGGGCCGTCCGTGACGTAGGTCGTGTCGCCCGGGTACCAGCCCTCGATCGGGCACCACGGCAGGATTTTCCGGTACTTCTGCACGATCTCGCCGTGGTTGTCGATCAGCACCAAAGTGTTGTACGGCGGCTTGTTCGGGTGGTCCTCGTGCTGTTCGCCGGTGATCGAGAAAACGCCCCAGGTGTCGGCTTCGCGGCAGGCTGCGGAGAAGATCGCGGTCTCCTCGCCGGGGACCGTGGCCGCGGTGTCGTACATTTCCTGCTCGTCGTACATGATCCCCTGCGTCGAGTATTCGGGGAACACGACGAGGTCCATTCCGGGCAGGCCGCTCTTCATGCCGACCACCATGTCGGCGATCTTGCGCGCGTTGTCCAGCACCTCGGCCTTCGAATGCAGCCGCGGCATCTTGTAGTTCACGACCGCGATGCCGACCGTGTCCGGGCTCGAGGAAATGTCACCGTGTCGCATGGGATTTCTCCTTTGGTGGAGGGATCAGGCCGCGGCCGCTGCGCGGTCGTGGACGGTGCGGGGCCGGCCGCGGAGCCCGAGCACCGCGGCGAGGACGACGAGCAGGACAGCGGCCGCCGCGGCGACGAGCGCGGTGGTCGCGGTGGAGCGGTAGCCGCCGGTGAGCGCGAGGAACGCGGGCAGCGTGCAGGTCGGCTGGCTCAGCAGGATCGTCGCCCAGCCGGTGAACCGGGTCAGCTCCTCGCGGCCGAGGCCGAGCACGAGGAAGAACAGGCCCCACAGCAGAGCCCAGGACAGCCAGATGACGCCGAACACCGGATCGTGCTGCCGCCAGAACGCCAAGCCGGCGTAGACGAGCGCGGCGCCCGCGACGAACAGCGAGAACCAGCCGATGCCCTCGGGTTCGAGCCCGGCGAGGTTCGCGATCCCGACGTACAGATAGGTGAAGCCGAACAGGAACAGCCCGGACGCGCCGAGGATCGCTTCGGAATCCCCGTGCGCCTGGACGATCAGCACCGTCGGCGTCACGCACTGCAGCCCGCCCACGAACAGGTTCAGCGCCGCGGCCGACCGCGCGGGCACGCGCCCGAGCAGCATCAGCCCGTTGACCAGCAGTACCGCCCCGACGTAGAGCAGGCCGACGTTGTTCATCGCACGCTCCTCAGTTGGTACCAGATGAAATACTGTCAAGTGAAAATAAATGGGCGGACGGCGGCCGTCAAGACCGGAACGGGCCGGGTCAGAGCCGGGTGATCGGATCGAAGTCGCAGCCGCGGGCGGCGGCGAGGTGCACGTGCTGGGCGGCTTGCTGGCCGTGGAATTCGACCGTGCCGCGCGGTCCGTCGTAGGCGACGCCGTCGATCGCGGCGTTCATCGCGCGCATGTCCGGAGTCCCGGCGCGGCGGGCGAGTTCGGCGAGCGTATGCAAGCCTTCGTAACAGGATTCGGCCGCGTTGTTGAGCGGCGGGGCGGCCGGGCCGTGCAGGCGGACGTACCGGCCGAGCAGGTCCATCGCGTCCGCGGTGACCAGGGAGCGGAAGTACGCGGCGGACGCGAAGAGGTTCCGGGTCGCGTCGGCTCCGCTGGCCAGCAGCATGTTTTCTTCCATCAGCGGGCTGAATCGCAGCATCCGCTCGTGGAGGCCGCGCGCGGCGAACCGGCGGTTGAACCGCACCGCGTCCTGGCCGACGAACAGCATCAGCACGCCGTCGCACACCGAGGTTTCGATGCGCCGGACGAGCCGGGCCATGTCGCCGGAACCGAGTCCGACGAAGGCTTCGCCGGCGATCTGGAGATCGAGTTCCCTTGCGTAGCGCCGGATCGCGTCCGCGGAACCGCGCGGCCACACGTAATCGTCACCCGCGACGAACCAGGTGCGCGCGCCGCAGTTGTCGCGCAGCCACCGCAGCGCGGGCTGGATCTGCACGCGCGGGATTTCGCCGGAACAGTAGATGCCGGAACGACTTTCGCCGCCTTCGTAGAGCGACGTGTACACATACGGGACGCGGTCGGCGAGGACCGGCGCGAGCGCGTTGCGGACCGAGGAAATGTGCCAGCCGGTGACCGCGTCGATCTCTCCCGCGTCGACCAGCCGGCGCACGGCCGCCGCGACCTGCGCGGGCGCAGCGCCGCCGTCGACGACTTCCAGGGTCACTTCGCGGCCGAGGATCCCGCCCGCGTCGTTCAGTTCCCGGACCGCGAGTTCGCTGATCGCCTCGCACGAAGGCCCGAAAAGGCCCGCCGGTCCCTGCAGCGGGACGACCAGCGCGACGCGCAACGCGCTCGCGCGGCTGGCGACTCCGAGTCCCATGCCGGCTCCGGGCTTCGTAGGACTTCCACACTTGCCGGTTGACTTGCTTCCATTTGGAAGTCTTACAATGCGGAGGCATTTGCGCAAGGGGAACGAGGGCGGGCGGATGAGGCAGGCACAGGCGGCCGAGGCGTCGTTCATCCGCGAGCTCACCCGCACCGCACGCGCGGTCACCCTCCGGATCGAACCGCTGCTCAAGAAAGAGGGGCTGACCCTCGACGGCTGGCTGGTGCTGGACGCGCTCGCCGCCGGGGACGGGCTCACGATGACCGAACTGGCCGGGCGGACGCTGGTCACCGGGCCGACGCTGACCCGGGTGGTCGACCGGCTCGTCACGACTGCGGCGGCGTATCGCGAGGTGGACGTCGAGGACCGGCGGCGGGTGCGGGTGTATCTCGCGCCGCGCGGGCGCAGTGCGCATCAGCGGGCAACCGCGAAGCTGGCGGAGGTCGAACGCGAACTGGATCCGGACGGCGGGGTGCTGGCGAAGCTCTCGGACGTCGAGGTCGAGTAAGGCGGTCAGCTCTGCCGGCGTTGCGCCCACGGAGTCCGGAAGACGGCGAGACTGCCGAGCAAGACCAGGGCGAGCAGTACCGCGCCGCCGTCGGTGAGTACGGACGGGAGGACTCCGGCCGGTCCGTAGAGGGTGGTGGACGCGGCGAAAACCGCAGGCGGGACCGCGAAAACTCCGGCGGCTTGGGTGACGTTGACGGCGACGACGACCCAGAACGTCCACGTCCGGCCTCGCAGCGCGAGCAGGCCGGCCGCGTTGCCCACGAGGTAGAGGCAGCCGACGGTGCGAAGTCCGATCAGGAATCCCGGCGCGTCGGACGCGCTGGCTCCGGCCGTCCGCAGGGCGAGGCGGAGCATGTCCAGGTCGATGATCACGAAGTTCTGCAGAATCGTGCCGACGGTGAAGATCGCCGAGCAGACGACGGTGGCGATCTGCAGCGGACGAGTCCACGCGGTGGGAGAGAACTTCCGGACCAGGGCGTGCGGCATGAGCCCAGCTTTGCCCGGTTCGCGCCCGCTGCCATCCGGCACGAGCCCGGAATCGCATTCCGGGAAATTTCCTAGGGCCGCTTCCGCCGTGCGCGCCGGTGCCGGGTGAGCACTTCGATCAGCTCGTCCTTGCGCTCGGCCACTTCCTCGTGGCTGCCCATGATCCCGACCGCGGCGACCGTCCGGCCGTCCTCCACGACGGCGACCGACACGCCGTCCGCCTCGGTGGACGCGCTCGGCGCGGCGACCAGGCCTTCGGCGCGGATCCGGGCGAGGTCCTGCACGAACCGTTCGACCAGTTCGGCGTCCGCGGGCGGCAGGGCGCCGATCTGCGGCCACAGGTCCCGGTTTTCCATGGCCGCCAGCAGGATCCAGCCGGTCGACGTGCGGATCGGCGAGCGGCGCACGAACCCTTCGGCGAGGTAGGCGTAGCGCGGATCGTGCGAGGCGTGGTCGACGTAGTAGAGGTCGCTGCCGACCATGATCGCCAGCACCGCGGTCATCCCGGTTTCCTCGTGCAGTGCTTCGAGATCCTCGTGCGACACCGTGGTGACCGTGGGGCGGCCGACCAGCCGGACGAGCAGGAACGGGGCCGGGCCGAGGGAGTAGCGGCGGTCGTGCTCGTCGAGGTAGCCAGTCGCGACGAGGCCGTTGACCAGGCCCTGGATCGAGCTCATCGGCGCATCGAGCTCGCGGGCGAACTCGGTGAGCGTGACCCCGTTCCGGGAGCGCGCGGCCCGCTCCAGGATGGTCGACACCCGGTCGATCATCCGGTGGTGCGGCCTCGGGCGGCCGTCCGGCGTGGGGTGCGTCGGCATCGCTGCTTTCTCTCCTCGGGTGATCGCGAACTCTACCGGGACCTGCAGGTTGCGTAAATACGTATTTTGATGCCAGTATGCGTAGCGAGGAGGTGGCGCTCGTGAGCCTGCCGCTGGACGGTGTCGTCGTCGCGGATTTCAGCCGGGTGCTGGCCGGTCCGCTGGCGTGCGTGAACCTGGCCGACCTAGGGGCGACGGTGGTCAAGGTCGAACGGCCCGGTTCCGGGGACGACACCCGGGGCTGGGGGCCGCCGTGGACGGCGAACTCCAGCTCGTATTTCGACTGCGCCAACCGGTCGAAGAAGTCCGTGGTGCTCGATCTCGGCGACCCGGACGACCTGGTGCTGGCGCGCGAACTCGCCCGCCGTGCGGATGTGCTCGTGGAGAATTTCCGGTCCGGCGCGCTGCGGCGGCGCGGGCTCGACTACGAATCGGTCCGCGTGGGTAATCCCGGCATCGTGTACTGCTCGGTTTCCGGCTTCGGCGGCGACGCGGATCTGCCCGGCTACGACTTCCTCGTGCAGGCGATGGGCGGCCTGATGAGCGTGACCGGCGCCGAGGACGGCGAACCGGCGAAGGTCGGCGTCGCGCTGGTTGACGTGCTCGCCGCGAAGGACGCCACCATCGGCATTCTCGCCGCGTTGCGAGCCCGCGAAAAGACGGGGCGGGGGCAGCGGGTCGAGGTGAATCTGCTGTCCAGTCTGCTCGGTTCGATGGCCAACCAGGCTTCCTCGTATCTCACGACCGGACGCGCGCCGCGCCGGATGGGCAACTCGCATCCGTCGATCGCGCCGTACGAAACGTTGCGCTGCAAGGACGACGTCCTCGCGCTCGCCTGCGGCAACGACGGGCAGTTCCGCCGTCTCGCCGAGGTGCTGGGAGTGCCGGAGCTGGCCGACGACGAGCGGTTCGCGACGAATGCCGAACGCGTGCGCAACCGTCCGGAGCTGCGGGCCGCGCTCGAACAACGGCTCGGCACCGACACCGTGGCGGCGTGGGCCGCGCGGCTGACTGAGGCCGGCGTGCCCGCCGGTCCGGTCGGCGATCTCGCGGACGGGTTCAAGCTCGCGGAATCGCTCGGGCTCGCTCCCACCGTGCCGGTCGGCGACGACGCGCCGCCCCAGGTCCGCCATCCGATCGGCTATTCGGACACGCCGGTCGCCCGCTATTCCGCCCCGCCCCGGCTGGGGCAGCACAGCGACGAGATTCGCCGCTGGCTCGCAGAGGAGAAGAAATGAGCGCCACGCAGTCCCTGCCGCCGCTGGATCCGCGCGACCCCGCCGGGCTCGGCGACCTGTTCACCGAAGACGAGAAGGCGATCGCGGACGCGGTCCGCCGGGTCTGCGCCGACCGGATCGACCCGTACGTCGCCGACTGGTTCGAGCGCGGCGAGCTGCCCGACGTTCGCGGCCTGACCAAGGACCTGGGTTCGCTCGGGGTGCTCGGCATGCACCTGGAGGGCTACGGCTGCGCCGGGATGTCGGCGACCGAGTACGGCCTGGCCTGCCTGGAGCTGGAGGCGACCGACTCGGGCATCCGCTCGCTGGTGTCGGTGCAGGGTTCGCTGGCGATGTTCGCGATCTGGAAATGGGGTTCGGAGGACCAGAAACAGCAGTGGCTCCCGGCGATGGCGGCGGGCGACGCGATCGGCTGCTTCGGGCTGACCGAACCGGACGCCGGCTCGGACCCGGCCAGCATGCGCACCCGCGCGCGCCGCGACGGCGACGACTGGGTCCTCGACGGCCGGAAGATGTGGATTACCAACGGAAGCGTCGCCGACGTCGCCGTGGTGTGGGCGCAGACCGACAAGGGCGTGCGCGGCTTCGTCGTGCCCACGGACACCCCGGGCTTCTCCGCTCCGGAGATCAAGCACAAGCTGTCGCTGCGCGCTTCGGTCACCAGCGAACTCGTTCTCGACGGCGTCCGGCTGCCCGCGGACGCGGTGCTGCCGGAGGTCACCGGGCTGAAAGGACCGTTGAGCTGCCTCAACGAAGCCCGCTTCGGCATCGTGTGGGGCTCGGTCGGCGCGGCGCGTTCCTGCTTGCAGGCGGCGATGTCCTACGCCGAGGACCGCACGCAGTTCGGGAAGCCGATCGCCGCGTTCCAGCTGACGCAGCAGAAACTTGTCGACATGACGCTGGAGTACACGAAGGCGCTGCTGCTCGCGATCCACTTGGGACGGCGTAAGGACGCCGGGGTGCTGCGGCCGGAACAGGTCAGCTTGGGCAAGCTCAACAACGTCCGCGAGGCGATCGAGATCTGCCGCACCGCCCGCACCATCCTCGGCGCGAACGGGATTTCGCTGGAGTACCCGGTGATCCGGCACATGAACAACCTCGAGTCGGTGCTCACCTACGAGGGCACCGTCGAGATGCACACGCTGGTGGTCGGTCAGGCGATCACCGGGCACTCGGCCTTCCGCTGAGGCGTGGCCATGGCCGCCAGCGCGGCGGCCGCGGCCAGCATTCCGAGCCCGGCGAACGTCCAGCCGAGGAAGCCGAACGTCAGCACGAGCGGGACCAGCACGATCGGCCCGGTGATGCGGGCGAGCGCGGTGCTGGTGGCGAACAGCGCTTGGTATTGGCCCTGATGTCCTTCGGGGGCAAGGCTGAACGCGAGGTGCCAGGCGCCGGCGGAGGCGGTGGTCTCGGCGATGGTGAGCAGGAAAGCACCGATCAGCGCCACGACGACCGGCTGGGATGCGGTGCCGAGCGAGCCGAACACCACGCAGGCGGCGATCAGGAAAATTCCGGCTACGGCAAGGGATCGGCGGGCGGTACGGGCGTCGCGGACCTGTCGGCTGATCGGCAGCTGGAGAAGGACGACGAGGACGGTGTTGGCCAGCAGCACCACCGCGGAAGTCCATTGTGGAGCTGAACTGCGCGTGACTATCCACAGTGGAAGGGTGACGCTGAGGATCGGCATGGTCAGCTGTGTGATCGCCGCCAGCATGGTCAAGGTGACGTAGCGGCGGTCGCGCAGAGCCGGCCAGCCGGTCTGGCGTTCGGTGCGTGCGTCTGGTCCGGCGTGCAGGTACAGCGCGGTGGCGAAGACGAACAATCCGGCATCGACGAGGAAAACCGTGACCGCGTTGGTGCCTTTGGCCAAGACCAGCGCGCCCAATCCGGAGCCCGCGCCGATGCCGATGTTGACGGCGGTGTGCAGCAGGGCACGGGCCCGGACGCGGCCTTCGGGAGCCACGACGGTCGCGACGACCGCCTGGCGGCCCGCCGCGAGCGCGCTCTGCCCGCAGGCGAAGAGCGCGCACGCGGCGATGTACAGCGGAACAGTGTGCGCGACGGCGAACAGCAGCAGGCCCGCGACCGCGGCGGCGGTGGCCGCGGCGAGTGCGCGGCGGGCGCCGATCCGGTCCAGCAGCGTCCCGAACGGAACGGTGGTGGTCAGGCTCGTCGCGGCGCCGAGCGAGAGCCCGAGCGCCACGATTCCCGCCGGCAGGCCGACCCGGGTGGTGAAGTGGACGGCGGACACGGCCAGAACCGCGCCGTCGCCTGCCGAGGTCAGTGCTTGTGCGGTGGCGAGCCGCCGGATCGCCGTGCGCGCGGTGGTCATGCCGGGCTGACCGACCAGCAACGGGTCGAGACGCCGACCGTGTTCCACATGTTGATGGCGGTGATCAGCGCGATCAACGCCGCCGAGCCTTCCTCGCCGAACGCCGCGACCGCTTCGGTGACGGTCGACTCGGGCACGTGCGTTTCGGAGAGGCGCGTGACGTCCTCGGTGAGCGCGAAGGCGGCCCGCTCGGCCGCGGTGAACAGGCCGGATTCCGGCCAGACGGCGAGCGCGTCGACCCGCTGTGCCGTCACGCCTTCCTTGCGCGCGGCCTGCGAGTGCATGTCGACGCAGTACGCGCAGCCGTTGATCTGGGACGCGCGGAGACGGACCAATTCGCGCAGGGCCGGGTCGATCCCGGCATGGTCGAGCTGCTGGGTCGCGGCATCGTCCAAAGTGCTCATCGCACGGGAGAAAATCGGGGCCAGAGCGTCGAAGTCGAGGCGCTGGGGGATGGGGATCGTCGTTGTCATGGACCTAGGTTAAGTCTCGAATGGACCGGGTTCCCGGCCAATCCGGCGCTAGAAACTCAGTCCATTCGCCAGTGCGTCGGCGGCCAGAGTGAGCGCGCGCGAGGCTCGGGCGGACGAGACCGCGCCGTAGCCGATGACGACTCCGGCCCGGTCCGGGTTGCCGCCGGGGGCACGGAAGTCGGCGAGTCCTTCGAGGGCGACGCCGAACTGGCGGGCGGCGGCGAGGGTGCGGTTTTCGGCAGCGGTGTCGGGGAGTTCGACCAGGCATTGCAGGCCCGCCGCGAGACCGCCGGGCCGCAGCTGCGGCGCGCGTTCGGCAAGAAGCTGGGCGAACAGTTCGCGGCGCGTCCGGAACGTCGCCCGGCGACGGCGGACGGCGCGGTCGTACTCGTGGGAATCGATGAACCGGGCGAGGACCTGCTGGTGCAGCCCGCTGGGGGTGACGCCGCTGAGGCTCCGCTGCCGGAGCAGTTCAGGGAGCAGATCGGGCGGGGTCACCGCCCAGGCGACCCCGACCGCCGGGGCGAGAGCTTTGCTCGACGTGCCCAGATACACGACCCGATCCGGGGCGAGGGCCTGGAGCGCGCCGATGCTGCGGCGGTCGTAACGGAATTCTCCGTCGTAGTCGTCTTCGAGGATCAGCGCGTCGCGGGCGTTCGCCCATTCGACCGCGGCTCGGCGGCGCTCCGGCGATAGCGGTACTCCGGTCGGGAATTGGTGGGCGGGGGTGAGGAAGACCGCGTCGGCTTTGGTGTCCGCGAGGTCGGCGCCGTCCGCGTCGACGGGGATCGCGACGATGTCCAAACCGGACTCGGCGATGATCCGCCGGTGCCGCTCGTGCCCGTACTCCTCGACGGCGATCCGCTTGCCGCCGCGCGCGCGAATGCTTCGGCAGGTCAACGAAAGCAGGTCGCCGAAGCCGCTGCCGATCAGAACTTCCGCCGCGGTGACCACTACTCCGCGAGTCCGGGCGAGGTAACCGGCGAGAGTGTCGCGGAGTTCGACGGCGCCTTCGGGCGGCGCGTAGGCGAACGCTGAGACCGGCATTTCCGCCAGCGCACGCCGGGTTTGCGCGTTCCACTGGCTGCGCGGGAAGTCGCCAGCGTCGGCCAGTCCGCCGCGAAGCTCGTACTCCGGTGCCGATTGTCGTTGCGCGGCAGCCGGTTTCGCCTGCTGAGGGAAACCGGCGATCCACGTTCCGGCGCCGACGCGGCTCTCCAGCCAGCCTTCGGCGGAGAGCCGGGAGTAAACCTCGGAGACGGTGCTGCGGGCGATGCCGAGGTCGGTGGCGAGCGCGCGCGAGGCGGGCAGCCGGGTGCCGACCGGGAGCCGGCCGTCGACGACCGCGGCGCGCAGGGCGGTTTCGAGCGCGTGCGCGGGGCGGGTCGTGGAGACGGGCAGGTAGAGGTCGAGTCCCTCGGCCACCGATGCGCGCTTCATGGCCGGACTTTAGCCTGGCGCGTCAGCTGAGCAGGGCGTCGACTTCGCGGTAGCGCCCGGGCGGGACCGTCTTCCGCTCGGCCGCGGCGGCCAGCGGGACGGTGCAGACGTCGGTGCCGTGCAGCGCGACCATGACGCCGGATTCGCCCGCGTGCACCGCGTCGGCCGCGCGCAGACCGAACCGGAGGCCCAGTTCCCGGTCGGCCGTCCGCCTTCCTGGCTCACCGTGACCGCACGGGCTCCTTGCCGGTGTGCCGCGAAATCTCCTCGGACAGCCAGGTCGCCACGCCGTTCGGCACCGGGATCCTGTCCGGGAGCGCGCCTTCGGCGACCTCGACGACCAGCGCGCGCTCGTGCGATTCGGCGGTGGTGCGGCAGCGGTCGAGGGGGCCAGCGGCGAGTTTCGCCGCCCCGGCAAGGGCGTCCGCCGAGCCGAGCACGACCAGCGCGTCGAGCTGGTGCAGCGAATCGCCGGGTTTGACCGGGCCGCGCGACGAGCTGAGAAGGGGACGGTCGCGAGTTTCGTCGATCTCGCGAGGCCCGATCGGCACGCTCCGGTTCTCTCGCAGCCCGGCCCAGCCGTCCCGGCTGCCGGAAATCTCCCAGCCGTGCACCTCAATTCCCTTGCGGGCGAACGCCCGGACGACCGCGTTCGCTCCGGGGCAGTCGAGGTCGCCTGCCAGCATGCCGATCCGCACGCGCCGAGCGTGGCACGGCTGAATCGATGAAGCAGCGGGACGCGGAAACGCCCGGCCAGGTCCACCCGGCCGGGCGTTTCCGTTCTTTTCAGCGGGTTTCCGAGGGCATTACCGCCGCGGGCCGGGGTCGCTGAAGCTCGGCCGTCCGGTCTCGTTGTGCCCGGCGAACCGGCGCAGGTAGCCCGGTGCGGCCGGGTCGGTCAGCGAGATGTCGAACCAGCCGAACGAGGACGCCGTTTCGCACGGCACCCGCCGGGTTTCGCCGGGGCCGAGCACGATCGTCCGGGCGGCACCGCGGCTGTAGTCGTTGCGCAGCTTCAGTTTCCGGCGCTGCCGTCCCGGGTTCGTGACGGTCAGCGTCAGCAGGGGGACTCCGTAGTTGTTCGTGGACACCGACACCTCGGGCTCGCTGGTGTCCGCGGTGGTGCCGGTGAACTGTGCGAGGTAACCGTTCGCGCCGGTGACCCGCAGGTCGTAGTTGCCGTGCTCGTCGGTGCCCGGCGCGCCTTCCCAGGTGTCGCTGATGGTGTCGTGCGCGGCGACGGTGTAGCGGCGGGGCGAATCGCCGTGCGCGTAGACGTAGAAGTACGCGCCCGCGGTGCCGTCATTGGTGAACTGCACCGAAATCGAGCGGCCGTCGCGCTTTCCGGCGAGCGCGGTGGTGAACCGGTACGGCAGCGCTCGTGCGGGGCGGACGCCCGGCTCCTGCGTCGGCATCGTCTGCGGCAGCTTCACCGAGAACGGCTGGTTCTTGCTCGGCAGCGGGGCGGGCGTCGGGGTCACGACCGGTTTGGTCTGCGGGCGGGAGAAGTCGAACGCCGAGGTGAGGTCGCCGCAGACGGAACGGCGCCACGCGCTGATGTTCGGCTCCGCCACGCCGAACCGGGCTTCCAGGAAGCGCAGCACCGAGGTGTGGTCGAAGGTTTCCGAGCAGACCCAGCCGCCGCGCGACCACGGCGACACGACGAGCATCGGCACCCGCGAACCGAGTCCGGCGGGGTGTTTGCCGGTGAGCGAAACGCCGGTCGGCGCGCCGCCGGTGCCCTTGGGGAGCTTGTCGAAGTCGAGGGTCTCGTCCGGCAGGCTCGCCGCGAGCGAACGCGAGACCAGCCCGTCCGTGCCGGGCCGGTTGACCAGCGGCGGCATCGGCGGGACGACGTGGTCGAACAGGCCGTCGTTCTCGTCGTAGTTGATGAAGAAGACGGTCTTGCTCCACACCTCGGGGTTCGAGACGAGCGCGTCGAGGACGAGGTTCAGGTAGTACGCGCCGTCGCTGGCGGACGCGGCGGCGTGCTCGCTGTACTTGTACGGCGGGACAATCCAGGTGACCTGCGGCAGCTTCCCGGCCTGCACATCGGCGCGGAACTCCTTGAGCGTGTGCGTCGAAACGCCCTGCTCGACCAGCGGACCGGACGCGCCTTCCTTCGCGTGGTAGTTCGCGAAGAACTCGAGGCTGTTGTCGGTGTAGTTGTCGGTCGGTTCGCCGGGGATGCCGCTGCCGCCCTGGTAGAGCTTCCAGCTCACGCCGGCCTTCTGCAGGCGCTCGGGATAGGTCGTCCAGCTGTAGCCGTTGGTGTCCGGCCGTTCCCAGAGCCCGGGCCCGTTTTTCTTGCTGCCGAGGCGGTTCTGCGTGTCGATCGTGCCCGACCACAGGAGGATCCGGTTCGGCGCGGTGTCGGCCGGGACGGAGCAGTGGTAGGCGTCGCAGATGGTGAACGCTTCGGCGAGCGCGTAGTGGTAGGGCAGCTCGGACCGCTGCTGGTAGGTCATGGTGAACACGTCCTGCTTTTCGTTCACCCAGCCGTCGTAGCGCCCGCCGTTCCACAGCGGTTCGCCGCTGCCCCAGCCGTGGTGGGTGCCCGCGATGTGCTCGCTGGTGCGGAGCGCGTCGAGCGGGAACGGCAGGACGTATTCGGCGTCGTCAGGCAGGCCCCGGCCGTTGTAGCCGGGGGTGCGCACCTTGGCCGGCGGCTGGTAGAACACCGGCCGTCCGTTGGGCAGCAGGTGCGGCCGGGGGTCGCCGTAGCCGCGCACGCCGCGCATGGTGCCGAAGTAGTGGTCGAAAGACCGGTTTTCCTGCATCAGCACGACGACGTGCTCGACGTCCTCGATGGTGCCCGACCGGCGGGCCGGTTCGACCGCGAGCGCCTTCCCGATGGATCCCGGCAGCAGCCCGCCCGCCGCCGCCCCGGCGAGCGAAGCGCCCGCCATGCCGAGAAAATTCCGGCGACTCGTACCCGCCATGTCGTGTTCCTCCATGTGCTCGCGGCGAGACAGCGGTCGCCCGGATTTACCGGCCGCCGCTCGCCCGGAAAGAGCATGAACGAGCTGAGTGTCCCGGATCTGGCGCGCGGGTGAATACTCCGTCCGGCCGCGCTTCGGAAGGAATTTTCGTGATCTCGGCGACGGCGGATCCGGTGATCCTTCCGGCGCCGCCGGTGATAGTGCGCGGCAGGCCGGGCGCGGCCCGGGAACCGGTTTTCCGGACAAAAAAGTCATTGTTCTTTCTTGCCGCATAAGCACTTCGACTGAGCGGGCCGGGATGTGCTTTCCTGGCGGACGGCCCGGACCATGGGGGTTCCGCGCGGCCCGGACGGAAGAAGGAGCACACCATGAGCGGTCCGTCGCCGAACGGGCCCGGTCCCGCCGCGCGGATCGACCAGATGGTCGCGCAGGCGAAAGCCAAAGCCGAGCGGTACCAGGCGATGCAGGCCGCGGCCGGACAGGTCTCGGTGACCGAGACCGGCAAGGACGGCCTGGTCACCGTCACGGTCGACTCCGCGGGCAACGTCACCGACCTGCGCGTCTCGGACCGGATCCGGGAACTCTCCGGCGACCGGATCGCCGCGGCGGTGCTCAGCGTCCTCCGGCGCGCGCAGTCTCGGCTCCCGGAACGGCTGGGCGAGGTCATGGCCGCCACGATCGGCGACGACCAGGCGACGGTGGACACGATCGTCGGCAATTACCGGGCCAAGTTCCCGGAACCCGAACCGGACGAACCCGAATCCGCGGATCCGGGGAACCAGCGAGCGCTCGGCGTGCTCGAAGAGGAAGCCGGCGCGCCGGCGCCGAAGCCGCGCCCGGCCCGCCGTCCGGCGGCCGATCCCGGCGACGGGGACGACGACTTCGGCCAGTCGTTCATGACCAGGGGATGAGCGGGGGGATTCGATGGCGGGCGACGGTTCCGGCGGCTACCAGGTCCATCCGGACGAATTGGCCACGCACGCGAAGGCGGTCGAACAGGTCGGCAAGACGCTGGGGCAGGCGTTGTCCGCGGCCGAACAGGTGACCATGGGCGTGCAGGCCTACGGCATGATCTGCGGCCCGCTGTTCGTGCCGATCGTGCTCGCGGTGAGCGCCCCCGGCCTCGCCACGCTCGGGCTCGCGGCCGAGGCGATGGGCGAGGTGTCCGGCGCGGTGACCAAGGCGGTCACGACCTATCAGACCGCGGAGCAGAACCACGCGCGGGCCATCGACAATCTGGGGAAGAAGCTTTCATGAGCAATCCGCTGGTGGCGCAGCGGCAGGATTCGACGACCTGGCATTCCGGGATCAGCGTTCTCGACGATGCCGCGGGCGTCTACGACGGCGTGCAGTCCGGTTCCTGGATCGAGGGCGGGATCTCCGGGCTCGGCGCGGGCCTGGACATGCTGACCATCGCGATGAATCCGGTCGGCACGCTGATCTCCTACGGGCTGAACTGGCTGATCGAGCACGTCAAACCGTTGCAGGACGCGCTGAACCAGCTGGCAGGCGACGGCGACCAGATCGCGGCGTACTCGCAGACGTGGAAGAACGTCGGCGCCGCGACGCAGCAGGCGGCGAAAGACCTGGCCGCGACGGTGGAGAAGGACACCGCGAACTGGCGGGGCGGCGGCGCGGACGCGTACCGGGACAACCTGAAAAAGAAGATCGACCACATCAACGCCGCCGCGACGTGCGCGAACACGATCGGCACGGTGGTGGAGGTCGTCGGCGTGGTCACCGCCGCGGTGCGCTGCCTCGTCCGCGACATGATCACCCAGGCGGTCGGCGATTTCATCCAGGACGCGCTGGAAGAGGTCTTCTCGCTCGGGCTCGGCACGCCGGTCGTCGTGGCGCAGGTGGTCGAGCAGGTGTCGGCGTGGATCGAGAAGATCGGCGCGCTGATCAAGAAGCTGATCAACTCGGTCGAAAAGCTGCGGCCGATGATGGCGAAGCTCGAAGAGATCTTCGCGTCGATCAAGAAGGTGCTGTCCGACCTCCACGGCAAGCCGGGAGAAGGCGGCGACGCGACCCACGTCTCGTCCGCGGACGAACCACACTCCCCGGCAGGCAAGCCATCGCACGGTGACGGGGCGCACCCGCCGGACGACGGAACCGCGCCCAGCAGCGCGGAACCTGGAGGCGGCGGCCCGCACGGTTCTCCGGAGAAGGCGGGGGAGCCGCACGCCCGCGAAAGCACCGATCCGGCGAAGGACGGGCGGCCCAACGACGGGAAGTGCACCGGCGGCGACCCGGTCGACCTCGCCACCGGCGAAATGCTGATGTCCCAGACGGATGTCGAGCTGCCCGGCGTGCTGCCGCTGGTGCTGCGCCGGACGCACGTGTCGAGTTACCGGCTCGGCCGCTCCTTCGGCCCGTCCTGGGCGTCCACAATAGACCAGCGGGTCGAGCTGGACGAGGAAGGCGTCTGCTACGTCGGCGAGGACGGCGTCACGCTGACCTACCCGCTGCCCGCTCTGGACGGCTCGCCGGTCGTTCCTTCGCACGGCGCCCGCTGGCCGTTGCGCGCGCTGTCGGCCACCGAGTTCACCGTCACCAGCCCGGCCGACGGACTGGTCCGGCATTTCCGCGCCGCGCCGGAAAACGGTGCGCCGCAACGGGTTCTGTTGTCCGCGATCGCCGACCGCAACGGGAACACCGTCACGATCTCCCGGGACGCCGAAGGTTTCCCGACTTCGATCGAGCATTCCGGCGGCTACCGCATCGCGGTCGAAACGGTGGCGGGCCGCGTCGTGGGGCTGCGGTTGGCCCGCGCGTCCGGCGGCGACATCCCGCTGGCCAGCTACCAGTACGACGCCGAGGGCAGGCTGTCGGCGGTCGGCAACTCGTCGGGCCGGGCACTGCGGTTCGAGTACGACCGGGCGGGCCGGGTCACGACGTGGACCGACCGCAACGGGCAGTGGTACACCTACCACTACAACGAGGCGGGCCAGGTCGTGCGGACCGACGGCAGCGGCGGCGCGCTCGCCTGCTCGATCGGCTACGACGCCCGGAACCGGGTCACGACCTACCGCAATTCGCTCGGCGCGGTCAGCGTTTTCCAGTTCGACGCCGAATGGCAGCTGGTGCGCCAGACCGACCCGCTCGGCGCGACCACGGTGTTCGAACGGGACCGTTTCGGCCGGGTCACCGCGGAAACCGATCCGCTGGGGCACACCACACGGTACGAGTACGGCCTCACCGACGAACCCGTCCGGACGGTTCATCCGGACGGAAGTGTCACCAGCACGGTTTGCGACTCCCGCGGCCTGCCGGTCGCGGTGGTCGACGCCGACGGCGCGCAATGGGCTTACCGGCGCGACGAACGCGGCAATATCGTCGAGGAAACCGATCCGGCGGGCGCGGTCACGCGGTACGAGTACAACGAATTCGGGCAACTGCGCGCCGAGACCGACGCGCTCGGCAACGTCCGCCGCATCGAGACCGACGCCCGCGGCCTGCCGGTGGCGCTGACCGACCCGCTCGGCCGGACCACGCGGATCGCCCGCGACGAATTCGGCCGGATCACCGCGGAAACGGATCCGCTGGGCCACACCGTAACGACCTCGTGGACGGTGGAAGGAAAACCGCTGGCCCGGACCCGCGCGGACGGGACGGTCGAGCGCTGGCGGCACGACCCGGAGGGCAACTTCGCCGAGTACTCCGTGGGCGGGGTCCGGCAGCTGTCGGTCGCCACGACCCATTTCGACCTGCCTGCCGCGCAGATCGGCGCGGACGGCTCCCGGATCGAGTTCGGCTACGACACCGAGCTGAACCTGACCTCGGTCACCAACGCCCAAGGCTCGGTTTGGCGCTACGAGTACGACGCGGCCGGTTTCCTGGTCCGCGAAACCGATTTCAACGGACGCGTCACGACCTACACGCGGGACGCGGCGGGCCGGCTCGCCGGGAAGACCAACGGAGCCGGGCAAAGCGTCGCCTACGAGCGCGATGCCCGCGGCAACATCGTGGCGGCCCAGTCCCCGACGGACATTCAGCGCTTCGCGTACGACCGGGCGGGCCGGCTCGTGTCCGCGGCGAACCGGGATTCGACCGTCGAACTGACCAGGGACATCCTCGGCCGGGTGCGGGCCGAGACGGTGAACGGCCGGACGGTCGAGTCGGAGTTCGACGCGCTCGGCCGCTGCGTGCGCAGGCGGACGCCGAGCGGCACCGTGACGACGTGGGAGTACGACGCCGCCGGGTCGCCGCTCGCGCTGCGCAACGGCAGCCGGGTGCTGAGTTTCGGGTACGACGCGGCGGGCCGGGAAACCCTCCGGACGACCCCGTCCGGCGTGCGGCTCGCCCAGTCCTGGGACCCGTCCGACCGGCTGGTCGGGCAGGCCGTGCTCGGCGGAGGCGACGACCCAGCGCGACAGGTGCAGCACCGGACGTTCCGCTACCGCCCGGACGGCAGCGTCGTCGCCATGACCGACCGGATCCACGGCGCGCGCCAGTTCGACCTCGACGGGTTCGGCCGGGTCACGCGGGTGCGCGGGGAGCGCTGGTCCGAGCAGTACGCCTACGACGAGGCGGGCAATCTCGCCGGCGAAGGCGCCGAGACTTGGCGCAGCACCGGAACTCTGCTGCACGACGCGGGCGCGCTGCACTACCAGTACGACGCGCAGGGCCGGGTGGTGCGCAAGCAGCGCGGCGCCGAAGTGTGGCAGTACGAGTGGAACGCCGACGACCAGCTGGTCGGCCTGATCACCCCGGACCGCGCCGGCTGGCGCTACCGCTACGACGCGCTGGGCCGGCGGATCGCGAAGGAACGGCACGTCGGCGGCCAGGTCGCCGAGCGGGTCGACTTCGTCTGGGACGGTACGACGCTCGCCGAGCAGCACACCGCCGGGCAGTCGCTGACCTGGGACTACGACCCGTCCTCGCACCGGCCGCTCGTCCAGGTGGAGCGGCGGAGCACCGACGAGCGGTTCTACGCGATCGTCACCGACCTCGTCGGCGCGCCGACCGAACTGCTGGACGAGCACGGCGCGGTCGCGTGGTTCGGGCAGAACACGGTGTGGGGCAAGCCGATCGCGCACGGCGGCACGACGACGACGCCGCTGCGGTTCCCCGGCCAGTACGCCGATCCCGAATCCGGGCTCAACTACAACTACTTCCGGTACTACGACCCGGAAACCGCCCGGTATTTCAGCGCCGACCCGGTGGGCCTCGCGGGCGGGTACTGGCCGCACAGCTACGTGCCGAACCCGTTGACCTGGCTCGACCCGGTCGGCCTTTCCCTGCTCGACGTCAGCAAGAACGGCGTGCGCATCGTGGTGCACGAGTACGACGTCGACAAGCCCGCGCACGCCCACGTCACCGGCGGCGGGGGCCGGGAGGTGCGGATCGGGCCGAACGGCCATCCGATCGACGGCCAGCCGGAGCTTTCGGGCAAGCAGCGGGCCGTGGTGGGAGAATACAAAAAGGAGGTCCGGAAGGCCGTCCGGAAGCTCGGCAAGCGCAATCAGGCAGAGGAAAAAGCCGAGGCAGAGCGGAAGAACGCCGTTAAAGGATGCAAGAAGTGACGCTGCGCGCGGATGTGACCGCCTTGTTCGAGGCCGCGGGGCTGACCGACGTCGAGGTCGACGCCGCGGTCGCGGACGAACACGTCCGATCCGCCGCCTACCGTCGCGTCATCGCGTCCGGTGGGGTGGACCCCCGGGAGCTGGCTGCGGTGCTGGTGCGGGATCCGGAGCCGCTGACAGCCAAGACGGCGGTGGTGGAACTGGTCGACCACGTCGCCGGGGAGACCGCCGATCCGGCCGAGTTCCGGCGGCTGGCGGCGGGGATCGTCGCGGAGGCGGACCGGCTCGCGCCGGAGAAGGACCGCGAGTTCGTCCGGCAGCGGGTGCGGGACTGGGAAGTGTGGCTGGAGGCCGAGAACGGCCGGGCCCCGGACGTCGCCGACCTGGCGTCCGCGAGCGACTGGATGCAGCGGCGGCTGGCCGATTTCTCCGCTTCGCGGGAGATGCTGGCCTTGCTGGCCGAGCACGGGCGTACCAAGAAGATCCGGAATACCGCCGCTCAGCGCGCGAAATCCCGGAGCACCGGAACGCCCTGAGCCCAGGAATCGGGACTACGCACGACGGGGGTGCACCCCGGAAGGCACCGCGATGTTCGCTGCCCGCCAGTTCCACGTCACGCCGAGGGAGCGGCTTCGGCTTCCTCGACCATCTCGACGAGCTCCGCGATGTTCTGCCGCGCGCCTTCGTCGCCGGGGAACCACTCTTCGACGGCGGCGGGCAGCTTCTCCCGGATCACCTTCATGATCTCCCCGGCCTGCTCCGCGGAAAAGACGCCGAGCGAGAAAAAGGCGTAACCGCCTGCCACGAACGCCCGCAGGTCCTCGGCCAGCGCCTTGTCCTCGACCTCGTCCGCGATGAACCCGAGGACGCGGCGCAGCAGGCCGCGGCTCGGCATCCAGTCGAGGAAGTCCAGATCCGCCTTCCCCGGCGGATCGACGATGAAATCAGCGGACACGGGTCACCTCGGGACGAAGACGCAGGGCTTGAGGAAGTCCTCGAGCTTCTGGAGCGGGGAAAGAATTCCGGCCGATCGTATCGAGCGAGATCGGGTCGGTCAGCTTCCCGGTGAGATCGGGGAAGCGGTTCGCCTTGAACTCCAGCGGCGCCGCGTCGGCGGCCCGAAAACCGCGAACGGCCTGCCGGAAAACACTCGGCAGGCCGTTCGCGATAACGGATGGTGGGCGATACTGGGATCGAACCAGTGACCTCTTCGGTGTGAACGAAGCGCTCTCCCCCTGAGCTAATCGCCCGTTGTGCAACGCACCAGCCTGGGGTGGACTGGAGTGCGCGATACTGGGATTGAACCAGTGACCTCTTCCGTGTCAGGGAAGCGCTCTCCCGCTGAGCTAATCGCGCGTGCTGCTGTGCAACGTGTCGTAAACATTAGCGGACGCCTCGGCGCCGCCCGCACCGGGGGGCCGGTTTGCCGGACCGCGCTGGTCACTGTCCTGCGTGGACAGTCATGCGCACGCCGTCGGCGAGGCGGTAGGGGCGGGTGTCGACGATGGCGCCGAGCAGGCGGCGCAGGCGGGAGACCTCGGCGCGGACGGTGACGAGGTGTTCGGCGTCTCCGTAGAGGGCGTGGCTCAGCGCGACCGCGGAGAGGCCTTCGCGGCCTGCTTTGTGGAGGCGGACCAGGATTTCGGCGTGCCGTTTGGTGACCGGGCGGCGCCAGCTGGTGTCGCCGGCTTGGAGGCTGAGCAGGGGGGCGGGCGTGAGGTCCAGGTCGAGCCGGACGGTGCGGGCGGTGCTGGCGGGGCGGACGAGCCAGCCGTCGGCGATGGGTTCGGGGAGGCAGGCTCCGAGGCCGGGGACGGCGACGACCTGGCCGGCTTTCGGGGCGGCGACGCGTTCGCCCGCGGAGACGCCGACGCTGTGCGCGACCCAGCCGTCCTCGTCCACGACGAGGGCGGGGCCGGAGGAGAGGACAGGTTCAGCCATCTGGCGCAGTCGTTCGAGGCGCTGGCGGTGGCTGCGCCACAGTTGCGATTCGGCCAGCCGTTTGCCGGTTTCGACGAGGGCGCCGATCGCCGGGTGGAGGGTGAGCGCGGGGCCGCTGACGTCGATGACGCCGAGCAGCTCGCCGGTGCGCGGGTCGTGGATGGGCGAGGCGGTGCAGTACCACGGGTGCTGGTTCTGCTCGAAGTGTTCGCCGGCGAGCAGTTCGATGGGCGCGGCCTCGGCGAGGGCGGTGCCGATCGCGTTGGTGCCGACGCGGGCTTCGGTCCACTCGGAGCCTTCGGTGAAGCCGAGCGTGTCCGCCTTCCGCCGGATGGCTGACGAGCCTTCGCGCCACAGGATGATGCCGTCGGCGTCGGTGACCACCAAGAGCATGTGGGCCGAATCGGAGGTCGCGCCGACGACCTGGCGGAGGTCCTCGATGACGTGCCGCAGCGGGGAGCCGTGCCTGCGGCGTTCGACCTCGTCGCCGGGCACCGAATCGCGGGCGTTCATCCCGTCGGCGGTGAGGCCGAGGCTGAGCACGCGGGACCAGGAACGCGAGACGAGCGGACGCGGCGGAACAGCGGGACGGCCGCCGCCGATGACGGCTTCGTGCATCCGGACGAGGTCGCGGGCGTGGGTGGGCAGGTGGCGGCCCGGAGGCACCGCGCTGTGCACCACCACAGTCACCTCCCGCAGCATCGCGTCAGCGGCCCAGCATAGGTGACCTGCGCCGACGTTGTCATGCCTCGGCGCGTGCAACTCGCTGCAACCCTTGCCGCGCGCCTCGGCCGGGGAGTGTGATCGGCGCTACACCCCACGACAGCGACGTCCGAGGAGTAGCCATGACACAGACAGTCGACCGGATCGCGGAGGCGAGCACGCCGCAGGCCCGCGTCGAGGACTGGCTGGCCCGGTTCGAGGCCGCGCTGGCCGCCCGCGACATCGAGGCTGCCGCGGCGTTGTTCGCCGTCGATTCCTATTGGCGCGACTTGGTTTCGTTCACCTGGAACCTCAAGACCGTCGAGGGCCGCGACGGGGTCGCCGGGCTTCTCGGCAGTTGTCTCGAGACGACGGACCCGAGCGGGTTCCGTACCGCCGAACCGGCCACGGAAGCCAACGGTGTCACCGAAGCGTGGATCGAGTTCGAGACCGCTGTCGGACGCGCGAAAGGCCATCTGCGGCTCAAGGAAGAGGGCGCGTGGACGCTGCTCACCAGCCTGCGCGAGCTGAAGGGTTTCGAGGAGTCCCAGCGGGAACGGCGGCCCAAGGGCGTCGAGCACGGCGTGGTCCGCGGCCGCCGGTCGTGGGCGGAGAAGCGGGCCGAGGAACAGGAGACGCTCGGCTATGGCCAGCAGCCCTACGTCGTCGTGATCGGCGGCGGGCAGGGCGGGATCGCACTCGGTGCCCGGCTGCGCCAGCTCGGCGTGCCGTCGCTGGTGGTGGAGCGCAACGACCGGCCGGGCGATTCGTGGCGCAAGCGGTACAAGAATCTCTGCCTGCACGACCCGGTCTGGTACGACCACCTGCCTTACCTGCCGTTCCCGGAGAACTGGCCGGTGTTCGCGCCGAAGGACAAGATCGCCGACTGGCTGGAGATGTACACGCGCCTGATGGAGGTGCCGTACTGGACGCGGT
Organism: Amycolatopsis sp. NPDC104775; assembly: GCF_055583325.1. Classification (NCBI taxonomy): domain Bacteria; kingdom Bacillati; phylum Actinomycetota; class Actinomycetes; order Pseudonocardiales; family Pseudonocardiaceae; genus Amycolatopsis; species Amycolatopsis sp. NPDC104775. The sequence goes on from NZ_JBVJOE010000019.1 coordinate 36,683, forward strand.
CCGCGGTCACCTCCGCGACGTGGGACGACGAAGCCAAGCAGTGGCACGTGAACGTCGACCGCGACGGCGAGCAGGTGGTCCTGACGCCGCGGCACGTCGTGTTCGCGACCGGCATGTCCGGCAAGCCGAATCTGCCGTCGTTCCCCGGGATGGACGAGTTCCAGGGCGATCAGCACCATTCGTCGCAGCACCCCGGCCCGGACGCGTACGCGGGCAAGAAGGCGGTCGTCGTCGGCTCGAACAACTCGGCGCACGACATCTGCGCGGCGCTCTGGGAGCACGGCGCGGACGTGACGATGGTGCAGCGTTCGTCCACGCACATCGTGAAGTCGGATTCGCTGATGGACCTCGGCCTCGGCGACCTGTACTCGGAGCGCGCGGTGGCCTCGGGCGTCACCACCGAGAAGGCCGACCTGATCTTCGCGTCGATCCCGTACCGGATCATGCCGGAGTTCCAGATCCCGGTGTACCAAGCGATCCGCGAGCGCGACGCGGACTTCTATGCCCGGCTCGAAGCGGCGGGCTTCGACCACGACTGGGGCGACGACGGCTCCGGCCTGTTCATGAAATACCTGCGCCGCGGCTCCGGCTACTACATCGACGTGGGCGCGGCGGAACTCGTCGCCGACGGCAGCATCAAGCTCGCGCACGGCCAGGTCGACCATCTGACCGCGACGTCCGTGGTGCTGGCGGACGGCACCGAACTGGAGGCCGACGTGGTCGTCTACGCGACCGGCTACGGGTCGATGAACGGCTGGGTCGCCGACCTGGTCGGGCAGGAGACCGCGGACAAGGTCGGCAAATGCTGGGGCCTCGGCTCGGACACGACGAAGGACCCGGGGCCGTGGGAGGGCGAGCAGCGCAACATGTGGAAGCCCACCCAGCAGGAGGGATTGTGGTTCCACGGCGGGAATCTGCACCAGTCGCGGCATTACTCGCTGTATCTGGCGTTGCAGCTGAAGGCGCGGTTCGAGGGGCTTGAGACGCCGGTGTACGGGCTGCAGGAGGTGCATCACCTGTCTTGAGCGGTGCGGGAAACCCGGTGGCCGCCGCCGGGTTTCCCTCTGCGACACGAAGCCTTTCACGGTCTACCATCCGGCTTGTGGTCGAAAGGGGCGGCTCGGCTTCCTTGCTGTCCACCTGATCCAGTGAGGACGAGCGATGACGCGCATTCACGACCTGCTCCGCACCGCGCCCGCGGATGCCGTCGGCTGGACGGCCGGTTCACGCGACCTCCGGTTCGGCGAGATGGACGCGTGGTCGGACCGGATCGCCGCCGACTTCCTGCGGCGGGGCGTGCGGCGTGGCGACCGGATCGCGGTCAACGGGCACACGACGCCGGAGTGGCTGGCGGTGTACTTCGCCGCCGCGAAGCTCGGTGCCTCAGTGGTGGGATTGAGCCCGCGGTACCGGGAAACCGAATTCGCGCACATCCTGGCTGATTCCGGAGCGCGGCTGGTGGTGACCGAGCCTTCGGCGGGAGACGTCGATTTTCTTGCCCTGCTGGGGAACCTCGCGCTGCCCGGTGTTGACGTCGCGACCTTCGCCGACTTGGGTTCAGCGGAGCCGGACCACGACGCAGTAGCGGCCGCCGCGGCGGCGGTCGAAGCCGACGACCCGGTGATGATCATTTACACCTCCGGCACCACCGGCCGTCCCAAAGGCGCGACGCTGACCCATCGCGGCCAGTTGGCGTCTGCCGCCGCGGAAGCCGATCACCTGCAGCTGAGCCCCGAAGACGTGCTTCCGGTAGCCGTTCCGCTGAACCACGTCAGCGGCATCACCTGCTGTGTGCTGTCCGCTTTGGTCGCGCGCAGCCGGTCGGTGCTGCTGCCCTCCTTCGACGCCGGTGCCGCCGCCGATTTGTTCCGGACGGCTGGCCTGACCATGTGGGTCGGCGTGCCGACCATGCACACGCTGCTGCTCAACCACGAGCGTTTCGCGGGTGTGGACACATCGGCGATCCGCCTGGTCGTCACCGGCGGCGCGAACGCGGAACCTGCTCTGCTGCAACGTCTTACGGCTGCCTTTCCGAAGGCGGCAGTGATGAATCTGTACGGGCTGAGCGAAGTGTCCGGTGGCGTGGTGATGACGCCCTGGAATGCCAGCACCGAAGCGACCGAACGCTCGATCGGAGTTCCTTTCCCCGGGGTGGAAGCGAAAATCGTCGGGCCGTCCGGAGAAACCCTGCCCGTGGGCGAAATCGGCGAACTGCTGTTCCGTACTCCGTCGATCATGGCCGGGTACCACAATCTGCCGGAGGAAACCGCGGCGGCGGTCGACGCGGACGGCTGGCTGCGCACCGGGGACATGGCCCAGCAGGACGAGCACGGGTGCCTGACGCTGCGCGGCCGCGCCAAGGACATGTTCGTCCAAGGCGGATTCAATATTTATCCGGTCGAGGTGGAAAACGTTCTCGCCGCGCATCCCGGTGTCCTGCTGGCGGCCGGGATCGGCGTTCCCGATCCAGTGCTGGGGGAGATCGGCCGGTATTACGTTGTCCCGGCGGCGGATTCGGCGGTCACCGAGGCGGAGCTCAAGGAGTACTGCGCGGGAAAGGTGGCTGACTACAAGGTCCCGCGCCAGATCGTGCTCCAGGACAGCCTGCCGCTCACGCCGTCCGGGAAAGTGCACAAGGCTGTCCTGCGCGCGGAAAAGGGCTAGCGGGCTTATCCGGCGTTCGCCAGCACCGCTTCCTGGATCACCCGCGCCGCGTCGGCGAACGCGTCCGGATTCGGTCCGGCGTAGCTGAGCCGGATGAATCGTCCGGTCGGTTCGGCGGGGAACCATTCGTCGCCGGAACCGATGATCACCCCGGCGGACTCGCAGTCGCGGACCACGTGCGCCAGCTCGACCGTCCCGGGCAGCCGCGCCCAGAGATTCAGCCCGCCCCGCGGCACGGATTCCACGCGCACCGCGGGCGCGTGTTCGCCGAGCCCGGTCAGCAGCAGGTCCCGCCGGGTTTTGAGCTGCTGCCGGACCCGGCGCAGGTGGGTGCGCCACGCGGGCTGGGTCACGATGTCGAGCGCGACGGTTTGCAGCACCGTGCTGACGTACATCGACTCCGCCAGCGTGTCGACGAGAATCCGGTCGCGCGCCGGGCCGCGGGCGACGAGCGCGGCGACGCGGATCGCGGGGGAGACGCTCTTGGTGAGGGAGCGGAGGTAGACCACGTGCCCGCCGTCGTCCCGGCCCGCGAGCGGCTGGGGTTCCGCGGTGATGCCGAAATCGTGCGCGGAATCGTCTTCGATCAGGAACGCGCCGTGCCGGCGGACAATGTCGAGGACGCGGCCGGACAGCTCGGGCTGCCACAGCGCGCCGGTCGGGCTGGCGAAACTGGGCTGCGCGTAGAAGGCCCGCGCGCCGGTTTGCTCGAAGGTCCGGTCCAGCACGTCGGGGTCCGGTCCGTTCGGGCCGCTCGGCACCGGCACCACCGCGACGCCCGCTTTCGTCGCGGCGAGGATCGCGCCCCAGTACGTCGGCGATTCCAGCAGCAGCGGCTGTCCCGGCCCGACCAGCGCGCGGAAGGCGGTGACCAGGCCGCTCTGGCTGCCCGGGGTGATCACGACGTCTCGCGGGGTGACCGGGGCGATCCCGGCCGGGGTCGCCGCGCGCAGTTCCGCGGCGAACCAGGACTGCAGTTCGGGAATGCCTGCGGTCGGCGGCCGTCCGACCAGGGCGGCTGTCCGCGCCGCCCGGGAGAACGCGCTGCGGACGAGCCGCTCCGGCAGCAGCTCTGGGTCGGGATACCCGGAATGAAGCGCTACTGTGTCGGTGGATACCGGTTGCAGCGACGCGGGCTGGTTGAGCACCCCGTGCCCTGGCGTGCCGAGTGCCGCCGTCTGCCAGCTGTAGTCGCCGGATGCGGTGGCGGGCGCGGCTCGGACGAAGGTGCCGACCCCCGGCACGCTTTCCACCAGCCCTTGAAAAGTCAGGCTGCGCAGCGCTTTCTGGACAGTCACCGGACTGGCCGAATGCCGCGCGACCAGTTCCCGCGACGACGGCAGCTTGGCCCCCGCCGGCGCGGTCGCGATCCACTCGCGCAGGGACGAAGCGATCCGGGAGCTGCTATCGTCGGACATGAAACTGAAGGATAGCGCTACTCTCCCGCACGCACCGGCGCTACCCCGGGCCGGGCTCTGGTGGGGCCTGCTCGGCGTCGTGGCGTTCTCGTTCACGATGCCGTTCACCCGGGTCGCGGTGGAAAACGGCGGCCTCTCCGCGACGTTCATCGGCGCCGGGCGCGCGGTGGTGGCCGCACTGCTCGCGACTGTCGCGCTGGTCGTCACCAGGCAACGCCTCCCGCGCGGCACCCAATGGTTCCGCCTGGCCGTCGTCGCGGGCGGAGTGGTGATCGGCTTCCCGATGCTGACCTCGTACGCCCTCACCACCGCCTCCGCCAGCCACGGCGCCGTCGTCATCGCACTCGTCCCCGGCGCGACGGCTGTCGTAGCGGTGCTCCGCACTCGTGAACGTCCGCCCGCGATTTTCTGGGCACTGGCCGCGGTCGGAGCCGTCGCGGCGATCGGATTCGCCGTCCTGCAAGGCGGTGGCCTCAGCGGACTGCAGTGGTCGGACGCGCTTTTCTTCGGTGCGGTACTGGCCGCCGCGGTGGGCTACGCCGAGGGCGGTTTGCTGGCGCGGGAATTGGGCGCCTGGCAGACCGTTTCGTGGGCGCTGGTGGTCGCTTCGCCGTTGATGGTCGCGTTGACCGTCGTCTCGATGGCTGCTCACCCTCCACATGCGACAGTGGGCGAGTGGGCGGCTTTCGCGTATCTGGCGGTCGTCAGCATGTATCTGGGATTTTTCGCCTGGTACCGGGGTTTGGGCCTGGGGCCGATGACCCAGGTCAGCCAGGTCCAGCTGGTGCAGCCAGTGCTGAATCTGCTCTGGGCGGCGGTGTTCCTGGGCGAGGAGCTGACCTGGCAGACCGTTCTGGGCGGGCTGGCGGTGGTGGTGTGCGCGGGGAGCGCGGTGCGGGTCCGGACTGCCCGGCCTCCGGTGCGCTAGCCGATCAGCTCGCCGGGTCAGGCAGCCGCGCGATACTCGCGACTGAGGTGATCCTGCAGCCGCGCATGGCGAAACTGGTAAACCGCTCCGGCCTGCCGCAGCACCCCGCGGCGGTACGCGTCGTCCAGGAACTCCGTCACCGCCCACGGCAGGCGGCCGGTCAGCGGAAGCCAGAGGCGGGCCAGCAGCACCCACTGTCCCCAGGCGGTGAACGCCAGCAGATAAGAAAGCCCGCCGCCGAGACCGCCGACCGCCCCGATGAGCAAGCCCGACGACAGCGGCCACCGGAGCGGGCCTAGCGGGCCTTCGAGCAGCTCGACCAGCAACCGCCCGCCGAAAGCGATGGCCAGGGCGACTGCCGGTACGAGAATGAGCAGCTGGCGCAACGCCGTCGTGCGGTTCGTGGCCAGCAGGCCGAGCGGAGTCGCGGCCGATCCGACGTCCAGCGGGATCTCCAGCGCGGCCATGAGCCCGAACACCAGCCCGGCCGCGAGCCCGAAGACGAGGCCGTAGACGAGCGTCGGGACGAGCATTTTCTCGGCCAGCGACTTGCCGTCCGGCGGGAAGCCGAAGAGCAGGCCGTGCAAAGCGGTGTTCACCGGGCCGTAGCCGAGCCCGATCACGAACCCGCCGAGCAGGGCGGCGCCGAGCCGGGAGGCGTAAGCGCGGACGAACTGCCTGCCGGTCCGATGCCGTCCCCGCAGCCGGATCTGGACCCGCGTCGGCTCGATTTTCCAGCCGCCGCACACGATCATCAGGCCGTGGACCAGCCCGAACGCGAGCCCGACCATCGGCCCGATCAGGAGCCCGTCCATCAGGCCCGCGCGGAAGGTGAACGCCGTGCCGCGATCGATGAGGTCGAGCGGGACGAAGACGAGCCAGTTCAGCACCGCGATGGCGAGCGTCGAAGCCAGCACGACCGCGAGGATCCGCGACGACCGGCGCAGCGACGAGCCGAGCTGCCACCAGGCCAGATCGTGCTCGTCGAGCTGGCCCACGTGCTGAGCCAGATAACCCAGCCACCGCTGGGCGCGTTCGGGGTCCCAGCTCCGGAGCGGACGGGCCACGTGCGGCGGCCGGTGCCGGTAGACGGTGGGCACGAAGCTGGCGAGCAGATGGTCCTCCAGCGCGTCCGAGGTCGGAAACCGGCTGGGGTCCAGCAAAACCGCCGGGTCCCGGCCGGGGACATCGCTGTAGACGGTCCGGGCCAGGACCACCATCAAAGGGGTTCTCAGCGCGGTGGCCAGGCGTCCGTCCGGGCTGGCGCGCAGTTCGGCGAGCACCGGAGCCCACAGGTCGCCGTCGCGACCGGTCGTGCGGGGCAGGTAGTTGGCGACGTCCGCCGGGGTCAGGTCGAGCAGTTCCACGCCCGCGGCCGACGTCGGCACGTCGGTCGCGGCCACCGCGGTCGCGTACTCGGCCGGACGGCTCGTCAGCAGGAACGGCAGCGAGGTGGCGCTGAGCGCGGCCAGCGCGGCGGCGTGCAGTCCGGCGGCGATCTCGTCGAACCCGTCCAGAACCGGGAGGATGCACCCGCTTTCGACCAGTTCGGCGGCCAGGGACGGGGTCAGGCCGGGATAGTCGGGGTAGTCCTGCGGGAGGCGTTCGATCAGCCAGTCCCGCAACGTGCTGGCCGTCGGGTCCCACGAGCCGAGGGCGAAGATCGCCGGGACGGGTTCGGCCGGCGCGCGCGTGCGGAGACAGCCCAGCACGAACCGCAGCGTCAGGATCGTCTTCCCGGAACCGGCCCGGCCGAGGACGACCAGCCGCCCGGACGGGACGCGCCGGTAGACGCCGGAGATGTCGTCGAGTTCGCCGGTCAGGTCGAGCGGTTCCGCGGCACTGCCCGGCCGGGCGTTGCGGATGTTGTCCCAGCGATCGGTCAGCCGCTCCGGCGCTTGGCGCCAGCGCACCGGCAACGGGAACGGGTCGTGGACCCGGCGTTGCTCTTCCTCGCGTTGCCACCGGGCAGCGACCACCCGCGCGAACTGGTCCGCGGCCTCGGCGAGCGCGCCGCGGATCCGCGGGGGCTCAGGTTCCTCCGGCTCGGGCGGCGCGCCGAATTCGGCCAGCAGCGCGCGCCGCTGCGCCGCGGTGGTGCAGAGAGCGTTGGCCAGCAGCTGCACGGTGCCCATCCGCGGATCGGTGGGTTTGCCGTTCTCCATCCTCCGGATGGTGCTGACGCTGACCCCGGCCCGTTCCGCCAGCTGCTCCTGCGTCAACCCCGCCTGCCGCCGCGCCTCCCGCAGCAGCACGCCGGCCCGGCTCGTCACCGCGGAGACCCCTCACTATGCGTCCGCTTACCCCGAACCGAGCTTACCGCGCCGGCCGGTCACGTTTGACCGGCTTCTGCTCTGGTGCGCCGACCTGCGCGAACACCACGATGATCGGCACCGGACCCTCCTGCCCGGGCAGTTGTTCATCGGAGAGACATGGCCGCCGATTTCCGGTACTGGTGCGGCGAATGCGGCTACCGGACCCCCTGGCTCACGCAGCCGCAGAGCGCCGAGCAGTGCGCGCGGCACTACTCCCGATGCCATCCCGGCGTTCCGCCAATGGGGCAGGCGGAGCGCCGCCGGGCGGACAGCGGCGGGTTCGGCTGCCTGGTGCTGGTGGGCGTGCTGCTGCTGCTCGTCGTGGCGGTGGCCGTCTGCCGGTACCAGGCCAGATAGCCGCGAAATCCGTTGAACAGAGGAGAGAGTTCGTGAGCAGACTGAGACGAGCCGGTGCGGTGGTGGCGAGCGTCGTCGCCGCGGCGGCGCTGGCCGGACCGGCGTCCGCGGCCGGAGCCCACGCCGACACCCAGGCCGTCCTCAACGGCTACCAGTCCCACGCCGGACCGGGCGCCGCCGTCTACGCGGGCAACGCGGCCGGATCGTGGCATCTGTCGGCGGGCAGCGCCACGATTTCCGGCCCCGCGCGCCCGCCGGGGCCGGACGAGCATTTCCGCGTCGCCAGCCAGACCAAGACCTTCACCGCTTCGGTTGTCATGCAGCTGGTCGACGAGGGCAAGGTCGTGCTCGACGCGCCGATCGAGCGGTACCTGCCCGGCCTCGTCGACGGCAACGGCTACGACGGCAACCGGATCACCGTGCGGCAGCTTCTCCAGCACACCGCCGGAATCCCCGCCCCGGATGTGGTGGTGTGGGCGCAGAAAGCCGCCGGGTTCATCAAGCCGGACGGCAGCATCGCCCTGCGCGACCTGGTCCAGACCGGACTGCGGAACTTCCCGCCCGCCTCCGAGCCCGGCGCCGGCGTGCTGTACTCCAACCTGGGCTACCTGATCAACGGCCTGCTGATCGAGCAGGTCACCGGGATGTCCGTCGGCGAAGCCATCACCACCCGGATCATCGACCGGCTCGGCCTCGCGCAGACCAGTTTCCCGCGCGCGGGCGACCGGTCCCTGCCCGCGCCGTACCTTCCCGGGTATCGCGGCGTCCGGTCCGGCCCGTTCTTCTTCTGGACCGAGACGACCTCGGCCCCGGTCGTCTCCGAGCCGTCGATCGAGAGCTCGGCGGGCGCGGTCGTGTCGACGCTGGCGGACCTGCCGAAGTTCTATCGCGCGCTGCTCGACGGCAAGGTCGTTTCCCCGGCCGCGCTGGCCGAGATGCGCCGGACGATCCAGGTGCCGGTGCACGTTCCGAGCTACGTCGGCCTTGGCCTCGGGCTGGAGGCGTTCACGCTGTCCTGCGGCGGGGAGGCCTGGTACCACAACGGCATCGCGGTGTCCGGCTACACCTCGTGGACCGCGGCGACCGACGACGGCCGGTATGCGTCGATGATGACCAACGCGTGGGAGCTGACGAGCATCAAGCCGTCGCCTCTCGAAGTGATCGACTCCGCTCTCTGCGGCAGCAAGCAGTGAACCCTACGAAGCAAGGAGCGCGCGTGCGCACCCGAAGTTTCCTCGCCGCGATCGCGGCGATCGTCCTGACGGTCACCGGCGCGGCCAGCGCCTCGGCCGAACCCGCCAAACGGGTCTTCAACTCGATGCAGATCCTGTTCAACCTGAACACCCCCGACCATTTCTGCACGATCGGCGCGGTCGGCACCGACAAGTACGACCGGAAGATCGCCGTCTCGGCGGGGCACTGCCTGATGGATGCTCCCGGGCAGCACTACTCCGACCGGGACATCCCGGAGAACATCGCACCGGTCTACGACCGCAACGACACCGCGTTCGGCCCGATCGGCTACGTGCGGTACTTCAAGGACCGGGAAGGGTCGATGACCGGCCACCCGACCAAGGACTACATGATCATCGAGCTGGTGCCCTCGGTGACGCTGTCCTCGCAGGGGCCGTACCTCAAGCAGACCGGCGAGATGGAGGCCCCGGACGGGCAGCCCAGCCCGAACGCGCTGAACCCGCCGCTGCCGAACGAACGCCTGCTCGGCGCCGCGCTGAACAACAACAACGAGCTCGTGGTGTCCGGCCAGCTCGGCGTCTGGTACGGGCGGATCACCAACAACGCCAACGGCGTCTACCAGTGCTGGGCAAAGCACCAGGCGAACGACTCCGGCGGCCCGGCGATCTGGCACGTGCCCGGCACCGAATACCCCGGACAGGGCAACAACTTCCAGGCGGCCGGACCGTGGGCGGGCATCACCAAGGCGATCATCCTCGGCGTCCCGCAGTACGCCTATACCAGCTCGGCGAACATCCTCGCCGACCTGCGCGCCCGCGACGCCGCGCACCCCGGCACCTACGGCGCCGGCTTCCACGTGACCCAGAACCCGTGACCGAGAAAGCGACCATGAAACCGTTGCTCACGCGCACGCGCGCCCTGGTATCCGCCGCCGCGGCGGTGCTGGCCGTCGCCTTCGCCGGCCCCGCCGCCCACGCCGACACTCCGGCCTTGCCGACCTTGACCGACGGCTCCGGCCTCACCCAGGTCGGGACGCCGCAGGGGACCCCGGAAAACTTCGTCCTCACCGTGACCACTCCGGCGGTCGCGGGCCAGCACCACATCCGGGTCATCGTCCCGAGCGGCTACTACACCGACACCACCACGCGTTACCCGGTGTTCTACTTCCTGCACGGCGTCGGCGACGACCCGGGCAACCCGCATCTGGCGTACCCCGCGATGCTGGCCAGCCAGAAGATGATCACCGTGATCCCGGACGGCGGGCTCCGCGGCTGGTACACCGACTGGGTCCGCCAGGACACCGCGGCCGGGGCGCAGAACTGGGAAACCTTCCACCTCAACCAGGTGATCCCGTTCATCGACGCCAATTTCCGCACCATCGCGGCGAAATCGGGCCGGGCCGTCGGCGGGCTGTCGATGGGCGGCTTCGGCGCGCTGCACTACGCCGAGGACCGGCCGGACCTGTTCGCCCAGGCCGTTTCGCTGTCCGGCGCGATCGACTTCAACCTGTACTGGGTCCGCACCGCGATCCGGGGCACGCTGTCCAACGTCGGCTTCGCGATGTCGGGCACGTCCGGCTCCGGCGAGGGCTCCGGCGGCAGCGGATTCGGCCCGGCCGTGCCGACCGATTCCGCTTTCGGGCCGCTCAACGAGGCGGGCGACATGTCCGCGGCGTTGTCCCGCGGGCCGGTCGTGAACGCCGCGAAGCTCGCCGGGGTCGGCGTTTCGCTCTACACCGGCTCGGGCAACGGCAACCCGGTCAACGTCCTGCTCGACGAACCGGCGTTCGCCGAGTCGGTCACCGAAGCCGCCCAGCAGAACATGAAGGCGGCTCTGGACAAGGCCGGACATCCTTACTACGCCGTGAATTACGGCAACGGCAAGACGTGGGGACCGAACTGCCAGGGCAAGCACACCGCCGGATGCTGGGGACAGGATCTAGTGGACTACGTGCCGCGGCTGGAGCAAGCTTTCGCCGCTGCTGCGTGAAAACCTAGTCCTCGCACAACGAATCGGTGCCCGGGTTTCAGAGGGCACCGATTCGTTGTGCGTTAGAGACTCAGCCGGGCAGCGTCGTCCGCGCTGACCGCGACCGCCAGCTCCGCCGGTCGCAATTCGACTGTCTCCGGGGCACCGTCAAGCAATTCGAGCAGCCGGGGCAGATACTTGGTCAGCACGCCGGTGTTGTGCGCGTCGAGGGCGTCTCGCGAGGGGTACTTCTCGACCACTGTCACCCGCAACGGGTCCTCATCCGGTTCGACGTAAAAGGCGTACCGCAGTGTTTCCGGCTCATCGCGTAGCACTTCGGGAACCAGTTCGGAAAACAGTGCGAGCAGTTCGGCGCCGCGGCCCGGTTTGGCCTGGAGGCGGGCGATAACCACGATCTCGGACAAGGGAAGCTCCTGTTCGTTCATGCGCCGAGCACCGGAAGGCGCAGCGCGGAAGGTGACTTTTCGTTGTGGTGCAAGGTGTGCTGCGCGACAACCGCCTCGTCGAGAGTGCCGAATTCCGGCACTGTGCGAGTGTGCAGATTGCGGCTATAACGAGGGAAACTGAATCCGGCGATCTGCACCCGGATACGGTGTCCGCGGCCGAATCGATGCGCGACATCGTGCAAGGTGACTGTTACGCGGCTGGGTTCTTCGGGGTCGAGCCAGTCGGTGTCGCCGCCGTTGCGATACCGCGCCCGTTGTGCGCCCTCGGCGACATTGAGCGCGAAACCGTCGGGCTCGACGTCCACCAGCGTGACGCACACGTCAGCGTCCGGCGCGGTGCTGGTGAGGTACGCGATCAGCTCGGCCTGCCCGGCGATTGTCACTTCCTCGGCCAGCGGTGCGCTCGTGTAGAGAAGCACGTCCTCGCGTCCGTCGACTGCACGCTGATCCTGGATACCGCCGGGTGCCGCAGCAGGTTCGCCCTCGAAAGCGATTACTCCGCCGTGCGTGGGAAAGGGATGGTGCGGATCGGCAGTGAACGTATCCGAGCCGTCGCCTCCTTCGCGGGTCAGCAGACCGGCTGAAGAGAGCGACCATTCTTCGACCGCCGATGCGGGCGGCCACGCGGGTGCGTTCGCCCAGGTATTCGCTCCGCCGATGAAATAGCTGACTCGTCCGGACAAATACCGTGCGGCGGAAGGATAATCCGAACCGTCGCCGCCGCGCAGATGGCGGTCGAAGAACGCGGCGAGCACCGGACTCCAGGTCGGCACCCCGGCTGCCGCGTTGGGCAACACTCGCGCGCCGACGTCGCCGAACGCGCTGTACGTGCCCGCGTGCGTCCACGGTCCCGCGATCAGGCTGGCTTTTTCATTGCCCGCCAACCGGGTCGCGAGCCGGAACTGGGTCGGGCTGGTGAAATCCCGGTACCCGGTGATCTGCAGAAACGGAATGTCTACCCGTTCCGGCTCGGTGAGCAAGGTCGGCCGGTCCCAGAACGGATCGTGCGGCGAACGCAGCCAATCTCTCCAGAACGTCGCGACCCGGCTGTCGTCAAGCGGGGCGAGGGTGGTCAACGGCAACTGGCTCACCGCGGCACGACGGTCGGCGAACGCCTCGTTCAGCAGTTCTCGCACCCGTTCCCGCTCGGCCGCGCTCAACGAAGTGTGGTCCAGACCTTCCTGCACCATCCCGAGCGCGTACAGCGTCAGAAAGCCCAGTTCGAACAGCCCGCCCGGACGCGCGGTGTGGCGCATGTCAGCGGTCCCGATCATCGCCACCGCCGCTTTGAGCCGCGGATTCCGGGCCGCGACCGCCTGCAGCACGGTCATGCCCAGATACGAGGAGCCGTAAATCCCGACGTTGCCGTCGCTCCACGGCTGCTGCGCGGCCCAGTCGATCGCGTCGAAGGAATCGTTGTACTCCTGCGTGACGAAGTCGAACTCGCCGCCGGAGCCGAACCGTCCCCGGCTGTCCTGCACCAGCACCGCGAAGCCCTGCCGGGCCAGCCACACCGGATCGGCGACCAGCCCTGAAACGCGGAAAACGCCCGTCCGGTCGTAAGGGGTCCGGTGCAGCAGCACGGGCCAGCGGCCGTCGGCGGCCGGACGGTACAGGTCACCGGTCAGTGTGACCCCGTCGCGGGTCTTCATCTGGACACCGGCGTCGATGCGGGGTGGGTGCACGGGTTCTCCCCTCGGAGCGGACTGGGTGCGGCCGACCGTAACACTAACGGTTGCAAAACACTAACCGTTGTTGTTAACTGGCGAGCATGAAAGCAGTGCGCTTCGCCGCCTATGGCGGCCCCGAAGTTCTTGAGCTGGCAGAGGTTCCCGAGCCGCACGCCGGTCCCGGCCAGATCCGCGTCGCCGTGCGGGCGGCGGGGGTGAACCCGCACGATTGGCGCACTCGCGAAGGCCAGTTCCAGCGGATCCGCCCGATCGAACTGCCCTCCGGCGTCGGCCAGGACGCTTCCGGCGTGGTCGACGAGGTCGGCGAGGGCGTCACCGACGTCGCGGCAGGGGACCTGGTGCTGGGCCGAGGTTCGAACACCTACGCCGAATTCGCCGTGCTGTCGTCCTGGGCGCGGCTGCCGTCCGGGCTGAGTTTCGCCGAAGCGGCCGGGTACCCGTCGGTGGTCGAAACCGCGCTCCGCGTCATCCGGATGACCGGTGTCCAAACTGGACAGACGTTGCTGGTGAGCGGCGCCGCGGGCGGGGTCGGGTCAGCGGTGTTGCAGGTGGCTCGCGACCGGGGGATCAAGGTGATCGGCACGGCCAGCGCGGCGAACCAGGACTACGTGCGAAGCCTGGGCGCCATCGCGACCACCTACGGCGAGGGCTGGGTCGACCGGGTCCGCCAGTTCGGCCAGATCGACGCCGCCCTGGACCTCAACGGCACCGGCGTCCTCCGCGGTTTGCTGGACCTGACCGGGGATCCGGCGAAGGTGGTCACCATCGCCGACCTGGAGGCCCCGATGCTGGGCATCCGCTTCGCCGGGGTGGGCGGGAACATGAAGGAAGCCCTGGCCGAGACCGTCGACCTGATCGCACGCGGAAAACTCCGCATCCCGGTCGACAAGTCCTATCCGCTGGCCGAAGCCTCGGCGGCGCACGCGGACAGCCAGGCCGGGCACACGCGCGGACGCCGGGTTCTGCTCGTCTGACCAGCCGGTGGCGGAGGGGCGGGTGCCGCCCCTCCGCGGTCAGGCCGCCGCGGTCTGCACCACCAAAGTCCGGATGCAGCAGGACCCGGCCGGTGCGCCCTGCGTGCCGACCGCCCACGCATTGCCCGCGGCCGTCGCCACCCCGGCCAACGCACTGCCCGACGGCTCCGGAGCGGGGGCCGCGGTCCACGCCGTGCCGGTGAAATGCTGGATCATCGTGCTCCCCAGGCCCGACGGCGACGGATGCCGGTCGCCGACCGCCCAGACGTCGCTCGCCGACCTGGCCACGATGCCGAACAGCCTGCCGGGCGTTTTCGCGTTGGCAGGCACCGCGTTCGACCACGAATGCCCGTCGAAATGCTCGATCAGGGGAAGGTCGGTGACGTTGCCCGCTCCGCCGTCTCCGACCGCCCACACGTTGTCCGGTGCGATGGCCACGACCGCGGACAACGCGTTGGCCGCGCCGGGGATCGGGTTGACCGTGGGCACCACGGACCAGGCTTTTCCGTTCCAATGCATGGAGAAAGTGCGCACAGTCTGGGTCGAAGTGTTGTCGGTTCCGACGACCCAGACGTCGTCGGCGGCGCGGGCCGAGATCGCCCGGGGCAGCAGCCGCGCGGCCGGGCCTTGCGCCGGAGGGGCCACGATGCGCCACGCGGTTCCGTTCCAGTGCTCGAAAAGCGGCACGATGCGGCCCCGGTCGTCGGTGAACCAGCCGGTGGCCCACACGTCCGCCGCCGAGATCGCGGACACTCCGGTGAGTTCGGTGAACTGCCCGGAGCCGGTGGGCGGATTCGGATTGGGGCTGGGCACGGGCATGACGGACCAGGCTTTGCCGTCGAAGTGCTCGACGAGCGGGACCAGCGTGTTGGGGGTGGGGCGGGACAGCCCGACCGCCCACACGTCGGTGCGGGACAGCGCCGCCACGCCGAGCAGGTCGGAGTCGCCGTCCGGGTTCGGGCTGGCGACGATCCGCCAGCTGCTCCCGTCCCAGTGTTCGGCGAGGGTGCGGTCGAGCCCGCCGGTCTGGACGCCGGCGTCGTGCCCGACCGCCCAGACGTCTCCGGCCGCCGTGGCCGCGGTCGCCTCCAGGAAGTTTTCGGCTTGCCCGGCGCGATCGGCGCTGGGCACGACCCGCCAGGTCGCCGCGGGGGCGAAGGAAACGGCCAGTGCGGCGAGAACAGGAAGAATCGAGGATCGGATGATGGGCATCAGGGGTCCTTCGAGAAGTGCTGCGGACATCGGCGGACGCATTCGCGCCGATCGGGTTTTGCCGCGGTGAAACGACATCGCGGACTCTGGCCCTGGCGGGCGGTGGGACCAGCCCGCCAGGGCCGGGCGAACTCGACTGCGGGTCGAGGCCTTTCCGAGGTCAGCCGCCGCAGCCCGGCGGCGCGACCGGCAGGTCGACGGCTCCGTCGACGACCTCCCCGGTCTTCTCGTTCTTCGCGTGTGCCGCCACGTGCGATTTCCCGCCGAGGTACCGGGTCATGCGGACCTCCCGGATCCCGCCCGGCTTCGAGGTGTCCTTGCCGGTGAAGAACGATTTTCGGTTGTACGTGAAGACGATGTCCCACACCTGCCCGGAAACTCTGGTCAGGATTTCGAACTCCTCGCCGACGACCACCGCGCCTTCCTGCGGGCCGTCGTCGTCGTAC
Organism: Amycolatopsis sp. NPDC104775; assembly: GCF_055583325.1. Lineage (NCBI taxonomy): Bacteria > Bacillati > Actinomycetota > Actinomycetes > Pseudonocardiales > Pseudonocardiaceae > Amycolatopsis > Amycolatopsis sp. NPDC104775. The sequence goes on from NZ_JBVJOE010000019.1 coordinate 52,317, forward strand.
ATCGATTTGAGAGTGAACGGGGTGCCCTTCGTGCCGTGGCCCTTGGTCGCCACCGGAGGCCCGCACGGGCGCTTCGGGGCCGCGGCGGCCGGCTGGGACGTCAGGCTCATCGTCAACGCCGCGACGCTCGCGGCCACCACGGGCAGGACAACGTTCTTTCGCATCTCGCCACCTTTCTCGTGCTCGCACCCGAGAATCGAGGAAAACGCTGGGATTGCAGTCAGGCCGGTGCCGGCGGAGACGATTCTGGCCGGGCGGTGCCCCGGGTGTCACGGTGACGCGGTCACCACGGCCGGACGAGCGCGGGGAGCCCACCACCCGCGCTCGTCCGAGCCGCGAAATCCGAAGCGCGGTTATTCGTGCACCCAGACCGTGCTGAACGACGCACCGCCCGAGCCGAGGGCCGAGGTAGTTTGCTTGCGGACGCCGCTCGACGGGCTGACCTGGTCGACGTGCCCGAGATCCCAGTGTGCGTTGTTCAACGTGCCAACGTGCCCGCTGGTATCGGTCACGGACACGTGGTCGTATCTCACTGCCCGGTAGTCGGGCAGGAAGAACACGCCGTCGCCCGCGTTTCCGCCGAGCGGGGTCTCGGTGATCACCTCGGCGTTGACCCGGGGGCATCCGCCCATGTCCGGGTAGCAGGGCTGGACCTGCTGCAGCGTCTGCCCGGTGGTGAGGTCCTTGACGACGATGCGGAACCTCGCGGCCGCGGCGTCGTAAGCGACAGTGGCGTCGATGAGATCGCCCGGTCTGACTGGGTTCGCCGTCTGGATGGTGTTGTGCGGGAACATCTCCCACCAGAGCGCGTACTGAGCGACGCCGTTCACGCAGCGTGCCGAGGAACCGCCCTGTTCGACGACGTCGTTCCACCAGCCGTCCATGCCCACCCAGGATACGACCCAGGCGTCCTTGGCGGCCGGGCAGGTGACCTTGGGCTGGACCCATCGCGCGTGCACGGACCGGAAATCGGTCGTATGGGCCGCATTGGTGGTGAAATAGCCCGCCCAGTTCCGTGAGGTGAAATTGGTGACCGTGGCGGCTCCGCGCCCGCGAATCGACGGTCCGACTTGGGTCTGGTCTTGGGCTGCGTCGGCGAAACCGTTGGCGGGCAACGTTTTACCGGCAAGCTGGGGTGAGGACGACGAAAGCCGCATACTGACCGAATACCGATAGAAGTAATACCAGCCGGCGAGACCGCCGCCGCTCGGGCTGCGCGGGTCGCTGGTGTGGTACTCGCAGGGATAGGTCAGCACTTCCGGCGGGTCGTTCCGGTTCGCGCTCGAGGAGTCGCAGCTCGCCTTGGTGCTGAACACCCCGGCCCACGCGCCTCGATAGGTCGCGTTCGCGGTGCCGCAAGTGAGCGCGAACAGGGCCGCGAGCACGGCGGCCAGCACTGTCGAACGTCTTCGTGCTTTTGTCATGAGATACGTCCTGTTCCGGGCTTTGACCGTTGTTCCGGAAACGATCTCGGTCCACGGGGAAAGGAAGCCATGGCATGCTTCCGGGATCAGCACAGTGTTCCACCGCCCTCTGGCGCAAACCAGCGGCCAAAGGCCGGAATCTCTGCCGCCCTGCTGAATGATTCGGCCGTGCGTTCGCACCGATTAGGTTTCCGTGCCGCACTCGTCTGTATGCGTGAGACTGACTCACAGGAGGCTGGCATGACGCGAAAACTGATCTTCGGCATGAACGTGTCCCTGGACGGCTACATCGCCGCACCCGGCGCGGACATCGGCTGGAGCGGGCCGCCGAGCACCGAACTGTTCCAATGGTGGCTCGACTACGAACTGGGCATCGGCACGTCGCTGTACGGGCGCAAGCTGTGGGAGGCGATGAGCTCTTACTGGCCGACCGGCGACCAGCAGCCAGGCGCGACCGCCGCGGAGATCGAGTTCGCACGAAACTGGCGGGACACGCCGAAGGTGGTGTTCTCGTCGACGCTCGACAAGGCCGACTGGAACACCCGCGTCGTCTCCGGCGACGCGCTCGCCGAAATCACCCGCCTCAAAAACGAGGACGGCGGCCCGATGAGCATCGGCGGCGCGACACTCGCCCGTGCGGCCGTGCGAGCCGGGCTGGTCGACGAGTACGTGCTGGTCACCCACCCGGTCCTGATCGGTGGCGGTACGCCGTTCTTCCCCGCGCTGGACAGCTGGGTGCGCCTGAATCTCGTGGAGACACAGACGTTTCCCGGCGGCGCGGTCCTGACCCGATACGAGACTCGGCGCTGAGCCTCACAGCACCGGCGGAAAGCCGAGCCACGGTTTCGCGGTGACGTCGAATCCGGTGAGCTCGGCGATCTTCCCGTCCGCGATGTGCAGAACCGCCAGGTTCGTCAGCCGGTACGCCGAGTCGCCGGGAGCGCGGAGATAGAGGACGGCGGCGGGCATGAGGTTGACCGTCGTGGCGAGACAGCGCCAGTCGTCGTAACCGTGCTGGAAAAGCCCGGCGGAGACCCAGCCGTCCACCGCGTCCTTGGCTGTCCTGCTCACAGTGCCCGGATCGGGCAGCATCGCGAAGCGCAAGTCGTTGCGCAGCAAGGACATCAGGCCGTCGATGTCGTTGCGCTCGTGTGCGTCGATGTACGACTTCACCACCTCGCGCTCGTCGCTCGACAGCTCGTGCGCAGCCGAACTACGCCAGTCGAGGCGGCGGCCGGGCAGTTGCCCGCGCATCGTCACCCGCGCTCGTTGCAGCGCACTGGTCACCGACGCCACGCTCAATTCGAGCACCTCGGCGGCCCTCGACGCCGGCCAGCCGAGGACGTCCCGCACGACGAACACCGCCCGCTGCCGCGGCGGCAGATGCTGGACAGCGATGATGAACGCCAGCTCGATCGTCTCCCGCACCACCACCGACTCCTGCGGGTCCACGGGAAGCATCCGATCCGGGTAGGGCTGCAGGTACGGCAGCTCGGAGCCCGGATCCAGCGGCCGGTCCTTGCGCTTGTCCAGGAAGTCGAGGCAGGCGTTGGTCGCTATCCGGTACAACCAGGTCCGCAGCGCGGCATGGCCGTTGAACGACTCCCGCTTGCGCCAGGCTCGCAGGAACGTTTCCTGCGTCAGGTCTTGGGCGTCCTCGAAATTCGCGAGCATCCGGTAGCAGTGCACCAGCAGTTCGCGCCGGTGGCGTTCCGTAAGCTCCGCGAACCGCGCCGCGTCGCCTGAGCGGAACTCCGACTCGTCGGTGCTCAGCGGCCTAGCGTCGGTCATGGTCGTCAATCCTTCCACCGGGTCGAGGGGGTCGCCAGAACTGACGGCTCGGCGGGGGATTTCTCATCGGTTCTGCCCGAGATGTGTTTCGAGCGCGCCGATCAGGTCGAGTTGCAGCCGCAGCGACTCTTTCGGTGACGCACGGAGAATGGCACGGATTCGGGACGAGACGTCGTCGGGAACCGTGAGGTCGTCCAAATGCCGCTGAACAGCGCCCAGATCGAGAGAGGGATGGGGCAAGTCGTTGACGGCCCAGGCCGTGCGGAGCAGGTCGTTGATCATCACCGCCGCCGCCCAGTTGGGCGACGATGCCCTCGGGGTCGTGCAGGACGATGCCGTCGAGAAACGCATAGCCCCAGGATTCGTCGCCGACGCGGTCGGGAGCGAAACGCTTCCGCCATTGATCGGCAGTGTGCACAAGGAAGTCGACGGACACCGGACGGCCGCGGGAACGCCATGAGGCGCCGTGGTCCGGCGTAGTAACCACCACCAGCACGTCGAGATCGGAATCGACCCGCGCGGTGCCGCGGGCCGCCGAACCGCCCAGCATCGCTCCGCGCACACCGGGATCCGCCTTGAGTTCGGTGACGATTTCGTCGAGCACGTGACGATGAAGGGAGTGGGGAAGCTCGGCACGATTCTCCTTTGCCGCCGCGGGAAGCGGTCAGAAACCGAGGGGATGCGGAGAGCCAGTCGACGTGACGACGTGCCAGCACCTCCGTCGATCGAAGGTAGGTCTCCGGAACGTCCGATGATGTGTGGTGTTGTTTGATGTGCCTGTGACGTCATCCGACGCCGGTGAACGACTCAGAGGAGTCCAGCCGGTCACGGTCAACCCCAGGTCACTCATTTCGCCTAGTCACAGCGCAGGATGGGCAAGTTCTCCACGCACGCTCGGGAGTACGGACCGCTCAGCTCGCCCTCCGTTGGTTGTGGGACGTTCGTGTGTACTTGTGTCCGTTCAGGGTTGACTTTGTTCGATGTACTGGGTTCTATTCTCTTGACGCCGCCAAAGCAATCCCCTTCCCGCAGCGCGCCGCACCGCCGCGGGCCAGCGCGCTGGGCTTGATCGAGTTCAATCCACTCACAGCGAGGTGACGAGATGCGTCGAGTCTTGGCCGGGCTGCTGTCCGGCGTCGTGTTTTCGGCTCTGGCGGTGGCGCTGAGCCCGCCGGCGTCCGCCGTGCCGGGGCAGAATCTGCTTCCCGCGCCGCCGATGGGCTGGAACAGCTGGAACAAGTTCGGCTGCCAGATCGACGAGAACCTGATCCGGCAAACTGCCGACGCGATGGTCGCCGAGGGCCTGCGCGACGCGGGTTACCGGTACCTCAACATCGACGACTGCTGGATGGCCCCGGAGCGCGACGCGAACGGCGACCTGCAGTCCGACCCGAAGCGGTTCCCGCACGGCATCGCGGCGCTCGCCGATTACGCTCATGCCCGCGGGCTCAAGCTGGGCATCTACTCGTCGGCGGGCACCAAGACGTGCGCCGGATTCCCGGCGAGCCTCGACCACGAGACCGCCGACGCGCGCAAGTTCGCGCAGTGGGGCGTGGACTACCTCAAGTACGACAACTGCAACAACGAGGGCCGTCCGGCGACCCAGCGCTACCAGGCGATGTCGGACGCGCTGCGGGCGAGCGGGCGTCCGATCGTCCTGTCGATCTGCGAGTGGGGCTCGAACCAGCCCTGGCAGTGGGGCGCGCGATACGGCGAGCTGTGGCGCACGACCGGCGACATCAACGACAGCTGGAACAGTTTCACAGGCATCCTGGACCAGCAGGCGGGCCTGGAGAAGTATTCGGGACCGAACGCGTGGAACGACCCCGACATGCTCGAGGTCGGCAACGGCCACATGACCGACGCCGAGTACCGCGCGCACTTTTCCTTGTGGGCGCTGCTGAACGCGCCGCTGATCGCGGGCAACGACGTGCGGTCGATGGCTCCGGCGACGGCGAAGATCCTCAAGAACAAGGACCTGATCGCGGTCGACCAGGACTGGGGCGGCCAGCAGGGCCGCAGGATCCGCGACGACGGCGACGTCGAGGTGTGGGCCAAGCCGATGTCCGACGGGTCCGCGGCCGCCGTCTTGTTCAACCGGGGCAACGCCCCGGCCGACGTCGCCCTGCGAGCGGCTGATCTCGGGATCCGGCACGCGGGGCAGTACCGCGTACGGGATTTGTGGTCGGGCGAGGAGAGCAGCAGCAACGGCACACTGCACGGAACGGTCGCGTCGCACGGAGCAGTCGTGTATCGGGTGTGGCCGGGCGGCGGCGCCCGGACGCCGCTGACCACGTTGGCGCTCAGCGCGCCGGATGTCACCGCGACCGATCGTCCGTTCACGGTGACGACGACCCTGCACGACGACGGATCGCCTGCGCTGCAAGGAGGTTCGGCACAGCTGACGGTTCCGTCCGGCTGGACGGTCGACAACGGGTCGACCGTCTCGGTGCCGCGAACGAAGAGCACGTGGACGCATCAGTGGACGATCCGTCCGCGCGGCGCCCAGCCCGCGGGTTCACTGGCCCTGAGCGCGTCGGCGACTTTCAGCGTCGCCGGGCAAACCGTGACTAGGACCGCCTCCGCGCCAGTGGTGGTGGCCACCGCTCCGCCAGCCGGGCAGTCGCAGGTCTCCGCACTGCCGTTCGTGTCCAGCAGCAACGGCTGGGGACCGGTGGAACGCGACATGAGCAACGGCGAAACCGCGGCGGGCGACGGGCGTCCGATCGCCATCGCCGGTGTCCGCTACCCGACTGGGCTCGGTGCGCACGCGACTTCGTCGGTGCGGGTCTTCCTCGGCGGTGGCTGCCGCGCCTTCGCCGCCAAGACTGGCATCGACGACGAGTCCAACGGCGGCTCCGTCACCTTCGAAGTGTGGGGCGACGGGAAACGGCTCGCGACGACCGGCGTTCTGCACCACGGCGACACGGCCGTCCCGGTGACCGCGGATCTGGCCGGCGTCGCGGTGGCCGACCTGCGGGTCACCGACGCCGGAGACGGGAACACCAACGACCACGCGGACTGGGCGGACGCGGTCATCACCTGCTGACCGGTCGGGTCGCGGGCTGACTGTCCTGGAGGCGGGGTGTGGCCAACCGGCCGCGCCCCGCCTCTGGCTCGACACCCGATTTGGTTGGCCTGCAACGGTTTCGCTCGGTGCCCTCTCGGGTCTCGGTCACGACTCCGGCAAGTACGGCGTTCCTGAATCAGGTCACTGCCGGGGATCCGAGGAGATGCCTCGCGTGACGAGGTCGTCGAACTCGCGGTCGGGGAGCGTCCGGTTCAGTTTCAGCAGCGTTTCGGCCTGCCAGCCGACGGCGTAGCGGGTGGCCGGACGGTCGGCTTCCACCGCGGTGCGGACCGCTTGCGCCACCACGGTGGGATCGGAGCCGTCGGCCAGCCCTGTTTCCGCGCGCTTTGCCATTGCCTCGGCCATGTCCCGGTAGGCGCCGCGGCCGGAGAATTCGCGAAGCTGCGCGGCGGTCTGGTCCTCGAACTCGGTCCGGATGATGCCAGGCTGGACGATGACCACGTTGATGCCGAACGGGGCGACCTCCATCCGCAGCGTGTCGGAATACGCTTCGAGCGCGTGCTTGGCCGCGTAATACCAAGCGCCCAGCGGCAAAGAGATCTCGCCGCCGATCGAGGACATGGAGACGATCGTTCCCGACCGCTGCTCGCGCATCGCGGACAGCACGAGCTGCACGAGCCGGGCAGGCGCGAACAGGTTCACCTCGAGCTGATCCCGCGCCAGATCCAGCGGCACGTCCTCGGCGGCGCCGTGCAGAACGGTGCCCGCATTGTTGACCAGCACGTCGATCCGGCCCTGTTCGGCCAGCACGGCGCCGACCGCGCGATCAAGGTCCTGGGGTTCGCGGGCGTCCATCTTCAGCACGTGCCCGCCGGCGGCGCGCAACGGCTCCATCCGGTGCACACGGCGGGCGGTACCGTAGACCGTGTGACCCGCGTTGCGCAGTTCGAGCGCGGTCGCCAGGCCGATTCCGGACGACGCGCCGGTGACCAGGCACACCTTCATCGCGCACCTCCTCGCACCGGCAGGTGCAGCGCGGACCCGGCCAGGTCGATCGACCGGTGCGAGACGGCGAGCCTGGTGGAGGTGGCCGGATCGTCGCCGGTGCCGAGGTTGCGTTCCCAGCGCGGGTGCGCCGCGCCGGCGATCAACAGCCGGATCCGGTTGCCTGCCGCGAATCGGTGCGCGATCGGGTCGAGTTCGACGCGGACCGGTCCGTCGGGCCGTCCTGGGGAGAGGCGGCAGTAGCCGTCGCTGACATTGCGCGACCTGCCTTTGCTGTCCACTTCGCTGATGCGCACGAACAAGTCGGCCTCCGGGTTGTCGGTGTGGTGGGTCAGTTCTGCCCACGGAACGCCGGTGACCTCGACTGGTTCCGTGAGCGGTGCGCCGGTGAAGGCGAGCACGTCGGCGCGGCGGGCCAGCGCGCTGTCGTCCCGGTAACCGCCCGCAGGCCCGAGCAGACGCCCGCCGATGCTTGGCGCCGGGTCGGCAGGGTCGGCGGTGAACCGGGCGGGCTGGGCGTCCGCGGACGGGCGCTGCTCGCCGAGCCCGCCGCCCGGCAACGGGTGGAGCACGAGGTCCGCATCTCCGTCCGGCCACCGGGGAAACTCGCGCCACTGGTCCGCGCCGGTGACGTAGGCCCGCACCGCCGCCGGTTCGCTTTCCGTGCCTTTCAGATGGCGGTCCACCCAGGCGAGCGCTTGCCTGGAGAGCATCGACTGGACTCCGGCCTGCCGATGCGTCCACGGGCCGATGGCCAGTCCCACCTCGATCCCTCGTGCCCGCAAGGCGTCGTACTGCTGCTTGGTCTGGCGCAGGAAGACGTCCTGCCACCCGCTCTGCAGCAACACCGGAATCCGTGTCCGGTCCAGCGCCGCGCCCAGCCTCATGGGCGTCCAGAACGGATCGTCGAGATCGCGCACGCTGACCCAGTCCCGCCACCACGGCGCCCGTCCAGCGCAGAGCCGTTCGGCGGCGTTGGCTGTCGGCAGCGCGGACAGTGCTGGCGCCTGCCGCCGGTCGGCGGTGATCATGCGCAGCAGCGCGCGCAGGGAACCGGTGTCCTCCTGGTGCGCCAACTGATCGCTCCAGCCCAGCCAGTCGGCCAGATTGAACGCACCGCCTGAGTACGCGGTTTCACCGAAGTCGTGCGGCGCGGTCTGAATGACCGCCGTGACCAGCTCCGGCGGCGGATCCATCAGCAGCGCCCACTGCGTCCACCCGAGGTAGGAGTTGCCGACGGTGGCCAGCTTGCCGCCGAACCACGGCTGGGAGCGCAGCCACGCCACGGTGTCCGCACCGTCGTCGATCTCGTTCCGCCACGGCTGCCACGTCCCGCCGGAACCGAAGGTTCCTCGGCAGCGAACCAGCAACAGGTGGTAGCCGTGTGCGGCGAACTGGGCGCGGTAGAGCGCCGAATTCACCCCTCGCCACCCGTACGGCGAACGCACCAGCACGGTGCCCGCCGCGTCCCCGGCCGGTGCGTAATGGTCGGCGAGCAACTCGACGCCGTCGCGCATCGGAATCCGCAGATCGAGTTCCGCGGTATAGCCGCCAGTCGGTGCCGGGGGTCCTAACAGGCGCGAGACCACCCGGCTGGTTATCGTTTCCACGGGACGAAAGCTACGACCGCTTTCCGCAGCGGTCAACGCAATCGCGCGAGATAACCCCTTGGTGGAAAGTGGTTATGCTTCGTTGCAATGACCCGACGAACCGCGTGGGCTGTTCGCGTCCAGTAAATTCGTTGCAACGACGGCACCGGTCGCACACGCTGTGACCGAGAAGACAGGAGGGCCCTCATGCCCGGCGCCCGGCTGACCATCGAAGACCGCAGGCACATTGCCGCATGGCTCGCCGACGGACTCGGTTATGCCGAGATCGCGCGCAGGCTCGCCCGGCCGACCTCGACGATCAGCCGCGAGGTAGGACGCAACGGCGGACCGCACGGCTACGACCCGGACGGTGCCCACCAGGCCACCCTGCACCGAGCCCACCGCACCTCGGCAGCGCGGGAACCGGACCGAACCGATCGCGGGAAGGCGGACGCCTTCGTCGCGGACTTCGCCGCGATGATGATCGAGACCGGCCTGCCGAGCATGCCCGCGCGAGTGCTCGCCTGCCTGCTGACCACCGACTCCGCCGCCACCACCGCCGCCGAACTCGTGGAGCGGCTGGAGGTCAGCCCGGCCTCGGTCTCCAAGGCGATCGCGTACCTGGAGAAGCTGGAACTCGTCCAACGAGAACGCCACCCGTCGACCCGCCGCGAGCGCTACCTGGTCGACGACGAGGTCTGGTACCGCGCCTGGGAGGCCAGCACCCGATCGATCACCAGATGGGCCGACACCGCCGAACAAGGCGCCGACCTGCTCGGAGACCGCACCCCGGTCGGCACCCGCCTACGCGGCGCGGCGCGGTTTTATCGCCTGCTTGCCGAGGATATGACCGCTGCTGCGCAACGCAGGCGTGCTGACCTCGGAGTCATGGCTGCGGCTGGCCGGTCGACGTCGCGGCGACGACAGGATTGAGGCTGAGCGGGGTGCGGGAGGAGATTGTTCATGGGCTCAGAGCCGTGAGTAGTGGTCGACAGCCTCGCCGGAAAGCCCGATCTTCCTTGCTGGCAATAGTTTGCCGCTCGAGAATCGGCCTGAGCTGTCTGCTGGGACCTCCTGACTAGCGTCGGGAGGTGAGCCACAGCCTTGGCTATCGCCCGTCGCGTACCTCGCGGGTGGGCACCAGGGCAATGGTGGTCACTGTGAGAGCCGCTGCCGCGCCGAGCAGAATTTGACTGCTGACGGTGTTGTGGAACGTGGTGGAGACAAGGCTCCCGAGCGGCGTGGCTCCGTAAGTCAGGGCTCGAAAGACTCCCAGGACTTGGGCTCGCTGCCCCGGCTTGGTGGCGAGCTGGCGCAAGTTCATCGCCTGGACAGCCCACATCGCCCCGAACGCGCTTCCTACGATCATGACGGGCGCGATCAGCCAGGGAGAGCGCAGTAATGGGCTGAGAAACAGCAAAGCCCAGCCGACCCGGGTGAGTCGCATGGTGGCGACGACCCCGAACAACCGCTCGGCCCGGCCGGTGAGATACGCTCCCGCTCCCGCTCCGGCGCCGACGAGGCCGGTGAGCACCCCATACGCCGCGGGCGTGAGGCCGAGGCCGGTGCCGGAATTGGCGTAGACGGCGAAGGCGGTCAGATAGATGCCGTTGGCGATGCTGGTGAGGCAGCTGATGGCGATAGCGGCTTGCAGAATCCGGCTCCGGCGCACGACCCGCAAGCCGCTCCGGAGGTCGGTTTTGCTCCGCTCGCCGAGCCGGTTCGGCCACGGCTGCCGCACCGCCGCGATGCACAACGTCGAGACCCCGCAGAGCACGCCTGCGAGCAGGGGTGACGCCGATGGCCAGAGCCCGTAAACCAGACCGGCGAGGGGAGGCCCGAGGAACTGGTAGAAAACCCGGGTCGACACCGACAGCGCGCCATTCGCGTCCGAGAGCCGATCGAGGTCGACAAGTTCGGGGACGAGTGCCTCTGCCGCACTGTCGACAAAAGTTTGGAGCACCCCCGCGGTAAAAACAGCGACGACAAGAATTACAGCGGAAATATGCCCGGTGGCACCGACGCCGAGCATGATTCCCGCGCGTGCGAGGTTGGCGATTTGGATCACGCGGTGCCGGTCCATGCGATCGACCACGATTCCCGCGGGGATGGCCGCGACGAGCCAGGGAATGGTCGCCAGGGTGAGCAAAAGCCCGACGAGCCCAGGGCTCTTCAAGGTGTGGATGGCGAAAAGCGTCGAGCCGGTAAGGAAAATTCCGTTTCCGGTGTCAGAGAGCGCGGTCGAACACCATAAGCCGAGAAAACGTGGCCCGAGTCCGCCGCGCACCTTTCTCGAGCCCGTGTTCGTTTTGGCCATGGATTGACTGTGCCCAAGATGAATCAACGTTGTCAATGTTGATTAACTGCACTATGGTCCAGGCATGGACGGCGAGTGGATGACCGCGGCCGAGGCCGCGGATCGGCTGGGCGTCACCATGCGCACCCTCTACGCCTACGCGAGCCGGGGCGTCCTGACCTCGTGGCCCGTGCGCGGCGGTGGCGGCCGTCGCTCCCGGTACGAACGAGCCCAAGTCGAGGCTCTCGCCGCCCGGACGGCGAAACGAGAGCGGGCCGGGCAGGTCGAGATCCGGGTCGAGACCGCTGTCACCGACCTCCGGCCGACAGGTGCGCTGGCGTTTCGCGGTTATCCGATCGAGAACTTGCTGGACCGGAGTTTCGAGGACGTCGCCGAGCTGCTCTGGACCGCTGAGTTGCCGTCTGGCCCGGTCCGCTGGCCGAGCGCGGACCGGCCGGAGATCACCTGCGTGCTCGCCTCGCTACCCGACTCCGCGGGGCTGCTCGACCGGATGAGCGCGGTGACATCGGTCCTCGGCATGCTGGACCCGGCGCGGCACGACCTCGGACCGAGCGCCATCGCCGACGTCGGCAGACGACTCATCCCGGCCATGGCCTCAGTGATCGCGGCGCACCCCGATCCGCTACCGGGCCCAGGATCGGTCGCCGCGACCATCACCGCCCGGATGACCCGTGCCGACACTCTTCCGCCAGCTCCGGTCGACCTGGCCCTGCGCCTGCTGGCCGATCACGAACTCACAGCGTCCACCTTCGCGTCCCGCGTCGCCGCCACCTCAGGCGCGGATCCCTATGCCGTCGTGGACATCGGAATCCAAACCATGCGCGCCGTCGACCACGGCGGGACCGCCCGGGAGGTCCACCGAATGCTGCAACGATGCGCGGACGAAGGACTACCCGCTATCGCGCCAGCCGATCGACGCGCAGAGGCGTTGCCGGGTTTCGGGCACCCGGTGTATACCGATTCCGACCCCCGCGCCCCGCATCTGCTGGCCGCACTGGAAAGTGTCCACACGGGAAGCGACGGTCTGGACCTCGTGCAGTCGGTGCTGGAATCGGCGAACCATAGCGGCCAGCCCAAACCCAATATCGATTTCGCGCTCGGCGCACTGACTTGGCTCCATGGCTGGCCCGAAGAAGCTGCGATGGGTTTAGTGGTCGTAGCCAGGACAGCAGGCTGGCTCGCTCACGCGGCCGAAGCCTACGAACGACCGTCGCGGATACGGCCTCGGGCGGTCTACATTGGACCGCGACGTCGTGGCCGTTGAGAGGGCCGCAAAGTAGAGGTCGCCTGGCGATGCTCGAAGGTGATTTTGTGCGCGAGTTGCGAAATTTGGCGCACGAGATAGGACTGGAAGCGACCTCGTTCGAAAGCGGGCACGCTCGCTGGCGTGTCTATTCCATGGCGATGCGGTCTCCTTTCAGGATTGATCAGCTGATCTCATTGATCGGCCGTGAGCCAGACAAGGCGATGGCGACGTCGGTTGCCTTGAGCTGTCTTGAGAAAGTTCCGGAGGTCCTTCGGGAGCAGGTGGTTAGCGCGCTCCCTGCCGGTAAGTCACGAGATTTCGTCAGCGCGAGAATGGCGGACCTCTCGGTTCTTGACGCCCTGGTTTCAGGGTCGGGCGATCCTGGCGAGCTGACTTCGATGGAAAGCTGGTCGCCATGGCTGCAGTTGCGCGCGGCGAAAGTGTGCTCCGATCGGCAAGCGCTCAAGTATCTCGCTTCTTCGGGAGTCACGAAGCGAATCAGGCACGAGGCTCGAGCTCGCTCGAAGGAGATCGGTTCGCCTCACGGCGAGACCTTCTGCTGAGCGTTGCGCAGGCTCTGGCAGCGGGCGGCATTTCGCAGATGGCGGGACGCGACTGCGCCCGAGTCGAGGCGACTGCCGGGTCGATCCAGAATTTCGCGTTCAGCTTGCTCCGAGCGCTGTCGTCCTCACCGAGCTTGACTGCCGCGCGGCCGGGTTGGCCGGAGCGGATGGGATTGTTGCCTGCTCCGGCGTGCAGCAAGTTATGCCTGCCCCGAGGTGAGCGCGACCGGAAGGCGGCTCGCGGGGAGGTGAGGAACCGAACCGTCGTACGCGCGGGCGAGGATCGCCGTGGCCAACGCTTCCGGCGAAGTGTCGGAGAGCCGACAGTTCTGCAATCAGGGTGAGCGGGAACCAGCTTTGGTTGACAGCTAGGCGGCTTCCTCCGATGCGGTGGTCTTTGTGGACGGCTGGCGCGGCGGTGTCGCGGGCCGGTGGGCGAGGTCGATGCCGAGGGTGAGTTGTTGTGGTGACCGCCGCGCTCGGGTCGGCTGGCTGGGTTGTGCGGGTAGGGGCGGTGTGCTTGCCGCCGGTGGGTGTGGGTGCCGGGCGAGGTGGTGGAGTTTGCGGAGGTGTCGTTGGACGAGACCGGCGCGGCGGGATTCCTCGAAGAGGGCTCGGGTGGTTCCATTTCGTGTTCGTCGGCTGGGGTGGGCGTGGTCGGGCATGGGGCGTTCCTGAAGTGGGCGGGCTGAGGGCAAGGTCACGAAGGCGTCCCGGCCAGGTGGGGAGGCGGGAGCAGCGGCTCGGGCGGGGTTCCGCGGGGTGGGGACGCCTCGGTCGCACCCGCGAAAGATGCGGGAAAAGTGGACCGGCTACGGGCCGTCGCCTCGTGTGGTTCGGCCTGGCCTGGCCAGGGATTCCCCTGACCAGGCCGGTTGTGCCCCCGGCAGGACTCGAACCTGCGACCTAGAGATTAGAAGGCTCTTGCTCTATCCAGCTGAGCTACGAGGGCCCGGGTGGCTGACCGCTGCTGACCTCCGGCATGGGCAGCTTAGTCATCGCCAATCTCTCGATCGTTCGACACCGTCGAATCGTTTCAGCTTCCGTTCGTCGGATTTGCGGCTCTCCGGCGGCGGAATGCCACAGCGTGCGACGGTCCCGGTACGCACCGCGCGGGCGTGCGGGCGGGCATGCCGAGCGGGCGGCGGTTTGTGCAGCTTGGACACGCGGAACTCCTGGGCAGAGGTGCGGGCGGGGTTGGGATCAGGGGCGGGGAGGCTGGGCAGACTGTGGCGATCTTGTGATGTAAGCCCTCTGGCCTGGGCGGGAACGATTGGGCGGTTCGGCGGTTGCGGTCAGGCTTCAAGACGTCCCACCAGCGGCGGGGGCGGACCACTTGCGGGCGTGGTCCGGCGAGCGGCGTGCAACAGGGGCAGGCCCGCGAGCGGACCTGACGCGAGGTGGGGGCGGGCCAGGCAGATATCGGCGCGAGGCGAAGCGGATCGGTGGGTGGCAGGGGACTGGTCACCCGGAGCTGGCACGAGGTGGGCACCGGCAGAACTCGAACCTGCGACCTGGAGATTAGAAGGCTCGTGCTCTATACAGCTGGGCCATGGCAGGCACCCGGATCTGGGCCACCGCGATCCAGCTAGGCCACCGCGGGCACCCGCCCCGCCGGACCGCGGCGGGACCCGGGCCTCGCCTCCCGCCCCCAGGTCGGGGCCGGGAGCGGGAGGCGAGGGGTCAGGGGCCCGTGGGCGCGAGGGTTGCGGGCTGCGCGCCCACGGGCCGGGACCGCTCGGGGGTGCGGCCCGGGGGGGGGGGGGGGGGGGGGGGGGGGGGGGGGGGGGGGGGGGGGGGGGCGTTGGTTTTTGCGTGTTTTTGGGGTGGTTCCCCCCCCCCCTTAGCGCA
>NZ_JBVJOE010000020.1:0-13084 GCF_055583325.1 Amycolatopsis sp. NPDC104775
CAAACCCTCCCCCCCGTCTAGGAGAGGGAGACCGCTCTCGCGCCCTCCCCCCCCGCCTGCTCCGAAAACTCCCCCCCCCCCCCCTACCACCCCCCCCCCCCCCCCTCCCCCCCCCCCCCCCCGATGCGGTGGTGGTCAGAGGACCGACACCGCCGTGGCCTGCGGGCCGCGGTTGCCCTGGCCGACGTCGAACTGCACCCGGGCGTTCTCGTCCAGGCTGCGGAAACCGCCGCCGGTGATTTCCGAATAGTGGACGAACACGTCGGCGCTGCCGTCGTCGGGGGCGATGAAACCGAAGCCTTTTTCGGCGTTGAACCACTTCACGGTGCCTTCGGACATTCACGAACTCCTTGTCGCGTCGAACATGCGGCAGCGCCCCGGACGGGGCGGCCAGGCTGCGAGCGCGGAAAATCAGAAGCCGGAAAGGCACGTGCCGACGCTCGCCAAAAACCTCTGCGGGCGTCAAGAAAAAACGAACACAAAAATCTTCAACCGCCCCTAGTGGACCACAGGCGGCGGGCCCCGTCAAACGATCTGTGCTTTTCCGCCCTGACCCGGCGGCTCCCGCGGGGAGGGCGTAGCCTGGCGACCAGCAGGTTCGCACTGCGCTGACGACGCGGGTCACGCGAAGCCGTGACGACGCGATCCCGCTCGCGACCCCCCCACCGCCGAGACGGCGCGGCGGGTCGGCTTTTCTCTTCCCCAGCACCATGATCGGCGCTGGCCAAGCATCAAGGAGTTCTTCTGTTCCGCACATCCGCACCTTCCCGCCACACCGCGGCACCGGTCCCGCAGGTGCTCTTCAGCCACCCCGAGTCCCAGCCCGCGGGTTACGGCCTGCCCGAAGGCGCCTCGCACCGCGTGCGCGCCATCCGGTTCTCCGCCTCGACGGCCGCGTCGGCGACCCGGCGCCGGTAACGAGATCGACGCGCCGCCAACGATGCGTCCGTAAAATAGGCTGGCTGATCAGCGCCACCTGGCTGCCGCGGCGCGGGCGTAGTCGGCGAAGGAGATCGGCGGCCGTCCGGTGATCCGCTCAACGTGGTCGGTCACCTCGGCGGCCCAGTCGTTGCGGATGCCTTCGTACATGGCGGCGTAGAAGTCGGCGACCTCACCAGGCATGCCCCCGCCGAGCATGGCTTCGCGGAACTCGGCCGGGTCCATCGCCCGGTACCGCACCGGCTTTCCCGCGGCGGAGCCCACGATCGCGGTCATGTCCGAAAAGGACAGTGAATCGGGTCCGGTCAGGGAGTAGGTCTTGCGCTGATGTCCGTCCTGGGTCAGGGCGGCCGCGGCCGAAGCGGCGATGTCCTCGACGGAGATCGGCGCGACCCGGCCGCCGCCCGCGGGAACCGCGACGACACCTGTGCGGATGCTCTGCAGCATCGAGGGATGTTCGGAAAAGTTCTCCGCGAAGACGTTGGGCCGCAGAATTGTCGCGGGCACCGGGCCCGTTTCGAGGAATTGCTCGACCTCGGGCTTCGGGAATTCTTCACCGGAAAGACGCGCCGTGGTGTTGGACAAGTGCACCACCCGGCGAACCCCGGCGGTTTTGGCGTCGTTCAGCAGTGCCGCGACCGCTGCCGTGGGGTCGGGGCTGATCGGCAGCCACTGGTAGATCGCGTCCACGCCGTCCAGCGCGGGCGGGTAGGTCTCCGGGTCGTCCCAGTCGAAGCGGACCGGCGTCACCGAACCCTCCGGGCGCCCCGGGTTCCGGGTCGCCACCCGGATCCGGTGTCCCTGCTTGGCCAGCAAGGACACCACGCGCCGTCCGGTTCTGCCGGCTCCGCCCAGGACAAGAACTGTGGTAGGCACGCGTTCCTCGCAAGGTAGGGTCGAATCGGTAGCACCCTCACCGTAGGAATGGGTTATCGACGCACGCCATGACAGTTCTCGACAGGTTCATGTCCGATCGGCGCGGGGCCGGTGCGAATCGGGTGTGGCGATGACGGAGAAAGCGGCCGCTCGTGAGCGTGACCACGTTGCCGACGTCGTGGGCCAGGTCGTCGCCGCTCTGCGGAGCGGCGGCGCCGTCTACGGCCGGGCGCTGCTGCGCGCCCCCTGGGGACTCACGTTCGAGTCGCGTTCGATCGCCACGATTTACGTCGTGATCGCCGGTTCCTGCGTGCTCGTCCCCGACGGCGGAGCGGCTTTCCCGCTCGCCCCGGGGGATGTCGCGTTGCTGCCGTCCGGCGCCGGGCACGTGGTCGCCGACGCCCCGGGCCGCCCGGCTCCCACCGTGCGAAAGCTGTTCGGCGCCGACCTGGAGGAGCTGTCAGCCTCCGACCTCGTCATCGAGGGCGACGGGCCCGAGACCGTCCTGGTCTGCGGGGCGTACCTGCTCGAACCGGCGCCGCAGCACCCGTTCATCGCCTCCTTGCCCGACGTCGTCTCCGTCACGGCGGCCCAGATGCGCGGCACCAGCCTCGCCGCCGCCGTCCAGTTGCTCGCCACCGAGGTCGACCACGCCGGCCGCGGCACGCCCGCCGTAGTGGCCTCGCTGCTCGACCTGCTGTTCACCTACACCTTGCGGTCCTGGTTCCTCGACCAGCCGGACCAGCCGGCCGGGTGGGCCCACGCGCTCCACGACCCCGCGGTCGGCCCTGCGCTCGCGCTTCTGCACGACGACCCCGGCAAACCCTGGACCGTGGAGGCGCTCGCGCACGCCGTCGGCGTCCCGCGTGCCCGGTTCAGCCGCCGATTCGCCTCGACGACCGGCCACACTCCCATGGAGTACCTCGGCAGATGGCGGATGACCGTGGCCGCTCGCCTGCTGCGCGAGGGCGAAGCTCCCCTGCGGCAGATTGCCCGAAAGGTCGGCTACGACTCGGAATTCGCGTTCGCCCGCGCTTTCAAGCGGGTGGTGGGTCACGCTCCCGGCCGGTATCGCGCGATGCACCATGACTGTGCGGGCGCTGTCGATCCGCGGCGGTGACTCGCGGCGCGGCTTCCGCTAGCGAGTCCACCGGCGTGACCAGGCCGGAATCACCACGGCACCCGGCCTTCGTCGTTGAAGAATCCGCCGGTTTCGGCGTCGTCGCCCACTGTCGCCCAGTGCACTGACGCCCGCGCGCCCTCCGCGGTGGTGCGGACGCCGTTGAAGTTGTTCAGATCCGTCGCTACGTAGCCCGGCGTCACCGCGTTGACCTTGATGTGCGCGAGTTCCGGATCGTCGAGGAACGCGTTGGCGTACTTGACGGTGAGCATGTTCACCGCGGTTTTCGTCGCGGAGTACACAAAGGACTCGTGCGAGCGCGCGAACATCGAGCCCGGTTCGGTGGTCTTGGCGAACATCGCCGAATCGCTCGCGACGTTCACGATCCGGGCCGAACGCGAGCGGCGCAGCAGCGGCAGCATCGCGTGGATCACCCGTACGAGCCCGAAGACGTTGGTCTCGAACTCCGGGCGCATGTCCTCGGCCGTGACCTCCGCCGCGGGTTTGCGGATCAGCATGCCCGCGTTGTTGACTAGCACGTCGAGCCGCCCGTGCTCGCGTTCCACCAGCGCGGCCGCGTCGTTCACCGAAGCGTCGTCGGCGATGTCGATCAGCACCGGCCGCACGGACAAGCCGTCCTCGGCCAGCTCTTTCGCCGCGTTCGACCCCTTCTCGGCATCGCGGGCCCCGAGCAGCACCGTCAGGCCGCGCTCGGCCAGCTGCCGGGCGGTCGCCAGGCCGACCCCTTTGTTCGCGCCGGTGACCAGCGCGATGGTTTCCGCGGACATGCGCTCCGCCTTCCCGTGCCCGAGGCACGTACGATGAGAAGTGAAAGTACCCCTACACTTTAACCGTAGGGTTCCTACGTTTGTCAACCACGGGAGGCGGGATGGAACCGGAGCTGCCGAGCAGGCGGCCGAAGCGCGCCGACGCCCGGCGCAACTTCGACGCGCTGGTCGCCGCGGCGCGGGAGGCCTTCGAAGAGCAGGGGACGCAGACCTCGCTGGAAGACGTGGCGCGCCGGGCCGGGGTGAGCATCGCGACGCTCTACCGGAATTTCCCCACCCGCGAGGACCTCGTGGAGGAGGTCAACCGCGAGGCGGTCGAGGCGCTGTGCCGCGCCGCGGACGACGTCGCGGGCCTCGAACCGTGGGACGCGTTCGCGGCGTGGCTGCGGCATTTCGGGGAGTACATCGGCACGAAGCTGGCCTTCGCCGAATCGCTCAACCGCACCACCGAAGGCTTCCAGGCCTGCCGCCGGGCGATGCGGGAGGCGGGCGGACCGCTGCTGGCAAGCGCGCAGGAAGCTGGTGTCGCGCGCCTGGAAACGTCGATCGACGACGTCCTGCGCATGATTTCCGGGATCACGGCCGTCGAGTACGTCGACGAAGCCCAGCGGGAACGGGTATTCGAGTTCGCCCTCGCCGGGTTGCGGCGTCCCGGCTGAAAAACAACCGCGCTGACCTCTCCAGTGCGCTGAAGGTCAGGCCTTGGACGCTCCGAGAAACCGCAGCACGGCCAGGACACGGCGGTGGTCAGCGTCGGCCACCGGGAGGTCGAGTTTGGCGAAGATGTTGTTGATGTGCTTCGCCACGGCGCTCTCGCTGACCACCAGCGCCTGCGCGATGCCGGCGTTGGAGCGTCCTTCGGCCATCAGGCCGAGCACCTCCCGTTCGCGGGGGGTCAGCCGCGCGAGCGGGTCGCTGTCGCGCCGCAGCAGCAATTGCGCGACGACCTGCGGGTCCAAGGCCGTGCCCCCTTCCGCCACCCGCCGGACCGCCGCCACGAAGTCGGCGACATCGGCGACCCGCTGCTTGAGCAGGTAGCCCACCCCGCTGGTGTTCGCGGACAGCAGGTCGGCCGCGTACCGCTCTTCCACATACTGCGAAAGCAGCACCACTGGCGTCCCCGGCCAGCGCCGGCGGATCTCCATCGCCGCCCGCACTCCCTCGTCGGTGAAGCCGGGCGGCATCCGGACGTCGATCAAGGCGAGTTCGGGCCGGTGCTCCGCCACGGCCGCCAGCAATCCCTCCGCGTCGCCGGTTTCCGCGGCGACCTGGAACCCGGCCGTCTCCAGCACCTTGCTCAGGCCGACCCGCAACAACACCGAATCCTCGGCGATCACCGCGCGCACGGCAGCTCCGCGGTGACGATGGTGGGCCCGCCGACGGGGCTGCTGACGCGGAAGGCGCCGTCGAGGGAACCGACCCGCTTGGCGAGCCCGGTCAGCCCCGTCCCGGCAGAGGCGTCGGCCCCGCCCAGCCCGTCGTCGGTAACGCGCACTCGCAGCATCTCGCCGACCTGGCGGACTACTACCTCCGCCCGCATCGCGTTGGCGTGCTTCGTCGCATTGGTCAGCGCCTCGGAGATCACGAAGTACGCGACTGACTCCACGTTGGGCGCTACCCGTTCCTCCAGATCGACCCTCAGCCGCACTGGCAGGGGCGTGCGGGCGGCCAGCCCGGACAACGCCGCGTCCAGCCCCCGGTCTTCGAGCACGGCCGGGTGCAGCCCCCGCACCAGGTCGTCGAGTTCGGCGATCGCCTCCTTCGCCTCCAGGTGCGCTTTCGTGATCACTTCGCGGGCATCGCTCGGCAGGTCCGGCCGGGTGGCGAGGGCCAGACCCAGGTTGACCGCGAGAGCCACCAACCGCTGCTGCGTGCCGTCGTGCAGGTCGCGCTCGATCCGGCGGCGCTCCGCGTCGACGGCCTCGATCAGGCCGGTCCGGCTCACGGCCAGCTGGTCGACCCGCTCCTGGAGCCGCTGCGCCCGGCTGGGTCCGAGCAGACCCGGCGCCAATCGCGCCTAGGCCCGGGCCACTGCCCGCGCGATCCAGGGCAGGGCGCACAGGACGAGGAGTCCCGCCGCCGAGTAAACCGGCAGCTGAGTCAAGTAACTGGACCAGTTCTGGCTTCCGGCCGCCCATGCCCAGGCGTAGACGAGTACGCCCGCCAGGCCTGCCGCTGCCACCGCGAGTACCAGAAGTTCCAGCAGTGCGAGCACCGGGCCCAGCATCAGGTGATAGCCGATCTTGCGCCAAGGCCGTGCCGCCGCGAGCCACCGGGCGGCCGAGGCCCACGTCCATTGTTCCGGCGTGGCGGGGGAGCGGGGGACGTCCACCCCGATGAGCGCCCGGTAGCGAGCCCGCTGAACGGCCGTCAGCACGGGGGTGCCGAGCAAGATCAGGACAATCGGCACGGAAACCGCGAGGAGCCAGTTCCCGGTCCGGGCGACAGTCGCCGCCGCCCAGGCCCATCCGGGCACCAGCGCCAGGTGCGGCAGCACACCCGCGGCGAGAAAGCCGGTGTCCCGTTGCGCCCGGAGGACCGTGCGTCTCAGCCCGGGTGGAATCGTCATGGCACGACGCTAGGACACGGCGAGAGGACGGCGCCATGGAACCCGCACCCGATCTCATGGTGAACCTAGCACCAGGTGGCAGGTCTTGATCTTGGCCGCTGGAGGCGGCCTTTGCCGCATCGTCACGACGGCTGTCCGGTGTCGCGCAGGGCGAACCACGTGCACAGGCTGGCCAACGCGAGTTCCGGGACCGCGCAGACGAGTGCCTGGGTCAATTCGGCGCCAGCTTGGGCGGTCAGGACGTCGAACCAGGCGTCCATCACCGCGAGGGCCGCGACGGCCGATGCCGAGAGGCGCGCGCGGTCGTCGCCGTGGTGGGCCAGGTGCGCGGTGGTCGCGCAGCCGAGCGCCATCGCCAGGTCGAGTCCAATCCACACCGCTGGCCAGTGCCGCACCTGTGCGGTTTCGGGCAGGGACCGGCCCAGCACGAACACCCACGGCACCAGGACCGCGGCGACCGCGCCGAACACCTTGGGCGCCCATCGGTTTCCGGATCGCGTCCGGGCAGCCAGCGACCTCGCCAGAAGCGGCGGCTGGGGCGTCGTTCGAACGGTCATTGGGGTTCCTCCGCCGAAGTCGTGGGTGACGCCGCCGGTGTCGGCGGCCCTGAGGGAAACCCTGCCGCCCGAACCGGCCGCGATCAGTAGCCCGTGGTTCCGACTTCGTGGTGGCGCCTGCTACCGCACCGGCCCGGATGCCTGCGTGATGGTGCCGCCGACCTTGCCTCGATTACCGTGGCCGCAGAGCCGTCAAGCGGCCCTCCATAGAATGTCCTCTATGGACAGTCGGCAGCCGTGAGCACACGAATCCCCAGGTCATCGGAAACGACAACCTGGGGATTCGTGTTTTCAGGGCCGGGTTTTTCAGTCAGGCACCGGAGACCGCCACCACGCCGGTCATCGTGCCCACGTAGGCGTGGTCGCCGGACAACGTGGGAGAGGCGAAATGCGGAATCGCGCCGAGGTCCAGCTGAGCCAGTGTGGTCCCGTCTGCCGGTGAGAGCGCATACAGCACACCAGCGTTCCAATCCGTCACCCAAACCGCGCCGCCGCCGACGGTCGGTGAGCCGTTCGCGGTCCCGTCGGCATGCCACGCCACGGTAGGAGTGCCGTCCGCTGCGACGCGGACCGCGCGCGGACCGTCGTTGCAGGGCAGGTACGCGGTGTCGCCGCTGGTCGAGCTGCCGCCGAAGGACTGGCAGATCTCGGCTTTGGCCTGCTGCCCGCCGATTCCGCCGAGATTGTCGTGGCGCAGCACGTATCCGGTTCCCCGCTTGCCGACCGCGATGACATGATCGCCGAGCAGAGTCGGGCTGGACGAACCGAGATCGAGGTCTTGCGCGTTGTCGTCGGCCCAGGTATCCGGGGCGAACAGGTCGACCCGCTGCAGCGTGGGCGACAAGGCCAGCACGGAATCGCTGTCGTCGTAGCCCGTGGTGGATTCTCCGTTGCCCACTGAGTAGAGCAGCCGTTGCCCGTCGACGACACCGCCGCCCGGCGCCCAGATCCCGGCCTCCCTGGTGGTCGGCACGCTGTAGCTGAGCGGGTCCGTCCCGGCGGTGGTCGCTGAGACAACCGAACCGATGTAGTTCGCGCAGTCCCCGGCAAGCCCGCCGTAGGCCACGTACACCCGGTCGCCGAACACGGTCAGCGCCGCTCGCTGCTGGTGCGCCAGCCGATCTCCTTTAGGCGGCTCCAGTTCCGTGCGCACCTCTATCGCGCCGGTATTGACGTTCACCCCGACCAGCACGTGCTGCCCGCCGGTGAGCTCGGCCAGCGCGAAAACCCGGGACGTGGCCTGGTCGTAGGCCATGGTGCCGGTGATGCCGAGCGGATCGATGTTCCCGCACGGCAGCTCCGATCCCTTCGCCGGTTCGCCGACATGCGCCGACCAGCGGGTCGCGCCGGTCGCCGGGTCGAGCGCATAGACGGTGTCATTCTCCGTGGCAGCAAGGATCTGCCCGCCGACCACCAGCGGTTGCCCGTACACCGCACCGTCCAAAGTGGCCTGCCAGGCGGTGCCGAGAGTGCCCAGCGGAGCGAGATCTACCGCTTCGCCGGTACGGGCGTTGTCGTGGTGATACGTCGGCCAATCGGCCGCGGCGAGCTGCTGCGGGGAATGACCGGCGGTCGCCGCGGCCGTTGCCGGTGGGCTGACGCCCAGCGCGACGACCGCGATCGCGAACACCGTGCGGAGACAATTCCTTTTCATGAGGTATCACTCCTGGTCGCTGGTAAGCGACTCCCCGGTATCGCAGTATCCAGCCGGGCTCCCGGTCGCGATACCTCCGAACGGCAGAACAAGCGGTCTTCGTTGATGGGGTCGGGGCGCGGCAGCCGAGTGCCTTGTGCCGCATGCGGGTTCGCCGGTTTTGATCATGCGCGACCTCGACGTTGTGCCGCGGATCCCGGAACGCGTCGAAAGCGGCGCGGGTTTTTCCGGACTCAGCTCCCTCGGGCGGTCATGAAGTCGCGGTCCACAGTGGACGTATGGCCTGATCCTTTCCAGTCCTCAATGGACAGTCAATGGCACGTCGTTCGGCGGCGGCAGCGTGCCCCCGCCGCGCAGCAGAATCGGCCCGACCGGTGCCGGTTTGGCGACGGGAGGCGGTGGTGCCGGAGTCGGGGCAGGGGCGGGTTTCGGCGGCGCGGGCTGGGTGATCGCGGTGCCGTGCGCCGGGGGCGGCGGGTTCAGTTTCGCAGTGGCGGAGAGGTCGACGAGGTCGGCGAGGCCGTGGTCGTCATCGACCCGGGGCACGCCGAGTTTCGGCAGCTTCAGCAGGTCGATGACCGTCTTCGGGATGCTCGGATGCCAGGACCAGCGGTGGTCGATGCCCGGCTTGACCCGTCCGCCGAACAGCAGCAACGGCACCCGCGGGCCGTAGGCGAGCTGGACGCCGTCCGGGGTGATCTCGACGTTCGGCGTGGCCACGTGGTCGTCGAACCCGCCCCAGTCGTCCCAGGTCAGCAGGAAGACCGTCGAATTCCAGAGTCCGGCCCGCACGATCGCGTCGACGACCTGCCACACGGCGTCCTCGCCTTCGCTGACGTCCGCGGGCGGGTGTTCGTCGTAGGGCGAGTCGTGCCAGACCATCGACAGAGTCGGCAGCGCACCGGCTTGGGCGTCGGCGATGATCTGCGCGGAGCGCACGATGTTGGGCGACCCCTTGAGCTGCTGATAGAACTCGACCGGATACCCGCTGGCTCCGGTGTAGGCTTTCCAGCTCACGCCGTGGTCGGCGGCGAGCCCGGGCAGGGACGGCAGGTCCCACACCGGGTTGGCCTGGCCGCGGGGCGGGTTGCGCAGCGTGGGCGTCTGGCCGCCGACGATGAGCAGGTGGTTCGGCGTCGAGTTGGTGCCGTAGCCCGCGCAGTGGTTCTCGACGAACGCGCCGCTCGCCGCGAGCCAGGCGTAGAACGGCAGGTCGGCGACGGTGTCGAACTGGACGTGCGCGCCGGTGCTTTTCTTGGTGAGCCAGCGGTAGTAGGCCTTGCGGTCGTGCGGCTGGTCGGATTTCGGCGGGTTGGGGGAGACCGGCCAGCCGGTCGCGACGTTCGCGCCGAACGCGGCCATCGAGCGGAAGTAGTTGTCGGTGGTGTGGTTCTCCTGGACCAGGACGACGACGTGGTCGATCGGGCCGGTGGCGGCCATGGCGTTCCCTCCGGTGCTCCGTCGGGCCGCGCGGCCGGCTGCTCCGGTCGCGCCGGTTCCGCTGCATGATCGCCCGTCCGCCGTGCCCCGGCCACCGGGAAACCCCAATGGGAGCAACCGGATTCCCTTGCCCTGCCCGGGATATCGCGGATTGCGCGGAACGAGCTGTTCGCCGGTTTCGGGCGAGGCGGAGAAGGGAACTGTCCACGGTGGACTGGTCGGCGTCTCCGCTTCCGGCGGCGCGTGCGCACCCGCTCCGGTACGCCGTCACTGCTCGAAACCGAAGGGCTTGATCAGCTGACAGGCGGCTGCGAAAACAGAAAGATCCCGGGTGCCCCCGGTGAGATTCGAACTCACACTGGACGGGTTTTGAATCCGTTGCCTCTGCCAGTTGGGCTACGGGGGCGCAGTGCCGGAAACTCTACGGGACCCGCCCCCGCGGCCCTCGACCGGGTCCGGTGATCGACTTGGGCCCGGGGCTGCGTGTCGCCCGCCACTTCGTGGTGAACGCCATCGTGGGATCTGGATCGGTCCCGGTACCCTGGGCTCTCGCGGGTGACCGCGTGTCGAAGACGTCCCGCCGAGCCTTCAGGAGGACACCGGTGACCGAACAGGCTGCCGAGTCGAACGGCGCCGCCGCCGGCGTGCCGCAGCGACGGGTGCTCGTCGCCGAAGACGAGGCGCTCATCCGGCTCGACCTGGTGGAAATGCTGCGCGAGGAGGGCTACGAGGTCGTCGGCGAGGCCGGCGACGGCGAGGAGGCCATCGCGCTGGCCACCGATCTCAAGCCGGACCTCGTGATCCTCGACGTCAAGATGCCCAAGCTCGACGGCATCGAGGCGGCCGCGCGGATCACCGGCGACCGGATCGCGCCGGTCGTCATTCTCACCGCGTTCAGCCAGCGCGACCTCGTCGAACGGGCCCGCGACGCGGGCACCATGGCCTACCTGGTGAAACCGTTCGCCAAACGCGACCTCGTGCCCGCGATCGAGCTGGCCGTCAGCCGGTTCTCCGAGCTGCAGGCCCTCGAGGCCGAGGTCGCCGGGCTCACCGACCGGCTCGAGACCCGCAAGGTCATCGACCGGGCGAAGGGCCTGCTGATGAGCCGTCAGGGGCTCACCGAACCCGACGCGTTCCGCTGGATCCAGCGCACCGCGATGGACCGGCGCACCACGATGAAGGCCGTCGCCGAGGCGGTCGTGGAAAGCATCGGCTGAGCACGGAAAGCACCCGGCGAAGCGGGCGTGGCCAGGGGGTCGCGCCCGCTTTTTCGTTGCCGGAGACACCGGAAGCGCCGGAAACCGCATCGGAGAGTGACCGTCCGGTCCCGGAACGCGCTCCCGGCCAGCGGGGCCTCGTCCGGTTCGCCGCTTCCGTCCCGGGCCGCCTCGTCGCGTCGCGACCTGTCACTGACCAGCGGAAACCCTTCTGCCGCACCGGTTCGCCACCCACCCGTGCGGGTTGATCTGCCCTGCTCGAAAGGGCAAAGTTGCTACCTTGGAAGCCGAGGGATCGTGGTGTCGGTCACGGTGACAGAGGGGATGTTCCTACACTGCCTCCATCGATCGGACGTGTGGTCTAGGTCCTTTCGAGGGGTGCTCGGACACGAAGAGTCATTCACTCGGTCGTTGCAATAAGACGATCGAGTGTAAATCGTCCGTTAATTCTCGTGACGACCGTCACGATGTGGATACAAGACTCGCTGTGACTCTGTGCAACGCCTCACCCGGCGGCTACGTTCAGCGCCCAGTCGAAGTCCCACGCAGGGACCCGCCGTTCCACAGGAGCGTGTCGGGTGGCATTTGGAGGAACGAGTGCAGAGAGCACGACTCACTAAGGTCATCGTGCTGGCCGCGGCGGGAGTCATCTCCCTGGGCGCCTGCTCGGCGCGGACCGGCGGTGACTCGGGTGGCGACAGCGGCGCGCCGCAGGCCGCGGCCCCGTCGGCGGCGGCGAACGCGGCGGACCCGGCGGGAGACGGCAAGGCGCAGTGCGCGCCGACCTCGATCGCCTACGCCGGCACGATCAACGGCGCGAACGCGGCCCTGGGCCAGAACATCCTCAAGGGCGCGAAGCTGGCGGTCGACCAGCACAACAAGGCGAACCCGGGCTGCCAGGTCAAGCTCGCGGAGTTCGACACCGAGGGCACCCCGGACAAGGCGCCGGGCATCGTGACCCAGATCGTCAACACCCCGGGCATCATCGGCGTCATCGGCCTCCCGTTCTCGGGCGAGTCCAAGGCCGCGGGCAACATCTTCAACTCCGCCGGCCTGGTCGCCGTGACCCCGTCCGCGACCAACCCGTCGCTCGCCAACAACGGCTGGAAGACCTTCTTCCGCGCGCTGGGCAACGACAACGCGCAGGGCCCGGCCGCCGCGAAGTTCATCACCGGCGAGCTCAAGGCCAGCAAGGTCTGCGTGATCGAGGACGACTCCGAGTACGGCACCGGCCTCGCCGCCTCGACCGTCAAGGCGCTGGGCGACAAGGCGACCTGCCAGGACAAGGTCAAGACGAAGCAGACCGACTTCTCCGCCGTGGTCAACAAGATCAAGGGCGAGAAGCCGGACGCGATCTTCTACTCGGGCTACTACCAGGAAGCCGCTCCGTTCGCGCAGCAGCTGAACGACGCGGGCGTCAAGGCCAAGTTCGTCGGCCCGGACGGCGTGAAGGACGACCTGTTCGTGAAGGGCGCCGGCGACGCCGCGGCCAACGCGTACTTCACCTGCCCCTGCGTGCCCGCCGACCAGTTCACCAAGTTCACCGACGCCTACAAGGCGGCGACCGGCGTCGACCCGGGCACCTACTCGCCCGAGGCCTACGACGTCGCGACGATCCTGCTGAAGGGCATCGACGCGGGCAAGAAGGACCGCGCCGGGCTGCTGGACTTCGTGAAGACCTACGACGGACAGGGCATCACGAAGCACTTCAAGTGGGACGACCACGGCGAGCTCGCCGCGACCACCGTGTGGACCTACAAGGTGGACAACGGGAAGATCGTCCGCAACACCGAGATCAAGTAGCTCACCGCTTTCGGTTCCAGTACCGGGGGGGGGGGGGGGGGGGGGGGGGGGGGGGGGGGGGGGGGGGGGGGGAGGAGCAGCAGAGGGAAAAGGGGAGGGCGGAGGACACACACCCCCCTCG
>NZ_JBVJOE010000020.1:13094-17196 GCF_055583325.1 Amycolatopsis sp. NPDC104775
TGGGTGTTGGAGGGGGGGAAAAGGGGGGGGGAGGCCAGAACAACGGGGGTGGGTGGTTTCTTGTTTTTTTTTGGGGGGGGGGGGGAGCCCCCCCCCCCCCCCCCCCCCCCCCCCCCCCCCCCCCGGACCCACATGGAGAACTAGTGTGCCGATGACCCCTGACCTCACTTCGCTCGTCCTCGCGCAGGGCGGCGGAAGCTGGATCACCTTCGACGTGAATTCGTTCCTGAACCAGTTCTGGGACAACACGATCGACGGTCTTTCCTACGGCAGCATCTACGCGCTCGTGGCGCTGGGCTACACCCTCGTCTACGGCGTGCTCAAACTCATCAACTTCGCCCACTCCGAGGTGTTCATCTACGGCGCCTTCGCGACGTGGTTCACCTTCTACGGCTTGGGTTTCCGCCCCGGCGCGACCCCGGACCTGCCGATCTTCGAGCTGATCGGCTTCCTGCTGATCGCGCTCGTCGCGTCGATGGCGGTGTCCGGCGGCACGGCGGTCGTGCTGGAACGCGTGGCCTACCGGCCGCTGCGCAAACGCAAGGCTCCCCGGCTGGTCTTCCTGATCACCGCGATCGGCGCTTCCTTCGTGCTGCAGCAGATCCTGTTCATCTGGCGCGGCGGCAACCCGGAGAACAGCATCCGGCTGCTGCGCAACGACGAGGTGTTCACGATCTTCGGCGGCAGCGTCAAGATCGTCACCATCATCACCGTGATCGCGTCGATCCTGCTGATGATCGGCACGGACATGTTCGTCAACCGGACCAAGTTCGGCCGCGGCATCCGCGCGGTGGCGCAGGATCCGGACACCGCGACGCTGATGGGCGTCAACAAGGAACGCGTCATCACGCTCACGTTCCTCATCGGCGGCCTGCTGGCCGGCGCGGCGGCGCTGTTCTACATGATGAAGATCCCGCAGGGCGCCTCTTACCAGGGCGGCTTCATCCTCGGCATCAAGGCGTTCACCGCCGCGGTGCTCGGCGGCATCGGCAACCTGCGCGGCGCGCTGCTGGGCGGCCTGCTGCTCGGGGTCGTGGAGAACTACGGGCAGTCGCTGTTCGGCGGCGAATGGCGCGACGTCGTCGCGTTCGTCCTGCTGGTGCTGATCCTGATGCTCCGCCCGACCGGCATTCTCGGCGAATCGCTCGGAAAGGCACGGGTATGACGACGACTACGACGCCGCCCGCCGCACCGGCGAAGGCGCGCCGCCGCCCGGTTTCGGAGTGGTGGAACAGGCTGTCCCGGGTCCAGCAGTGGGGGGTGCTCATCCCGCTGGTGGCGCTGGTCTACCTGCTGCCGGTGCTGAACCCGCCGCTGATCACCACCCAGCCCGGGTACGACTTCCCGATCGCGATGTTCGAGGTGGCCCGCTACGCGCTGGTCGCCATCGGGCTCAACATCGTGGTGGGCCAAGCGGGTCTGCTCGACCTCGGCTACGTCGGGTTCTTCGCGATCGGCGCCTACGTGATGGCGCTGTTCACGAGCCCGGACTCGTCCCTGTCGAAGCTGCCGTTCCTCGTCGTGCTGCCGATCGCGATGGTGGTCACGATGATCTTCGGGGTGATCCTGGGGACGCCGACGCTGCGGTTGCGCGGCGACTACCTGGCGATCGTCACGCTCGGCTTCGGCGAGATCGTGCGGCTGCTGGCCGACAACATCGACCCGCTGCGCGGCAACCGCGGCTTCCAGGGCGTCGGGCATCCGCCGGGCACGAAGGCGGACGGCAGCCCGCTGTTCAACAACACCGACGGCATCCCGTGGTACTGGCTCTGCGTCACGATCATCATCGTGATCCTGTTCGTGGTCGGGAACCTGGAGCGCAGCCGCGTCGGCCGCGCGTGGGTCGCGATCCGCGACGACGAGGACGCGGCCGAGATCATGGGCGTGCCGACGTTCAAGTTCAAGATCTGGGCGTTCGTCGGCGGCGCCGCGGTCGGCGGCCTCTCCGGCGCGCTGTACGCGGGGCAATTGGGCTTCGTGAACAACCAGAAGTTCGACGTCGTCACGTCGATGCTGTTCCTGGCCGCGGTGATTCTCGGCGGCGCGGGCAACAAGGTCGGCGTGCTGCTGGGCGCGATCGTGGTGGCCTACGTGCCGCTGCGGTTCCAGGCGATCGCGGAGTACAAGTACCTGATCTTCGGCGTGGCGCTGATCATCCTGATGATCTTTCGCCCGCAAGGCCTGCTCGGCGCGCGGCAGCGGCTGCTCGCCTACGGCAGGCAGGCGTACCAGCGGCTGCTCGGCAAGGGCGAGCAGATCAGCAGCGACGGTTCGCTGGTCACCGACAACCCGGGGGAGAAGGCATGACGGTCCCTGGCAACGGAAACGGGCCCGAGGTCCCGGCCGAGGGCGGCCTCGTGGCCGAGGTCGCGAACATGACCGCCGAACAGCTCGCCGAGCACGAGGCCGAGGTCGCCGAGGTCGTCGCGCCGGACCGGGAGATCCAGGCCGGTTACGGGCAGACGCTGCTCAAGGTCGACGACGTCACCGTCCGCTTCGGCGGCCTGGTGGCGCTCGATTCGGTGTCCTTCGAGATCCGGCGCGGCGAGATCCTGGGCCTGATCGGCCCGAACGGCGCGGGCAAGACCACCTGCTTCAACGCGATGACCGGCGTCTACCGGCCGTCGTCGGGGCAGGTGCTGCTCGAGGACAAGCCGCTCGGGAAGGCGTCGCGGCACGGGATCACGCAGCTCGGCATCGCCAGGACGTTCCAGAACATCCGGCTGTTCTCCGAGATGACCGCGCTGGAAAACGTGGTCGTCGGCACCGACGCACGGCACAAGACGAGCCTGCTCGGGGCCCTCCTGCGGCTCCCGCGGCACCACCGCGAGGAGAAGCAGGCGATCGAGAAAGCCATGGCGCTGCTGGAATTCGTCGGTATCGCCGACCGGGCCGCGGACCGCGCGAAGAACCTGCCGTACGGCTATCAGCGCCGGCTGGAGATCGCGCGGGCGCTGGCCACCGAGCCGAAGCTGCTGTGCCTCGACGAGCCTGCCGCCGGGTTCAACCCGGCGGAGAAGGAAGAGCTCATGGGGCTGATCCGGACGATCCGCGACGACGGCTACACCGTCCTGCTGATCGAACACGACATGAAGCTCGTCATGGGCGTCACCGACCGGATCGTGGTGCTGGAGTTCGGCAAGAAGATCGCCGACGGGCTACCGGCCGAGATCCGGGAGAACCCCGCCGTGATCGCCGCTTACCTGGGAGTTCCCGACGATGACGTTGCTTGAGCTTTCCGACGTTTCCGTCCACTACGGACGGATCCAGGCCGTGTCCGGGCTGTCCATCACGGTCAACGAGGGCGAGATCGTCACCCTCATCGGGGCGAACGGCGCCGGGAAATCGACCACGATGCGGGCGATCTCCGGCATCCGGCCGATCTCCGCCGGTGCTATCCGGTTCGACGGCGAGGACATTTCGCGGCTGCGCGGGGATTTGCGCGTGGTGCGCGGGATTTCTCAGGCTCCGGAGGGCCGGGGGATTTTCCCCGGGATGACGGTGCTGGAGAATCTGGACATGGGCGCTTATGCGCGCAAGGATCGGAAGAAACTGCAGCCGGATTTCGATCGGGTGTTCGAGTTGTTTCCGCGGCTGGCTGAGCGGAAGAGCCAGGTCGGCGGGACGATGTCCGGGGGTGAGCAGCAGATGCTCGCGATCGGGCGGGCGTTGATGGCGAAGCCTCGGTTGTTGTTGCTGGACGAGCCTTCGATGGGGCTGGCGCCGCAGTTCATTCAGCAGATTTTCCGGATTATTTCGGAGATCAATCGGCAGGGGACGACGGTGCTGCTGGTTGAGCAGAATGCGCAGCAGGCGTTGTCTCGGGCGCATCGGGCTTATGTGCTGGAGACTGGGCGGATCACCAAGACTGGTACTGGGCAGGAGTTGTTGGCTGATACCAGTATCAAGGAGGCTTATCTCGGGGTGGGGTGAGTTCGTTTCGGCGGGTTCGGCTCGTCGCCTGGCGGCGACATTGCGCCTCCTGCGTGAGGGGGCACCCCGAAGCTGAGTGTGACGACGGGGGGGGGGGGGGGGGGGGGGGGGGGGGGGGGGGGGGGGGGGGGGGGAAGGAGAACACGACCGCATGTGTTTCCTCTGGCGT
>NZ_JBVJOE010000020.1:17206-29255 GCF_055583325.1 Amycolatopsis sp. NPDC104775
AATGGGGGGCGCGTGGGTGGGGGCATGCTGCGGCTGCGCCACCAAGACCCACCCACCCCCCCCCCCCCCCCCCCCCCCGCCCGCGTTTTTGGCTTCGTATCGGGGTGCGGGGGAGTGTGGCTGCCTTGGTGGGGGTTGGGTGCGCGGGCTGCGGTTGAGTGGGTGGGGCTCACGTCCTTCGGACGTTCGTGAGGGGAACCCTGAGGGAATCAGATTCTCTCAGGGGTCCCCTCACGAACGCGTGCCGAAGATCAGGCGCCTGGTGGGCGGTCCCGGACTACGCAGGTCAGCCTGGCGGTGCAGGTGCGGCGGCCCTCGTCGTCGGTGAGCACGATTTCCGACGTGATGGTGCCGCGGCCGACGTGCAGGGGGGTCGCGACGCCGGTGACGGTGCCGGAGCGGACTGCGCGGTGGTGGGTGCAGGACAGTTCCAGGCCCATCGCGGCGCGGTCGGGGCCTGCGTTGAGCGCGGCGAGCACTGAGCCCAGCGCTTCGGCGACGGTGGCGTTCGCTCCGCCGTGCAGGAGTCCGTAGGGCTGGAGGTTGCCTTCGACGGGGATCGTGCCGACGACCCGCTCCGGGGTCATCTCGACGAGCTTCAGCCCGATCTTGTCGTTCAGCTGCTGGCCCGCGGCCGCGGGGTCCATGCCCGCGAACTGGTCCGGCGTCAATTCCGCCGTCTGCTCGGTCACTCTCTGCTCCTCAACCTATGCGACACGCAAGAGTGTCAGACCCTCACCCTAGACTCGCCCCCGTGAGCCCGACCGAGAACCGAACCGTTGCCAACGCCACAGGTGCCGCCGCCGCGCACGACCGCCCCCGGCTGCTGCTGATCGACGGCCATTCGATGGCCTACCGCGCCTTCTTCGCCCTGCCCGCGGAGAATTTCCGCACGAAGACCGGGCAGGTCACCAACGCGGTCTTCGGCTTCACCTCGATGCTCATCAACCTGCTGCGCGACGAGAAACCGACGCACCTCGCGGTCGCCTTCGACCTCTCGCGCAAGACCTTCCGGTCGGAGACCTATGCCGACTACAAAGCCAACCGCAGCACCACGCCGGACGAGTTCCGCGGCCAGGTCGACCTGGTTAAAGAGGTGCTGGACGTGCTCGGCATCCCGTCGCTGACGAAGGAGAACTACGAGGCCGACGACGTCATCGCCACGCTCACCACGCAGGCGGGCGAGGACTACGACGTCCTCATCTGTACCGGCGACCGCGACGCGTTGCAGCTGGTCAACGATCGGGTGACCGTGTTGTACCCGAAACGGGGAGTCTCCGATCTCGTGCGGTTCACGCCGGACGCGGTGGAGGAGAAGTACGGCCTCACTCCGGCCCAATACCCGGACTTCGCGGCCCTGCGCGGCGACCCGTCGGACAACCTGCCCGGCATCCCCGGCGTGGGGGAGAAAACCGCGGCCAAGTGGATTCGGCAGTTCGGCTCGCTGGCCGACCTGATCGACCGGGTCGACGAGGTCAAGGGCAAGGTCGGCGACGCGCTGCGCGAGCACCTGTCGTCGGTTCAGCTCAACCGGCAGCTCACCGAGCTGGTCCGGGACGTGCCGCTGGAGTCCGTGCCGGACCAGCTGGAGCTGCGTCCGTGGAACCGCGAGGCAGTGCACCGGCTCTTCGACGAGCTGGAGTTCCGCGTCCTGCGCGACCGGCTTTTCGACACCCTGAGCAGCGCCGAACCGGAGGCCGAGGAGGGCTTCGAGGTGTCCGGCTCCGCGCTGGCGCCGGGCGCGCTCGGCGCGTGGCTCGAAGCGCACGCCGGTGCGGCCGAACCGGTCGCGCTGTCGTTCCGGACGACGGGCTCGTCGGTCCGCTCCGACCTCAAGGCGGTCGCCTTCGCCACGGCCGACGGCGAAGGCGCGTACGTCGACGTCACCGCGATGGACGAGGCGGACGACCGGGCGCTGTCGGCGTGGCTGGCGGATCCGAAGATCCGCAAGATCGGCCACGATCTGAAAGTGCCGCTGCACGCGGTGCGCGCCCGCGGCTGGAAGTTCGGCGGCCTGAGCATGGACACCGCGCTCGCCGCCTACCTCGCGCGGCCGGGGCAGCGCACGTTCGGGCTGGACGACCTGGCCCTGCGCTATCTGCACCGCGAGCTGCGCTCGGAAGCAGGCGACGGCGACGGTCAGCTGTCGCTGCTCGACGGCGGCGCGGACGAGCTGGAGCAGAAGGAAATCTCCGCCGAGCTGGTGAAAGCGCGCGCGATCTTCGAGCTGGCCGGCGCGCTGGCCACCGAACTGGAGGAACTCGGCGGCGCGAAGCTGCTGGCGGAGCTGGAACTGCCGCTGCTGGAAGTGATCACCGAACTGGAAGCGGCGGGCATCGCGGTCGACGTCGACCAGCTCACCGACCTGGAGGCGCATTACCTCAGCCGGGTCACGCAGGCAGCGGAGTCCGCGTACGAGGTGATCGGCAAGCAGATCAACCTCGGTTCGCCGAAGCAGCTGCAGGTGGTGCTGTTCGACGAGCTGGGCATGCCGAAGACCAAGCGCACCAAGACCGGCTACACCACCGACGCGGACGCGCTGCAGTCGCTGTTCGAGAAGACCGAGCACCCGTTCCTGCAGCACATGCTGGAACACCGCGACGCGACGCGGCTGCGCACCACAGTCGAAGGCCTGATCAAATCGATCGCCGACGACGGGCGCATCCACACCACGCTGCAGCAGACGATCGCGGCCACCGGACGGCTGTCGTCGATCGAGCCGAACCTGCAGAACATCCCGGTGCGCACCGAGGAAGGCAGGCGCATCCGCGACGCGTTCGTGGTCGGCGACGGCTACGCCGAGCTGATGACCGCGGACTACAGCCAGATCGAAATGCGGATCATGGCGCACCTGTCGAAGGACGAAGGCCTGATCGAAGCCTTCAACAGCGGCGAGGACCTGCACACGTTCGTCGCGTCGCGCGCGTTTTCCGTGCCCGCCGCGGAAATCACGCCGGAACAGCGCTACCGCGTCAAGGCGATGTCGTACGGGCTGGCGTACGGCTTGTCGGCGTACGGCCTGTCGCAGCAGTTGAAGATCTCGACGGAAGACGCGAAAGAGCAGATGGAGGCGTACTTCTCCCGGTTCGGCGGAGTGCGCGACTACCTGCAGGCGGTCGTCGGCGAGGCCGCGAAGTGCGGTTACACCGAGACGATCTTCGGCCGCCGCCGCTATCTGCCGGACCTGAACAGCGACAACCGCCAGCGCCGCGAAATGGCCGAGCGGATGGCGCTGAACGCCCCGATCCAGGGCAGCGCGGCGGACATCATCAAGGTGGCGATGCTGAACGTGCACCGCGCGCTGGCCGAAGCGGGCGCGCGCAGCCGCGTGCTGCTGCAGGTCCACGACGAACTGGTGCTGGAAATCGCCGACGGCGAACGCTCGGACGTCGAAAAGCTGGTCCGCGAGGGCATGGGCTCGGCCGCGGAACTGGCGGTGCCGCTGGAGGTTTCGGTCGGATACGGGCGGTCGTGGAACGAGGCCGCGCACTGAGCTGAGGAGCTGAGCCCGGGGCCGGTCACCGGCCCCGGGCACGGAAGGGTCGCGGGGTTTCGCGGCGGGGAACGGAGTCGGCTGTGCATTGAGCAGTGCAGGAGTTCGGCTGCCGACCTCGAGGCAGGGTGGGTTCCGCGGACGGGAACTGGCACCGTGTTCACCCGCGCGGCAGTTGGCGGCGGAGGCAACGCGGCCGGGTGTGCACGCTTCGGCAGCGCGAGCGAGGCGATCGGCGGCATTTTCCGGCCAGCCAGCGCGAATTGGCGGCCCGGCTCGAAAGGCCCACGGCGAGTCCGAAGGCGAACAGCGGCTCGGCAACGGAATCAGCACCGAAATCGGCTGGGTGAGCATGAATCACCACCCCACACCACCCTGCCGTCTGCCCCGCCCGACCCGTTCGCGCCCGCCGCAAGTCCGAAACCGACGAACCCACCCCACCACCGTCGGCACCACCCCCGCCCCCAACGGCCCTATCCCTGTCCCACCGCCAACACGGACCGCCCCCGCGAACCCGCCGTCACCCACGAGAAGTGCCCCTACGCCGCTGAACGGGTGAGCTTGCTGCTCCAGCGTGGGCCACTTTCCGCGAACGTCGCCCGGGCTGTCGCGGGCCCGGCGTAGGGTCCCCCCGTGGGGTACCAGGCCGAGCGTCGACGCTGGCGGGTTCGCCTGCGCGACCGCACGGGCGGGATCTGCGGGGCAGGCACCATGCTCGACGAGGACCATGTGCTCACCTGCGCGCATGTCGTGGAGCGGGCGGGCGGGCCGGACGCGGACGTCCTGGTCGATTTCGTCGGGCTGACCGGCACGCCGGTCAGTACGGGCCGCGTGGTGCCGGGGGCGTGGGTGCCGCCGGGGAGGGACGAGCGCGGCGACATCGCGGTGTTGCGGTTGGACCGGCGGGTGCCGGGAGCGTCGGGCGCGCCGTTGTACCGGATGCCGTTGTCGGACGGCCAAGCTGTGCGTGCCTATGGGTTTCCAGCCGGAGCGGACGAGGGGTTGTGGACGTTCGGCGAGCTCGCCGGCGAGGGCGGGCCCGGGTGCGAATGGGTGCAGCTGGCCCGGAAGAACGACGACCAGCCGATCACGGGCGGGTTCAGCGGCACCGCTGTGCTCGACGAGGAGACCGGCCGCGTGGTCGGCATGGTGGTGTCCCGCTACCGGGCCGAGGGGGAGCGGGTCGCGTGGATGATCCCGGTCGAGACGATTCTCGGCTATCTCGGCGCGGACCGGTGGGGGCAGGGGAGTCCGGCCGTCGACCAGACTTTCGGCCGCGAACTCGACCGCGTCGCCTACGACCCGCAGTTCGCGCGCGAGGTCGTGGGCTGGTTCGGCGAGGGGCACGGCGTGTGGATCGTCGTGACCGGCGAGGCCGGGTCGGCGAAGGCCGCCGCGCTCGATCTCGCGGTGGTGCTGGCCGACCGGGAGCGTTCGGCCGCGGCGAACGAGCTGCGCGACACTCTGGCCAAGGAAACCTTGCCGCCCGCGGGAAGCGTCGATCTCGCGGTGGACGCGGCGGGCAAAACGTCGGCTCAGGTGCGGCAGCGGCTCGCCGAGCGGCTTGACCTCACGCTGGACGACGGCGTGACGCATTCGGGCGTCGGCCGCACTGTCGTGGTGAACGCGATCGACGACGCCGCCGAGCCGGAGCGGCTGATCGGCGAGGTGATCGCGCCGCTCGCGGACCGCGCCGCGAAGCTCGGGATGCGGCTCGCGCTCGGCTTCCGCCGGGAGTCGTCGCCGGGACTGACGGTGCTGCGTTCGCGCCGCAACGGAGTGCGCCCGGACGGGCTGGCGCGCCGGATTTCCGCGCTGGACAAGCAGATCGACGAACTCGCCGCGCTGGAGGAACACATCGCCGAGCTGGCTCCGCGGTTCGCGGTGAGCGACATTCCGCCCCCGCGGGTGCGTCGCCGCCGGAGTGCGGCGAGCCGGTTGCAGGAAGCGGCTGACCTCGGGGACGTCGCGTGGGCGGAGCGGCATGTCGAGGAAGTCGCCAGCGTGGTGGCGGCGGATCTGGCCGCGGCGAAGGCCGCCCGGGATCGGCTCGACGCCGCGCACGACCGCCGCACCGAGTTGCGGTTTCGCCTCGACGGCTATGGAGAGCGTGCCCGCGCCGCGGGCCGGGTGGAGGATCCGCTGCTGGATTCGTTGTATGCCAACGCCTGGCAGCTGCTGTACGAGGGCGCGTGCGATCCCGAAGAGGCCGCGGCGGCGGTCGAGGCGTTCGGCGCCGCGGTGCGCGAGGGGGATCGATGACCGCCTGCGCTCGGCCGAACTGCTCCGGAACGATCAGCCGTGCCGGATTCTGCGCGAAATGCGGCTGGGCACCGGGGTCGGAGCCGAAGAAACCCGCGCCGAAAGCCGACGCGACGCTCGTCATCCCCGCTCCGGGCGCGAGCCGGATCGCCGACACCGTCGTCACGCGTGAGCAGCAGACCGCCGGCCACGGCACCGGCGACGACTACATCCCGCTTCCCGTGGTCGTCCTGCCGGACATCGCCGGGCGGGTCCTCGCCGATCCGCACGTCGCCGAGGACGAACGGTTCTGCGGCAAACGCGGCTGCGGCGCGCCGGTCGGCCGCTCGGTCGGCGGCCGTCCCGCGCGCACCGAGGGCTTTTGCTCGCAATGCGGCACGCCGTTTTCCTTCTCTCCCAAGCTGTTCCCGGACGACGTGGTCGACGGCCGCTACCAGGTGCACGGCTGCATCGCCCGCGGCGGGCTCGGCTACGTCTACCTCGGCACCGATCTGCGGCTGAAGCAGTACGTCGCGCTGAAAGGCCTGCTCAACACCGGCGACGAGGCCGCGGTGCGGATCGCCGAGACCGAGAGCCAGGTGCTGACCTCGCTCGACCATCCCAACATCGTCCGGATCCACGACGTGGCCACGCATCCGGATCCGCACGGCGGGCCGGACGCGCGCTACATCGTGATGGAGTTCGTCGACGGCCTCCCGCTCGCGGAGGTGATGCGGCGCGGCCGCGCGATGCTCGACGGGCCCGAGGGCAGGCTGCTCGTCGAGCACGTCGTGGCTTACGGCCGGGAGATCCTCACCGCGCTCGGCTACCTGCACGAGCAGGGGCTGCTGTACTGCGATCTGAGCCCGCAGAACGTGATCCACGGCGAGAAGAGGGTCAAGCTGATCGATTTCGGCGCGATCCGCAAAATCGGCGACCAGACCAGCCCGATCGTCGGCAACCCGCGCTTCCAGATCGGCGCGACCGAACTGGACGAGCACGGGCTCACCGTGCGCTCGGACATCCACACCGTCGGCGCGACGCTGCGCGACCTGTTCCGCTGCAGCGACGGCTGGCCGCATCCGGCCGACAAACGGATCGCGCTCGGCGTCGAATCCTTCACCCAGGTGCTCGACCGCGCGACCGGCCCGTACGAGCGCCGGTTCGCCACCGCCGGCGAAATGCTGGTGCAGCTCGACGGCGTACTGCACGAGATCCTCTCGCTGCGCGATCGCCAATCGCGGCCGTCGATCTCCACTCTCTTCACCGAGGCGGCCGTACTGCTCGACGCCGGGCTCGGCCAGCCGCGGCCGGTCGGGGAGTGGGTGCGGCGCGCCCGGCGCACCGCGGGCCCGCTCGGCGCGCTGCCCGAGCCGCTGGAGATCGCGCTCGGGCTGCCGGTGCCGCACGAGGATCCGCACGACCCGGCGGTCACGTTCCTGCGCACCGTCCGCGCTCCGGATCCCGCGCGGCTGCTGAAAAAACTCGAACGCGCGGACTCGACCGTCGAGGTGGAACTCCGCCGCTGCCGGGCCTGGCTCGAACTGTCCGAAGTGGACTCGACCGGGACGGAACAAGCCGCCCAGCGCGTGGACGCCGCCGAGAAACTGCTCGGCGCGCGGGCCAAACACGACTGGCGGATCGCCTGGCATCGCGGGCTGGTCGCGCTCGCCACCGGTGCCGTGGAGGTCGCGCAGACCTGGTTCGAGCGCGTGCACCGCGACATCCCGGGCGAGGAAACCCCGAAGCTCGCACTTGGCCTGTGCGCGGAGCACTGCGACGGCCCGAAGAAGGCGGCGCGCTACTACGACGCACTGTGGGTGCGCGACCACCTGCAGGTCAACGCCGTGTTCGGGCTGGCTCGCGGGCATCTGCAGCTGGACGAACGCACGGCGGCGGTCGAGCTGCTGGACCAGGTCCCGGAGTATTCGCGGCACGACGAGGCGGCCCGGATCGCCGGAATCCGCGTGCGCGCGGGAATCCTGCCGGTCTGCGACGCACTGCCCGGCATCGAGGACCTGACCGAGGCGATCGAGCGGCTGTCCGCGCTGGAAGTGGACCGAGACACCGCGGACCGGCTCACCGCCGAGGTCCGCGAGAGCGCGCTGCGGTGCTTCCTGGCCGGGATGCGCGGGCTGCCGCCCGGCCCGGTGCTCGGCGAGCGTCTTGACGAACACGGGCTGCGGCTGCTGGTGGAGCAGTCGTACCGGCGGATCGCGCGCCGGGCCGGTTCGGCGGAGTACCACGACGCTTTGGTCGACCGGGCGAACGAGACGAGGCCGACGACCTGGGTGTAGGCGGCGAAGGGGCGAGGGATGAGCAGGGGTTGGGACGTCGAGGTCCATCAGAACCGCTACCTCGGCGAAGGCGACACCGAGATGCAGGCCGTGGTCACCGTTTCCGCGCGCGACGACGGACGGCCAGCCTCCCGGCCGCCCGGTGCGGAGGTGCTTCTGGTCGACTGCTCGACGTCGATGCGCTACCCGCCGACGAAGATCGCCGCCGCGCGCCGGGCCGCGGCCGCGGCGATCTGGGCTTTGCCGGACGGCGTCGGCTTCGCGGTTGTCCGCGGCACTGAACACGCCGAACTGGCGTATCCGCCCGAACCCGGCCTCGCGGTCGCGTCGGACGAGACCCGGGCCGCAGCGGTCACCGCGGTGGAACGGTTCGTCGCGGTCGGCGGCACGGCAATGGGCACGTGGCTGGAATGCGCACGGCACCTGTTCGCGGCAAGGCCGGACGCGGTACGGCACGCGATCCTGCTGACCGACGGGAACAACCAGTCGCAATCCGCGGAGGCCCTGCGCCGAGAACTCGACGCCGGCGAAGGCCAATTCGTCTGCGACGCAAGGGGAATCGGCGACGGCTGGCAGCGCGCCGAACTGGTCGAGATCGGCCGGGTGCTGCGCGGTTCCGTCGATTCCGTGGTGCGCGACGAAGATCTGGTCGAGGACTTCCGCGCGCTCATGGCGACGGCGCTCGCCAAGGTGATCCCGTCGGCGCGGCTGCGAATCGGCCTCACCGAACAGGTCACGCTGCGGTTCGTCAAGCAGGTCTGGCCCAGCGAATACGACCTGACCTCGCGCTGCGTTCCCGACGGCGATGGAAAAGTCGTCCTCTCGCTCGGCTCGTGGAGCGCAGGGGAGACCCGGGAATTCCAGCTCGCAGTGGAGGTCGCCGCGGACACTCCGCCGGAGTACGGCTCCGACCGGATGCTCGCGTGGGTCGAGATCGACGGCACGGAAGATTCGGTGGTCCCAGTCGTGGCGCATTGGACCCGAGACCCGGTCGCCCCGACGCTGATCGACCCGAAGGTGCGCCGCTACACCATGCACGCGGAGCTGAGCGAGGCGCTGGTGAACGCCGACGAGGCCTACGCCGCGGGCGATCACGCGCGGGCCGCGCGGGAATGGGGCCAGGCCGTCGAAATCGCGTCGCGAACCGGAAACAAAGAGGTCCTGCGACGGCTCGCCCGAGTGGTCGAAACAGACGGCGACGAGGTGCGCCTGCGCCCCGAAGTGACCCGCAGCGAACTGCTCAACCTGCTGGTCTCCACGGTCTCGAACGTCGGCGACGAACCCGGCGACGCCCGCCCCGCACCGGCTCCGGACGCCCACCCGGAGATCTGCTCGCAGTGCGAAACCCCCACCCCGCCCGGCGCGCGATTCTGCGAGGAGTGCGGGATCCGGCTGGACGGAGGCGCCGCGTGACGCTGCGGACCCGGCAGGCACTCGTGCGGATCCGGGCAGTGCTGCTGGCCGGAACCGTGCTCGCGCTGGTCACGTCGTACCTGGCGGTCAGCGGCGTGGTCCGGACCGCCGACCAGATCTCGTCCGCGACCAGCCGAGCGATTCTCGAGGTCGCGGCGGCGCGCGATGCCCTCGTGTCCGCCGACGCCGCGGCCGTCGCCAGTTTCGCGTCCGGGGAGGCGAAATTGGCCGGTCCCGGGCAGGAGTACGAAAACCGGATGGCGTCGGCAAGCCAAAGCCTCGCCCGGGTCGCGGAGTTCAACCAGGCAGGCGACCCCGGCACCGGAACCCTGCAGACTGTCGAGGGCCTGGTCGCGTCCTACTCCGGCGCGATGGGCCAAGCCGACGCGCACTTCCGGCAACCAGGCGGGGAACTCGTCGGGCTGGCCGACCTCTGGTACGCCTCGCGACTGCTGCACGGCCCCGACAATGTGCTGGAACTGCTGGGAAAACTCCAGAAGGACGAACGCACCGCCCTGGACCGCCAGATCTCCGGCGCCGGAATGAACGCCGGTCTGCTCATCCTCTGGCTCCTGCCGCCCCTTGTCCTGCTCGCCCTGCTGATCACCACCCAAGTGTTCCTCCGTCAGCGATTCCGCCGCCGCCTGAACCTGCCCCTGCTCGGCGCGACCGTCCTCGGCCTAGGCGTCGTCGCAGGCCTGCTGATGGCCTACGCCCTAGCCGGACAGCTCGACACAGTGCGCACCAGCGTGGACGCAGCAGTCGCCGTCCGGGAGAAAAGCATCGAAGCCGCCGACGCGGGTGGCCACGCCCGCCTGGCCACCCTCCTGCAACAACGCTGCGGCCCACCCGGCTGTGGGTCCACTGTGGACGATTTCCGCCAGCGAACCCAAACCGTCTCGACCGCAGCCCCCGCCCAGAACGCCATCACGTCAGCCGCCCGCGCCGTGAAGTCCGCCGGAACCGCGGCCACCGACTCCAGCGGCCTGTCCGTGCTGGTCCCCGCCGCCTTGATCCTGGTCGGCGCCCTGGTAGTCGCCGGGCTGTACCGGCGCATCGACGAATACCGGTACCGCCCATGAACTGTCCACTGTGGAAGAAACTGCTCCTGCTGGCCGCCACCGCACTGGTAGCGGCTTCCTCGGCATGCGGGTCCGCCGCGGGCAGCAACACCCTCCAGGTCATCGGAGTCTGGACCGACGCCGAAGAAGCCGCTTTCAACCAGGTCAAACAACGCTTCGAGGAAAAGACCGGCATCGAAGTCCGCTACCAGGGCACCCGCGCGGTAGAGCAGGTCCTGGCCGCCGACGTCCAGCAAGGCGCGGCCCCGGACATCGCCGTCCTGTCCAGCCCCGGCCTCCTGGCCGACTACGCCCGCCGCCAGGAAATCAAACCCCTCGACTTCCTGGAACAAAAAGCGGAATCCTTCTACGGCAGGCAATGGGTCAACCTGCAACGCCTGGGCACCGGCAAGCTCTATTCTGTTGCGGTAAAAGCCGACCTGAAAAGCGCCATCTGGTACCGCCCCGAGACCCTCCCCGGCCCGAAACCCGCCACCTGGCAGCAACTGGCGACCCTCTCCGCCAGCCTGGACACCCCATGGTGCCTGGGCCTGGCCGCCCCTCCCACCTCAGGCTGGCCCGGCACCGACTGGATCGAAGACATCCTGCTGCACTCCGCGAACCCCGAAACCTACCGCCAATGGACGGCGGGAACCCTCCCGTGGACGTCACCCCCAGTCCGCCAAGCCTTCGAAAACTGGGGCACCCTGACCCTCCGCCCCGGCGGCCTCCACGGCGGCGCCCCAGCCGCCCTGCTCACCGACTTCCGCGACGCCGCCCGCCCCCTCTTCGCCGACCCGCCCGGCTGCCGCATGGAACACCAAGGCTCCTTCGCGATGGCCAGCTACCAAACCATGCACCTGCACAACGCGACCGGCCCGAACCCCAAGCCCGGCACCGACTACGACTTCTTCCCCTTCCCCGGCTCCGGCGCGTCAGAGGTCTCGGCCGACCTGGCCACGATGTTCGCCGACACCCCGCAAGCCCGAAAGTTCCTGGACTTCCTGGTCTCCCCGGAAGCCCAGCAAATCTGGGCAGGCAACCCCAACGCCACAGCCTTCTCCGCCGGATCGGCGGTGACCAAAGACGTCTACGGCGACGAAGTCAGACGAAAAGTCGCCGACACCCTCACCTCCGGAAAACCCGTCTGCTTCGACGCCTCCGACCTGATGCCCAAAACCATGACAGGCGCCTTCTACCGGGCGATCCTGGAATACACCGCCGACCCCACCCAGCTGAACACCCTGCTGACCCGCCTGGACGACACCCGCACAAGCATCCCGAAAGACGAATGGCTGAACGTCCCTTGTGGACAGTAACCGCCTCACAGACACTCACGGCACTACCGACGCCCCAACGCCACATTGGGGCGCTAGCCCCCATCCCTAAAACCGCCACCGCCCCGCCCAACCGGTCCAGGCAGCCACTCCCCGCCCTGCACCCCGATACGAAGCCTTCCCTGCGGTTCGGGGGGGGGGGGGGGAAAACCCCCCCCCCCCCACGTCGCCCCCCAGAACCAAGACCCCAACCCGGACGGGGGGTGC
>NZ_JBVJOE010000020.1:29263-63725 GCF_055583325.1 Amycolatopsis sp. NPDC104775
AAGGCATCTTTCCCGCCTTGACAACCACCCCCGAACCGTCAGCACACTCAGCTTCGGGGTGCCCCACGCAACCACCCCCGGCGCAATGTCGCCCCCCAGGGCGACGAGCCGTACGCCGGAGAGAGATTCACCCTCCCACCTGCCCAGTCAGCGGTACCCCAGTAACCGCCACCCCACTTAGCGTGACCCAAGCAGGAGTACCACCAACCCGGAAGGACCCGAACAATGATCAAGCGCCTGTTCCGAACAGTCCTGCGGCACGGCTGCTGCTCCGCCTGCACCGGCAAGGGCTGC
This sequence comes from Amycolatopsis sp. NPDC104775, assembly GCF_055583325.1. Taxonomy (NCBI): domain Bacteria; kingdom Bacillati; phylum Actinomycetota; class Actinomycetes; order Pseudonocardiales; family Pseudonocardiaceae; genus Amycolatopsis; species Amycolatopsis sp. NPDC104775. Next base: position 29,558 of record NZ_JBVJOE010000020.1, read on the forward strand.
GGCTGCTGCGCCAACTGCCACTAGCCGCCCCCGGGGCCCGGCACCAAGCCGGGCCCCACCACGCCACCGGCCGGGCGTCACCCCCCACCAAGCCACCCCGGGAGCGTCACCCCCGCCGCAACCCTCGCACCAGCAACATCACCGACCCCAGCACCTCATCCCGCCCCCGCTCCGGATGAAACACCTGCCAATCCAGCGCCACCACCAGCATCGTCCCGAACAACCCCGCCGCGGCAGTGGCGATATCGACCCCCTCCGGCAACCTCCCCGCCGCGTCCAGCCTCTCCAGCTGCCCCTTCACCACCGCGATCAGCTCTTCCCGCAGCAACGCCAGCGTGTCGTGCCACCGCCCCGGCGTATGCCACAGCTCGCTGACCACGATCTGCGAAAACCCCGGGTACTCCGCGATGAACTCCAGCGTCGTATCCACCTGAGCCTCGATCACGGCCATCGGATCGTCGTCCGTCCCGGCCGCCCGCAATCGCCCGGCCAGCAGGTCCACACCGAACCGCAGCAGCGCGTCGACCAGCCCGTCCTTGGACCCGAAGTTGTAATAGACGGTGCCCTTGGCCACCCCGGCCTCGGCCGCGATGTCGTCGACCGTCAGCCCCACGAGGCCCCTGCTGGCCGAAAGCCGCAGGGTGGCCTCGAAGAGCTTCCGTTTGGTCGCTTCTCTCACAGGCTCAGCTCGGGCTTGAGCGCCGAGACCGACCACACCCGGTGTTTGCGCGCGGCGAGAGTGGACAGCAGGATCCCGCCGACGAGGTACGCGACCAGCACCCCTACGTCACCGAGGATCTGCATCGACGCGCCGGTGTAGAGCAGGTGCCGGAACCCGTCGATGGCGTAGCCCATGGGCAGCACGATGTGCAGCGGATAGAGCGCGTCCGGGATCGTCTGCCACGGGAACGTGCCGCCCGCGCTCACCAGCTGCAGCACCAGCAGCACCAGGCCGAGGAACTTGCCGACCGCGCCGAAGAGCGCGTTGAGCGCGTGCACGATCGAGGTGAAGGCCAGCGACACCAGGCAGGCGAAGCCGATCGCCCCCAGCGGATGCGCCACGTGGATGCCGACCAGCCAGGTCACCGCGGCGAACAGCACGATCACCTGGCCGAGGCCCAGCACGGCCGAGGACAGCCAGCCGCCGAGCGCGACCCGCAGCGGCGACGCACCGGCGGTGAGCGCGCGCTTCGACAGCGGGCGGATCAGCAGGAACAGCACGAACGCGCCGATCCAGGTGGCCAGCGAGATGAAGAACGGCGCGAGCCCGGCGCCGTAGGTGCCCGCCGACGCCACGCCGTTCGACGTGACCGCGACCGGGTCGGCAATCGTGTTCGCGGTGGCGGTCCGGGTCGGGTCGTCCGGGTTCGGGATCTGCTTGAGCCCGGCGGCCAGTCCGTCGCGCAGCTTCGCCGAACCGTCGGCGAGCTGGTCGGTGCCGGTGACGGCGGTCTTCTCGCCGTCGTTGAGCTTCGCCGCGCCGTCGCGCAGCTGGTTCGCGCCGTCGGACGCCTGTGCGATCCCGCTGGCCAGCTGCGGCGAGGCCGCCGCGAGCTGGTGCGCACCGTCGGACACCTGCCGGGCGCCGCTGGAGAGCTTCTGCAGGTCTCCGTTGGCGGACTGGATCTTCCCGTTCGCCTGTCCGGCGTCGGTGCGCAGCTTGTCGTAATCGGCCAGGATGGAGCTGGCGAGGCTTTCCGGCATCCCGGATTCCTGCAGCTTCGCGGCCAGCTGGGAGCGGTAGCCGTCGATCCGGCTCATCACGTCGGACGAGGCGGACGCGGCCAGCGAGCCCGCGCTCGCCACCTTCTGGTTGCCGTCGGCCACCTGGCCCGCCCCGTCGGCGAGCTTCTGGGTCTGGCTCGGCAGCTGGGCGGTGCTCGATTTCAGCGTGCCCAGCCCGGTCGCGAGACTGGCCGAGCCGGTCGCGAGCTGGCTCGCCCCGTCGGCCAGTTGATGTTGCCCCGTCTGGAGTTTCGCCGCGCCGTCGGCGAGCTGCTTGGCCCCGTCGGTGGCTTCGGAGATCTTGCCGTAGATGGTGGAGAAGCCGACGAGGAACTTGTCCGCGGCCTCGCTGCCCACCTTCTCCGCGATCGTCTTGCGGACCTGGTCGGCGACCTGCTTCGCGATCGTGCCGGCCAGATAGTTGTTGGCGTCGTTGGTGGTGAGCGTGATCGTCGCCTGCTGCGGCTCGAAATTGCCGGACGACAGCAGCGCCTTCGAGAAGTCGTGCGGGATGCCGATGGCGAACGAGTACTTGTCGTCGCGCACGCCGTCGCGAGCGTCCTTTTCGGACACTTGATGCCACTGGAAGGTGCCGGACTTCACCAGTTCGTCGGTGACCTCGCGGCCGACGTTGCGCTCGGCTCCGTTCGAATCCTTCGCGCCGGCGTCCTCGGTGAACACCGCGGCGGGCAGCTTGTCGAGCCGGCCGTAGGGGTCGTAGTTCGCGTAGAGGTAGAACGACGCGTACAGCAGCGGCACCATGACGAGCGCGAACAGGGCGAGCTTCGGCAGCGTCCCGGTGGACAGCCTGCGCAGCTCGTTGCCCGCGATCCGGAACGCGTTCAGTCCGCCGGCCCGCTTGTGGGGGGTGGTCATGCCCGGTCTCCCTCGGAGTTCTCGGTTTCGGCGGTCAGTTCGGCGGTCTCCGGGAGCTGCCGGGTCTGCTCGGCCTCAGCGGGCTCCGGCGGGGCGTACAGCCGGACCGGGTCCGGTTGCTCGGCCGCGCCGACCTTCGCGGGCGGGTAGGGGAGCGCCGACTCCGGCGTCGTCGCGGCCAGCACGGCCACCGCGAACCCGCGGGCGGCGTGCTCCCTCGCGACGGCGGTCCAGGTCTCGACGTCGCTGGTGTGCCGGTCGGGCGTGTCGAGGACGAGCACGCGCACTCCGTCGCGTTCGGCGGCCAGCGCGGCGAGCAGCCGGATGCGCAGCGCGGGTTCGATGTTCTCGAACCGGCTGTCGGCATACGGCGCCGCGTCGTGCTGGGATAGCCAAGCTGTGACAGCATCCTTGCTGGAAGGACGGTGTGCGAGCGCCAGCTCTTCGGCGGTGACGACGCGCAGCGACAAGGCTTCGTCCGGCTCGCTGACTCCCGGCGAGTCCACCACGGCCACGAGCCGCCGCAGGTCGCCGTCGGAATCGGCGGTGACGGTGCCGGTGGTCGGCTTGAGCCGCCCGGCCAGCGCCAGCGCGAGCGCGGTGATGCCGACGCCCGGCTCGCCGTGCACCACGGTGAGGCAGCCCTCCTCGACGGTGAGCGAGGTCGGCGGCAACAAGGGGCCGTGAGGACCCTTGAGGGACACCCGGTCGGCACGGACCTGCACAGGACACACTCCACGGATTTTGAACTGACTAGTCAGTTCAAAAGTTAGACCTGGCCTGCGGGGGTCGGCAAGGCGGCTCGCCGGACGTCACACCAAAGAGCGGTCCGCTCAGCGCAACGCCCACGCTGGGTGCGCTTCCCAGGAAGTCCACAGCGGCCGGTAGCCCTGCCGGTGCCAGAACACCGACGACAGGGGATTGGTCGGGTTGTAGTAGAGATAGGTGCCGGTCGCGCCCTGGTTCAGCAGTTCGCGGTGCGCGCGGGCCATCAGCGCCCGGCCGAGCCCGCGGCCGCGGCTGGCCGGAGCGGTGACGACGTTGTTCACATACCCCCAGCGTCCGGTCGGCAGCAGTTCGGCGGCCTCGTTCCCGGGCGCGGATTCCACCCAGTCGCACTGCGCGAGCGCCGCAACCTCGCCGTCGACCTCGGCGACCCAGGTCGCCTTCTCTCCGAGCGCGCGGCGCAAGGCCGGGCCGAGCAGTTCGGCGGTCTGCTCCCGTTTCCGGTGCGCGACCAGGCCGGTGTAGTCGAACGTCGCCGTGCACAACGCCAATGCCGCCGGGTAGTCGTCCGGTCCGGCGAGGCGGATCGACGCCTCCGCGGAAATCTCTTCCGGCACGACGGCGGGGCGAACGGCCAAGGCGGACAACGGAACCAGTCCGTGGTCGAGAAAAGCCCGGATGGCTTCCGCGTCGCGGCTCGGCCAGTTGACGACGCACGCCGAATCGGCGCCGGGCGCTTCAGTGTCCACTTGGGACCGAAGCGCGCCGAGCAGCGCGTCGAACGCTTCGGTGCCCGCCGTATCCGGATCCGGGAACAGCTGCCACACCTCGGCCGCTGACCACAGCAGGGGAGCGTCGCCCGGACCGTGCCGGTAGCGCTGGAGCAGCGCGGAAACCTGCGTGCCGGACGCGGTCACCGCGCGCAGCGGGTCGCCGCCCGCGAGAGGGGCGGGCGGCGGCAGGAGCGGGTCGAGTTCGGCGAATCGGGCTCCGGGACTCACCGGCGCAGCGTAGCCGGTCAGTCGCGGCGCGTGCGGAAAATCGCGGTGCCGGGGAACAGTCTGCCGCGCAGCGGGCTCCACTGGCCCCAGGTGCGCGTGTGCCCCGGCGGCCATTCCGGCTCGACGAGATCCTCCAGCGCGAAGCCCGAGGCGGCGAGCGCGCGCACGTAGTCGCCGAGCGTGCGGTGGTATTCGACGTAGGTCGCGGTGCCGTCGTCGTCCACTTCGACATACGGCGTGCGGTCGAAATACGGCTGGGTCGCGGTGAGCCCCTGCGGCCCGGGATCGTCCGGGAAGATCCACCGCATCGGGTGGGTCACCGAGAAGACCCACGGCGCGCCGGGCCGCAGCACCCGGCGCACTTCGCCGAACACCGTCTCCAGCGATGGCACGAAGGGGAGCGCGCCGAACGCCGAGCACGCGATGTCGAAACTGGCCGCCGCGAACGGCAGCCGCTCGGCGTTCGCCTGCACGAGGGGGACCGCCGCGCCGGTGCGGGCGTTCCCCTCGCGGGCGTGCCGGAGCATGCCGCCGGACAGATCGGTGGCGACGGGCTCGGCTCCGGCGGCCGCGAGCCAGCGCGAACAGGCGGCCTGCCCGCAGCCGACTTCGAGCACCCGCTTGCCGCGCACGTCGCCGAGCAGCCGCGCGTCCTCTTCGCGGACGCCCTCCGGGCACCAGACGAAATCGGCGTCGCCGAGGAATCCGCCGTGGGTCGCCTGGTAGTCGTCGGCATCCGCGTCCCACCAGGCCAGATTCGCCGCTTCCGCCTCGTTCCCGCCGACTTCGCGGTGGGCGACGCCGACGGTGCCGAGCCGTTGTTCGGCGCTCGCGTGGCGCTCGCCGGACAGAGCCTCCGGGGCCGCCGCGGGCTCGGGCATGCCGGTCTCCTCTCCCGGTGCGGCCGGCGGGGCGCGGGGGAATGCTCGGACCGGCGGAAACGTTGTGCAGAAGGTACCGGGACCCGAGAGGGGCCCTGATTGTGTCCCCCGGACAGGCCCGCGTACGATACGTGTTAGCGCAGTGGGGTTCGCGCTGCCTGGGTGACTACCCACCGGGGCCGCGCATCGTCAGCGGGTCATGCCGCGGTCGTTCACTGGTGGAACGTTTGGTCGCCGGACGTTTGAGCAGGGTCGCCGCATGCCGTCGCAGCGGCCCGCCGCGCCGCACTGCCGGTAGCCAACTGCACACACCTACGACACCCATCCACCGGAGCAACCCGCCTAATGACCACCGACACCGCCACCGCCCCGACCGCCCCGACCGGGGCCCCGCAGGTCGCCATCAACGACATCGGGTCGGAGGAAGACTTCCTCGCGGCTATCGACAAGACGATCAAGTACTTCAACGATGGGGACATCGTCGAGGGCACCATCGTCAAGGTCGACCGCGACGAGGTCCTGCTCGACATCGGGTACAAGACCGAGGGCGTCATCCCCTCGCGCGAGCTGTCCATCAAGCACGATGTCGACCCGGCAGAGGTTGTCGCCGTCGGCGACGAGGTCGAAGCCCTGGTCCTCCAGAAGGAGGACAAGGAAGGCCGCCTGATCCTGTCCAAGAAGCGCGCCCAGTACGAGCGCGCCTGGGGCACGATCGAGGAGCTCAAGGAGAAGGACGAGCCCGTCAAGGGCACCGTCATCGAGGTCGTCAAGGGCGGCCTCATCCTGGACATCGGCCTGCGCGGCTTCCTGCCCGCGTCGCTGGTCGAGATGCGCCGCGTGCGCGACCTGCAGCCCTACGTCGGCCGCGAACTCGAGGCGAAGATCATCGAGCTGGACAAGAACCGCAACAACGTGGTCCTGTCCCGTCGCGCCTACCTGGAGCAGACCCAGTCCGAGGTGCGCAGCGAGTTCCTCAACGCGCTCGCCAAGGGCCAGGTCCGCAAGGGCGTCGTGTCCTCCATCGTCAACTTCGGCGCCTTCGTGGACCTGGGCGGCGTCGACGGCCTGGTGCACGTCTCCGAGCTGTCCTGGAAGCACATCGACCACCCGTCCGAGGTCGTCGAGGTCGGCCAGGAGGTCACGGTCGAGGTCCTGGACGTCGACATGGACCGCGAGCGCGTCTCGCTGTCGCTCAAGGCGACGCAGGAAGACCCGTGGCGCCAGTTCGCCCGCACCCACGCGATCGGCCAGATCGTGCCGGGCAAGGTCACCAAGCTCGTCCCGTTCGGCGCGTTCGTCCGCGTCGAGGAGGGCATCGAAGGCCTGGTGCACATCTCCGAGCTGGCCGAGCGCCACGTGGAGATCCCGGAGCAGGTCGTGCAGGTCAACGGCGACGTCATGGTCAAGGTCATCGACATCGACCTCGAGCGCCGCCGCATCTCGCTGTCGCTGAAGCAGGCGAACGAGGGCGTCACGCCGGAGACCGAGTTCGACCCCACCCAGTACGGCATGGCCGCCGAGTACGACGCCGAGGGGAACTACATCTACCCCGAGGGCTTCGACCCGGACACGCAGGAGTGGCAGGAAGGCTTCGACAAGCAGCGCGAGGAGTGGGAGCGGCAGTACGCCGAGGCCCACACCCGCTACGAGCAGCACATGGCGCAGGTCAAGAAGGCCGCCGAGGCCGACGCCGAAGCCGCTGCCGACGCCGCCACCGGCATCGAGGGCGGCGAGCAGAGCTACACCTCGTCCGCTCCGGTCGAGGCGAAGAGCGGCGGCACGCTCGCCAGCGACGAGCAGCTCGCGGCTCTGCGCGAGAAGCTGTCGGGCGGCGCGTGAGCGGTTGACTCGCTGAGTCTCTGACAAGTTCGGCCCCGGTCCGCACGGACCGGGGCCGAACTGTTTTCGCGCGCCGGGTGTGGGTCGGGTGTGGGGCAGCACGTGGCCGACCCTCAGCCGTGGAGCGAGGACTGGACCTGTTCTTCGGGTGCAGACAGGCCCGGCGCGTATTCGTGGAACTCGTGCGGGGTGCCGCACAGCATGCCTCGACGGCCGAACCGCTTCTCCGGGACTTTCGTTCAGCTGCGCAGGCCCAGCCCGTCGATCGTCGCGCGGACGCCCCGGCGGTACATCGTTTCGTGCGCGGATTCGTCCGAGCTGAGGAACCAGTCGTCGAGCGGGCTTTGCGAGCGGATCGTCAGCTCGACGCTCACCAGACCGTGCATCGAGGTCCAGAGCAGGTAGCCGCATTCCTGCGCGACGACGCCCGGCGGGCAGACCCGGTCGATTTTCGCGACGAACTCGGCGAAACTCGTGCGCAGCACTCCCGACCGCAACTCCGGGTCCGGGTCGTAGTCGTGCACCGAACGTTCGAACATCAAGCCGTAGCGCGCGGGGCTTTCCAGCGCGAAGCGGCGGTAGGCGAGGGCGACTTCCATCAGATCGGCGATCCCGTCGCCCTCGGACGGCGGCACGCGCAGTTCCTCGCCCAGCAGGTCGAAAGCCCGTTCGTACAAGGCGTCCAGCAGGCCGGTGCGGCCGCCGAAGCGCGTGTACACGGTGATCGTGGACGCCCCGGCCTGTTCCGCCACCGCGCGCACGGTCAGTCCGGCGACGCCGCGCTCGGTGAGGACGGTCAAAGCCGCGTCGAGGAACCGGCTGCGGTGGTGCTGCTCCGCCGGCCGTGTCGAGAGATGCCGGGTGGCCATCTCCCACCCCCCTTGTGCCCGTGCTCCGCGGGAAGCGCGTCCGCGTCTCGCAAGCAGAAGATACGATATTCACGGCTTCTTGGGAACGTCGTTCCGGCGGGCCTGGACCGTCCACAAGCGACCGCTCGCACTGAGCGGGTCGTCCCGAGCGTTCTCGAGCAGAAGGAACCCGCCCTCATGACCCAGCCGGAGCCCGGCACCGTCGTCGTCACTGATGCCGGGAGCGGCCGCTACACCCAGCGCGTCACGACCGCGGGCCACGAATTCCTCGCCGACGAGCCGGAGAGCGTGGGAGGCGCGGACGCCGGTCCCACGCCGTACGACCTTCTGCTGTCCGCGCTCGGGACCTGCACCTCGATGACGCTGCGGATGTACGCCGACCGCAAGGGAATCCCGCTGGCCCGCACGACCGTCCGGCTCTGGCACGACCGCGTCCACGCCCGGGACTGCGAGCGCTGCGAGACCGAGGTCGGGTTGATCAGCCGGATCACGCGGGAGATTTCGCTGGAAGGCGATCTGGACGACGCGCAGCGGGCGCGATTGCTGGAGATCGCGGACAAATGCCCGGTGCACCGCACGCTGAGTCACGAGATCGCGATCGAAACCCGCGCGATCTGAGCCCGGCCGGTCCGGGAAAGGACCGGCCGCGGCGAAGGGTCAAGCGGGGAGGGTCAGGCGCGTTCCAGCGAAACCGAGGGAACCCAAGCACGTTCCAGCGCGGCTTCCCGGGCACGACGGCGGAGGCCGGCCAGGCTGTGCTTCGCGGGCACGAGCAGCGCGCTGAACCACGTGCGCCGGTACTCCGCGAGTGCGTCCGAGACCTGGCGATAGGCGACGCAGTGCACCAGGCCCGGAGTGCCGAGCCGGTGCTTCCCGACGTGCTTCTCCGCCATTGTTCCTCCGTGTGGGCGACCCTTCCGCCGGGCACGGTACGCACTCGACCCGCGAAAACAGCGGAAGCACGCGGCGTGTCACCCACATCAGTTCGGCTACGCCCGAAAATGTGCTTGCGTTTACGCGGAGGGTGTGCGGGTGCCGGTGCGCTTGCACGTGCAGGGGGGATCGGTGTCGCCTGAGCGGGTGACTACGGCGCTCGTTAAGGTGTGGCCATGCTGCGAGTGGGCCTGACGGGTGGGATCGGTGCGGGGAAGTCGACAGTGGCGAACCGGCTGGCCGAGCACGGAGCTGTCGTCATCGATTCCGACCGGATCGCGCGCGAGGTCGTGGAACCCGGTACGCCCGGGCTGGCCGCGCTGACCGAAGCGTTCGGCGAGGAAATCCTCGCCGAGGACGGTTCGCTGGACCGTCCGGCGCTCGCCGCGCGGGCGTTCGCCGACGACGAATCGCGCAAGCGGCTGAACTCGATCGTCCACCCGCTGGTCGGGCAGCGCACCGGCGAGCTGATGGCCGCGGCCGCCGACGACGCGGTGGTGGTGCACGACGTGCCGCTGCTCGTCGAGAACAACCTCGCGCCCGCGTATCACCTGGTCCTGGTGGTCGACGCGCCGGTGGAAGTCCGGGTCCGGCGGCTGGTCGAGGTGCGCGGCATGCCGGAGGCCGACGCGCGGGCGCGGATCCGGGCGCAGGCCGCGGAGGAACAGCGCCGCGCCGTCGCCGACGTCTGGCTCGACAACGGCGGCACCCCGGACCTCGTGCTCGCCGAGGTGGACGCGTTGTGGGCGGACCGGCTGGTGCCGTTCGAGGCGAACCTCCGGCTGCGCAAACCGCGTCCGCCCGCCTCGCCGGTGATCTCGGCGTACGACCCGAGCTGGCCGCTGCAGGCCGAACGGCGGCTGGCGCGGCTGCGGCAGATCGCGGGTGCGCGGCTGGTGCGCGCGGACCACATCGGGTCCACCGCGGTGCCGGGGCTGCCGGCCAAGGACATCCTCGACCTCCAGCTCACAGTGTCCTCTTTGGACGATGCGGACGCGCTCGCCGAGGCGCTCGCCGATGCCGGCTTCCCGCGCCGTGAAGGCGAATGGTGGGACGATCCGCAGGGCGGCGAGGGCAAGTGGCTCAAGCGGTTCCACCAGAGCGCCGACCCGAAGCGGCCGGTGAACCTGCACGTCCGGTCCACCGAAACCCCGGCGTGGCGGCTCGCGCTGCTGTTCCGCGACTGGATCCGCGCGCACCCGGACGAGCGCGACAACTACGCCGAAGTGAAGGAAGAGCTGGCGCGCAAGCATTCCGCGGACGGCACGGTCGAGCAGTACGCGGAAGAAAAGCAGGGCTGGGTCAACGCGGCCTTCGTGCGCGCGGAGCAGTGGGCCGGGCAAAGCGGCTGGAAGCCCTGAACCGGAAAACCAGGTGCGGTCCCGCCGGGCGCGGGGTTACCGTTCGCGGCATGAAGCGCGCCCAGTCCACGACGACGCCGGATCCCGTCCCGGCGCGCTGAACACTGCCATTCGAGCCCGGGGCGAGTGCCCCGGGCTCCGCCGTGCGCTCGCCTCGCCTTCCGTGAGGAGACCGCCATGCCCGACCACCGCAAACTCGGCCGCGAACTCGGCCTGTTCGGCAGCGACCCGCTGATCGGGGCCGGACTGCCGTATCTGCTGCCCGACGGCGCCGCGATCCGGCACGTGCTGGAGGAGTACGTCCGCGAGCTCGAACGCCGCGCGGGCTACCAGCACGTTTCGTCGCCGGTGCTGGGGAAGCGCGAGCTCTACGAGCTTTCCGGCCATTGGGCGCACTACCGCGACGACATGTTCCCGCCGATGGATCTCGGTGGCGAACAGGTCGTGCTGCGGCCCAGCCTGTGCCCGCACCACGCGCTGATCTACCGTTCCCGCGCCCGCAGCCATCGCGAACTTCCGCTGCGCCTGGCCGAGCTCGGCGGGATGTACCGCGCCGAACTGTCCGGCGTCCTCGGCGGGCTCAGCCGCGTGCGGGCGATCCAGCTCAACGACGCGCACATTTTCTGCGCTCCCGAGCAGGTCGGAGCGGAGGTGCGAGGCGCGCTCGCGCTGATCCGCCGCGTGTATCGCGATCTCGGCCTGAAACCCGCTCGCTACCGGCTTTCCTTGCCGGACAACCGAGGCAAGTACGCCGGCGCGGCCGAAGCGTGGGACCGCGCGGCCGAGGTGCTCGTCGACGCGCTCGACGGAATCGAGTACGAACGCGGTCCGGGCGAAGCGGCGTTCTACGGACCGAAGATCGACGTCCAGATCGCCGACAGCTCCGGCCGCGAATCGACCCTGTCCACCGTGCAGGTCGACCTCCACCAGCCAGAGCAGTTCGGGCTCGAATACGTCGGCCCGGACGGCCGCGCGCACCGGCCGGTGCTGGTACACCGCGCGGTGCTCGGAAGCCTGGAACGCGTGCTGGCGCAGCTGATCGAGGAACACGGCGGCGCGTTCCCGCCGTGGCTGGCCCCGGTGCAGGTGGCGGTTCTTCCGGTCGGGGACGCGGAACTCCCGGCCGCGTCGGAGCTGGCGGAACAGGCCATGGACGCCGGACTGCGCGCCGAGGTCATCGCGGCGGACCGGGGGAGCCTGGGCGCGCGCATCCGCGACCGGCGGCTGGTGCCGTATCAGGCGGTGATCGGCCCCCGGGAAGCGGACGCGGACCTGGTCGCGCCTCGTCTTTGGGACGGTCGCAGGTTGGATCCGTTGTCAGGAAAGGAGTTCGTGGCCGCGGTGGCGGCCCGGGTGGCGTCGCGCTCCGAAGCCCTGTGGAGCTGACCGGCGGTGGTCGGGTGAGGGCGCGGAGGTCAGGACCCGAGCAAGCCGCGCTCGAAAGCCACCGCCACCGCGGCCGCGCGGTCCTTTACGCCGAGTTTCGCGTACGCGTGCAGCAGATGCGTCTTCACCGTCGCCTCGCTGATGAAGAGCTTCTTCGCCGCTTCCTTGTTCGTCGACCCGCGCGCGACGAGGTTCAGCACCTCGATTTCCCGCTGCGACAACGGTTCCTGGGCTGGTGCGCGCATCTGGCCCATGATCCGGCTCGCGACGGCGGGGGAGAGGACCGCCTCGCCGCGGGCGGCGGCGCGCACGGCGCGGAACAGTTCCTCGCGCGGCGAATCCTTCAGCAGGTACCCGGTCGCGCCCGCCTCGATCGCGGGCAGCACGTCGGAATCCGTGTCGTAGGTGGTCAGCACGAGCACTCGGGCCGGGTTGCCGAGGCGGGCGAGTTCGGTGATCGCGGCGACGCCGTCGGTGCCGGGCATGCGCAGGTCCATCAGCACGACATCCGGGCGCAGGGCTTCGGCGAGCGTGACCGCCTCCGCCCCGTGCGCGGCCTCGCCCAGCACCTCGAAGCCGCGCTCGCCGGTGAAGATGCCGCGCAGGCCGTCCCGGACGATCGGGTGGTCGTCGGCGATGAGCAGCGTGATGGTCATGAGTCCCCCTCGGTCGGATCCAGTGTCGCAGCCGGGATCGCGGGCAGGCGCACCGAGATCGCGGTGCCGCCGCCCGGTTCGGACTCGACGTGCAGGGTGCCGGCGAGCCGTTCCGCGCGCCGCCGCATGCCGGGCAGGCCGTGGCCGCCTTCGGCCGACGGCGGGGCGGGCGGATGCGCCGGGTCGAAGCCGACGCCGTCGTCGCGCGCGTCGAGCGTCACCTCGTCGCCCATGTACGACAGGGTGATCCCGGCTCGGCCGGCCCGCGCGTGTCTGGCCACATTGGACAGTGCTTCCTGGGTGATCCGCAGCAGGGTGGCCTCCAGCTCCGGATGCAGCGGGACGGCGGTCCCGGTGGCCGAGAACTCCGCGGGCACCCCGGTGCGCTCGCTCCACAGCCGGACGACCTCGGCGAGCGCTTCGGGCAGCGTCGCGGTTTCGAGCGGTTCCGGGTGCAGCGCGGCGACCGAACGCCGGGCCGCGGTGAGGTTTTCCCGGGCCAGCTGGGTCGCCGCGGCGAGGTGGCGTTCCCATTCCGCCGCGTCGCCGCGGGCCTGCGCGGCGGCTTCGAGCTGGGTGATGATCCCGGTGAACCCCTGGGCGAGCGTGTCGTGGATTTCCTGGCTCAGCCGCTGCCGCTCGTCGAGCACGCCCGCCTCGCGCGCCTGCGCGAGCAACTGCCGCTGCAGCCCGCGGTTCTCCGCCTCGGCGGCGGCCAGCCGCTCAAGCGCCTTCTTGCGTTCCAGGTTTTGCCTGCCCACCGCGGCGAAGAGCGCGCCGCCCCCGCCGATCGCCGTGGTCTGCACGACCACCACCGTGCCCCAGATCCCCGGCGACACCGAAAGCGCGTGGATCGGGCCGCCCAGTGTCATGGTGTTGATCAGCAGCGAGGTGATGCCGACGCCGAGCACCGCGACCGGCATCGGCTTCATCCGCATCGCCGCGAAGAACCCGTAGACCATGAAGATGATGAAATACGTGTCCCGGGCTTGGAGAATCGCGCCGAACGTGACGACCCCGGCGAACATCGCGGCCGCGGCGACCGGATGGTCGCGCAGTTTCGCGCCCAGGGCGACGGTGGTCAGCCCCAGCCACACCGCGGCCCCGGCGGCGAGCAGCAGGGTGGTGGTCCGGTGTCCGGCGGTCTGGTCCCCGTGCAGCGCGCTCAGCAGCGTCGGAACGATCAGCAGAAGCCACGCGATCGCGGTCTCGGTCCGGGTGAACCACCGGTGCCACCGCACGGGAGGATCGTCCGGATCGGGCGTGGCCGGGGGCATCAGCGAACCCCGCCAGTCGAGTTTGACGTCGCGGACGTCCTCGAGTCTCACGCCTTGAGGTCTTTCAGCCGCGGCCAGATCTCGGCCCACCCGCCGATCCGCCCGTCGAGCAGCCAGATCGGCATGTGCAGGCTGGAATTCGGGACGCCGAGCCGGTTGTCGACCTCGCCGACGACACGTGCGGAACGGAAGTGCGCCGCCAGCTTCGCCGGTTCGCGGCCGACGAACAGCACGGTGTCCGCCTTGTCGTCGGGCCGCCCGAAGTACCAGAAGCCGCGGCTGGCGCTGTACGCCTCCGGCAAGCCTTGCTCAGGTCCGTATCGGCCGAGCGCGCCAGCCTGCCAGTACCCGCCGGTGACTAGCGCGGTGCGGGCCCGTTCTTCCGGCGGCAGCGCGCGGTACTGCTTGGCGACGGAGGCCGCCAGATCCGGCCAGCCGTATTCCTCCATCGCGTACGCCGGGCGCGGCGCGGTCGGATGTTCGACCAGCCATTGCTCCGGCCACACCGGAAGCGCGTAGGGGAGGCTGTAGAGCGCGGACAGGACGAACATCGGCCACGTCGGCACCCATCGCCACCACAACGCGGGCCGCCGGTCCTGCAGATGCACCGCGGCGGCTGCCCACAGCAGGCCGAAAGTGCCTGCGGCGTAATAGAACCGGCCATTGCCGATCAGGAAGATCGCGAAGACGCCGAGCGCGGTCCAGCCGAGGAACCGGTACGCGCGCAGCCGAGCGCTGCCCAGCAGCACAGCCAGTCCGTACAACACGCCCAGCGCACCGATGACCAGACCGGCTCCGGCGAGCAGTGCGGGCACGAACATCGCTCGGCCGCCCGCTTCCTCGACTTCGCGCGAGACCGCGTCGCCCATGCCGAGCTGGGGCCAGCCGTTCGCGGCCTGCCAGAGCAACGTCGGTACGCACGCGAGGGCAGCGATCCCGGCGCCCAGCCACAGCTTGGGGCGGCGCAGCAGGTCGCGAGGCCCGAACACGAGCGCGGTGAGCGCGGTGACCGCCCAGAACCCGCCGAGCAGGAACTTCACGTTCAGCCCGACCGCCGTCGCGACGCCGAGCCACAGCAGCAGGTTGTCGTCGCGGGTGCGGATCCAGCGCACCAGCAGCCACAGCACGATCGTCCACAGCAGAGGGTCCACAGTGGACGTCGCGAGGTAGTGGCCGCTGCCGACGAACTGCCCGCAGATCGCGTACGCCGCGGCCGCGCGCGTCTGCGCCTTGCGCTGGCCGCCCATTTCGCGGGCGATGAGCGCGGTGAAGACGACGCCCGCCGCGGTCGCCAGGATCGCCGGGATCCGGAACACGACGAGCGAGCCCGGCGCGATCGAGTTCGCCAGCCAGGCGAGGAACGGCAGCACCGGCGGCTGGTCCGCGTATCCCCACGCGAGGTGTTTGCCCGCGGCGAGGAAGTACAGCTCGTCGCCGAAGTAGCCGTAGCGGCCGGCGGTGGCGAGGAGTACGGCGGCGGTCCCCGCGGCGAGCAGGAAGACCGGCCGCCGAGCGAACCCGGCGAGCGCGCGGTCCGGCGTGCTCGGTGCGGTGGCCGTGGTCACGGCATCCATCCTGCTCCCTGTCGGCGGATCGGGGGCTGGCCTCGCCCGCACCCTACGGGCGAGGCCTGGCACCGTCCTACGGCGGGTGCGGCCGGTCAGGCCCCGGTGTTCGCCAGCTTGGGCCAGATCTCCGCCCACGGCTGGAGTCTCGCGGTGGCCAGCCACATCGGGGTGCCGTCGAACACACTCGGCTTCGCTTCGCCGGTCGTCACCGTGCCGACCGGCGCGAGATGGGCGAAGTGCCCGAGCAGCGGCCGGGGATCGGCCCCGACGAACAGGACGTCACGCGTCGAATCGGGCGGGACGGCCAGCGTCGCGTACCCGCGGTTGGGGCTGGTCGGCTCGGGCAGGCCCAGGTCCGGGCCGTAGCGGTCGAGCGCGCTCGCGGTCCAGTACGTCTCGCCGACGATCGCGGTGTGTGCCGGGTCGGGCACGCGATGGAACGCCTTGGCGACCGACTGCGCTCCTTCCGGCCAGCCGACCTCGGCGAACGAGAAGCCCGGAGTCGGCAGCGACGGGTTCGTCTCGATCCACGCGTGCGGCCACACCGGCAGGGCGGAAGGCAGCATCAGCAGCGCGGAAAGCACGTAGACCGGCCAGGTCGGGATCCAGCGCCACCACCGGGACGCCTGCCCGTTTTCGAGTTCCACCGCGGCGGCCGCCCAGCACGGCGCGAACATGCCCACGATGTAGTACGACCGGCCGTTGACCGCGACGAATACCACCGCGAGCGCGAGCGTGGTCCAGGCGAGAAAACGGTAGGGCCGCAGCCGCGGCGAACGCAGCAGCCGCCACAGGCCGTAGCCCAGCAGCACGAGTCCGACCGGAACCCCCACGAGCAGCATCACCTGCGGAAGCCAGGCCAGCCGCCCGCCCCAGGTCTCGCCGACCTCGTTCGAGATCGCCGCGCCCATGCTGAGCTGCGGCCAACCGTGCCGGGCCTGCCACACCAGCGTCGGGACGAGCGCCAGCGCGGCGATCGCGGCACCGGGCCACAGCAGCGGACGGCGCAGCAGTTCTCGCGGACCGCAGATCAGCAGCGCGATCCCGGCGACGATCCAGAAGCCGCCGATCAGGAACTTCACGTACAGCGCGAGCGCGGTGACGACTCCGGCCCACAGGAGCAGGCCGTCGCGCCGGGTGCGGATCCAGCGGACGAGCAGCCAGAGCAGAACGGTCCAGAGGAACGGATCCAGGGTCGACGTCGCGAGGTAGTGGCCGCTGGCGACGAACTGCGTACAGGTGGCGAAGGCCGCGGCGGTGATCGCCTGCGCGCGGGTCCGGCCGCCGAGTTCGCGGGCGATGAGCGCGGCGAACACGACCCCGGCGAGCATCGCCAGCATCGCCGGGAGCCGCAGGACGAAGAGCGATCCGGGCGCGATCGTGTCCATCGCGCGGGCCAGCAGCGGGAGCAGCGGCGGCTGGTCCACATAACCCCAGGCCAGATGCCGTCCGGCGGCGAGGAAGTACAGCTCGTCGCCGAAGTAGCCGTAGTTGTTCGCGGTGAGCGCCAACGGCACCGCGAGCAGCGCGGCGATGCCGAACACGGGCGTCCGGGCGAACGGTGCGGCTGAGCGGGTCGTCGTGCTTTCTTCTTGTGCGGTAGTCATCGCGCTCACTCCCACCGGAAGAATCGGGCGGCGAGCGTCGAACAGACGATGGTGACGACTGCGAGGGCCACCATCGGCAGCCATTGCGGTGCGTGTCCGGCGG
The DNA here is from genome assembly GCF_055583325.1 of Amycolatopsis sp. NPDC104775. Classification (NCBI taxonomy): domain Bacteria; kingdom Bacillati; phylum Actinomycetota; class Actinomycetes; order Pseudonocardiales; family Pseudonocardiaceae; genus Amycolatopsis; species Amycolatopsis sp. NPDC104775. Next base: position 46,366 of record NZ_JBVJOE010000020.1, read on the forward strand.
CGGTTTCGCGCAGGCTGCCGAGCGTCGCGCCGAGCGGCAGGAGGTCAGCGATGTGCTGCAGCACCGGCGGCAGCTGTTCCTTCGGCACCCAGACGCCGCCGAGCGCGAGCATCGGGAAGAACACCGCCGCGCCGATCCCGTTCGCCGCGCGGGTGCTCGGGACGAACGCGGCGAGCAGGGTGCCCACCGAGAACAGCGACACCGCGCCGAGCAGCGTGACCGCGAGGAAGCCGCCCGGATTCTTCGGCAGAGCCATGCCGAGCGCGATCGTGCCCACCCCCACGACGAGCACGATCGCGACCACGGCGACGGCGAGGTTCACCAGCAGTTGCGCGGCGAGCAGCCGCGACGGCGACATCGGGCTCGCCGCCAGCCGTTTGAGCACGCCCTTCTCCCGGTGCGCGGCCATCGCGCCCGGCAGCATGTACACCGCGAGCATTCCGAGCAGCAAAGCCACCGCCATCGGCGCGATCACCGTGGCCAGCGACGATTGGCCGCCGTATTGGGCGCTCGGCTCGCGTGAACCCGGCATCAGCCCGAACACCAGCAGCAACGCCAGCGGGATCCCGAGCACCACGGCGGGCGCGCCCGGGTCGCGGAGGAAGATCTTCGCCTCGGCGGCGGTCAGCTTCGACAACACTTCCGGTTCCCCCTCAGTCCAGTTTCCGGCCGGTCAGCGCGACGAAGGCGTCGTCGAGACTGGCCTGTTCCACCCGCAGCTCGCCCGCCACCACGTCGGCGCGGGCGAGGAACGACGTCACCGCCTGCAGCGCACCGGCGCCCCCGGTCACCACCAGGTGCGCGCCGCTGCGTTCGGCCTTGAGCACGTCCGGCAGCCCGGCCAGCTCCCGCGGATCGACCGGCGCGGACGGGCGGAACCGGATGCGCTGTTTCCCGCCGACCCGCCCGACCAGCCCCGCCGGAGTGTCGATCGCGACGACGCGCCCGGAGTCGATCACCGCGATCCGGTCGCAGAGCCGTTCCGCTTCCTCCATGAAATGCGTGACGAGCACGACCGTCACGCCCTCGGCGCGGACGGCTTCGACGAGGTCCCAGGTGTCGCGGCGGGCCTGCGGGTCGAGACCGGTGGTCAGCTCGTCGAGCACCACCACCTCGGGGCTGCCGATCAGCGCGAGCGCGATCGACACGCGCTGCTGCTGGCCGCCGGAAAGCTTGCGGTAGAAGGTGTTCCGCTGTTCGGTGAGCCCGAGCAGCCCCATCAGCCGCTCCGGATCCGCCGGCGTGCGGTACATCGCGGCGAACAGGTCGAGCACCTCGGCGACGCGCAGCCGGTCGGGCAGCCGGCTCTCCTGCAACTGGACGCCGAGGCGCTGGCGCAATTCCCGGACGTCGCGCTGCGGGTCGAGCCCGAGCACCGAAACGGTGCCGCCGTCGGGGGAGCGCAAGCCTTCGACGCATTCCACCGTGGTGGTCTTGCCCGCGCCGTTGGGGCCGAGGATCCCGAAGATCTCGCCCTGCTCCACGGTGAACGAAACGTCTTCCACCGCCGTTGTGCGGCGGTAGCGTTTCCTGAGGTTGCGCACCTCGATGACCGGCATGGCCTGCCGTCCCCTCTCGAATCAGCGATTGCTGTCTTCGAGAATTCCGGCTGGAGGGGCCGATCGGATCAGCGGAACGGCGCGACTTCCGGTCCACCGGCTGTAAGCCGCGCATCCACCGATCGGTGGATGCGGAAGTAGATCATCGGGTTGTCGCGCCCGGTGTGCACGATGCCGTCGACGCCGAGCTCTCGCCTCAGTTCGTTAAGGCAAGCGTACGCGTGCTTCGCTCTCGCGCGGGCCGCGGTGAAGTACGGAGTTTGCGTCTTTCCCAGCCAGCGCACCACTTCGGTGCCTTCCGTGAACGGCAGCGGGGTAGCGCGGTGGAACACGTCATGCACGCTCACCGCGGCGTCGATCTTCGGGAAGACCTCGGAGAGGTACCACCTCGCGAAGCGCGCGCCGTGGTCCGCGTCGATGAACAGATAGTCCACATCGGACAGCCAATCGCCGTCGAGTGTGCGCGCATCGCCCTGGCGGAACTCCCAGCGGCCCTTGGCCAGCGTGTGAGGGACGGTCTGGGTGGCGTTCCCGATGAGATCGATCGTGGTCAGCCTGCCGGTGCCGTTGTCGGCGAGCGCGCGCAGAAGCCAGCTCGTGGACCAGCCGTGCAGCGAGCCGATCTCCATGACTTTCTCCGGGCGCAGATGCCGCAGGAGCAGGTAGGTGATCTCTGCCTCGACGTCGTCCAGCTGCGTTTTCATCGCCGGATGCGCGCGGCGGTGCGCGCGCTGGGCGTCCTTCGCGGCGCGCAACGCTTCGGCGTGCTCGTGATAGAGCGCGCAGACGAGGTCGAGCGTCACCTGGTTCGCGGTTCGTTCCATGCCGCTGATCGTGGCCGGGCGAACCGCCGCGGGTAATCCGGCTGACCGCCGGGCGGGGTGGGGAATTCCCCCGTCCGCGGCTAGGGATGCCTGCGCCAGCCGAGCGTCATGTCCTTTGTGGACAGCCAGGCGGCGAGGTCGTAACCGTGCGCGGCGAGCCCCTCGACGGCGGCGTAGGCGACTTCGAGCGCGTACTCGCCTTCCTTCTCCGACAGCAGGTTTCCGGCGACGGCGGCGAGCAGCTCGTCGGTGTCGATTACCCGGACCGAGAGCTTGTCCTTGAGCACCAGGTCGAGGTAGAGGTCGGTGGCGACCCAGCGCGGGCCGTCGCGGTGCACGCGCACCACGTCGAGGTAGAAGTCCTGGTCGCGTTCGTGGCCGGGGCTGAACCAGAAATCGGTGATCCGCAGCCCCAGCTCCGGCAGCAGCCAGGACTCGAGGTAGTGGAACTGCGCCCGCCCCGGCGCCGGGCGTGCCAGGTACAGGCCGAACGGCTCCTCGCGGAACTCCTCCACGTCGCGGCGGATGCCCTTGTTGTCGATGTTCACGCGGGCGGCCGGGTCGAACGTCTCGACCTTCGGCGGGTGCAGATCGGTCATCCGCCCATCCTGCCCTGCCCGTGCCGTCCGCGAGAATCACCGGAACCCGGGTTAGGGGCCGGGCCGGGCGGGTTAAGGTTCCCCGGTCATTCGGTTCTCTGGGGGGACACTCGGTTGTTCGGGATCATCAGACCCTGCCGGCATCGGCTGGCCGGGCGGCTGCACGCGGAATGGATGGCGCACCTGTGCGGCCTGTGCCTGGCGCTGCGCGATCAGCACGGGCAGTTCGCCCGCGTCGTGACGAACTACGACGCGCTGATCGTGTCGGCGCTGGTCGAAGCGCAGACGCCGAGCGGACCCCGGCGCGCCGCGGGACCGTGTCCGCTGCGGTCGATGCGGTCGGCGTCGGTCGCGGTCGGCGGGGGTGCGCAGCTCGCCGCGGCGGTGTCGCTGGTGCTGGCTTCGGCGAAGGTCGACGACCACGTCGCCGACCGGGACGGCGCTTTCGCCCGGCGTCCGGTCGCGGGCGCGGCCCGGCTCGTCGCGCGCCGCTGGGCCGCGCAAGGCGGCCGGACGGGCGCGGGCATCGGTTTCGACACCGCGGTGCTGACCGAAGCGGTCGGCAGGCAAGGCGAGCTGGAACGCGCCATCCGCTCCGGAGACTCGCCGCTGCTGGCGACCGAACCGGCCGAGCTGGCGTCGTCCGCCGCGTTCGCGCAGACTGCGGTGCTCGCCGGACGCCCCGGCAACCGCGCGCCGCTCGCCGAGGCCGGCCGGCTGTTCGGCCGCGTGGCGCACCTGCTCGACGCGGTCGAGGACCTGGCTTCGGATGCCGCGTCCGGTTCGTGGAATCCGCTGCTGGCCACGGGGACCGCGCTGGACGAGGCACACCGGTTGTGCTCGGACGCGGTGCTCGGGGTGGAGCTTGCGTTGCGCGAGGCGGAGTTCACTGACTCGGCGTTGGTGCACGCGTTGCTGGTGCACGAGCTGAGGCAGGCGGTGCGGCGGGCGTTCGGACATCACCATTTGCACGGGCAGCAGCCGCCTCCGGGGTGGATCGGGCCGGGGCCGACGCCGCAGCAGTCGCCGTACGGGCCGGGGATCGGCGCGCCTGGGCAGGGAGGGCAGCCGGGGATGCCCGGGTACGGGCCGCCGCCGGGCTACGGCGCTCCGGTTCCTGGGCACGGACCTGCCGGAATGCCCGGTCCCGGCGGCCCGGGCGGACCTGCGGGGCCTGGCGGCCCGGGTGGGCCGGGTGGACCTGGCGGTCCGGACGGCCCCGAACCGCCGGAGGACCGGGGTTCGCTGGACGGCAAGGGCGGCGGCTGCTGGGTGCCGAAATTCGTGGTCCCGCCGGAGCGCCGGAACTTCTTCGCGGGCTGCGCGATCGCGACGTACATGTGCTGCTCCTGCCAGTTCTGCTGCCGCGACCCGTACCCCGGCCCGTGGAGCGGCAAACCGAACAGCGCCGGTTGCGACTGCGACTGCTGCAACGGCTGCGATTGCGATTGCTGCAGCTGCTGCGACGGATGCGACTGCTGCAGCTGCTGAGGAAGACCGCCCAGCCGCCGTCCCGGTCCGCGCACCCACGCCAGAAGCCCGTGAGGCTGCCCGGAAGAGTGCCGGATCCCCAGCTCAAGGCGGCCGTCGCGGAAATTGTCGGTGCCGCGGCCTACCCTGGTTCCCGTGGCTTTCGCAACCGAACACCCCGTCCTCGCCCAGTCCGACTTCCGCCCGGTCTCCGAGGTGCCTCGCGCCGGCGGCCGGTTCGAGGTCGTCAGCGAGTACCAGCCCGCCGGAGACCAGCCGGCGGCCATCGACGAGCTCGAACGCCGGATCAAGGCGGGCGAGAAAGACGTCGTGCTGCTCGGCGCCACCGGCACCGGCAAATCGGCCACCACCGCGTGGCTGATCGAGCGCGTCCAGCGGCCCACGCTGGTGATGGCCCCGAACAAGACGCTGGCCGCGCAGCTGGCGAACGAGCTGCGCGAGCTGTTCCCGCACAACGCGGTCGAATACTTCGTCAGCTACTACGACTACTACCAGCCCGAGGCGTACATCGCGCAGACGGACACCTACATCGAGAAGGACTCGTCGATCAACGACGACGTCGAACGGCTGCGCCACTCCGCCACGATGAATCTGCTCTCGCGGCGCGACGTCATCGTGGTCGCGTCGGTGTCCTGCATCTACGGCCTGGGCACACCGCAGTCGTACCTCGACCGGTCCACGAAGCTGGAGGTCGGCGCCACGGTGGAGCGCGACGTGCTGCTGCGCGCGCTGGTCGACGTGCAGTACTCGCGCAACGACATCGCCTTCGCGCGCGGCACGTTCCGCGTCCGCGGCGACACGGTCGAGATCATCCCGGCGTACGAGGAGCTGGCGATCCGCGTCGAGTTCTTCGGCGACGAGATCGACAAGCTGTACTACCTGCACCCGCTGACCGGCGACATCGTGCGCGAGGTCGACGAGGTCCGGATCTTCCCGGCCACGCACTACGTCGCCGGGCCGGAGCGGATGGAGAAGGCGATCCGCGGCATCGAGGCCGAACTGGAGGAACGCCTGGCCGAGCTGGAGAAGCAGGGCAAGCTGCTGGAGGCGCAGCGGCTCCGCATGCGCACCGCCTACGACATCGAGATGATGCGCCAGGTCGGCTTCTGCTCCGGCATCGAGAACTACTCGCGGCACATCGACGGCCGCGGCCCCGGCTCCGCGCCCGCCACGCTGATCGACTACTTCCCGGAAGACTTCCTGCTGGTCATCGACGAATCGCACCAGACGGTGCCGCAGATCGGCGGCATGTACGAGGGCGACATGAGCCGCAAGCGCAACCTCGTCGACTACGGGTTCCGGCTGCCCAGCGCGGTCGACAACCGGCCGCTGACCTGGGAGGAGTTTTCCGACCGGATCGGGCAGACGGTGTACCTGTCGGCGACGCCCGGCCCGTACGAGATGGGCCAGACCGGCGGCGAGTTCGTCGAGCAGGTCATCCGGCCCACCGGCCTGGTCGACCCGAAGGTGGTCGTGAAGCCCACCGAGGGCCAGATCGACGACCTGGTGCACGAAATCCGCGAGCGCGCGGAGAAGGACGAGCGCGTCCTGGTCACCACGCTCACCAAGAAGATGGCTGAGGACCTCACCGACTACTTGCTGGAGCTGGGCATCCGCGTCCGGTACCTGCACTCGGAGGTCGACACGCTGCGCCGGGTCGAGCTGCTGCGCCAGCTGCGCGCGGGCGACTACGACGTCCTGGTCGGCATCAACCTGCTGCGCGAGGGTCTCGACCTGCCCGAGGTGTCGCTGGTCGCGATCCTCGACGCGGACAAGGAGGGCTTCCTGCGCAGCGGCACGTCGCTGATCCAGACCATCGGCCGCGCGGCGCGGAACGTGTCCGGCGAGGTCCACATGTACGCGGACAAGATCACCGACTCGATGAAGTACGCGATCGACGAGACCGACCGCCGCCGCGCCAAGCAGGTCGCCTACAACGAGGAGCGCGGCCTCGACCCGCAGCCGCTGCGCAAGAAGATCGCCGACATCCTCGACCGCGTCTACCACGAAGCCGAAGACTCGGACGAGGCCGTCGCGGTCGGCGGCTCGGGCCGCAACGCCTCCCGCGGCAAGAAGCCGGAACAGGGCGACCGCGTCCGCAGCTCGGGCATGTTGACCGACAAGAACGTGTCGGCGATGCCGCGTGCCGAATTGGCCGACCTGATCCAGCAGATGACCGACCAGATGATGCAGGCCGCCCGCGACCTGCAGTTCGAACTGGCCGCCCGGCTGCGCGACGAGGTCGCCGACTTGAAGAAGGAACTGCGGGGGATGGACGCGGCCGGGATCAAATAACTACACCATCTCCGGTACCATTACTCCATGGCGATGAACATCAAGGACCCGGACGCGGAGCGTCTGGCGGCCGAGGTGGCCGAACTGACCGGCACCACGAAGACCGGCGCGGTCCGCGAGGCTCTCCAGCTGCGCCGGGACCAGTTGCGCAAGCACGAGAACGCCGAGCAACGGCTAAAGCAGATGCGCCGGGTGCTCGAGGAGGAGATCTGGCCGCTCATTCCACCCGAGGAACTGGGAAAGCCGATCTCCAAGGAGGAGTGGGAAGACATTCTCGGGTTCGGGCCGGGTGGCGTGTGATCATCGACAGTTCCGCGATCGTCGCGATTCTCCTGCGCGAGCCGGGCCACGATCTGCTCGAAGAGCGCCTCGCCGAGGCAACCGCGCCGAAAATCGGCGCGCCGACCTTGGTGGAGGTAGGCGTCGTCCTGACCGTGCGGCTCGGTTCCCGGGGGAGGCTTGCCCTGGCCCGGTTCATGCAGGACAACCACATCGCGGTCGTCCCCTTCACCGAGGAACACAGCGAGATCGCCACCGATGCTTTCAGCCAGTTCGGGAAGGGCCGTCATCCGGCGAAGCTGAATCTCGGCGACTGCTACAGCTACGCCACCGCCAAAATCGCCGGAGAACCGCTGCTCTGCATCGGCGACGACTTCCCGCACACCGACCTGGAGCTGGTCAAACTGGAGAGCTGACGACCACTCGGACCGGGAAACGGACCCCCGGCCCGGGGGTGCGCTCCGAACTGAGGCACCCCCGGTTCCCGGACCCTCGCTTCGACTTTCACAGAAACATGCGTCCGAAGCAATGGGTGTGCGGGCAGAAGCCGGGGCAAGAAAGTCTCTCGATCTCTCGCGAGCGAGCCGCGCGGACGGTCAGTGCTTCAACACCTTCTCCACGTACGCCTTCACCGCCGCCAGCGCCGGTTCCGATCGCCACAGCCGTTCCACCTGCGCGTCGTCGGACACGCGGTTCTCCGCGATCCGCTGGTGGTACGGCTGCCGCAGCTGCTGCTTCGTGTGCGCGAACGCCTCCGCGGGCAGTTCGCCGAGCCGGGCGGCCAATTCGCGCGCCCTGGTGAGCACGTCCTCGCCCGCCACGACCTCGTCGACCAGGCCGCGGGGGAGGGCATCGGCCATGGTGACCGTCGCGCCGCTGTAGATCAGCGACGGCAGCGGGGTCGTCCCGTAGGCGCAGCGCAGGATTTCCAGCGCCGACAACGGGAACGGCACGCCCACCAGCAGTTCCGTCACGCCGATGCGGCCGGGGCCGTCCGCGGCGATCCGGTGGTCGCACGCCGCCGCCAGGACCATGCCGCCCGCGATGGCGTGGCCGTTCACCGCCGCCACCACCGGGCGCGGGAAGCCGAAAACGGCCAGGAACGCGTCCGACAGCGCGGGCAGGAAATCGCTGACGTAGCGCGCGCCGCCCTCGTCGATCGCCAGCAGGTCCACTCCGGCGGAGAACATGTCGCCGGATCCGGTGAGCACGACCGCGCGCGCCCCGGCCGCGTCGGCCTCTTCGAGTCTGATCACCAGCTCTTTGCAGGTGGCGGTGTCGAGGGTGTTGCCGCGCCCGTGGTCGAGGGTCACGAGTGCGACGCCGGCATCGAGTTCGAGGTGGATCGTCACGCGCCGAACCGTACCGGACATCCGGCTCAGCTGGTGACGTCCTTGCGTGCGAACCGGCGGCCCGCCAGCAGCAGGAACACCGTCGTGTAGATGACCGACGACAGCACCCCGCTGGCCAGGTTCGTCCAGTCGATGTCAGTGGAGATCAAGTCGATCCAGGCGAACGAATAGTGCGTCGGGAGATAGTTCCGCAAGCCCTCCAAAGCGGTGATCTGGTCGAGGATCTGCGACAGGATCGCCACCAGCACCGTCCCGCCGACCGCGCCCAGCGGCGCCTCCGTCGAAACGCTCAGCAGCAGCGCGAGTCCGGCGACCCAGGCCAGTTGCACCACGATGTACGCGGTGGACATCAGCAGCGCCAGCAGGCTGTCGCCGAAGCTGACCGCGTCGCCGGTGGGGCTGATCGCGTCGCCCGCGCCGTACCAGATGATGCCGACCAGCAGCGAAACCACGGGCAGCAGCACCAGCGCGGCGATCGACAGCAGCCCGGACACCGCGGCCTTCTGCCGCAGCAGCCGGTGCCGCGGCACCGGGATCGCCAGCAGGTACTTGAGGCTCGACCACGACGATTCGCTCGCGATCGTGTCGCCGAAGAACAGCGCGACGATCATCGGCAGCAGGAACGTGCCGGACACGAAGAACGCGAGCACCACGAAGTTCGGCGCGCTCGCCGTCGCGAGGTCCACGAACCCGCCGGAACGGCGGTTCGGGCTGGACTGCCCGATCTGGAACGCCACCACGAGGATGAACGGCAGCACCGCGACGAAGGCCAGCACCAGCTGGGTCCGCCTGCGGCGCAGCTGCCGTTTCAGCTCCACGCCCAGCCGCAGCGTCCGGTCGGCGCGATAGCCCGCCACCGCGCCGTCCGGGCCGACCTCGGCCGGTTCCGCCGTGGCCAGTTCGCTCAGTTCCCGCAGGGCGGCCGGGTCGGTGTGGACTCCGCCGGAGCCGTTGGTGTCGTTCATGAGTTTTCTCCGACGAGCTGCTGGAACGGGTCTTCGAGACGGCGGCGCGGGCTGGTGGCCGGTTCGCTCAGTTCCCGCGGCGCGGCCGGGTCGGTGTGCACTCCGCCGGAGGCGTTGGCCTCGCTCATGAATCCTCTCCCACCAGCTGCAGGAACGCGTCTTCGAGCCGGCGCCGCGGCCCGGCCTGCTCCACCGCGACCCCGGCGCGCACGAGCGCCGCCACCGCGTCGGCGCGCGGCAGCCCGTCGAGATTCGCGTGCACCAGATCGCCGTCCGTTTCGATGTCCGACACCCCGCCGAGGCTCTTGAGCGCCGCGGCGGCCGCCGCCGGGTCGCCGACCCGGAACGTGGCCTCGCCGCTCGAGGCCGCCAGCTCGCCGACCTCGCCCGAGGCGACGAGCCTCCCGCGGTGCATGACCACCACGTGCGAACACGTCTGCTCGACCTCGGCCAGCAGATGGCTCGAGACGACGACGGTGCGCCCGGTGGCGGCGTAGCGCTGCAGGACTTCGCGCATCTGGTGGATCTGCGGCGGGTCGAGCCCGTTGGTCGGTTCGTCGAGCACCATCAGCTCCGGCAGCCCGAGCATCGCCTGCGCGATCGCGAGCCGCTGCCGCATGCCCTGGCTGTAGGTCTTCACCCGCCGGTGCACCGCGTCGCCGAGCCCGGCGATCTCCAGCGCCTCGGTGAAATGCGCCTTCTCGGCAGGCCGCCCGGTCGCCGCCCAGTACAGCTCCAGGTTCGCCTTGCCGGACAGATGCGGCAGGAACCCGGACCCCTCGACGAACGACCCGATCCGCGACAGCACCGGCGCGCCGGGCGCGATCCGGTGGCCGAACACGCGGATCTCGCCCGCGGTCGGCGTGATCAGGCCCATCAGCATCCGCAGCGTGGTCGTCTTGCCGGCGCCGTTCGGGCCGAGCAGGCCGAGCACCTGGCCCGGCTCGACGCGGAACGACAGGTCCCGCACAGCGGTGAACCCGCCCGCGTACTGCTTGCGCAGCCCCTTGATCACCAGGGGAGTGTTCGCGAGTTCCGGATCGACGTCGTGCGCCCGGCGACGGCGGATCGCCGCGACCGCCATGGCCGCGATCGCGACCAGCAGCGTCGCGCCGATGCCGATCAGCTGCCCGACCGGCAGCGGAGCGCCGACCGAAGCACCGGGCACCACCGGGACAGCGAGCCCGGCTCCCGGCGCGAGCTCGACCCGGAACACTCCCGGCTGCGCCGGCACCGAATACGCCTGATCCGTCGTGCCGACGACGAGTCGCAGCGAATGCCCGGAGTCGATCGGCCGCACGACACCGGGCAGCGTCACCGTGACGTCGACCGGCGTGCCGTCCGCGGGCAGCCCAGTGACCCGGAACGGCGCGACCGCGTTCGCGGGCAGCACGCGGGTGCCGTCCTGCCCGACGTCGTACAGCTTCGCGAACAGCACCGCTTCCGGCTGCGGATGCGCCGGATCGGCCGCGACCCGCAGCCGGACCGTGCTCGAACCGGACAGCAGTACCTGGCTGTCGAACGGCGCGGTGCCGAACTGCGCGGCCTGCCCCGGCGGGTCGCTGCTGAACAGCGGAGCCAGCCGGGCAGTGCTGGAGGCGAGCCCGTTCAGCCCGGGAATCCCGCTCACCGCCGCCGGATTCGCTCCCGCCGGCCGCACGATCGGCTGCGCCGGACCGCTGAGCGCCACCTGTTTCCGCTCGGTTCCCGCGCCGGCGAGCCCGGGGTAGGCGGCGGCGTTGACCGTCCGCACCGACGGGGTTCCGTTGGCGCGCAACGTGCCTTGGACGTCGTAGCTGAATCCGCGGCCCGGGTCGCCCTGTCCGGTGAGCGACGACCACAGGAAGTCGCCGATCTTCGCGCGCAGCTGCGGTCCGGGGATGCCGCCGTCGTGCCCGCCGGTGTACCAGATCGTGCGCACCGATCCGCCCGCCGCGGTGATTTGCCGGGCGGTGGCGTCGGACTGGTCGAGTCCGAACAGCGTGTCGCTCTCGCCCTGCACGAGCAGCGTCGGCGCGGTGATCTTCCCGGTGACTGACGAGGGGGACACCCGGTGCAGCAGCGCGACCGTCTCCGGACTGGCCTTGCCGGTGGTCGCCAGTTCCGCGTACGCCTTGCACACCGCCGCGGTGAACCGGCCGCACGGATCGGCGGACGGCCGCTCCGCTCGTGCTCCGGCCGGTGGCGCGGCGGCTTGCGGCACGGTGCCCCCGCTGTTCCCCGCGGTGCTGCCGTTGTCGTTGGTCTTCTGTCCCGCTTCGGGCGCTTCGGCGGACGGTGTGCTCGCCGCGGCCGCGCCCGACCCGGCGGAGAAGAAGATGCCCGCCCAGCTCTTCTTGAAGACGCCGTCGGGGGAGAACGCGCCAGCGGCCGGAGTCTTGGCCGACGGAGCGGTCGCCGCCGCGGCGTTAGGTACGAGCGCCTGGCCGAGGTCGTTGTAGGTGATCACCGGCGCGAGCGCGCGCACCCGGTGGTCCGTCCCGGCGAGCAGCAGCGAAAGCGAACCGCCGTAGGACGCCCCGGTCACGCCGATTTCGGGCGCGCCGTCGGAGCCGGTCGCCACGTCGTGGCTCGCCGCCAGCCGGTCGACCAGCCGCCGCGCGTCGGCGACCTCGCCGTCGGGATCGTTCAGCCCGATCTTGCCGGTGCTGTGCCCGAATCCGCGCGCGGACCAGGCGAGCACCACGAACCCGCGCTGGGCCAGCTCGCGCGCCTGCGGGTCCACACTGGACTTGTCGCCGCCGAAGCCGTGCGCGAGCAGCACCGCGGGCGCGGGCGTGTGTTCGGGGTAGTAGGTCGTGGTGTCGATCCGGACCTGATCGGGGGAACCGGGTCCAGCGGGCATCGACACGAAGGCGTCCTGGGTCCGGACCGGCGCGGGGCCGCGGTCGCGGGTCGCCCAGACAGTCACCGCGGCAGCGGCGACCAGCACCACGGCGGCGACGGCAGCGAGCCGGGAGCCGCGGCTGCGGGGAAGCGGGATTCGGGGCACGACGCGACGTTATGACGGTTTCGCTGAGAACGCGCACGCGACCTCACAAAGATCAGACACGGTTCACCCGCCCGGCTTCGACGGGACGGGCCGATTCCGGCATCCGGTGACGAATCCGGACAGTCGCCGGTTCACCCTTCCGATGCTCGCAGTGAGCAAGAAAACACGGCCGGTCCGGTGACGTAGGCAACCCCGGCTGGCGTTCGCAGCGCGTAACCGGCAGACTGAACGCGCTGTGAGGGGAGTATTCCTTCGCGGCGGTGTCGTCAGCACGGTGACCCGGCGAGTCATTCGCCGAAGTCCCCGGCACCGTCGGCCGGTCTCGCACCGGCGGGAGAGACCTCCGGTTAGTTGCTGCTGCGCACTATCCGGAGGTTTCTGAGATGACTGTCCCCCTGTGGCTGTGGTTCGCGACAGTCGGCGGGCTGCTCGCGCTGATCGCCATCGACCTGGTGATCGTCGACCACAAGCCGCACGAGGTGACCACCGGCGAGGCCGCGCGCTGGGTGATCTTCTACATCGCCTGCGCCGTCCTGTTCGGAGCCGGCGTCTGGTTCTTCGCCGGGCACGACCCGGGGGTCCAGTTCTTCACCGGGTACATCACCGAGTACTCGCTGAGCGTCGACAACCTCTTCATCTTCATGGTCATCATGGCCTCGTTCAAGGTGCCCGTGATCCACCAGCACCGCGTGCTGCTCGTCGGCATCCTGCTCGCGCTCGGCATGCGCAGCGTGTTCATCGCGGTCGGCGCGGCGCTGATCAACCAGTTCGTCTGGGTCTTCTTCGTCTTCGGCGCGGTGCTCGTGTGGACCGCGATCAGCATGCTGCGCGGCCACGGCGGCGGCGAGGAGGAGTACCACGAGAACGCGCTCACCCGCTGGGTGCGCAAGCTGTTCCCGGTCACCGACGACTACCGCGGCCACAAGTACCTGGTGAAGGAAGACGGCAAGCGCAAGATCACCCCGATGCTGCTGGTGATCGTCGCGATCGGCTCGGCGGACCTGCTGTTCGCGGTGGACTCCATCCCGGCCATCTTCGGCATCACCCAGGAGGCGTTCCTGGTCTTCACCGCCAACGCGTTCGCGCTGATGGGCCTGCGGCAGCTGTACTTCCTGCTCGGCGGGCTGGTCACGAAGCTCGTCTACCTCAGCTACGGGCTCGCGGTGATCCTCGCCTTCATCGGCGCGAAGCTGGTGGTGCACGCGCTGCACGAGTACCACCTCGCGCCGGACTGGCTGGACATCAGCAACTGGATGTCCCTCGGCGTGATCGTCGTGGTCCTGACCGTCACCACGGTGCTGAGCCTGGCGAAGGCCAAGCGCGACGAGCGGCGGGCGGTCGAGGTCAAATAGGTCGTTCGCCTTGCTAATGATCGGGTACGGTCGTCGGCATGCGTCCTGCCGACATCGAAGTCCTCGCCGTCCCCGGCCGTCCCGCGCTGCGCGGTGACCTCCTGCTCGCCGCGGTGAGCAGTCCCGACCTGGAAACCGACCAGTACCGCAGCGCGATCCGGCGGATCTCGCTGTCCGGCGGCGAATCCCCGTGGACGCGAGGTCCGCGCGATTCCGCTCCGGCGATCTCGCCGGACGGGCGGTGGGTCGCGTTCCTGCGCGCCGGAGACGGCAAGGGCGCCGAGGGCAGCCCGCAGGTGCACGTGATGCCCGTCGACGGCGGCGAATCCCGGAAGCTCACGTCGCTGCACCTCGGCGCGGACGCGCCGGTGTGGGCCCCGGATTCGCGCTGGCTCGCGTTCACCGCGCGGGAGGCCGAGCCGGGCCGCTACGGCACCGAGGACGCCGACGAGCGCACGCCGGAGCCCGCCGCCGAGGCGCCGCGGCTGATCACCCGGCTCGACTACCGCATCGACAACGTCGGTTTCCTGCGTGACCGGCCGAAGCGGCTGTACGTGCTCGACACCTTCGAAGAGGGCGAGCCGGAAGCGGTGACGCCGCGCGACTACAGCGTCAGCCAGCCGGTCTGGACACCGGACGGCGAGCGCGTCGTCGTAGTCGTTCCGCACGACTTCGACCGGATCGAAACGCGCGAGGACGACCTCGTCGCGTTCCCGGTCGACGGCGGCGAACCCGAGGTGCTCGCCGTCTGCGCCGGGTACGCCGATCAGCCGGTGTACGGGCCGGACGGCACGCTCTACTTCTTCGGCACCTCTCATGCGGACGGCGTCGTCGCTTCCAACAACGGGCTGTATGCCGTTGCGCCGGAAGGAAAACCGCGTCGGCTGACCGATGTGGAGACGGTCGACGTCGAAATCGGCTCCGGCCCGGCGATTCCGCTCGGCGACGAGGTACTGGTCGCCGTGCGCAACCGCGGCGCGGTGGACCTGCGGGCGGTTCCGACGGATGCCGACGGCGCGAAGCTCGACGATCTGCGCGTGCTGCACGCCGGGCACTCGGCGGTCCACGGATTCGCGGCGGACGGCGAAACTGTCGTCGCGGTAGTGGCCGGCCCGGACACCGCGGGCGAGCTGGTGGTGCTGGGCTCCGACGGTCCGCGTGCGCTCACTGATTACTCGAAGCCGTTGCGGGACAAGGGTCTTTGCGAGGTAGTGGAGCTGGAAACGACCGCGCCGGACGGCTATCCGGTGCACGGCTGGCTCGTCCTGCCGGAGGGCGAGGGACCGCATCCAGTGCTGCGCGTGGTGCACGGCGGGCCGTTCGCCCAGCAGGAGTGGACGGTGTTCGACGAGGCGCAGGTGTACGCGTCGGCCGGGTTCGCGGTCGTGCTCGGCAACCCGCGCGGCTCGGCCGGGTACGGGCAATCGCACGGTACTTCGGTGGTGCACAACCTGGGCACCGTGGACGTCGACGACGTGCTCGCGCTGCTCGACAAGGCGCTGGAGCGGCCGGACCTCGACTCCTCGCGGACCGGGATCATGGGCGGGTCCTACGGCGGGTTCATGACGAGCTGGGTCGCCGCGAAGCATCCGGACCGGTTCCGCGCGGCGTGGAGCGAGCGCGCGGTGAACGCGTGGGATTCCTTCGCCGGCAGTTCCGACATCGGCTACTACTTCACCGAGGCCTACGTCGGCGCGGACCCGGCGGAGCAGCGCTTCCGGAGCCCGCTCGGCTACGCCTCCGACGTGCGGATCCCGTTCGCCGTGGTGCATTCCGAGCAGGACTGGCGGTGCCCGCTGGAGCAGGCCCAGCGGCAGTTCGTGGCGCTGCGCCAGGCCGGCGTCGAGACGGAATTCCTGCTGTTCCCCGGCGAGGGGCACGAGCTGACGCGCTCGGGCAAGCCGCGGCACCGGGTGCAGCGGTTCGAGGCGGTGCTGGCCTGGTGGGCCCGGCACCTCAGCTGAGCAGCGTGTAGTTCAGCTCCTCGCACACCCGCCCGAGCGGCACGTCGAGCCCCGGATGGTCCAGCGGAAGCAGGACGTCCGGGGCGATCGGCAGCGCCGCGCCCGCGGGCGGGTCCCACAGGCACACCGAGGGCTTGCCCGCGTCCATCGACGAGCGGTACCAGAGCCCGTCGAGGTCCGGCATCGCGCCGCGGATCGCCCGCGCCCACGCCTGGGTGATCTTCTTCGGGCCGCTGGAGATCTCCTGCGACGCGCCGACCCGGGTCGGCCACAGCCCGGTGAGGTCGAGCAGCCGCAGCACCCGCGTCGGGCGCACCACGACCAGCCGGGGCCCGCGCGTCGTGCGGTCGACCGTGGAGGTCGTCTGAAACACCTCGGCGACGCTCGTGCGCACGGTCAGGCCGAAATACAGCACGCCGTTGCCCGGGTCGGTGACCGGACGGCCGCCGCGGCCGGGCGTCTGCTGGTCGAACCGGCCGTGCGGGAGCGGGCCGGTGTAGCGGAAGGTGTTCCACTGCTGCGGATGGTTGCCGTGCGCGGTGAAGATGCGGACCAGCCGGGTCTCGGGCTGCACCGAAACCACGTCGTGGCTGCGGTCCAGCCCCTTGACCAGAGCCGACCGCGCCGGAGGCGAGGGGAGCCGGGCCATGCGGGGGAGGTTGTCCGTCCTGTGTCGGGGCAGGGGGCGGGCCTGGCGCTCGGCGGGCGGAGCGGGCGCAGGCGGAGTGGATCAGCGGGTCAGAACGGCGTGCCGAGCGTGGCCACGAGCCGCGCCACCTGCTCGGGGTCGCCGCCGGCGAGCAGCCACTGCCGCGGCGTGGCCGGCCGGTCGCTGATCACCAGGTCGGACTGCGGGGTGTTCATGAAAGCGGCGACGACCAGCGCGGGCTGGTCCTCGGGGACGGCGCGCAGCACGGTTTCGAGGCCGGGCAGCACGCCCGCGCCATTGAACTGCCACGCGGGCAGCCGCCAGCCCTGGTCCTTCCAGCCGGTGAGCCTGCCTTCCTTGAGGCGGTGCCGGATCCGGCTGTCGTCGACGTTCAGCATCTCGGCGGCCTGGCCGACCGACAGCGCGGAATCGGCGAGCACCGCGTGCGCGGCGACGGTGCGCGCGCGGAAGTCCGGTTCGCCCTCGCCTCGCGGGCTCAGGTCGAGGCCTGCGTCGGCGAGCGCGGCCCGCTGATCAGGGGAGAAATAGTGCGAGGGGTCGGGGTTGGGCGGCGACAGCCGGCGGGCCGCGTCCTCCACGAGCGTGAGAAACTCGTTCGCGTCGGCCTTGAGGCCGGCTCTGGCGAGAACGTTCTCGAGGGCTATCGACATACGCTCAGCCTAGCGCGTGTGTGCGGCTTCGTGCGGTTTCTCGCCTTTTTGTGGGTGAATTCACCAAAGATCGACACGCATCGCACAGAAGTAAACACGATGCGTAGGCGAGTTCGGGACAGTCTGCCTCGCACCGGGTCGGTTGTCCAGGCTTTCGAGTGCTTGACACTCCCGGACCGCCGATTTACGTTGCGAACGAGTAATCGGTTTCCCGCCCTCGGGTGCGGCCCGTGCTCCGCCGTCCGCGGCGGAAGCTGGGGGGACAGGGGGTGGGGCGGGGGGGGGGGGGGGGGGGGGGGGGGGGGGGGGGGGGGGGGGGGGGGGGGGGGGGGGGGGGGGGGGGGGGGGGGGGGGGGGGGGGGGGGGGG
>NZ_JBVJOE010000021.1:0-63436 GCF_055583325.1 Amycolatopsis sp. NPDC104775
ACCCCGCGGCCCCATCGAAACCGAAGCAGCCCGCCGCCTAGCAGAAGACCACGACAACTAACCGCCCAGGTTCCACAACACCCTCTGAGGGAATCAGATTCCGTGAGGGTTCCCCTCACGGACCTCCCTCAGACCTTCGCGGGCACCGGTCCCGGAACACCAGCTGACCGGTCCCGCTTGATCAGCCTGCGCAGCCACCACAGCAGCGGGCCCGCCACGAGCCACGTGATCAGCACCGTCATCCCGACCGGCAGCAAGGTCAGCGACGCGGTCCGGCCCGCGACCCGCGTCAGCTCCGGATTGGTCGCGTCGTACTCGATCGACACCAGCTGGCCCGCGGCGAGGCCCGAGGGGTACAGCACCCCGGTGGGCGGGCTGTGCACGATGCCGTCCGGGGTCTGGTACTGGATGATCGTGCGGTCGAAGGCCACCGATTCGACCGTCGCGGTCGCCGTGCCCAGGTGCGCTTCGATCGCGTTGTCGTTGCGGAACGCGGCGAAAACCAGGCTCACGCACATCACGGTGAGCAGCACAGCGACGCCCAGCACGGCGAACCACCCGATCCGCCGCGCCCGCACACTCCTGGCTGCCACACCGGGAGTTTAGTCGGGTGCGCCGACCAGCTCGGCACTCGGCAGCCAGTGCGCCCGGTAGAGCACGTGCAGGTTGTACGCGTTCACCAGCAATCGAGACGTCCAATGCAGCTGAGAACACTTGTGGTGCGGCGATTCCTCGCCCGGAGCCGAACCCGGGGCGCCGAACGCGAGGTCGAAGAAGTCCTCGGCGGTGTGCCGGAAGACCGCCGGGCTGCCGGTCAGGAACATCGTGCCGGCGTGGAACCGGTCGAGCAGCCGGTCCCGCGTCGGCCATTCCGGCCAATCGATCGGCCGCCGATCCGCCGGGATCCGCACCGTATGCGGCCGGGCCGTGCCGAGCGCCGCCCTGAGCCGCGGCCACTGCGAAGGACGCAGGTGCGCGGTGTGCTGGCTCAGCACGAGGTCCAGCGGCCGGCCGGAAAACTCCGGTTCAGCGGGAATCCGGCCGGTGCGCAGCGGCAGGTGGATGATCGTGTGCCGGGACCGGGAGGCCAGCAGCCACAGCACCCCGATCCGATACGCCGCGCGCCGATCGACGTACATCTCGACGTGCGACATCTCCTTGCCCGGGTCAAGCTCGAACAACAGCGCGGTATCTAATCCAGGATCCGGGCGCAGCACCCGCCACGCCCGGCCGTCGAGCCGAGCGTGGCGGAGCTGTGCCCGCACTTTCATGGCCACCGAATCCTCCTTCAGAGAGCGGAACTCTCCAGGATCCCGCGGCCAGGCAAGCGAATTTCAGTGCTGATGAGCCTCCGCGAGCGCACGGTGGTTCGCCTGGATCTGGTCCCACGCCTTCGGCTTCACGTGCGCGGCGAACGCCCTCGCCGCCGCGACCGTCCCATTAGGACCGACAGCGGGCTTGCCCTTGGTGAACAGCCAGGTCTGGAAAAGCTCCTGCAACGGCTTGCCCGACACCTTCTCCGCGAGTGCGATGAAGTCCGGGATCACCGCCGCCTTGCCTGCCTTGGCCGCCTGCCACTGCTGAAGGATCGAGAAGAACGCCTGGTCGCCGACCGTGGTGCGCAACGCCTGCACGGCCATCGCACCGCGGTCGTACACCGCGCGGTCGAACTGCTTCGGCTCGCCCGGGTCGCCCGGCAGGACCTGCCAGAACGGGTCGTCGGCGGCGTAGGAGTCGTAGGCGTACTGCGCGAGTTCCGCGGTCGTGCCCTCGCCCTGGTGCTCGGTCCACAGGTATTCGGCGTAGGACGCGAAGCCCTCGTTCAGCCAGATGTCGCTCCACTTGCCCAGCGAAACGTTGTCGCCGAACCACTGGTGTGCGTTCTCGTGCGCGATCAGCGTGGTGTTGGCACCGGCGGCGAAGTTGCGCGCGCCGTAGGTCGGCCGGGTCTGGTTTTCCAGCGAGAAGGTGATTCCGCTGGTCACGACGCCACCTTGAGCCTCGAACGGGTACGGCCCGAACTGCGAGGCCAGGAACTCGTCGACCTCCGGCGTCCGCTCCACGCTCGCCTTGGCCGCGTCGAGCGAAGGCCCGAGGTCGGAGCCGTAGGCGGTGATGAACGGCTTGCCGTCCGGCGTGGTGGACTGGACCACGTCGTACTTGCCGACGATGAACGACGTCAGGTAGGTCGCCTGCGGCTGGGTGCTGCGCCAGTTCCACCGCGTCCAGCCCGCGCGCTTCTTGGTTTTCTTCACGAGCGTGCCGTTCGTGATGGCGGCGAGGCCGTCCGGGGCCTCGATCGACACGTCGTAGGTCGCCTTGTCGGTGGGGTGGTCGTTGGCGGGGAACCACCACTGCGAGCTCTGCGGCTCGTCGACGCCGAGCGCGCCGAAAGCACCCTTCTTCCACGTGTTCAGTCCGCCGACCTTCTCTGTCGACGGGCTGTCGGAGTAGCTCACGACGACGGTCGCGGACTGGCCCTTGAGCAGCGGCTGCGCCGGGGTGATCACCAGCTCGCCGTCGCCGTTGGAGTTCGTGAACTGCGCCGGCCGGTTGTTCACCAGCACCTTCGACGCCTTGAGCGCGAAGTCCAGGTCGAAGCGCGACAGGTCCTGGGTGGCGGTGAGCAGCAGCGTCGTGGTGCCCGACAGGACGTCGGTTTCCGGTTGGTAGCTCACGCGGATGTCGTAGTGCTGCACGTCGGTGCCGCCGTTGCCGGCGTTGGGGTAGTACGGGTCGCCGACGCCCGGCGCGCCCGGTGCCGGTACTGCCGACGCGGTGCCCGCCAGCAGCACCGTCGCGACTCCAGCCGCAACCGCTCCGATTCCGGCCCGAGTTCTCGATCGCATGGTTCCTCCAAGGTGGCCAATGCGACCGAACGTATCCACGGCGGCACCCGGAAGGTACGTCCGAAGGACGGGTTCTTACCCCGTGGGAAGATCACCCGGATTCGGCGATCCACCACGCGATGGCGATCGGAATGCCGTAAAGGATCGGGCCCGCGTACAGCCCCGGCCACGGTCCCCAGCCGCGCCGCACGGCCAGCGCCGCCATCGCGAACGACCCGGCGATCGCCGCGATCCAGCCGACCCACGGCAGCGCCGCGACCGCCTGCTGCCCGGCCGCGCTGCAGATCGCCCGGCTGTCCCCGGCGAAGCAGTTGTCGCTGGCCATCACCAGAAACGACGAGAAATACGAGCACACCAGCCCGATCAGCGCCAGCGCCGCCACCGCCGCGCTGAACCACGCCCACCGGCCCCGCGGGCGCGGGTCCGCCTCGTTCACGCACACTCCCCAACTTCACCGGCTCCCCGCCGGTCAGACCGTCCCCACTGCTTCCGCGACCGCGGATTTCAGCCGCGCGTGGAGATTCCGGTGTTGTGCCCGGTCGACCCGGACCTCGACCACGCGCAGGCCCGGCGCGGGCCGCAGCGCGGCACGGAACTCTTCGACCGTCCCGGCCACGACGTGCGGCACCCGGTAGCCCGCGCAGAGCGCGCCCAGGTCCGCGCCGTGCGGTGTTCCGAAGACCCGCTCGAAGCTCGCCGAGTGTTCCGGCGCGCCCTGTTCCAGCAGCGAGAAAATCCCGCCGCCATCGTCGTTCAGCACCACGATCGTCAAGTCCGGCAACTGCTCCGCGGGCCCGGTGAGCAGACCGGACGCGTCGTGCAGGAACGTCAGGTCGCCCAGCAGCGCGTACGACGGCGCACGGTGCACGGTGGCCGCGCCGATGGCTGTCGACACCGTGCCGTCGATCCCGGCCACACCGCGGTTGCGATGCACCAGGACGTCCGGACGCAGCCGTCCGGCGAGCGCGACATCGCGCGTCGGGTTCGAGGAACCCACCACCAGCAAAGCGCCTTCCGGCAGCGCGTCGACCAGCTCAGTCGCCACCCGGACGCCGCTCGGCCACGGCTCGGCGGCCAGCGCCGTCGAAACCGCTTGGCTGGCCGCGGCGTCCGCGCGCTGCCAGCTCGCCAGCCACTCCGGGTCGGCGGGCTTGGTCGGTTCGGCGAACCACTGCCCGACCTGGCGGACGTTGTGCGCGGGCGCGGGCCAGTCCGAATCCGGACGCACCAGCAGCACCTCGACCTCGGGGTCCGACAGCACCTTCTGCACCTGCCGGAACACGGTCGGCCGGCCGAGGCACAGCACCTGCTCGGGACGGTGCCGCGAGATGAATTCCTCGACCCCCAGCAGCCAGGCCCCCGACGACATCGCGGTCGCGCCGGACAGCCCCAGCCCGCCGGTCTCCGAAACCACCGGCCAGCCGTGCTGTTCGGCCCATTCGCTGGCCGCCTGCGCGCCGGTGTCGCACGCGATGACCAGGCCGTGCCGCGCCGAGGGGACCACGAACGAGGGCAGCGCGCCGAAGTCCGGCAGCTCGGTCCAGCGTTCGCCGTCGGGACGGCCTTCGAGCGATTCGTACCACTCGCCGTCATCGTCGAGATCCGGCACGAGCGGCTCGCGGAACGGGATGTTCAGATGCACCGGCCCGCAGCGCCACTCGCCGTACGCGGCGTTCCACGCGCGGCAGATCTGGCTGCGCCAGTAGGAGTTCTGCCCGGCGCGGCGCTCGCCGACGGCCAGCTCGTCGAAGTAGCGGACCGCGTCGCCGTACAGCTCGTACTGGTTGATCACCTGGCTCGCGCCCGCCGAACGCAGCTCCGGCGGCCGGTCGGCGGTGAGCACGATCAGCGGCACGCCCGCCCGGTCGGCCTCCAGCACGGCCGGGTGGAAGTTCGCCGCCGCGGTGCCGGAGGTGCAGACCACCGCCGCCGGACGGCCGGTGCGCGCCGCGATGCCGAGCGCGAGGAACGCCGCGCCGCGCTCGTCGATGCGGACGTGCAGCTGCAGGCGTCCCGAAGCGGCGGCGTCGTAGAGCGCGATCGACAGCGGCGCGTTGCGAGATCCTGGACACAACACCACGTGCGACACGGTGTTGCGGACGAGTTCGTCGACGATGACCCTGGCCTGCGCGGTGGACGGGTTCACCGGCAGGCCCCTGGTAGGGCACCGTCCGACGGGCTCTCCCCGGGGGCGGCGTCAGGCACAGCGATCATGTCCACAGGTCCTATTCTCCCAAACGTGGATGACGCCCGAGTTTCCGAGCTGTTCGACCCCGCCGCCTGGTCCGAGGTCGAAGGGTTCTCCTTCACCGACATCACCTACCACCGTTCGCGAGACGCCCGCTCCGGCAAACGGGTGGTCCGGATCGCTTTCGACCGTCCGGAGGTCCGCAACGCCTTCCGCCCGCACACCGTCGACGAGCTCTACCGGGCGCTCGACCACGCCCGGATGAGCGCGGACGTCGGGTGCGTCCTGCTCACCGGCAACGGCCCGTCGCCGAAGGACGGCGGCTGGGCGTTCTGCTCCGGCGGTGACCAGCGTATTCGCGGACGCTCCGGGTATCAGTACGCGAGCGGGGAGACCTCGGACACGGTCGACCCGGCGCGGGCGGGCCGGCTGCACATCCTCGAGGTGCAGCGCCTGATCCGTTTCATGCCGAAACCCGTGGTCGCCGTCGTTCCGGGCTGGGCCGCCGGTGGCGGGCATTCGCTGCACGTCGTGTGCGATCTCACCCTCGCCTCGGCCGAGCACGCGCGGTTCAAGCAGACCGACGCCGACGTCGGCTCGTTCGACGCGGGCTACGGTTCGGCGGGCCTCGCCCGGCAGGTCGGGCAGAAATTCGCGCGGGAGATCTTCTTCCTCGGCCGCGACTACACCGCCGAGCACATGCACCGGATGGGCGCGGTCAACGAGGTCGTCCCGCACGCCGAACTGGAGCGGGTCGCGCTCGACTGGGCCTGGACGATCATCGGCAAGTCGCCGACCGCCCAGCGGATGCTGAAATACGCGTTCAACGCGATCGACGACGGGCTCGTCGGGCAGCAGCTGTTCGCCGGAGAAACCACCCGGCTGGCGTACATGCAGGACGAGGCCGTCGAGGGCCGCGACGCCTTCCTGGAGAAGCGCGACCCGGACTGGTCCGACTACCCGTACTACTACTGACCTCGTGCGTGTTTCTGCCGGTTCTAACCGGCATAAACACGCACAACCCCCAGCCGGAGGCCCCTGGTGCACGTTTCCTGGCTCGACGGCAGCGCCGACGCGCTGGCCGCCCTCGACTCGGCCCTCGCGGCTGCCCTTGACGGCGGCCCGGCGGTGCTGCCGCTGAACTCGGCGGACCCGTCGGCCCCGGCGCTGCTCGAAGCGATGGCCCCGGAGCAGCCGGTCGAGCCGGACACCGCCGTGGTGATCGCCACGTCCGGGTCCACCGGTGCGCCGAAGGGCGTGCTGCTGTCGCCGCGCGCGCTCACTGCGTCCGCGACCGCCACGCACGCCCGGCTCGGCGGCCCCGGGCACTGGCTCCTCGCTACTCCCGCGCACTACATCGGCGGCTTGCAAGTGCTGATCCGGGCGCGGCTGGCAGGCACGAAACCGGCGTTCCTGACCGGCGTCGGCTTCCGTACGGACGCGTTCGCCGCCGCGGCCGCTCCGGTGCTGGCGGAGAACGGGCCGCGCTACACCGCACTCGTGCCGGCCCAGTTGGTCCGGCTGCTCGACGACGGCGGCGCTGGCCTGGCCGCCGCGAAGGCGTTCGACGGGATCATCCTGGGCGGTGCCGCCACCTCGCCGAAGCTGCGGGCGCAGGCGGCGGAGGAAGGCGTGCGGATCATTCCCTCGTACGGGATGAGCGAGACCGCGAGCGGCTGCGTCTACGACGGTGTCCCCCTCGACGGCGTGCACGTGGAGCCGGACGCTGACGAACGTCTCTGGATCTCCGGCCCGGTGCTGTCGCACGGCTACCGCCTCGCCCCGGAACTGACCGCGGAATCGTTCCGGGACGGCCGGTTCCGCACCTCAGACCGCGGCCGGTTGCTGCCCGACGGCCGCGTCGAAGTGCTCGGGCGCGCGGACGACGTCATCAACACCGGCGGGGTCAAGGTGTCCGCTGGCTCGATCGAACGGCTTCTGAGCGCGCAGCCAGGAGTGCGGGACGCCTGCGTCGTCGGCATTCCCGATCCGCAGTGGGGCGAGGCAGTGGTCGCCATGGTCGTAGCTTCCGCGGACGAAGCGGAACTGCGAGCCGCCGTCCGCGCTGAGTTGGGTGCCGCCGCCACCCCGAAACGCATCGAGTTCACCGACGCATTGCCCTTGCGCGGCCCGGGAAAGATCGACCGCCAGGCAGTGGTCGCCGCCCTCCGGGCGCGGTGAGCGGGTTCACCGAACGGGTGAAGATCGCATGGCGTTGAATGGGACCCATGGCGACAGTCAGTGAGTGGATCGAAGGCGCGCGGCCGAGGACGCTGCCGAACGCGATCGCGCCGGTCGTGGCCGGGGTCGGAGCGGCGATCGCGCTCGACTCGTTCTCCTGGTGGCGTTCGCTGCTCGCCTTGCTGGTCGCGCTGTCGCTGATCGTCGGCGTGAACTTCGCCAACGACTACTCCGACGGCATCCGCGGCACCGACGAGCACCGTGTCGGCCCGTTGCGGCTCGTCGGCTCCGGTGCCGCGAACCCCAAGGCGGTGCTGCGCGCCGCTTTGACCTGCCTGGGTCTGGCCGGGGTGCTCGGCCTGACGCTCGTCGCGCTGAGCGGTTACTGGTGGCTGCTCGCCATGGGCGCGCTCTGCATCCTCGGCGCGTGGTTCTACACCGGCGGCAAAAAGCCTTACGGCTACTACGGTTTGGGCGAGCTCGCGGTCTTCGTGTTCTTCGGCCTGGCCGGCGTCCTCGGCACGGTTTACGTCCAGGCCGGCCGGGTCAGCTGGGACGCGCTGGGCTGCGCGGTGGCCGTCGGCTCGTTCTCGACGGGGGTGCTGGTGGCGAACAACCTGCGCGACATCCCCACCGACCTCGAGTCCGGCAAACGCACCCTGGCGACCCGCATGGGCGACGGCGGCACTCGAAAGCTGTACCTGACCCTGGTGACCGTGCCGTACGCGCTCACCGTGCTGATGGGGATCTGGCATCCGCTGCTGTTCATCGCCTTCGTGACCGCGCCGCTTCTGCTGAAGCCGGTCAAGGCCGTCGGCGGTGGCGGCAAGGGCCGGGAACTGATCCCGGCCCTGCGCGACACCGGCCTGGCCATGCTCGCCTGGGCGGTGCTGAGCGCGGTCGCCCTGGCGCTCTAGCGGCCGCTTCGGTAGCGCCCCGGCGTGGTCCCGATGACGGCGGTGAACGCCGCGATGAAACCACTGGGATTGGCCCAGCCACAGGCATAGGCGGTGCGGACAGTGTCGTGACCGTCCGCGAGAAGCACGAGCGCGTGGTAGATGCGGAGCTGGGTGCGCCACTCGTAGAAGGTCATGCCGAGTTCGTCGTGGAACAGCCTGCTGAGGGTGCGCGCGCTGGCTCCGATCGACTTCCCGAGTTCGGCCAGAGTGGCGTTGTCCGCCGGATTCTCGTGCAGCCGCTCCGCGATCGCCCGCAGCCGGTCGTCTCGTGGCGCGGGCAGTTGCAAGGGCGGGTCGGGCGCTTCGCGGAGTTCGTCGACGAGGACCCGGTGGAGCCGTGCCCGCGCGGAAGGGCGGTAGCCGGAACCTTCGTAATTGCGTGGCCCGGTCAGCGCGAGCAGGACTTCGCGAGCGAGGCCGGAAGTCCGGAACACCGCTGGCCGATCCGAGACCAGCCGGGCCAGCGACGGCTCGAGAAACACGATCCGGATGTCGGTGTCGCCGTGGGCGCGGTGGAAATGCGGGAACCCGGCGGGTGTCCAGGCGACTCGGTTAGCGGGCGCGAGCGACGTGCCGTACTCGGTCTGCACGACGAGAACGCCTCGGGCCGCGTAGACCAGGTGTCCCCGTTCGTGCGATTGCACCTCGCTGGTTTCGCCGGAGGGCCAGAGGTGCCTGCCGCCGGACGGCCACAGGTACGACTCCACACTGGGTTGGCGAGATACGGGCATCAAATGGCATTGTAGCGTTAACAAGCCACTCGTAATCCTTGAAAGGCTTTCTCTCGAACAGGCTGTTGCGGCTTAAGGGAGAAATGCATGTCGACGTTCGTTCTGGTCCCCGGTGCTTGGCATGGCGGCTGGGTCTTCGAGACGGTGGTGCCACTGCTGGAACGTTCCGGGCACACCGTGCACGCCCTGACCCTGACCGGTCTGCGGCCGGAGGACGACGCCGCGACAGTCGCGAGCGCCAACCTCGACACCCACGCCAACGACGTACTGGCGCTCCTCGATCGCACCGGCATTACTGACGCGACACTCGTCGGCCACAGCTACGGCGGGCTGGTGATCGCCGCCGCTGCCGACCGAGCCGACGGCCGGGTCTCCCGGGTCGTGCACCTCGACGCCTACGTGCCCAGCGACGGCGATTCGTGCTGGTCCTCGACCAGCGAGGCGTACCGGCAGGCATTCGTAGCCGGTGCCGCGGACACCGGCTACGCCGTTCGCCCGCCCGAGCGCGATGGCCGAGATTCCCGCCGCCGTCCCCATCCGCTCGCTTCGCTGCTCCAGCGGGTTCGGCTCACCGGAGAGTTCGCCAATGTCCCGCGCCGCGAGTTCGTCTACTGCTCCGGCTGGGAAGGCACGCCCTTCACCGAACTCCGCACCCGGCTCGAAGCCGACCCGCAGTGGCAGGTCCACGTCCTCCCGACCGGCCACAACGCGATGGCCGAAGATCCCGAAGCCGTCGCCAAACTGTTGGACAGCTGACCGTCGAAGCCGCCGATCAAAGCGGGTCGGAAGTGCCGCGTAGGGCCGGAATCGCTCCCGGCCCTGCGCGACCCTGGCGCTCTAGCGGCCCACCGCGATCGCCTGCCACTCCACGAACTCCGCCAGCCCGTGCGAGCCGTACTCCCGGCCGACGCCACTGGCCTTGAATCCGCCGAAGGGCGCGTTCCCGTGCCGCGGCGCGCCGTTGACGTGGAACGTGCCCGTGCGCACGGCCCGCGCGATCTCGACGCCGTGCTCCGGGTCGGCGGTCCACACGCCGCCGCTGAGGCCATAGTCGGAATCGTTCGCGAGCCGGATCGCCTCTTCCTCGGTATCGAACGGAATCACCACGAGCACCGGCCCGAAGATTTCCTCGCGCGCGATCCGCATGTCGTTCGTGACGTCGGCGAACACCGTCGGGCGCACGTAAAACCCTTCCGCCAGTTCAGGATTCGCGATCGGCTCCGGTCCGCCCGCCGCGATCCGCGCGCCTTCCTCGACGCCTAGCCGCAGGTACGACAGCACGCGCTCGTACTGGTCGCGGCGCACGATCGGCCCGACGTACGTGTCCGGCTTCGCCGGGTCGCCGACCACGAGCCCGTCGGCCATTTCCGCGAGCGCGGCCACGATCTCGGCATACCGCTCGCGTGCCGCGAAGATCCGCGTGTGCGCCACGCACATCTCGCCGTTGTTGGCGAACGTCGCGGTCCGGATCCCCTCGGCGACGGTCTTCGGATCCGCGTCCGCGAGCACGATCGCCGCGGACTTGCCGCCGAGTTCCAGCCCGACGCGCTTGAACTGCTGCCCGGCGAGCGAGGCGATCCGCCGTCCGGCCGCGGTCGAGCCGGTGAACGAGATCTTGTCCACGCCGGGGTGCGTCACCAGGTATTCGCTCACGTCGCGGTCGGCCGCGAACACGCTCACCACGCCCTCGGGGAACCCGGCGTCGGCGAAGATCTCCGCCAGGACCATCGCGTCGAGCGCGGTTTCCGGCGCGGCCTTCAACAGCACCGGGTTGCCCGCCAGCAACGCCGGGATCAGCTTCACCAGCGCGGCCGAATGCGGCGAGTTCCACGGGATCACCGCCGCCACCACGCCGACCGGCGCCGCGCGCACGATGGTCCGGTTGCCCGCGTCGTCGGTCAGCGTTTCCTCCCAAGAAAACTCGCGCGCCGTCTTGAGCCACGCGGCCGTGCGCTCCGGGAGGTTGTGCTGCGTCCAGCCGGTGAACCAGCTCGGCGAGCCGTTTTCCGCGGTGATCAGCTCGGCGATTTCGTCCGCGCGGGCGGCGTGCAGTTCGTTGAACCGCTCGACCAGGCGCAGCCGTTCGGCTAGCGAAGTTCTGCTCCACGGTTCGAGCGCCCGCCGCGCCGCCGCCACCGCGCGGTCGACGTCGGCCTTCGCCGCCTTCGGCGCGGTTCCCACCAGCGCGCGGTCGTGCGGCGAGTGGATTTCGAAGGTGCCGGCCGTGGCGGGCTCGGTCCAGCGGCCGCCGAGGAAGAGCTGGTCGTAAGTACGCATCGGGATCTCCTGCCCAGTTAACGGAACACTGCTCTCTTGTTCTCGAACCTAACAGGACGCTGTTCTTTTATCAAGAGAGCAGTGTCCTGTTACACTTCGCGGCGTGTCCGACTTCCAGCGCGCCCGCAGCCCGGAGCAGGTGGAAGCCCGCCGCGAGGCAATCCTCGACGTGGCCGAAGAGCTGATGACGGAGTCGTCCGTCGGCGAAATCAGCATGCGCGAACTGGCCCGGCGGGTGGGCCTGTCGGCGTCGAACGTCACGCGCTACTTCCCCACGCGAGAGGCCGTCTACCTGGAGGTGCTCGACCGCGCTCGCGGCGCGTGGCTCGACTCGCTCGATCTGGACGGCGAGCTGCCGGAGGTCGCCGCGGCACTCGCCGCTTCACTGGCCGCGCGGCCGGTGCTGTGCGAGCTGATCAGTGTCCTGGCGAACGTGCTGGAGCGGAACGTCTCGACGGAGATCGCGCGGGATTACAAGCTGCGGTCGGCGAAGCACAACGCCCGCACCGCCGACTTGCTGCACGCCGCGCTGCCGGGCCTTTCCGCCGAGACCGCGCAAGAACTGTCGTCCGCGATCTTCATGTTCACCGCGGGAATGTGGCCGCTGGCGCACCCGAACGAAGCCGTCCAGGAAGCCATCAAGGACCCGCGCCTGTCCGGCTCCCGCCTCGACTTCGAGGACCGGTTGCGCCGGCTGATCGTCGTGCTGGTGCTGGGCTACCAGGCCGACGCTAGCCGTCGAACCGGCCAGTGAGCAGGAACTCGTCGAACCGCGCCCGATACGGCGCGAGGTCGATCCCCTGCTCGGCGAGCCACTCGTCCGAGTAGTACGTGTTCGCGTACCGCTCGCCGCCGTCGCACAGCAGCGTCACCACCGAACCGGCCTGGCCTTCCGCCAGCATCCGCGAGATCAGCTGGAACGCGCCGTACAGGTTGGTCCCGGTCGAGCCGCCCGCCCAGTGCCCGGTGCGCTCCCGCAGCAGCCGGATCGCCGCGAGGGAACCGGCGTCGGGCACCTGGAACATCTCGTCGATCACGCCCGGCACGAACGACGGTTCGCACCTCGGCCGTCCGATGCCCTCGATCCGCGACGGCATCCCGGTCGCGTAGTCCATCGCGCCGGTTTCCCACGCGCCGTAGAACGACGAGTTTTCCGGGTCCACCACGCAGATCTTCGTGGTGTGCCGCTTGTACCGGACGTAGCGGCCGAACGTCGCGCTCGTCCCGCCGGTGCCCGCGCCGACGACGATCCACGACGGCACCGGATGGCGTTCGGCACGCATCTGCGCGAACACCGATTCGGCGATGTTGTTGTTGCCGCGCCAGTCCGTCGCGCGCTCGGCGTAGGTGAACTGGTCGAGGTAATGCCCGTTGCACTCGGCGGCCAGCCGCTCGGCTTCCGGGTACATCGCCGGAGCCGCGTCGACGTAATGGCACTCGCCGCCGTAGAACTCGATGAGCGCGATCTTTTCCTTGCTGGTCCGCCGCGGCACAACGGTCACAAAGCGCAGGCCCAGCATCCGCGCGAAGTACGCCTCGGAAACCGCTGTTGACCCGCTGGACGCCTCGACCAGCACGGTGTCCGGGCCGATGTGGCCGTTGACCAGGCCGTACAGGATCAGCGAACGCGCCAGCCGGTGCTTGAGCGAGCCGGTCGGGTGCACCGACTCGTCCTTGAGGTAGAGATCGATGCCCCATTCCGGGGGCAGCGGAAAGACGTGCAGGTGAGTGTCGGCGCTGCGGTTGGCGTCGGCCTCGATGATCCGGACGGCTTCCCGGACCCAGGCGCGGCTGTGCGGTTTGCTCATGCCGCGGAGTCGTCGGCCGGGGTCTCGCCGCGCAGCTGCGAACGCAGCTGGGCACGAGCACGCGCGCGGGATTCGTTGCGCTTGGCCAGACCGGCCGTCACGCGCTGATTCAGGCCGCGCAGGAGCAGCAGGCCGAGCGGAAGGCCGACGACGAGCCCGATCAGCAAAGCGACCAGCAGCGGCACGCCGACCAGCGAAAGCACGACCGCGACCACCGCGACGAGCGCGAACCGCGCGATCAAGTACACCGTCAGGTCACGGGGCAGATTGTCCGGTGTCTCGCTCACACCGAAACAGGCTACGCCCCGCTCGCCGGATCTTCGTCCAGGCCCGCGTTGTTGGGGCGGCCCTCGAACCGGGTGGAGAGCACGACTGTCGTATTGGTGCGGCCGACGCCCGGGATGCGGCGCAGCCTGCCGAGCGTCAGTTCCAGCTCGTCCACTGTCGAAACGCGCACCTTCACTACGAAGGCCTCGTCGCCCGCGACCGCGTAACAGCTCTCCACCTCGGGCAGTTCGCCGAGCGAGGCGGCGACGTCCTCGTCGGTGGCGGTGTCGGTGGGATGAATGCCGACCAGCGCGGTGACGCCGAGGCCGACCGTGTTCGGGTCGACCATCGCGTGGTACCCGGTGATCACGCCCGCGGCTTCGAGCTTCCCGACGCGTTCGTGCACCGACGACGCGGAGAGCCCCACCGTCCGGCCAAGGTCGGCGTAGGTAGCCCGGCCGTTGGCCCGCAGCTCGGCGATGATCTTCCGGTCCAGCTGATCCACCGGCTCATTATGCGGCGCACCCGCGCGGGAGGCGCATCCCGGTAGGGTCCGGATTGTCTCCTGCGTCACAGCAACCTCAGCGCGCGAAGCCGCCCAGACTCGGCCTTTGCCGGTTCTTTACCCGAATCCCGGCGCGGGTTGTCGGAAAATGCCTGGTCAGCGGGGCGCGAACAGGCTCTGAGCGATCCTGAGAATCTGCTGAGTTATGTCCCTTTTGCACTTTAAGGGCTCTTTACCCAAGGACAACCGTTCGAGTACCCGACGGGTGAAGTGCCACGATTGCCGCGTTGGCCACCCGGGCGCGACGGGCGAAATCGCCCGATGCCCCCGGTATAGCAAGTTGGGCGTTAAGGAGGCGGAAAATGACCGCAACCATGGGCGGACGGTTGCTCACCCCGGGTGAGGTGGCCGCTCTGTTCCGGGTGGACCCGAAGACCGTGACCCGCTGGGCCACCGCGGGTCGCATCGGCTCGATCCGGACGCCGGGCGGACACCGCCGGTTCCGCGAGTCCGAGGTGAACGACCTTCTGGCCGAACTCACCACGGACGCCAGCGAGCCGACCCGCAAGATCTGAACCGCGGGTTTCGCACACGCCGAAGGGTCGTGAGTGGCAAGGGGTGCTTCCCGCATCGCTTGCCGGTCCCGACCCTTCGCCGCGTTCCGGGACCCTGAACAGCCTCGGGTTCGGCGGCCGGGTGCCCGCTTCCCCCGATCCAGCGGGATTACAGCTAATCTGGGGGGCCAGCACGACGGGAAGGACCCCGGGCATGATTCCTTTGCTCGCGGCGGTGGGCGCGATCACCATCGCCGTTCTGTTGTGGCGGGCATTAGGCGTACAGCGGATCAGCGTCCCGCAGCGCCGCCCGGCCGTCGCCCCCGACGACGACCCCGAATTCCTGCGCAAGCTCTCCGAGCAGCAACGCAACCGCCGAGACGAAACTGAATCTTGAGTCTGATTGCCCCGGCTCCGCCGGGGCGCCGAGATCGCCGGGAAGCTGGTTTCTTCCCTCCCGATTTCGTCGGCCCGGGGGGGGCCGCCGAAATCGCTCAGTCCAGAAACCAGCGCGATCTCGGGTCTTGGTTGCGGAGCCTGAGCGGGCAATCAAACCCGGCCGGGGCAATTAGACCCTGCCGCTGAACCCATCCGCCACGGTTGCTGCCAGTTCCAGCAGCGCGAGCCGCGTGTCTCCGCTGAGCCGCTCCAGCTCGATCTCCGCGCCCTCTTCCAGGTGCGCGTCGAACGGGATCCGGCACACCGAGCGCACCTTCGCGCCGAAGTGCGCGGCCAGCTTGTCCAAGTCGACCGAGCTGCCCTTCGGGCGCACCGAGTTGATCACCACGACCGAGCGTTTCACCAGGTCGCCGTAGCCGTGTGCCTCCAGCCAGTCCAGCGTCGCGGACGCACTGCGCGCCCCGTCCACCGAGCCCGAGGACACCACCACGAGCGAATCGGCGACGTCGAGGACGCCCTTCATCGCCGAGTGCATCAAACCGGTGCCGCAGTCGGTGAGCACGATGTTGTAGAAGTGCTCCAGCAGGTTCACCGTGCGCCGGTAGTCGTTCTCGGAGAATGCCTCCGACACCGCCGGATCCTGTTCGCTGGCCAGGATTTCCAGCCGGCTCGACCCCTGCGACGTGTAGGACCGGACGTCGCTGTAGCGCGTGATCTTGTCCGCGTCGCGCAGCAGGTGCCGCACGGTCGCGGTGGTCTCGATGGCGATCTTCTGCGACAGCGTCCCGCGGTCCGGGTTCGCGTCCACCGCCACCACGCGGTCACCGCGCAGGGACGCGAAGGTCGCGCCGAGCGTGGTCGTGGTCGTGGTCTTGCCGACGCCGCCCTTGAGGCTCAGCATCGCGATCTTGTAGCACCCGCGCAACGGCTGGTTGACGCGCGCGATCAGCTCGCGCCGGCGCGTGTCCGCGGGGCTCTCCCCCGGGTTGATCAGCTTGCCGCTGCCCAGGTAGACCGCCTTGCGCCAGCCGGACTGGGGTGTCCGCTTCTGCTGTTTCACCAGGTGCGCGGTGGCCAGCTCGTCCGCGCCGGACGCGGGCTGCGGCAGTCCCCGGGCGGGAGCGCCCGGCACGGGAACCGCACCCGGTGCGGGAACCGGCGTGCCAGCCGGAGCGGTGGGCTGCTGGTACCCCGGCGGCGCGGCGTGCTGCGGCTGATGCTGCTGCGCCGGAGGCTGCAGCGGCGGCAGATTCTGGTCGTAGCGCGCCTGGTAGCCGCCCGGCTGCGGCAGCGGCTGATACGCCCCCTGCGGCGGCGGGTCGACGACCTGCGTCGGCTGCGCGTCGTACGGCCCGGTGCCGGGGTGCGGCGTCGAGTCGGTGCGTTCTTCGGAGAACAGGGCAGCCGGTTCCTGGGCCTGTTCGGACTGCTGTTCCCCGGCAGTCTCTTCACTGGGTCCGGTCACCGTTGCCAACCTCCCGGGTACGTCGAAGGGCCCCTGGCGACGACGGTAGTCGCCCGAGGCCCAGTCCGGGTGGTGGACCCCCGGCTCAGCTCACTCCGGCGTAGGAATGCAGTCCGGCGGTCACCAGGTTGACGAAGAACAGGTTGAAGATCGTCACCGAGAATCCGACGATGTTGATCACTGCGGCGCGGGTCCCTCGCCAGCCCGCGGTGGCGCGGGAGTGCAGGTATGCCGCGTAAACGACCCACGCGATGAACGCGACGGTCTCCTTCGGGTCCCAGCCCCAGAACCGGCCCCACGCCGCCTCGGCCCACACCGCGCCGCACAGCACGCCGAAAGTGAAGATCGGGAACGCCACGATCGTGGCGCGGTAGGCGATCCGGTCGAGGACGTCGGCGGCGGGCAGCTTCGGGCCGAATCCGGCGAACTTGGCCGGGTCGCGATCGTGCGCGGTGCGGAAGAGGTAGAGCACGCTCGCCACGCCCGGCACCAGGAACACGCCGGAGCCGATGATCGCGGCGGACACGTGGATCACGAGCCAGTACGACTGCAGTGCGGGCACGACCGGCGCGGCCACCGTGTACAGCATCGTGCCGTTGATGAACATCAGGATCACGACCGGCAGCAGCAGGAAGCCGGTGAGGTGGCGGACCGGGAACTTCTTGATCACCACGAGCCAGGCGACGACGGTGATGAAGGTGACCGCCATGCCGTACTCGTACATGTTGCCCCACGGCGCGCGGTGCACCGCGAGTCCGCGCAGCACGATCGCGGACAGCTGCAGCAGCGCGCCCAGCACGAGCAGCGCCGCGCCCATCCGGCCGATCCGCTCGGCACGGCCGACCGCGCGCGGGGCCTCCGGCTCGGCCGGAGCATCGCCGTCCTCGATCGCGGAGGAATCGTCGGAGTCCGGTCCGCCCGCGCCGACCAGCACGCGCTGGCGGCTGCGCTCGGCGGCGAGACGGCCCTTGGCCCCGAACGCCTGCTCGAAGAGCGTGAACAGCAGCGCCAGCACGTAAATCGCCACTGTCGTCGTGTACAGCAGGTCGCTGTACTGCGAGAGAGTCTCGTTGATTTCCATGCCTCAGCTGCCCTTCCGGCCCGTGACCAGCCGTTCGCTGATCCGCTGGAATTCCTCGCCGTATCCGGCTTGATCCGTGCGCGCGAGCCCCGCGACCTCGATCACGGTACTCGCGCTCCCGTCCTTGCCCGGCCGCACCCGCACCCACACGCGACGCCGCTTGACCAGCAACGACGCGCCGAGTCCGGCGAACATCACGATCGCGAAGCCGAGCACGTAGCCCTGCGTCGGATCGTGCGAGATCTGCAGGTTGACCCATTTGTTGACGCCGTCGAAACGGACCTTCGTGCCGTCGTCGAGCGTCAGCTCCTGGCCGACCGCGAGGTTCTTGCGGGCGACCCGCTTGAGCCGGCCGTCCTGGACGCGGGACTGGTCGACCGAGAACACCGACTGGCCGCGGCCCGCGTCGAGACCGAGGTCGCCGCGCAGCACGTCGACCGCGACCATCGGGTTGTTCAGCTGCGGCGCGGTCGAGGTGAGCACGCCGCCGTGGATGAACGACGACGGCGCGAACAGGCCGGTGATCGCGAGCTGCTTGGTGCGCCGCTGGACCTCGTCGGTGATGCCGGGCTGGTCGAACTTGGTCGCGCCCTCGGACAGCATCGTCGCCGGGTTGCTGTACATCCACTGGGTGTTCTGGGTGCGCTTCTCGCCGTTCGGGAAGGTCACCGTGAACTGCGGCGAATAACCGTTGCCCAGCAGGTAAACCCGGTCGCCGACGGTCCGCAGCGGCTCGTTGACCTCGAGGTCGTAGGGCTTCCAGGCGCCGGTCTGCAGGTCTTCGCCGGACTGGTACTCGATGTGCGAGTGGTAGTAGTCGGCCTGGTTGGTGGCGGTGTAGCGGGCGGTGAAGTCGTTGACCTTCACGCAGAACGGGTCGAGATCGGTGCCGTCGACGCGCAGCCCGGCCTCGAACGAGTCGTAGTTGTAGATGCCCGAATTGCAGAACTGGCCGCCGTTGGCCTGCACGATGACCTGGCCCTCGTAGCTGTAGAGCTTGCCGAGGGCGAAGAAAATGATCAGGCCGAGCATGCCGAAGTGGAAGAGCAGGTTGCCGGTCTCGCGCAGGTAGCCGCGTTCGGCCGAGACACTGAACCCGCCGCCGTCCTCCTCGCGCTCGACGCGCCGCCAGCCGGACAGCTGTTTGCGCACGTCCTCGCGAATCGTCTCCGGCGTGCGCGCGGTGCGCGCGATCCGGTGGTGCGGCATGCGCGCGAGATTGCGCGGCGTCAGCACCGGCTTCGCCCGCATCTGCTTGATGTACTCGAAACTGCGCGGCGTGAGGCAGCCGATCAGCGAGATCATCAGCAGGATGTAGATCGCGGAAAACCAGACGCTGGAGTAGACGTCGTAGAACTCCAGCTTGTCGAGCAGCGAACCCCACCAGCCGTGCGCGCTGATGTACTCGTCGACCTTCGGCGCGTTCAGCCGCCGCTGCGGCAGCAGCGCGCCAGGCAGCGCGGCGAGCGCCAGCAGGAACAGCAGCACCAGCGCGGTGCGCATGGACGTCAGGCCGCGCCAGGTGTTGCGCAGGAAAGCCAAAAACTGCTTCGCCGCGGACGGCCGGTACGGCCGCGGGTTCTTCGGGGGCGCTTCGGTAGTGGTCACAGTGGCAGCTCGAGATCGGAGGCGACGGAGTTGCGAAGCCAGCCCATGACGTCCCCCCACAGCCCGGTGACCAGCAGGATGCCGACCACCATCAGCAACGCCCCGCCGAAGATCTGCACGCGCCGGCCGTTGCGGCGGAGCCAGTCGGTGGCGCGCACGGCCCAGCGGGCGCCGAGCGCGAGCAGCAGGAACGGGACGCCAAGGCCGAGGCAGTAAACGAGCACCAGCACGTACCCGCGGACCGCGGCCCCGCCGGTGGCGCTGGCGAGGCTGGTGACGGCCGAGAGCGTCGGCCCGATGCACGGCGTCCAGCCAAGCCCGAACACCGCGCCGAGCACCGGCGCGCCCCACAGCCCGCCGCCGGGCACGCGGTGCGAGCGGAACTCGCGCTGCAGGCCGGGAATCCA
The DNA here is from genome assembly GCF_055583325.1 of Amycolatopsis sp. NPDC104775. Classification (NCBI taxonomy): domain Bacteria; kingdom Bacillati; phylum Actinomycetota; class Actinomycetes; order Pseudonocardiales; family Pseudonocardiaceae; genus Amycolatopsis; species Amycolatopsis sp. NPDC104775. The sequence continues at coordinate 19,280 of NZ_JBVJOE010000021.1, forward strand.
GCCGAGGAAGACCAGAGCCATCAGGATGGTGAGGATGCCGCCGATGCGCTGCAGCAGATCCTGGTTGACCAGCAAGGTGTTCGCGAGCCAGACCAGCGTGCCCATGGTCGCGACGAACACCACGGTGAACCCGAGCACGAACAGCCCGGCCGCGCCGAGAACGGCGTAGCGGCCCTTCTTGCGTTCCTCGCCGTCGCGCACCGCCGGGGCGTCTGCGCCGACGAGAGCCGCGAGGTAGGCGAGGTACCCGGGCACGAGCGGCACCACGCACGGCGACGCGAACGAGATGGCCCCGGCCACCAGCGCGACACCCGCGGCGAGCAGCAGCGGCCCGGAGAGCGCCAGCTCGGACACGGAGTTCACGCACTTGAGAGTAGGCAGTGAGCTGGACGTGAGGCGGGCGGGGCCTGCTCACAGGACCTACGCCACAGCGGGGCCGGGACCTTCGTCCCGGGCCGCTGGGCTGGGTGCCGCACAACGGGAGCTCGTGAGGGGAACCCTCAAGGAATCTGATTCCGTCAGCGGCGTGGCGGAGGCTACTTCTCCGCGCTGAGCCGCTGCACCACCGGGACCAGGTCCGAGGCCAGCACCTGCCGCAGGAACACCGCCGCCACGCGGTGCTGTTTGTCGAGCACCAGCGTCGACGGGATGATGTTGCGCGGATATCCGGCCAGCTGCAGCAGCACGCGGCCGGACGGGTCCCAGATCGACGGGTACGTCAGGCCGCGGTCGCGCACGAAGTCCTGTGCCACGTCGCGCGCCGGGTCGCGCACGTCGAGGCCGATCACCTGGGCGCCGAGCGGGGCGATCTGCTTGCTCGCGTTCTCCAGCTCCGGCGCCTCGGCACGGCACGGGCCGCACCACTGGCCCCACAGGTTGATCACCAGCGCCTTGCCGGGGAAGTCCTCGATCGAGAGCTGTTTGCCCTCGTGCATCAGATCGTCACCGGCCAGCGCCGGGGCCTTCTGGCGTTCGTTCACCGGGTAGGTGATGTCGACTTTGCCGCCGGGCGAGACGAAGGTGAAGGTGCCGCCCGAGACGACCGCGTCCTTGCCGGTCGAGCAACCCGTCACGACCAGTGCGGCGGCCAGCAGCACCCCGAGCAGCCGCCGTTTCATGCGCCGGTCACCTTGGGATCGGTTGCGCCCGCGGGCTCGCTGTAGACGATCTCCAGCAGTTGTTCGCCGTCGAACACCAGGCTGGTGAGCGACGCCAGCGAACACTGCCGCTGGCGCGGGTCGTGCCACAACCGCTTCCCCTCCAAGAAGCGGCGAAGCGTCCAGATCGGCAGCTGATGCGACACGCACAGCGCTTCGCGTCCCTCGGCCTTTACGCGAGCACGGTGGACCGCGCCGAGCATGCGGTGCGCGATTTCGACGTACGGCTCTCCCCACGACGGCTTGAACGGATTCACCAGGTGCGGCCACGCTTTCGGCTGCCGCAGCGCGCCGTCGCCCACTGCCACGCGCTGGCCCTCGAAGACGTTCGCCGCTTCGATGAGACCTTCGTCAGTGGCGATGTCGAGTCGGTGCGCGCCCGCGATGGGAGCGGCAGTCTCCTGCGCACGCTGAAGCGGCGAAGCGACGACGTACGCGAGGTCATGCCCAGCCAGCGACTCCGCGACAGTGAGCGCCTGACGCTGCCCGCGCTCCGACAGCCGGTAGTTCGGCAGCCGCCCGTAAAGAACCTTTTCCGGGTTGTGGACTTCACCGTGCCGCAGCATGTGCACGACGGTGGTCATGGGCGAACCGCCTCAGCCGCCGCGCGCGCCGCTGCCGGCAACGCGGCTTCGATGACGCCGAAGGCTTCCTCGTCCATCGCGGCGTTCACGAACCACGCCTCGTACGCACTCGGCGGCGGATACACGCCCGCTTCGAGCAGGGCGTGGAAGAAGGCCGGGAAGCGCCACGTCTCGGTGGCCTGCGCGTCCGCGTAGTTGCGTACGGGCTTGTCGGTGAAGAAGACGCTCACCAGGTTGCCCGCGAACTGCACAGTGTGCGTGACGCCCGCTTCGGTGAGCGCCTTGTCGAAAAGCCCGCCGAGACGCTTCGCGTTGGCATCGAGCTTCGCGTACACAGCGTCGTCAGCTTCGCGCAGCGCAGTAAGGCCAGCGGCGACCGCGACCGGGTTTCCGGACAGCGTGCCCGCCTGATAGACGGGGCCGCCGGGCGCGAGCTTCGCCATGATGTCCGCACGACCGCCGAACGCCGCGGCGGGCAGCCCGCCGGACATCACCTTGCCGAAGGTGTAGAGATCGCCGGCCACGCCTTCGAGGCCGAACCAGCCAGCCCGCGAGACGCGGAAGCCGGTCATCACCTCGTCCATGATCAGCAGCGCGCCGTTTTCGTGCGCGAGGTCACGCAGTGCGGCGTTGAAGCCGGGATCCGGCGGCACCGCGCCCATGTTGCCCGCGGCCGCTTCGGTGATCACCGCGGCGATCTGCCCCTCGTTCTCCGCGAAGGACTTCCGGAGCGCGTCAAGATCGTTGTACGGCAAGACAATCGTGTCCGCGGCCTGCGCGCCGGTGACGCCCGGCGAAGTCGGCAGGCCCAGCGTCGCGACGCCGGAACCGGCTTCGGCGAGCAGCGCGTCGACGTGGCCGTGGTAGCAGCCGGCGAACTTCACGATCTTGGACCGGCCGGTGAAACCGCGAGCCAGCCGGATGGCGCTCATCGTGGCCTCGGTGCCGGAGTTGACGAGCCGGACCTGCTCGACCGGGCCGACCCGGCCGATGATCTCCTCGGCCAGTTCGACCTCGCCGATCGTCGGCGTGCCGAAGGAAAGCCCGTGCTCCGCGGCGGCGCGAGCGGCGGCCACCACCTTCGGGTGCGCGTGCCCGAGGATCATCGGACCCCACGAGGAGACGAGGTCGACGTAGCGGTTGCCGTCGGCGTCCCACAGATACGGGCCCTCGCCGCGGACCATGAACCGCGGCGTGCCGCCGACCGAGTTGAAGGCGCGCACCGGCGAGTTCACCCCGCCCGGAACGGCCGCCTTGGCGCGTGCGAACCATGCTTTGGACTGCTCGGTGCCAGTGCTCACCGCCCCAGTCTCGCAAATCCTCCATCCGGGTGTCGGCGGCGCCCGAGCTGCCACCCGTTTGCCACCGGGCACAGCGGCCCGACCGCTCCTAAGATGGGCGCGCATGGACGGGGCGAGCCATGGAGGAAACGTGACGGCGCCCACACATCGCCGGAATCCGTGGCTGATGCTCGCGGTGTTCTTCGGGCTGGTCGGCGTCATCGCGCTGGTCGGCGCGCTGGCCGCGACGTCCGCGCCGGACTCCTACAGCCGGTACGTGCTGCCCGGATGGGCCCCGCCCTCGTCCCTGTTCAGTCCGGTGTGGACAGTCCTGTACGTCGTGCTCGCCGTCGCCGGCTGGAGTTATTGGCGCACCGACGGCGAGAATCAGGGCTTCGCCGCGTACGGCATCGGGCTGCTGTTCAACCTGATGTGGATCTCGCTGTTCTTCGCGGGCGGTTCCACCCAGGTCGCCTGCGTGGACATCGTGCTGCTCGATTTCACCGTGATCGTGACGATCGCGCTCTTCTACCGCCGATCCCGCATCGCCGCGCTGCTGCTCGTGCCGTATCTGGGGTGGCTGCTCTACACGACCGCGCTGAACGTCGCGATCATCGCGCTCAACGACGTCCCTTAACGGCCCGGCTGCGCGACGATCGCCTGCGCGCTCACCGAACCGTCCGATCCGGTGCGGCCCTGGACGGTCACCGTCTGTCCCGGTTTGAGGTCGCTGAGCTTGCCCGGCTGGGTCACCCCGACCGTCGTACTGTCCGAAGTGGACACCTTCACTTCGCTGCCCTGCACGGTCTTGAGCGTCACCGTGCTGCCGTCGACCTTCTCCACCGTGCCGATCGTGCCGCGCCCGCCTCCCGCGCGTCCGCCGAAGCCCGCCCCCTGCTGGCCATCCGACGGAGCCGAGCGGGCGTTGGAAGTACTGCTCGACGGGCCGAACGCCGCGTGCGTCCACGCGCCGCCAGCGAAGGCGAGCGCCAGCACCAGCAATCCCGCGAGCACGAGCGTCGGCTTGCCGAACGGCCGCGCGACCTGATTCAACTCAGCGCTGAGATCGCCCTGAACCGCGGGCTCGGCGATCAGGTCTTCCGGACGCCGCGCGGCGGGTTCCTCCGGCGGGGTCGGGATGGGCTGGGTGGTCGACGCGGACATGACGCTCCTACTCGTGCCGGAGGGCGTCGATCGGCCGCAGCCGCGAAGCCCGGTTCGCCGGGAAACTGCCGAAGAAAAGCCCGATCAGTGCGGAAACCGCGAACGCGAGCGCGATCGACGACGGCACCACCACCGGCTGGATGCCCGCGATGCTGAACCGGCTGCCGACCACGCCGATCAGCACGCCGAGCAGTCCGCCGAAGAGGCTCAGCATGGTCGCCTCGGCGAGGAACTGGCCGAGGATCGCCGAGCGCGGCGCGCCGATCGCCTTGCGGATGCCGATCTCACGGATCCGCTCGGTGACCGTCACCAGCATGATGTTCGTGACGCCGATCCCGCCGACCAGCAGCGAGATCGCCGCGACCGCGCCGAGCAGCACGGTGAACGTCTGGATCGCCGACGTGCGGGTCTGCAGCAGCTGCGCGGAGTTCTGGATCTGGAAGTCCGGAGTGGCCGAGGCCCGGATCCCGTGCCGGGCGTCGAGGATCGCGGTGACCTCGGCCTGGGCCAGCCCGATCGCGTCGGCGTTCGTCGCCTGCACGGCGATCTGGTTCAGCCCGCCGTAGCCGGCGAGCGAGTTCTGCACCGCGCTGATCGGGGCGATCGCGACGTCGTCGGCGTTCTGCAGCCCGGTGCTGCCCTTCGTCTGCAGCACGCCGATCACGGTGAACTGGATGCTGTTGATCAGCACGTTCTTCCCGACCGGTTCGCTCTCGCCGAAGATCGACTGCGCCGTCGTCGGCCCGAGCACCACGACCTTGCGTGCCTGCGTCACGTCCTCGGCGCTGAACAGCTGACCGTCGGCGATCTGCCGGTTCGTGGTGGTGAAGTAGCTGGGTTCGGTGCCGACGACACTCGACACGTCGTAGGAAGTCTGCCCGTACGTCGCGGTCGCGCTGGTGTTCACCACCGGAGCCGCCGCTTTGACGTCCGGCGCGCCCACCGGGTCGGCCAGCGCGTGCGCGTCCTGCACGGTGAGCGGCCGGACCTGGCTGCTCTGCCCGCCGCCGCGGATCGGCGACACGTTGACCACGTCGGTGCCGAGGCCCTGGATGCTCGCGGTGATCGCCGCCGAAGCACCGTTTCCCACTGCTACCAACAAGATCACCGACGCGACGCCGATAGTGATGCCGAGCGTGGTGAGCACTGAACGCAGTTTGTTCGAGGCGAGTCCGCGCACCGCGAACCGCATGATCTCGACGAAGTTCACGCGACCACCCCGGCGCGGACCTCGTCCGACACGATCCGCCCGTCGCTGACCCGCACGACGCGATGCGCGTGGTGCGCCACCTCGTCCTCGTGGGTGATCACCACGACCGTGCGGCCGAGCGCGTTGAGCCGGTCGAAGACGCCTAGAACGTCGACGGTGCTTGCGTGATCGAGGTTTCCGGTCGGTTCGTCGGCGAGCAGCAACGCCGGTCCGCCGACGAGTGCCCGCGCCACCGCGACGCGCTGCTGCTGTCCGCCGGACAGTTCGTTCGGCAGATGCTTGGCCCGATCAGTCAACCCGACCATGTCCAGCGCGGCGAGCGCCCGGCGTCGTCGCTCGCTCCGCTTGAGTCCGCTGTAGACCATCGGCAATTCCACATTGGACAGAGCACTGGTGCGCGGGACCAGATTGAAGGACTGGAAGATGAAGCCGATCTTTCGGTTGCGCAGCAAGGCAAGCTGGCGTTCGTTGAGATCGGCGACCGAGAACCCGTCCAGCAGATACCGGCCCGAGGTAGGCGTGTCGAGACAGCCGAGCATGTTCAGCAGCGTCGACTTCCCGGACCCGGACGCGCCCATGATCGCCACGTACTCGCCCGGCCACACCTGCAGATCGACCCCGCGCAGCGCGTGCACCGCGGTTTCCCCGCTGCCGTAAGTCTTGCGCAGTCCGGAGACCGCGATCACCGGCTTCATCCCCGGCCCCCGACGCCGCCTTGGCGTCCGCCGCCGAACCCGCCCTGCTGACCGCCGAACCCGCCGAGACCGCCAGTGCCGCCCGTGCGCTGCTGGCCATTGGAGCCGCTCGACGTCGTCGGCGACGCGGCGGTGAGCACCACGCTGTCACCTTCGTTGAGCCCAGACTTGATCTCCACAGTGGACTCTCCGCGCACTCCGACCTCGACCTGCCGCGAGACCGGCTGCCCGTTCTGCTCCACCGTGACCACGTTCGTCGTCCCGCTGGTCCGTACCGCCGCGGCCGGAACGCTCAGCACGCCATCGGCTTCCGCGACCGTGATCACGACGCTCGCCGACTGTCCGGGCCGCAACCCCGACGGCGGATTCGTCAACGCCAGCTTCGCGCCGTAACTGACGACATTGCTGCTCGTGGTCGGCGTGAGGTCAATGCTGGAAACGGTCGCCTGCAACGGCTGATCCGGCGTCGCGTTCAGCGTGACTGTGGCTTTCTGACCGGTTTTCACCTTGCTTACGTCAATTTCCGCCACCGAGGTGTTGACGACGAGATTGCCCATATCGGTGATGTCGATGAAGCCACTACTGCTACTGCTGCTACCGCCGCTGTTGCCTGAGGACGATTGCTGACCGGATTGTCCGCCGGAACCGGAATTAGCGGCACCCGCGGAACTGGCGCTGGAATTGGAGCCACTGCCCGTTTGCTGCCCGACCGTCCCGTTGATTGCGGTGACCGTTCCAGCGCCCGGCGCGGTCAACGTCGTCGCGGCGAGGGCCGCTTGCGCGTTGTCGACGTCCAGCTGCGCTTGGTCCACCTTGGCCTGCAACGACGCGGTGCTGCTCTGCGCCTGGGTCGCGGTCTGGTTCGCGGGCGGGTTGTCCTCGGCCGTCGTGAGGTTGTCCTCGGCGACCGCGAGGTTGGCCTTGGCGACCTGAAGTTGTTTGCTCGCCTGGGAAGAGTCGATCGTGGCGAGCTTCTGCCCGGCGCTCACGACGTCGCCGACCTTCACGTCGATGCTCGTGACCTTGCCGGACGTGGTGAAGTTCGCGACGCCGGAGTACGTGCTCGCGATCGTGCCCGCCGCCGAAATGGTCTGCGAGACGTTCGCGCGCCGGACCGGAGTCGTCCGGGTCTGCGCCTGCGCCGTGGAGCTAGCCGGCGAAAATGCCTGGTAAATCCCGAAAGCCGCGCCGCCGAGCAGCACGACAAGGACTCCGTTGACCACCCAGGTTCGTGTGCGCAGCCGCGTCATGGGCGCAAGACTGCGGGGCCTGCTTAGCAGTTAGCTGTTGGTTTCCTGTGGGACAGCTGTGTAATCAGTCTTTCTTCTTTTTGTGCCGCGCACGCACCGCGAGAAGCAATTGACGGACCGCGTCCACCACCAATACCGCGGACAGCGTGCCCAAGCCGAGCGCCCCGGCGATATGTCCGCCGAAGTACCGTTGCGAGACCAATTTCGTGCCGTCGCCCGCCGTGGTGACGACCGGGACGACTCCGGCGTGCCACAGCGCGAACGCCGCCCACAGCACCAACCCGGCAACCACGACCTCGCCGAGCGCGACGAATCCGCGCCAGGGCTGGTTGAGCTTCGTCGGCGGCTGCGTTTCCTCCGGCGGCCAAAGCCCGGCTCCGGTCGGCTGGGGTAGGTCGATCACGGGGTTCAGCCTTTCAGGTTCGCCGCCGTCGCGCGTCCCTCGTGCGGGTTCAGTTCCGGGAGTCATCGGCCTGCTCCCCGGCGGTCTCGTCCTCGGGGCGGTTCTTCGCGGCCAGCTCACCGAGCGCGGTTTTCAACGCTTCGACGTCGCGGGCCCAGGCGAGCACCACCGTGCCGTCGTCCAGCTCGACCGGCACCTCGTCGTACTTCCGCGGCACCGACCAGCCGCCGCCGAGCACGCGCGTCCCGACCGGCGCGCCGACGTCGGTCACCGAGGCGATCCGTTCGGCGGCCAGCGTCTCCCGGCCCTGCCGCAGCCCCTCGGTGGTGACCTCGAGCGAAAGGAACCGGCGCCGGGCGTACACCCAGGGCAGCGTCAGCCCGCACAACGCGAGCCCGATCAGCACCCAGCCGACGACGTGCGTCGGCCCGCCGGTGGCTAGTTCGGCGAGTGCGCCCAGCAGCGCGAACAACGGGCCCCAGACCAGTGCCGACCAGCCGACACCGGGCTCGGAATACAGCGTCCTGGCCGCCATTACAGCTTCTTGCCGACCTTCGGGAAGTAGTCCGCGACCTTCGGCAGGTACAGCAGGATCAGCATGACGACCAGCGCCAGCGACGAGGCGAGCGCGAAGATGCTGCGGATCACCCCGAGCTCGAACACGATCCCGAGCACCGCCAGCAGCGTCGCGATGCTGCGCGCCGACCGCGTGCCCTCGCGGGCCTTCCAGGCGAACAGCACGAGCAGCCCGCCGAAGCACAGCGCGCCGATCAGCATGGCCCACACGAGAGTGCTGGCGTTGGCCTGCACCTGCGCGACATCGACTTTCTGGCCGCTCTTCTGCACCTGCTCGACCGCGCGGTCCACCAGCTCCTGCTTGAGCGCGAGCGTGACGACCTGCCCAGCCACCACGATGACCGCGGCCACGATCGCGAGGATGAACGCGACGTGCACCGGCGTCGGCGGCTGCACCTTCGGCGCGCTCTCCCCCGGCAGCACCGGATCCGGCGCGCGCCCGCGCTTGCGGCGTTCGTCGTCGGTGAGCCCGGAAAGATCGTCCGAGGTCGCGCTGGCTGGCTTCGGGGTGTTCTCGTCCTTCTCGGCCACCCGAAAGACCCTACCTGGGCTCAGTCCAGCCAGGCCGCGGCCTCGGCCGCCCAGTAGGTCAGGATCAGGTCCGCGCCCGCGCGGCGGATCGAGGTGAGCACCTCGAGCACGGTGCGCTCCCGGTCAAGCCAGCCGTTCGCCGCGGCCGCCTCGACCATCGCGTACTCGCCGGAGATGTTGTACGCCGCCACCGGAACCGGCGAGATGTCGGCGGCCGCCTTGATGATGTCCAAATAGGACAGTGCAGGCTTGACCATGACCATGTCCGCGCCCTCGGCGAGGTCCAGTTCGAGTTCGCGCATCGCCTCGCGGGCGTTGCCGAGATCCTGCTGGTAGGTCTTGCGATCGCCCTTGAGCTGCGAATCGACCGCCTCGCGGAAGGGACCGTAGAACGCGCTGGCGTACTTGACCGAGTAGGCGAGGATCGCGGTCTCGCTGTGCCCGACCTCGTCGAGCGCCCGGCGAATCACCCCGACCTGACCGTCCATCATCCCGCTCGGCCCGAGCACGTGCGCCCCGGCTTCCGCCTGCGCCACACCCATGTCCGCGTACAACCGAAGCGTGGCGTCATTGTCGACCAAGCCGTCCGCGTCGAGGACGCCGCAGTGCCCGTGGTCGGTGAACTCGTCGAGACAGGTGTCGGCCATCAGCACGGTGGAGTCGCCGAGTTCGCTGCGCAGATCCCGCAGCGCGACGTTGAGAATGCCGTTCTCGTCAACCGCGCCGGAACCCTCCGCGTCCCGCTTCTCCGGAATGCCGAAAAGCATCAGCCCGCCAACCCCAGCGTTGACCGCCTCGACAGCGGCCTTACGAAGAGTGTCACGAGTGTGCTGAACAACCCCCGGCATGCTGGCGATCGGCCGCGGCGCGTCAAGACCCTCAGCCACGAACATCGGCAGGATCAGCTGCCGAGGCCGCAACGTGGTCTCACTGACCAACCTGCGCATTGCCGGAGTGGAACGAAGCCTGCGGGGTCGCTGCTCAGGGAACACACTTCAACGGTACTCCCGAACAAAACGACCTCGCGGGCGAGTACTCACACTCGCCCCCGCAACCGAGCTCACCCACACCTCCACGACACCCCCCAGCCGCCGCAGCCGATGCACCTACCCCAGCAAAGCACCCACACCTCCCCCATCCCCGATACGAAGCCAAAAACACGGCGCGGGGGGGGGGGGGGGGGGGGGGGGGTTTTCCCCCCCCCCCCCCCCCCCCCCCCCCCCCCCCCCCCCCCCCCCCGCGCCGTAGTCACACTAAAAAATCGGGGTGCCCCGCCTCACCTCTCAACGGCAATGTCGCCGCCAGGCGACGAGCCGAAGCAGCGGAGAAACCTCAGCTACGCCGAGTCCGCTTAGCCTTCCGAGGCGGCGGCAACGCCCCCTCCGCCCGAAGCCGAGCCGCGTGCTCGGCAAGCGCGTCCACCAGATGCGGCACATCCGCCTTCTCCGGCTGAACATCCACCCGCAGACCGAACTCCACCGCGGTCTCGGCAGTCTTCGGCCCAATGCACGCGACCAACGTGCGCGTGTGCGGCTTCCCGGCAATCCCCACCAGGTTCCGCACGGTCGACGACGAGGTGAAACAGACCGCGTCAAACCCGCCGGTCTTGATCATCTCGCGAGTCTCGGCTGGCGGCGGCGCAGCCCGCACAGTCCGGTAAGCCGTGACATCGTCAACTTCCCACCCACGCTCGACCAAACCGGCCGACAGGATCTCCGTAGCGATGTCCGCGCGCGGCAGCAGGACGCGGTTCACCGGGTCCAGCACGTCGTCGTACGGCGGGAACTCCGCCAGCAGACCCTCGGACGACTGCTCGCCCGTCGGAACCAGCTCCGGGATGATGCCGAAGGACCGCACCTTCGCCGCGGTCGATTCGCCGACGCAGGCGATCTTCACGCCGGAGAACGCCCGTGCGTCGAGACCGAACTCCTCGAACTTCTCCCACACCGCGCGCACCGCGTTGGTGGAGGTGAAGACGATCCACTGGTACCGGCCGTCGACCAGGCCCTTGACCGACCGCTCCATCTGCGCCGGGCTGCGCGGCGGCTCGACCGAAATGGTCGGCACCTCGTGCGAGGTCGCGCCGTGGCCGCGCAGCCGCTCGGCCATCTCGCCCGCCTGCTCCTTGGTGCGCGGCACCAGGACCTTCCAGCCGTAGAGCGCCCGCGACTCCCACCAGGACAGCTTCGACCGCTGCCCGGCGGCCTGCCCGACCGTCACGACCAGCGGGCCGACCAGCTCGCCCGCGTCGTTCGCGACCGAGGCCAGCGTGGTGTCCAGCGTGCGCTGGGTGTTGATGGTGCCGTTCGCGGTGACCGCGACCGGGGTGGTCGGCGGCAGCCCCTTCTCGGTGAGCTGGCTCGCCGCCTCGGCCAGGTGCGCCGAGGTCGCGTGCAGCACGATCGGGCCGGGTACCGCGGCCAGCGCGCCCCAGTCGACCTCGCCGCGCACGTCCGCCTCGGTGTAGGTGCCGCCGAGCGCGACCCCCGCGTACGCCGGCACCGCGGTGCCCGGCGCGACGCCGGGGATGACGTCGAACACGGCCGAGGTGCGGGCGACGGCCTGGACCTCGGCCACGACGGCCGGGCTGGTCAGCGGGTCGCCGGAGACCAGCCGCAGCGCGAGCCGGCCTGCTTTGGCCTCGGCGGTCAGGTCCTTCGCGACGTCGGACGGTTCGCCGACGGCGGGCCGGACCTCGGCGCCGGCGGCGGCGAAGGCGAGCACGCTGGCGGGCACGTCCGGGTCGGTCACCACGACCTCGGCCTTGGCCAGGAGTTCCTGGGCGCGGACGGTGAGCAGCCCGGCGTCCCCGGGGCCCGAGCCCACGAAGGCGACGCGCCCGGCGGTCTTGCGAGCAGGGGTCATCGTTGGTGTTCTTCTCCTCTTGGGCGGCCGGTGCTCCGGCCGCTGGTGTCGGGCAGGTCGTGCGGGTCGGTGACGGCTGGCGTCACAGCGCGGGGCCGAGCAGCGCCCCGGCTCCCAGGTCAAGCAGTTCGGCGGCCAGTTCCCGGCCGAGCTTCTCCGCTTCGCCGATCCCGGCGATCGCGGAAGCCCGCACCATGTCGACGCCGCCGTTCTCGCCTTCGACGGCAGCGGTGCCGCGCAGCGAGATGCGTTCCACCACCGCGCCCTCGTCGTCGAGATCCTCGACGATCTCGGCGAGCGCGCCGACCGGCGCGCTGCACCCGGCTTCGAGCGCGGCGAGCAGAGCCCGTTCGGCCGTCACCGCGACCCTCGTGCTCTCGTCGTCCGCCGCGGACGCGAGCAGGTGCTCGATGTCCACGTCGGCGGCCCGGCACTCCAGCGCCAGCGCCCCCTGCGCGGGAGCGGGCAGCATCTGGATCGGGTCGAGGGTTTCGGTGATCTCGTCCACCCGGCCGACCCTGGCCAGTCCGGCACGCGCGAGCACCACGGCATCCAGCTCGCCGTCGGTCACCTTGCGCATGCGGGTATCGATATTGCCTCGGATCGGCACGATTTCCAAACCGAGACCCAGCGCGCGCAGCTGAGCCATCCGCCGGGCCGCTCCAGTGCCGACCTTCGAGCCCGGCGGAAGCTCGCCGAGGGTGAGGCCGTCGCGCGCGATGAGCGCGTCCCGCGGGTCCTCGCGCGGCGGCACCGCGGCCAGCACGAGACCGGGCTCGGGGGCGGTGGGCAGGTCCTTGTACGAGTGCACGGCGACGTCGATCTCGTTGCGCAGCAACGCTTCCCGCAGCGCCGAGGTGAACACGCCGACGCCGATCTGCGAGATCGGGGCGCTGGAGAGGTCGCCGGGCGTGGTGACGGTGACGATCTCCACCTCCGCCCCGGTGGCGCGGATGGTGTCGGCGACGATGCCGGTCTGCGCGAGGGCGAGCTTGCTGCCCCGCGTGCCGATGCGAATGACTCTGGTCACTTACCGCTTCTTCTCGGATTCCGGCGCTGTCGGGCTCGCCACGGCCGCAGGAGCCTGCGGGTCGAGGCAGAACAGTTCCCGCAACGCGTTGGCGTAGTCGGTGTCGGCCGTCTCGGCGGCCAGCTGCTTGACCCGCACCGTCGGCGCGTGCAGCAGCTTGTCGACCACGCGGCGAACCGTGCGGCCGACCTCTTCGCGAACCTGGCTGTCGAGTTCCGGCAGCCGGTTGTCCAGGCGGAGCAGCTCCGCGTCCACCACCTCGGCCGCGCGCCTGCGCAGCGCGGTGACCGTGGGCGTGACCTCGGCACTGCGCTGTCCGGCGAGGTACTCGCGCACCTCGTCGAGCACGATGCCGTTGGCTTTGGCGGTCTGCCGCTCGGTGGTCGGGGCTCCGGCGTCGCGCATGCGGCGCTGGATCGTCTCCAGGTCGACCACGGCGACGTCGGCGAGTTCGGCGACCTCGGGGTGGACGTCCTTGGGCAGCCCGAGGTCGCAGACGACCAGCGGACGCCCCGCCCGCGCGGGCACGTGCCCGGCGAGGAACACCGCGTCCTGCGCCCCGGTGCACGCCACGACGAGGTCGGCCAGTTCAACCGCGCCGGCCAGCTCGGCCAGCGGCACCGACCGGGCCGGAATCCCCTCCGCGACGACCTTTTCGGCCAGCCGGGCGGCGTTGGCCTCGGTGCGGTTGGCCACGGTGATCTCGGCGATCCCGGCCTTGCGCAGCTGCGAAGCGGCGAGCGCACCCATCGAACCGGCGCCCACGATCAGCGCGTGCTTGCCCGCGATGTCGCCCGCGGCGGCCAGCGCCTCGGACACGACGGACGCGCCGAGCTGGTCGAGCCCGGTCTCCGAGTGCACGCGCTTGCCGACGCGCAGCGTGGTCTGGATCAGCTCGTGCAGCGTGCGGCCGACCGTGCCAGCCTCGCGCGCGGTGGCGTACGCGGAGCGGATCTGGCCGAGGATCTGCGTCTCGCCGACCACCATCGAGTCGAGGCCCGAGGTGACCGAGAACAGATGCTCGACGGCCGCGCCCGCGTAGTGCACGTACAGGCTGTCGTACAGCTCGGCGGGCTCCATCCCGGCCTTGCGGGAGAGCACCTCCGAGACGTCGTTGACACCGCCGTGGAACGTCTCCACCACGGCGTAGACCTCGATGCGGTTGCACGTCGAGACGAGCATGACCTCGCTGATGTGCTCGGCCTGTTGCAGGTCGTGCAGGACCTTGGTCAGCTCGTCCGCGGGGATCGCCGCACGCTCGAGCGTGCCGAGATCCGCACTGCGATGGGAGAGCCCGACCGCCAACACGCTCATTCAGCGCACCACCATTCCGAGACCGCCGTCCGTACCGGCGCCGTTTCGCCCGCCGCCGCCATTGTCGGCGGGCAGGCCGGTTCCGGGTAACCCGGTATTCCCCTGGTTTTCCCCGGCGGCTCCCGCACTGCCCGCACTGTCGGCGCGCCGAGCCACGTGGAACGAGAGGATCTGCAGCTCGACGGCCAGGTCGACCTTGCGGACCTCGACGTGAGCCGGCACCTGGAGCACTACCGGCGCGAAGTTGAGGATGCACTGGACGCCGCCAGCCACCAGCCTGTCGCACACCGACTGCGCGGCGGTAGGAGGTGTGGCGATGATCCCCACGGAAATCTCTCGTTCAGAGCAAACGCGAGGAATGTCGTCCATATGCGAGACCGGCAGACCCCCTACGGGAACGCCGATCAGATCGGGGTCGAGGTCGAACAGCGCCTCGACCGGGAACCCGCGGCCGGGGAAGCCGCCGTAGTTGGCGAGCGCGTGGCCGAGGTTTCCGATCCCGACCACGGCGACGCGGTGCTGGCGGGTGAGGCCGAGGATGCGCTCGATCTGGCTGACGAGCACCTGCACCTCGTAGCCGACGCCGCGGGTGCCGTAGGAGCCGAGGTAGGAGAGGTCTTTGCGGAGTTTGGCGGAGTTCACGCCCGCCGCGGCGGAGAGTTCTTCGCTGGAGACGGTGGTCGCGCCCTGTTCGGCCAGTCCGGAGAGAATCCGCAGGTAGACGGCCAATCGAGCGACGGCGGCCTCCGGAATCTGCTTCGCGCGGACCGCGGTGTCCTCAGCGTCGGTGACGGCGGGCATCTCGGCGGTCGGGGCGTTGTCGGCGTCCGGCGCGGAGCGGGAAGTCCGGGCCGCGCGGCGGGTACGGGGTTTGGCGTCGTCCCCGGCGGGTGTTTCGGCCTGCGCGGCGGCTCGGGCGGCCGCCCGGGTGACGCGGCCGTTTCCGGCGGCGTGCTCACCAGCGGTGGCTGCTCGGTCCTGCCGAGCCGCCCGGGTGACGCGGCCATTTCCGGCAGCGTGCTCACCAGCGGTAGCCGCTTGGTCCTGCCGAGCCGCCCGGCTAGCGCGGCCCGAAGCTGCCCGTCCATTGCCCGCGGCGTGCTCCCCGCCACCGGCGGCCCGGCCGTTCTCCTGACCGACGTCCGCCGAGTTTCCATTGCGCGCCAAGCCGTTCTCGCTCACCGCGGCCCGGCGGCGGCTGCCCGCGGCGTGCCGTCCACCAGACCGGCGGGCGGTGGGAGGGGCGGGTTCCGCGGCGTCGGATTCGTCGCGGGGAGGCGTGGCCGGCGGTTCGGCATCGCCGCGCCCACCCCGCTGTGTCACCACGCTGACTTCTCCTCAATCCGGCTTCGTGCCCGCGCTGTCCCCCATCTGCCTGACCGGCAGTGGAAAACCAACCCTTGACCCCACGGCTTCCGTCCGGTTCGATGCCGGTCCTCGCGGGGGACGGGTCACTACGGTAGTCCACTTGTGAACGCATGCACAAAGTCACTGGTCACCAGCATGACCAGAAGCACAACCGCCGGGGTGCCGCGGCCCGCTCAAGCCGCGGTGAACGGCACCGTGTGCCACCCGGTCGCGCCGTCCGGGACCGGGTCCGCGGGCCGGTCGGTCTGGGTGTAGCCGGACTGGTCCGTCGCGCGCACCGTCACGGTGTGGCTGCCCGGCGGCACCGGCACCTCGGCCCACCACATCCGCCAGGTGTCCTTGTTGACCTCCGCCGAGAGCGTCGCCGGAAGCCACGCGCCCTGGTCCACGCGCACCTCGACCTTCGCGATCCCGACGTGCTGCGCCCACGCTGTCCCCGCCACCCGGACCCGGCCCGCGCGCACCGACGCCCCGTTGGCCGGTGCGTCGATCCGCGATTCGGTCTTGATCGGGGCCTGCTCCGCCCATCCGCGCTGCAGCCAGTACGCCTGCCGCGCGTCCCAGGTCGTGAACTCCAGGTCGGTGACCCATTTGGTCGCCGAGACGTAGCCGTACAGCCCGGGGATGACGATCCGCGCCGGGAAGCCGTGCTCGACCGGCAGCGGCTCGCCGTTCATGCCGATCGCCAGCATCGCGCCGCGCGCCGGGTCCAGCGCGACGTTGGCCGGGGTGCCGCAGGTGAAGCCGTCGACGCTGGTCGCGTACATCTGCTGCGCGCCCGCCCGCACGCCTGCCGCGTCCAGCAGATCGACCAGGTCCACGCCGATGAAGTTCGCGGTGGAGATCAGCTCGCCGCCGACCTCGTTGGAGACGCAGGTGAGCGTCACGGTCCGCTCGACCAGCGGCCGGTTCCGGATGTCCGCGTAGGAGAAGCTCACCTCGCGGTCGACCATGCCGTGGATCTTCAAGGTCCAGTCCTCGGCCCGCACCTGCGGCACGACGAACGCGGTGTCGATCCGGTAGAAGCTCCCGTTGGGAGTGATGAACGGCGGCGAGCCGAGCTTGTGGAAATCCGCGTCCGGCGGCAGCGGCGGAGCCTTCCGCGCGGCGACCAGCGGCCCGATCGACGCACGTGACCCGGTCGCGCTGCTGGTGGTGGACACGACCTCGCCAACGACCGCCGCGACGCCAGCGCCAGCCGCGATTCCCGCGCCACGCTGGAGAACCTGGCGACGGCTGAGTCCTTGCCGCGGTTCGGTTTCCGGCGGCAGCGCGCGCTTGTGCAGCCAGCTGAACACCAGCAGCGCAGCGCCCAGCGACAGCACCGGAGCCAGCAACGCGAGCTGTCCGACGTCCGTGCGCTCGAACACCGCGAAGATCCCGAACGCGCCGACCACGATCACCAGCAGCTGCCCCGGCAACGGACGGCGGCGCGAAAGCTGTCCGGCCAGTACCGCGAAGCCCAGCAGCACCACGGCCAGGCCGATCTTGAGCACGGTCTTGTCGGCGGTGCCGATGGTCTGCTCCGCCCACACCACGACGGCGTGCGGGCTGTGCGCGATGACGAAGTCCGCGACCGCGACGAACGGCGACGCGTTGTATCCGACGAATCCGGCGACCAAATGCCCGACGCCTAACGCGACAGCCAGCGAGACCAGCCCGATGAACGTCGCGATGCCCAGCGACAGGCGTGGCCGGATGGTCGGCGGAGCTTCCTTCAACGCACTCACCCCACCATCTTCGGCGGGTCCGACCCCGAGCGGCCCGTTCAAAGCGCTTACGGGTTGCTTACCGCAGTGCCGCGCGCAGCCGTTCTTCCTCGACGCGCCAGTACCCGTGCTCGACCCCGTCGATCAGGATCACCGGGACCTGATCTCCGTACTCGGCCTGCCATTCCGGGTCGCTGTCGACGTCCGCGGTCTCCCACGACACACCCAGCTCGCCGCAGATCCGTGCGACGTCCGCCTCGGCCACCTCGCACAGGTGACATCCTTCGCGGCTCATCACGGTCACTTTGTGCACAGGCTCAGCGTAGCTTCAACCGGCGCAGCTTCCCGGTCGCCGAATGCGGCAGCGTCTCGGCGAACTCCACGGTGTGCGGAACCTTGTACCCGGCCAGATGCGCGGCGCACTGGTCGACGACCTGCTGCTCCGACAACGCCGCACCTTCGGCAGGCACCACGACCGCCTTCACGGCTTCGCCACTGCGCTCATCCACCACGCCCACCACGGCCGCCTCGACCACCTCGGGCAGCTGCGAGATCACTTCCTCGACTTCATGCGGAAAGACGTTGAAGCCGTTGACGATGATCAAGTCGTTGGCTCGGTCGACCAGGTGCAGGTCGCCGTCGGAATCGAGATAACCGACGTCGCCGGTCCGGAACCAGCCCTCGGCGTCAGGTCCGTGCGCGCCGTCCGGCCAGTACCCGGAGAACAGGTTCGCCCCGCGCACCGACACCAGCCCGGTGCTGCCGCCTGCCTCGAACACGTCGTCCGGCTCCTCTGGATCGAGCGGCAGCTCGTCGGCGGACCCGTCGGACTCCACCAGTCGCAGCTCGATCCCAGGCAGCGGCCGTCCGACCGATCCAGGCTTCGGATAGCCGGTGACCAGCGTCGACGTCACCACCGGCGCGCATTCGGTGAGCCCGTAGCCCTCGTACACGTCGAGCCCGGCGGCCTCGCGGATCGCCGCGAGCACCTTCGGGTGCAACGGCGCGGCCCCGGAGGTCAGCCGTTTCACCGTCGCCAGGCCGCGGGCCAGTTCCTCGGGCTCGAGCGAGGCGAATTCGTTGTACATCGCGGGCACGCCGGTGATCGACGTGACGCGGTGCTCGGCGCAGTCCTGGAGCGTCCGCCGGGCCTCGAAGCGTTCGGACAGCACCAGCGTCGCGCCGACCGCGGTCGCCATGAGCAGGCCCGGGCCGAGGCCGTAGACGTGGAAGAGCGGGATCGACACCAGCACCCGGTCGTCGTGCTCGGTCACCCCGTCCACCTGAGACAACTGGTCGAGGTTCGCCAGCAACGCGCGGTGCGACAGCAGCACTCCGCGCGGCGGGCCGGTCGTGCCGGAGGTGTAGGAAATGATCGCGATGTCCTCGCCGGAACGGCCGAGGTCAACCGGGTCACCCGGTTCGTCGCTGCGCGGCGGCAAGCCGGTGACGCCCTCGGGCAGCTCGGCGTCATCGCGCTGCACCACGCGTTTCGCGCCGCAGTGCTCCAGCAGCCGCTCCAGTTCGGGCGCGGGGGCCTGCGGAGACAACGGCACCGCGATTCCGCCCGCGCGCAGCACGGCGAACAGGGCGACCGCGAAGTCAGCCGACGTCGGGAGCCGCAGCACCACCGGGTCGCCCAGCGCGACGCCGGAGGACACCAGGCGGCGTGCTTGCGCGTGCGCCGCTTCGTCCAGCTCTCGCCAGGTGAGCGTGGCACCCGTGCCGGTCTCGGTGATCGCGGTGCGTTCCGGCCAGCGGCTGGCCGCATCGGCGAGCAGGCCGGCGACGCCGTGGGCGGTGCTGATCCGGTCCACCCCCACCCCTCTCTCGTTCCGTTGCGGATTCGTCATCTTGTCACCCGTAATGGGGATGCCGCGCGATCGTCGCACCTCTGCCTGACCGGGACACTACCTACTTCGCGGTAACAACACGTATGCTGCACTGCGTCGCCGGGTGGCGTTGATCACTACCGGGTGACCCGAGCAAGGGAGTCGTCGTGCCGAAGCCGCCGGTCCACGAGGGTGTGGGACACGCGCCGCGGCACGCCTTCGCGCCCTCGGGAACACGCCCGGCCGCACGGACAGCCGGAGGTGCCGCCCGATGACCAGTCCGATCACCCTGTCCACCGCCGATCAGCGCGGCCCGGTCGCGATGTTCGCCGACCGCGTCTTCGGCGCGTCCGCGGCCGCCGTGCCACTGCCCAAGGCCGACGCCGAACCGGACCCGGCCGAGGTCGCGAAGGCCGAGGCGTGGGAACTGGTGCGGTCCGCGCAGGCGGGCGATTCGTCCGCGTTCGGCCAGCTCTACGACCGCTACGTCGACGTCGTCTACCGCTACGCGCTCTTCCGCCTCGGTGACCGCGACCTGGCCGAGGATGTCACCAGCGAGACCTTTCTGCGCGCGCTGCGCCGGATCACGTCGGTCAGCTACCAGGGCCGCGACGTCGGCGCGTGGTTCGTCACGATTGCCCGCAACCTGATCCTCGACCACGTGAAATCCAGCCGGTTCCGGCTGGAGGTCGTCACCGACGAGGTCGCCGAACCGGGCGGCGTGCCCGGCGGACCGGTCGGCCCGGCCGCCCAGGCCGGGCCCGAACAGCAGGCGATCGCGGGCGCGACCCGCGCCGAACTGCTGCGGTGTGTCGCCGAACTGGGCGACGACCAGCGCGAATGCATTGTGCTGCGGTTCCTGCAGGGGCTGTCGGTCGCGGAAACAGCGCAGATCATGGACCGCAACGAGGGCGCGGTGAAGGCGCTGCAGCACCGGGCGGTCCGGCGGCTCGCGCAGCTGCTGCCCACCGGCCTGCGTTGATCGTTCAACGACAACCGTAACTTTCTCGGCTTCTTAATCGTTTCTCCCCCAGACCGGCGGTCAGGGCCGGATGTTGGGTGGAGACGGAGCAGCACCGTGGGCGTGCCCGGGTGGTTTTCGCGTGGTCGGACCGAGAGCGAGCGGTTCGACGACGCGATCGATGCTTCCCCCGGACAGCGTCCGGAGGAGTTCGCCGAGGAGCTGGCCCTCGTCGGCGCCCTGCGCGAACTGGGCCAAGCAGGCGACCCCGACCCCGCCACCCGGGCGCGGATCCGCGCGGAAATCGAAGGCCGCATCGGCGAACCGCTTCCCCGGCGCCGGTGGCGGCCGCGGATGGCCGACCTCGCCGCCGCCGGGATCGCGTTGATCCTCGGTTTGGGCGGGCTCACCATGCTGCTTTCGCGAGACGCCTTGCCGGGAGATGCGCTGTACAGCGTGAAACGAGCCGGCGAGGTCACGTCGCTCAGCCTGACCTTCGGCGACGAAGCCAAGGCCGAGAAGCACCTGAAATTCGCCGCGAACCGCGTCGCCGAACTGGGCCGGATGACCGACGCCAGCCCGGCGGCGTACCAAACCGCGCTGCACGATTTCGGCAGCGACGTCCGCGAGGGCGTGGCAGAGCTCACCGAACTGGCGACCACGAGCGGCAACCGCACGGGGCTGACGACGCTGGAATCGTGGGCGCAGAGCCAGTCGCGGCAGCTGGAAGCGGAACAGGCCGACATCCCGTCATCCGTTCTCGAGGGTTTCCAGCAGGCCCGCGTCCTGCTCGACCGCGTCCAGCAGCGGACGTCCGCGCTCGGCTCGCGGCTGAGCTGCTACCAGATCACCACCGGCACCACCGACGAACTGGGCCTGCTCCCGGCGCACGGCGCGTGCACGCAGCAACCGCTGTCGCCGGGCGGTTCCACGCCGAGCAGCCCGCCGCCCGCGCCGGGTTCGAGCGTCCCGCCGTCGGACTCCCCGCTGCCGGTGCGCTCGGTGTCGTCGCCGACCCTCAGCAACCCGAGCACGCCGACCCCGACCCCGACGTCAGCCGAGGTCCCGCACCCGCCGGCCCCGCCGAGCTTCCCGCCGCCGATCACCGCCCCCACCGCACCCCGGATCCCGACCCGGCCCGCACCCCCGCCGGTGGTCTCGGTCCCGCCGCTGCTGCCGGGACTGCCGCCGATCGTCATCGGCTGACGCCCAAGGTCCGCGCGACTTTCGCCACTGTCGAGCACCATGCTCGGGAGAACCCGGCAACCCCTAGCCGAGGTCCCCGCCACATCTCCAACGGGTGACTCGCCCGGTCGCTACCCTGTGCTGCAGGACCCGGTCGGCGTCGTCCGCCGGGACGTGCCCGAACCTGGAGGCGGTGTGCGTGTCAGCTTGGCGTGGCAAGGATAAGAGTCAGGAACTGGAGCGGCTCGCCACGCTCGCCGGAGAAGCGTCGGCGGAGGCCGCGGCTTCCTCGGCGCAGCTGGCGACGACGATTCCGCCCGCGCCGCCGGACCTCACCGCGGGCGCCTTCTTCGACGTGGACAACACGATGATGATGGGCGCGTCGATCTTCTACTTCGCCCGCGGGCTCGCCGCGCGCAAGTTCTTCACCTCCGCCGACCTCGCCGGTTTCGTGTGGGACCAGCTCAAGTTCCGCGTCGGCGGCCGCGAAAACAAGGCCGACATCAAGACCCACCGCGAGCGCGCGCTGTCCTTTGTGGCCGGTCGCACGGTCGAGGAGCTCACCACGATGAGCGAGGAGATCTACGACGAGCTGATGGCGGACAAGATCTGGTCCGGCACCCGCGCGCTGGCGCAGATGCACCTCGACGCGGGCCAGCGGGTGTGGCTCGTCACGGCCACGCCGATCGAACTCGCCGCGATCATCTCGCGCCGCCTCGGCCTCACCGGCGCGCTCGGCACCGTCGCGGAAACCAAGGACGGCGTCTACACCGGACGGTTGGTCGGCGACATGCTGCACGGCCGCGCGAAGGCCCACGCGGTCCGCGCGCTCGCGTCGCGGGAAGGCCTGAACCTCAAGCGCTGCACGGCTTATTCGGATTCGCAGAACGACGTCCCGATGCTGTCGGTCGTCGGCACCGCGGTCGCGGTGAACCCGGACAGCGGCCTGCGCGACGTCGCTCGCGCGCGCGGCTGGGAGATCCGCGACTTCCGCACCGGCCGCAAAGCCGCCCGGATCGGCGTCCCGTCGGTGCTCGGCGCGGGCGCGGTCGCGGGGGCGGTCGCCGCGGGGATGGCCTACCGCCGCCGCTGAGACCGGATCAATCCAGCACCGCGGTCGCCTCGACCTCGACCAGCAGGTCCGGCTCCGCGAGGAACGCCACCCCGATCCCGGTCAACGGGGCCTGGATGGTGACGCCCAGCTTCTTCTCCGCCCGCTGCACGCCTTCGACGAACTCGCCCATTTTCTCCGCCGACCACTCGACGAGATACACCGTCAGCCGCGCGACGTCGGCGAACGTGGCACCCACCTCGGCCAGCGCCGCGGCCACGTTCAGGTAAGCCTGCTCGACCTGCGCGGCCAAATCCCCTTCCCCGACGTGCCCGCCCTCGGCGGTCCGCGCCACCTGCCCGGCGATGAACACCGTCCGCGAGCCGGTCGCGACGGACACCTGGCGGTAGAGATCGACCTGCGGCAGCGCGGCCGGGTTGACCAGGGTGACGGCCATGTTTCCTCCTGATGCCGGGAAGTTCTTCGGTCCTTAAAACATAGCATTGCAATGCTATAGAATGCCGCCATGGCGAGGGCTAAAGATCCGGCAGTGCGCACCTTGCTGCTCGAACGGGCAGCCCAGATGCTCCGCACCCGCGAACCGATCACCCTGCGCTCGCTGGTCGCCGGAACCGGAGTGTCGACGATGGCCGTCTACACGCACTTCGACAACATGGACGGCCTGTGGAAAGCCTTGCGCCAGGAGGGTTTTACCCGGCTGGCGCATCGCATGGCCGAGGTCCGCCCGTCCGCCGATCCAGTGCGCGACCACGCCGCGCTCATCTCCGCGTACCTCGGCAACGCGCTCGACCACCCCGACCTGTACCGCGTGATGTTCGACGCCAACTTCGAACTGGAAGACGCCCAAGCCGCGGACGACACCCTCGAATACCTGGTGCAAGCCGCCGCCCGAGGCCGCGACACCGGGCGGTACCGCGAAAGCGTCGACGCGCTCGAACTCGCCACGCAAAGCTGGGCCATCGCGCACGGCCTGGTCTCGCTGGTCGCCAACGGCCCACTGCCACGCGGCACGCTCGACCACGGCGCGCCCCTGCTGACCGCGCTCTTCGTCAGCGTCGGCGACGAGCCACAGCGCTGCGAACGCTCAGTACGCCGCGGCTGGCACCTCGCCGGGTAACCGGCTCAGCCGCGGAAAACGCTGCGCCGCTGGGAAAGCCGGCGGTACAGCGTGTGCTGGATCGACTCGCGCACCTGGTCGGTGAGCGTGAACACCAGCATCGGGTCGTCGACCGCGTCCGGGCCGTAGTCGTCGGTGCGGATGGGCTCGCCGAATTCGATGGTCCACTTCGTCGGCAGCGGCACCGCGCCGAGCGGGCCCAGCAATGGGAAGAACGGCGTGACCGGGAAATATGGCAGGCCGAACAGCCGCGCGAGCACCTTGAGCTCGCCGATCTTCGGGTACGTCTCCTCGGCCCCGACCACCGACACCGGGATGATCGGCACGCCCGCGCGCATCGCCGCCGACACGAAACCGCCGCGGCCGAAGCGCTGCAGCTTGTACCGCGCGGAGAACGGCTTCCCGACGCCCTTGAACCCTTCCGGCCACACGCCGACCAGTTCGCCGTTGGCCAGCAGACGTTCGGCGTCGGCGTTGCAGGCGAGCGTCTGCCCGGACTTGCGCGCGAACGACCCGACCAGCGGCAGCTTGAACACCAGGTCCGCGCCAAGGCCGCGCAGGTGCCGTCCGCCGGTCTCGTCATGCACCGCGACCGCGGTCATCAGAGCGTCGAGCGGCAAGGTGCCGGAGTGGTTGGACACCAGCAGCGCGCCGCCCGCCTTCGGCAGGTTCTCGACGCCGAAGGTGTCGACGCGGAACCACTTCTCGTACAGCGCGCGCAGCGGCGGCAGCACGAGTGTCTCGGTGAGCTCGGGGTCGAACCCGAACTCGTCCACCGCGTAGTCGCCGGTGAGCCGGTGGCGCAGAAAGGTGAGCGCGCCACGCACCGTCTCCGACAGCGGATCCGCCTCCGGCTCGCGCACCGGACCGGACGGCTGCGCCGGGAACTCGACGACCGGCGCGTCCGCCCGCTCCGGCGCCTGCTCCAGAACCTCGGCCGGTTTCTCCCGGCCGGGACCATGCAGTGGGATGACCTGTGCCTCAGCACCGTTCACGGGAATCGCCTCACTTCCGGCCCTCGTCGCGTGGTTCATCGGCGCGCCTGCCCGGTGGCGGCGGCCTCGAGCACCTTGCCGGCCAGCCCGGCCAGCGCACCGCCGTCGAGCACCGGGCGCAGGCCGCGGCCGGCCACGTAATCGTCGAACGCCTCGCGGGTGGTCCAGCGGGGCGTGTACCCGAACTCCTTCTTGAGCTTCGTGATGTCGACCGCGCGGCCGAAGTTCAGCAGCCGGACCTGGTCGGCGGAGAAATCGACCACCCGGGCGCCGCGCAGCAGCTTCCCGACCGACGGCACCACGACGCGCGGCATCGGCAACCCGACCCGGCCCGCCCGGCGGATCGCCTGCGACAGCGTGAGCACGCCCTCGGAGGCGACGTTGAACACGCCCGGCCGGTCTTCCATCGTCGCCGTTTCGAGCACTGACAGCGCGTCTGAAGCGTGCAGCAGCTGCAGCCGGGAGTCGTACCCGAAAACCGTCGGCACGACCGGCAGCGAGAAGTACCGGGCCAGCACGGTGTCGACCTCGGGGCCGATGATGTTCGCGAACCGCAGGAGGGTGATCGTCAGGTCCGGGCGGCGGCGGGCGAGGCCGCGCACGTAGCCCTCCATCTCGACCGCGTCCTTCGCGTAGCCGCTGGACGACGGCGGGATCAGCTCCGAATCCTCGGTGAACACCGCCTGCGAACGCGCGCCCGCGCCGTACACCGCGGCGCTGGACTTCACGACGAGCTTGCGCACCTTCGGCGCGCGCTGGCACGCCGCGAGCAGCCGCATCGTGCCGATGACGTTGACTTCCTTGACCGCCGCCCGGCGGCTCGGCCCCGCCGGATGCGCGGTGCACGAGGTGTGCACGACGGTGTCCACCTCGGCGCTGCTGATCACCTTCGCGATGAGCGGATTGCGGATGTCGGCGCGGACGAACTCGGCGCGGCCCATCCGCTGCTGGATGTCCTTGGCGGGCGGGGCGGTGTCGACGCCGATCACCCGCTCGAGATCGGGGTGGGCGCCGAGCCGGGCGAGCAGCTTCCCGCCAAGGTCGCCGGCGACCCCGGTGACGAGCACGATGTTCGAGGCCATGGAACTCCCTGATCGGCAGCAGTGTGCAAGACGGAGTGATCACTCGGGGTGCGCGAACCTGCACTCGCTGGAAGCATCGCGCTGATGCACCCGTCATGTTACCGGCCTCGGACACCCTTCTGACCAGGGGTTACCTGGTTTTTACGAGGGTCGTCCGGATTGCGATCCGCGCCTCACTCGATCGGGCGCAGGAAGGTCCGAACATGAGTGTGGCCCGTCCAGAGACTGGACGGGCCACGAAACACTAGCCGCGCGGACGGCTCACTTGCCGGCCTTGCGCCGCTGCACGCGCGTACGGCGCAGCAGCTTGCGGTGCTTCTTCTTCGACATGCGCTTGCGGCGCTTCTTGATCACGGAACCCATGGGCGCTCCTCTTGGTCGTCGGTCACGCTGCCCGGCGCAGCGTCCAACGGGTGGAGCGCACAGGCACGAGCGGTTTACCAGGTTACTAGCGTCCCGGCGCGGACCGGTCGGCGGGCATGGTCTGACGCATGCCCGCCGTCGGATCAGCCCACGTCGAAGTAAGCACCCTGCAGATACTCGTGCACCGCTTTTTCCGGCACCCGGAAGGACTTCCCGACTCTGACCGCGGGAAGTTCGCCCGAATGCACCAGGCGGTACACGGTCATCTTCGAGACCCGCATCAGCGTGGCCACTTCGGCGACTGTCAAAAACTGGACCTGCCCTACCGCGGGCAAATCCTCCCTCTTGTTCGGCGACATGTTTACCGCGTCCTTCGACACGTGTCGCGCCACGAGGCTTCCCCACCTGTGGTATCGACACGCACGTGCTCTTCCGAGGGTAGCGGGACAGGTGGGACTCGTGCGACGCCTGTCACCAGGATGGGCCCTCACCTGGGGCTTCGCGTAGCCCGGACGGCCCAGCTCGGCCCGTTTTGCCCGGATCCGCCGATCGCCTCGCTACGACATCGGGGCGATCGGCGGCCCCGGCGGTCAGTTTTCGTGGGCGCGGCCGAGCTCCTCCGAGCGGTCGCGGGCGGCCTCGATCGCGTCGAGCAGCGCCGCGCGCACGCCGTGCTTCTCGAGTTCGCGGATCGCGTTGATGGTCGTCCCGGCCGGGGACGTCACCGCCTCGCGCAGCAGCACCGGGTGGTCCTGGCCCTCGGCGAGCATCTTCGCCGCGCCGACCGCCGACTGGATGATCAGCTGCCCGGCCAGCGCACGCGGGAGACCGAGCAGGATGCCCGCGTCGATCATGGCCTCGACCAGGTAGAAGAAGTACGCCGGTCCGGAGCCGGACAGCGCGGTGACCGCGTCCTGCTGCCGCTCCGGCACCTCGACCACCTGGCCGACGTGCGACAGGAGCTCCTTCACTGTCGCGAGGTGGGCCGGGGTCGCGTGCTTTCCGGGTGAGATCGCACTCATCGCCTCGCCGACCAGCATCGGGGTGTTCGGCATCACGCGCACCACCGGGACACCCTCGGCGAGCCGGCGTTCGTACAGCGCGGTCGGCAGTCCCGCGCACAGCGAGACGACCAGCGCCGACGTCCCGAGCAGCGGGGCCAGCTCGTCCAGCACCGGCTCGATGTCCTGCGGCTTCACTGCGACCACGAGGATGTCCGCGCGCCGGGCCGCGTCCGCGACGGTCGCCGCTTTCATGCCCGGGTACCGCGTTTCCAGCTCCCGCGCCCGCTCTTCGTACCGCTCGGTGAAGAGCAGGTCGCCTGGTTCGTGGCCGCCGTTGAGCAGGCCCGACAGCAGGGCTTCGCCGATCTTTCCCGCACCCAGCACCGCGATCACACTCATGCCGTTCAGCGTGCCAAACGCGGCTCAGCCGCCCGGTGCCGGGGCGAGCGCGAGCTGCCGCACCTGCGCGACGAGCCGGCCCTGCGCGTCCACGACAGTGGCGTCGGAGTCGAACCACGGCTCGTGCACCGACCGCGCCTCGACGAGGACCCGCAGCCAACCCGGGGCCGGACGGGTGCGCAGCAGCGAGGTCAGCTGGACGGTCGGGGCCCAGCCGTGCCTGCCGAGGTTCGCCACCACCGGCGGGTTGAGGTCTCCGGCCAGCAGCGCGAAGTACACATCCGGCTGGCCCACCCGCGGCCGGGCCCACATCCGCAGCCGGGGCGGGTCGCCGGTGCGCCCGGACAGGAAACCCGCGGTCGCCGGGTCGAGCCGCACGTCGCAGGCGGCGGACAGGTGAAACGGGCCTTCCGGGTTGTCCTTGCCGAGCTGCGGAGCGCTCGACGGCGGCTCGGCGGGCATCTGCGGCAGGTCGGTCCATTCGGAACGGCGCATCGGCAACCGGCCGACCGTGACCCTGGCCTCGACGCAAGCCCGGCCGCGCTGTTCGAGCGACACCGCGACCACCGACACCCGGCGGCCGACCTTGCGCACATCGGCGCGCAGCAACACCGGCCCGAGCGCGGGCGCGTGCAGGAATTCGGTGCTCACCGCGAGCGGGTCGACCGTCGCGTCCCCGCGTTCGTGCAACGCGGCGGCCGCGGTTTTCGCCAGCAGCGCCACCAGAAATCCGCCGTGCGGATGGATCCCGATCGCCCATTCCGTCCGCAGGGTCGCGGTGAACGTGCCGTCCCCGAGCGACCGGACTGCGGTGGCCGCGGCGAAGGCGGTCGCGGTGTCGTCGGCCGCGCTCACGGACGACCGGCCACGGCGATACGGCGCGTGGGACCGGGTCCGGCGAGATCTGGAAACGGCGATGGCAGCGAGGTCACGCCCGCACTTTACGGTGCCCAGCCGCCTTTGCGAGCCGAGCCGGGCAGGGACCGCCCGGACAGCCGAGCAAGATCACCCGCGGGCCACCGCACAAGGTGCGGGCGGGCGAACAGCGGTGCTATCCGCCAAAGGGACGCGGCCCGCCCTGCCCTCGGATCACTGCCCGAGATGCAGGCGGGCGAACAGCAGCGCCTCCGCGAGCGCCCGGGCCCGCGCCGCCGCGCCCGTCGCGTGCCGCGTGTTGACCTCCAGCACCACCTGCCCGGAAAACCCGTCAATGACCAGTTTTTCCAGCAATTCCGCACACGGCTGCCCGCCATGCCCCGGAATCAGATGCTCATCTTTCGGAATCCCCGTCCCGTCCGCGAGATGGACGTGGCTCAGCCCCGCCCCCATCCGGTCCGCGAGCGCCAGCGCGTCCATCCGCGCCGCCGCCGAATGGGACAGGTCCAGCGTGTAATGCCGGAATCCCACGTCCGTCGGGTCGATCGAGGGCCGGAACGCCGACACCCGCGCGTCCCGCGAGCCGCCGGGCGGGCGGACCTTGAACATGTTCTCCACCGCGACGTCGACGCCGCTGGCGTCCTCCAGCTCGTCGACGAGATCGCCGAACGCGTCGCCATAGCGGCGCTGCCAGCGAAACGGCGGATGCACCACGACCGTGCGCGCGCCGAGTTCCAGCGCGGCGTCCACGGACCGGCGCAGCCGCACCTCGGGGTCCGGCGACCAGATCCGCTGCGTGATCAGCAGCGAGGGCGAATGGATCGACAGCACCGGCATCCCGGTGCGCTGCGACCAGCGCCGGATCGCCGCGACGTCCTGGCTGATCGGATCGGCCCACACCATGACCTCGACGCCGTCGTAACCGAGATCCGCGGCCAGTTCGAACGCCGCGCCCGCGCGCAGCGGCCACACCGAGGCGGTGCTCAGACCCACGGGGACGGGCGCGCTCTCACTCACGCGCCCATCCTGCCCCAGCGTCCTTGGCGGCGGGTTACTTGGCCACCAGCAACAGCGCCGCGGGCGACACCGTCACCACCAGCCCGACGAGAATCGCCAGCAGCGTCGTCTGCAGGTCCTCGGCGCGGCGGATCTTCCGCACGATCCACACCAGCGCCACGATCACCAGCAAAGCGCCCACGAGAGCGGCGGGCGCGAGGTTGACCCACAGCCAGTTGAAGCCGAGCCACACGGCGGCCCCGCCGACGACGCCCAGCGCGAGCTGTCCGGCCAGCGTCAGCCACTGCTTGCCCGCGGACACCGCGGGTTCCGGCTCGGCTTCGGCCTCCGGAGCGTCCTCGGCGACGGCTTCCTCGGGGTAGTCGTCGTACTCGTCGCCTTCGACGTAGCCGTCGGCGTGTTCGTACCCGTAGCTGTCGTCGCCCTCGAAGTCCGGCTGGCCCTCGGGGTAGCCCGCGGGCTCGGCGAACTCGCGCTCGTACTCGGCCAGCTCGTCGTCGACCGGGTCTTTGGCTCCCGGCGCGAACGGCATCGGAGCCGGGTAGCCCTGGGTCGGCGGGCCCGCGTCGTACTCCGCGGCGGCGGGCGGGTATTCGTCCTCGTAACCGTCGTCGACGTAGTCGTCCTCGACGTAATCCTCGGCCGGTTCCGGCTCCGCACCGGCGGGCGGCACGGCCGGCATCATGCCGACCTCGGTGTCCTCCAGCTGCTCTGCCTGCCGGCGCTGCCGCCAGCCGGCGAGACCCGCGGGCGGGGCGTCTTCGGCGACGGCCTCAGGAGGCGGGCCGTCGATCGCGTCGAACTGCTCGGTGTGCGGCTCCTGCTTCGGAGCCGGACGGCGGGCCGGGGCACGCCGCGGCCGGTTCGGAACGGCCGGAGCACCGGGCGCCGGGAACGCACCGCTCGCCATCGGCGGCGCGGGCGGTTCCGGGGCGTCGCCGTCGAGACCGTCGAGCCGGGCCGCCAGACCGCCGTCCGGCGGGGGCGGCGGAGCCTGCGGGGCCGGGCGGCGGCGGACCGGCGGCACCGCGCCGCGGGTCTCCTCGTCGGCGGCCTGCGGACGCGGCGGGCGGGCGCGCGGCGGAACCGGCATCTGCCCGGATTCCTGCGGCGGCGCGGGCGGACGCACGTAACCCGATTCCTGCGGCGCGGCCGGACGCAGGTAGCCAGTGCTCTGCGGACCGGGCGCGGGCGGAGCCGGCGGCGCGGGGCGGGCGAACTGGCCCGACTCCTGCGGCGGCGCGGGCGGGCGCACGTAGGCCGAATCCTGCTGGCCGTTGGCCGGTCGCGGGTACTGCCCGGACTCCTGCGGCGGAGCCGGGGGACGCACGTAAGCCGAGTCCTGCTGGCCGTTCGGAGCCGGGTACTGCCCGGAGGGCTGGCCGTTCATCGGCGGCGGCCCGGACTCCGGCGACGCCGGGTACTGCCCCGAGGGCTGCTGCCCGGGACGCGGGTACTGGCCCGACTCCTGCGGAGCGGGACGCGGGCCCGCGTCCGGACGGCGGCGGCCGCCGCCCGGTGGGCGCGAAGGAGGCGGCGGGGTGCCGCCCTCGGCGGCCACCCGGTCGATGATCGCCTGCGGTCCGGTGTCGGTGAGGCCCGAGCGCCGCGGGGCGGCCTCGTCCTCGTCATCGGCCGCCCTGCGCCTGCGTCGCCGTCCGCCGTCGACCTGCTGCCCGTGCTGGGCGAGCAGTTCGGCCACGGTCTTCTGGGGCTGGTCGCCGCCGGTCTGGTCCGTCATACCGTGCTGTCCAAAGCGCGCTCGGGGTTGGTTGTGGTCACTCGGGCACACCTGCCTCCGGAGCCGCGCGCGATCGACACCGTGCAGTGCATGTCCGTCACCTCTTCACCGTGCCTGGTCTTCGTCGGCCAAGTCCAGTCCGCTGCTGTCACCGGTCCTCCCCGCTCGCCGAAACGCCGGAGAACGCGATTCCCGTTTCGTCCGACCCGTTGGCGTGGTCCAACCGCCGCAGGATGACACCCTCTCGCAGCGCCCAGGGGCAAATCTCCAACTCGGTGAGGGAGAGCGCCCGCATCGCGGCCTGCGCCACCAGCGCGCCCGCGACGAGCTGGTGCGACCGGCTCCCGCTGACGCCTTCCAGCTGGGCCAGATCCGCGGCGGTCATCCGCGAAATGAAGGCGATGAGCTGGCGAAGGGCAGTATCGGTGAGCGTACGGCGCACGCGCGGGCCCGCCGCCGAGGGGGCCGCCCCGGTCAGCCGGGCGAGCGAGCGGAACGTCTTGGAGGTGGCCACGACCCGGTCCGGCAGGCCCTGCGCGGCGACCTTTTTCGCGAGCCCGGCGAGCTGGTCCTCGAGCCAGGCCGACGTCGCGACGACCTCGGAACGGGTGGGCGGGTCGTTGCGGAAGCGGGTGCGGGTGGTGCGGCCCGCGCCGAGCGGGAGCGATTCGGCGAGTTCGGGTTCCTCGTCGCGGCCCATCGCGACCTCGAACGACCCGCCGCCGATGTCCAGCACCAGCAGTTTCCCGGCCGACCAGCCATACCACCGGCGCACCGCGAGAAAGGTGAGCCGCGCTTCGTCCTCTCCGGACAGAACGCGCAGGTTGACGCCGGTTTCAGCGGTCACCCTGGCCAGCACCTTCGCCGAGTTCTTCGCCTCGCGCACCGCGGACGTCGCGAACGCCATGACGTCCTCGCAGCCGAGCCGCACGGCCGCGGCCTTGGCCGATTCGACCGCCCGGACCAGGCCGTCCTCGCCCGGGCGGCTCAGTTCGCCGGACCCGGTGAGCTGTTCGGCCAGCCGCAGCATCGTCTTTTCGGAGTGCATCGGGGTCGGGTGGGCGCCACGGTGGGCGTCGACCACGAGCAAGTGGACGGTATTGGAACCGACGTCGAGTACCCCTAGGCGCACGAGGATTCAGCGTACCGGTCCCAGTGCCAGGTCTCGAAACTGTAACCAACTCCACTCGGATCAACATCAACTCAGCGTGCGCGGACCGGCACGGTGTGCGCTGAAACCCGGACAAAAGCCGTGAAGGACCCCTTGCGGGACGCAGATTCCCGCCAGGGGTCCTTCACGGACCGGTTCCCGGCGGACCCCTCGATGCGCCGGGAAACCGCTCAGGTCTCGAACTTGTAGCCGAGCCCGCGCACGGTCACCAGGTGCCGCGGCGAACCCGGGTCGGGCTCGATCTTCGAGCGGAGCCGCTTCACGTGGACGTCGAGGGTCTTGGTGTCGCCGACGTAGTCCGCGCCCCACACCCGGTCGATCAGCTGACCGCGGGTGAGCACCCGGCCGACGTTGCGCAGCAGGTATTCCAGCAGGTCGAACTCCTTGAGCGGCAACGAAACCTCGACGCCGTCCACGGTCACCACGTGCCGTTCGACGTCCATCCGCACCGGTCCGGCCGACAGCACGAGCGGCGCGAGTTCACCGTCGGAGCCCGGCTCTCCGCCGCGGCGCAGCACCGCGCGCACCCGCGCGATCAGCTCGCGCGCGGAGTACGGCTTGGTCACGTAGTCGTCCGCGCCGAGCTCCAGCCCGACGACCTTGTCGATCTCGCTGTCGCGCGCGGTCACCATGATCACCGGCACCGCGGAGCGCTGCCGCAGCTGCTTGCAGACGTCGGTGCCGCTCATCCCGGGCAGCATCAGGTCGAGCAGCACGATGTCGGCGCCGTTGCGGTCGAACTCTTCGAGCGCCTGCTGGCCGGTCACCGCGACCGCCGCGGTGAAACCCTCCTTGCGCAGCAAGAAGGCGAGCGGGTCGGCGAAGGACTCTTCGTCCTCGACTATGAGAACCCTCGTCACAGGTTTCCTCCATGGTCTGGGCTGGAGAGCTCCTGCCCGGTTGCCACGAGCCGGGGTGTCCGCTCGGGGGTCTTGTCCGGCCGCGCGGGCGCGGCCTTGCGTGCGGTGTCGGCGGGTTCGGTGCGCACGTGCGCGGGGATGCGCAGGGTGAACGTCGACCCGGTGCCGGGACGGCTCCACAGGCCGACCGAACCGCCGTGGTTGGCCGCGACGTGTTTCACGATCGCCAGTCCGAGCCCGGTGCCGCCGGTAGCGCGCGAACGCGCCTTGTCCGCGCGGTAGAAGCGCTCGAACACCCGCTGCTGCTCGTCCTCGGCGATGCCGATGCCGCGGTCGGTCACCGCGATCTCGACCATGCCGTCGGCGAGCCGCCGCGAGATCGACACCGGGCTGCCCGCCGACGAGTACGCGACGGCGTTCTCCAGCAGGTTCGACAACGCGGTGACCAGCAGCGTCCGGTCGCCCTCGATGAGCAGGCCGCTCGGCGCGTCGGTGGTGATGGTGATGTCGGCGGATTCCGCGGACAGCGTGGTGCGCCCGAGCGCCTCGCGCACGACGGCGTCGACCTCGACCACGTTGAGGTCGGGCAGCCGTTCGGCTCCCTGGAGGCGCGACAGCGCGATCAGCTCGGTGACGAGCTGGCCGAGCCGGGTGGACTCGCGCAGGATCTTGCCGCCGAAGCGGCGGACCTCCTCGACGTCCTCGGCGGCGTCCAGCACGGCCTCGGTGAGCAGCGCGATCGCGCCGACCGGGGTTTTCAGCTCGTGGCTGACGTTGGCGACGAAGTCCCGGCGGACCGCTTCCAGCCGGATCGCCTCGGAGTGGTCGACGGCCTCGACGACGGTGAATCCGTCGCCGAGCGGCCGGACTTCGCCGAGCACCGCCTCGGGCTGGCGGCGGCCGCGGTTCTCCAGCGGCGAGAGGTCGACCTCCATCGGCTCGTCGGTCTCGACCACCTGCTCGGCGGCCTTGCGCGCCCGCGGATCGGCCTGGTTGACCCGGACCAGGCCGAGCTCGTACGCCCGCGGGTTGTGCAGCACGAGGTCGCCGAACCGGTTGAGCACGATGACGCCGTTGTTGGAAGAGCGGATCAACCGTTCGAGCAGCTCCGCGACGGTCGGGCCGGTGGGCCGGGCCGCCTCGCGCCGGGCGCGCGCCCTGGCGGCCAGGAACCCGGCGACCGCGCCGACGACAAGAGCGCCGATGGCCGTCAGCAGGACAACAGGCGTGGTCACGGGGGAATCGTAAGCATCCCGGTAGCCTTCCGGCCTAGTCCTGGAAGCCCTGTCGTGAGGCGAGTGACACCTGAGGGGTACATATTCGCCTCGGGGTCAGGCCCCGTTCACCCGATCGAGATGTTTCGGCCAAACCGACCCGCTTAGCGCGCGTCGAGGGTCGCGAGGTCCTCGTCGGTCAGCTTGAGCGCCGCCGCGGCGACGTTCTGCTCCAGGTGCGCGGGGTCACTCGTTCCGGGGATCGCCAGGACGTGCGGACCCTGCGCGAGCGTCCATGCCAGCCGGACCTGAGCGTCCGTCACACCATGCCGGCGCGCGACCTCGGCCACCCGTTCGTCGGACTGTCCACTTGCGACCGCGAAGAATGGCACGAACGCCACGCCCTGCTCACCGCACAACCGCAGCAGTTCGTCATCCTCCCGACGCGCGGACAAGCCGTACTGGTTCTGCACGCACACCACCGGCGCGATCGCCTGCGCCTCGGCGAGATGCTCGACGCCGACGTTGGAAATCCCCAGCTCGCCGATGAGCCCCTCGGTACGCAGTTCGGCCAGCGCGCCGAAGTGTTCGGCGAGCGAGCCGGTGCCGCGCTCGAGGCCGGTACCGATCCGCAGGTTGACGACGTCGATCTGGTCGCGGCCGAGTTCGCGCAGGTTCTGCTCGACCTGGCCGCGGAGTTCATCGGGCCGGGCGAACGGGCGGAACTGGCCGGATTCGTCGCGCGAAGGGCCGACCTTCGTGGTCAGCACCAGGTCGTCGCGGTACGGCGCGAGCGCGGCCTTGATCAACGCGTTGGCCGACCAGGTGGCTCCGAAGTAGAACGCCGCGGTGTCGATGTGGTTCACGCCCAGCTCGACGGCCCGGCGCAGCACGGAAATCGCGCGGTCGGCGTCGATCGGGGCGGTCGGGTCGAGCGATCCGCCGAGCCGCATCGAGCCGAAGCCGAGCCGATTGACGGTGCGGGAGCCGAGCTGCCAGGTGCCCGCGGCAGCGGCGGGAAGGGTCGTTTCGGTCATGTCTTCACTGTGCTTTCCGGCCGGTTCCGGCAGTGGGTTTGGCAGCAAGCTGCCAACCGGGGAACAGTGGAGGACGTGCCCCGAACCGAGGAAGTCGCGAATGTGCGCGACGAACGAGAACTGGTCGAGCGCGCCGGACACCTGCTCGCCGGCGCGGACGAGTTCGCCTGCGCCGCCAACGACCTGCACACCTGGTCGGCGATGCAGAAATTCGCCCGGGAGCTGCCGGAACGACGGAAGCTGCGGGTCCGCAAGGTCTACCTCTCGCGCGTGCTGCTCGATCCCGCCGGCGCCGAGCACCTGCAGACGTTGCAGCGGCTCGGCGCGGAAGTCCGGATCAGCGACCACGAGATCAACGAAACGATCCTGCTCGACGGCCGCATCGCGATCCTCGCCGCCGGTCCCGGCTACAGCGTCGTGACCACACCGAACCTGGTGCGCGGCATTTCGTCGCTGTTCGAGGCCGCCTGGCGCTCCTCGACCGCGATGGAGGCGTACGAAACGCGGTTCGCCGAATTGCGGCAGTACACGCCGCAACTGCTGGACCTGCTGTCTTCCGGTTCCACGGACGAAAAGGCGGCCCGGGCGATGGGCGTCGGGCTGCGGACGTACCGTCGGCGGGTGGCCGAATTGATGGATGTACTGGGTGCGACGTCGCGGTTCCAAGCGGGTGCTCTCGCGCGGGAGGCGGGTCTGCTGTGAGGCGCGCTGTCCTCGCCGCGGCCTTGCTCACCGCCGGTTGCAGCGGAGCTGTCTCCGGGCAGCCCGCGCCGCCTGCTCCCTCGCCCGCGCCCGCTCCGGCGAATGTGGCCTATGTGGACGCCAACGCGACCAGCGACGCGATGTCCGGCGTCAAAAAGGCCGTGGAAGCCGCGTTCACCTACGACTCCACGAAACCGGACGAGGTCGCGAAAACCGAGCAGGAGTACCTGACCGGCGCGGCCCGCGCGCAGTTCGACAAGACGTTCGCCGAGGTCCGCACCGAGCCGGTGACCACGCGGACGCAGGTGATGGAAACCGGACTGGCCGAGCTGACCTCGGACCACGCCCGGATGTTGATCGCGGCCACGCAGCACAGCAAACGCCCCGACGGAGCGACGAACCAGGCGGGCGCGCTGATGCTGGTCACCGCGGTGCGGGCGAACGGGCACTGGCAGTTGCAGGACTTGAACTTCGACCCGCGCGGCCCGCTGACATCAGCCTCCGCTCCGGCGAAAGGCCTTGCCGCGACTAGGGATTCCGCCGTCGACGCGGCTCGCCGGGACGGCGGGATTCTGCTGACCGTCGACCCGCAGAACATCGACGGGAACTACGCGGCCTGGGAGAACGTGGCCGCGGAACCGCTGCTGTCGCAGTTCAAAACGAGCCGCCAGGAAACCGTGGACAGCATCCGGAAAACCGGGAAGAAGTCGGCGTACGGCCCGGATTCGACGGCCGCGCTGACCACGATCAGCCCGGACGGCACCCACGCGTCGGCGCTGCTGGCCGCGCTGCTGACGACGAGCGGCGGCCAGAACGCGGGCGAAAACCGGCTGCCGGTGCACCTCGACCTGGTCCGGCAGGGCACCGGATGGAAGGTCTCCGGGATGAAGGCGATCACCGCTTCCGGCTCGTGAGTGGCAACGCCGGTTAGGACCGGTATTGCCACTCACGAGCGGATCAGCGGCCCTGGTTCGCCACCGCGGCGGCGGCTTCCTTCGCCGCCTCCGGGTCCAGGTACTCGCCGCCCGCCTTGACCGGCTTGAGGTCGGCGGTCAGGTCGTAGCGCAGCGGGATCCCGGTCGGGATGTTCAGCGCGGCGATGGCGTCGTCGGAGATCCCGTCGAGGTGCTTGACCAGCGCGCGCAGCGAGTTGCCGTGCGCGGCGACCAGCACGGTGCGGCCGGCCCGCAGGTCGGGGACGATCGCCGACTCCCAGTACGGCAGCAGGCGGGCCACGACGTCCTTGAGGCATTCCGTCAGCGGGGCCTGGTCGCCGAGGTCGGCGTACCGCGCGTCGCCGGACTGGCTGAACTCATCCTTCGGGTCGATGGCCGGCGGCGGGGTGTCGTACGAGCGGCGCCAGAGCATGAACTGCTCCTCGCCGAACTCGTCCAGCGTCTGCTTCTTGTTCTTGCCCTGCAGCGCGCCGTAGTGCCGCTCGTTGAGCCGCCAGTCGCGCTTGACCGGGATCCAGTGCCGGTCGGCGGCGTCGAGGGCGATGTTCGCCGTGCTGATCGCCCGGCGCAGCAGCGACGTGTGCACCACGTCCGGCAGCAGCCCCGCCTCGGCGAGCAGCTGCCCGCCCTGCCGGGCTTCGCGCTCGCCGGTCTCCGAAAGGGGCACGTCCACCCAGCCGGTGAACAGGTTTTCCGCGTTCCACGTGCTCTGCCCGTGCCGCAGCAGCACCAGGGTCCCAAGTTCGGCCATGGCCACCAGCCTGCCAGAGCGCGCCAGCGCCGCCAGTAGCGAGTCCACCCGTCTACCCAGAGTGCGTTACCCGGGAGTAACACCTTCACCCGACGCGCAGGCGGGTTGCCGACAAGCAGGCCAAAGAGTGCAAGGCACTGCGCACCGTTATCCCCGTCAGTAAATTTCACTCGAATGGGGTAACCAGTAGTCTTGTGATTACTGGTCGACATCTGACAGGTTGGGCATGTCCCGCTCAGCCGGATTCCACGCACTCCCGGCTGATCACGGGCAGTGACCGCGGCTCGTCTCCCCCCTGCCGAGCCGCGGCCCGCCGGCCCCGTTGGCATCCCCCTCGTCACCGGGTCCAGCAAGGCGGGACCTGCAGCGGGACGGCTCGAGATCGCGACTCCCCCCTCCCTCGAGCCGTTCCGCCAGCCCCCTCACTCCGCGGGCCTGGCCGTTTTGTGCCGCCGCCGCAGCCACCAGAACACCGCACCCGCCGGAATTCCGAACGCGATCAGGAACGGCAGCAGCACGCCGAGCACCCGCACGAGCCCGCTGCAGAAGGCGACGAACGCGTCCCAGCCCCCGGCCAGCCCGGCGAGGAACCCGCCGGACTCCGCCGCCGCGACCTCCTGCCGCGTCACCGACAGTGACACGGTCGCCATCGCGACCCGACCGGCCAGCGACGCCTGCTGCCGCTCCAGCGACTCCAGCGTGGCCTGCCTGCTGGTCAGCTCGCTTTCGACGGACGCGATCTCGGACACCGACTG
Source organism: Amycolatopsis sp. NPDC104775 (assembly GCF_055583325.1). Lineage (NCBI taxonomy): Bacteria > Bacillati > Actinomycetota > Actinomycetes > Pseudonocardiales > Pseudonocardiaceae > Amycolatopsis > Amycolatopsis sp. NPDC104775. The sequence goes on from NZ_JBVJOE010000021.1 coordinate 57,506, forward strand.
CGCCTTCGCCAGCAGCGCGCGGATCCGGTCGACGCTCGCCCGCTGGGTCGCCAGCCGCGCGTCCACGTCGACCACCTGCGCGGTGACGTCCTGTGCGCTGATTTCCCGCCGCTTCACCTGGCCGAGCTCGCCGAGCTGGGCGAGCACGCCGTCCAGCTTGTCCGCGGGCACCGACAAGGTCAGCGACGCGGAATCGTCCGTCGCGCTCTCTTGTCCGGGATAGCCGCCCGCACCGGTCGCGATCGCCTTGGCGCGCGACACGACGTCCTCGGTCTTCGGGGTGGTCAGTTCCAGCCGCGCGCTGCGCGCCAGCTTGCGATCAGTCGCACCCGGCTCGGGAACGGACGCCTGCGCGTTGCCCTGCCTCGGTGCCGCCCCCTCTTGCTGTGCGGGCGCGACCGCCGACCTCGCCGAGTCCGCGCTGGTGCCGCTGCATCCGGCCAGCAGAATCAGCGCGGCACCTGCGAGCACGCATCTCCACCGAGTCCGCATTCCCGTCTCCCTCCAGCCGATGGCGGTGAGACGAGACGACGGGGCGGACCCGTTGCACGGAATCGGTTACGACTCGGTCAACCCCGGCTCGTGGCCGCCCGCGGGTTCCGCGAGGTGTTTGAACGCCTGGAGGTTCGCCAGCGATTCGCCGCGCGAGACGCGCCAGTCCCATTCCCGCTTGATCGACGTGGCGAACCCGATTTCCAGCAGAATGTTGAAATCGCCGTCGGCGGCCTCGAGCACCTGGCCAAGGATCTTGTCCAGTTCGGACTCGGTCACCGTCTCCTTGCCGAACCGGCCGACCAGGTAGATGTCGCCCAGACTGTCCACTGTGTAGTGCACGCCGTAGAGCCGGGCGTTGCGCTGCAACAGGAACCGGTACACGTCCTCGTGCCGCTCGTCCGGGCGGCGGCAGACGAACGCCTCCACCGAGAACGCGTGGTCGCCGTCCACGAGCCAGCAGTTGGTCTGCAGCTTCTTGGTTCCCGGCAACGTCACGAAATAACGGCCTTCGCCGCGACGGTCGTATTTGAGCCCACTTGAGTCCAAAGTGGACTTGATAGTCGCGTCCAGGCTCACACTGCCACCTCCGCCCGCAGTTCCAGCGCCTGCCGGAACGCTCTGGTCGCTTGAGCATAGATGTCGAGCAAGGAATCCGTGGTGCGCCGCCAGGAAAACCGCTGCGCGTGCCGCACCGCGTTGGACGCCAGTTCGGCCCGGCGGTCCGGCCGCAGCGCGACCGCGGCGAGCGCGTCGGCCCATTCCGCCGCGCCGTGCGAGGGAACCAGCAGCCCGGAAACCCCGTGCGGCACCGCGACCGGCAGCCCGCCGACCTCGGCCGCCACCACCGGCGTACCGCAGGCCTGCGCTTCGAGCGCGACCAGACCGAAGGATTCGTTGTAGCTCGGCACCGCGACGACATCGGCCGCGCGGAACACCGTGCGCAGTTTCAGCCCGCTCTGCGGCGGCAGGAACCGCACCTGCTCGGCGATGCCCAGCGACACCGCCAGTTCCCGCAACGCCTGCGGCTGCTCCAGCCCGGTCCCGGACGGTCCGCCGACCACCAGCACCACCAGCCGCGAAGCCAGTTCCGGCCGCCGCCGCAGCATTTCCGCGGCCGCGTGCACCAGGACGTCCGGCGCCTTGAGCGGCTGGATCCGTCCGGCGAAAGCAAGCACGACAGCGTCCGGAGACAGGTTCAGCTCGCGCCGCGCGTCCAGCTGCGAGCCCGGCGTGAACCGTTCGAGATCGACGCCCGGCGGCACGGCGTGCACCGCGTCGGTGGCGGCCCCGTAGAGATCGACCAGCTGCCGAGCCTCGACCTGGGTGTTCGCGACGAGACAGTCCGCCTCGGCGACCACCTGCTCCTCGCCCATCACCCGCGTCCGCGGCTCGGGCTTGTCCCCCTCGGCGAGCAACGCGTTCTTGACCTTGGCCAGCGTGTGCGCGGTGTGCACCAACGGCACGCCCCAGCGGTCCCGGGCGAGCCAGCCGACCTGGCCGGACAGCCAGTAGTGCGAGTGGATCAGGTCGTAGTAGCCCGGCTCGTGAAACGCCTCCGCGCGCAGCACGCCCGAGGTGAACGCGCACAGCTGCGCGGGCAGCTCGTCGCGCGCCAGCGGCTCGAACGGCCCGGCCGGCACGTGCCGCACGGTCACGCCGGGAGCCAGCTCCGCCAGCGGCGGCTGCTCCGACGACGTCGCCCGGGTGAACACCTCCACCTCGATGCCGCGCCGCGCCATCTCCTGCGCGGTCTGGCTGACGTACACGTTCATCCCCCCGGCGTCGCCGGTGCCCGGCTGCTCGAGCGGGGAAGTGTGCACGGACAAGACCGCGATCCGGCGCGGCTCAGCGATGAATCCCTTGAGGGTCACCTAGTCACTCCTGCTACTCGGCTGCTGCGTCCCCGGCGAACCGCCGCAGCACGGAGTTGAAGTCCTCCGGCTCCTCGACGAACGGCAGATGCCCGGCCTCAACGACCCAACGCAGGACCGCCCCCGGAATCTTCCCGGCCGAATACTCTGCCGCCGAAGGATCCACCACACCGTCGGCCGAACCGTGCACCACGAGGGCCGGTTTGTCGACCGCGGCGAGCACGTCAGCACTGCCGATGTCCCGCCGGAACAGCGCGCCGCGCACCGCGGGCGGCACCGAAAGCGAACTGCCGAGCATCGCCTGCGCGTACGCGCCAGGCACCTTCGGGCTGGCCTGTGCGCGGGTGAACTCGACCAGCGCGGGGATCGCCACCTCAGCGTCCTCCGAGAGCGCCGCGGGCAGGGCCGCCCGCATGATTGGCCCGGTGGCGCCGCCCTCGCGGTTGCGGCCGATCTCGGTGATCGCGCCCACCAGCACAATGCCGCCGAGCCGTGCGGTGCCGTGCTCGCGCAGGTAGTCGGTGATCACCAGCCCGCCGTAGGACCAGCCGACGACGATCGCGTCCGGACCGGCGAAGTCGAGCACCGCGGCGAGGTCGCCCGCCCACTGCGCCGGATCGTCGTACCCGGACGCCGGGACGCCGGAGCCGCCGTGCCCGCGCAGGTCCATGGCAACGAGCCGGAACCGCTCGTTCAGCGCCGGGTCGGCCAACTGAGCGGACCAGGCCGCGGCGGACTGGGCCCAGCCGTGCACGAAAACGATCGGACGCGCGTTGTCCGGGCCCTCGACGCGCAGTGCGATCCGCACGCCGCCGGCCCCGGTCACCTCAGTGTTCACCGCTACTTGTTAGCAGACGGCCGGCGGATCACTTCGCGGCCGACATCGACTTCCAGGTCGACCAGTCGAAGAACCAGTCCTTGACGTCGGAGTTGGTCGGGCTGCCCAGCCGCGAGCCGGTGACCTCGACCGGGTCGCCGATCATCGCCGAATCGAAGTAGGCCTTGGCGTCCGCCTCGAGCAGGTTGACGCAGCCGTGCGAGTTGTTCGTCTTGCCGATCGCGGCCGCGTTGTCCTGGTTCTCGTGGATGAACTCGCCGTGGTTGGAGAACCGGCAGGCCCACTTCTTGTTGACGTTGGTGTAGCCGTAGCGGGCGTTGTCGAAGACCGCGTGCGGCTCCTTCGACATGATGATGAAGGTGCCGTTCGGGGTGTTGCGGTCGACGACCGAGTCGAGCCCGTTGGAGCACGGGTAGCTCGCGCTCTCCGCACCGCCGCGGTAGACCTTCATCACATGGTCCGGGGTGTGGATCTTGACCACCTGGTTGCGGCCGATCTTGAACTTGGTGCTGACGTCCGATTTCACGTAGACGCCCCCGCCGAGGTCCACGCCGTACAGGTTGGCCTCGACCTCGACGGTCGTGTTGGCGGGCCAGTACTCCTTGGGCCGCCAGTCCACCTGGTTCGGCGACAGCCAGGCCCACGAGCCCTCGACGTTCTTGCTGGTCTTGACCTTGAGCGCCTTCTCGACCGCGGCCCGGTCCTTCGGCGCGCCCCCGTTGAACTTCACGCTGATCGGCATCGCGACCCCGACCTCGGCGTCGTCACCCGGGTTCAGCGTGGCGCGCACCGTCTTGGCCGGGCTGACGGTCGTGAACGACCCCTTCAGCTCAGCGGGCCGCTGGTCGGTGCCGGTCGCCTTGGCCGAGTAGTTGTAGGTCTTGCCGTAGCCGAGCGGTTCGGAACTGGTCCAGGACAGGCCGTCCGGGGCGAGTTCGCCCTTGATCTCGTCGCCGCCCTCGTTGGTCAGCTTGACCTCGGTAAGCTTGCCTTCGGTGACCTTCACCACCACCGGCTCGCGCACACTCGCGTCCTTGGCCCCGGCGGCCGGGGTCGCGGTGAGCTTCGCCACCGGGGCGGCCGGCTTGCCGCCGTTGTCGCCGCTCCCGCCCTGCGGCGACGCGGTGCCGTCGTTGCTGCCGCCCGAGCACGCAGCGGCCAGCGCCGCCGCACTCGCCGCGGCGACGACCTTGAACACCGTACGGCGCTCGATCACGGTCTTACCTCCACTTGTCCCCCGCACCGGCATCTCCCACGCACATCAGCGCCGGTGAGCGATTCGACGTTACCCTCCGAACCGGAAAATCCTCTCCATCCGGGAGACGTTTCACCCAGTGTCCGGTTGCGGCTGTTTTTGTCGGTTGGCTCACCCGGGTTACCCCCGCGGCGATCAGAGCGAACAGTTGATCAAGAGAGGTTCCGGCCACAACCGCACCCCGAACCGGCTTTCGACCCCGTCGCGCACCTCGCGAGCCAACGCGAGCAGATCCGCCGTACTGGCGTCACCACGGTTGGTAAGCGCAAGAGTGTGCTTGGTGGACAAGGAAACCCGCCCACCTGGTCCCAAATACCCCTTGCCGAACCCAGCCCGCTCAATGAGCCACGCCGCGGACAGCTTCACACCGCCGCTGGCCGGATACTGCGGAATCTTCCCCTCAGTCGACTCCGCGATCCTCGCCAGCACCTCAGCCGCTTCCCCCTCGGGAACGATCGGATTGGTGAAGAACGAACCCGCACTCCACGTGTCGTGGTCCGCCGGATCGAGGACCATGCCCTTACCGCGCCGCAACCCCAACACCGCTTCCCGCGCCCGCGCGGCGGGAACTTTCGCATCGATTTCCACACCCAGCGTGCGCGCCAGCTCGGCGTACCGAATAGGCGCTGACTGCCCGCTCGGATCCACCCGGAACCGCACACTGAGCACGACACCGCGATCCGTCCCCTTGAGGACGCTGGTCCGGTAAGCGAAGCCAAGCTCTTCCGCCTTAACCGTCCGCACCTCCTTGGCGGCCCGGTCATACAACTCAACGGAGACGATCGACTCCGCCACCTCGCCGCCATACGCCCCGACGTTCTGGATCGGCGTCGCCCCAACCGAACCCGGAATGCCGGAGAGACACTCCAACCCGCCAAGACCGCTGTCCACCAGCGCAGCAACGAACGCGTCCCACTCCTGCCCAGCAGCCACCTCGACGATGTCGCCATCGCGGCTCCAGCCGGTGTTCGCGATCCGCACCAGAGTGCCGTCGAACCCTTCATCGCCAACCACGAGGTTCGACCCGCCACCAAGCAACAACACAGGCTCGCCAGCCTCGTCCGCCTCCCGCACCGCAGCGACGAGCTCAGCAGCAGTGACCGCAGTAACGAACCGCCGCACCGCCCCACCCAACCGAAGGGTGGTGAAGTCAGCGAGACGAACCAGACCAGGCGTTTCAGCGATGTCCACGAAGCCTGACGGTACTGCGCCCCCGCGCTCCCCCCTCCGCAGACCGCCCGTGATGGCCACCTTCACAAACTCTGATTCCCTCAGGGCTCCCCTCACGACCACCCACCGCCCACCCTCCACCCGACCGCAGCCGACGCACCTAAACCCGCCCAGGCACCCAGCCCCAACCGCAGCCAACGCACTCAACTCATCGAGGCACCCAGCCCCTCCCCCACACCCCGATACGAAGCCTTCTCTGCGGTTCGGGGGTGCTTGTCAAGGCATCTTTCCCGCCTTGACAA
>NZ_JBVJOE010000022.1:0-50845 GCF_055583325.1 Amycolatopsis sp. NPDC104775
GGGGTGCTTGTCAAGGCATCTTTCCCGCCTTGACAAGCACCCCCGCGCCGTCGTCACAATCAGCTTCGGGGTGCCCCCACACGCCACCCGGGCGCAATGTCGCCGCCAGGCGACGAGCCCCCAACCAAAACACCGCCCCCAGGCCAAAGCCCAGAGGCGGCGTCCGAAAAGGATCAGGGAGCCAACCGCTCCACATGCCACCCGTCGTGAGTCCGGTGAAAACGAAGCCGATCGTGCATCCGATCCTCACGCCCCTGCCAGAACTCGACAAAGTCCGGCCGAATCCGCCACCCACCCCAATGCGGCGGAGCCGGGATCTGCTCGACATCACCGAACCGGCGTTCAATATTCCGCAGGGCGTTGTCCAACGCCCGCCGCCCCTCGACCACCCGCGACTGCGGCGACGCCCACGCCCCGAGCTGCGACCCGCGCGGGCGCTGGGCCCAGTAGGCGGCCGTCTCGTCCGCGCTGACCTTCTCGACCTCACCGCGGATCGTGACCTGGCGGTGCAGCGGGTACCAGGGGAAAGTGGCCGACGCGTAGCGCGTGGCCGTGAGGTCGTGGCTCTTCGCCGACGTGTAGTTCGTGTAGAAAACGACCCCGCGGTCGTCGAAGCCCTTGCACAGCACTGTCCGCGAAGACGGCCTGCCGTCGGCGTCAGCGGTCGCGAGCACCATCGCGTTGGGTTCCGCGAGCGCTTCGGACACTGCCTGGCTCAGCCAGTTTTCCAGCTGCTCATGCCAAGTGGCCGCGAGCGCCGACTCGTCAAACGGCGCGCTGTCGTAAGCCACCCGCATGCCGGGCAGCCGCACGACCGCCTCGTCGATCTCCGGTGTCATCCGGCCCAACCTCCGTTACCCCTGGTGAGGGTGTCGAATCACGGCTATCCAGCGACGGTATTGGGTCGCCGGTCCCGGCGAAACCCACCGAACGGTGACTCCTGCCACGCCTGGCCCGCCATCGGGACGTAACCGCAGGACGCCGAGTTGTAACGCGTCGTTCACGAGCTGGTCCCTGATCGATACAGGCCGCACCTACCTTTCGACCTGCTCCGCACCCGTCCCCAGTCACGGAGGCAGGCCAGATGACCGAAACTCTGTCCGAACGCGACGGCACGCGAAAGCCACAACGCACCTACGCCCCGCTCGCCGCGAACGAGAACCGCGAGGACTACTCGCTGCGCTTCGCCGCGCAATCGTTCCGGCGCTGGTCGCCGTTCGTCGTCGCGACGACCGCGCTGGGCGGGATCGCCTACCTCGCCGACTTCGCCATCGGCGCCAGCATCGTGCTGTCCTACGGCTTCACCTCAGGAGTCCTCGCCATCCTGGCCGCCGCGGTGGTGATCTTCGTAACCGGGATACCGATCGCGCGCGCCTGCGCGACCTACGGCGTGGACATGGACCTGCTCACCCGCGGCGCTGGATTCGGCTACTTCGGGTCCACTCTCACCTCGCTCGTCTATGCCAGTTTCACCGTGATCTTCTTCTCCCTCGAAGGCTCGATCATGGGTCAGGCGTTCCAGCTGGCGCTCGGCATTCCGCTGCCGATCGGCTACTTGCTGGCGACGCTGATCGTGCTGCCGTTCGCGCTCTACGGGATGGGCGCGGTCGCGAAGATGCAGACCTGGACGCAGCCGCTCTGGATTGCCGGACTGGTCCTGCCGTTCGTCGTCGTGCTCGTGCGGGAACCCGGACGATTCGCCGATTTCGCCACGTTCGGCGGCATCGAGGGCGCGGGCTCCGGATTCTCCGCGGTCGGCTTCGGTTTCGGGATGGGCATCGCGCTGTCGCTGATCGGGCAGATCGGCGAGCAGGCCGACTACCTGCGTTTCATGCCCGCGAAGACAGCCGAGAACAAGCGCTCGTGGTGGGCCGCGGTGCTCGCCGCCGGACCCGGCTGGGTCGTCCTCGGCGCGGCGAAGCAGATCGGCGGCGCGCTGCTGGCCTTCCTCGCGCTCGGCGCGGTGGGCAAGACCGCCGCACTGGAGCCGATCGCGCCCTATCTCGAGGCAGTGCGGCCCGCGCTCGGACCGGCCGCGCTCACCTTCGCCGCGTTGTTCGTGGTGGTTTCGCAGATCAAGATCAACACGACGAACGCGTACTCCGGCTCGCTGTCCTTCGCGAACTTCTTCTCCCGCGTAGTGCACCGCCACCCGGGCCGAACCTGGTACGTGCTGGTCAACTGCGGGATCGCGCTCGCGCTGATGGAATTCGGCGCGTTCGGGTTCCTGAACAAGATCCTCGGCTTCTATTCGAACGTCGCGATCGCCTGGATCGGCGCGGTGTGCGCGGACCTCGTGATCGCGAAACCGCTCGGGCTTTCCCCGCGCTACATCGAATTCAAACGGGCTTACCTGCACAAGATCAACCCGGTCGGCTTCGGTGCCATGGTGCTCGCTTCCGCGGTGTCCATCGCGGCGTACTTCGGCGCGTTCGGCGAATATCTGGCGGCTTTCAGCCCACTACTGGCGCTGGTGATCGCCGTTGTGCTGGTGCCGGTGCTCGCGGTGGCCACCCGCGGCCGGTACTACCTGGTGCGGCCCAACCTCGTTTCCGGCCCCGAGGTCGACCAGGACCGCACCGCCACGCACAACTGCTCGGTCTGCGGCGACGCCTACGAACTGCCGGACATCGCCGACTGCGCCAACCAGGGCGGCGCGATCTGCTCGCTGTGCTGCACGCTCGACAGCAGCTGCCACGACATGTGCCGTACAGCCGGCCCGGTCTCACTGCCCGAGCCGACCTTCCGCACCGCCGGATAACCCGCGCCTCGACGCTGTCACCACGTCCGGGGCCAGCGCGGTGGTCAGCATCCCACCGGCAGCCAGCGGCGTCCGCGACCACCACGGTCCGGACGCCGCAGGACCGTCCGGGCCGCCAAACTCGATCTCGGTCACCAGTACTCGCTGTCCGGCCAGTACCGCGAGGCTCGCGTCCAGGGCAGCGGCACCGACTGTCTGCGTCTGCCGGAGTGCCGGGACGCCGCCGCGTGTCACGTGCACTGTGGACGACAGCCGGCCTGGCCGTTCGCCTTCCCGGCCGAGCACGAGGACTTCCCGGGTGTGGAACCGGGCGTCGGCGGCCAGGTCGGCGCGCAGCACGGCGACGTGGTCGGCGCGAGCGGTGACGACGGTCGGCTCCGGCAGATACTCGAACGAGCCGCCGTCCTCGACGACGACCTCCACAGTGGACAGGCTGGGCACCTCGCGCAGACCGGGCAGCGCGAGGGTCGCCGCGACGCCGGACAGTTTCAGCTCCGCACCGGCCTCGACCCGGATCTCGAGGCGCAGCTCATCACCGCCGAGCGGGGCGGTGGCCGAGTTGACCAGGTGCACCATCGCGCCGGGACCGCGCAGGCGACGCGGGACGAGCGTGAGCGGTGCCATGGATTTCAGCTCTCGCAGCACCGTCCGTCCGTCGTCGGCGAGGGCCGCGACCAGGCGGGCGTGCGCCTTCACCCCTGCCGGACCGGCACCAGCGAGCGCACCCAGTCCGCCACGGCCGGTGCGTCCGGAGTGTCCACTAGGGACTGGGTGAACACCGGCAGCTCGCCTCGCATGTGGTGGGCGTCCGAGGTCATCACGGTCAGGTCGGCCCCGACCAGCGGAGCGAGGTCGGTTTTGTTGATCACCAGCAGGTCGGCCGTCGTCACGCCGGGGCCGCCCTTGCGCGGCACCTTGTCCCCGCCCGCGACGTCGACCACGAAGATCTGGCTGTCGGCCAGTCCGCGGCTGAACACCGCGGTCAGGTTGTCGCCGCCGCTTTCCACGATGACCAGTTCCAGGCCGGGGAACTTCTCCTCCAGCCGTTCCACCGCGTCGAGATTCGCGGTGATGTCGTCGCGGATCGCGGTGTGCGGACAGGCTCCGGTCTGCACCGCCTCGATCCGTTCCGGGTCGAGGACGCCCGCCCTGCGCAGGAAGTCGGCGTCCTCGGTCGTGTAGATGTCGTTGGTGACCACGGCCAGGTTCAGTTCGTCGCCCAGCGCGCGGCACAACGCCGCGGTGAGCGCGGTTTTGCCGCTGCCGACCGGGCCGCCGATGCCGATCCGGTACGCCCGCCCGGCGGTCGGCGCCGCGTCGTAGTGATCCGGTTCGGCGGCGGTCGGGTCGAAGTTGACGGCGTGGAAGTGCCCGTGACCGTGTTCAGCTGGCAAAGAGACGCACCTCTTCCTGGTGATGCCGAGCGTGTTCCTCGGCGAACAGATCCAGCGCCGGCGACGCTGGGGCGGGTAACTCGGCCGGATCGGCACCGGCGGTTTCGGCGGCCTGGCCGCTCACTTCACGCAGTGGTCCGGCAAGCCGTGCGACCACCGCGTTCACGGCGAACGGGTCCAGCCCGAGCAGCCGTACCGCTGCGCTCGCCGGACCGCTCACGGCGAGATAAGCCACCGCCATGGCCGCGTCGAACGGACTGCCGCCGCTGATGCCGACGAGCGCGCCGCTGATGATCGGATGGTGTGGACGCGGGGTTTCGGCGAGCAGCTGGGACAGCACGGAGGACGGCCACGCCGCACGTCCGGCTCGCGCGGTCCCCCGGCCTTGCGCCCGCGACGCTTCCCGTTGCGCGAGCGACGGCGTGCGAGCGTCAAGTTCTTGATCCAACCGTCGCCAATGGACACTCTCGACAGCTCGGGCCGCGGCGTGTGCTGAGGCGGCGGCGAATACCGCGGCGAGAAGACCTGCGGTATGCAACCGTCCAAAGAGGAATCCCGGCAAGTCTCGTTCAGACCGGACGAGACCGCGTGCAGCCACCTCTTCAAAGCCGCCGGAATGCACGTGTCCGCCGCCCGGGAACCGGGAGTCGGCGAGGATGAGCGCGACCGGATCCATCAGAACAGGAAATACCGTTGTGTCATGGGCAATTCAGCCACCGGATGCGGTTCGATCAGTTCTCCGTCCACGCGCACCGCGAAACTGTCCGGATCCACTCGCACCTGCGGGGTCGCGTCGTTCAGCACCATGTCCGCTTTTGTCCGGCGGCGAGTGTTGGCGACCGGGACCAGCGGCCGGGCGATACGAAACTGCTCGGACAAACCGGAGTCCAGTGCTTCCGGAGCCACGAAATGCAGACTGGACGCGGCCGCCACCGCGGGCGCGGCCCCGAACATCGGCCGCGCGAGCACCGGTTGCGGCGTGGGGATCGAAGCGTTCGCGTCCCCCATCGCCGCCCACGCCGGGAACCCGCCCTTCAACACCACATGCGGGCGCACGCCGAAGAACTTCGGCTCCCACAGCACAAGATCGGCGAGTTTGCCAACCTCCACCGAGCCGATCTCCCCGTCCATCCCGTGCGCGATCGCCGGGTTGATCGTGTACTTCGCGACGTAGCGACGGGCGCGTAAATTGTCCGCCGCACCGTCTCCGGGAAGCGCGCCACGGCGGCCTTTCATCACGTGCGCGGTCTGCCAGGTCCGGATGATGACCTCGCCGATCCGGCCCATCGCCTGCGAATCGGAACTCATCATCGAAATCGCGCCTAGATCGTGCAGCACGTCCTCGGCGGCGATCGTGCTCGGCCGGATCCGGCTTTCCGCGAAGGCGAGATCCTCGGGCACCGACGGGTTGAGGTGGTGGCAGACCATCAGCATGTCGAGGTGCTCGTCGAGAGTGTTGACGGTGTGCGGCCGGGTCGGATTCGTGGACGAGGGAAGGAAATTCGCCATCCCGGACACCTCGATGATGTCCGGCGCGTGCCCGCCGCCCGCGCCCTCGGTGTGGTAGGCGTTGATCGACCGACCGCCGATCGCCTCCACAGTGGACTCCAGGAAACCGGCTTCGTTGAGCGTGTCCGTGTGGATCGCGACCTGCACGCCGGATTCGTCCGCGACGGTGAGGCAAGCGTCGATCGCGGCCGGGGTCGAGCCCCAGTCCTCGTGCAGTTTGAACCCGCCCGCCCCGGCGGCCAACTGCTCCCGCAACGCCTCGTGCCGGACAGTGTTGCCCTTGCCCAGCAGCAGCACGTTCACCGGCTGACCGTCCATTGCGGACAGCATCCGGCCGAGGTTCCAGGCTCCGGGAGTCACCGTGGTCGCCTTGGTGCCCTCGTTCGGACCGGTGCCGCCGCCGACCAAAGTGGTCAGCCCGGCCGCGAGCGCCGTGTCGACGAGCTGGGGGCAGACGAAATGCACGTGACAGTCGATACCGCCCGCGGTGAGGATTTTCCCGTTTCCCGCCAGCACTTCCGTGGACGGCCCGATCACCAGCGCCGGGTCGACACCGTCCATAGTGTCCGGATTGCCCGCCTTGCCGATCCCGACGATACGCCCGTCCCGGACGCCGACGTCGGCTTTCACCACTCCCCAGTGGTCGAGAATCACCGCACCGGTGATCACCAGATCCGGTGCTCCTTCGGCGCGAGTGGCCATGCCCTGGCCCATCGACTCGCGGATCACCTTCCCGCCGCCGAAAAGCACCTCGTCCCCGCTGCCGCCCGGCCCGATCGACCGGTCCTCGGTCACCTCGATCAGCAGATCGGTGTCCGCGAGCCGGATCCGGTCCCCGGCGGTCGGGCCGAACAGTTCCGCGTAACGGGCGCGGTCGATCTCCGGCATCAGAACTCCCCGGCGTATTCGGCACGCAGCCCCGGCACCCGCCGAGCGCCGCTGAACGGAACCAGGTCGACCTCGCGGTCGATCCCCGGCTCGAACCGCACCGAGGTCCCGGCGGGCACGTCGAGCCGGTGCCCGCGGGCCGCTTCGCGGTCGAACTCCAGCCCGGGATTGACCGCGGCGAAGTGATAGTGCGAACCGACCTGCACCGGCCGGTCGCCGAGGTTGCGCACGCGCAGCCGGATCCGGGCGCGCCCCGGATTCAGCGGCACCGGCTCGTCGCCGGGAATGATCTCGCCTGGCCGCACGATTCCTCCTCAAGCAATCGGTTCGTGCACGGTGACGAGCTTCGTGCCGTCCGGAAAAGTCGCTTCCACCTGCACGGAATCCACCATTTCCGGCACCCCGTCGAGCACCTGCGCCCGCGTGAGAACACCGCGCCCGCCCGCGGCGAGCTCGGTGACCGTCCGGCCGTCGCGGGCGCCTTCCAGTACGTAGTCGGTGATCAGCGCGACGGCTTCGGGGTGATTGAGCCGAAGACCTCGTTCAAGCCGTTTGCGCGCAACGTCCGCCGCGACGTGGACCAGCAGTTTGTCGCGTTCCTGCGGGCTCAAGTGCATGGCCAAGGTCTACCACCGGAGACCGCGCTCCGCCTGATTCGGCAACGCAGTGTTTACGTAGCGCGTACAGCACCGGTTCGGCGAACTCGAAAGGAATTCGGACAAGCCGGAAACACCTCGGCGAGAATTCCGCACGCGCCTCTCCGTCGCCCGCCACTCCCGGAGCACGCCCGGCGTCCGCGCCCCTTACTCACCGTGACTCCCGCCCGCTCTCGGCAAACCGGGATTCACCTGGAGTCCACCGGGGTACCAGACTGCGGCCACCTCGCCGGAACGGGAGAAAGTGGCGTAGCGGGTCCACCTGGGCTGAATCGTTCTCGTAATCGTGACCGAAACCACCACATCTTCCGTTGCCTGAGCCGGGCAAAGGGAGCATGGTTTGTCCCACCGTGCGATGAGGCGCGCAAGGAGCCAGCGTGTATCCCGTCCGCGCGTGCACAACACAGCCGGGGAATGCGCATCGAAAGGGTTCGCGAAGAGTGACTACCTCCACGATCAGCAAGACCAACGAAGCCGACGACGGGTTCCGGCCTGGCCTTGAAGGCGTCGTCGCGTTTCGGACCGAAATCGCCGAACCAGACCGGGACGGCGGTGCGCTGCGCTACCGCGGCGTGGACATCGAGGATCTCGCCGGGAAGGTGACCTTCGGCGACGTATGGGGGCTCCTGGTCGACGGCCGGTTCGGGACCGGGCTTCCGCCCGCCGAGCCGTTCCCGCTTCCGGTGCACACCGGCGACGTCCGGGTGGACGTCCAGGCCGCGCTCGCCATGCTCGCCCCGATCTGGGGTTACCGGCCGCTGCTCGACATCACCGATGAGGACGCGCGCGACCAGCTCGCCCGCGCTTCGGTGATGGCGCTGTCCTACGTCGCGCAGTCCGCGCGCGGCATCGGCCAGCCCGCGGTGCCGCAGTCCCGGGTGGACGAGGCCAAGTCGATCACCGAGCGGTTCATGATCCGCTGGCGCGGCGAGCCGGACCCGGCGCACGTCAAGGCGGTCGACGCGTACTGGGTTTCCGCCGCCGAGCACGGCCTCAACGCCTCCACCTTCACCGCGCGCGTCATCGCCTCCACCGGGGCGGACGTCGCGGCGGCGCTGTCCGGCGCGATCGGCGCGATGTCCGGCCCGCTGCACGGCGGCGCTCCGGCGCGCGTGCTGCCGATGATCGAGGAGGTCGAGCGCACGGGTGACGCCCGCGCGCTGGTCAAGGGCATCCTCGACCGCAAGGAGCGGCTGATGGGCTTCGGCCACCGCGTGTACCGCGCGGAGGACCCGCGCGCCCGCGTGCTGCGCCGCACCTGCAAGGAACTCGGCGCGGAACGCTACGAGGTGGCCGCCGCGCTGGAGCAGGCCGCGCTGGCCGAGCTGCGCGAACGCCGTCCGGACCACCCGATCGAAACGAACGTCGAGTTCTGGGCCGCGGTGATCCTGGACTTCGCGAAGGTGCCGCCGCACATGATGCCGGCGATGTTCTCCTCCGCGCGCACCGCCGGCTGGGCGGCGCACATCCTGGAGCAGAAGCAGACCGGCCGCCTGGTCCGTCCGTCGGCGAAGTACGTCGGCCCCGGCCCGCGCACGCCGTCCGAGGTCGAAGGCTGGGACAGCGTCACCCAGATCTGACCCAAGTCCGTGAAGGCCTCCTTGAGTTCAAGGGGGCCTTCACGGCTTTTTGGCCAGATGCGCGTCGGTGGCGGCGAGCATCGCGGTGAGCTGGTCGACCAGCCAGCCGTCCAGCGTTTCCCGCGCGACGGTGCCTTCTTGAAGCCACGACAGCAAAGCGCCCTCGACCACCGCGGTCCAGCAGCGCAAGGTCAGCAGCACCAACGGCGACGGTTCCGGAATCGCCAGCGCTTCCAGGATCAGCTCGACGGCACGGTTGCGGACCTCGTCGATCGCCGCGTCCGTCTCCGAAGTGGCGATCACCGAACCACTGCGCAGCAACGCGACATAGCCCTCGCGGTAATGCGCGGCGACATCGACCAGACCACGCACCGCCGCGCGCAGCCGTTCTTCCGGCGGGCCTTCTTC
The DNA here is from genome assembly GCF_055583325.1 of Amycolatopsis sp. NPDC104775. Lineage (NCBI taxonomy): Bacteria > Bacillati > Actinomycetota > Actinomycetes > Pseudonocardiales > Pseudonocardiaceae > Amycolatopsis > Amycolatopsis sp. NPDC104775. The sequence goes on from NZ_JBVJOE010000022.1 coordinate 9,197, forward strand.
CAGCGTCGCGAGCCGATCGACCAAACCGTCGGTGACCGTGCGCAACGCCTGCATTTGCAGTTCCCGCAGGCTGGGGAAATACCGGTAGAACAACGGTCGCGACACTTCAGCGCGGGCCACGATGTCGTCCACCGTGACCAATTCCGGGGCGCGGGTGCCGAACAGGTCCAGCGCCGCCGCGATCAGGTCGTCCCGCCGGGCCTGCGCGGTCATCCGGCGAGGACGGCTCACGGCGTGACGTCCAGTTTCGCCGCGGCACGCAGCAAGCCGGGCGTCAGTCGCGAAAGGACCAGCGCCACCTTGGCTTCCGGAGTGGACGGCTGGATCGCGACGTTCTTCTCCACGGCGCGCAGAATGTCGCGTGCCACGCGTTCCGGGCCGAAATTGCGCCGGGCGTAGAGCTTCGACGATTCTTTCTGCCGTCGCTTCTCCTCGACCTCGTCGACGCCGACGAACCTGGTGTTCTTGGTGATGTTGGTGTTCACCAATCCCGGGCACACCGCCGTGACCCCGATTCCCTCGGCTGCCAGCTCCGCGCGCAAGCCATTGCTCAGCGCGAGCACAGCAGCCTTCGTGGTGCCGTAAGCGGTGAGAATCTTCGACGGCAGATACGCCGCGGCGGAAGCGAGATTCACGATCTGCCCGCCCTCGGCGCGTTCCTTCATCATCGGCGCGAACGCGCGGCACCCGTGGATCACGCCCCACAGGTTGACGTCCACGACCTTCTCCCAGTCCTCGATCGTCGTGTCGAGGAACGGACCGGACATGCCGATCCCGGCGTTGTTCACCACGATGTCCGGCACGCCGAACTCGTCCCGCACCTGCTCGGCGAACCGGGCGACCGCCGCGCCGTCCGAAGAGTCCACTGTGTACTCACCAGCGTCGACCCCGCGTTCCCGCACCAGTTTCGCGGTTTCCGCGGCCGAATCGCCGTTGATGTCGCTGACCACCACGTCCGCGCCCTCGGCCGCGAACGCCAGCGCGGTCTCCCGGCCGATCCCGCTGCCCGCACCGGTCACGACCACCAGGTGGTGCGCGAAGCGACCGCCGCCGCCACCGACCCGCGCACGGCGCAATCCCCGCGTTTCCTCGCCAGTTTCCACCGATGCGATCAGCTCAGCCGCAGCGGTCGCGACCACCGCGGGCTTCGTCCGAGTGATCCAGTGCGATCCGATCACGCGCCGGACGTGCAGGTCCGGCACCCAGCGCTCGACCTCGGTCTGCAGCGGCGCGGTGACATACGAATCACCAGTCGGCGCGAGCACTTGCACCGGGATTTCCGCCGGGCGCGGACGCGGCCGGGACAACCGCGGCCCCATGTTCGCCCGGTACAGCTTCAAGCCATGCACCCCGTCCGACGTCTTGGGAGACGATTCGGCGGGCTCCAGCTTCCGGATCATCGCGCGCATGATTCCGCTGCGCCACAACAGTTCCGGAATCAACGGAACCTGGAACGCGACGATGTAATACGAATGCAGGAACTGCCGCAACGCGTGTCCGAGTCGACGCGGCGTCGGCCGGGTCAGCTGCGCCCGGAACCACGCACCGGCGTGGTCAAGGCTAGGCCCGGAAAGCGAGGTGTACGAAGCGATCCGGTCGCGCAGCCGGTCACCGGTCACCGCGTGCCACGCCTGGATCGAGCCCCAGTCGTGCGCCACGAGGTGGACCTTCCCGAACGGCTGCACCTCGTCGACCACCGCGGCGAGGTCGTCGGCGAGCTGATCCAGCCGGTACGCCCGGAGCGCTCGCGGTTTGTCGGATTCGCCCGCGCCGCGCACGTCGTAGACGACCACGCGGTGTTCGCGGCGCAGCTCCTCGGCGACGCCGTCCCACATCGAGCTGTTGTCCGGATATCCGTGCACGAGCACGACCGTGGGCCCGTCCGGGTTGCCGCTCACCCGGACCGAAAGGCGGACTCCGTCGCTGGCAGTCACCTGCTTGTGAGACATCTTGTCATGTTAGACAACTTGTCAACAGCGAACGCCGTGGTTCCACGGGAAACCAGCGTGTCCACCGTTCGATGGACAGCCGGATTCCACTGCCCGGACGTCCCGCGCACCGCTCTCCGCGGCGCACGCTGGACCCATGAGCACAGCAGTGCGAGTGCGCGGACTGCGCAAGGAGTACCCGGGCCACCTCGCCGTGGCCGGGATCGATCTCGATATCACCGACGGCGAGGTGTTCGCCCTGCTCGGGCCCAATGGCGCGGGCAAAACGACCACCGTCGAGATCCTGGAGGGGCACCGGCAGCGGACGGCGGGGGAAGCCGCTGTCCTCGGCGAGGACCCGGGTACCGCGGGACGCGCGTGGCGCGCTCGCCTCGGCATCGTGTTGCAGACGGCCACCGACGCGGCGGAATTGACCGTCGCGGAAACCGTGCGGCACTTCGCGAAGTACTACCCGAACCCGCGGGATCCGGAAGAGGTGATCGATCAGGTCGGCCTCACCGCGAAGGCGGGCTCACGGGTGAAATCGCTGTCCGGCGGGCAACGCCGCCGGGTGGACGTCGCGCTCGGCATCATCGGCCGTCCGGAACTGCTCTTCCTGGACGAGCCCACCACCGGATTCGACCCGGAGGCGCGGCGGCAGTTCTGGACGCTCATCGACGGGCTCGCCCACGAGGGCACCACGATCCTGCTGACCACGCATTACCTCGACGAGGTCGAGGCGCTGGCCGACCGGCTGGCGGTGATCGCGCGCGGATCGGTCGTCGCGGAGGGGACGCCGGCGACCCTCGCCGGGCGCGAACGCGCCGAAGCGGTCGTGCGCTGGCAGGACGAACGCGGCAGCCACGAGGAACGCACCCAGTTTCCGACGAAACTCGTCTCGCAACTCGCTGGCGCACAAGGAGAGCTCGCTGGCCTCACCGTCACGCGCCCCAGCCTGGAAGACGTCTATCTCGACCTGATCGGGGAGAAACCGTGACCACCACCATGGCCGTGCCGGGCACGTACCGCCTCGGCCTCGCCCGCGGCGCACTCGAACTGCGGCAGTTCTTCCGCAACCGCGAGCAGGTGGTGTTCACCTTCTCGCTGCCCGCGGTGCTGATGATCCTGCTCGGCTCCATCCTCGACGGCCCGACCGGCCAGAGCGGGGTTTCGTCCGGTCAGCTGCTCGCCGCCGGGATGATCGGCGCGGGCATCGTGTCGACGTCCTTCAACAGCGTTGGCATCGGCATCGCCGCGGACCGGGAAATCGGGGCGCTTAAACGATTGCGCGGCACACCGATGCCCGCGGCGGCCTATTTCGTCGGCAAAATGGTGATGGTCGCGGTGACCAGCGTGGCGCAGACCGTCCTGATGGCCGCGGTGGCGATGCTGATGTTCCACCTCGAACTGCCGTCCGACCCGGCGAAATGGCTGACGCTGGTGTGGGTACTGCTGCTCGGGATCGTGTCCTCGACGCTGCTGGGCATCGCGATCAGCTCGGTCGCCCGTTCCGCGGCCGGGACCGTGGCGCTGGTGCAGCTGGTGTACTTGGTGCTGCAGTTCATCTCCGGGGTGTTCGTCACGCCGATCACGCATCTGCCGAGGATCATGGTCGAGGTCGCGTCGTTCTTCCCGCTGAAATGGATCTGCCAGGGCTTCCGCTCGGTGTTTCTTCCGCCGGAGGCCGCGACCCAGGAAATGGCGGGGACATGGGAGCTTCCGAAGGTGGCGCTGGTGCTGGCGGTGTGGTGCGTGGTGGGCCTGGTGCTCGCGAGGGTGACGTTCCGGTGGACGAACGAAGCGAAGTGAACCAGGCCGACGTCTGGGAGCGGTCGTACTGGTCCTGGGAGGTGCTGTTCGCGGTCGCCTACGCGGCGACCGCGGTCCTGGTGATGCTCAACGACGGTTCGACAACCGCGAAGGTCGTGGCCGAAGCCGCGCTGGGTGCGATCGCGATCGGGTACCTGGCCGTAGGACGGCGCGTCGTGCACGGCGAGGACAACGAGACCGTCCGCGTCGTCGCGGCGACGGCGCTGATCGCGTTGAGCGCCACCGCCATCCTCGCGACGACCGCGGCGAGCTTCGTGCTGTTTCTCGCCTGCCCGCTGGTGTTCATGCTGCTGGAGCTGCGCCCCGGGATCGTCGCGACGACGCTGTTGATCCTGCTCGAACCCGTCTCCGCGGTAGTGAACGGCGGCTGGGACAACCAGTTGCTGTCGGTGCTGCTGCCGATGACCGCGATCCTCATCGTCTTCAGCGTGCTGGCCGGGAAGTTCACCAGCGACGTCCTGCGGCAGAGCCGCGCCCGCGCCGAGCTGATCCGCGAGCTGGAATCCAGCCAGGCCGAGGTCGCCCGGCTGTCCCGGGAAGCGGGCACCGCGGCCGAGCGCGAACGGCTGGCCAGGGAAATCCACGACACGCTCGCCCAGGGGTTCACCAGCATCATCACGCTGACCCAGGCGATCGAGTCCGAACTGGACACTGACCTGTCCACAGTGCGCAGGCATCTCGCGCTCGCCGGTCGCACCGCACGCGAGAATCTCGCCGAGGCCCGCGCGATGGTCGCCGCGCTCGCTCCGTCCGATTTGGCCACTGGCTCGTTGCCGGAAGCCGTGCGGCGGCAAGCAGATCGGCTCGCGGAGGAGACTGGCGTACCGGTTGAGTGCGAAGTGGACGATGCACTGCCGCCACTGTCCACCGCGGTCGAAGTGGTGCTGCTGCGCGCGGCGCAGGAAGCGCTGTCGAACGTGCGCAAGCATGCCGGCGCGACTCTCGTCCGCGTGCGGCTGTCCGCTGTGGACGGAGCGATACGGTTGCGCGTAACGGACAACGGGTGCGGCTTCACCCCGGACGCCGACGGAACCGGCTTCGGGTTGCGCGGCATGCGTTCGCGGGCCGAGCAGGTAGGCGGAAGCCTGGAAGTGCGCACCGGCACGAACGGCGGCACCGAACTGGAACTGGAGGTGCCCGCGTGATCACGATCATGCTGGTCGACGACCATCCCGTGGTGCGCGAAGGACTGCGCGGCATGCTCGAAGCCGAGGACGACCTCACGGTGGTCGGCGAAGCCGGTTCCGGCGACGAAGCCGTGGCGCTCGACCGCGTGAAACAGCCCGACGTCGTCCTGATGGACCTGCGCATGCCGGGCCTCGACGGCGTCGGCGCGATCCACGCGATCCTCAAGGAGACCCCGTCCCGCCGGATCGTCGTGCTCACCACCTACGAAACCGACGCGGACATCCTGCGCGCGGTCGAGGCGGGCGCGTCGGGCTATCTGCTGAAAGACGCCTCGCGCACCGAATTGGCCGGGGCGATCCGCGCCGCGCACCGCGGCGAGACTGTGCTGGCACCGTCGGTCGCGGGCAAGCTCGTGCACCGGATGCGGAACCCGGAACCGGTGTCGCCGCTGTCGGCGCGCGAGGTAGAGGTGCTGCGGCTGGTCGCGAAGGGCCGCACCAACGCCGAAATCGGCCGCGAGCTGCACATCGGCGAGGCGACGGTAAAGACGCACCTGCTGCGAGTGTTTTCGAAACTCGGCGTTTCCGACCGCACCGCGGCGGTGACGACGGCGCTGGACCGGCAACTGCTCGGCTGAACCGCCCGGGCAGAATGACGCCCATGCTCGACTCCACCGAACTCGCCCTGTACCGACGGCTCGCGCGGGAGCAGTCCGTCAGCCGCGCCCCGTCCCTCGTCGCCGCTGTCGTCCGCGGCGGCGAGCTCGTCTGGTCCGGAGCCCGCGGCCGCGTCGGCGACCAGCGCCCGGACGACGACACGCAGTACCGGCTGGGGTCGATCACCAAAACGATGATCGCCACCGCGGTCATGCGGCTGCGCGACGAGGGCAAACTCGCCCTGACCGACCCGCTGGAGCGGCACCTGCCGGGCACCGCGTTCGGTTCGGTCACCGTCGCGCAACTGCTGTCGCACACCTCGGGTCTCACGTCGGAATCGCCCGGCCAGTGGTGGGAACGCGCGCCCGGCGCGGACTGGGCGGCGCTCGTCTCCAGCCTGGAAAAGGACGCGACGAAGCTGCGTCCCGGCTCCAAATTCCACTACTCGAACGTCGGCTACGGCGTGCTCGGCGAACTGGTCGCCCGGCATCGCGAGCGGCCGTGGTTCGACGTCGTGCGCGACGAAATCCTGACCCCGCTGGGCATGAACCGCACCACCCCGCATCCGGAAGGCGCGCACGCCGAGGGATTCGCCGTGCACCCGTTCGCCGACGTGCTCATGCCGGAGAAGTGGCCGGACGCCGGCGCGATGGCCCCGGCCGGGCAGCTCTGGTCCACGATCACCGACCTCGGCCGCTGGACGTCGTTCCTCGGCGGCCACACCGGCGACGTGTTGTCCGCGGACACGGTCGACGAGATGCGCACGATGAACATCGTCGACGACACCGAGGTGTGGTCGACCGGGTTCGGCCTCGGCCTGATGGTCATGCGCTACCAGGGCAGGCACCTGGCCGGGCACACCGGCTCGATGCCCGGCTTCCTCGCCGCGACCCTCGTCGACCCGCGCAGCGGCACCGGTGCGCTGTGCCTCGCGAACTCCACCGCGGGCGTCAACATCACGCAGCTGTGCCTCGACCTGATCACCACCGCCGACGACCTCGAACCCGCACTGCCCGACGAATGGCTCCCGTCCACTGTGGACCCGGAGCTGCTCGCGCTGACCGGGCTGTGGCACTGGGGCCCCTCTCCGTACTTCCTGCGAGTGCAGGGCGACGGCCTGATCTCGCTGAACCCGGCCGTCGGCGGCGGGCGGGCCTCGCGGTTCCGCTCCGAAGGCCCGGACACCTGGATCGGCCTGGACGGCTACTACGCGGGCGAAACGCTCACCGTCGGCCGTGACGCGGACGGAACGGCGAACCACCTGAACCTCGCCACGTTCATCTTCAGCCGCACGCCGTACGACCCGGCCGCGCCGATCCCGGGCGGACTGGACGAGGCCGGGTGGCGCTGAGTCAGCCCGCTTCGACCTTGACGCCGGACTCTTCGGCGTCAAGGTCGGGCGCTGCCCGCCCGGCCGGGGACAGCCACGCCTTCGCGTAGACGTCCTGGCCGGGCAGGCCCACCAGGATGTCGCCCATCCGCGGCGGGCCGAACACCCACAGCCGCCGGTGCTCGATCAGCTCGGCGGCGAGTTCCGGCGGGCAGCGTTCGATGCCGAACCGCCCTGGCCAGCCGGGTTCAACCACGAGCCAACCAGTCACCGACGTGCCGGGCCAGACGTTCCGGTCCGGCAGCGCCACCCAAGCCGGAGTCAGCGAGCCCGGCCCCGACTGCCACGTTTCCCGGACCTGCCTGGCCCAGGCCACCGCGAGCCCGCCCCAGAACAGCGCGGGAATCAACACCGGCCACGCGGAACCGCCGAGGAACCAGAACGCCGTGACCACGCTGCCCACCGCGACCGCCACCGCCAGCACCGCGACGGGCACAGCGGCGGCGGCCTGCCAGCGCAACCTTCGCTGCGACAGTTTCCGGAGGGGCAGCCCCGTCGGGTCAGTCGTGAAGAACCCCGGCGTCAGCACGCCGCCGATCTCCACCGCGACCCGGCCTCGCGCGTCCGGCTCGTCCATCCGCAGCCGTCCGGTCCTCCGGAGTTCGCGGGCCTGTTCCGCCGGGCAGTCGACCAGCGTCAGATAGCCGCGCGGGCGGACCGTGACCCGCAGAAGGCTGGGCGGCTCCTGGCCGTAGTCCCATTGAGTGGTATCCCCGTCGAGCTTCGCGCGGACCTCGCGCATTGGTCCCTTCGGCCGCACCCGGGCCGGGCGGTTCCACGGCCGCCACCACAGCAGTGCGCCGATGACGAACCCCACCGCGAGCACGACCGCGAAAACCGCCGAGCCGACCTCGTCCGGATCCGGCGCTTCCGCGACCAAGGCAGCCACGATCAGACCAGCGGCTGCGACCGAAAGCCCGAACACCGCGGGCGCGGCCAGCCGCCGCGGGAACGACCACCGGGGCCATCGCGGCACGAAAACCAGCGCCAGCGTCGCGGCGAAGCCGATCGGAAGACCGATCAGCGCAGTCGAGTCCCACGGGTGCACCAACGCCGTCAAGGCGAAGAGCGCAAACCACCCCCAGCGCGGCCGGTAACCGTGCGTTTCCGTCACGATTCCACATGTCGGACACCCGCCAACCGCCGTTACCTGCGTTGTCCCGACCTGAGAGACTAAGCACATGACCGACGCTGAGTTGACGATCCCAGCAGACCTCAAGCCGGCCGACGGCCGCTTCGGCTGCGGACCCTCGAAGGTCCGCGAAGAGCAGCTCGCCGCCCTCGCCCGGTCCGGTTCCACCTACCTCGGCACCTCGCACCGGCAGAAGCCGGTCAAGTCGCTCGTCGGCCGGGTGCGCGCCGGGCTGTCCGAGCTGTTCTCCCTCCCGGACGGGTACGAGGTCATCCTCGGCAACGGCGGCACGACCGCGTTCTGGGACGCCGCCGCGTTCGGCCTCGTGCGCGAGCGCGCGCAGCACTTCACCTACGGCGAGTTCTCCTCGAAGTTCGCCACCGTCACGAACAAGGCCCCGTTCCTCGGCGAGTCGATCGTGGTGAAGGCCGACCCGGGCAGCGCGCCGGAGATCGCTTACCAGCAGGGTGCGGACCTCGTCGGCTGGGCGCACAACGAGACCTCGACCGGCGTCGCGGTGCCGGTTCAGCGTCCCGAAGGCAGCGACGGCGCGCTGGTCGCGATCGACGCGACGTCCGGCGCCGGCGGTCTTCCGGTCAAGGCCGAGGACTTTGACGTCTACTACTTCGCGCCGCAGAAGTCGTTCGCGTCCGACGGCGGGCTGTGGATCGCGCTCGCCTCGCCCGCCGCGATCGAGCGGATCGGCGAGATCGGCGGCGGCGACCGCTGGATCCCCGAATTCCTCTCGCTCACCACCGCGCTCGACAACTCGCGCAAGGACCAGACCTACAACACCCCCGCCGTCTCCACGCTTTTCCTGCTCGCCGAGCAGATCGAGTGGATGAACGGACAGGGCGGCCTCGACTGGACCACCTCGCGCACCAAGGAATCCTCGACCCGGCTGTACGAATGGGCCGAGAAAACCTCCTACACCACGCCGTTCGTGGCGAACCCGGAGCTGCGCTCGCAGGTCGTCGGCACGGTCGACTTCGCCGACGAGGTCGACGCCGCCGCGGTCGCGAAGGCGTTGCGCGCCAACGGGATCGTCGACACCGAGCCGTACCGGAAGCTGGGCCGCAACCAGCTGCGCGTCGGCCTGTTCCCGGCGATCGACCCGGACGACGTCACGAAGCTCACCCAGAGCATCGAATACGTCGTGGAACGCCTCGGCTGACCCGAAAACGCCCATACCGCCCCGCCAGCCCTCCGGCTCGCGGGGCGGTGTGCGTTGACGACCACTCGTTCGTGACACACCGTGGTCGGCGTGTCACGGCGCAGGCGCAGTGCGTGCTCGCGAAAATGGTCCGAAAGGGCCGTCGGATTGAGTTCGGATGGGTGAGGCGTCGGCGCGCCTCGCACGTCAAGCCGACGCGCCGTTCTAACGTGGGCACCCACAAAGGTGAACACCGGGGAGGCGAGAAATGCGGGCGTTGCGGGTGGTCGGGCTGCACGAGGACGGGAAGTCCCTCGTGCTGGAGGACCCGGCGAGCCGTACCCGCTTCCTGCTCCCGGCCGACGAGAGACTGCGCGCGGCGGCGAGGGGGGACATAGCCCGGCTGGGCCAGATCGAGATCGAGTTGGAGAGCCAGATGCGGCCACGCGAGATCCAGGCGCGAATCCGCGCGGGCGAGTCCGTCGAGCAGGTCGCGAGCAGCGCGGGCGTCTCGACGCAGCGGGTGGAGCGCTTCGCCTACCCGGTGCTGCTCGAACGATCCCGCACCGCGGAACTCGCGCAGTCGGCGCATCCGGTCCGCGAGGACGGGCCGGACGTCCAGACGCTCGGCGAGGTCGTCGCCTACGCCTTCGGCGTCCGCGGTCACGACTACAACCAGGCCGCCTGGGACGCCTGGCGCGGCGACGACGGCAAGTGGGTCGTCGTGCTGCGCTGGAAGGCCGGCCGCTCCGACAACCGCGCGCACTGGTCGTTCTCGCCCGGCGCGCACGGCGGGACGGTGCACGCTCTCGACGAGAACGCCGAGGTCCTGCTGAACCCGAACTCGTACGTCGCCCCGCGCACCGTGCGCGCGCTGGCTCCCGCTCGCGACGCGGTGGTGCAGCCGACGCTCGACGCCGTCGAGGAACCGCGCGCCATCGAGGGTCCGGACGAGGGCGACGACGAGACCCGGGAGATCCCGCGGGTCCCCGGCGAATCCGACGGGGACGACGCCGAGCAGCCGCGCACGAAGGCGAAGAAGAACCATCCGATCGTGCCGTCCTGGGAGGACGTGCTGCTCGGGGTTCGCACCCAGCGCGGCTGACCTGACACCTGAGCGAAGCCGGAACCGCCCAGCACGGTTCCGGCTTTTTTCAGGCGTCCAGCAGCGCGGCCAGTTTTTTCGGCGCGACGTGCCGATACGCCTCGCGCACGATCTGGTCCACTTCGGCCCAGTCGACGTCCACGTCGAGCCGCACGCCGAGCCATCCGTGCACCCCGACGTAGGGCGGCCGGAAGAACCGCTCCGGTTCGGTGCGCACCAGTTCCTCCTGAACGCCAGGCGGAACGGGGCACCAGAACGCCACCTTGTCGTCGTGGTGCCGGTCGGCGAACATCACGAACGTCTTGCGCCCGCGGACGAACCAGGTCGGTTCGCCGTGGCTGAGCCGTTCGGTCGCTTCGGGCAGGGCGAGGCAAAGCGCGCGCAGGTTGTCGAGCGGGGCCATCGGGCCAGTATCCGCGAGTCAGAACACCGTGGCCAGCACGCCGATCCAGGCGAGCACCAGACCGCCGCCCGCGCCGTACACCGCCCAGCGCAGGATCGGCACCTTGCGGCCCAGCCACAGCGACGGCGCGACGCCGCCGGTCACCACGAGCGACGCGATCAGCGCGAGCCAGGTGTTCGTCTCGCGCGCGAGCGTGCCAGCCAGCGCGAGCATCGCCACGATCACCACAGCCGCCGCGAACGCCGACACAGTGAGCCCGGTGAACCAGGGCGTCGGCTCGTCCGGAGTTCGGGGCCGCGCGGGCTGATCCGGCCGCGGCGGCGGTTCGACCACTGTCTCCACGCCCGTCACCGGGTCGACGAAGCGCACCTCGGTGCCCATCACCGCGGCCAGTCGCGCGGCGAGCTGGCGGCCACGCTGCGAAACAACCGAACCGGCGACGTCGACGTCCGAGTCGGAGCGCGCGACCGCCGAAGCCACGCGGGCCCATTCGTGCAGCGCCTGGGCCAGGTCGGCACCGATCGCGAGCCGGCGCGGGTCGACCTCCCGCGCGTGCTCGCCGCCCGGCCCGGCGAGCACCGCCTCCTCGCCGCGGATCCGCAGCTCCATGGTGCCCCTCCCCGCAAAGAACGTGCCGGAGGTCACCTTAGTGGGCGATGCCCGCCGAGACTTCATGGAACGCGATCGCCGCGGCCGTGGCGACATTCAGCGAGTCGACGCCGGGCACCATCTCCACGCGGACCGCGACGTCCGCCGCCTCGATCGCCGCGTCCGTCAGCCCCGGCCCCTCCGCGCCGAGCAGCAGCGCGATCGGGCCCGGCACCTTTTCCCGCAATCCGCGCAGCGGCACGGAATCCGCCCGCGGCGTCAGCGCGGCCACCGTGAAACCCCTGGCCCGCAGCACATCCAGGCCACCGGGCCAGCTGTCGAAAGACGCGAACGGGACGCGCAGCACGTGTCCCATCGAAACTCGCACACTGCGCCGGTAAAGCGGATCCGAACAACCTGGACCCAGCACGACCCCGCCGACGCCGAGCGCGGCGGCGTTGCGGAAGATCGCGCCGAGATTTTCGTGATCGCCGACGCCTTCGAGCACCGCGAGAACCTGGGCGCTGTCCACGATTTGGGAAACCGTCGGGGGTTCCGGGCGATCCGCGACCGCGAGCACGCCGCGGTTGAGATGGAAACCGACGACCTCGGCCATCGTCTCCGCCGACGTCACATAAGCGGGCACGTCGACGCCGGCGAGTTCGTCTTCCAATTCCCGCAGCCGTCTCTCCACGCCGAGCAGCGCTCGCACCGGATAACGCGACGCGAGCAGCCGTCCGACCACGACGGTTCCTTCGGCGATCACCAGCCCGCGACCGCCGGGGCGGTCCGGGCGACGGTCCGCTGTGGACAGGTCGCGGAAGTCGTCGAGGCCTGGATGCGCCCGGTCCTCGGTGAAGATCAGTTGAGCCACATCGGACAGTCTCGCACCCACTCGAACCCGCGTTTACTGGTCCGAACGCTGGGTACCCGCTAGAGCAAATGGCCTAGTCACGCACCGGGTCAACCGCCGGTGACGGAGAGCACCAGTTTGGCCGCTAGCCGGGGGCAGTTCGCTGTGCGACGGTGGTCTCCCTGGCGACCTAGCCGCCCAGACCACTGCGGACAGCAGCCAAGGAGCGCGTCGAACCATGGGTACGGATCTCTCGGCACATCCCGGCCGGCTCGATCGCGGACGGTACCGCCGGAAGGTCCAGCGCTGCCTCGACACCTTGGCGCGGATGCTCACCGACGGGAGTTTTTCCTTTCCCCGCAAGAACATTGGCCTCGAAGTCGAGCTGAACCTGGTGGACGGGCAGCTGCGGCCGTCGATGACCAACTCGGTCGTGCTGGAGGCGCTCGGCGACTCCGCGTTCACCACCGAACTCGGCCAGCACAACCTCGAACTCAACGTGCCGCCGCGGCCGCTGGCCGGGGATTCCGCGCTGCACCTGGAAGAAGACCTGCACTCCTACCTCACGAAGGCGCAGGCGAGCGCGGCGCACACCGGCTCGTCGGTGGCCATGATCGGCATTCTGCCGACGCTGGGCCCGGAGCATTTCGACCAGAAGTGGCTTTCCCACAAAACCCGCTATTCGTCGCTGAACGACGAGATCTTCGCCGCCCGCGGCGAGCGGATCGCGCTCGCGATGGACGGTCCGGCGCTGCCCGGCGGCCAGCCGGAACGACTGCGGCACTACGCGGAGTCCATTCTCCCGGAGGCCGCCTGTACTTCGGTCCAATTGCATCTGCAGGTCGCCCCGGAGGAATTCGCGGCGCACTGGAACGCCGCGCAATGCCTGGCCGGCGCGCAGATCGCGCTCGCCGCGAACTCGCCTTTCCTGCTGGGCAAGACGTTGTGGCACGAAACCCGGATCCCGTTGTTCCAGCAGGCCACCGACACGCGGCCGGAGGAGCTGAAAAACCAGGGCGTCCGGCCGCGGGTGTGGTTCGGCGAGCGGTGGATCACGTCGATCTTCGACCTGTTCGAGGAAAACGTCCGCTATTTCCCGGGCCTGCTGCCCGAAACCGATCTCGAAGACCCGATCGAAGCGCTGGAATCCGGGCAGGCGCCGAAGCTTTCCGAGCTGCGGCTGCACAACGGAACGATTTGGCGCTGGAACCGGCCGGTGTACGACGTCGTCGACGGCCTGCCGCACCTGCGCGTGGAAAACCGCGTGCTGCCCGCCGGTCCGACGATCGCCGACATGGTGGCCAACGCGGCGTTTTTCTACGGCGCGCAACGCGCGCTGGCGGAGCAGGAACGGCCGGTCTGGTCGCAAATGTCGTTCCAGGCAGCGGAAGAAAACCTGTACGAGGGCGCGCGCAAGGGCTTCGACGCGCAGCTGTACTGGCCCGGCATCGGCTGGATCCCGCCGGACGAACTGGCGTTGCGGGTGCTGTTGCCGCTGGCGCACGAAGGCCTGCGCCGGTCGGATGTCTCCGACGAAGCCCGGGTCCGCTATCTCGGCATCATCGAACGCCGATGCCTCGCCCGCCGCAACGGCGCGGCCTGGCAGCGGGACTACGTGCTGCGCGCGCACGAACGCGGAGCCGATCGCGAGACCGCGCTCAACTGGATGCTGCGGCGGTACCTGGAACTGTCCGCCGAAGGCGAACCGGTGCACACCTGGTCGCTCGACGACTGAGCCGGTTCGCGAAGTCCCCTACAGTGTTTCGCACGGGAAGGGGGTGGCACGCGTGCCGAAGGTGCTCGGCGGTTCGCTCGAAGCGCATCGCCGCGAAGTGCGGTCACGGGTGTTCGACGTCGTCCGCGCGCAGCTGTACGAACGCGGGTTCGACGCGATCACGCTCGCCGGAGTCGCCGCGGAGGCCGGGCTTGGCCGGACCGCGATGTACAACCACTTCCCGGACAAGGAAAGCCTGCTCGTCGCGTTCGTGGAGGACGAGGCCGCGCGCTATGTCGAGCGGCTGCGCGAGGCGGTGGAGGCCGAAAGCGACCCGGTCGCCCAGCTGGCCACGTTCGTCCGGCTGCAGCTGCGCGTGCTGGCCGAACACCACCTTCCGCCGGGCACCGCGCTGGAGTCCGCGCTCGCGCCCGCGGCGTATCAGCGGATCAGCGCGCACGCCGACCCGATCATCGAACAGCTTCGCACCGTGCTGCTCGCCGGAGTCGACGCGGGCAGCTGGCCCGCGCAAGACCTCGACGTGGTGGTTCCGATGATTACCGCCGCGCTCGGCAGCCGTCAGGTCATCGATGTGCCCGCTGACCAGCTGGAAGACGCCATCGAAGCCGCGGTGCGATTCGTCCGGCGAGCGGTCGGCTCGCCAGAAAAACGCTGATTTTAGGGTAGCCTAAGTCGCAATTCTGGCTTACAGTCTTTCTGACAGCTTGTCATAAAGACGTCGGGAGGCCTTTGATGACGGTGACCGCGGACCTCGAAGCCAGCCCGTTCTCCGGACAGCTGCGCGAGTCCACGAGGACGGTGCACGACAAGGCCAACCACTCCACGTACATGAACGCCCTGCTCGGCGGTGAATTGACGCTGGCGGGCTACGCGGCCCTGGCCACCCAGTACTACTTCATCTACCAGGCGATCGAGCGCGCCGGTGACGCGATGGCCGACGATCCGGTCGGCAGCCAGTTCGTGTTCGAGGAGCTGCGGCGGCTGCCCGCGCTGGAACGCGACCTCGCCCACCTCGTCGGCCCCGGCTGGCGCACCGAGATCGCCCCGCTCGCCGCCACCGAGGCCTACACCGCGCGGATCGCCGAGGCGTCGCACTGGTCCGGCGGCTTCGTGGCGCACCACTACACGCGCTACCTCGGCGACATCGCCGGTGGCCAGATCATCCGGCGGCTGCTGGAGAAGAAGTTCGACCTCGCCGAGGCAGGCACGCTCTTCTACCGCTTCGACCAGATCGGCAGCGCACCCGCGTTCCGCGACCGCTACCGCGCGAAGCTGGACGAAGCGCCGTGGAGCGAGGAAGACCGCGCCCGGGTGATCGACGAATCCGTGGTCGCCTTCGAGCACAACGTGGCGGTGTTCGACGAACTCGCTCTCGACCTCGCGCGGTACCGCGATCCGGCGGCATGACCCGGGTCACAGCGGGTTGACCTCCACCTTGCTTGAAGTACGAGGCTCGGTTTTAGAAGGTGCCCGAGAGGGAAGCCGCAGGAAAACCGCGCGTCGATCAGAAGGAGGGCCCATGGCCCGGTACGAGCTGCCCGAACTCGATTACGACTACGGTGCTCTCGCGCCGTACATTTCGGGCGAGATCAACGAGCTGCACCACAGCAAGCACCACGCGACCTACGTCAAGGGCGCGAACGACACGCTGGACAAGCTCGCCGCCGCGCGGGAGGCGGGCGATTTCGGCTCGATCGTGGGCCTGGAGACGACGCTGGCGTTCAACCTGGCCGGGCACGCCAACCACGTGGTGTGGTGGAAGATCCTCTCGCCGGAGGGCGGGGACAAGCCGACCGGCGAGCTGGCCGCGGCGATCGACGAGGCGTTCGGCTCGTTCGACAAGTTCAAGGCCCAGTTCACCGCGGTGTCGACCACCATCCAGGGCAACGGCTGGGGCGCGCTGTCGTGGGACCCGATCGGCAAGACGCTGATCACCCAGCAGCTGCGCGACCACCACAACAACCTGATCCTGCCGACCGTGCCGATCCTGCTGGTCGACGTCTGGGAGCACGCGTTCTACCTGGACTACAAGAACGTCAAGCCGGACTACGTCAACGCCCTGTGGAACATCTTCAACTGGGCCGAGATCAGCAAGCGCTTCGACAACGCCGTCGCCGGCGGCAACGGCCTCCTGCTCAGCTGAGGCCCGCGGCAGCCGCGGGGCCTGGCCCTCGAAAGGGCCGGGCCCCGTTTTTTCGCTTGACCTGGAGTGCACTGGAGGTGTGAGAGTGGAACCCATGGACGTCGACGCCTACCTCGCTCGCCTGGACCTGCCGGTGCCCGCATCGGCCGACCTGGCCGCGCTGCGCCTGCTGCAGGAGCGGCACCTGATGCACGTCCCGTTCGAGAACCTGAGCGTGCACCTCGGGGAACCCATCGAACTCACCGAAGAAGCACTCTTCGACAAGCTCGTGCGCCGTCGCCGCGGCGGATTCTGCTACGAGCTGAACGGTCTTTTCGCCGCCCTGCTGCGAGAGCTGGGCTTCGCCGCGACGCTGCACGCGGCCCGGGTCTTCAACGACGCCGGAGTGCCCGGCCCGCCGCTGGACCACGCCGCCGTCCTCGTCCAGCTCGACGACGAGCAGTACTTGGTGGACGTCGGCTTCGGCAGATTCAGCCGGCAACCGCTGGCGCTGTCCGCGGTCGAGCCGCAGAGCGATCTGGAGGGCGATTACCTGCTTCTGGACGCGCCTTACGGCGACGTGGACGTCCTGCGCGACGGCAAGCCCGAGTACCGCTTGGAGCGCCGCCCACGGCAGCTGTCGGACTTCGCGCCGATGGCGTGGTGGCAGGCGACGTCGCCGCAGTCGCATTTCACGCGAAACCTGACCTGCTCCCGCCCGACCGCCCAAGGTCGCGTGACGCTGTCCGGCGACCGGCTGATCGAGACGGTCGACGGCGTGCGGAACGAGGTGCTGCTGCCGAACGACGAGGCCGTGCGGATGGCCTACCACGTGTACTTCGGCCTGCGGTTGCGCCGGCTTCCGATGCGCCCGGGCGAACATCCGCTGGAGACCTCGAAGCCGACCCCGCACCCGTCCTGACGCCCACGTCGTGAACGGCCTTGCCCTCACGGCGAAGAGCCCGGACCATGAACAGAGCCCCGCCTCCCGGGGTTCCCAGGTTGCGGGGCTCTGTCCGTTCCCGAACTGACTGCCGCTCCCACCACGAAGCGGACGTGTATGAGGTTAGCCTAACCTCACCAACAGAGGCAAGACCGTCCCCGCGGAGACCTCAGTCTCACCCGCCCGAGTGACAACTTTCGGCGGCCTCGGCCTCGCCTGACTGCCATTACCGCAGGTCAGACCCGTTCCCGAGGCAAAATCCGCAGGCCGTTCCCGAGCCGCCGAGGCAGCCGGACGCCGCCGCGCCGGATCAGCACCACCGCGCACACCACCGCCGCGACCACCGAGATCGCGCCGCCGATGTAGAACGGCGACCGGCCGCCGAACGCGTCGGCCATCCAGCCGGTCATCGGCCCGCCGATCGGGTTCCCGCCGATCAGCACCAGCACGTAGATGCCCATCACGCGGCCGCGCATCTCCGGCGACACCGACGTCTGCACCAGCGCGTTCGCCGTGTTCAGGAAGGTGATCGTGGCGAAGCCGAGCGGGATCAGCCCGATCCCGAACGCCAGGTACGTCGGCATGAACGCGGTGATGAACTCGAACGCCCCGAGCAACGCCGCCGACACCAGCATCAGCCGCACCCGGGGGCGGCTCTTCACTCCCCGGCGAGCCGACGCCAGCGCGCCGGTGAAAGTGCCCACCGCGACGAGCGTCGACAGCAGACCGTAGCCGTCAGCCTGGGTGTGGAAGACGTTCGCGGCGACGATCGGCAGCGAGGTGAAGTAAGTGATGCCGAACGTGCTGACGAAGAACATCAGCACCATGACCGTCACCAGATCCGGCCGCCCGCGCACGTAGCGCAGGCCCTCCATCAGCTGGCCCTTAGCGCGCGGAATCGCCGGACCGCGGAACAGCTTCGCCGGGTTCATCAGCGCGACCCCGGCGATCACCGCGAGCGTGCTCGCCGCGTTCGCGATGAACAGCCAGCCAGTGCCGACCCAGGTGATCGCGAACCCGGCGATGGCCGGTCCGACGATGCGCGCCATGTTGAAGATCGACGAGTTCAGCGCGACCGCGTTCGCCACCTGGTCACGGCCGACCATCTCGGCGACGAACGACTGCCGCGTCGGAACCTCGATCGCCGAGGTCGTCCCGAGCATCACGCACAACAGGTAGACGTGCCACAGCTGGGCGACGCCGGTCAGGTCGAGCACGCCGAGCAGCACGGCCTGCAGGCAGTTCGCCGACTGGATCAGCATCAGGAGCTTGCGCTTGTCGACGCGGTCGGCGAGCACGCCCGCCCACAGCGACAGCAGCAGCGTCGGGATGAACTGCAGCGCGACCGCGATGCCGAGCGCCACCGGATCGTTGCCGGACAGCGTGAACACCAGCCAGTCCTGGGCGATGCGCTGCATCCAGGTGCCGATGTTCGAGATGACCTGGCCGCTGAAGAACAGCCGGTAGTTCCGCACGCGCAGCGACGAAAACATCGTGCGGCGGGTCTTGGTTTCCGGGGATTCCGCGGCGGAATCCGGCACGGAAGACGATTTCCCGGCCGGAACGGAACGAGGACCAGGCGGAGCGGCACTGGACGGCGGCGGTGCCGTGTCCCGGGTAGCAGTGGATTGGGCCGGACATCCTGTTTCGCTACCCGTGGTGGTCACCTGTGCTAGTTCCCCGCCATCCTGTCGATGATCTCCGCGGCTCGGGAGAGCACTTCAAGCTCTTCCTCGCCGAGTTCGGCCAGTTGCCGGTCCAGCCACGCTTCCCGCACCGAGATGGCCTTGCGCACGAACGCGAGCCCGTCGTCGGACAGCTCGACGATGGCCTGGCGGCCGTCGGTCGGGTGCGGCCTGCGCTCGACGAACCCCATCTCCTCGAGCGCGGCGATGACCCTCGTCATCGAGGGCGGCTGGACGCCTTCCTTCGCGGCGAGCTGACCGGGGGTCAGCGGACCGCATTTGTGCAGGGTGGACAACGCCGCGATCTGCGTGAGCGACACGTCGTCAGCCACCCGCTGTGCCCGGAGACGGCGGTTGAGCCGCACCACCGCGAGACGCAGGCGGCTCGCCAGTGATCGCTCGTGCGGGTCGCCGGACATATAGTTAGCATACCTCACGACCTGCACTCGGTGTTTACGCCGGTCAGGCGAGTGCGGCTTCGATCGGCCCGACGGCGAAGTAGGCGACGAACGCCACCGCGATCACCCACATCAGCGGGTGAATCTTCCGAGCCTTGCCGGTGACAGCCTGGATCACGACGTAGCTCACGAATCCGGCGCCGATGCCGTTGGCGATCGAGTAGGTGAACGGCATGACGACGATGGTCAGGAACGCGGGGAGCGCGATCTTGAAATCGGTGAAGTCGATGTCGCGGACCTGCGCCATCATCAGCGCGCCGACCACGACCAGCGCTGGAGCGGCCGCCTCGACCGGCACGACCTGATACAGCGGGGTCAGGAACATCGCGGCGATGAAGAGCAGACCGGTAACCACGTTCGCCAGCCCGGTCCGCGCGCCCTCCGCGATGCCGGACGCGGATTCCACGAACACCGTGTTCGAGCTGGCCGAGCCAAACCCGCCAGCCGCGCCCGCGAGACCCTCGACGAACAGCGCCTTGCCGACGTTCGGCAGCTGCCCGTCCTTGCCGACCAGCCCGGCTTCCTTGCCGAGGCCGGTCATCGTGCCCATGGCGTCGAAGAAGTCCGCGAGCACGAGGGTGAAGACCAGCAGCACCACGGTGATGATCGGCAGCCGGGTCCAGGCGCCGAACGACACGTCGCCGACCAGCGACAGGTCGGGGAGGCCGACGACCTTCTCCGGCAGCGCCGGGTAGCCGAGGTTCCAGCCCTTGGGGTCGGTGCCGTTGGACGGCCCGGCCTTCACGATCGCCTCGACCACGATCGCGAGCACGGTCGAACCGAGCACGCCGATCAGGATCGCGCCCTTGACGCGCTTGGCCACGAGCACCGCGGTCAGCAGCAGCCCGACGACGAACACCGCGGTCGGCCACGACGCGATCGAACCGCCGATGCCGAGCCCGACCGGCACGGTGGTGTGCGCGTCGTCCGGCAGCCGCCGCACGAACCCGGCGTCGACCAGGCCGATCAGGCAGATGAACAACCCGATGCCGACCGCGATCGCGGATTTGAGGGCGGGCGGCACGGCGCGGAACACCGCGGTGCGGAAGCCGGTGAGCACGAGCAGGACGATGATCACGCCCTCGATGACCACCAGGCCCATCGCCTCCGGCCAGCTCATCTGCGGCGCGATGGTGACCGCGAGCAGGCTGTTGATGCCGAGCCCGGTGGCGATGCCGAACGGATAGTTGGCGACGAGGCCCATCAGGATCGTCAGCACCCCGGCGCCCAGCGCGGTCACCGCCGCGACCTGCGGCACCGGGAGGATGTGGCCGAGCACGTCCTTGTGCGCGGACGGGGTGTCGGCCGCGAAACTGCCGATGATCAGCGGGTTGAGGACCACGATGTAGGCCATCGTCACGAAGGTGACCACGCCGCCGCGGATCTCCCGCCCGGTGCTCGACCCGCGTTCGCTGATCCGGAAGAAGCGGTCCAGTGTGGACCCGGCCCGTTCGCGCTGCTCCGCCATTTCCCCGCCTGTCTCGCTGTTTCCGTCCGGGTAAGCTCTGGTCCGTGGACGAACCGACCAGTGCCCCGGACGCTCCGGCCGCCTTGCGGCACACGCCGGACCTGCCGAAGCGGCTCACCGACCTGACGCCGGTGGTGATCGTAGGTACTGCGCTCTGGCTTGTCGCGCTCGTGGTGCTCTTCTTCACGAGCGGGGGCGTGTGGGTGCAGACGTGCCTGGCCGGGATCGCGCTCGGGTTCATCGGATTCGGGATCATTTTCTGGCAGCGAGCGGCGGCCCGGCGCGGGTCGAAATCGGCCCAGCGGCTCTGACGTTCCCGCCGGTTCTCCCCGGCTTCACGAGGTCAGTTCAGCATGGTGCGCGGCGCGGGGTCTTCCAGCAGCGCCGTAATGCGGTAACGCTCGCCCCAGCGGTCGCTCGCCCACGCGAAGGCCCGGGCCAACCCCTCGGACGTGTCCGCCGCGTGCAACCGGTCATCGGACCACCACGGCACCTCGGCCGTCTCGCCATCGACCGTCACCGTGAGCGGGTCGTGCAGCAGCACGCCGCCCTCCGGCAACGCGATGCCCAGCTGGTCCGCGGCGAGCGCGAGGGCGGGCAGGTCGGCCCACGCGACGTACTCGCCGGTGCTGTCCACCTCGGCCTTGAGGCTGCTCGTCACCGGGACGTCCAGGAGTTCCGCCAGCCGCTCCGGCTCCGCGGGTGCGACGAGGATCTTCGCCGGGTCGAGCGCCGCCGCGATCCAGGGCACGTCCAGCACCACGGCGTCCTCGACGACGCTTCCGTCCGCCGCGCGGACTCGGGCGGGCGCGTCGACGTCAGTGATGTCGACGGGCGCGGCCACCAGCGCCGCGTGCGCGCGGGCCACCAGGCCCGGCGTCGGCGTCCGCTGGGGATCGCCGAGTCGTTCCAGCAGATCTGTGACGTCTTCGGCGGTTTCCAGGTCCAGTCCGGTCCGGACGCCAGCGGCGCGGAGCAGGTCGTCGCTCAGCCCGAGGTCCGGCACCGGGTCGTACAGCCCCGCCAGCGCGGTCGCCGACGCGAGCCGCCACGCGCCCGGCGCTTCCCCGGCCAGCAAGGCGTAGCGGGCGAGCCACCAGCCCGCGTGGCCGTCCGGGCTGTGCAAGGCCTGCCAGGTTTCCGGGCGCGCCGCGATCAGCCGGAGCGCGTCCGGCCAGGCGTCGTCCGCGACGAGGTCGAGGTCCCGGATGGACACCACCGTCGTCGGCGGCTGGTCGAACGAATCCCACCACTGTTCTTCGTCCGGCAGATTGTGGTCGGGTTCGTGCGGTTGTTCGTCCAGCACGACCGCGAACGAATCGAGCACCTTCGCCGCGACGAGGGTTTCCGTCGGCCAGTCCTCGGCGAATTCCTCGTCCAGCACGGATAGCGCGCCGCCGGGCTCGAACACCTCGGGGTCGATCACGTCCAGCAACGGCGACGTCGGCAGCACCAGTTCGTCCGCGCGCCGCCAGCCGTCCTCCGAGGGCAGCGCCAGCGCTCCGATCCACTCTGGGGCCAGCCCGCCGCAATCCGTGACCAGCCGGAGCACCGCACCGGCGAGGTTCATTCCATCCAAACCGGACTGAACGTCGGCGACGCTGTGCTCTACCGCGTACTGGAGCTGTTCCGCTTCGAGCAGCTGCCGCGCGTCAGCGTGCTTGGCCCCCAACAGTTCCAGCAATGAGTGCGCTGCTCCCGGATGCACCAGCCGGAGACCGGGAACGTCCACATCGGACAGAAGTTCTCGCAGTTCGCTGCTGCCGTCGACCAGCAGCGCGCCCTTGACGCCCGGCAGCGTCCGCCCGTCGGACAACGGAACCGGAAGCCCGTCCAGCTGATTCGCGCTGAGCGCATGGCTTTCGACCGCGACCGCCAGCTCCGCGTACAGCTTCCGCCACCAGTCGGGCTCGCGATCGATGCCGGTCAACACTTCGAGAACGTCACCGATGCCGAGGATGTGCGCGGACACCGGCTTGAGCAGCCTCGGATTCGCCTGCACCAGGCCCGGAATGACGTCCGCGAGCAGCGGAGCCAGGCCGTCGATGTCGAGCACCCGGGCTTGCTGCCCGGAGACTTCGTGACCGTCCACCGTGGCCAGCCAGGGCTCCTGCGCGAGCGAGGCGTACACCAGGTCTTTCAGCTGTGCGTCCACAGTGGACAGCGGGAATCCCGCCGCCGGGACCAGGATCGGCCGATACTCTGCTTTGACCGCCCGGACCAGCGCGACGTATTCGCTCGCCGCCTTCTCCAGCGCGTGAGTGAGTTCCGCCCCGGGCAGCACCCTCCGCCGAGACGGCTCCAGCGGCACTTCCGCGATCAACCGCGCCGGAAGCGAAAGACCTTCGTCGGTCGGCGTCGGCGCGTGCAGCACGTCGTCTTCGAGCGGCTGCGGCACGCCTTCGGCGTCGACCGGAACCGCCCAGACCCCGTGCTTCAACCAACGCCGTTGTCCCGCCGGGGAGGTGATCTCGACGATCTCTTCCCCGCTTCGAGTCCACTTGCGACCGTCCACTTCGGCCTCAGCGAGCCACGGCAGCGCAAGCAGCAGATCCTCGATCTCGTTGGCCAGGCTGTCGAGCAGCCCCTCGCCGGATTCCCGGAGCGGCAATCGCACTTCGGTGGCGAACCCAGCGCTTGGCTGTTCGGCGATCGGGAAGGGCAGCCGCAGCACCGGAACGTCGCCGCCCCGGCCGGACTCCTCCCGCGTGCGCTGCGCGGAAAACGCGACGCCGCCCGAGGTCGAAACGACGCGAGGCTCGTCGGTCACCGTCAGGACGGCCGCGAAGCCGACGCCGAACCTGCCGACAGTTCCCCGCTTAGCCGACGCTCGCAACGACGCAAGCGATTCGACGCCCAGGGTGTCCAACGGCGCGCCGGTGTTGGCGAACCGCAGCTCACCGTCCACAACGGACACCCGGATCCGCCCTGGCTCGCCCGCGATCTGGGCGGCGTCGGCCGCGTTCTGCGCCAGCTCGACGAACAGCCGATCGCGGTAAGCGCCGACGCGCAGGTCACGTTCGGAGTTGGTGTCTTCGGTGAAACGGGTAGGCGAATCGCGCCAAGCGCTCAGGACCGCTTCCCGCAGCCGGACTGTCCCGAAAGGATCAGCCGCTCCCCCAGCGACTTCGTTCACCGGACGACATCGCTCCCGTCGGAGTCGTCCTGCTGCCGCGCCTCGTGACCGGGTTCCGCGGCTTCGTTCGGTGCGACGGTCTCGACGACGACGTCAGCCGCAGTGCCCGCCGCCGAAGCCTCGACGGGCTCGGCAACCGCGGGTTCCTCGGCAGCTTCGTCCGCGGGTTCCTCGACCGCCTGCTCGCCAGCCGCGTTCTCCACCGGCTCCGCGACCTCAACCGCAGGCTCCCCGGCAACCGGCTCAACCTCAGCAGATTCCTCGACCGCCACCTCAGCGGCAGCTTCCTCGACCGCCACTTCCGCGGCCGCTTCCGGCTCCACCGCCGACACCTCAGCGGTCTCCTCCGCCGCCGCGGCCGCCGCCTCTTCGACCACCGCCGGGTCCGCGACGGCGCTCGGCTCAACTGCCGCCTCCGGAAGCGGCGTGAAGTCGATCAGCGAATCGTCGTAGACCAGCTCCGCCACCGGGACCGAGGACGTCACCTCGACCCGCACCTCCGAATGCGCCCCGCACCCGTAAGCGACGTCCACGACGTGCCCGTCCGCGGGCGCGATGTCGTTCGTGCAAGCTCCGAACGAACCGCGCAGCGAACCCGCCAGCGGCACGAAGAATCCGCAGGTCCCGCAGGTCGCGGGGGCGCTGCGGGCCATGTCCGAACGCGGGCCGAACTCGCCGGTGTGCCAGCGGGCCGCCGCGTCCAGCCTGCCGTAGCGGGAAAGAACGTGGACCCGGCCGAGGCCGACCTCGAGCGCCGCTTCCTCGACCGCCGGGTCGTCCGACTGGAGGTACGCGGGTGCGAGGCGCGGGTCGTCCTTGTCCGCCGGGAAGAGGTCGCCGACGCCGAGGTCGCCCGCGCGCACGCGCTGCTCCCACGGCACCCAGGCGGGCGCGACCAGGGCCTCCGGGCCGGGCTGCAGCACCAGCTCGCTCACCGTGACCGGCTCGTCCGGTCCGGCCACCGCGACGGTGACCGACCAGCGCCAGCCGCGGTAGCCGGGCACCGAGGCTTCGAAAAGGTGGCTCGCCGAAACGGCGTCCTCGCGTTCCACTCCGACGTGCTCGCCGACCTGGTCAGCGGGGGCTTCCGCCAGCACGGCCTCCCGCGCGACCGCCACGGCGTCCGCGAGCTTCCGGTGGAGAGAGCCGTCGTCCAGGGTCAACAGCAGCGTCATACCCCCAATTGTGCCGCACGCATCCGCGCCGCCCGTGCCAGGCTGTTCCTCGTGCGAACCCGGATCGTCTGGCCCCTGGTGGCCGCTGCCCTGCTCGGCGGATGCGCGGGCACCCAAGCGACGCCCGCCCAGCCCGAACAGCTCGCCGTCGAGGTGCTCGGAACGCTGCCGCACGACTCGACGGCCTTCACCGAAGGGCTCGAGTACGCCGGCACGACGCTGTACGAGAGCCGCGGGCTCGAAGGCAAGTCCGCGCTCACCGCCGGCCCGGCCGGCGGCGCACCGGCCAAACAGGTGACGGTGCCGTCGCCGCTGTTCGCCGAAGGCATCACGGTGCTCGGGCCGAAGCTGTGGCAGCTGACCTGGCGCGACGGAATCGCGATCGAGCGGGACTCCCAGACGCTCGCCGAGCTGCGGCGCGTCCATTACGACGGTGAGGGCTGGGGGCTCTGTCACCAGCCCAGCGGGCGACTAGTCATGAGCAACGGCTCGTCGACGCTCACCTTCCGCGACCCGCAAACGTTTGCGGTCACCGGTTCCGTCGAGGTCGGGCAGGATCAGCTGAACGAACTGGAGTGCGTCGGCGACACCGTCTACGCGAACGTCTGGCAGACCGACACCATTCTGCGCATCGACGCCAACACCGGACGCGTCACCGCGAAGATCGACGCCAGCAAGCTCCGCAAGCCCGCCCGGCCGGGCGAGGACGTGCTGAACGGCATCGCCGCGATTCCCGGCACGGACGAATTCCTTCTCACCGGGAAGCTGTGGGCGACGTCGTTCCGCGTGAAGTTCGTCCCGGAAAATCAGCGAACCGGCACGTGAGCGGGCGGCGCGGGACCCCGATGAGGCAGGATTGAACCGTGGCCCTCTTCAGCTCGCGCTCCAGTTCCGACAGCCCCCTCGGCGGGCAGTCGGGCAAAGGCCGTGGGCGGAAGAAGCGCCGCTGGACGCCCGAGCCCGGCGCGGCGCAGGCCCGCTCGTGGCGCGACGCCCCGCCGACCCGGGTCGATCAGGCTGTTGACCAGCGCACTCGCCAGGCTCCGCCGGAGTACGCGCCGGAGCCGCCGAGGGCTCGTCCGGAGCGCATCCCGCCCGAACCGCCCCGCGGCCGCCCGGGCGAACCGCCGCCGCGGACCGAACACGTCGATCAGCGCCGCTACCCCGGACGTCCGGAGCCGCGCAGCGCGTTCTACGACGACGCGCCGCCGTTCCCGCCGAACGCCGAGGAAGCGCCCACCGGTGCCGTCCCCATGGGACACCGGCCGCCGCCACCGCCGCGCGGTGCCCGGCCGTACCCGCCGCGCGACCATCGGACCGAGCCCGTCCACCCGCGGCCGTACGACGACCGCCCCGGCAGCGTCGGCTACGAGCACTACGACACCGGGGGTTACGCGGGCGAGCCACGCATCGAAGCCGAGCAGGACGACGCGCTGCACACCACCGCCGCCGTCCCGGGCGCGGGCTCGATCCCGAAACTGCCGAAGAAGCTCACCGTCACGCGGGTCGCCGCGCTGCGCAGCCGTCAGCTGAGCGGGCAGGCGATCGGCGCGTTCCAGCGCGCCACCAAGGCGGACGGCGCGGACAAGTCCGGTCTCACCTCGCTGATGTACGCGGTGATGCTGAACTACGCCAGCGACGCCGCGATGGCGATCGCGCTGGCCAACACCTTGTTCTTCGCCGCGACCAGCGGGGAGAGCAAGGGCAAGGTCGCGCTGTACCTGCTGATCACGATCGCGCCGTTCGCGCTCGTCGCGCCGGTGATCGGCCCGGCGCTGGACCGGATCCAGCGCGGCCGCCGGCTCGCGATGTGCGTCTCGTCGATCGGGCAGGGCCTGATGGCCGTGGTGATGGCGCTGCACTTCGACGACTGGCTGTTGTACCCGGCGGCGCTCGGCATGATGGTGCTGTCGAAGTCGTTCACCGTGCTGAAGGCGGCGGTCACGCCCCGCGTGGTGCCGCCGGAGATCACGCTGTCGAAGACCAACGCGCGGATCACCGTGTTCGGCCTGATCGCGGGCGGTGTCTTCGGTGCGCTGGCCAGCGGCGTGAGCAGTCTCACCAACTCCTCCGGCGCGCTCTGGTTCACCGCCGCGATCTGCGTAGCCGCGGCCGTGCAGTCGATGCGTATCCCGTCGTGGGTCGAGGTGACCGAGGGCGAGGTCCCCACGTCGCTGTCCGCGCGGCCGGAGCCGAAGCAGAAGCGGCAGCGCCAGCCGATGGGCCGGCACATCGTCGTGGCCTTGTGGGGCAACGGTTCCGTGCGCGTGCTGACCGGTTTCCTGATGATGTTCGCCGCGTTCGCGGTGAAGGCACAGACCGAGCACGCCGGGCACAGTCCGTTCGTGCAACTGCTGTTGCTGGGCATCATCGGCGCGGCGGCCGGGGTCGGTGGGTTCATCGGCAACGCACTGGGTTCGCGGCTGCACTTCGGTTCGGCGGACCAGGTGATCGTGGGCTGTGTGGCGGCGTGCGTCGTGACGACGCTGGTCGCGACCCTGCTGCCCGGCCTCGCCACGGCGGCGATCGTCGGCCTCATCGGCGCGACGGCCAGCGCGCTGGCGAAGATCAGCCTCGACGCGGTGATCCAGGAGGACCTGCCGGAGCAGTCGCGCGCCTCGGCGTTCGGCCGCTCGGAGACGGTGCTGCAGCTGTCGTGGTGCCTGGGCGGCGCGGTCGGGCTGCTGCTGCCGCCGACGTACTGGATCGGCTTCCTGGTCGTGACGCTCCTGCTGGCGGTCGGCCTGACGCAGACGTTCCTGGTGCAGCGCGGCGGTTCGCTCCTGCCCGGCCTCGGCGGCAATCGCCCATTGCGCCCAGAGCCGACCGGCGGCTTCCCCGCTCCGGGGCCCGCGCGAGGCCGCCGGTAATCTCGGGCCATGCGACGTTCCCGGGTGGTGGCCGTGCTCGCGGCCGGTGGTTTCGCGGTGGCCGGCTGTTCCGCGCCGGGTCCGGCCGAGGTGACTTTCTACGCCGACGGGCACACGATCAACGTCGCCCCGATCGGCAACTGCGACATCAAATCGGGCGTCTGCGCGGCCAACCCCGGCGCGACGGGCAAGCTCAAGGTGCGGCCGGGCCGGTCGGTACAGATCTCGGTGCCGAAGGAAATCGCCGAGACGCCGTGGAAGGTCACCGTGCAGTACGTGAACGGCAAGGGCGAGCCCCAGCCGCTCAAGGAGGACATCATCACCTCCCGCGACCGCTACGCCTACACCGCGACCACGCCCGCGAAGGACGACCAGATCCTGGTGATCGAGATCGCCCAGGCGTCGGTGGTCAGCCGCACCGGCGACCCGAACGACGCGGAAGCGGTCACGACGGCGCTGTGGTCGCTGCAGGTACAGCGCCCCTGAGTCCTCGAAAAGCCGTGAAGGGCTCCGCGCGGGAGATTTCCCGTACGGAGCCCTTCACTGTTTTCAAGCGGTAGCGCGGCTGATCACGGGTCGAGGTCGCGCGCGACGGCGCGCATGATCTCCGCGATCTGCTTGGTGTTCTTGCGGTCCGGGTACCGGTTGCGCCGCAGATCCGGCTGAACCTTCAGCTCCAGCAGCTTGATCATGTCCTCGATGAGGCCGTGCAGCTCCTCCGCGGGACGGCGGCGCGCCTCGGCGACCGACGGCGGCGGGTCCAGCAGCCGGACGGAAAGCGCCTGCGGCCCGCGCCTGCCGTCGGCCACGCCGAACTCGAGCCGCTGCCCGGCTTTCAGCCCCTCCACGCCGTGGGGCAGCGCGGCCTTGCGGATGTAGACGTCCGCACCGCCGTCTTGCGTGACGAAGCCGAACCCCTTCTCCGCGTCGTACCACTTGACCTTGCCGGTCGGCACTTCCCTCACCAGTCCTTCTGCTGTGCAGGTCACGACGAACGCGCCCCGAGCGATCTCGAGGCGCGCGTCCGACAAGCGTATCTCGCCACACGCTCTGGGGAGAAGCGGATAGTCCGGTTACTCTCACCCCATGGAGAGCCCAACGAAACAGACCGGCAAACCGATCCTCATGCGGCTCGGCATCGGCCTGTTCGCCATCGGCATGCTCGCGGTGGCGACGGTGTTCGTGATGTTCGCCGCTGGCCTCGAGAACCTGCCGGTGTGGCTCAGCGCGGCCGCCGGCGTGATCACCCCGCTCGGCCTCCTGCTCGGGCTGATCGCCCTGATCCAGGAAGCCCGCGCCGGAAAGCACGGCTGACCAGCGCTTACACCGCGGTCTCGACGAACGTCCTGGCAAACCACTCGGGGAATTCGACCAGCGAGTCGAACACCACGTCCGCGCCTTCGGCGGCCAGTTCCTCGCGGGTGCACGGCCCGGTCGCCACGGCCACTGACGTCGCGTTGGCCGCTCGCGCGCCCCGCACGTCGCCAAGGTGGTCGCCGACGTACGCCCGCGCCTCGTGTTCCAGCAGAGCCGCGGCCTTCTGCGTGGACCACAGCTCGCCCACCAGGGCATCGACCTTCATGCCCAGCGCGTCGAGATGCATCTGGGCGTTGGGCCCGTACTTCCCGGTGACCACCACCGTCCGCCCGCCCGCCGCCCGGACCGCCTCCAGCGCCTCGGCCGCGCCCGGCAGCGCGACCGTGCTCGGCACGACCGTCTCCGGGTACAGCTCGCGGAACTGCCAGATCAGCTCGGGAATCCGGTCCTCCGGCGCGCCGAAATCGCGCAGCGCCTGATCGAGCGGCGGCCCGAGGTTCGAAGCGAACGCCTCTCCGTCGAACGGCAGCCCGGACTTCTTCCCGAGCGCGTTCATCGCCGCGACCATGCCCGGCCGCGGGTCGATCAATGTCATGTCGAGGTCGAACCCCACAGTGATGCCCACGTCCGACACGGTAGCCGTCCGCTCCGACAATACTTTCCGCTCCGCTGTACACGTGGACCATCCAGGTAAAGCTTCTTGACACAGATTGATCCTGTGTCAAGCTGACGGTGTGACCAGCTTCACCGAGCGGACCAAGGCGACGCTTCGCGAGGCACTGCTGGACGCGGCCGCGGACCTGCTCCCCGACCGCGGCCACCAAGGCCTCCGGATGGCCGATGTTGCCGCGAAAGCCGGGGTCAGCAGGCAGACGGTCTACAACGAGTTCGGCAGCAAGGCGGCGCTCACGCAGGCCGTCGCACTGCGCGTCGCGGCGGAATTCCTCGACGGCATCCGGTGCCGGTTCGAGGACGCGGAGAGTTTGCTCACGGGCATCCGCGGCGCGGTCGTCTACACGATCGAGCACGCCAGGGAGAACCGGCTGATCGCGGCGGCGCTCGGCACCGAGGCGGGCGAGGATCTGCTGCCCCTGCTGACCTCGCGCGGCGAGCCGATCCTCACCGCGGCGGCCGATCTCGCGGCGCAGCAGTACCTCGCGCTCGAACCCCGGCTCACGCCGGAAGCCGCCGCGCTGCTCGCCGAAACGGTGGTCCGGCTGTCGCTCAGCCATCTGGTGCTGCCGACGCATTCCGCGGCCGAGGCCGCGGAGTCGATCCTCGCGGTGCTCGCCCCCGCCATCGACCAATTCGTCCACAATGGAGTGAAACGAGAGGGCCAGTCATGACCGAGACGCTTCCCGAACTGCGCAGCGGCTTCTCGTCCCTGCGTCAGGGCGGGCTGAACTGGGACTCGTTCCCGTTGCGGCTGTTCGTCAAGGGCAACAAGAAGTTCTGGAACCCGGCGGACCTCGATTTCAGCCGCGAACGCGAGGGCTGGGAAAGCCTGACGCCCGAGCAGCAGCGCTCCACCACCTACCTGGTCGCGCAGTTCATCGCGGGCGAGGAGGCGGTGACCGAGGACATCCAGCCGTTCATGCGCGCGATGTCGGCGACCGGCCGGTTCGGCGACGAGATGTACCTGACGCAGTTCTGCTTCGAGGAAGCCAAGCACGTCGAGGTCTTCCGGCGCTGGATGGACGCCGTCGGGCTGGACCACGACCTGCACTCCTACGTCGCGGAAAATCCGCACTACCGCAAGCTTTTCTACGAGGAACTGCCGCAGTCATTGCGCGCACTGGAGGACGATCCTAGTCCGCTCAACCAGATCCGCGCGAGCGTGACGTACAACCACGTGATCGAAGGCAGCCTCGCGCTCACCGGGTATTACTCGTGGCAGCTGATCTGCACGCAGAACCAGATCCTGCCGGGAATGCAGGAATTGGTGCGGCACATCGGCGACGACGAACGCCGCCACATGGCGTGGGGCACGTTCACCTGCCGCCGGCACGTCGCCGCGGACGACACGATGTGGGACGCCGTGCAGGAACGCATGGGCGAACTCCTGCCGCACGCCCTCGGCATGATCCAGTGGGTGCAGGACCAGTTCGAGGAAGTCCCGTTCGACAACGACCCCGAGGAATTGCTCCAGTACGCCGCCGACCGCGCACAGCGCCGCCTCGGGGCGATCGAATCCGCGCGGGGCACGCCGGTCGAGCAGATCGACCTCGACTACTCGCCCGAGCAACTCGAGGAAACCTTCGGCGAGGAAGACGAAAAGGCGCTCGCCGAAGCCGCCGCGGCCGCTTCCGCCTGACGACGAAAGACCGGCGGCTGTCCACATCGGACGGCCGCCGGTCCGTGTCACGCGTGCTTCTGCGAAGCCGCCTGTTCCAGCCCAAGCAACGTCACCGACTGCTGGCGCATTTCGACCTTGCGCACCTTCCCGGTCACCGTCATCGGGAATTCCTCGACCACGTGGATGTAGCGCGGGATTTTGTAATGCGCCAGTTTGCCCTGGCAGAATTCGCGCACCGCTTCGGTGGTCAGCGGCTCCGCGCCCTCGCGCATCCGGATCCAGGCCATCAGTTCCTCGCCGTATTTGACGTCCGGCACGCCGATCACCTGCGCGTCCAGTACGTCCGGGTGGGTGTAGAGGAATTCCTCGATCTCGCGCGGGTAGATGTTCTCGCCGCCGCGGATCACCATGTCCTTGATCCGGCCGGTGATGTTGAGATACCCCTCGTCGTCCATGATCGCGAGGTCGCCGGTGTGCATCCAGCGCGCGGCGTCGATCGCCTCAGCGGTCTTTTCCGGTTCCTCCCAATAGCCGAGCATCACCGAATAGCCGCGGGTGCACAATTCTCCCGGAGTGCCGCGCGGCACGGTCAGCCCGGTTTCCGGATCGACCACTTTGGACTCCAGATGCGGGCCGACCCGGCCGACCGTGGACACCCGGCGTTCCACCGAGTCGTCGGCGCGGGTCTGCGTGGACACCGGCGACGTCTCGGTCATGCCGTAGCAAATGGACACTTCGGTCATCCCCATCCGGTCGATGACCTGCTTCATCACCTCGACCGGGCACGGCGAGCCCGCCATGATGCCGGTGCGCAGTGAGCCGAGGTCGAACGTCTCGAACTCGGGGTGGTTCAGCTCGGCGATGAACATCGTCGGAACGCCGTAGAGCGAGGTGCAGCGTTCGGCGGCGACCGCGGCGAGCGTGGCCTTCGGGTCGAACGCGGGGGCCGGAATCACCATGCACGCGCCGTGGCTGGTGCACGCGAGGTTGCCCATCACCATGCCGAAGCAATGGTAGAAGGGCACCGGGATGCACACCCGGTCCTGCTCGGTGTAATTGCACAGCTCGCCGACGAAATAGCCGTTGTTGAGGATGTTGTGGTGGCTGAGCGTCGCGCCCTTGGGGAAACCGGTGGTGCCGCTCGTGTACTGGATGTTGATCGGGTCGTCCGCGGACAGCGCCGCCTGCAGCCGGGCGAGCCGCTCCGGGTCGCCGCCGCGGCCGGACTCCATCAGATCGGTCCACGACGAGGTGCCGAGCAGGACGACGGCTTCCAGCGCGGGGCAGTCCGGCCGGACCTCGGAGATCATCGCGGCGTAGTCGGACGTCTTGAACTTGTCCGCGGCCACCAGCAGCCGGATGCCTGCCTGGTTGAGCACGTACTTCAGCTCGTGCGACCGGTAGGCCGGATTGATGTTGACCAGGATCGCGCCGATCTTCGCCGTCGCGTACTGCAGGAACGTCCATTCCGCCCGGTTCGGCGACCAGATGCCGACGCGGTCGCCCTTGCCGACGCCGGAGGCCACCAGCCCGTGCGCGAGGGTGTCGACCTCGGCGGCGAGTTCGCGGTAGGTCCAGCGGGCGCCTGCTTCGCGGTCGACGAGCGCGTCCCGGTCGCCGAACGCGGCCACCGTACGGTCGAAATTGTCCCCGATCGTGTCACCGAGCAGGGGGACGCTGGAGGTCCCGGAGGCGTAACTCGGCAGTGCAGGCGCGTCAGGCATCGGTGCCTCCCGTGGCGGTCTTCTTCGACGAGCCCGAGTCTAAGCTCGATTTCGGACCTTTCCACCACCCTCGTTATGGGGTGCGCTCGCACGAGCGGCTGACCGTCGTGCGCGTTCCGCTACCCTCGGTGCGGGGCTGTTTCGTGCACGAGGGGACGGGGACGTTGCCGGAGGAATTCTCCCTGGGCTGGACCGAGACCGACGTGGCCGTACGGCGCACCGGACTGCCCGCGTCGTGGCATCCGTTCGAGATCCGCAGCGCGGGCGCGACGATGACCGAGCACCACCGGCTGGCCGAGGAAGCGTGGAACGCGCTGCGCGCCAGGGGCCTCGCGGACGCGGAGAAACTCGACCGGGACGTCGAAGCGACCCTGCGCGCCTGGACGAGGCCGGACGTGCTGATCATCGTGCGCGCGGCGGAACTGCCGTCCGGGACCGTGCTGTACCGCGCGTGCATCGGCGAGGGCCTCGGCGTGTTCTCCGAACAGGTCGACAACGGGCTTCGCTTCCGCCAGGTCCGGCCGGAGCGGCTGGTGGATCTGGTGCTGAGCATGTTTCCGCCCTATCCCGCGCTCCCGGTGTCCCCGGTGGCGATCACCCAAGCCCCGCCGCCGAAACGCAACGCCGAGGCTCCCGCCCCTTCCCGCCAGGATCGCGACGCGCTCGCCGGGTACTCGCAGTGGCCGCTGCACCGGCACGGAACCGTGGAACTTTCGCTGCGGCCACGGCAAGGCACGCTCCGCCCGATCTCGACGGCGACGTTCGTCGACACCGACGGCGGGCGCTACCTGACCTTCTCGGAACCGTTGCCCGACGGCGGATTCCGGCTGCACTTCACGCCCTCGACGGGTGCGCACCTGCGCAAGTGGCTGCTGGAGACCATCGAAGAGGGCGTGCGCTGAGAATTCAGGGCTAATCCCCGATGCCCTGGCCTCGCGCGGCAGGGCAGGATCGGTTCCATGCGGTTCCACCTAGTCGACGCCTTTACCGACCAGGCCTTCGCCGGCAACCCGGCGGGCGTCGTCGTGCTCGAACAACCTGCCGACGCAACATGGATGCAGCAGGTCGCGGCGGAGATGAAGCACTCCGAGACCGCCTTCGTCGTCAACACCGGCGAAGGCGCGAAATCGCTCCGCTGGTTCACCCCGACCGACGAGGTCTCGCTCTGCGGGCACGCCACCATCGCCGTCACGCACATCCTTGGCGGGCACCAGGTTTACGACACCCTCAGCGGCCAGCTGACCTGCACCAAGGCCGACGGCTGGATCGAGATGGACTTCCCCGCCGACCCGCCCGTCGAGACCGGCGAAGACCTCTCCCACATTCTTGACCTGCCCGCCACGTTCACCGGGCGAGCCCGCGAGAACCTCTTCGCGGTGCTCGAAAGCGTCGACGCGGTCCGTCAGGCACGGCCGGACCTCGACGCCCTCCGCGCGACCTGGACCGGACGGCTCATCATCACCGCACAAGGCGACGACTTCGTCAGCCGATTCTTCGGACCCGGCGTAGGCGTCGACGAGGATCCCGTCACCGGTTCCGCGCACTGCTCGCTGGCCCCGTACTGGGCGCGGCAGCTGGGCAAGAACAGTCTCGTCGGACAGCAACTTTCCGCCCGGGGCGGAACCGTACGCACCGAAGTCCGCGATGACCGCGTGCTGCTGCGCGGCCAGGCCGTCACCGTAATGAGCGGGGAGTTGTCCGTCTGATGCGATTGATCCTCAACGTAATCTGGCTCGTCTTCGCCGGTTTCTGGATGGCACTGGGCTACCTGCTGGCCGGGGTCATCTGCTGCGTCCTGATCGTCACGATCCCGTTCGGCATCGCGTCGTTCCGGATCGCGAACTACGCGCTGTGGCCGTTCGGCCGGACGGTCGTCGACCGGCGCGACGCCGGCGCCGGCTCCTTCGTCGGCAACGTGATCTGGTTCCTGGTCGCCGGACTGTGGCTGAGCATCGGGCACCTGGTCACCGGGGCGGTGCAGTGCCTGACGATCATCGGGATTCCGTTGGGACTGGCCAACTTCAAGATGATCCCGATCTCGTTGATGCCGCTGGGCAAGGAAATCGTGGACTCCTGAGGGCCGTCCCCGACTGACGCGCGGCGATCACGGGCTGGCCGGGCGGGTTCGGCTCTCGGGCGGGGTCGACGTCTGGTCGTGAATTCAGCGGCGTGCGGATCGCCGCCTTCGCGTTCAGCACTCCTCGTCGCGCGTGGTCGACGGGAAAACGTTTCATCCATCCGCGCCGCAGCGCGGATGGATGATCATCGCCGAACAGCCAGAGACTCGACAGCGCCTGGTTCCCGACGTTGCCTCCGGACGGTCGCTCCGGCCCCCGACTGCCGAGCATGATGCCCGACCGAAAAATATTTTTGTCTTGACAACTCAAACCATCGGCAGCAAGCTGTGCCGCATGACCACCACACGCAAGCTGATCCTCGGCTTCTACGTCTCCCTCGACGGCAAGAGCGCCGACGCCGACAACGGCATCCGGGACGTGATGATGTCGATCAACGACCCCGAGCAGGAGAAATACTTCGTCGACGAGCTGTGGAACGCCGGGGCCTTCCTCATGGGCCGCACCACCTACGAGGCCATGGCGGGCTTCTGGCCCACCTCAGACCATCCCTCGGCCAAGGCGATGAACGAAATTCCCAAGGTCGTGTTCTCGAAAACCCTCACCACCGCCGACTGGACCGAAACCCGGATCGCCAGCGGCGACCTCGCGGAGGAGATCGCCAAGCTCAAGGCCGAGCCGGGCAAGGACCTCGTCGCCGCGGGCGGCATCGAATTCCTGCACTCACTGATCAAGCTCGGCGTGGTCGACGAGTACCGGCTCTGGGTGCTCCCCGCCGTCACCGGCAAGGGCGCGGCGCTGTTTCCGGAGCTGGCCGAGGCCCGGCGGCTGCGACTGGTCAAAAGCACCGCTTTCCCCTCCGGGATCCTCGAACTCCGTTACGCGGCCAGCTAGTCCTCCGGCTCGAAGGGCAGTTTCACCACGAGGCACGGCCCGCCGACGAACAGCCCGCCGTCGATGCCCAGCGCTTTGCCGCCGGCGTAGAGATACGGGCCTTCGATCTGCGTCGGATGGATGCCCAGCTGGTCGGCGATCACGCTGTGCCCGTGGACGATGCGCGAACCGCCGAGCGCGGACAGCATCCGGTCGGCGTTTTCCTCGCCGTCCGGGCCGCGGAAGGCGTAGCGGGTGGTCATCCGCCGCCATACGTCCCACCAGGCCTCGATGTTGCTGCCGGACAGGATTTCGTGCGCGGTGGCGTTGATCGCGTCGAGGTCCTCGCCCCAGTCGAGGTACTCGAGGGTGTCCGAATGCAGCAGCAGGTGGTCCTCGTCGACCGCGACCAGCGGGCGGTCGGTGAGCCACTCGATGTGCTCGGGGGTGAGCCGGTCCTGGTCCGACAGCAGGCCGCCGTTGATCTCCCAGCTGCGCGCGAAACTGCGCGGCCCGAAATCGGACGGCACCGGGCGGTCGCCGAAGTGGTACATCCCCAGCAGCAGGATCTCGTGGTTGCCGAGCAGCATTTGCACCGAGCCGCCCGCCTCGGCCGCCTGGTCCTGCAGCTGGCGCACCAGGTCGATCACCCCGACGCCGTCCGGGCCGCGGTCGGTGAAGTCGCCGAGGAACCACAACCGGTCGCCGACGCCGGCCCAGTTGCCGTCGCTGTCGACCAGGCCCTCGGCGCGCAGTGCGTCAACCAGGGCGTCCCGGTGCCCGTGGACGTCGCCCACCACATAGACGCTCATTGTTCGACGATATGCCCTGATCCCGGGCGGTGGGCGGTCAGCCTTCGCCGAACGGGTCGAGCGTTCGCCCGATCAGGTCGGCGACCGAGCCGATCACCTTCGTCGGCCGGTACGGGTAGTTCTCCACCGATTCCTCGTTCGAGATGCCGGTGAGCACCAGGATGGTCTGCAGCCCGGCCTCGATCCCGGAGTGCACGTCGGTGTCCATCCGGTCGCCGATCATGAGCGTCGACTCCGAATGCGCGCCCAGCCGGCGCAGCGCGGACCGCATCATCAGCGGGTTCGGCTTGCCGACGTAGTACGGCGAGCGGCCGGTGGCCCGTTCGATCAGCGCCGCGACGGACCCGGTGGCCGGCATCGAGCCCTCGACGCTCGGGCCGGTCGCGTCCGGGTTGGTCGCGATGAACTTCGCGCCGCCCTCGATCAGCCGGATCGCGCGGGTGATCGCGCTGAAGCTGTACGTGCGGGTCTCGCCGAGCACGACGTAGTCCGGGTCGCGTTCGGTCAGCACGTAGCCGACCTCGTGCAGCGCCGTGGTAAGCCCGGCCTCGCCGATCACGAACGCCGAGCCGTTGGGCCGCTGCGACGAGAGGAACTTCGCGGTGGCCAGCGCCGAGGTCCAGATCGACTCCTCGGGAATGTCCAATCCGGTGCGCAGCAACCGGGCGCGCAGGTCGCGCGGCGTGTAGATCGAGTTATTGGTCAGCACCAGAAAATCGATCTCGTTGCTGCGCAGTTCGGCGAGGAACTCGTCCGCCCCCGGAACGAGGTGTTCCTCCCTGACCAGCACACCGTCCATGTCGGAGAGATACGTCCACCGGCCTTCGCTCATGCGCGAAACCTATCACGCGCGCGAGACACCTGCGGGCCGCGACGAAAAAGGCTACAGTGGGAATTGCCGGTAACGCGCGGGGAGTCGCGGCACCGGTCACCGAGGGGGTTCGGGGGAATCTTTTCCGTAAGCACCGGCGTATTCGCCGTGGTGCAATTCTTCCTGCCCCTTGCCTTGAAGGGGGAACAATCTCATGACAGAAATCGTCGACCGTCCGGCCATCGCGGGCCCGATCGCCGGGCCGAACTGGGGACTGACGAAGTTCCTTGACCCGCTGCCGGTTCCGCCGGTGCTGCGGCCGCCGTGGTGGGGACAGGACATGATCACCATTCCGATGGTGACGAAGCAGCAGCGGCTGCACTCGCAATTGCCGCCGAGTACATTGTGGACTTATGCCGGGCATTTCCCGGGGCCGACAATCGAAGTGCGCAGCGGCAAACAACTGCGGATTTCGTGGTCGAACGAAATAGAAGGAAAGTTCCCGCTGGTCGCGGTTCAGGGACCAGTGGGCGACGGCCCGACCAGCCGCCCCGGCCGCGAACTCGACCGGCCCGGCTACTCGATCGTCGACGGCGTCGCGGACCTGCCCGCCTGGACCGTCGTCCACCTGCACGGAGCCCGCACCAACGCGGGCAACGACGGCTGGGCGCACAACGCCGGTCTCCAGGGCACTTCGCAGCTCGCCGAGTACCAGAACCGGCAGCAGGCGATGCCGCTCTGGTACCACGACCACGCCATGGCGATCACCCGCTTCAACGTCCACACGGGTCTGGCCGGGATGTACCTGATCCGCGACGACGAGGAGGACGAGCTCGACCTGCCCAGCGGCGACCGCGAACTCCCGCTGATCCTGGCCGACCGCAACCTCGACACCGATCCGGCGACCGGTCAGCTCACCGGGCAACTGCTGTACAAGTTCCCGTATGTGCCGAACGGGCCGATGATCCCGTTCTCCGGCCCGTTCACCCTGGTCAACGGCGTGATCTGGCCGCACCTCGACGTCACCGCGCGGTGGTATCGCTTCCGGCTGCTCAACGCGGCCAACTCGCGGTTCTTCACGCTGAACCTGGTCGACGAGAACAACGTGCCGCAGAACGACGCCGTCCGCCTGATCGGCACCGACGGCGGCTTGCTGCCCGCCTCCGCGCCGCTGCCGTCCGGCGGCCTGACTGTCGCGCCCGCCGAGCGGTTCGACGTGCTGATCGATTTCAGCCGGTTCAAGGGGCGGAAACTCAAGCTGCGCAACGCTGATCCGCGCCTCGGCGGCGTCGAACCGGACGTCATGGAGTTCCGGGTGGACAGCCGCGAACGCAACGATTCGTTCCAGCTGCCCGAAAAGCTCTCGACGTCCTACGTCCGGATCAAGCACGGTTCGACGCTGCCGGAGGACCACGACCACGTCTGGGTCGCGCTGCTGCTCAACGCCAGCGGGCACCCGGAAATGTGGGACCTCGAACAGGTCGACGCCGATCCGGGCGGCAAGGGGATCATCCAGATCAACGACCCGGCCGGCGGGCTCAAGACGTTCCGGATGATCGGGCGGATCTTCGACGACACCACCGGCATCTTCCTCAAGCACGACAAATGGGCGGTGTGGAACATCGTGCACGTCGCGAACGGCGGGCCCGCACACCCGTTCCACATTCACCTGACCGAATTTCAAGCCCTCTTCCGGCGCCGCTTCACCACGACGTTCGACCCGGCCGCCGAGCGCACGGCCAAGCCGATCGACGGGTTCGCCGACGTCCCGCTGGAAAAGTACGAGGAGGGCTGGAAAGACACGATCATCGTGGACCCCGGCCAGTGGGTGAGCGTCGCCGGCCAGTTCGGCGGCGGCACCGGCGAGTTCATGTACCACTGCCACATCCTCGACCACGAGGACGAGGGCATGATGCGGCCGTTCGTCGTGCACCCGCCCGAGGTGGCGAAGTTCCACGTCCACCCGGGCGGCGGCCACCACCACGTCGGCTGACCGGGAGAAGCCGAGCGCACGTGGGGGGCGCTCGGCTCAGGAGGCCGCGGCCGGGTGCACCGCCACGGTCGCGGCCTTCACCGACAGCGCCACCGCCGAGCCGGGCTCCAGTGCGAGTTCGGCGACGGCGGCCGGGGTGAGGTCGGCGGTCAGGCCGTGTGCCCAGCCCTCGCCCTCGGTTCGGACGCGGATCACCGGTCCGTGCGGTTCCAGTGCCGCGACGACGGCGTCGGCTGTGTTGCGCGGGCTGCCGTGGTGCTCGCCGTCGTGCGGGTAAACCGCGACGGCGTTCGGCGCGAAAACCGCCACCGCCGCCTCACCCACCACGGTGTCCGGGGTCAGCAAGCCCGCCACCACTTCGCCGGAGGGCGTGCGCAGTCCGTCCTCCACCGCGACGCCGGACACCAGGTTCAGCCCGGCGATCCGTGCGGTGAAAGCCGTGCGCGGCGCGGCCAGTACGTCCCGCGTCGGGCCGCGTTCGACGATCCGGCCGTTGTTCATCACCGCGACATGATCGGCCAACGCCAGCGCGTCCAACGGATCGTGCGTGACCAGCACGGTGGTCGGGCCGTCGCGCAACACCCGGCGCAGCAGGCCGCGGATCGCTGGTGCGGAGTCCACGTCGAGCGCGGCGAACGGTTCGTCCAGCAACAGCAGATCCGGCGCGGACGCCAGGGCTCGCGCGATCGCCACTCGCTGCTGCTGCCCGCCGGAGAGCTGACTCGGCCGTCGGTTCGAGAACTGCGTCGCGTCCACTTCGGTCAGCCATCGCCAGGCCACCGCCCGCGCCTCCGTCCGGCTGGCACCGGTGGAGCGCGGCGAGAACGCGACATTGTCCATTGCGGACAGATGCGGGAACAGCAGCGCGTCTTGCGACAGCAGGCCGATTCGCCGTTCGTGCGGCGGCAGGTCGACCCCGTTCCCGGCCAGCCGCCGGTCGGCGAGCGTGACGTCGGCCGAGGTCACCGGCAGCAGACCGGCGAGGCTGCCGAGCACGGTGGACTTCCCGGAGCCGTTGGGACCGAGCAGCGCGAGCACGGTGCCGCCGGGCACGGTGAACTCGACGTCGAGCGAGAACTCGCCGCGGGTCAAAGCCAGCTTCGCCGACAACGTCACCGCAGCCCGCCTTCCCACGACCGCGGCCGCGCGACCGCGATGACCAGGACCGCGACCACGATGAGCAGCAACGCGAGCGCGACCGCGCTGTCGATGTCCACTTCGGCCTGTGTGTAGACCTCGAGCGGCAGCGTCCGGGTCACGCCTTCCAGACTGCCCGCGAAGGTGATGGTCGCGCCGAACTCCCCCAGCGCGCGGGCGAAGCTCAGCACCACCCCGGAGCCCAGCGCGGGCAGCAACAACGGCAGCGTCACCCGGCGGAACACCGTCCACGGACGCGCGCCGAGCGTCGAAGCGACCTGCTCGTAACGGTCGCCGGAACCGCGCAGCGCGCCTTCGAGGCTGACGACGAGGAACGGCATCGCCACGAACGTCTGCGCGATGACCACCGCGGCCGTCGTGAACGGCACCTGCTCGCCGGTCAGCCAAGTGATCAGGATGCCCAGGAAACCCTTGCGGCCCAGCAAATACAGCAGGGCCAGGCCGCCGACCACCGGCGGCAGCACGAGCGGCAACAGCACGATCGACCGCAGCATCCGCACGCCCGGCACCCGGGAACGGGCCAGCACGATCGCCAGCGGAACGCCGAGCAGCACACAGGCCACTGTGGACAGTGCGGCGGTCACCAGCGACAGCCGGAGCGCGTTCAGCGACGACGACGTCACCAGGAGCGACGGCACTCGGGTCAGATCGGAACGAACGAGAAGGCCGACGACCGGCAGCACCACGAGCGCGAGCGCGGCGATCGCCGGGAACCAGAGGATCAGCGGCACCCGGGCGTGGGGGGGGGGGGGGGGGGGGGGGGGGGGGGGGGGGGGGGGGGGGGGGGGGGGGGGGGGGGGGGGGGGGGGGGGGGGGGGGGGGGGGGGGGGGG
>NZ_JBVJOE010000023.1:0-38885 GCF_055583325.1 Amycolatopsis sp. NPDC104775
TTTGGGATGTCGAAGGCGGTTGGTCGGTTGGGGCGGCTCTGGTTTGGAGGGGTGTGGGAGGTCTGTGTTGAGTAGGGCTCGGTGAGCTGTGGGGCGCGGGGTTTGGGGTGTGTGGTCGGGTGGGGTCGCGGGCGGGGGTTTGCGTTTTCTCGGTAGTCGGGTCTGTGAAGTGCTCCTTGGGGGAATCTGGGTACGTGAAAGGGCCCCTCACGACCGGTGGGGGGTCATGAGGGGCCCGGGGGGAAGCGGGAGTCCGTGAGGGTGGCCCTCACGGAGGTGCGAAGGGGGTCAGTCCGCCCGAGGAGTGTGGTCCAGGCGGGCTTCGTCTTCCTTCGCGCGTTGGGCTGCTTCGCGCATTTCGATCATGTCCGTGAACCAGTCGCCGGTTTCGCGGGCTATGTCGCGGACTGCGCCGGTGATGATCGTGGCGATGTTGCCGATGTGAGTGGCTGCT
Source organism: Amycolatopsis sp. NPDC104775 (assembly GCF_055583325.1). Taxonomy (NCBI): domain Bacteria; kingdom Bacillati; phylum Actinomycetota; class Actinomycetes; order Pseudonocardiales; family Pseudonocardiaceae; genus Amycolatopsis; species Amycolatopsis sp. NPDC104775. The sequence continues at coordinate 455 of NZ_JBVJOE010000023.1, forward strand.
GACTCCGTCAGCTCCTGCACGGTGTCCTTGCCACTTTCGAATGGGCCGACCATGGGCTTCCTCAGGCTGCTCGGAGTTGCCGTTCCGGGTCCACGGTAGCGGTCGGGGCCGGATTTCCGGGGAGGGCCAGCCGCACGATTTTCTTCGCTACCGACCATAGCTGCTTGCGCAGCGGGCCGGTGTTGTAGGGCAGGCCGTAGCGTTCGCAGATTTCGCGCACCTCGGCCGCGATTTGCGGGTAGCGGCGGGCGGGGAGGTCCGGGAACAGGTGGTGTTCGATCTGGTGCGACAGGTTTCCCGACAGGATGTGGAACAGCGGGCCGCCGGTGATGTTCGCGGAGCCCAGGATTTGGCGCAGGTACCACTGGCCTCGCGTTTCGTTTTCCGTCTCTTCCTCGGTGAAGCTCTCGACGTCCGCGGGGAAGTGGCCGCAGAAGATGATCGAGAACGCCCACAGGTTGCGGACCAGGTTGGCGCTCGCGTTGCCCAGCAGCGTCAGCGGCGCGAGCGGGCCGGTGAGCAGCGGGAACAGGACGTAGTCCTTGCCGATCTGGCGGGAGGCCTTGCGGACGATCCGGCGCAGCACCGGGACGTTCTCCGCCCAGGTTCGCTCGCCCTTCACCACCCGTTCGACCTCCAGGTCGTGCAGCATTACGCCCCACTGGAACAGCAGCGCGAGCAGCGTCGCGTACACCGGGTTGCCCAGGTAGTACGGATGCCACTTCTGCGCCGGGTCCATCCGGAGGATTCCGTAGCCGACGTCGCGGTCCTTGTCGACGATGTTGGTGTAGGTGTGGTGGATGTAGTTGTGCGAATGCCGCCAGTTCTCCGCCGGCGCGACGGTGTCCCATTCGAAGCGCTGCGAGCTCAGCTCCGGGATGCGCGTCCAGTCGTACTGGCCGTGCATCACGTTGTGGCCGATCTCCATGTTGTCCAGGATTTTCGCCGCGGACAGCGCCGCGACGCCCGCCAGCCACGCGGGCGGCAGGAAGCCGGCGAACAGCAGGCCTCGGCCGGTCACCTCCAGGGCGCGCTGGGTTTTGATGATTTTGCGGATGTAGTCGAGGTCTTCCTCGCCGAGATCGTCGACGATCCGCTGGCGCAGCGCGTCGAGCTCGCGGCCGAATTCCTCGACCTGTTCGGGGGTCAGGCGGTCTTGCAGACCGGTCATGATGCTTCCTCCGGTGGTCAGGCGTCGATTTCGACGTCCCCGACGGGGACGCTGACGCAGAGCTGGATTTCTTCGTTCTCTTCGCCGGAGACCTCGCCGGTACGGGCGTTGCGGACGCGGCCGGCGGTTTTGAGCTGCGTGCAGGAAAAACAGATGCCCATCCGGCAGCCGTGCTCCGGCGTCAGGCCCGCGTCCTCGGCCTGTTCGAGCAGCGGCTTGCCGGAGTTGTCGCACTCCCGGCCGCTGCGGGCGAAGCGCACCCGGCCTTCGGCGGCCGCGGTGTCGAAGGTCAACGGCGCTGCCGTGAACTCTTCGGTGTGCAGTTGTGCACTCAAGCCTTCGCTCTCGAAGAGTTCGCGGGCGGCGGCCATCAGCGGAGCCGGGCCGCAGAGGAACGTCTCGGCCTCGCGGAACCACGGCGCGGCCTTCTCCAGGTGTTCGAGCGAGAACAGGCCGTGCAAGTCTCCGCCGCGGCGGGCGTGGGTGTGCGCCTGGACTACGCGGAACGCCGGGTGCCGGGCGGCGAGTTCGGCCAGTTCGGCGCGGTAGAGCGCGTCCTCGGGAGTGTTCGAGTAGTGCAGGAACACGATCTCGCCGGGGTGGCCCTCGGCGACGAGAGTGCGGGCCATCGCGAGCACCGGCGTGATCCCGCTGCCGCCGCTCATCAGCACGATCCGGTCCGGGCGCGGCGACGGCAGGGTGAACTCGCCGTCCGCGGGCGAAAGCCCGACCACCGCGCCGACCTCGGTGTTCTGCAGATGCCGCGACACCAGCCCGTTCGGGTCGGCCTTCACGGTGAACTCCAGGTCGTCGCTGCCTTGCGCGCCGCAGGGCGAGTAGCAGCGGGTCCGGCGCACGCCGTCGATCTCCACCTGCATCCGCACGTACTGCCCGGCGCGGAAGCCCTGCCACGCCCGGCTGGGCCGCACGGTGAAGGTGACGGTGTCCGGCGTCTGATGCCGCACGGCGGTGACGCGGCCGCGGATCTCGCGCCGCACCAGCATCGGGTCGACCAGTTCGAGGTACCGGTCCGCGCCGTGCGGGGTGAGCAGCGCCTCGGCGAGCGAGACGAGCCCGCGCACACGGCGCGGGAGCAGTGCGGTCATCACCCCTCCAGAAGTTTGAGTGCACAGTCGTACACTGAATAGTGTGGGGGCAAGGCCGGGGGGCCTGTCAACGCGGAAGCGAGGTGATGTGACGTGGGCCATGCGACGAGCGCCAGTACGCTGCTCGACGTGTCCGCAGCCGAGGAGCCGGCCGGCCCGGTGAGCCGGCAGGAGCGCAAACAGCGCACCCGTCAGGCGCTGCTCGACGCGGCGCTCGACCTGCTCGCCGACCGGAGTTTCGCCAGCCTTTCGCTGCGCGAGGTCGCGAAGGGCGCGGGCATCGTGCCGACAGCGTTCTATCGGCATTTCTCGTCGATGGAGGAGCTGGGCGTCGCGCTGGTCGAAGAGACCACGCGCACGCTGCGCGGCATGCTTCGCAGCGCGCGCACCGAGCAGAGCGGCTACGGCAGCATGATCCGGGCTTCGGTGCGCACGCTCCACCGGCACGTCCGCGAACACGAGGATCACTTCCGGTTCGTCACGCGCGAGCGCTACGCCGGTTCGGGCGCGGTGTCCCGGGCGATCGCGGTCGAGATGCGGATGTTCTCCAGCGACCTGGCCTTGGACCTGGCGCGCTTCGATCCGCTGCGCACTTGGCCCACCGAGGACCTGCACGTGCTGGCCGACCTCATCGTCACCGCGATGCTCGGCACGGTCGCCGAACTGCTGGAAATCCGCCCCGGCGACACCGCCGCCGACGAGCGCACGCTGGTCGCGGCGGAAAAACGGCTCCGGATGATCCTGCTCGGCGTGCCGCACTGGCAGCCTTAGCGGCATGGCCTTCCTGCAGCTGACCGCGATCATCGTCGACGACTACGACGAGGCGATCGACTTCTTTACCCGCGCGCTGGGTTTCGACCTGGCCGAGGATTCGCCTTCGCTCACCAATGACGGCCGCCCCAAACGGTGGGTGGTCGTCCGCCCGCCCGGCGGCGAAACCGGCATCCTCCTGGCTCAAGCCGACGGGGACCGGCAGTCCCGCGCGGTCGGCGACCAGCACGCCGGCCGCGTCGGATTTTTCCTCCGGGTAGACGACTTCGACGCCAGCTATCAGCGGATGCGGGACGCCGGAGTGGAGTTCCTCGGCGAACCGCGGACCGAGCCGTACGGCCGGGTCGTAGTGTTCCGCGACATCGCGGGCAACCGCTGGGACCTGCTCGGACCAGCCGTGTCCTGAGCCTGCTCTACGATCCCGAAGTCCAGTTGATCGTGGAGGAACGCTATGCCGAGCGGGTCGGAAGTCCGAGCCGAATTCACCGACCCAGTGCACAACCTGGCGTTCGACGAGGCTTTGCTGCGCGAGGGGCCGACGGAGCCGCTGCTGTGGCTGTGGCGGAACCCGGTGTGCGTCGTGGTCGGCCGGGGCCAGCGCATCGCCCGCGAAGTCCGCGTGGACGAATGCGCTCGCGACGGCGTTCCCGTGCTGCGCCGGGCCAGCGGCGGCGGGACGGTGTTCCACGACCCGGGCAATCTCAACGTGACGCTCGTGCTTCCCGGCCCCGCGACCCGTCCGCTGGAAATGCTCGGCCTGGTGATGTCCGCAGCGGTGGAGAAACTGGGCTTGCCAGCGAGAATCGGCGACCGCGGGATCTTCGTCGGCGACGCGAAACTGTGCGGTTTCGCGGTGTTCCGCACCAAAGACGTGCTGCTGGCGCATTCGACTCTGCTGGTCGACACCGACGCCGCTCGCGTCGGCGCCTACCTCACCGGGCCGCCGCCGGACCCCAAACCGCTGGATTCGCACCGGAGCAAGGTCGCGTCATTGCTCGACCACGGGGTGCGGCTGCCGCGGACGGAAGTGGAAGACACCGTCCGCGCGGCCGCGGCCGGATTGCTCGGCCCGCTTACGCCGCGCGAACCGACGGCGGGGGAGCTGGAGCGGCAGCGGGCCTTGCTGTGGAGCCGTTACGAATATCCGGACTGGCACGCCGAAGGACGCCAGCGTTCCTGACCGCCTTGTCCGGCAGCCACTTTCGCGCACTCTGGTCGAAAGTCCGTGAGGGGAACCCTGAGGGAATCAGATTCCCTCAGGGTTCCCCTCACGGACGGATCAGTTGCCGGAGGAGGAGAAGAGCACCTGCGGCACGGCGGCGGCCGCACGGCGGCGCGGCTTGGCCGGTGCCGGAGCGGCGTTCACTGCGGGAGCAGCTTTGGCAGTGGTGGCTTTCGCCGCGGCGGGGGCTGCTTTGGCGGTCGCGGTGTTCGCCGGGGTGGCCTTCGTGGCGGGAGTGGCTTTGGCAGTGGTGGCTTTCGCCGCGGCGGGAGCCGCCTTGGCGCTCGAGGTCTTTGCCGGGGCGCTCTTTGCCGCGGAAGCTGTCTTGGTGGTGGCGGCCTTCACCGGCGTGGCAGCGGTTTTGGCAGTAGCGGTTTTCGCCGCGCTGCCGGAGGGGTTCTTGACCGCGGCGGCCTTCGTCGACTTGGCCGCGGTCTTGCTCACAGCGGCCTTCGCCGGTTTGGCTGCCGAGGTCTTGGCCGGAGCCTTGCGCGCGGACTGGCCCGCGCCACCCGTTCGGGCAGTCTTCGCCGTGGTCTTCGCGGAACCGGCGGCGGTCTTCTTGCCAGCAACGGCTTTCCCGCCCGTCGCGGCGGTTTTCTCCGCAGCGGGCTTGGCCTCGGCCTTCTTCGCCCCGGCGATCAGCCGCGGCCGCAGCTTCCGCCCGCCCGTGCGGCGGCCGGCCTTGGCGTAGCGCTCCAGCAGCCGGCGGAGGGCGGCCGCGTTGCGGGTGCCGAGGTCGATGTCGTACTCGACGCCGTCCAGCGCGAACGCGACGGTTTCGGCCGCGCGTCCTCCGGTCAGGTCGTCCAGCGTGCGGACAGCAGTGTTCCTCGCCATGGGAGCCTCCCGTGCTCGATCGTGGTCGTGCGTGCAACCGGCACGGCGACGACCCGGATTCCGCGGTGCCGCCGGTTTCTTGCAGCTCTCGTACGAGAATAGCGGCAGGCTTGCGCGAACCCGCGCGGTGGTGTGCGCTGTGCCCATGGCAGCAGAGAGTTTCGACGTAGTGGTCATCGGGGCGGGTCCGGTCGGGGAAGTGGCCGCCGAACGAGCCGCGAAGGGCGGGCTGAAGGTGGCGCTCGTCGAACACGAACGGTTCGGCGGGGAGTGTTCGTACTGGGCGTGCATCCCGAGCAAGGCGTTGCTGCGCCCGGGAAACCTGCTCGCCGCGGCCAAGCGGATGCCCGGGGTGCCGATCGGCGACGCGCTCGACGCGGAGAAGGTGCTCGCGCGCCGCGACTGGTTCACCGGCAAGGGCGACGACTCCGGCCAGGTCGAATGGGCGCGCGGCGCGGGCATCGAACCCGTGCGCGGTTACGGCCGGATCACCGGTGAGCGCGAAGTCACGCTCGACGACGGCCGGGTTTTCTCGGCCCGGCACGCGGTGATCGTGTGCACCGGCAGCGTCCCGCGCACGCCGCGGATTCCCGGTCTGGACACCATCAAGCCGTGGGGTTCGCGCGAAGCGACGTCGGCGACCGAGGTGCCCGGACGGCTCGGTGTGCTCGGCGGCGGCGTGGTCGGCGTCGAAATGGCGCAGGCGTGGGCCCGGCTCGGTGCGCGAGTCGACCTCGTGATCACCGGCGAACGTCCGTTGCCGCGTCTGCCGGAGTTCGCCGGAGACCTGGTGCTGGACGGCTTGCGCGAGGCGGGCGTCCAGGTGCACGTCAACTCCGGCTTGAGCGAAGTGTCCGTTGTGGACGGTGGAACGCGGCTGAAACTGTCCGGCGGCGACGAGATCGTGGTCGACGAACTGCTGGTCGCCACTGGCCGCGCCCCGGCCACCAGCTCGATCGGGCTGGACATGCTCGGCCTGCCGACCGACGCCCCGCTCCAGGTGGACGAAAGCGGCCGAGTGTCCGCTGTGGAGGGTGGCTGGCTGTACGCCGCGGGTGACGTCACCGGCCGCGCTTTGCTGACCCACCAGGGGAAATACGCCGCCCGGGTAGTCGGTGACTCGGTCGCCGCCCGCGCCCGCGGCGAGGAGATCTCGACCGAACCGTGGAGCCGCTACAGCGCGACCGCCGACCATCACGCGGTGCCGCAGGTGGTGTTCACCGACCCCGAGGTGACGTCCGTCGGCCTGACCGAGGCGCGCGACGGATCGGCAGACCGGGTGGTGGACATCGACATCGCGGTCGCCGGTTCCTCCCTGCACGCGGACGGATACCAGGGCAAAGCGCGCATGGTCGTGGACACCGAACGCGGCGTCGTGCTGGGTGTCACCTTCGTCGGCCAGGACGTGGCGGAACTGCTGCATTCGGCGACGATCGCGGTCGTCGGCGAGGTGCCGCTGGACCGGTTGTGGCACGCCGTCCCGGCGTTCCCGACGATCAGCGAGGTGTGGCTGCGGCTGCTGGAGGCTTACGGGCTCTGAACAGCGCGCGGTCCGGTAGCGTCGGGGCATGACCAGTGCCCCCGTTCCCGGCCGGCGTGAACGCAAAAAGGCGGCGACCCGCCAGGCGCTGGCCGACGCTGCCCTGCGGATGTTCCTGGAGCGCGGCTACGACCAGGTGACCGTGCGCGAGATCGCCGACGCCGCCGACGTGTCCACCACCACGCTGATGAAGCACTTCCCGACCAAGGAAGCTCTCGTGTTCGACCGGGAGCCCGAGGTGGAAGAAGCGCTGGTCTCGGCGGTTCGTGACCGGCCGGAAGGCGTGTCGGTGCTGGAGGCGCTCCGTGCGCATGTGCACGTACGGGCGACCTCCGGCATCCGCGCCGAAGCCGCGCCGCTGTTGCGGCTGGTGCGGGAAACGCCCGCGCTCGCCGAGTACTGGCACAAGATGTGGATGGGGCACGAGGACGCGCTGAGCCGGGTGATCGCGGCGGAAACCGGTGTGCCGGAAGACGATCCGCGGTGTGCGGTGCTGGCCCATTTCGCGTTGGAGACGGCCGCGCTGGCCGACCGTTCGGACGATCCGCCGCGGGTTGTCGACGTGGCGTTCGACTTGCTGGAGAACGGCTGGCGCTGAGTCGTTTGCTCAGGACGGCAGCTGCAAGTCGAGCGCGCCTTTCGCCGCGCGAGCCAGGCCGGGATCGTCCGCTGTGGACGGTCCCGGTTGCCAGACCGCCTGCACGAGCCGGACGCCGTTCCCGTCGATCTTGCTGGCGTAAGCGGCGCCGTCGAACTGCGGCGGGCCCGACGGCCACTTGCCGGTTTCCGTGGCGACGTCCAGGATTCCGCCGCCGCCCGGGTTGTCGGCGATCTGCTTGAGGTGATTGGCCTGTCCGGCATCCGGGAACGCGACCACCGCGACGGTCACCGCGGCGGGCCGTCCGTCCACGAGCGCCGTGTAGCTCGCGCGGCGGACCCCGGAGCAGCTGGTCTGCTGCAGACTCGCCTGGACGTCCCCGAACGCGTGCGAGGCGCACTTCTGGTCAGCGCTGCTCGCCCGGGGTTCGAAGGTGAGCGTCGGCGCCGGAGGGGCACTGGACTTGGGGCTGCTCGGCACCGGACTCGGGACGCTGCTGGGCGGCGCACTGCTGGCAGGCGGCGCGGCGGCGGTGCCGTCGCTGCCGCTGGTCGCCACGACGATCGCCGACACCACCAGCGCGACCAGCAAGACGATCGCCGCGATCGGCACCCATTTGACGGTCCGCGAAGCCGGTTTCCCGGACCCGGACGGGGAGTTCGGGCCGGTTCCCGCTCCGGCGGGGGCTCCCGTTCCCGCAGGGGCGGCTGATCCCGTTCCCGGGCTGGCGGTGGCTGCCGTTGCCGTGGGGGCTGCTGATCCTGTGCCCGGGCTGGTGGTGGCTGCCGTTCCCGCAGCGGCGGCTGATCCCGTTCCCGGGCTGGTTGTCGCTCCCGCGGGGGCTGCTGGTCCTGTGCCCAGGCTGGCGGTGGCTGCCGTTCCCGCAGTGGCTGCTGATCCCGTGCCCGGACTGGTTGTCGCTGAGCCCGCGCTGGCTGCTCCCGTCGCGGGGGCCGGAGCCGGTCGCGGAGGTTGAGCCGCGCCTCGCGGCGGACTGCTCGGCCCGGGAACCCGCACCGGCGCGACCGGCGGAACCGCCGCGGGCGGACGTCCGGCGACCGGCGGTTTCGCCGGAGACGGCATCTTCTCGGTCGGAGCCTCGGGCGGGTCGGTGGATTCGGTGGGGGCTTCGGAAAGCGACTCCGGCTTGATGGGCGGAATCTCCGGCCGAGGCGGCCGCACCGCGATGATCTTGGGCCGCGGCACCGGGGGAACGGCGGAATCCGGTGCGGTGGAACGGCTGCTGGGGGAAGCAGCAGCCTGCGGCCCGGTCCCGGCACCGGGGAAGACGGGGAGGCCCGGAGCGTTTCCCGGGCTTGCCTGCGGTCCCGGACTGGGCGCGGGGAAGGCGGCCGCGGCGGGTTTTCCGTTCGGTCCAGGGGTTTCAGCTTGGTTGGGCCGGGAAATCGCGGGCTCGATGGTGCTGGCACGGGCCGCGTCGGCGGGACCCGCCGGGCGGGGAACACCGGTGTCGCGACCGGCTGTGGCAGTCGCGCCGGTTCCGCCGTTAGGAGCGGAGCCTGTTCCGGAGGCGGCAACCGCGCCGGTTCCGCCGGTCGCAGCCGTGCCTGTTCCGGGGGTGGCAATCGCGCTGGTTCCGGCGGTGGCAGCCGTGCCTGTTCCGGCGACGCCAGCTGTGCCTGTTCCGGCGGCGGCAGCCGTGCTGGTTCCGAGGGCAGCGGCCGCGCTGGTTCCGGTGGAGTCAGCCGCTTCCGCCGGACTGGTCGTCGTCGCGGGTCCGGCGGCGTTCGGGCTGACGGTGGTCGTCGCGGCCTTGCTCGCGGGGGTGAGGCTCGGCGCGTCAGCCGCGCCAGGAGCCACAGCGACGGCAGCGCCAGCACCGGCGACCCCAGCCGAAACAGCTCCAGGCGCTCGAGGCCCCGGCGGAACGGGATTGTCGTCCGCGAACCGCACGAAGCCTTCCCCGCGCAAAACCTCGTCCGACAGCTCCGGCGCATCCGGGGCCAGCGCCGCGATCAACGCCCGGGCCTGGTCCACCGACCGCGGATGCCGTGCCGTGGCCAGGGAGACCGTCGCCGCCAGCATCGTCGTCGGCGTCGGGTGCAGGACCCGGACCGGGCCCGCGAGGTCGCCCGGCGGCTGGTCGACCGTCTCCACATACGGCCCGACCGCCACGATCGTGCCGACCGGGCCGCCGCCGAGTTCCGCGATGCGGCGTTCGCATTCCTGGGACAGGTCGAGCGCTTCGGTGGCGGGATTGACGTCGTCGCCGTGGACCAGCGGCCAGCCGTCGGCCTTCCACGGGCCGCTGAGCGGGGCTTCGAGCCGCAGGGCCGGGTCGGGCAGGTCCACGCCGATCACGACGAGCACGCCCGCGGGAAGCACGACCACCGCCTCGACCGGACGGTCGCCGGTCGGGCGGGCCCCGACGAGCGCGACGCCGCCGATCACCGTGCTCCCCCGGCCGAGGGAGGCCAGTGCGGCCCGCACGTCTTCCGCGACGCGCGAGGGCTGCTGCCCGAGACGGACCAGTCGCACCGAAACTCTCCCTGTCGAATCCGCAGCGTTTCCGGTGCACCACGCTAGCGTGCCGAACCGCCGGAACCGTGCTCCGCGCCCTCGCGTCGGCGTGCCTCACCACAATGGGTCGTCCGCTGCGACTTGTGGTGTTCGTGTGGCCAAACGGCACGGTTGGGGTGCAGAATGTGCTACACAGGTCGGGAACTGCCGTGGAGGCTACGCAACCTGCGCAAGGTTCGAGAGGTCGTAGGGGAAGACGTCCCTCGTCGAACAAGCGGAGGTCAGCAGTGAGCACCCGTGGCAGCACCCGAGGCGTGGTGTACGTCCACTCGTCGCCGTCTGCGGTATGTCCGCACGTCGAGTGGGCTATTTCGGGCACCCTTGGTGCCCGGGTCGAGCTGAAGTGGACGGCCCAGCCGGCCAGTCCGGGACAGCTCCGGGCCGAATGCAGCTGGAGCGCGCCCGCGGGAACCGCGGGCAAACTCGCCGCCGCGCTCAAGGCGTGGCCGATGGTGCGCTTCGAGATCACCGAGGAACCCAGTGCGGGCGTCGACGGCGAGCGGTTCTGCTTCGCGCCCGGTCTCGGGCTCTGGCACGGCCGCACCAGCGCCAACGGCGACATCGTCGTGGGCGAGGACCAGCTGCGCGCGCTCGTCAGCATGACCCGCGGCGGCGAAACCCTCGCGCACAAACTGGACGAACTCCTCGCCGCGGCCTGGGACGAGGCGCTCGAGCCGTACCGGCACGCGGGCGACGGCGCCCCGGTCACCTGGCTGCACCAGGTCGGGTGAACGGGAGCGGTACCCTCACCCGGGTGAGCGTTGACCCGGCCCCGCCTTCCCGTCAGCGGTGGTTGATCCCCGTGCTCGTGGTGGTCCTGTCCATCACCGTCGCCGGGGGTCTGCTCGCCCGCGAGCTGTACCGCCGCCCCGATTCCCCGCGCGCGGCCGACGGCCAGCCCGTGGCGTCGCCGGCCACGACCAGCGGCGGCACGGCCGACAAGTCCGGTGCGGTACAGGTCAAGGTCACCCCGGACGCCCAGAACCATCCGCAGGACGACGCCGTCCGCACCGTGCTGCAGGCCTATTTCACCGCGCTCAACCGCAAGGACTACGACGCCTGGACCGAGACGGTCAGCGACGCGCGCCGCAGCAAGACCCCGGAAGCGGACTGGCACCGCAACTTCCAGTCCACTAAGGACGTCGACGTCCTGCTGTACCGCATCGAACCGGGCGCGCAGGGCACGCTGCGGGCACTGGTCGGGTTCACCAGCACCCAGTCGCTCAACGAGGCCCCGGTCGACTTCCCGCACGATTGCATCCGCTGGCGGCTGGTGCTGCCGATGAAATACGAGCACGGCTCGTACCGGATCGACACGGTCGACGGCACCGCCACCGAACACGACAAGTGCTGAAAGCCCAGTGAAACAATGAAAGGCCCCGCGGGAATTCCCGCGGGGGCCTTTCACCGTAAAAGGGAACTCAGTTCGCCGGCGTGAACAGCAGCGCGGTGTTGTGCCCGCCGAACCCGAACGAGTTGGACAGCGCCGCGGCGAGTTCGACCTTGCGGTTCTCCCCGGCCACGACGTCGAGCTGCACCTTCGGGTCGAGCTCGGTGAGGTTCAGCGTCGCGGGCACGACGCCCTCGTACAGCGCGAGAATCGTCGCGATGCCCTCGACCGCTCCGGCCCCGCCGACGAGGTGGCCAAGCGCGCCCTTCGGCGCGGTGACCACCGGGTGCTCGCCGACCGCCGACCGGATCGCGGCCGCCTCGCCGATGTCGCCGACCACAGTGGACGTCGCGTGCGCGTTCACGTGGCCGACGTCCGAAGGGGACAGTCCGGCCATCGTCATCGCCGCGCGCATCGCCGCGATCTGCCCGATGCCCTCGGGGTGGTTGCCCGTGATGTGGTAGGCGTCGGACGTCAGGCCGTAGCCGGCCAGCTTCGCGTAGATCCGCGCGCCGCGGGCCTTCGCGCGGTCGGCCCGCTCGAGCACGACGACGCCGGAGCCCTCGCCGAGCACGAAGCCGTCGCGGCTCACGTCGAACGGACGCGACGCCGCGGCCGGGTCGTCGTTGCGCGTCGACACCGTGCGGGCCTGGGCGAACCCGGCGACGGTGATCGGGTGGATGCAGGCCTCGGAACCGCCCGCGACCACCACGTCGGCCCGGCCGGACCGGATCATCTCGAAGCCGGTCGCGATGCCCTCGGCCCCGGACGCGCACGCCGACGCCGGCGAATGCACCCCGGCGCGGGCTTTCAGGTCGATGCCCACGTGCGCGGCCGGGCCGTTCGGCATCAGCATCGGCACGGTCAGCGGCGACACCTTGCGAAGACCCTGCTGGTGCAACAGATCGTTCTGGGTCAGCAGGGTCACCGGCCCGCCGACCCCGGTGCCGATCGAAACGCCGAGGCGTTCCGGTTCGACGTCGGTGTGCTCGTCGGTCTGCTCGGCGAACCCGGCGTCGGCCCAGGCCTGGCGGGCGGCGATGAGCGCCACCTGCTCGCACCGGTCGAGCCGGCGGGCCTGCACCCGGGGCAGGATGTCGGTCGGCTCGACGGCGAGCTGCGCCGCGATCCGCACCGGCAGGTCCAGCTCCGCGGCCCAGTCCGCCTCGATCGTGCGGATCCCGCTGCGGCCGGCCAGCAGACCGTCCCAAGTGGACGCGACGTCCCCGCCAAGCGGAGTCGTCGCGCCCATGCCGGTGATCACGACGTCGATGTTGCTCATGGGAGTCTCCCCAAGGTCGGCTCCGGACCGGGGCCCGGGTACGAAGAGGACTTACTTCGAGTTGGCGGACACGTAGTTCACCGCGTCGCCGACGGTCTTCAGGTTGGCCAGCTCGTCGTCCGGGATCTTGACGCCGAACTTGTCCTCGGCCTGCACGGCGATCTCGACCATCGACAGCGAGTCGATGTCCAGGTCGTCCACGAACGACTTCTCCTCGGTGACGTCGTCCTGAGCCACGCCGGCGACCTCTTCGACGATCTCGGCGAGGCCGGCGAGAATCTCAGTGTTGTCAGCCATCGGTGTTGTTCCCTTCTCGGTTCTTCTGCGGGGTCCGCTCGCGGGCACGGCGCCCGCGGGGGAAGTATCGCTCAGGGCAGGACGAACGCCTGCGCGGCATAGGAAAGCCCGGCTCCGAAGCCGACCGCCAGCACCACGTCGCCGCTTTTCGCCGTTCCCGCCTTGCGCATGTGGTCCAGCGCCATCGGGATCGAGGCGGACGAGGTGTTGCCCGAGTACTTGATGTCGTCGGCCACCACCATGTCCTCGCGCGCGCCCTTGGCGCGCAGCTTCTTGGCGATGGACTCGACGATCCGGAGGTTCGCCTGGTGCGGGGCCAGCACGTCCACATCGGACGGTCGCAGCCCGGCGGCTTCCAGCGCGCGCAGCGCGATCGGCGCGATCTGCGTGGTCGCCCAGCGGAAGACCGACTGGCCCTCCTGGTAGATCCAGCGGTGGTCGCGCATGTAGATCAGGTCGACGAGGTCGCCGGCGCTGCCCCACACCACCGGGCCGATGCCCGGTTCGTCGGATCCGCCGACCACCGCGGCACCCGCGCCGTCGGCGAAGATGATCGCGTTCGCGCGGTCGGTCGGGTCCACGACGTCGGTGAGCTTCTCCGCGCCGATCACGAGGACCTTCTTCGCCGAGCCCGCGCGGACGAGGTCGGAGGCGACGCCGAGGCCGTAGCAGAATCCGGCGCACGCGGCGTTGAGGTCGAACGCGCCGGGGGCCGGGACGCCGATCCGCGCGGCGACCTGCCCGGCCGCGTTCGGGATCTGGGACGGCATGGTGCAGTTGGGCACGATGACCGTGTCCACTTCGGACGGGTCGACGCCCGCGTCGGCGAGCGCGTTGGTCCCGGCGGCGACGGCGTAGTCGACCAGCACCTCGTCCTTCTCGCCGAACCGCCGCTCGATGATGCCGACGCGGTCGCGGATCCACTGGTCGCTGGTGTCCATGACCTGCGACAGGTCGTCGTTGGTGACGATCCGGTCCGGCTGGTGGCTGCCGAAGCCGAGGATGCGGGCGGCGGGGGCGCCCTGGGCGAGGCGCAGGGCAGGGCGGGCGGTCACTGGGCGTCCTCCTCGCGCAGCGCCGCCAGCTCGGCGGGCGATTTCAGCGCGGTGGTAGTGGTGACGACGCCCTTGAGCTGCCGCTTGACCAGTCCGGTCAGGGTGCCCGCGGGCGCCAGTTCGACGGTGCGGTCCACGCCGAGCGCGGCGAGCCCGTCCATGGTGAGGTCCCAGCGGACCGGGCGGGTCACCTGCGCGACGAGCCTGCGCAGGTACTCCGCGCCGCTCGTGACGACCTGACCGTCGGCATTGGACAGCAGCGGGCGCGTCGGGTCGGCCGGGGAGAGACCGGCGGCGTGCTCGCGCAGGGCGTCTTCCGCGGGGGCCATGTAGGGCGTGTGGAAGGCGCCGGCCACCTTGAGGGCGCGGATCTTCGTGCCCTCCATCGGCTCGGCGACGATCCGCTCGATCGCGTCGGCGGCACCGGAGGCGACGATCTGCCCGGCCCCGTTGCGGTTCGCGGCGGCGAGGCCCTGGCTTTCCAGCCACGCGGCGACTTCCTCGGGATCGCCGAGCATCACCGCGGCCATCGACGTCGGTTCGAGCGCGCAGGCCTTGGCCATCTCGGCACCGCGGACCGCGGCGAGCGCGACCGCGTCGGCGGGGGAGAGCACGCCGGCGATCGCGGCCGCGGCCAGCTCGCCGACGGAGTGGCCGGCGACCGGCGCGTCGTCGGGCGCCGGCAGGTGCTCGAAGGACAGCAGGGACAGCGCGACGATCAGCGGTTGCGCGACAGCGGTGTCCTGGATCTCCTCGGCCCCGGCTTCCGTGCCGAGCCGGATCAGGTCGAGCCCGCAGCGGGCGGACCACTCTTCGACGCGCGCGCGAGCGCCGTCGAGCTCGAGCCACGGAGCGAGCATGCCGGGGGTTTGGGAACCCTGGCCGGGGGAGAGGACTGCAACTGTCACGCTGTCTATGAGACCACGGGACCGGTCGGGCTTTGGCTGCGGGCGGTCACCAAGTCCGCGCGGCGTTATTGGAGGAAACCTCCAAAGACCCGCCGGAGAACCCGGCCCTTAACCCATCAGCCTTGTGGGATTCAACCAGCGCTTGCCGTGAAGTCTGTCACCCGTCGCGCCCCGGCGCACTCCGCCGCGCGGCGGAACCGGGCGTGGGCCGGACGTCGGCGGGGTCCGGTGCGGTCGAGGTTCTTCACGGACAGCTGCGGCAGGCCGCGGGCGCTGTCGGGTCAAGCCGGTGCTCCGCTCGCCGGAGCAGGCCGCGCGCAGTGGTCACGGAGCAGTGCTGCCTTGGGCGCTTGGCTGCGGCGGATCGCTCGGCCACGCCACCCGCTACCTGCCCGGACGACCCCCGCCGCGGAACTCCCTGCGACGGCTACCGGGAAAACCGCATCGGGGCAGTCACCAGAGCCCGCGAGCCCGGGCGAGCCTGCCGACCGTGAGCGCGACCCGCAGCACCAGCGCGTCGCGTGCGTCGGTCGGGTTGCGGCCGGTGAGTTCGGCGGCTTTGCGCAGCCGGTACCGGACCGTGTTCGGGTGCACGAACAGCGTTTGCGCGCAGCGTTCCAGCACTCCGCCAGTGTCCAGATAGGTCTCGACCGTGCGTTGCAACGCCGCCCCCGCCTCTTCCAGCGGCCGGGCCACCAGATCGACCAGCAGCCGTTCCGCGCCGGGGTCGCCGGAGAGCGCGCGTTCGGGGAGCAGGTCGTCGGAGCGCACCGGACGCGGCGCGGCGGGCCAGCCGACCACCGCGCGCAACCCGGACAACGCCTCGGCCGCGCTGTGGTGCGCTTCGGCCAGCGTCGGCACGGTCGGACCGGCAACCACCGGACCGTCGGCGAACACCGTCGACATCCGGGCGAGGATTTCGCGTTCTTTCGGCCCGCCCTCGGTGGGGCCGCCGATCACGATCACCAGCCGCGAGCCCTGCACCGACAGCAGCACCGCGCGGCCGACGCGCGCGGCGCGGGCCCGGACGTCGAAAACCACCGTCGGCGGGTCGTCCGAGGGCGGATTTCCCACCAGCACCGTCGCTGCCGCGGCGGGGTCCCAGCCCAGTGCCGCGGCCCGGGACAGGACGGATTCTTCGGCGTCGCCGCGGACGATTCCGTCCACCACAAGCGCTTCTAACCGGGCGTCCCACGCGCCGCGGGCTTCGGCCGCGGCGGCGTAGGAATTGGCCGCGGCGAAAGCGATTTCCCTGCCGTAGCGCAGAATTCCTTCGATCAACGCGGCACGTTCGGCTTCCGACGCGGCGAATTCGGGAAGCTGTTCCTCGAATACCTCAATCGCGAGCCGCACCATCGCGACGGCCTGGCGCAGGCTGATCCAGCGCGACACTTCGGTCGGGGCGTCGCGGAACGCTTCGGTGGTGAGCTTCAGCGCTTCTTTCGAATCCCGCAGCCACGCGACGAATCCGCTGGCCCCGGTCTGCGTGATCAGCAGCACGCTGGCGCGCTGGTCGGCGGGAAGCCGCGCGAACCAGACCAGGCGGCGTTCCATTTCCGCGACGCTCGCGCTCGCCAGCCGCCCGGAGGCGTGCTCCAGGCTGCGCAGGGTTTTCGCGGACAGCCCGTGGTGTTTGCGCGCGGGGCGTCCTGTGGTGTCGGCCATGTCGCGTCCGATCCTACGTGCCGCCCGCGGCCTGCAACTTTAGGCGGACACGGCGGCGACCCCAGGTGGTGGGCGGCGCCCGGCCGAAGTGCCTAGGATCCCGGGTGGGGTGGCAGGGGATCACCCCGGGAGAAAAGAGAACAGGGGGACGGGCCATGCCAGAGCCCGGACTGGAGATCGACGGGATCTCCAAACGGTACGGCGCCGTGGTGGCGCTCGAGAACATGACGTTCGACGTGCGTCCTGGGGAGCTTTTCGGATTCGTCGGCAGCAACGGGGCGGGCAAAACGACCACCATGCGCATCGCGCTCGGGGTGCTGAGCGCCGACGCGGGCCAGGTGCGGTACGCGGGCGAGCCGATCACGCACGAAACGCGCAGGCAGATCGGCTACATGCCGGAGGAACGCGGGCTTTACCCCAAAATGAAGGTCGGCGAACAGCTCACCTATCTGGCCCGGCTGCACGGAATGCCCGCCGCCGAGGCCAAGGCGTCGAGCGAGCGGTGGACCGAACGCCTCGGCGTGGCCGCGCGCCGCGACGACGAGGTGCAGAAGCTCAGCCTCGGCAACCAGCAGCGCGTGCAGCTGGCCGCCGCGCTGGTGCACGAACCGCGGATTCTCGTGCTGGACGAACCGTTTTCCGGGCTGGACCCGGTGGCCGTCGACGTGATGAGCGACGTGCTGAAAGAGAAAGCGGCCGAGGGCGTTCCGGTCGTTTTTTCCAGCCACCAGCTGGATTTGGTGGAACGGCTGTGCGACCGGATCGGAATTGTCCGGAGTGGACGGATGGAAGCGTCCGGCACGGTGGCGGAACTGCGCGCGGGCGGCACGACCCGGCTGCTCGTGGACGCGCCGGAGGCTCCGGAAAACTGGGCGGCCGGGCTGTCCGGGGTGACCGTGATCGGCCGTAAGGGAACGGTGACCGAACTGGAGCTGGCCGACGGCGCGGACGACCAGGCCGTGCTGCGCGCCGCGCTGGCGACCGGCCCGGTGCGGGAATTCGCCCGGAAGCTGCCGTCCCTGACCGAGTTGTTCCGTTCTGTCGTGTCCGAGCACCAGGAGGCCGCGGCATGACCGGGTCTGATGTCCAGATGAGCCCGCTGTCCGCCGTCGGCCTCGTGGCCGGACGGGAGATCAGCACGCGGGTCAATTCCAAGGCCTACCGCGTCACGACGCTGGTGATGGTGATCATCGTCGTCGGGCTGGCGCTCGTCTTCAAGCTCTTCAACGGCGGCGGGAGCGCCGACGCGACGGTCGGCTACGTGCCCGCGGCCTCTCAGCTGGCCGAGCCGCTGACCGCGACGGCGAAGTCGATCGGCCAGACCGTCGCGACGCAGCAGGTGCCCGACGAGAAGGCCGGCCAGGACAAGCTGCGGGACGGCTCGATCGACGCGCTGCTGGTACAGGACTCGAAGCGAGTGCACGTCCAGGTGAAAAAGGACTTGGACGCGAAGCTCAAGAACACCTTCACCGTGCTTGAAAGCCAGCTGGTGCTCAACCAGCAGATCGAGTCCCTCGGCGGCGATCCGGCGAAGGTGCGCCAGGCGGCCGCCGCGGCGACGATCGACGAACTGCCGCCGCTCGAGAAGCCCTACGACTACAACGGCCAGCAGCTGGTGCTCGGCATCATCGCGGGCATCCTGATCTACCTCTCGCTGATGCTCAACGGGCAGAGCGTGGCCCAGGGCGTCGTCGAGGAGAAGACTTCCCGGGTGGTCGAACTGCTGCTCTCGACGATCAAACCGTGGCAGCTGATGGCCGGGAAGGTGCTCGGCATCGGCGTCGTCGGGCTGATCCAGATGCTGGCGATCGGCGTGGCGGGCGTGGCGGCCGGGCTCGGGTTCGGGGTGCTGACGATCTCGGTGAACGCCGCCGTCGGCACCGTGATCTGGCTGATCGTCTGGTACCTGCTCGGGTTCTTCATGTATTCGATCGTGTTCGCCGCACTCGGCGCGCTGGTTTCGCGGCAGGAGGACGTGGGCGGCGCGACGATGCCCGCGCTGATGTTCGTGGTCGCCGGGTACGTGGTGGGCATTTCGATCCTGCCGTCGAATCCGGGCAGCCCGCTGGCCGAGGTGCTGTCGCTGATCCCGGTGTTCGCGCCGACGCTGATGCCGATGCGGCTGGCGATGGGCGGGGTGCCGGTGTGGGAGGCGGTGCTGTCGGTCGGCCTGGTGATCGCGCTCATCCCGGCGCTGATCTGGCTGGCCGCGCGGATCTACCGCAACGCCGTGATGCGCACCGGCGCGAAGGTGAAGCTGCGGGACGCGCTCAGCGCTGCCTGACAGGGGAGCCCATACGGCGGGTCGTGGCTGAGGCCGCGGCCCGCCGTTGCTCGTTCGGGGGCCGGAAGCTTCTACTCTCGGTGGAGGCGGTGGTCCGGTGAGGGACGGCGGCGACGGCGGCCCCCACCCACGTGGGTTAGCGGCACTGGGTGAGTTGCGTGAATGCCGCCCTCGCGCCGCCGCTGTCCCGCACGTTCGCCGCGGGACCGGCTAAAGACCTTCGCCCACTCACTTGTCCACCCGGCTATTGCCGGGCCGCGGCTATCCGGCGCATCCGCGCAATTCGCTGTCGCCGACTGCCCGGCACCGCGAATTCGCACCCCACGGACCACGCCTCTTCGGGATTCCCGTCCGGCTCTCTCCGCGACCACGCCCTGGTCGGCGCGCAAATCCTCCGGCGGTCCGCCAATCGCCGGAACATGAAGGCCAGATGAACGCCGGAGAAAACCCGAACCCCATTCGTCTCGGCAGGCCTGGGTACGCGGCAATAAAGAGCGGAAAATGTTCGAGGCCGCCCGGCGCTTGCGGTTTTCGCTGCGCCGAGCGGCCTCGTCTCCCCGGTCCCCACCGGTACGACAAGTATGGCGGTGCTTGATCTTCCCGCGCCAGTCGTCTCACTCGATCGTGGTGCACAGCACTCGGGTGCAGTGGGTACCTGTCCTGCGACCCGGTGCGACAGGACGGTGCCGGAATCCACGTCGAACCGCGGCGAAGGGAGCCAGCGTGGGTGAACAACTCAAGGACGGACTCGGACAGGCCTGGAATCTGGTGGCCACGTTCGTCCCGAAACTCGTGGGTTTTCTGATCATCCTCTTGATCGGCTGGCTGATCGCGAAAGCCGTGTCCAAAGCCCTCGGGCTCGTTCTCGGAAAACTCGGTTTCACGCGGCTGGTCGAGAAGACCGGGCTGACCGGAATGGTGAAGGGCGCGAATCTCGACGCCACCACGGTGCTCGTGAAACTCGTCTACTACTTCATTCTGCTGATCGCGCTGCAGCTGGCGTTCGGGGTGTTCGGGCAGTCGAACCCGGTGAGCCAGCTGCTCAACGACATCATCGCGTTCCTGCCGAGGATCCTCGTCGCGGTGGTGCTGATCATCGTGGCCGCGGCGATCGCGAAGGTCGTGCGGGACGTCGTCGCGGGCGCGCTGTCGGGCCGCTCGGCCGGACGGCTGCTCAGCACGGTCGCGTACTGGCTGGTGATGGCGTTCGGCATCATCGCGGCGCTGGGCCAGGTGAACATCGCGACGACGGTGACCGGCCCGCTGCTGATCGCCGTGCTGGCGACCGCGGGCGGCGTGATCGTGGTCGGCTTCGGCGGCGGCCTGATCAAACCGGCCCAGCAACGCTGGGACGGCTGGCTGGCCAACCTGCAGGGCCAGCTCGGCTCGGGTTCCGCGGACGGCTCGAAGGGCCAGCCGACCCAGGTGAGCGGCCAGCACGCGCACGCCGGGCAGACCCGGACGCAAAGCTACCCGCAGTCCCAGTCGGGCAGCCTCCCGCAACCCGGCGACCCGACCCGCCAGATGCCCGCGGACGGCGGCCGCCCGCCGGAGCCGCCGACCCCGCCCGCCGGTTTCGGCCGCGTGGAGCGGTGAGGACTGAGTAGGGGCGTTCGCCGGTGAGGTTCGCGGGCTGAGCTGCGGACGTTCGCTGGCGCCTGGGCCGTGCTGCTGGCCGGAGTCGGGTCAGTGGCTTCGCTGACGGCCTTTGCCCGGTCGGTGGATTGGGTTCATCGAGGGGCCGCGTTGCTTCGGGCAGCGCGGCCCCTCGTTTTGTGCGCGGGGGTTGGTCTGGAGTCGGGGTCGGTGGGTTCGCTGATGGCGTTTGCTCGATCGGTGGGTCGGGTTGATCGGAGGGGTCGCGTTGCTTGGGCAGTGCAGCCCCCGGTCTGTGCACCGGGTTTCCTGGCCGGGATCGGGGGTCAGTGGCTTCGCTGATGGTTTGCCCGGTCGGCGGAACGGGCTGATCGGAGGGGCTGTGTTGCTTTGGCAGCGCAGCCCCTCGGTTTGTGCGCCGGGTTTGCTGGCCGAGGCCGGGTCTGTGGCTTCGCTGATGGTGTTTGCCCGGTCGGTGGATCGAGTTGGTCGAAGGGCTGTGTTGCTCCGGCAACGCGGCCCTCGGTTTGCCTGCCCGGGCTGCTGGGGGTCGGTCGGCCGATTGCCCGGGCGGCTTAAGGATTGGGCTGATCGAGAGGGCGTGTTGCGTGGGCAACGCGCCCTTCGGTTTGTGCGCCGGGTTGCTGGCCAGAGCCGGGCCAGCAGTTCCGCCGACGGCCTCCGCCCGATCGGCGGTCCGGGGCGATCGAGGGCCGCATCGGTTCGACAGCGCGGACGTCGATTCGCCTGGCTTTGTGGGGCGCGATCAGCTTCGCTGACGACCTTTGCCCGGTCGGCGGATCGCATTGGTCGAGAGGCCGCGTTGTTCCAGCACCCCGACCCCTCTCCACCCGCCAGCCCCCAACCCTCCGGGCGTCCACTCACCGGGACTGTCTCCCGTCTCACATCGGCGCGGGAATGGCCGCTCCGTGTTGCATGTTGGGAGGCGTAGATCGGAAGGGGTGCCGACGTGGACTTCCTGTTGCACCACGGCGTGACCGTGTTCGGCCAGTGGATCTCGATCGCCGAGCTGGCCGGGCAGCTGTTCGCGCTCGCGGTCGTGTTCCTCGCGCAGCGGCGGACGCTGTGGACCTGGCCGGTGCAGGTCGGCGCGACCGTCCTGCTCTTCGCCGTTTACGCGTCCGCGCATCTCGGCGGCCTCGCCGGGCGGCAGGTCGCGATCCTGCTCATCTCGCTGTACGGCTGGTGGGCCTGGAATCGCCGGACGGATCCGGTGTACGGCGTCGTCGTGCGCAAGGGGCGGTGGACCGAGCGGGCCGCGATGCTCGCCGCGTTCGGGCTGGGCACGGTCGCGATGGCGCTGACGCTCCAGGCGCTCAACGCCTCGTGGGCGCCGTGGCCGGACGCCGCGATTTTCGTCGGGACGCTGGTCGCGTTCGCGGCGCAGGGGGTCGGGCTCGTGGAGTTCTGGGGCGTGTGGCTGGTGGTCGACGCGATCGGCGTGCCGTTGCAGATTCGCTCCGGCCTGTATTTCTCGGCCGCGATCTACCTCGTCTTCGCCGCGCTGGTCGTCCACGGCTGGATCACCTGGAACCGGTCGGCGCGCACCGCGGTGGCCGGCTCGAAGGCCGTCGCCGCGGCGCGCTGACCTCAGACGCCGAGCGCGAGCTGCCCGTCCGGGGTCAGCTCGGCCGGCGTCCACTGCCCGACCGCGCCGCCCAGTGCGGACGCCGGGCGGACCAAGCCTTCCCGGACGAGGTCGTGTGCGGTCGTCTGGTCACAGCACGGCAGGCCGTCGACCCTCAGGTCCGGTTCACAGCTGCGGGTCAGTTCGGCTCGGCCGGCGGCGATCGCGCGCAGCATCGCCAGCGCGCGGCGGTTCAGCATGACGGACATGGTCTCCTCCCTCGGACTATCCGAGGGCAGGAGACGTGATGTGCGTCACTGGATACGCGATTACGCCGACTGCATCAGTCCGGCGGTGAAGGGACTCCCACGCGGAGCCCCTTCCCGGACTCGGGCTCAGCGGAGCGTCGCGTGGGTGGGGCGCAGGTCGTCGACCCGCCGGACCCCGAGCAGCTGCATCGTGCGGATCATCTCGGTGCGCAGGATGTCTACGCACCGCTGCACGCCGCGCTCGCCGCCGGCCATCAGGCCGTACAGGAAAGCGCGGCCGATCAGCACCGCGTTCGCACCGCGGGCGAGCGCGGCCACGATGTCGCCGCCGGACAGGATGCCTGTGTCGACCCACACCTCGGCGCTGTCCTGGATCTCGTCCAGCGTCGCGGGCAGCAGTTCGATCGGCGTCGGAGCGCGGTCGAGCTGACGGCCGCCGTGGTTGGACAGCAGCACCGCGTCCGCGCCGTGTTTCACCACGTCGCGGGCGTCGTCGACGTTCTGCACGCCCTTGATCACCAGCTTCCCCGGCCAGGTCCGGCGCACCCAGTCGAGGTCGTCGAAGTTCAGCGTCGGGTCGAACAGCTTGTCCAGCAGTTCCGCGACGGTGCCGCCGAAGTGGTTGAGCGACGCGAAGTTCAGCGGCTCCGTGGTCAGCAGGTTGAACCACCACGCCGGGTGCGTCGCGCCGTCCACGAAGGTTTTCAGCGTGAGCGCGGGCGGGATGGTGAGCCCGTTGCGGACGTCGCGCAGCCGCTGGCCCGCGACCGGGGTGTCGACGGTCAGCAGGAGGGTGTCGTATCCGCTCTCCCAGGCGCGATTCATCAGATCTTCGCCCGCGCCGTGGTCGCGCCACACGTACAGCTGGAACCACTTGCGCGCGTCCGGAGCGGCCGCCGCGAGGTCCTCGATCGACGTGGTGCCCATCGTCGAAAGCGCCATCGGCATGTTGTTGCGCTGCGCCACGCGGGCCACCGCGCGTTCGCCCTCGGTCTGCATCATCCGCGTGAACCCGGTGGGCGCGAACGCGAACGGCAGCGCCGAGCGCTTGCCGAGGATTTCCCTGCTGGTGTCCACATCAGACACTCCGCGCAGCACGTTGGGCTGGAATTCCACGCGGCGGTACGCCTGCCGGGCGCGGCGCAGGCTGTCCTCGAGCTCGGCCGCGCCGTCGGTGTAGTCGAACGCGGCGCGCGGGGTGCGCTTGCGCGCGATCATCCGCAGGTCGGCGATCGTGTGCGCGCCGGCCAGGCGCCGGTCGGTCGGGTTGAGCACGATCGGCTTCGGCCGCAGGATCTCTTTGAGCTCGCTGGGCCGGGGCAGGCGACGCTGGGTCACGCTCGACCACCTTTCGTCAGAACATCGGGATACATCCGATGTCTACCTTAAAGCAGGGACCCCTCCAGGACACTGTCCTGGAGGGGTCCCTTGAGTCAAGCGACGGTCACGCGTTGCCGGAGTCGGACGTCTGCGGCCCGGCGGCCGCCACGTCGTCGAGCCGGTAGCGGCGGGCTGCCTCGGCGACCTTCGCCTGGTCGAACTCGCCGCGCTTGGCGAGCGCGGACAGCGCGCCGACGGTGATCGACTCGGCGTCCACCAGGAACTTGCGCCGCGCGGCCGGGCGGGTGTCGGAGAAGCCGAACCCGTCGGTGCCGAGCGTGAGCATGTCGGTGGGCACCCACGGGCGGATCATGTCCGGCACCGCGCGCATCCAGTCCGACACCGCCACGACCGGGCCGCTGACGTCCGCCAGCTTCTGCGTGACGTACGGAACCCGCGGCGTCTGGTCCGGGTGCAGCAGGTTCTCGTGGTCGATCTCGACCGCTTCGCGGCGCAGTTCGCCCCACGACGTGGCCGACCACACCGCGGCCCGCACGCCCCACTCCTCGGCCAGCATCTTCTGCGCCTTGAGCGCGTCCGGCATCGTGACGCCGGAAACCAGCACCTGGACCTCCGGGCCGTCGCCCTCGGGCGCGTCGGCGTACCGGTAGAGGCCCTTGAGCACGCCGTCGACGTCCAGGTTCTCCGGCTCGGCCGGCTGCTGGTAGGGCTCGTTGTAGATGGTGATGTAGTAGAAGATGTTCTCGCCGTTGCCGTCCGGGCCGGTCTCGCCGTACATCCGGCGCAGACCGTCCTTGACGATGTGCGCGATCTCGAACGAGTAGGCCGGGTCGTAGGCCACCACGGCCGGGTTCGTCGCCGCCAGCAGCAGCGAGTGCCCGTCCGCGTGCTGCAGGCCCTCGCCGGTCAGCGTGGTGCGGCCGGCGGTGGCGCCGAGCACGAACCCTCGGGCCATCTGGTCCGCCGCCGCGTACAGGCCGTCGCCGGTGCGCTGGAACCCGAACATCGAATAGAAGATGTAGATCGGGATCATCGGCTCGCCGTGCGTCGCGTACGACGTGCCGACGGCGGTGAACGACGCGGTGGAACCCGCCTCGTTGATGCCCTCGTGCAGCAGCTGGCCCTTCTCGGACTCCTTGTACGCCAGCATCAGGCTCGCGTCGACCGAGGTGTAGGTCTGGCCGTGCGGGTTGTAGATCTTGGCGGTCGGGAACATCGAGTCGAGGCCGAACGTGCGCGCCTCGTCCGGGATGATCGGGACGATCCGCTTGCCGATCTCCGAGTCCTTCGCCAGCTCGCGGATGAGCCGGACGATCGCCATCGTGGTGGCGACCTCCTGCTTGCCCGAGCCCTTGCGGACGCCCTCGTAGACCTTGTCGCCGGGCAGCACGAGCGCCTTGGCGGTCTTCGGGCGGCGCTCCGGCAGGAACCCGCCCAGCGCCTTGCGGCGGCCGCGCATGTACTCGATCTCCGGCGAATCCGGGCCCGGGTGGTAGTACGGCGGCAGCTTCGGATCGCGCTCGAGCTCCTCGTCGCTGATCGGGATCCGCTGGGTGTCGCGGAACAGCTTGAGGTCGTCGAGGGTGAGCTTCTTCATCTGGTGCGTGGCGTTGCGGCCCTCGAACGCCGGGCCGAGGCCGTAGCCCTTGATCGTGTGCGCCAGGATCACCGTCGGCTGGCCGGAGTGCTCCATGGCCGCCTTGTACGCCGCGTACACCTTGCGGTAGTCGTGGCCGCCGCGCTTGAGGTTCCAGACGTCGGCGTCGGACAGGTCCTTGACCAGGTCCTTCGTCCGAGGGTCGCGGCCGAAGAAGTGCTCGCGGACGAACGCGCCGTCGTTGGCCTTGTAGGTCTGGAAATCGCCGTCCGGCGTCACGTTCATCAGGTTGACCAGCGCGCCGTCGCGGTCGGCGTGCAGCAGCGAGTCCCACTCGCGGCCCCAGATGACCTTGATCACGTTCCAGCCCGCGCCGCGGAAGTACGCCTCGAGCTCCTGGATGATCTTGCCGTTGCCGCGCACCGGGCCGTCGAGCCGCTGCAGGTTGCAGTTGATCACGAAGGTCAGGTTGTCCAGTCCCTCGCCCGCGGCCACGTGGATCAGGCCGCGCGATTCGGCCTCGTCCATCTCGCCGTCGCCGAGGAACGCCCAGACGTGCTGGTCGGAGGTGTCCTTGATGCCGCGGTCGCGCAGGTAGCGGTTGAACCGCGCCTGGTAGATCGCGTTCATCGGGCCGAGCCCCATCGACACCGTCGGGTTCTCCCAGAACTCCGGCATCAGCCGGGGGTGCGGGTACGACGGGAGGCCGCCGCCCTCGCCCGCGTGGCTGAATTCCTGGCGGAACCCGTCGAGCTGCTGCTCGGTGAGGCGGCCCTCGAGGAACGCGCGGGCGTACATGCCGGGAGAGGCGTGGCCCTGGAAGAAGACCTGGTCGCCGCCGCCGGAGTGGTCCTTGCCGCGGAAGAAGTGGTTGAAGCCGACCTCGTACAGCGCCGCCGACGAGGCGTAGGTGGAGATGTGGCCGCCGACGCCGACGCCCGGCCGCTGCGCGCGGTGCACCATGATCGCCGCGTTCCAGCGGATGTAGCGGCGGTAGCGGCGCTCGATCTCCTCGTCGCCCGGGAACCACGGCTCGTTCTCGGTGGGGATCGTGTTCACGTAGTCGGTCGAGGTGAGCGCCGGGACGCCGACGTTGCGTTCCCGGGCGCGCTCGAGGATGCGCAGCATCAGGTACCTGGCCCGCTGCTGGCCCCCTCGGGCCAGCGCCTCGTCGAAGGAGTCCAGCCATTCGCTGGTCTCTTCCGGGTCGATGTCGGGAAGGTGCGCAGCGAGTCCGTCACGGATGACGCGTACGCGAGCCGGGGTCTCCTTGCCGGAGGCGCCGTCGTTCTGCGGGGCCAAGGGGTCTCCTTGTAGCTGGTTGTAGCCGTTGTAGCTGGTGGGCGGGAGTGCTCGCCGACGTCCATGGTCGTCCCGGTTGGGGTTCCCGTCACCTGTACTGCCCGGTAACATCGGCCGCCCGAGTTTCGCCACTCCCCGCGCACGGTGTATCGCGCGCGCGTTTTTCTCTCTCCACCCTAAAGGAGGCTCCCGGGGAGGGCTCCGCAGTGGTGGGGTACTGAGTGCCACCCGGAGTCGGGCAGTGCGGCGGCAAGCCCCTACGCTGCAGACACGACTTGCCAAAGATCCGGTGTGGACGGTTGCGCGCAGCGCCGCGTCAGTGTTCGCTGTTCGACAACCGTGTATCCGAGTGCGGCGGACCTACCGCCGCGCTCCGTCGTAGTTGGAGGAGTGGAAGCAGTGGTCGCCGCGGGAGACGCAGGCAACGCCGGCGTCGCCGAGAGCCTTGGCATCAAGCCGGACATGGTGGTCCAGGAGATCGGCTGGGACGATGACGTCGACGACGACATCCGCGCGGCGATCGAGGAAACGATCGGCGGTGAGCTCCTCGACGAAGACGCGCAGGAGGTCATCGACGTTGTGCTGCTGTGGTGGCGCGACAACGACGGAGACCTCGGAGACGCGCTGGTCGACGCCCGCGGCCCGCTGGACGAGAACGGCGTGATCTGGGTGCTGACCCCGAAGACCGGGCAGCCCGGGCACGTCGAGCCCAGCGACATCGCCGAGGCGGTGCCCCAGGTCGGGCTCGCCCAGACGGCGAACATCAGCGTGGGCCCGGGCTGGCTGGGCACCCGGCTGGTGTCGCCGAAGTCCTCGAAAGCCAAGCAGCGCTGAGGCCGCGATAGGGTGGGCGGGCACGCTCGTGTCCGCTCTGGAGAGGAATCGCCGGTATGGCCGTCGAGGTCGGTTCGCAGGCCCCTGACTTCACGCTCAACGACTACAACAAGCAGCCGGTCACGCTGTCGCAGTTCAAGGGCGACAAGCCGGTCCTGCTGGTGTTCTACCCGTTCGCCTTCAGCGGGATCTGCACCGGCGAGCTGTGCCAGCTGCGCGACGAGTTCGGCGACTACGACGGCAAGGGCGTCCAGGTGCTGGGCGTCTCGGTCGACACGCCGTTCTCGCTCAAGGCGTGGGCCGAGCAGGAGGGCTACCAGTTCCCGCTGCTGTCGGACTTCTGGCCGCACGGCGAGGTGGCCCAGAAGTACGGCGTCTTCAACGACCAGGCCGGGCTCGCCGTCCGCGGCACCTTCCTGATCGACACCGAAGGCGTGGTCCGCTTCGCCGAGGTCAACGCGCCGGGCGAGGCGCGCGACCAGGCTGGGTGGAAGAAGGCCGTCGAGGAACTGACTGCCTGATCTTTTTTCGTCCGCCGGGACGGGGTCGCTCCGTTCCGGCGTGCGGGCGCATAGCTCAGCGGGAGAGCACTCGGTTTACACCCGAGCGGTCGCAGGTTCGATCCCTGCTGCGCCCACCGTGGCTGGCCTGACCCCATCCGGTAGAGGTTTCACCGGATGGGGTTTTGCTGTGCGGGGCCGAGGTCCGCAGCCGTCCCGCCCCTCACGACGCGATCCGGGCCGCGATAAACGTCGCCACCTCAGCCGGACACTCCGGATGCCCCGCCAGGCGCGCAGCCCGGCCGTCCGCCGCTGTGCCGTCCAGAAGCAGGAAGGTCTCCGCGATTGCCTGGCGCACCGCGGCCGACGTGTCCGGCAGGCCGAAGATCTCCTCCAGCCACGGCAGGGCGCGCGGGTCCCGGCCGGCCAGGCTTCGGATCAGTGCGCGCATCGCGGTGGGGAGTTTCTTGCCCAGGCGGGCGGGGTCCAGGGTGCTGAGCACGTCGGTCAGCAGGGAGCGGGTCTGCTCGCCGCTGAGCCGCCGGGCCATCAGGGTTCCGGAGAGCGTCACGAGATCGCGGAACGCGGCGGAGTGGTCGTGGGTGGCCGGTTCTCGCGGGTCGAGCGGCAGTCGGCCGCGCACGACGGTGTGTACGGCGAGCACGGTTTCCGCCGGGAGTGCCGTTGCGTCGTCGAGCCGGATCAGCAGGGTCAGCAGGGCTCGTTGAAGGGTGGCCGCTTCTCCGTTGCCTGCCGCGGTCTGGAGCCGGTGCAGGCAGCGGGCTGGCAAGTCCGCGGGCAGGGCGGGGAGTTCCGGCTGGGAGAGGAATTCGGCCAGCCGCGTGGCGGCGTCGGTGTGCGGGGTGTCAAGCAGTGGGCCGAGCCAGGCGACGAACTCCGCGGGGAAGTCGGTGATCGTCGTCACGATGGTTTTGACGGCGGTCCCGGCCACGGCGGGGCTGTGGCCAGTCAGCAGGCAGTTGGCGATCCACTTTCTGGCGGTCTCGTCGCTGTCGGCCAAGCGCCCTTCAAGACGGGCGCGCAATTGCTCCATGGTGTCGGTGTCCTGGGCAGAAATCACCGCGCGCAGGTCGCGGGCCAGCCGGTCCAGCAGCGGGCGCGGGGTTCCGCTGATCCAAGCGCTGGTCAGCCCCTCTCTGACCGCGGGAAGCAGTTCCTCGGCGGTGGCTTCGGCGAGCAAGGCGCGATGCCGCGACTCGTCGTCGGCGGCCAGCACGGCCAGCGCTGGCCAGATGGTCCGCGGGACCAGGTTTTTCGCCGGTTCCAGCCAGGAGCCGAGCCGGGACCGGGTACCGGCGTCGACGCCGGTGGCGAGGACTGCCGCGCATCGGCCGATCGCGTTGACGGCTACCCGGTTCTGGGGAAGCTTGGCGGCGAGCAGTCGCCGCGCGGTCCAGGCGGGGCGTTCGGCGGCGAACTGCTCCAGGACGGAGATGTGCGGTTCAGGGGAACGGATCGAACCGGCTAGCGCGTCGTCGACCACCTCGTCCGCGATCGGCGGTTCGTCGAGCGCCAGCCGGACCGCCAGTTTGATCTGGCCGTTGTTCCATTCCGCGGGCAGCGGTTCGGCCAGCATGTCCCGCCAGTCTGTCCAACCCCGTGCGGTGCGGACCTTTTCCGACCGCCAGAGGGCGAGCATGAACGCGACGAGGTCGTCGTCCGGCAAGGGCGGTCGCGCGGAGCGCAAAGCGATCTCAGCGATCTTGCTGACCTCGTCTTCCGGCGCGGGGGCGACCGCGTATCCGTAGAGGCACGCGCGCCGGCCCAGCGGTCCGAACGCTCGGTAGCGCTCCCGCAGCAGGCGGTGGATTTCGGCGGGCATCGGCCCGGTGGCCAGCCGCAGCACCAGCCGTTCGTGGGCTCCGTCGGTCGCGGCGTCGCCGAGTTCGCCTTTCACCTCGAACACCGCGGCGACGGCGTCGCTGAACCATTCGACCGGGTTCGTCCGGGACATGAGCGGGACGAGCGCCCGGATCGCCGGATCTCCCAGCGTTTTGGGGTACTGGCGCAGCACCTGGAGCGCGTGCCGGAAGACGACCGGACGGTGTCTCGGCGGCACGTCGACCAGCACCGGCAACGTCTCGCGCAGGAGGGCGGGCTGATCGACGACGCCGTCCAGCACGCCGCGCACCGCTTCGGGCTCGTCGCGCTGCAGGGCAGCCAGTACCCGGACCACCGCGGCTTCGGCCAGTTCCGAGGGGAGCAGGGCGTCGAGTTCCTGGTACTCCTCGGCGGACCCGGCTTGCAGCAACAAGGTTCTGGCCACTGGCCACAGCGGGCTGCCGCGGGTCGTCAGCCGCGCCATCAGCGTCGCGACCTCGGCTGAATCGGCGCCGCGCAGGAGAAGCCATCTGCCGTGGGCGTATTCAGCGAAAGTCTGGTGGAAGAACTCCCACGACGTGTCCCGGTCGCGGAGCACCCCCTCGCTGTCCAGCAGGCGAAGCCCCCGCAGGTCGGCGTCTTCGAGCAAGCCTTTCGGCACTCGGAGCCGAACCGCGCCCGCGTCAGTGACGACCTTGGCCGCGACCCGCAGCGCCGCCTGTTCCTTGCGGTCGCCTTCCGGGCTTCCGGCGATTCCCGCGTGCTCCCGCACCCGGGTGTTCCAGTACGCCTGGTAGAGGCCGGTGACGGTCAGGTCCTCGGGCACCCGGCCCAGCGCGCCGAACGTGCGGCAGGTCAGCGCCAGCCGGACCGGAAGGGCGCACACGTGCCGCAACGGGCCGTCCTCGGCGACCCCGCCCTGGAGCGACTGGAGGAACGCCGCGTGGTCGTCGTCGCCGTCCTGTCCGGCCAGGAACCGCCGCGCCCAGTCCACGATCTCGGCCGGTTCGAGCAGCGGCAGCACGAACTCGGTGAGCCGTCCCGCCAATCGCGGCGCACTGCGTTCGGTGTCGCGCAGGTAGTGCTCGAATTCGTGAGTACGGCAGGTGAAAACCACTTCGCCGATCTCGAGGGCCTCGGCGAGTATCGCGGCCAGCCCGGTGAGCGTGGCCGGCTCGACCAGCAGGTCGAGAGTGTCCAGCACTAGCGTCGCTTTCCCGTGCGCGGCCCGCAGGACTCTCAGCAAGGCGATGAGCCCGCCCTGGCCGAGTGCGCGGTCCGCAGCCATTCCCAGCGCACGGTCGACCTCGGCGAGGTCTCCGTCGAGTGCGCCGGGCTGGACGCTGGCGGCCACGACAAGGACTGCCGCGCCTTCCGCGAACTCGGTCTCGAACCGGTCGAGCAGCTGACCCAGCAAGACGCTTTTGCCGATCCCGCCAGCGCCGGTGAGCGCGAGCGCTTGCTCTCGGCCGTCGACGGCGGAACGGGTCGTGCGGACCGTCCGGGCGTCGTTGAGGAGCTTCGACCGGTCGACCGGCTGGAGAGTTCGCGCGCGCAGCGACTCGCGATCGGCGGCGACGATGCGCGGCAGTGCGTGGGGGCCGTCGAAGCGGCCGAGCGGAGGTTTGGGCAAGCCGAGGCCGTACAGCGAGCTGAGGAGGTACGCCAATCCGCCGGGGGTGAGATCGGGCAGCAGATAGTGGGTCGTGCTGAAGGGAGTGAGGAACGCCGGGATGTCGCCGACCGATCCGCCGGGCAGGACGACCGGAAGGATCCGGCGGGTCCAGTACGGCCGGTTCTGGGTGAGCCGGTCCCGCAGGATCGCGCCCTCCCACTGCGCCCCGCGACCTTCGTCTGGGGGTGCTTTGCCTTCGGCACGGCGCTTGTAGGCGGGCGAAGCGATCACGAGGACGTATTCGTGATCCATGTTTTCCAGCGCCCACAGCGACCAATCCCGGCGGCCGTCGTCGTCCCACTGGTCGAGCGTGACGTCGACGCCCTGTTCCCGCAGCCGGGTGCAGAACTCGAGCACGTGTGCCTTGTGCTCGTCGGAATCGTGGGAATACGACACGAAAGCGGTCGGCTGGGGTGCGCGCGAGGTGTCGATGCCGGAGAGCTTACCGGCGGCGCGGAATGGATCAAGCGAGGATTTCGGAAATACCGCGCGAAACGGCGTTGCCGATCTTGAGCGCGCGGGTCCGGCGGTTTTGTCTCGCCTGCCGGAAACGTTTCGAAACCGTCACGAGCCGGAGCGGTCTCCTGCCGGGGCGTAACAGCACGCGAGCGCATCCCGACCAGGAGGCTGTCAGTCTGCGAACGTCGGGCGGTTGGGGCAACGGCCCGCGGCACGAGGGGGCGAGGCGGATGAAAATCGCGGTCTTGATCGCGGTTCTCGTGGTGGTGGCGGCGGCTTTCGTTTCGCTCACCGGCAGTTTCGCCCATCCGACCCTCGGTTCGATCAGCTCGTCGGTCGTCCTCACCTGCGCCACGCTCGTCCAGCGGGTGAATTCCGTGCAGAAATGGATTTCCGGCCCGCGGGAGTGGCGCAAAGAGCAGATCGTGGGGTGGGCGCAGCAGACCCTGATCAACGTGGTCAAGGACAAGCACCTTTCCGAGGAGGTGCTCAGCCTGGTCGTGCACGTGTGGGTCGTGCCCCGGTGGTACCGGCGGCTGCTCCCGTACCGGCTCAGGCGCGCGTTGAAGAGGGTCGTCGGCTGGAAGCCGTTCCGGAGGTTCGGCGGGTGGGTGATCCGTCCCGCCTTCCAGCGAGCAGTGGCGTTCGGGCTGGTCAGGCGTATGCCGAGCGGGGTCACCTTCAAGAAGGGGCGCGGTCTCGTCGGGCTGTGCGTGCTGAACAACGACCAGGCGGAATTCGTCACTCTCAGCATCGACGACCCGGCCTACAAGCGAGCGCTGCGGGACCGCAACGCGCATGTCTGGAAAACGCATTCGCCCGCGTTGACGCACAATCTGGAACGGGCCGACGCGCTGAAACTTTCGCACACCTACGCCCAGGTGATCGGTTTGGTGGTCAAGTCGGAGTCCGGCGAGGCGCTGGGCTGCGTGACGCTCAGTTCGTCGCAGCCGAAACTGTCGGCGCAGCACAATCTGATCGACTCGCCGCTGGTGCGGACTCAGCTCAAATCGCTGGCGCTGGGAATTTCTCCCGTGCTCTTTTTGTGATCTTGGTATCCTGGACGACGGACGGAGGTGCTGATTTGCTGGAAAAAATGCTGCCCGGCGAATTGGAGGGCGAGGTGGATCCGGAGGATTACGGCTTCACCGTGATCCGGGAGGACCCGCTCACTCCGGCGGAGGCCGCGGAATTGGTCAACACCATGTACGACCAGGTGAAGCAGCGCACCGGGCTCGTCATGCCCAAGGTGGAACGCTACATCGACACGCTGGAGAACGAAGCCGAAGAGGCGGGCGCGAGCCGGACGTAAGGCGGCGCTCGGCACCGAGTAGGCTCCCGGTCGCTCACGCACGGTCACCGCATGCGCGAGCTTCCGGTCGCTACTCCAGAATTGCTGAGCGAGCATGGCGCGAGAACTGCCAAGATCGTTTCCCCCGGCCGTGCGGACGTCGATTCGCGAGCTCGCGGAGCCTTGTGATCTTGCCCCGGCCCGGGCGCTTGTCGCCAAACACGAGCGGCTCGAGTATCCGTTCGCCTGCGAATTCGGCGGGATCCGGCTGCGGCTGACCGAGGGCGTGTTCTGCCCGGCGCTGACCAACGTTTCGCCGCTCCTGCTGGACGCCGTGGATTTCCGGCCCGGCGAGCGCGTGCTCGAAGCGTTCGCCGGGAGCGGGGCGCTGGGCATCCTCGCCGCGACGCACGGTGCCGCCGAAGCGGTCCTGGTGGACATCTCCGCTCCGGCGATCGCTTGCGCGGAGGGCAACGCCCGGCTGAACGGCGTGGCCGACCGGGTGCGCGGCTGGATCGGCACGGTCGAGGAGACGGTCGAACCGGGGGAGACGTTCGATCTCGTCATCGCCAATCCGCCGCTGCTCCCGGTTTCGGCAGACGTAGGCGCCTTGACCGAAGCGCTGTTCGACCCAGGACTGGTCGCCACCAATGCGTTCGTCGACTTGCTTCCGCGGCTGCTCAAGCCCGTGGGGCGCTGCTATCTGGTGAGTTCGAGCGCGGCCGAAAAGGCCGGATACGACCTGGAAAAGCGGTTCGCGGCGAACAACCTGGTCGCGTCACTGGCGGCCAAAGCCGATTTCGCCTACGAGAGCTACCGCGTGCACAAGCTGACGCGCGCTTAGCTTCCTGGCGCAAGAGAAAGCCCCCTGAGCCAGGACTCCCCCATCGGTCCCGGCCCAGGAGGCCTTCTCGTCCCTCCGCTTGCCCCGTCGGGCCTGCCCCCTCGACAGGCCCGGCCGCAGCGCACTCCGCGGGTGTACGCGAGACAAGAGGCGGCTTCGGCGGTGCTGGATACTGCTCCGAACGAGTGGTCCTCAGCGACCTCAGCGCGCGAGCGCGGCGACCTCGCCGATCAGCCGGTCGATTTCCTCCTCGGTGTTGTAGTAGTGCACCGAAGCGCGCACCAGGTCCGGCAGGCGGCGCTCGGTGAAGTCGTATTGCGCCGACGACGGGTGCGCGACGCTCGTGTTGATCTTCGCCGCGTTCAGTCGGTCCTTGATTTCGTCCGCGGGCACTCCGTCGACGCTGAACGTCACGAGGCCGCACTTGCGCGCGCCCGCGTCGTGCACGGTGACTCGGTCCAGGTCGGCCAGGCGGGAACGCAGCGTCGCGGCCAGTGCGGCGACTCGGTCTTCGATCGCGGGCAGGCCCCATTCCATCGCGTAGTCCACTGCCGCGCCGAGGCCGAGCACGGCGGCGTAATCGCGTTCCCACACCTCGAATCGCTTCGCGGTCGGGTCGACCACGTACTCAGTGGGGGAGGTCCATTGGGCCGAGTGCAGGTCGAGCATCGCCGGTTCGAGGCGGTCGCGCAGCCGCGGGTGCACGTACAGGAAGCCGGTGCCGCGGGGGCCGCGCAGGTACTTGCGACCGGTGGAGGTCAGCGCGTCGCAGCCGATGCGTTCGACGTCGAGGTCCAGCTGACCGGCCGACTGGCACGCGTCGAGCAGGAATGGAATGCCCGCTTCGCGCGCGACGGCGCCGATTTCCTCGGCGGGGTTCACCAAACCGCCCTGCGTCGGCACGTGGGTCACCGCGATGAGCTTGACGTCGGAGTCGATCCGGCGGCGCAGGTCTTCGACGTCGAGCTGGCCGGTTTCGTCGTTGTCCACGACCTCGACGGTCGCGCCGGTCCGGCGCGCGATCTGGAGGTAGGCGATGGCGTTGCTGGCGTATTCGGCGCGCGCGGTGAGGATTCGGTCGCCCGGGCCGAAGGGCAGCGCGTAGAAGATCGCTTGCCACGAGCGGGTCGCGTTGTCGCTGAGCGCGATGTCGTCGGGAGCGGCGTTGAGCAGGCGCGCGACCGAGGTGTACACGCCTTCGATGCGGTCCTTGGCCTGTTCGGCCGCTTCGTAGCCGCCGAGCAGGGATTCGGTGCGCAGGTAGTCGATCACGGTGTCGGTGACGCGCGCGGGCGGCAGGGCAGAGCCGGCGTTGTTGAAGTGCGTGACTCCGACGCATCCGGGCGTTTCGTACCTTGCGCGCTCGACATCGAAAGTGCTGGCCATATGAACTGAATACAGTACAGGCGATCTGTGTGCAATACTCTCCGGCATGGTCAAGAGACTCATGCGTGGTGAACTTTTCGAAGAGATCACCGCGCGCGTACTCGACGGACGGCTCCCCGCGGACACCCGCGTCAACGAGGTCCACCTGGCCAGCGAGCTGGGCGTGTCGCGGACCCCGTTGCGCGAGGCGCTGATCGGGCTGGCCGACCGGGGACTGCTCGTCGCCGCGCCGGGGCGCGGATTCCTGGTCGCGCCGCTCGACCCGCAGGAGGCGCGCCGGCTGTACCCGCTGGTCGCCGAACTGGAAGCGCTCGCGCTGCGCTGGACGTCGCCGCTCGAGCTCGCCTCGCTCCCGGACGCGCTCGACCGGATTTCCGACGAGCTGGCCGATTCCGCCGACGTGACCGCGGCGGACGACCGCTGGCACGCACTGCTCACGTCCCGCTGCGACAACCCGCATCTGCTGCGTTTGATCGAGCAGACGAAGCCATTGCTCAAACGCTACGAGACGGCATACTTCGGCGGGCGGGACCGTGTGGCGGAGAGCGTGGCCGAACACCGCGAGATCGCGGCGGCGCTGCGGGCGAACGACCTGCCCGGCGCGTCCGCGCTGCTCGTGCGGAACTGGGTGAAAGCCTTGGCGTACTTGAAGGAGAGCTGATCCGGTGCGGGTTTTCGCGCATTTGTCCGACATCCACCTCGACGGCGGCGAGCGCGCGGACGCACGGGCCGCCGCGGTGACGAGGTACCTGCGCAACCTCGAAAAGCCGGTCGACGCCGTGTTCGCCACCGGTGACATCGCCGATCACGGCCTGCCCGAGGAATACCGTCGCGCGGCCGAACTGCTGGACCTCTCGGTGCCAGTGGTGGTCTGCCCCGGCAACCACGACGTCCGAGAGCAGTTTCGCGAGGCGCTGCTGGGGGAACCGGCCAGCGACGCTCCGGTGAACTCCGCGACCGAGGTGGCCGGGGTGCTGCTCGTGTCGTGCGATTCGACGATCCCGGGCAAAGGGGCCGGTTACCTCGCCGATGAGACGCTCGCCTGGCTGGACGACACTCTCGCCGGTCACGACGGCCCGTCGTTCGTTGCGTTCCATCACCCGCCGCTCGACGTCGGCGTGACGCTGGTGGACGCGATCCGCCAAACCGGCGAAGACCGCCTCGCCGCCGTGCTGCAGCGGCACCCCGGCGTGGCGGCGTTGCTGTGCGGGCACGTGCACACCGGCGCGGCGACGGAGTTCGCGGGCGTGCCGGTGCGGATCGCGCCGGGTGTGGTGTCCGGATCACTGCTGCCGGTGGAACCCGGCTCGGGTCGCGGCTGGGCCGAAGGCGGGCCGCTGGACTTCGTCAGCCCGCCGTCGCTGCTGTTGCACGTGCTGCACGACGACGGCAGGCTGACGACGCATCAGCGCGTGGTCACGGAGTAAAGACCGGCAGCGTGACCCGCGACGGCCGGGTCGCGTCGTGGAACACCTCGAACCGGTTCGGCGTGCCGCGCACCGCGGACGAAACCCGTTCTCCCGTACCGTGATTGCGCGCGAATCGCGGGAACGCGCCGCCCGCGATCTGAACGCGCAACCGGTGCGCGCGGCGGAACCGGTAGGCGGTCGGGTCGAGTTCCACCTCGGCGCGCACCACACCGTCGGCATCAGCTTCGGGCACGCCGGGGCGCAGCCGCAGGATGCCGTCGGTTACGTTGCGCGAGATACCGCTGGGATCGACGTCGCACAGCCGCACGTACACATCGGCGTCGGCCAGTTCGGTCCGCACGTACACAGTGGCGGACACGTCGCCGATCACGTCGACGTCGTGCAGCAGCGGCTCGCCGGTGAACACCAGCACGTCGTCGCGCGCCTCGACCGCGGAATTGTCGCGCTGCTTGTTCTTTCCCATCAGCAGCGGCCCGCCGACGGCCGGGGTCGGGTCCGCCGGGTCGTAGGTGAACGGCGTCGGCAGCGCCTCGCCGGGCACCGTTTCGCCGAGGCCGCCGACCGGGCGCAGGTGGGCGTGCGTGGGCTCGGAAG
The DNA here is from genome assembly GCF_055583325.1 of Amycolatopsis sp. NPDC104775. NCBI lineage: Bacteria > Bacillati > Actinomycetota > Actinomycetes > Pseudonocardiales > Pseudonocardiaceae > Amycolatopsis > Amycolatopsis sp. NPDC104775. The sequence continues at coordinate 37,673 of NZ_JBVJOE010000023.1, forward strand.
CGGGCGGCCAATGGTCGAAATCAAGCCAAGTGGACGCCTGCTGCAAGAAAATCCGCACCGGCGAACGCTGCAGCTGAGTGCGGTCGTCGGCGAGATGCGCGCGCAGGAAGCCGAGCTGGTCCTGGATCAGCACGGGGAAGCTGGCCGGGTCGCCGTGCGCCCACGGCCCGATCGTGATCCGCGGCGATTTTCCGGCGTCCTGCAGCGTGCGGAAGTCCCGCAGCTGCGTGCGGATGAACAGGTCGTACCAGCCGGTGACCATGCTGACCGGCACGCCGAGCTTCGCGACTTCGGCGCTGTGGTCGGACATCTGCCAGAAATCGTCGTCCGGATCCGCGTGCTCGGTGACGTCCTGCAGGAACTGCACCGGTTTGCCGATCGCCGCCACATCCGCGCCCGCGATTGGCAGGTAGGCCATCGCGTTGCGCGTGCGCCGCTTCTGCAATGGGTTCGGCAGCGCGGCGAACCGCTCCTCCTGTTTCCCGATCATGGCCGACCAGGACACCATGTTGTCCGCCGCGAGCACCCCGCCCGGATAGAACGTGCTGACGAATTCGGACGCGGTGATCGCGAGGCACATGGCTTCCAGCGGAGGGTCGAGATACGGGCCGACCGCCCATTGGGTGTGGCCGAGGTAGCTCGCGCCCGCCATGGCGACGCGTCCGTCGCACCAGGGCTGGGCGCGCAGCCATTCGGCGGTGGCGATGCCGTCCTCGCGTTCGGTGTGGAACGGGCGGAACTCGCCTTCCGAACCGAAGGTGCCGCGGGTGCTTTGAAGGACGGTTTGCAGGCCGTGCCGGGCGAAGGTTTCGCCGAAGAGCTTGGCGAGAGGGCCGGTGCGGCCGTAGGGGGTGCGGATGAGCACGACGGGGCCGGTCGTCAGGCCCGCGGGGGTGTAGCGGTCGGCCAGGAGGTGCACGCCGTCGGGCATCGGGATGCGAAGGCCCTTGGCGGCGGCCGGGGCTGGGCCCTTGGCGGCGGGGAGACCGAGCAGCCGGTCGACGATTCGGTTCAGCACGTGATCGAACGTACGCGAGTTGTTAGGGGTTCGCTTTTTGCTGTGGGGGCGGCTCGTCGCCCTGGGGGGGGCGACATTGCGCCTGGGGTGGTTGCGTGGGGCACCCCGAAGCGGGATTGTGCTGACGGTTCGGGGGGGGGGGGTGGGGGGGGGGGGAGGGCGGACAAAAACCACACAACCAACAGGGGGGGAGAG
>NZ_JBVJOE010000023.1:38895-42844 GCF_055583325.1 Amycolatopsis sp. NPDC104775
CTTGGTGATGGGGGTTCAGGTGCTGTCGCTTCTGGTTTGTCTTGTGGCCTGGGGGGGGGCGACGTTGCGCCGGGGGTGGTTGCGGGGGGCACCCCGAACCGCAGAGAAGGCTTCGTATCGGGGTGCGGGGGAGGGTGTGGGTGCCTCGACGGTTGGGTACGTCGGTTGCGGGGTTGGTGGGGCGCTGGGTGGGTCGTGAGGGGAACCCTAGGGGAATCAGAGTCCGTGAGGGTTCCCCTCACGGAGCTAGGCGGCGAGTGCGTCCGTTACCTGGAGAGCGGGGTTGTTGAACGGGGCCAGCAAGTCCGGATCGACTCCTGCTCGTGTCAGCGCCGCTGCGAGTACGGCGGGCCTTGCCCGGTCGCCGCCGTCCGCGATCTTCAGCGCTACCGAGGTTCCGTTTGGCAGCGCGGCGAGCTGTACGGCTTCGAAACCGTCCTTCGCGATCATTCCTGGCACGGCCCGCATGAGGCGGGTGACGTCGCGGCGGCTTCCGGCTACCAGGTCTGGGTGTTGCCGGATTCCGTTGGCTACCAATGATTCTGGCGAACCCTCCGGTGCGGTCGCGATTCGCGAAGCAGCCTTCGCCAAACCTCGCAGAGAGAGCGCGAACAGTGGCGCACCGCAGCCGTCCGTGGCCACGCGTGGCACGGTTTGCCCGGTCAGGTCCTCGACGGTTTCCCGGATCGCGCGCTGCAATGGGTGTGCCGGATCGAGGTAGCCGTCGACGTCCCATTGCTGCTCTTGGCAGACGGCCAGCATTGCGGCGTGCTTGCCCGAGCAGTTGTGCGCGAGCCGGGACGGCTGCCGTCCTGCGGCGATCCAGGCGTCGCGCTCGACCGGGTCGTACGGCAGGTCGGCGGGGTTGCCTAGGTCGGTTTCGGCGAAGTCGTGGCTCGTCAGCACGGCGGACGCTGCCTCGAGATGCCGCGGTTCGCCGGAGTGGCTGGCCGCGGCGATGGCGAAACCGGACGGGTCCAGGCGCAGTCCGAGGCGGGCCATCGCGGTGGCCTGCAACGGTTTCGCGGTCGAGCGCGGGTACATCGCGACGTCCGGGTCGCCCGCCTCGAACAGGGTCGAACCGTCGGGAGCTAGCACGACGACCGAACCGTGGTGGACGCCTTCGACCATGCCGTCGCGCAAAAGGTGGACCAGCGGGACGTGCCGCGGTTCGCGTTCCTCGGGGATCACGACGCTTCTGCCTTGTCGAACGCGCTCATGTCGATCCGCTTGCGCACGCCGAACCAGCCGGCCACCAGCGCGACGATGATCACCGGAAGCGCCATCAGGGTGATCCGGCCGGTCTTGTCGAAGCCCATCAGGACGACGACGGCGGCGAGGAACACCAGCGTCGCGATTTCGGTGTACGGCGAGAACGGCAGCCGGAAGTGCGGCCGGGTCACCTCGCCGCGCTTGGCCTTGCGCACGAACAGCAGATGGCTCAGCACGATGATCGCCCAGGTGCCGAGGATGCCGACGGCGGCGAAGTTCAGCACGATCTCGAACGCGTCCTTCGGCACCACGTAGTTCAGCCCGACGCCGACCACGCAGACCGACGACGTGAGCAGGATCCCGCCGTAGGGCACCTGGTTGCGGTTCATCACGCCGGTGAACTTCGGCGCGGACCCGGCCATCGACATCGAGCGCAGGATCCGCCCGGTCGAGTACAGGCCGGAGTTGAGGCTCGAGAGCGCGGCGGTCAGCACGACCAGGTTCATGATGCTGTCCGCGTAGGGCACGCCCAGTTTCGCCAGCACCGTCACGAACGGGCTCTGGTCGGCCGAGTATGCGTCCCACGGCAGCAGCATCGCCAGCAGCACGACCGAACCGACGTAGAACAGCGCGATCCGCCACATGATCGAGTTGATCGCCTTGGGCACGATCTTCTTCGGGTTCTCCGTCTCGCCCGCCGCGACGCCGACCAGCTCGCACGATGCGTAGGCGAACACGACGCCCTGCACGATCAGGATCATCGGCACGATGCCCGCCGGGAAGACGCCGCCGTGGTCGGCGATCAGCTGCGGGCCGGGCGCGTGGCCGTCGATCGGATGCTGCGTCACCAGCAGGAAAATGCCGACGAGCAGGAACAGCACCAGCGCCGCGACCTTGACGATCGAGAACCAGAACTCCATCTCGCCGAACAGCTTCACCGAGACGAGGTTCAGCGACAGCACGACCGCCAGCGCGATCAGCGCCAGCACCCACTGCGGAATCGGGGTGAAGAACGACCAGAAGTGGGCGTACAGCGCGATGGCGGTGATGTCCGCGATGCCGGTCGTCGACCAGTTCAGGAAGTGCATCCAGCCGGCGACGTACGCGCCCTTCTCACCCATGAACTCGCGCGCGTACGAAACGAACGCGCCGGACGACGGCCGGTGCAGGATCAGTTCGCCGAGCGAGCGCACCACGAAGAAGGCGAAGAGCCCGCACACCGCGTACACGATCGCGAGCGCGGGGCCGGCCTGCGCGAGCCGTCCGCCCGCGCCGAGGAACAGGCCGGTGCCGATCGCGCCGCCGATGGCGATCATGTTGATGTGCCGGGATTTCAGCGCCTTGCGGTATCCGGCGTCGCCCGCGTCGGCGGTGTCCGCCTCGGCTTTCGCGGGCAGGGTTTCTTCAGTCACGCGGTGGTACCTGTTTCTGCTTCGCCGGCGCGCGCCGGTCGGACGATCGTGGTCAGGGTCTTCTCGACGTGATCGAGATGCTCGGTCATCGCGGCCGCGGCCGCATCTTCTCGGCCTTCGGCGATCGCCGTGACGATGCGCCGGTGCTCGACGTTCGACTGCGCGCGCCGCCCGCCGAGCTGGTTCAGGAACGCCGACTGGCGGGCCAGCGCGTCACGGATCTCCTCGATCACCTTCGCGAACACCGGATTGCCTGATGCCCGTGCGATCGTGACGTGAAACTGTGAGTCGAGCGCCACCCACGCGGCGTCCCCGGTCTCGGCGTCCATCCGGTCGACGAGGTCGCGCAGCAGCGCGAGCTGGTCCTGTTTGCCGCGGCGCGCGGCGAAGGCGGCCACCGGCACCTCGACGTGCCTGCGCACTTCGACCAGGTCGCGGGCCGAGTAATCGCCGAACGTAGGGTTCTCCGGGGGGCCGCTCGCGGTGACGAACGTGCCGCGGCCGGTGCGCGACACGGTCAGCCCGAGTGCCTGCAGCCCGCGCAGCGCCTCGCGCACGACCGAGCGGCTGACCTCGAACTGCCTGCTCAGCGCGGCCTCGGACGGCAGCTGGTCGCCGACCGCGTACTCGCCGTGCTCGATCGCCTGCCGCAGATGGGCCAGGACGGCCTCCATCGCACTGACCCGCCGGGGGAGCGGTCCGGCTGCCCGGCTGTCAGACAGGTTCACCCGACGGATCGTCGGTTCCGGCCCGGCCGCTGTCAAGCGATGCCCCGGCCCCTTGCTCGGCGGTTGTGGGCTGGTTCACGCTCCCGGGTGACTTTGCGCGGACCCGGCTTCCGGCGGCCCCGGTTTTGTCGGTGCCGGGTGCGACCGTGTCCGGGTGAGCGATTCAGGAGACAGGGCCGCCGGTGATCATCACCGGGAACGCGTCCGGCCCCGCCGCCCGGCGCGTCGGGGCCGCGGCCCGGCGGTTCGGAGGGAGGATGTGCCCGGAGCGCCCAGCCGCAGCGCTGGGTCGGCGGCGGACTAGGGTGGACAGCCCGGGCCCGCCGTGTCGACCGGAGCCGGGAAGCAGTCCGCTTAGGGGAGGTTTTCGCTGGTGTCGAACGATTCTTTCGTCCACCTGCACGTGCACACCGAGTATTCGATGCTGGACGGTGCGGCGAAGATCGGACCCTTGTTCGCGGAGGCGGCCCGGCTGGGCATGCCCGCGGTCGGGATGACCGACCACGGGAACATGTACGGCGGGGACGAGTTTTATCAGACGTCGAAGAAGCACGGGATCAAGCCGATCATCGGTATTGAGGCGTACATCGCGCCGGA
>NZ_JBVJOE010000024.1:0-38620 GCF_055583325.1 Amycolatopsis sp. NPDC104775
AACCACCCCCGCCCCCCAATACAAACCAAAAACCAGGGAGGAGGGTGCTTGTCAAGGCATCTTTCCCGCCTTGACAAGCACCCTCCGCCCGTAGTCACACTCAAGCTTCGGGGTGCCCCCGCTCCCCTAGGAGCGTTCAGCCACTCTTCCGCCGAAACGTCCGCTTGTTAGCCGCAGGCCCATGCGCATGCTGCCCCTGCTGCCCCGCGTTCTCATGCGCGGCGCCTTCCCGCGACTTGGCCTGCTTCCGCTCCAGAGCCTCGCGGAACTTCCGCTTGACGTCGCCCTCCCCGTCGCTGGGTGCCGGTTGCGCTTCACTCATGGCTGACCTCCGAAGGTGACGACGTGATACCCCGCCAGCCTGGCGCCCTCAGCCCGCCTTGGCGAGCCATTTCAGAGCGATGCCACCCGGCGGTGGTCCGGTTCGGCCGCCTGCCGCGGAGCCGGGACGACCACTTCCGCGTAGGCCGGGCGAACCCGCTGAACCATCCGCCATCCGGCGCCGAGCACGAGCCCGAACACCCCCGCACCAGCCAAGACCACCGCGACCCAGCCGGTCGTCGCGTCGAAAAGCAAGTCCCCGGCGCGGCCGTAGACGAAGCCGGAAAGCACCGCCCAGCCCACCGCCGCCACCCCGGCCGCGGCGAGCGGGGTCGTGATGACTGCCACTGCGCAGACCGCGAGCGCCACGGCCACCACGGCGTAACCCGGATGCGTCGTGGCCCCGGCGAGGTCCGCCGCGATCGCGGCCGTCGCCACCGCCACGCAACCGAGCGGGAAACCGAATCCACCAGCCAGCCGTCCTTCAGTACGCATGCCCCATGGCACCTCGCGCGGGCGCGTAAGAGAGGGCGCGCGGACAAGTTCCGTACGCCCCGGCGCTCGTTTTTGACGGCTTCTTGACCCCTCAGGCGCGAGCGGTCGCGCGCACGATCGCGGCCACGATCTCGGGCCACAGCGGTTCCGGCAGGTCGTGGCCCATGCCGGGGACGATGACCAGTTCCGCGTCCGGGATCGCCGCCGCGGTGGCTTTCCCGCCGCTGACGTCGATCATCACGTCGGAGTCGCCGTGCAGCACGACGGTCGGCACGCGCACGTCGTGCAGCCGTTCAGTACGGTCGCCCGACGCGACGACGGCGGCGGCCTGCCGCTGCATCCCGACCGGGTTGCGGCCCCGGTCGTAGCTCCGGGTCGCCTTGCGCCGCAGGTATTCCTCGGTGGCCGGGTAGCCCGGCGATCCCGTCACGCGGTAGTTCGCGATGCTCTGTTCGATCTGCTCCTCGCGCGTTTCCGCCGCCGGCTTGGTGAGCGTCGCGAGCGCGGCGGGGGAGACCTGGCCGACCGACGGGTCGCCGGTCGTCGACATGATCGACGTCAGGCTCAGCAGCCGGTCCGGATGATCGATCGCGATCTGCTGCGCGATCATCCCGCCCATCGACGCGCCGACCACGTGCGCTTTCGCGAACCCGAGCGCGTCGAACAGCCCGACGGTGTCGTCGGCGAGATCCGAGAGCAGGTACGGCGCCGGGGCCGTGCCCGCGGCGATCCCGGCGAGGTCCGGCGTGCCGAGTCCGGGGAACCAGGTGGACAGGCCGGCGTCGCGATTGTCGAAGCGCACGACGTGGAAACCGCGGCTCGCGAGCAGTTCGCAGAACCCCTCCTCCCAGGTGATCATCTGGGCGCCGAGGCCCATCACCAGCACGACCGGCGGGGCGGCCGGATCGCCGAACGTGTCGTACTCGAGTTCTAGGCCGTTGGCCTGTGCGCGTGGCATGCCCCGATCATGCCGCAGTGCGGAACCGCGTGTGGCCGTGCCGGCCGGTCGCCGGTTACGGTGCACGGCATGCCGACTCCGCGTGCCGGACAGCGCGCCCGGTCCCGTTCCGCCGCCGGGCTGCCCGCGGTCACCGCGAAGAAGGTGATCGACGCGGCGGTGAAGCTCACCGTCGAACGCGGGCTGGAGAACTGGACGCTGCGGCAGCTGGCCGCCGCGATCGGCGCGTACCCGGCGGTCGTCTACCACCACGTCGGGGACCGCGACGCGGTCGTGTGCGCGGTGCTCGACCGGGTCGTCGGCCAATTGCGGCTGCCGCCCGACGAACTGGAGTGGCAGGAGTGGTTCTTCGAGCTGCTCACCGGCCTGCGCGAGGTGCTGCGCAAGCATCCGGGCACGGCGCGCCGGATGGCGTCGTTCGGGCCGTCGGTGGCCGCGGCCACGCCCACGGTCGACCGCGGCGTGCGGATCCTGCTGGACGCCGGCTTCGGCGACGAGAGCTCGCTCGCCTACACGATGCTCACCGTCACCGCGTGCCAGTACGTCGCGCTGGAGGACGACCGGGACCGCTGCCTCGGGCTGCGCCTGGACAACACCGAGGAGTACGCCTCCTACCGCGACCGCGAGGACCTGCCCGGGATGGCCGCGCACGGCCGCGCGATGCGGGAGCTGCTCGCCGACCCCGAAGCGGCGGCCGGTTACCATCCGCGACTGTTCGACTTCGCGATCCGCAGCTGCCTCGACGGCCTCGCCTGCCGATTGGCCCGGTCGCGCGGCTGAAATTCGCGAAATTGCGCGGTTCGGGCGTCCGCGCTGGGCCGTCCGCGTGGTCGTGGTGAAAAGTCGGGCCGTCCCCGCGCCGACCGTCACCGATTCGACGCCTTCCCGGCGTAGCGTGGACAGCTACCGGGGGCCTTGCCTCCGGAAGGGGCCCCCGGCACTTTCCTCCCCCCTCGTGGTGCCGGGGGCTCTCCTTCCGGCCCGTCAGTGCTGGGGCGGATGCTGGATCGCTGGGAACACCTGGTCCACCACGGTCACGAGCGACCTGGTCAGCAGCGTGTGCACCTGCCGCCGGTCGAGCGAGCGGTGCACGAGCCATTCCCGGCCCGCCGCCTTCACCATGCCGGCGAACGCGCGCACCGCGGCGTTCAGCTCCTCGCCGTGCTCGCTGTCGCGGGACAGCCCCACCGCCTCCAGGACGCGGTCGGCCGACGCGCGGTCGGCCTCGGCGACGATCCGGTCCACCTCCGGATCGCGGCCGATGCCCTCCGGCGCGATCGCGGCGAGCCACAGCTTCTCCTGCCCGCGCACCATGTCGAGCAGCCAGTCGATGGCGGCGTCCGCGCGTACCTCCAGCGGGCCTTCCGGCAGAATCTGCACCGCAATCCGCGGCACGGTAAGCGCACGCCGAACTATTTCGAGGTACAACTCCCTTTTGGTTCCGAAATAATGATTGATCAGTCCGCGGGCCACGCCAGCCTCGGCCGCGATGTCCGAAGTGGACACTTCCGAATACGGTCGTTCGCCGAACAGCCGCGCCGCGCAGGCGTAGATCTGCTCTTTGCGTTCGTCCGGTTCGAGTCGCCGCCACTTCGGCGCCGGATCGGTGCTCATGGCATCAGTTTGGCATGATCGGTTCAGAAAGGCGGAATAGCCGGGCGGAATGTCGCCGCGGAAACACGTTCGGCTGCTACCGCGCGGTATGTCTTGACGGCTCCGGTCAGTCCGGAAGTTCGATCGGCGCGAGGTCCGCGAACCGGTCGCCCGGACCGGGATTCGCCGGATCGCTCGCGCCGCCGAAGTGCCGCTGCACGCCCCAGACCGCGTTGAGCGCGGTCTGCACCGCGCCCTCGGCCCAGCCCGCCGTCCACGAGATGTCGTCGCCGGCAAGGAATAAACCGCGGTAGCGCTCGGGAAGTGAATCCTGCACGAAATGCGTGAAAAGCCGGTGCTGGTAGCGGTAATGCCCGGGCAGGTTCGCCTTGAACGCGCCCATGAAATGCGGTTCGTCTTCCCAGGACACGGTCACCGGGTCGCCCACGATGTGCCGCCGCACGTCGACGCCGGGGTATATCTCGCGCAGCGACTGCAGCATCACCTCGACGCGGTCGGAAACGGAAAGCGGCAGCCATTTCAGCGAATCGTCGGCCCACGTGTAGGACAGGCAGATCACCGCGGGCCGGTCCGGGTCGTCGCCGAGGAGGTAGGTGCCGCGCGGCATCCGGTCGGTCAGCGTCATGCTCATCGTGTCGCGGCCGGTGACCGGGTCCTTGTCGAGCCAGAACGGCCGGTCGACCGGGACGAACACCTTGGAGGACGCCATGTAGTGCGTGCGTTCGATGGCGGTCCAGTGGTCGATCGGGAACAGCGCCTCGTCGCATTCGATCTTCGACAGCAGCATCCAGCTCTGCGCGGTGAACACCGCGGCGCCGAAGGTGCGGATATGCCCGGAGGCGTCGGTGACGGTGATGTTGTTCGGCGCGGTGCGGTGCAGCCGCGTCACGCCCGGCCGCGGCTGGCCGTTTTCGTGCAGGGCGGCCAGATTCGTGCCGGACGGCCAGTGCGCGAGCTTCTCCGGGACGCGCTCCCACAGCCGCTTCGGCAGCTGCCCGCTGCCGCCCACGATGCTGCGGTGCTCGTCGTCCGCGCCGGTGTAAACGACCCGGAGGATTTCGAGAATCGAGTTCGGGAAGTCGGTGTCCCAGCCGCCGGTGCCGAATCCGACCTGGCCGAAGATCTCGCGATGCCGAAAAGAGGAAAAGGCCGGGGAATCGCACAGGAACCCGTAGAAAGTCTGGTTGTCGAGCCGGGGGACCAGTTCGTTCCAGATCTTTTTCACGGTCGCCACGTCGCGATTGCGGATCGCGGTTTGCATCTCGGCGAATGACGCGTGCTCGTCGAGGGTGCGCTGCCACGCCCGCGCCACTTCGCCGTACACCTCGGGCAGATCTTCGGGCGTGCGCGCGTAATGGCTGCGGCCCTTGAGATCGACCACCGTGCTCGGGGTCGCGGGCGAAAGCGGGTTCGGAAATGGCGTGGTTTCCAGCCCGGTTTTGTCGATGTAGTGAAACAGCGACGTCGAGGAGGGCGGAAATCGCATCGCGCCCATTTCGGCGACCACGTCGTCGGGCAGGCCGGGGAAGCGGTGCGTGCGCAGCCGTCCGCCGATGCCGTCGATCTCGTACACGACCGGCCGCAGCCCGAGCTTCATCAGCTCGTAGGCGGTCACGATTCCGGAGAGGCCGCCGCCGATCACCGCGACCTCGGTGCCGTGCACCTGCTCCGGCACGCTGCCGAGCCCGGCCGGATGCGCGAGGTAATCGTCGTAGGGGAACGGGAAGTCGGGGCCGAACATCGTGATCGGCCGTCCGGCGGGTTCCTCGGCGTGGATCGCGGCGGGAACAGCGGAGGTCATGCCTAGGGTCCTTCGGTGAGTGAGCGGTACAGCGACGGCCGTCGGTCGGCCAGGTACGGGGTTTCGGCTCGGGCTTGGGCGAGCACAGCGGGGTCGAGTTCGGCGAACAACAGCTCTTCGTCCGGCCCGGCCTTCGCGACGATTTCGTCCGGCGACGCGACTGTCGAGCGTCCGCAGTAGGTCAGCTCGCCTTCGGTGTCGCAGCGGTTCGCATAGACGACGTACAGCTGGTTTTCGTGCGCGCGAACCGGAATGAGCAAGTCGGCGATGCGCTCGTACGGCCGCATCAACGCCGTGGGGACGAGCAGCAGTTCCGTGCCCGCGAGCGCGTGCGCGCGAACCAGCTCGGGGAACTCGACGTCGTAACAGATCAGCAGGCCGGTGCGGAGCCCGTTGAAGCCGGCCTGCACCACTGGGTCGTCGCCGGGGGAGAACTGGTCGCGGTCGAGGTCGCCGAACAGGTGGGTCTTGCGGTAGTTCGCGAGCCGTTCCCCTTGCGCGGACAGCAGTTGCGCCGAGTTGTACACCGCGTCGCCGTCGCGTTCGGGATAGCCGTAAACCACCCCGATCCGGTGCTTGGCGGCGAGGGCGCCAAGCTCGGCCGCCCACGGCCCGTCCGCCGGTTCCGCCCGCTCGGCAACGGCTTTCGCGCCGATGTTGTACCCAGTCGTCCCCATCTCGGCGGTCACGATCAGCTCTGCCCCGCGTTCCGCCGCGGCGGCCATCGCTTCGGGCAGCCGGCCGAACGGTCCTTGGTGGACGGCGATGATCATCGGACCTCCGCGAGCCGCGAGCGGCGCATGCTGTAGCCGAAGTAGATGACGAGGCCGAGCAGCATCCACGCGCCGAACACGATCCAGGTCGCCCCGTCGAGGCTGAACATCATGTAGGCGCAGCACGCGACCCCGAGGACCGGCGTGACCGGCGAAAACGGCACGCGGAACGCGCGTTCGGCGTCGGGACGGCGTTTGCGGAGGATCAGCACGGCGACGTTGACCAGCCCGAACGCGAACAGCGTCCCGATGCTGGTGGCGTCGGCGAGCTTGCCGAGCGGGATGAAGGCGGCGAGCACCGCGACGAACCCCGACACCACGAGCGTGTTGGTGCGCGGCACGCCGGTTTTCGGATGCACGGTGGACAGCGCCTTCGGCACGAGCCCGTCGCGGGACATGGCGAACAGGATCCGCGTCTGTCCGTAAAGGACGGTCAGCACGACGCTGGAAATCGCCACGATCGCGCCGATCGCGAGCAGGATCGCCCACAGCGGGTTGCTGGAGATGGTGGTCAGCACGTGCGACAGCGCGGCCTGCTTGTCGCCGAATTCCTGCCAGGGCAGCGCACCGATCGCCGCGACCGCGACCAAGCAGTAGAGCACGGTGACGATCGCGAGCGACAAGAGAATCGCGCGCGGCAAATCACGCTGCGGATTGCGCGCTTCTTCGCCCGCGGTGGAAGCGGCGTCGAAGCCGATGTAGGAGAAGAACAACTTCGCCCCGCCCGCGCTCATCCCGGCGAGCCCGAGCGGCAGGAACGGCGTGAAGTTCTGCGCCCGGACCGCGGTGAAGGCGATGGCGCAGAACAGAATCAGCGTGCCGATCTTCACCACGACCATGATCGCGTTGGCCCGCGCGCTCTCCTTCGCACCGGACAGCAGCAGCACCATCGCCAGCAGCACCACGACAATCGCCGGGATGTTGACCAGCCCGCCGTCGCCCGGAGGCCCGCTGAGCGCCTCCGGCAACGCGACGCCGAACGCCAGGTGCAGCAGCTCATTGACGTACTGCCCCCACCCGACCGCGACCGACGCGACCGAGACGCCGTACTCCAGCACCAGGCACCAGCCGCACACCCAGGCAACGAGCTCGCCGAGGGTCGCGTACGCGTAGGAGTAAGAGGACCCGGAGAGCGGGATCATGCCCGCCAGCTCGGCGTAGGAAAGCGCGGAGAACAACGCCGTGATCCCGGCCAGCACGAACGACACCACGACCGCGGGCCCGGCCACCGGAACCGCCTCGCCGAGCACCACGAAGATCCCGCTGCCCAGGGTCGCCCCGATGCTGAGCATGGTCAGCTGGCTCAGCCCGAGCGACCGCTTCAAGGGCCCGTGATCCGCCTCGGCCACCAGATCGGTGACCGGTTTGCGGCGCAGCGTCGCCGTGGCGAGCCTCCCGCGCACAGGACTGGAGGGAGTGGGGCTCACCGGGCGGCTCCTAGCGATGGATTGTGACGGCACTGTCGACTTCGAGCCACGGTATCGATCGAAAATTGCCCCGAGAACCGAGATCTGTTGTGAGTTGCGGGCGGTGGTGGGTGATTCATTGCGCTCTCGGAGTCGGGTTCGGGGTCGGGTCTGGCGAGGCTTGCTGACTGGGTGGGGTGGGCTTTCGGGCCGTTGTTGACTCTAAGTGATCGGTGACGGGGGCTCGCGGCGGTGGGCTTTCGCGCAGGTCGGAGGCTGGGCAGGGGCGGCGTGCGCGGCTGGGCGGGGAGGGCGGATGCTGCGGGTGCTGGGCGGGGTGGAGTCGCGGGTTCCGTGCGTGCAGCGTGGAGGCCCGGGCAGGGTGCTGGTCACGGTGCATAACTGCCGGTGGGGCGGAGCCTCGAATTCCCTGTGTGCGGCGTGGAGGCGGGGGGCAGGGTGCTGGGCACGGTGGATGAGCGACGCGGGGCGGAGAGGTTCGGCGCCGGGGGCGCTGCGGGTTCCGGCTGCCGGAGTGCAGGCGGTGGGAGCACCGGGCGCATGGCTAGGGATGCCAGTGGCGGAAGTGCATTGGGGCGGTGCTAGTTGTCGCCTCTGCGGGTTCGGCAGACGGGGACGCTGGGGGAGCGGCTCGGCGACGCGGTTCCGGCCGGGAGGGACCGGTTCCGTAGGCGGAGCTGTTTGTGGCGGTGGGTTGGGAGGGCCGCGCGGTCATTCGCGGCCGCGGCGGCGGGCCGTAGTTCTGAGCCCGGCCTGGCTTCGGACCTGCTGTCCGCGCTCGCGGAGGACGGCGGGAAGGCCAGCGCGGGCGGCGTCGCCGTCTGCGGCGTCTGGATCGGCGGGGCTGCGTGCCGCGCAGGTCGGTCGACGAGGTTGTTCGGCGGTGGTTGGTTCGGGCGCGGGCGGCGTCGCCATCTGCGGCGTCTGGACCGGCGCGGTTGTGTGCCGCCCAGGTCGGTCCTCGAGGTTGTTCGGCGGCGGTGGTTTAGGCGCGGGCGGCGTCGCCATTTGGGGCGTCTGGATCGGCGGGGCTGCGTGCCGCGCAGGTCGGTCCTCGAGGTTGTTCGGTGGCGGTGGTTCGGGCGCGGGCGGCGTCGCCATTTGCGGTGTCTGGATCGGTGGGGCTGCATACTGCACAGGTCGGTTCACGAGGTTGTTCGGCGGTGGTCGTTTGGGCGCGGGCGGCGTCGCCATTTGCGGTGTCTGGACCGGCGCGGCTGCGTGCCGCACAGGTTGGTCGAACAGGTTGCTCGGCGGTGGGTTCGGGCGCGGGTGGAGGGCTGCACTGCGAGAGAGCCGAAGCCGAGCAGGCAGGTTCCGGCCGCATGCCGCGCGGGTCAGCGAGTCGGCCGCGAAAGCACTGCCGGACTCCAAGCCCGGAAGCGGGTGCAGCAAGGTGAACGTCGGCGGCGGAAGCTTTGCCTGGCTCAGGTCAGGAAGCGGGTGCTTCCGGAAGCAGCAAGGTGAACGTCGGCGGCTCGGGGCGCGACAGGCGCAACCGGCCGCCCTCGGCTTCGGCCAGGCTTCTGGCCAGGCGGAGGCCGATGCCGTGGCCGCCGGGGGCGTGGTCGGAGAACGGGTCTCGTTCGCCCAGGTCCGGGCCTTCGTCGAGGACGTCCACGGCGAGGGCGCCGCCCGCGTCGCGGGCTCGGACGGTGATGGTTCCTTCGCCGTGGTTCACGGCGTTGTCCAGCAGGACGGCGAGCACTTGCCGGACCGCGGCGGCCGATGCGCGCACGGGCGGAGGGTCGGCGATTTCCAGGCGAAGCTCGCGGTGATCGGGCAGCGGGACGTCGTTCAGTTCCGCCAGGAGGGCGGGCAGATCCAGTTCGTCGCGCGGGGCGCGGCGTTCCCGGGACAGCGCGAGCAGGTCTTCGACGGTCCTTTCCAGCCGGTCGGCGGCGGTGATTCCGGCGCGGACGGCCGCGTAGGGGTCGCGGCCGGGGGTTTCCAGGGCGGATTCCAGTTGCAGGCGCAGGCCGGCCAGCGGGGTGCGGAGCTGGTGCGAGGCCTCGGCGGAGAAGGCGCGTTCGCGTTCCAGGGTTTCGCCGATGCGGGCCGCAGTGACGTCCAGTGCGGAGCCGACCCGGTCGATTTCCGGGATCGCCGAGCGCCGGGACCGGGCGGAGAAGTCGCCTTCGCCGAGCCGGGCCGCGGCGCAGGCCAGGTCCTCCAGCGGGCGGGTCAGCCGGGCGGCGATCCGCCGGGCCACCAGCCAGCTCGCGAGCACCGCGCCGATCGCGCACCCGGCCATGACCAGCCAGGTGATGCCGACGTCGCGGGTCAGCGCGGACCGGGGGAGCGCCGCGCGCACGATGCCGGTGAGGTGCGCCCCGGTCAGCACCGGCACGGCCAGCACGTCCTCGTCGCCGACCTTCTGGTTCAGCATGTCGCTGCGAGACACGGCGACCCCGCGCACGACGTCGTCCGCGGTGGGCGGCCCCTCCCCGGCGAGGAGGCGGCCCGCCGGGTCGTAGACGGCGACCTCGGCGCCGTCCTCGTTGTCCGGGACCTGGAAGGGCTGGCCGGCGGCGAGCGCGTCGGACACTCCGACCGCCGCGCCGTCGGCGGCCCGTTCCAGCGCGGCAGTGGTGTGCGTGCGGAAGTACCACAGCGCCCCGACGGCGAGCGGCAGCCCGAACAGGCTCGTGGCCAGGACCGCCGCGAGGACGGTGAGCGTCACGATCCGGCGGCGCACCCCGTTCAGTTCCCTTCTAACCGGTATCCGTGCCCGCGCAAGGTGGCGATCCTCGGCACTTCGTACGGCGACTCGGCGGCCGAGGCGAGCTTGCGGCGCAGCGCGGCGATGTGCACGTCGAGCGTCTTGGTGGAGCCGTGCCAGTGCGAATCCCACACGTCGGACATGAGCGTGTCCCGGCTCACCGCCTGCCCCGGCTGGACGGCCAGCCGGGCGAGCAGGTCGAACTCGCGCGCCCGCAGCACGACCTCCCGGCCGCCCAGGGTGACCCGCCTGCTCGCGATGTCGACCTCCAGCGCGCCGATCCGCACGACCGGCGTCGACGGCGCGGCGGGCGCGCCCCGGCGGAGGTGCGCGCGCACCCTGGCGAGCAGTTCGGCCAGCCGGATGGGCTTGGTGAGGTAGTCGTCGGCCCCGGCTTCCAGCCCGACCACGACGTCCATCTCGTCCGCCCGCGCGGTGAGGATGACCAGCACCGCCCCCGGCAGGGCCGAGCGCAGCCGCCGGCACACCTCGACGCCGTCGATGTCCGGGAGGCCCAGGTCCAGCAGGACGAGATCGGCCGCGGTCTCGCGCAGCGCGCTCCGGCCGTCCCGGCACCAGCGCACTGTGTGGCCGTGCCCGCGCAGCGCGGACTCGAGGACGCTGCCGATCGCCGCGTCGTCCTCCACCACCAGTACCGTCGCCATGAGGGAAGCCTAACCGGCGCGGCCCGGCCCCGTCCCCGCGTCCACAGTGGACCCCCAGCGGGAAGCGGCCGAGGTCGGGCATAGTGGCTGCATGCTCGGTCTGTACCCGGAACTCGATCCGTACGACCACGGGATGCTGCCGGTCGGCGACGGCAACACGCTCTATTGGGAGGAATGCGGCAATCCCGAAGGCAAGCCGGTCGCGTTCCTGCACGGCGGGCCCGGGGGCGGCGCGTCCCCCCGGCACCGGCGCCTGTTCGACCCGGAGCGCTACCGGATCGTGCTGTTCGACCAGCGCGGCTGCGGCCGGAGCACGCCGCACTGCAGCGAGCCGGACGTGGACCTGTCGGTGAACACGACCTGGCATCTGGTGTCCGACATGGAGCAGCTGCGCGAGAACCGCGGCATCGACCGCTGGCAGCTGTTCGGCGGCTCCTGGGGCAGCGTGCTCGCTCTCGCCTACGCCGAGACCCATCCGGAGCGGGTGACCGAGCTGATCCTGCGCGGCGTCGCGACGCTGCGCGTCAAGGAAGTGCAGTGGCTCTTCGGCGGCGGCGCGGCGTGCATGTTCCCGGAGGCGTGGTCGCGGTTCCTCGCGCCGGTGCCGTACGCGCGCCGGGGCGGCGACCTGCTGGAGGTGTACCACGAACTGCTGAATCACCCGGACCCGAACGTGCACGGGCCCGCCGCGCTCGCCTGGAGCCGGTGGGAGGGCGAGACGGTCAAGTTCACCCCGCAGGAAGAGGTGGTGGCCGCGTTCGCCGAGCCGGAGTTCGCGCTCGCGATCGCGCGGATCGAGAACCACTACTTCCGGCACGGCGGCTGGCTCGCCCCGGACCAGCTGATCCGGGGGGCCGGGAAGCTGTCGGGCATCCCGTGCGTTCTGGTGCAGGGCCGCTACGACGTGGTCACTCCCGCCACCACCGCCTGGGAACTCGCGCAGGTGCTGCCGGGCGCCGAGCTGAAGATGATCGGCGACGCCGGGCACGCCTTCGACGAACCGGGCACGCTGCACGAGCTGATCAGCGCGACCGACCGGTTCGCGGCAGGGTGGGAGGGCAGGTCCGGGCTGTCGAGCGCGGAAGTCGAACGAAAGGAAATCCGCATGCTGTTCGGTGACGAGCACGTTCGCCGCTACGAGGAGACCGACGGGGAGGTCGGGCACGACTGGCAGGAGGGCGTGCCGACGCTGGTGCTCACCACGAAGGGCCGCAAGACCGGGCAGGACCGCAAGTTCGCCCTGATCTACCAGGAGGACAACGGCAACCCGGTGATCGTCGCCTCCAAGGGCGGCGCGCCGAACCACCCCGGCTGGTACTTGAACCTGCAGGAGAACCCCGAGGTCCGCGTGCAGGTGCGGGCGGACAAGTTCACCGCGCGCGCCCGGACCGCGACCGGCGAGGAACGCGCCCGGCTGTGGGACAAGCTCGCCGCGGTGTGGCCCGACTACAACGACTACCAGAAGAAGACCGACCGCGAGATCCCCGTGGTGGTGCTCGAGCGGGTGTGATCCCCGCCGCGTCCCGGGGCCGCGCAGCGCCGATCCGGAGCGTCTTCCGCTACGAATGACGCTCATGGCGCTGCGCACCCGGCCCCGGGACCACTGGACCCCGCTCGAAGGGGAGCTGCTCGGCTTCCGCGGCATGCGGAGGTACGGCAGGAGCTTCGCCCGGTCCGGCCGGGGCGCCTGGTACCACTTCGCGATCGAGGTGGTGTGGCAGCTGCTCGCCCTGACGAGCCGGTTCCGCGTGCGCGGCGCGCGGAACATCCCGGCTTCGGGCGGGGTCGTGGTGGCCTCCAACCACCTGTCGAACGCCGACCCGACGACGCTCACCGCGTTCTGCCTCGGTTCCGGCCGGGTGCCGCGGTACCTGGCCAAGGCCAGCCTGTGGAACGCGCCGGTGATCAAGTCGGTGATGCGGTCGGGCAAGCACATCCCGGTCCACCGCGGCGCGCCGACCGCCGCGGGCGCGTACCGCGACGCCGTCGCCGCGGTGCGGGCGGGCGAATGCGTGGCGATCTTCCCGGAGGCCGGGCTCTCCGCCGACCCGGACGGCTGGCCGGGGAAGGGCAAAACCGGCGCGGCGCGGATCGCGCTGGAAACCGGCGTGCCGGTGATCCCGGTGGCGAACTGGGGCACCCACCAACTGCTGCCCGCCGGGTCCTTCTTCCCGCGCGTCCTGCCTCGGCGGGAGATCGAGTTCGTCGCCGGGGAGCCGGTGGAGCTCGGCGATCTGCGCGGGCGCGAGCTGACCAGGGACGTGCTGGAGGAGGCGACGGCGCGGATCATGGCCGCCGTGACAGAACTGCTGGCCGGGATCCGCGGAGAGCGCCCGCCGCGCTGACTCGTGACCACTGTGGACAATCCGGCGGCCTCCGAAACGGCCTCGCCGTGCAGCAGGCTAGGTCCCGTTCCGGCGAGTTCCGCCGGGATCAGCCGTCCGGGAATCGGCCGGGCTGCCCAGGGCGGGCAGCAGGCGGCCGGAAAGCGGGCGCCGTCACGCCGCCCCGCGCGGGCGCGGGAGGTAGTTTCAACGGTATGAGCGCAGACTATGACGTGGTGGTCCTCGGGGCCGGAGTCGGTGGGTACGTCGCGGCGATCCGGGCTTCGCAGCTGGGCCTGAGCGTGGCGGTCGTGGAAGAGAAGTACTGGGGCGGGGTGTGCCTCAACGTCGGCTGCATCCCTTCGAAGGCGCTGCTGCGCAACGCCGAGCTGGCGCACACGGTGAAGGAGGAGGCCAAGACCTACGGCATCTCCTCCGACGGGGAGATCCGGTTCGACTACGCCGCGGCGTACGAGCGCAGCCGCAAGGTCGCGGACGGGCGCGTCAAGGGCGTGCACTTCCTGATGAAGAAGAACAAGATCACCGAGTACAACGGGCGCGGGACCTTCGTGGACGCCAACACCCTCGAGGTGAACGGCGAGCGGATCACCTTCACCTACGGCATCATCGCCACCGGTGCGACGGCCCGGCTGCTGCCGGGCACGCAGCGCAGCGAGCGCGTGGTCACCTATGAGAAGCAGATCCTCGAAAGCGGGCTGCCGGGCAGCATCGTGATCGCCGGGGCCGGCGCGATCGGCGTGGAGTTCGCGTACGTGCTGCGCAACTACGGCGTGGACGTGACGATCGTCGAGTTTCTCGACCGGATGGTCCCGCTCGAGGACGCCGAGGTGTCGGCCGAGCTGGCGAAGCGCTACCGCAAGCTGGGGATTAAGGTGCTGCTGGGCACCAAGGTCGAAGCGATCGACGATTCGGGAGCCAAGGTGCTGGTGACCGTGTCGAAGAACGGCGAGCAGCAGGTGCTCGAGGCCGACAAGGTGTTGCAGGCCATCGGGTTCCGGCCGAACGTCGAGGGCTACGGCCTGGAGAACACCGGCGTCGAGCTGACCGAGCGCGGCGCGATCGCGATCGACGGCCGCGGCCGGACGAACGTGCCGCACCTGTTCGCGATCGGCGACGTGACGGCGAAGCTGATGCTGGCGCACGCGTCGGAGTCGATGGGCATCGTGGCGGCGGAGACGATCGCCGGCGCGGAGACCATGGAACTGGACTTCGTGATGATCCCGCGCGCGACCTACTGCCAGCCGCAGATCGCGAGCTTCGGCTGGACCGAGGAACAGGCGCGCGAAAAGGGCTTTGACGTTCAGGTGTCGAAGTTCCCGTTCACGGCCAACGGCAAGGCGCACGGCCTCGGTGACGCGGCGGGCTTCGTGAAGGTGCTGAGCGACGCGAAGTACGGCGAACTGCTCGGCGCGCACCTTATCGGCCCGGACGTCACGGAGCTGCTGCCGGAGCTGACGCTGGCGCAGCAGTGGGACCTTACGGTGCACGAGATTTCGCGCAACGTGCACGCGCACCCGACACTGGGCGAGGCGGTCAAGGAAGCGGTGCACGGACTGGCCGGTCATATGATCAACTTCTGATTCTTCGACGGTCGCCCTGGTCCGCAGTGGTTTCGCGGACCAGGGCGCTGTTGTTTTCGGGCAGGTTTTCGCGCACGGGCAAGGAGAACGCCAATTCCGGCCGGGACCACGAGATCCTCGGCGGTTTCGGCGGGACAGTTCCGACCTGGCGCGCACCCATGCGTTCGTAGAACTTCACCGCGGGCGGATGCGACACCACGCGTACCTCGCTCAGCCCGCTTTCCCTCGCCACCGCAAGGATTTCTCGCACCAGCCGCGCGCCCAGCCCGGTTCCCTGCGCGTCGTCGGCGACGAACAGCAAGTCCAGTTCGGCACCGGTGAGCGCGGCGAACCCGGCCGGTCCGGCAGGCCCGCGGGCGACCAGAACCTGGTGCTGCAGAAGGTAATCCGCGGTAACGGCGTATCCCTCCAGTATCGAGGCGTACCGGCCTTGGTAGGCCGATGACGCGTGCATGAGGTCGGTGAGCACGGCGGCGTCGGCAGCGGTCGCGCGGTCGATCTTGAACATGCCAGCCACGGTAACCGGCACCACCGACAAAAACTGATCACCGGGCGCGACGAGCGGGCAACGCCGCGGCACTGAGTAGACAGAGCACGGCGCCGATCCCCAGGGAGAAGCGCACGCCGAGCACGCCGGCCGCGACCCCGCCGAGGGTGATGAAAATGGGTTTGGCGGTACGGGTTCCGGTCGACCAGGCGGTCAGAGTCCGGGTGAGGACACGGTCGTCGATCAGTGACAGCCGGTGGGCCGAATAGGTCGGGTTGAAGATGCCCGCCACCAGCAGCAGCCCGAAATTCGCGGCGATCAGCAAGACGACACCGCCGGAGCCGGGAATCGCGAACGGCAGCGCGAGCAGCCAAGGGGTACGCGCGAAACTGGTCCAGAGCAACACTTTCCGCGCGCCGTATCGAGTGCTGAGCGCTGGCGCGAGACGAGCGCCGAGGAGTCCGCCGAGGCAGGGGACGCCGAGCACGAGTCCGTATTCCCACGGCGCGAAGCCGAGATCCCGCAGCATCAGCACGGTTTGCAGCGGGGTGACCCAAAGGACCGCGCCGCTGAACAACACCGAGTTGAAAAACAACGGCCGCAGTTCGGTACTGCGCAGCAGAAAACGCCATCCGTCGGTGAATCCTCGGCGCGCGGGCCCGGAAGCGACCGCAGGCAGTGGTTCCGGTGTGCGCAAACGGCGGATTCCGAACGCGGACAGCAGGAACGAGAAAGCGTCGACGAGCATCGTCGCGGTCGCGCCCAGCGCGCTGATCAAAACTCCGCCCAGCGGCGGTCCGGCCGACCAGCAAACCCAATCGGTGCTTTCGAAACGGCTCAAGGCGACGGCCCGCTCGTCCGGCGCGACAAGGGCTTTCAGGTGCGCGCCGCTGGCCGCGGAGAAGATGACGGCGGCGGTGGCGACGACGATGTCGACGGCGTAGAGCTGCGGCATGGTCAGCACGTGCAGTGCCGCGGCCAACGGCACGCTTGCCAGCGCGGCGCAACGGATCAGGTCGCCGGTGATCATCGCGGGGCGTTTCCGGGCGAACTCGACGCGCGGGCCGAGTGGGAAGGCGAGGATGGCGCTGGCAGCGGCCGAGATCGCGGTGATCAGGGAGACCTGCCACGCGGGGGCGTCGAGCACGAGCACCGCGACGAGCCCGAGCGCGCCCGCGCCGACCGTGCTGCCTGCCGTGCTGATCGCGTACGCGGCCCACAGCCGCGCGAAGTCCCTCCCCAGGTTCGCCACGAGAGCAGAGTGCCAGCTCCGCTTCGGGCCGGGAACCCCGGCGAAGTCTCACCAGGTGGACCGTCCGGATAGATACCACTTTGGTCGGTGGTCTTCCTCGAAGTCGCTCTTTAGATTCACCTGACCACAGTCGGTGGCGGGGGCGAGAACAGGAGTTGTCATGAGAAGAACGAGCCGGGTGGCCGTGTATTCGGTGCCTCTCGCGGTCGGGGTGGTGCTCGCCGGGAGCGGGATCGCCGTGGCGCAGCCGTCCGCCGCGGACGTGGCGAACGCGCGCACTGGAGCGGGGATCAGCGCGCTGCAGGGGATCAAGAAGACTCTCAGCCCGGCCGAGCTGAAGGAGTCCAGCCAGCTCGTCGTGGAGAAGCGCCTGCGCGCTGACCGCGGTCTCGCCGCGCAGCTGCCGAATTACCGCACCGGCTTGCCGGTCAGCCAGGCGGGCACGGTGTCGGTGGACATCGCGGGCACTGCCGGAGCCGCGATCGCGCAGGCCGTGCGTGCCGCGGGCGGTACCGTTCAGTCCACTTCGTCCAACGGCTCGGTCCGCGCCCAGTTGCCGCTCAACGCGGTGGACCGGATCGCGGCGCGCGGCGACGTCCGGCAGGTCCAGCCCGCGACGCAGGCGATGACCTGGAGTGAGCCGGACGCGCAGCGCCAGCAGCTGGCCAAGAAGGCCGTCGCCGCCGTGCAGGTGTCCGAAGGAGACAAAGCACACGGCGCCGACACCGCGCGCACGCAGTACGGCGTGAACGGCACTGGCGTGAAGGTCTGCGTGCTTTCCGACGGCGTCAACTCGCTGAAGAAGTCGCAGGACGCCGGTGAACTTCCCGCGGTCGACGTGCTGCCGGGCCAGGCGGGCAGCGGCGACGAGGGCACCGCGATGCTGGAGATCGTCCACGATCTCGCTCCCGGCGCCTCCCTCGGTTTCGCGACCGCGTTCACCAGCGAATCAAGCTTCGCGGACAACATCCGCGCGCTGCGCAACACCAGCAAGTGCACGGTGATCGTCGACGACGTCGCGTACTTCGACGAGTCGCCGTTCCAGGACACGCAGGTAGCGCAGGCAGTCAACGACGTGACCGCGGCCGGCGCGCTCTACTTCTCCTCCGCGGGCAACTCCGGCAACCTCACCGACGGCACCAGCGGCTACTACGAGGGCGACTTCCGTTCGTCCGGCACCACGCTGCCGGGCGTCACCGGCACCCCGCACGACTTCGACCCGGGCAGCGGCGTGCAGACGACCGACCCGCTGTCGCCGGGCTCGCTCGGCAGGCCGGTGACGCTGTTCTGGTCGGACCCGTGGGGCCATTCGACCAGCGACTACGACCTGTTCCTGCTCGACGCTTCCGGCAGCGTCGTCGCCTCCAGCGCCAACCCGCAGAACGGTTCGCAGAACCCGTACGAGAGCCTGACCGTGCCGACGTCCGGTTCCGGCTACCGCCTCGCGGTGGTCAAGTACAACGGCGCGGACCGGTTCTTCGCGCTCAACGTCGTCCGCGGCCGGTTCGTCGCCTCCGGTTCGCTGAAAGCGTTCAGCACCGCGGGCGTGACCTCGGGCCACTCGGCGGCCGCCGCGGCGTTCTCGGTGGCCGCGGCCCCGGCGGCGACCGCGTTCGGGCGTCCGCTGGAAACCGGCGACCCGGCGAACCCGGCCGGTCCGTACCCGGGCCTGTTCACCTCGGCCAGCAAGTGGGAGCGCTTCACCTCCGACGGCCAGCGGCACCTCTTCTACACCGCCGACGGCACTGAGCTGACCCCGGGCAACGTGTCCTCGACCGGCGGCGCGACCCGCGCGAAGCCGGACATCACCGCGGCCGACGGCGTGGCCACCTCGGTCACCGGCTTCCAGCCGTTCTTCGGGACCTCCGCGGCGGCCCCGCACGCGGCGGCGATCGCGGCGCTGCTGCTGTCCGGCAAACCGTCCGCGACCCCGGCGGACGTCCGCACGGCGCTGGTGTCGAGCGCGATCGACCTCGGCGCGCCCGGGTTCGACGCGGTGACCGGCAACGGCGTGATCATGGCCGGTCGGGCGCTGGCCGCGCTGGGCGTGCCGAAGAAGTAGCGGTACCGGAAAGGGCGGGTTCCTCCAGCGGGGAACCCGCCCTTTTCAGCGTCCGGCGACCAGCAGATGGAAGGCTCGCGGTCCGTCGCCGAGCCGGTCGTGGCGGCGGAGTTCGAGCCCCGCTTCCGCGAGCGCCTGCTCGATCTCTTCCGGCGGGCGCAGCCGGAAACCGTGGCTGGTGAACGGCATCCCGCGCATCGTCTCGGGGTCTCCGATGCCGACGACGAACCGGCCGCCCTCCGCCAGCACCCGCGCGACTTCCGCGAACGCGGGCACCAGCTCGGGAATGAAGTACACCGTGTTGACGGTCAGCGCCGCGTCGATCGTCCCGTCCGCCAGCGGGAGCTCGGCCATCCCGGCCTGGTGCAGCACCAGCCGTCCGGCGGCGAGGTTCTTGGGAAAGGTCCGCCGCGCCCTGGCCAGCGCGGTTTCGGAGATTTCCGCGCCGTGCACCGTGCCGCCCGCCGTGGCCCGCAACAGCAGGTCGAGCCCGAGACCGCCGCCGAAACCCAGGTCAAGAGCGGTCTCGCCGCGCTGGATCTCCAGCGCTTCGACCGCTCCGGTGACCGGCCCGCGGTTGACGTTGTTGAGCAGCCGAACGACAGCCTGCCCGGCCCGGCCGCGCGGATGGCCGAGCTGCTTGGCGAAACCGGCGAGCAGAGTGTCACGTGGTCCCATGTCCCCAGTGTGCCGCGATATGGCACCGTGCGGGCGAACGGATTTTGAGGAGAAGACTGTGTCGGAGAAGACTGCTGTGGTCACCGGGGCCGGTTCCGGCCTGGGCCGCCGGATCGCCGGGGCACTGCTCGGCGCCGGGTACCGGGTCGCGCTCGCCGGACGTCGCGAAGACGCCTTGCGCGAGACTGCCGGTTCGGACGCGAACGCGCTGGTCGTGCCGACGGACGTCGCTGATCCGGCTTCGGTGGAGGCGCTTTTCTCGGCGGTGCGCAGCGAGTGGGGCCGCCTGGACCTGCTGGTGAACAACGCCGGAGTGTCGCTCGGCGGTACGGTCGCGGATCTGTCCGTCGAGGACTGGCGGCGCACTGTCGACACGAACCTCACCGGGATGTTCCTGTGCGCGCAGCAGGCCGTGCGGCTGATGCGCGACCAGGAACCGCAGGGCGGCCGGATCATCAACAACGGTTCGATCTCCGCGCACGCGCCCCGTCCGGCGAGCGTCGCCTACACCGCCACCAAACACGCCGTCACCGGGCTCACCCGGTCGATCTCGCTCGACGGCCGCGCCTGGAATGTCGCTTGTGGACAGATCGACATCGGCAACGCGGCCACCGAAATGACCGAGCGGATGGCCGCGGGCATCCCGCAGGCCGACGGACGGCTCCTGGCCGAGCCGACCTTCGACGCGGGCCACGTCGCCGACGCGGTGCTCTATATGGCCGGATTGCCGTTGGACGCCAACGTCCAGTTCCTCACCATCACCGCCACCACGATGCCGTTCATCGGCCGGGGATGACGTGGTCGCGGCGGAACTCGTCGAACAGGCGGTAGAACATCTGCTCAGTGTCCACATAGGAGTGGAAACCGGCGCGGCGTGACTTCGACGTGTCCGCGAACATGTCGTAGTCCCAGGAGAACACGAAGTCGCCGAAGGCCCACGAGGAGACGTCGGCGTACGAAGCGGTGAGTCCGTGCTTCGCCGCCATTTCGGTCCACAGTGGTTCCTTGTCGGCCATGACCGTGGCCAGCGGCAGTTGCAACGGGGGCGCGACTTCGAGATCGAAGTACGCGGCGAGCTTCGGCCACAGTTCGCGCCAGCGGAAGAGGTCGCCGTTGGCGATGTTGAACGCTTCGTTGTGGCTGGACGTCGCCGCCCACACCGTGCCCTCGGCGAGCAACTGCGCGTCGGTCATCTCCAGGAGGCTGTCGTACGCGCCGGGCTTGCCGGGAAACCGAAGCGGCAGGCCGAGTTCCTTCGAGATCGAGGCGTAGACCGCGATCACGAGCGCGAGGTTCATCGGGTTGCCGAGCGTGGTCCCGCCGACGACGGACGGCCGGATCGCCGACCACGACCAGCCGCCGGCCGCGGCCCGGCGTTCCAGGAATTTCTGCTGGTCCACATTGAACTCCGGCGGCATGTGCTGTCCGGCGTCGGCTTCGCGGGCGGGCGTCTTGAACGGGCCGAGGTGCGCGCCGTAGACCTTGTAGCCCTGCATCAGGCTGACGTGTTCCAGCGGGCCTTCGTCCAGGCCGTTCACCAGGTTCTCCAGCATCGCGACGTTCGGCGGCACGAGTTCCGCCCACGTCGGCCGGTCCTGGTAGGCCGCGTAGAACAGGTGCGTCGCGCCGACGCCGGCCAGCGCCGCCCGGGTGCCCGCCGGGTCGAGCAGGTCGACGGCGAGGCTGCCCGGTCCGCCGCGACGGGAGAGGCCGAGCACCTCCCAGCCGTCGAGAGTCCGCAGGTGAGAGACGAGTTTCCGGCCGATGATCCCGTTGGCCCCGGCCACGAGGGCCACGCGTGTGCTGCTCATGCCTTCGATTCTGACCTCGGTCTCGCGATGAGTCCAAGGCTTAGTTCTCACCGCTTCGATAAACTGGGTTTATGACAAGTCTGCGGCAGCTCGAGTACCTGGTCACGGTGGTCGACACCGGGTCGTTCACCCGGGCCGCCGAGCAGTTGCACGTGACGCAGCCCGCGCTTTCGCACCAGATGCGGGCGCTGGAACACAGCGTCGGCGGGCCGTTGCTGGAACGGCTGCCGCGGTCGGTCCGGCTCACGCCGATGGGCCGCGCGATGCTGCCGCACGCCCGCGCCGCTCTCGCCGACGCCGAACGCGCCCGGTGCGCGGCCCGGCAGGCGTCCGGCCAGGTCGCCGGAGAACTGCTGATCGCCACGGTCTATTCGGTGAGCCTCGGCGTGCTGCCGCCCGCGCTCCGGGTGTGGCGGCGCGAGCGGCCGGACGTCGACGTGCGGCTTTTCGAGTACCGCCACGCCGACGAACTGCGCGACGCGATGCTGGCCGGGGAAGCGGACCTCGCGATCGGCCCGCGTCCGGCGGGCTGGACGGGGCCGGTGCGGTCGCTGGGCACCGAAGAGTTCGTCGTGGTGCTCCCTGCCGACGGTGCCACGGAGTCCACTTCGGACGGTTCGGTCGACCTGGCCGAGCTCGCCGGCTGCGCGTGGGTGCACTACGCGCCTGGGCACGGTTTAGCGGAGCTCCTCGACGCTGCTTGCGCGGAAGCGGGATTCCGGCCGCGGCCCGCGGTGCGGACGGAACAGACCGCGGCGGCGCCGTTGCTCGCGGCGGCCGGATTGGGTCCCGCGCTGGTTCCGGCGAATGTGCTGCCCGCGGAGTTCAGCGGACGGGTTTTGCGTCCGGGCAAGCCGATCCGCCGTGAACTGGTCGCTTACGGCCGCAGCGAACCAGACCCGCTGACGGCGGCGTTCGGCGAGGTGCTGTCGCGGCACGCGCGGGTCTAATCGCGAAGCCGCGTCAGGTCGATCCCGGCGAACGGCATCGTAACCGCGTCGTGGACCCGGGAGGACCAGACGGCGTGCCCGTGTCCAGTCCACAGTGGAATCGCCGGGAGGTCGCGCAGGGCCTCGTTCTCCGCGACCCGGAACAGTTGCGCGGCTTCTTCCGGTGACGCAGTGGTTTCCGCGGAGTTGAGGTCGGCGGTGAACCCGGAACCGGTGTAACCGGCCGCGTCCGCGAGAGTGTGGAGGAGATCGGCCGGGCTCGGCGAGACGGCCCGGACTTCCAGCGCATACGGTCCGGCGGGAGTTCCCCCGGTGGCTTTGCGCTGTGCGGAGACCGAGATCCCCAGTGTCTTGGACAAGCCGTCGGCCAACGCCTGCGGCCAGGCGCCGTCGAAGCTGTCGTAATACACCGCGGCGTCGCCGGTGAATCCCGCTTGGTTCAACAGGGCTTTGGCGGCCGGACCGTCGAAAGTGCACGGACGGCAGGACCCGGACCGCTCGCCGGGCGCGACCGCGGGCGGCAGCAATCCCTTGGCCGCGTCCGCCTGGTGCGCGAGCGGGCCGGACTCCAGCGCGGCGCGGTCGGTGCCGAGTGCGAAGGCGTGCCGCACCGCCGGGTCGGCGAATCGCGTTGCCTGGGCGGAAAACACCAGGTAGCCGGCGCGCGGGAGCGCCCACGTCGCGTGCCGGTCGGCGAAATCGGCGTGCATCGACTCGTGCCGGTCGCCCGGAACGGAGGTGGCCACGTCGAGTTTGCCTTCTTTGACCTCGTCGTACTGGTCGGCCGCGTTGCCGACGCGCAGGTCGATTTCCCTGGCCCGGCCCGGATCCGGCGCGACCCGGACGAGCTTGCCGCCGGAGCCGGGCTGCCAGTCGCCCTCCAGTCGCAGCGGGCCGTTGCCGATCGGATGGCGGGCGAACCCGTTCCAGTCGCGCGATTTCAGCACCGAAGCGGGCAGCGGGACGAGCCCGGGCGCGGACAGCCAGGCCGGCACCTGATTCGACGGCCGGTCGAGCACGATCCGCAGCTGGTTCGCGTCGACCGCGGTGGTTTCCTTGGCTCGCAACGACTTCGTGAGCACCGGCGAGCTGGCCCAGCGGTGGCCCGCGATGGCCTTCCAGGTGTCCACATAGGACTGAGCGGTGACCGGTGTGCCGTCGTGGAACCGCCCGGGCCGCAGCCGGACGGTCCAGGTCACGAGATCGGTGCTGCTGATCGATTCGGCCGCGCGCGGAGTGACTTTTCCGCTGGCCGGATCGTAATCGGCGAGCGGCGTCCACAGCGCGCCGGTGACGAGGCGGCCGGACGGATCGGTGACGTCGGCGGGCAGCAGCGTGCCGGGTTCGCCGAGGCCGACCGACAAGACGCCGGGCTGAGCGGGTTCGGCCGACGACGAACAGCCGGGAAGACCGGCCGCGACGACGGCGGCGAGCGTGAGCGGGACCAGCAGACGCGATCGCATCCTGTCTTACTACCAGGTGGAAAGCAACGAAAGGCGGTTGTGTCCGGTTAGGGACCGGCTTAAAGTACTTCCGTCACACTGGGGTCTGCTGGAGGTTTCGCGTGCGCCGTAGGTGGATTCGCTCCGGACTGGCGATGGCGACCGCGGCCGCGACACTCGTAGCCACCGGCTTGCCCGCCGCTGCCTGCGAGGAAGACAAGCCGGTCACCGAGGCGAAGCACAGCCTGGGCGACCCGGGCGCGATCAAGGGCGTGGAACCGATCGGCAACCTGCCCGACGCGCAAGGGGCCATTTCGGCGAACTTCCTCAGCTACGGCAAGCGTGACGTGATGGTCGTGTCCGGCCAGTTCGGGTTGAAGGTCTACGACCTCACGGACAATCCGGCGAAGCCGCGCGCGATCGGCGAACTGAGCCTGCCCGGGCTGTGGGAAACCGAGGACACCGAGGTCGACGCGAAACGCAAGCTGGTCTTCCTGTCCCGCGACCCGCGCGCGTTCAAGGGCAACACGCACACCGGCGAGTCCGGGATCTACGTCGTCGACGTGGCGCATCCGGAGAAACCGGAGATCCTCAGCTACGTCAAGGTCCCGGCGGGTCACACCACCAGCTGCGTCGACGACTGCCGCTACCTGTGGACCGGCGGCCCGGCGAAGGCCGACGACCAGCCCGCGGACTGGGGCGGCCGGCCGATCTGGGTCACCGACGTGCGCGATCCGCGCGCCCCGAAGGTGCATCCGGACCCGATCGAACTCGCCCGCAACGACGGCAAAACCGACTACGTGCACGACGTGCAAGTGGACAAGATGGGCGTCGCGTGGGTGTCCGGCAAGGGCGGGGTGCGCGGCTACTGGACGTCCGGCCTCCACCGCGACCCGGTGCAGAACCGCTACCGCTGGGCCACCGCGCTCAAGCCGGTGCCGTACGCGGGCGGCGGAGTGTCGGAAACCGCCGCGCCGTCGAAGTTCCTGCACAACAGCTTCCATCCGGTCGGCCCCCGCGACGACGGCGCCTGGCGCGGCCACGACCTCGTGTACGCCACCGAGGAAAGCTTCCTCCCCGGCTGCGCGGGCGACGGCGTGCTGACAATCTCGTCGCTGGAGGGCTCGTACCACGGCGAAGGCTGGCGTTCCACGCCGGAGAACCCGTTCCGGATGCGCAGCATCGGCACCTGGAGCGTCGCCGGGCAGGAGGGCAGCGACCCGGTGTCCGACGACTGCTCGGCGCACTACTTCGACCTGCGCGGGGATGTGCTGGTGCAGTCGTTTTACGCGCAGGGCACGCGGTTCCTGGATGTGAGCGACCCGTCGAACCCGACGCAGATCGCGTACTTCCGCCCAGCGGACGCGGCTTCGTGGGCTCCGTACTGGCACGACGGGTACGTGTACGTGGCGGACAACAAGCGGGGGATCGACATTCTCAAGCTCGCCGCCTAGCGCCCGGAACCCGCCCCTCCCACCGGATACCGGACCGCCAGCCCGTCCAGCAGCGCCTGCAACCCGATCTCGAACAGCTTGTCCAGATCCAGCTCGTACCCCTCGGCAAGATCCGAGACCATCCGCGCCAGCACCGGATACCGCCCCGACCCGGTCAACGCCGCGTATCCCCGCGCCTGGGTATCCATCCACTGGTCCTCGGTGATCCCCGTCGTGCCCCTCGCGTGCCGCTCCCGTTCCAAATGCATCGCGGTGCCCTGAATGTGGTTGTAGAACAACACGTTCAGATCGCACAGATCAGCCGAGTTCAGCCCGAACACCGACAACGCGGCCAGCGCGCGTTCGTTGTGCGCCGCGAGGTTCGGCAACGGCCAAGGCCGGGTGAGCGGCACGAGGTGCGCCAGCCACGGATGCCGCCGGTGCACTGACCACAGCGTCCGCGCCGACAGCTCCAACTGCGCCCGCCACCCCTCCGGTTCCCGTGCTGGATAACCGATTTCGCCATATACGGCGTCCGCCATCAGAAAGATCAGTTCGTCCTTTCCGGACAGATACCGGTACGGCGCCATCGCCGGAACGCCCAGCCGCGCGGCGAGCCCGCGCATCGACAGCGCCGCGACGCCTTCCGCGTCAGCGATCGTGATGGCCGTGCGTACCAGCCGATCCCGGGTCAGCTCGGGCCGCTTCGCCTCAGCCTCAGCGTGCTGACCTGCGACGACATGGCCCGACCGGGGTTCAGCGCGGATCAAGCCCTCGCGGCGCAAGACGTCGAGAGCCTTGGCCGCGGTGGCGGTCGCGACGCCGTGCGCCGAAGCCAGCTGACGCGTAGACGGCACTTTCGCACCCGGCGGCAGCTGCGAGATCTCCTCGCGCAGTACGGCGGCGATGCGGAGGTACGGGGGTTCGGTAGGCATCGGCGTCCTGTCTGTACTAGGTCAGAGGGCCAGCTGTACTAGGTCAGTTTTGGCAGGGGAAACCAGGTCGGGGCAGGTTCATGAGGGTAATGATGCAGCGTACTGAGGGGACATGACATGCCTGAAGCACTGGTTAGCGGAGCGGGAATCGCCGGATGCGCGTCGGCCTACTGGCTGCGCCGCGCCGGTTACGACGTGACGGTCGTCGAGCGCGCGGACGGGTTGCGCAGCGGGGGACAGGCGATCGATATCCGCGGGGTCGCGCTGGAGGTCGTCGAACGGATGGGGTTGGGCGAGCAGGTCCGCGCCAAGCGCACGCGGATGCGCGGGATGTCAATGCTCGACGCGTCCGGCAACGAAGTGTTCCGTTCCGAGGAACACGCTTACAGCAGCGGCAGGCTCGACAGCGCGGACATCGAGATCCTCCGCGATGACCTGGTCGAGCTGCTGCAGGACGCGGCCGAGGTCGAGTACCGCTTCGGCGACGAGATCACCGCGCTCGACGCCGAGAGCGGCCGGGTCGAGTTCGCCAAGGCCGAGCCGCGCACGTTCGACCTGATCGTGGGCGCGGACGGCGCGCATTCGGCGGTCCGGCGGCTCGCGTTCGGCCCGGAGGAGCAGTTCCGCCGCTACCTCGGCCAGTACCTGGCGATCTTCCCGGCGCCCAACACCGTCGGCCTCGAAGACTGGCAGATCTGGTTCCAGGGCGAGGGCGTCGGAGGCGCGGTCTACCCGGTGCCCGGCAACGAAGAAATCCGCGTGACGCTGGGCTTCGGTGAGCCGGAGTACCGCGAGATCCGTGACGTCGCGGAGCAGAAGAAGCTCGTCGCGCAACGGCTGGGCGAGGTCGGCGGCCCGGTGCCGGAGCTGGTCAAAGCCATGGAGAAGGCCGAGACCTTCTTCTTCGACGCCATGCTCCAGATCCATCTCGACCGCTGGACGACCGGCCGGGTCGCGCTGGTCGGCGACGCCGGATACTGCGCGTCCGTGCTGTCCGGACAGGGCACGAGCCTCGCTCTGGTCGGCGCGTACGTCCTGGCTGACGGCCTGGACGACTACGAGACCCGGATGCGCCCGTTCGCCGAGCTGAACCAGGCGCTGGCCACGGAAAACCCGGCCGGACCCGCATCGGAGGAATCCGTCGAGCGGGCCAAGAACGCGATCAGCCTCCCTCGATTCCGGCACTGACCGCCATCTGGCGGGAGATTCCCGCCGCCCGGCTGGCCCCGTCCGGCCCCTCGGGCGGCGAGGATGGGGTCCAGCACCCGATCCCCTGGAGGCCCCGACATGACCGCTTATCCGCCGCTTCCGTTCGACCCCGAGCTAGCCGCGGCGCTCGAAGTGCTGGCAGCCGAACGCCCGCCGATCACCACGCTCGAGTCGATCCCGGCGGTGCGCGCGTCGGCGGCGAAGCGGCAGATCTCGCTGGACGAGATCACCGCCGACGGTGCGCTCGAAGTGTCCGAAGTGGACGCCGAGGGGCCGCGCGGCCCGGTCCCGCTGATCGTCGCGCGGCCGGCCGGGGCGGTCGACGTCCCGGTGCTGTACTGGCTGCACGGCGGCGGGATGATCATCGGCGGTCACAAGGGCGGGGACCTGTACGTGCTCAAGGAGTACGCGACCGAACTGGGCCTCGGTTTCGTGTCCGTCGACTACCGGGTCGCGCCCGAGCACCCGCATCCGGCTCCGGTCGAGGACTGCTACGCCGGGCTGGAATGGACGGTCAAGCACGCCGCCGAGTACGGCTTCGACGCTTCTCGCGTCGTGATCGGCGGGGCGAGCGCGGGCGGCGGGCTCGCGGCGGCGACCGCGCTGCTCGCCCGGGACCGCGGCGGCCCGGAACTGCTTGGCCAGCTGCTGGTCTACCCCATGCTCGACGACCGCAACGACTCGCCGTCGGCGATCCAGATGGCGGACCTGGGCAGTTGGGACCGCACCGCGAACAACGTCGGCTGGACCGCGCTGCTCGGCGAGGCTCGCGGGGGCCCGGACGTCTCGCCGTACGCCGCGCCCGCACGCGCCGAAGACCTGTCCGGCCTCCCACCAGCCTTCCTCGACGTCGGGAGCACCGAGACCTTCCGCGACGAGGTCATCGCCTACGCGAACCGGCTGTGGCTGTCCGGGGTGCAGGCGGAACTGCACGTCTGGCCCGGTGCCTTCCACGGCTTCGACGGCTCGGCTCCGCAGGCGGCGTTGTCACAGCAGGCGCGCGCCGAGCGGCTGCCGTGGCTGCGGCGGCTGCTCGGCTGACCGGAGGCGCGATGATGGACCGATGAGGGAGCTGGTCACGCATCTGAGCGCGCTCGATCCCGGCGCGGCCGAGACGGTCAAGGTCATCGCGTACTTCGATCGCCTGGTCGAGGGCCGTGCCGGGCTGGAGCCGATCGTGCGCGGGGCGGCGGTGCTGTCCGGCTGTCCCGCTCGGCTGGCCGACGACGAACGCCGGGTGCGCGTTCGCGTCGAACCGGACGGACGCGTCGTGCCGTCGGCCGAACCGCCCGATCCGGGGTGGCCGTCGGCACCGGTGCGTCCGGACGGGCCGGTCGCGCTGTGGCTGGAACGGCCCGGTCCGGCGAGCCCGGTGGACGCGATGGTGCTGGAGCGCGCGTCCGCGGCGGCCCGGGCAGTGCTGGACCGCACGCGGGGCCGGGTCGTCGATCCCGCGTCGGTGGAAGTGGTGCTCGACGCGTCAGCGGACGAACGATCCCGGCTTCGCGCCGCGCATCGCCTCGGGCTCGGCGCGACCGCCCGGGCGGTCGTGACCGACGGGGTCCCGCTGGTCGTCCCTCCACAGTGGACTCCGCCGGAGCGCGGCCGGGCCGGGCTGGGAACCGTGGTGAGCCTGGCCAACCTGCCGTTGTCCGGCGACCAAGCTCGGACGGCTTTCCGGTTCACCGCGGCCGAAGACGACCCAGGACTGTCCGTTGTGGACTATGCGGAACTCGGCGGCCTGGCTGTGCTCGCCGACGCGGTCGGACCCGGTGCCAAACCGGTCGCGGACGTCACCAGCTTGGAAAGCGCCCGCACGACGGCCCTGTGGGTCTTGCCCACGCTGGTCGCCGTGGCGGGCGCTCCGAGCCTGCGTGCCGCCGCGAACACCTTGGTCGTGCATCATTCGACGCTGCAGGAGCGCCTGGCCCAAGCCGAACAGCTGCTCTGCTGGCCAGTGCGCGATCCCGCGGGCCGGTTGCGATTGCAGCTGGCTATCGCCTTGTGGCGGCTGCACCGCACTGCTTGATCACGGCGTGAGCAGCGGCAGCAACGGTTTCCGCACCGCCGTCGCGACGCCGTCCGACGCCTGCGCCGCGGCGATCCGTTCGTCCGACGGCGTTCCGTACGACGTGGTCCGCTGCCGCAACGGACGTCCGAGCGGCTCGACCATCGCGCGCATGTCGCTGATCGTCTTGTACGACCCGTTCGCCGCGCCCGCCATCCGGCTGATCGTCTCCTCCATCAGCGTGCCGCCGATGTCGTTGACGCCGCCCTGCAGCACCGCCCGGCTGCCTTCCTCGCCGAGCTTCACCCAGGAACTCTGGATGTTGTCGAACGTGCCGTGCAGCAGCAGCCGGGACAGCGCGTGCACCGCCCGGTTCTCGCGCAGCGTCGTGCCCGCGCGGGCGAGGCCGGCCAGGTAGATCGGCGAGCTCTGGTGGATGAACGGCAGCAGCACGAACTCGCTGAACCCGCGCCGCCCGTTGCGCTCCACGCCTTCGCGCTGCAGTTTGGCCAGCAGTTTCAGGTGCCCGACCCAGTGGCTCGGGTTGTCGACGTGGCCGTACATCATCGTTGCCGTGGTCGGCAGACCGATGTCGTGCGCGGTGGTGACCACCTCGATCCACGCGTCGGTCGGCAGCTTGCCCTTGGTCAGCACCCACCGGACGTCGTCGTCGAGGATCTCCGCCGCGGTGCCCGGCAGCGAGTCCACTCCGGACTCCTTCGCCCGGATCAGGAAGTCGCGAATGGACAGATTCGTCCGCGACGCGCCGTTCACGACCTCCATCGGGCTGAACGAATGCAGGTGGATGTCCGGCTGCCGCCGTTTCACCTCGGCCGCGAGGTCGAAGTACGCGGTGCCCGGCAGGTCCGGGTGGATCCCGCCCTGCATGCAGATCTCGGTCGCGCCCGCGGCCCACGCCTCGTCCACCCGCTCGCCGACCTGCTCCAGCGACAGCGTGTACGCGTCCGCGTCGGTCTTCCGCTGCGCGAAGGCGCAGAACCGGCAACCGGTGTAGCAGACGTTGGTGAAGTTGATGTTCCGCGTGACGACGAAGGTGATGTCGTCCCCGACCACCTCGCGTCGCAGGTCGTCGGCCAGTTTCGTGAGCGCGTCCAGCTCCGGCCCGTCGGCGTGCAGCAGCGCGAGAGCGGCGTCGTCGGACAGCCCGGCCGGGTCCTTTTCCGCGCTGCGCAACGCGTCCCGCACGTCGGTGTCGAACCGCTGCGGGCCGGTCTTGATCTTCCGGCCGATTTCCTTCCAGTCGCCGTAGACCGAATCGAAGTCGCCTCGCCGGTCCTCCGTGCGCCCGGTGGTGTCGATCTCGGTGTGCAGATCGGTGCGGCCGGACTGCTCCCAGCCGCCGTCCGGCTCCTGCCACGGGATCCCGACCGGCATCGCGCCGTCACGGGCCAGCCCGGTCTCGGCGTCGACCAGCGCCGCGACGTGCCGCGTGACGCGCGGGTCGAGCCACGGCTGGCCGCGCTTGACGTACTCCGGGTAGATGGTCAGCCGCTCGCGCAGCGCGAAACCGGCCTTCTCGGTCTGCCGGGCCAGCAGGTCGATCTGCGGCCACGCGCGCTCCGGGTTCACGTGGTCCGGGGTGAGCGGCGAAACGCCGCCCCAGTCGTCGATGCCCGCGCGGATCATCAGGTCGTACTGGTCGCCGATGAGGTTCGGCGGGGCCTGGATGCGCATCCGCGGACCCAGCACCAACCGGGCCACGGCGATGTTCGCGGCGAGTTCTTCGAGGTCGGCGTCCGGGGTCGCGCGCATCTTCGTGTCCGGCTTGGCCCGGAAGTTCTGCACGATGACTTCCTGGATACCGCCGTATTCGCGCGCGGTCTTGCGGATCGCGAACAGCGCGTCGGCGCGTTCCTCGTGCGTCTCGCCGATCCCGATGAGCACGCCCGTGGTGAACGGCACCGAGCTGCGCCCGGCGTCCTCGAGCACGCGCAGCCGGACCTCGGGATCCTTGTCCGGCGAACCGTAATGCGGCCCGCCCTTCTCGCTCCACAGCCGGCGCGCGGTGGTCTCCAGCATCATGCCCATCGACGGCGCGACCGGCTTGAGCCGCTGGAAGTCCTGCCAGCTCAGGACGCCCGGGTTGAGATGCGGCAGCAGGCCGGTCTCCTCGAGCACCCGGATCGCCATCGCGCGGACGTAGGACAGCGTGTCGTCGTAGCCGTGCGCGTCCAGCCATTCGCGCGCGGCCTTCCAGCGGTCCTCCGGACGGTCGCCGAGGGTGAACAGGGCTTCCTTGCAGCCCATCTCCGCCCCCTTGCGGGCGATGTCGAGGACCTCGTCCGGCGACAGGAACGGCGATTCGAGCCTGCCCGGGACGGTGACGAAGGTGCAGTACCCGCACCGGTCCCGGCAGAGCCGGGTCAGCGGGATGAACACCTTGCGGCTGTAGGTGATGATCCCCGCGCGACCGGCTTCTTCGAGGCCCGCGTCGCGGATGCGGGAGGCGTGTTCGGACAAAGTCTTGAGGTCGTCGCCTCGGGCGTGCAGCAGCACGGCCGCCTCGGCGACGTCGAGCGTCTTCCCGTCCCGCGCGCGGGCGAGCGCGCGGCGCATGGCCGACGGGGTGGGCGTGGTCACGCCAGCTTCGGGCTCCATTCCCGCCACGCTAGGACCCGGCCGCCGAGACCAGCCAGCTCTTAGCCCGCCACGACGCGCGCGGTCTGTCCAGAGTGATCATTAGCGCAGGTGGCGGGCTTGTCGGCGCGGGGCGGCGGCGGTATTACCTAAAGGGTGGCGTCAGTGATCGGGAAGCGCATCGGCGGGCGGACGTACTACTACCTCGCCGAGTCCGCGCGCGTGGACGGCAAGCCGCGGGTGGTTGGTCAGCGGTATCTCGGCACGGCGGAGGACATCGCGGCGGCGGTCGCCGGGGGAGGTCCGGAGGCGGCTGGCGCGCGGCACCGGTCGTTCGGCGATGTTTCCGCCGTGTGGGGGACATTGCAGCGGCTCGACCTCGTCCGGCGCGTGGATTCCGTCGCGGGACCGCAGCGGGCCCGGCCGACGCTTGGTCTCCATGTCGCGCTCGCGGTGCTGCATCGGGCGACCGCGCCGGAGATGGAGTTCGAGGAGTGGTGGACTGGCTGCCTTGCGCAGGACCTCGTCCGGCCTCGGCCGCCAAAGGGGTCGATCACGACGGCGAGTCATTGGCGGGCATTGCAGCGGCTTACTCCGGAGCGGATCGCTGCGGTGGAAACTGTTGTAGCGGAAGCGGTTCTGGATCTTCTGGGCGACGACGGCACGGAGGCGCTGGCCGTCGATGTCGCGCAGTTCGCCGCGTTCACCGCCGCGGATTGCACGCTGCCGTCGGCCTGTCAGGACGTGCTGGCCGGGCTCGGCCTGGTCGTCACCCGAGACGGGGCGATTCCGCTGGCATCTCGGTGCTATCGAAGGGAAAACGCACCCACCTTCGGCGCGTTGGCCGCCGAACTGGGAGAGCGGTATCCGGCCACGGACGTCACGGTGATCTTCCACGCCGGGCAAGCCGCCCAGCTCGATCTCGGCGCGCGGACCGGGTTCGTCGGCTCGCTTCCGCTGGCGGACCATCCGGAACTGCTCGCGCGACCGGCGTCAGTGCGGCGGCGAGTGGATCCGGAGCGGTTCGCCGGGCTGACCGCGTTCGACACGCTGGCGACTGTGGACGGTGCCCACCGGCGCGTCATCCTCACCCATTCCGCGACGCTGCACGCGGCGCAATACCGGGCGTTCACCAGCGAACTGAGCACGACGGTGCGGGAACTCGACGGGCTCGCCGCCGCTCTCGCCGCGGGCACGCATCGCGGCGACCGGACCCAGGTGCACGCGGAGATGTCCCGGATCATCCGCGGCCGACGCGTGGAACGCGTGCTGAACACGACCCTGACGGGCAGCCGGGCCGGGGAGCTTCGGCTGGAGTGGCGGGTGGACGAAACCGCGGTCGCCCGGCTGGCGGAGGAGTTCTTCGGCAAGCAGATCCTCGTGACGGACCGGGATTGGCCGGTCGCGGAGGTGGTCACCGCTTACCGGGCCCGGACCTATCTCGACTCGACGTTCCGCTGGCTCACCGGGTCGGCGGTGGCTGGGCCGTCGCCTCGGTGGGAGTGGACTTCGCATCGGATCGCGGTGCATGCGGTGGTGTCGGTGCTTGCTGCGACGGTGACGCATTTGATGCGGCGGGAGGCTGATCGGGCTGGGATGAATCTGTCGGTGGCTGAGTTGTTGGATCAGTTGCGGGGGATTGGGGAGATCGTGTTGCGGTATCGGTCTACTGGGGGGCGGCCGCGTACGCGGCGGATTCTGTCTGATCGGACGGGACGGCAGCAGGCGTTGTTCGAGTTGTTTGGGTTGGAGCGGTTTGGGCCGGGGTGAGTCGGCTCGTCGCCTGGCGGCGACATTGCGCCGGGGGTCGTTGCGTGGGGCACCCCGAAGCCAAGTGTGCTGACGGTTCGGGGGTGCTTGTCAAGGCGGGAAAGATGCCTTGACAAGCACCCCCGAACCGCAGGGAAGGCTTCGTATCGGGGTGCAGGGAGGGGGCTGGGTGCCTCGAAGGTGGGTGTGGTGGGTGCGGTTAGTTGTTGCGGTCGATGTTCAGGGCGGAGAAGGTTTGCGCTACTGGCATTAGTTCGATGACGTTGATGTTCACGTGGGCTGGTTGGGTGCTTGCCCAGAAGACTGATTCGGCTACGTCGTCTGCGGTCAGGGGGGTGGTTCCGGCGTAGACGTTGTCTGCTTTGGCCTGGTCGCCGCCGAAGCGGACGGTCGAGAATTCGGTGCCGCCCACCAAGCCGGGTTCGATGTTCGTCACGCGGACGCCGGTGCCGCGCAGGTCGGAGCGCAGGTTCAGGCTGAACTGGTGGACGAACGCCTTGGTCGCGCCGTAGACGTTTCCGCCGGGGTAGGGGTAGCTGCCTGCTACTGAGCCGATGTTGATCACGTGGCCGGTGCCTCGTTCGACCATGCCGGGCAGCACCGCGCGGGTGAGGTGGACGAGACCGGTCACGTTGGTCTCGATCATCTGGTCCCAGTCCTCGAGCTTCGCCTCGTGTGCGGGTTCGAGGCCCTTGGCGAGGCCGGCGTTGTTGACCAGGACGTCGATTTTCGCCCACTCCTCGGGCAGCTCCGCGACGACATTCGCCACCGCGTCCGCGTCGCGTACGTCGAGGACCAGCGGGTATACCGCGTCGCCCAGTTCGTCTGCGAGCGTCTTGAGCCGGTCACCGCTGCGGGCCGCGGCGACGACTCGCGCGCCCTCGGCTACGAATCGGCGCGTGATCGCGGTGCCGAACCCGGCGCTCGCGCCGGTCACCAATACGGTCTTCATGGAGTGCGCCACCATTCTTCTCGGTCCGGCCGGATCTCGTTCAGGAAGCGGCCGAACACGTCGTTGAACTCGGCCGCGCGTTCCAGGTTAGGCAGGTGGCCCGCGCCGTCGAGCACCACCAGCTCCGAGCCTGCCACGAGCTGGTGCAGCAGCTGCGCGTCGGTGACCGGGGTGAACTCGTCCTCGCTGCCGACCGCGACCAGCGTCGGCACGTTGACCTGCTTGAGCGAATCGCGGTAGTCCGGTCGCTTCGCTCTGGCCCGCAACGCCGCCGCCGCGCCTGTCGCCGGTGCCTCGCGCATCATCTTTTGGACGTGCCCGGTGACCTCGGGGTTCTCGCGGAAAGTGCCTGGCGAAACCATCTTTGGCAACAGCTCGTCGGCGTACTCGGTCATTCCTTCCGCCAGCACCCGGTCTGCGGCCTGATTGCGGGTGACCTTTCCTTCGTCGGTCTCGGGCTCGGCGAAGGTGTCCGCGAGCAGCAGCGCGGCGATGCGCTCCGGGTAGTCCCGGACGGTCTGCATGACGATCTGTCCGCCCATCGAAAGGCCGCCCAGCGCGAAGCGGTCGAGGCCGAGGTGATCGGCCAACCCGATGAG
Organism: Amycolatopsis sp. NPDC104775; assembly: GCF_055583325.1. Taxonomy (NCBI): domain Bacteria; kingdom Bacillati; phylum Actinomycetota; class Actinomycetes; order Pseudonocardiales; family Pseudonocardiaceae; genus Amycolatopsis; species Amycolatopsis sp. NPDC104775. Next base: position 34,888 of record NZ_JBVJOE010000024.1, read on the forward strand.
GTCTGCGGCGAAATCATGGAGCCCGGTGACCGCTGGGCCGGTGCTTTCTCCGTATCCCCGTAGGTCGGGAACGACGACCCGGTGCCCGTTCCGGGCGAGGTGCTCAGCCTGCGGGTGCCACATGGACCGGTCGAACGGGTGCCCGTGCACGAGGAGCACCGGGACCTTCGGCTGTTGCCCGAGATCGTCGTAGGCGATCCGCGCGCCGGAGGGGAGAAGGACTTTCTGCATGCCTTCGACGCTAATCGGGGCGATTTCTCAGTGCAATAGGGTGCAATGTAGTCGGAGCAATGTTCTCCTAGCGCAGCTTCGCGAAGAACTGGCGGACGTCGCCCGCCCACAGCTCCGGCACCTCTTGGGCCGCGTAGTGGCCGCCGCGGTCGTACTCGTTCCACGACACGAGGTTCCGGCGGTGCTCGGTGAACACGCGGATTGACGGCAGATCGCCAGGGAACTGTGCGACCCCGAGCGGCACCGGATTGCGGCCTTCAGCAGGCGTCTCCCTGGTTTCCTCGGCGTAGATTCGGATGGCCGAGCCTGCCGTGCCGGTCAGCCAGTGGATCGTGACATGGGTGAGGATCCCGTCCGCGTCGAGGCCGTGGGCGTGCATTGCCTGCGCGTTCCAGCCGAGCAGGCCGACGGGGGAGTCGGACAACGCGTGCGCGAGAGTCTGCGGCTGCTGCGCCTGGACGATGCCGTAGGACGCTTCGTGGGTGAAGTAGTGCTGGAACGCGTCCCACGCGGCTTTGTCCTTATCGGACAGATCGGCGATCCACCGTGGATCGTCGTCTGGCGGCGGATCCCAAGTCTGGGTCACGTGCGCGCCGATCACCTGGTCCGGAGCTATCCGGCCAACCTCCGGCGCGATGCCCGAGCCCCAATCGTTGCCCGCGGTCCCGTAGCGCTCGTACCCGAGCCGGCGCATCAACTCCGCCCACGCCCGCGCGATCCGCTGTGGACCCCAGCCGGTGTCGGTCGTCGGGCCGGAAAATCCGAACCCCGGCAACGACGGCAGCACGACGTCGAATGCGATCGACGGATCAAGCCCGTGCGCGCGCGGATCGCTCAACGGCCCGAGGGCGGCCAGGTACTCCGCCGCCGAGCCCGGCCACCCGTGACTGAGGATCAACGGGATCGCGTCCGGTTCCGGCGAACGGGCGTGCAGGAAATGCACGGTGCTGCCGTCGATCAGGGTCGTGAACTGCGGATACTGGTTGAACCGCTGTTCCCAAGCCCGCCAGTCGTAGCGATGCCGCCAGTGCTCGGCCAGCTCGCGAACCCGGCCGACGCTGACGCCGTATCCCTGGTCGCCGCCGGCCGGCTCCGGCGCCCAGCGGGTCCGGTCAAGCCGTTCCCGCAGGTCGATCAGGTCCGCTTCCGGGATCTCGAGCCGGTACGGCCGGATCTCGTCAGTCATGTCCCGCTCCTTCGGAGAGCCGCCGGGCGCAGGCGTGGAGGTACCGCACCTGGCGGATGTTGGTGGCGAGTCCGGCCGCGCGGAGGTACGCGCTCCGAGCCGCTTCGCGGTCGCCCGCCTTTTCCAGAAGATGTGCCCGCGCCGCATAAAACCGCCGGTCCCGGTCGCCCAGCGCTTCGAGCAGTTCCAGTCCTGCGGCGGGTCCGTCCGCCATGCCGACCGCGACGGCGTGGCTCACCTTCGCGACCGGACTCGGCGAAACCTCGAGCAGCAGCCGGTAAAGCCCGACGATCTGCCGCCAGTCGGTCTCCTCCGCGGTGGCTGCCTCGTCATGGACCGCCGCGATCGCCGCCTGCAGCTGATACGGCCCGACCGGCCCGCGCGGCAGCGCCGCCGTCACCAGCTCCACTCCGCGCCGGATCGACTCGGTCTTCCACCGCGTCCGGTCCTGCTCGTGCAGCGGAACCAGCTCGCCCTGCTCGGTCGTCCGCGCCGGCGACCGCGCGTCGGTCAGCAGCATCAACGCGAGCAGCCCCGCGGCCTCGCTGTCGTCCGGCAGCAACGCGGCCGTCGTCTCGGCCAGCCGGATCGCCTCCGCGACCAGGTCGGCCCGGTGCACATCCGGTCCGGACGTCGCCGAGTACCCCTCGGTGAAAATCAGGTACAGCACGTGCAGGACGGCTTCGAGCTGCTCGCCGCGCGCCTCTCGCGGCGGCATCCGGAACGGCACGCCGCTGTCTTGGATGGTCCGCTTGGCCCGGGAGATCCGGCGGGTCATCGAGTCCTCGGACGTGAGGAACGCCCGCGCGATCTCGGCCGTCGTGAGCCCTCCGACCGCCCGCAAGGTGAGCGCGATCTGCGACGCCACCGACAACGACGGATGGCAGCAGAGCAGAAGCAGGATCAGGGTGTCGTCCCCGGCCTGCTCGCCGACGTCCTCGCGTGCGGCGCGAACCTCCCGCTCCCGTCTTGCCTGGTCAGCGCGGAGCAGATCGATCAGCTTCCGGTTCGCGACCCGCAGCAGCCAGCCGAAAGGCCGCTCGGGGATTCCCGTCTCCGGCCACTGCTGGGCGGCTTTGAGCAGGGCTTCCTGGACCGCGTCCTCGGCCGGGTCGAACCGCCCGTAACGGCGGACCAGCGCGCCAAGGACCTGCGGTGCGAGAGTGCGCAGGGTGTCGTTGAGCGAGGGGTCAGTCATCTCTGCCGCCTTGCTTCCAGCATCCGGCCCAGGTCAGAGTTCGCTTTCGCTGCCCATCACCGGCCGGACCGCGACTCCGGCCTCGGCCAACCGCCCCGGAGCCTTGAGCAGTCCCGCCGCGATCTCGGTCGCCCGGTCGATACCGGCGCACTCGACCATCCAGTACCCGGCGATGACTTCCTCGGTCTCGCCGAACGGCCCGTCGGTGACGACCGGGACCCCGTCCCGCAGCCGGAGGCGCCGGGCCAGTACGGGAGCGGCGAGCCCCTGGGTCTCGACCAGCTCTCCGGAATCGGCCAGCGCTCCGGTGAACCCGGCGAGGAATTCGTCGACGGCCGCCACCTCCGCCGCGGTCGCCCCGCCTTCCTTGCCGCTGAGGTGGTCGTAGTCCTGCTGGTTGCCGTACGCCAGGATCAGGTACTTCATCGGGCGCTCCCTCTATTCGGTCTGCTCGTGCGACCGGCGCTTGGCGGCCAGTCGGGGGAAGAACGAAGCTGGCTGCCCCGGACCGGACATCGTCTCCGGTGACCCGGGTCACTCGACCGGCTTGGCGCTCATGATGCCGCTGAACCGTCACTGTCCCCAGCGTCGTTCTGCGCGGGCACGTCGATGTCCAGCGATAATCCCTTCTCCGCCCGAACCGTTCGGTGCTTCGCTCGGCAGCCGTCGACGGCGCGGACTCGGGCATTCACCGATAACGCGAGCCGCCCGTTCTTCCGCATTACGGCATCCGCGAGCCGATAAGCCGCCGGATTCGCCGCGCCCCGGCCCGCCGACGCGACGCCGCGCGGCCCGCCGGATCGGCCGCAGCGGGCTTATTCGGCCGGTTGACCTGCGAAGATCGTATTAAGGGACCCCCCTGTTTCGGGCCGTTTTGGGACGTGTAATCTTCTCTTCGTCGCCAGGGAAACCGGGCGGCCGCCGGGACACGAACCAAGCTCTCGCCTCTAGGGTGATTGAGTGGGTGTCCCACCAAAACTTGCTAGGAATGACCGCTTCGGTCAGGCTCGCCCTTGCGGGGGCGGGGTTGATGCGGGGTGTGTTGCTTGAGAACTCAACAGTGTGCTAGTGAACTAAGCCAGTAGAGCTTATATTGAAACCCCCTCGTCGGGGTTTCC
>NZ_JBVJOE010000025.1:0-15877 GCF_055583325.1 Amycolatopsis sp. NPDC104775
CCGGCGGATTGCCGGGAGCCCGCCCGTTTCGCGTGCAATGCGATTGCTGGCCCGTAGCGAACTGGCCGGGAGCCCGGCAGGCTCCCGGCCAGCGGCCCGGTGGACTCATCCGGCGACGAGTTCTCCCCGGTCCATTTCGTAGTGGCGGGTCTCCTTGAGCCCGAGGGTGCACACCGCGCTGATCAAGGCCAGCACCGCCAGGAATCCGCCCAGCGCGAGCGATCCGGCGGCTCCGATGATCGGGGCGGCCACCAGGGGCGGAACGGCCCCGCCCAGGATTCCCGCGACGTTGTAGCAGAATCCGGCCGCCGTGTAGCGGTAGCGGGTGATGAACAGCTCCGGCATGAACGCGCTGACCGGACCGAAGACGAGTCCGGCGAAGACCAGCGTCAGGCAGACTCCCACGCCGTAGGAGAACGCGGTGCCGATGTCCAGCACCGGGAATAAGGCGAGGGCCCAGGCCACGGAGACGAAGGTGGACACGAGGATGACCCGCCGCCGGCCGAACCGGTCGGACAGCACCGCGCCGAGAATCATCGAGACGCACCACACGACGCCTGCAAGCACGCCGATCGAGAGCACGGTCGTCTTGGCCAAGTGCAGGTGAGCGGTCCCGTAGGAAGCGAGGAAACTGCCGCTGAGATAGAAGAAGGCGAACACCATGACCAGCACTCCGGAGCCGAACAGCATCTGGCGCGGCTGCTTGCGGAACGCTTCGGCGAGCGGTGCGGACGCGGTTCCGGACCGGACGGCCTCGCGGCGGAACACGGGGGACTCCTCGATCTTCAACCGCACGACGAGGCCGACGCCGATCAGCACCACGCTGGCCACGAACGGGATGCGCCAGCCGTAGCTGACGAAGTCCTCGTTGCTCATGGTGAGACCGGCGATCAGGAACGTCAGGTTGGCCAGCACGACCGCGACCGCGCCGCCGAGCGAGCCGAACATCGAGTAGAAGCCGCGCTTGGCCTTGGGAGCGCTCTCCGCCGCGAGCAGGGTCGCACCCGCCCATTCGCCGCCGACGGCGAGACCTTGCAGGATGCGCAGCAGCAACACCAGCAGGGGAGCGGCCACACCGATCTGGGCCGCGGTCGGCATCAGTCCGATGAGGACGGTGGAGAGCCCCATCAGGAACAGCGTGGTGATCAGGGTCTTCTTGCGGCCGACGCGGTCGCCGAAGTGCCCGAACAGGATCGCGCCGAGCGGCCGTCCGAGAAAAGCGACGCCTTGGGTCGCGAACGCGGCGACGGTGCCCGCGGCCGGTCCGAGGGCGGGGAAGAACACGTGCGGGAACACCAGCGCGGAGGCGGTTCCGTAGATCAGGAAGTCGTAGTACTCGATCACGGTCCCGGTGCTGCTGGCGATCGCGATGCGCCGCATGTCCTTCTTCGACGGGGCGGTGGTGCCGGGCGGCTGGACGCCGACGGTCTGCTGAGGCTGGTCCATGGCTCTTCCTTGAGGGGACGGGTGTCAGGCAGAAGTAAAATATAAAATGCAGAGTCACACTGTCCGTGGCGGAGGCGCGGGTGTCAACCGTCCGGCCGCCCGCGGAGCGGGAAGCGTTGTTCCGGGAGTTTTTCGCGACGTGCGCGCCGGGTTCGGAAAAGCGTGCCCAGGTATCCAGGGATAAATCCTTCCTAGGAAAGAACCCGAACTGGTACCGCCGCCCGCTGAGGCCGAAAGTGGAAGACGAGCCGGGGAAACGCCCCGAGCACGACTGAGGAGGCAGCATGGCCACCGGCACCGTCGAGCACGTCAAGTTCCGCAACCGCGACATGTACTGGGACATCGCGGCGGATCTGCACTTCCCGCCGGACTTCGACGAGTCCAAGACCTATCCGGCGATCGTCGTGGCGCACCCGATCGGCAGCTGCAAGGAGCAGACCTCCGGCAACGTGTACGCCCCGGCGCTGGCCGAGGCCGGAAACGTGGTCATCGCGTTCGACGCCAGCTTCCAGGGCGCGAGCGGCGGCGAGCCGCGGTTCCTCGAGGACCCCGCGCAGCGCGTCCAGGACTTCAGCCGCGTCGTCGACTACCTGGTGACCCTTCCCTACGTCGACGCCGACCGGATCGGCGTGCTCGGCATCTGCGGAGGCGGCGGGTACACGCTCGCGGCAGCGAAGACCGAGAAGCGCTTCAAGGTCGTGGTGTCCGTGACCGGCGCCAACTTCGGGCGGCTTCAGCGGGAGACGGCGGGCCAGAACGGCGGCGTTCTCCAGGCGCTCGCCGCGATCGGCCAGCAGCGCACCGCGGAGGCGCGCGGCGAGCAGAGCGCGGTCAACGGGTTCCTGCCCGAGACGGCTGAAGGCGCGAAGCAGGCTGGCGACATCGACATCGTCGAGGCCTTCGAGTACTACCGCACCGATCGCGGCCAGGCCGAGAACGGCTGTGTCCTGTTCGAGGCCGCGCACGGCTCGGCGGTGCTGGGCTGGGACGCGTTCCACCTGGCCGAGGAACTGCTCGACCAGCCGCTGCTGATCGTGATCGGCGACAAGGACAAGCAGGGCGCGTTCGGCGCGTACCGCGACGGACACGAGATCTACAAGCGGGCCGCGTCTGCCGACAAGCAGCTGCTCGAGGTCGACGGTGCTTCGCACTACGACCTGTACGACCGGCCGAACGGGGCGGGCGAAGCGTTGAAGACGATCGTCCCCTTCTTCACCGAGAAGCTCTGATCCTGCGCCGACTATCGCTGCCCGGTCGACCGCGATCCGGTCGGCCGGGCGGCGGTCGGTGCCAGCCCAGGACGATTCTTCCCCGGATACGCGAGAGCGAGGGCCGTAGGATGACGAGCATGGTCGAGGCGACGACGGAGCTGCGCGAGCTGGGACAGTTCTTCCAGCATCGCCGCGCCGAACTGCAGCCGCACCAGGTCGGCCTCGACGTCCCGGCCGCCGAACGCCGCCGCGTCCCCGGCCTGCGCCGCGAGGAAGTGGCGCAGCTGGTTTCGATCAGCACGGACTACTACACGCGGATCGAACAGGGCCGCCTCGCCCCGTCCGAACCGGTGCTGGCCGCTCTGGAACGCACGCTGGGACTGGACGACGAACAGCGCGACTACGTCCGCACCCTGCTGCCCCGGGCGGGTTCCGCGCCCGCGCCGCGGGAACCCGCGCGCCGCCGCCGGGCGATCCGCCCGCAGCTGGAGCGCCTGCTGGGGCAGCTGGACCGGGTTCCGGCGCTGGTGTTCAGCCGGTACCTGGACATCCTGGCGTGGAACGACCTCGCCGCGGCGCTGCTGCTCGATTTCGCCGAGATCCCCGAGCGGGACCGCAACTACATCCGCCTGGTCTTCACGAACCCGGAGATGCGGGCGCGGTACCCGGAATGGGAGCAGGTCGCGCGCACGTGCGTCGCGGTCCTGCGGATGAACGCGGCGGGCACCCCGACCGATCCGGCGCTGTCGCGGCTGGTCGGGGATCTGTCGCTGACGAGCCCGGATTTCGGCCGCTGGTGGGCCGAGCGCCGGGTGGCGCACCAGAATTTCGGCACGAAGACGGTCGCGCATCCGCAGGTGGGGGAGATGTCGCTGGACTGGGACAGCTTCCAGCAGGCCGGGAACGTCGAGCAGCAGCTGGTGATCTGGTCGGCCGAACCCGGCTCGGAGTCGGCGGAACGGCTGGCCCGGCTGCGGGACTCGGTCGCGCGGAACGGCTGACGGAGCTTCGGATTTCCCGAACCGCCGCTTCGGGAAAGGGAAATCCCCTTGACCGGCACAGCGCGCACCCGCGAAGAACGAATCCAGTGGGCGATCGACGTCGAAGAGATCAAGGCGGTGCTGGCCTAGTACTGCCACGGGATCGACAAACAGGACGAAGAAACGTTCCTGAGCATCTGGGCCGAAGACGCGGACTACGTGCTGCCGCGCGGCGTGGGCCACGGCATCGACGGCGTCCGCGCGCTGGTGCGGAAAGTATGGGAGCAGGTGCCCCGCTGTCGCCACCACATCACCAACGCGGTGATCGAAGTGGACGGTGACACGGCGGTGGCGAAGACCGACGTGTTCTACTTCCGGCTGACCGACGACGGCGTCCGCCAGCTGCTGTCGGGCGGATACGAGATGGAATGTGCGCCGCGACGGAGAGTGGAAGACGCGCCGGATGGAGTTCGTTTCGGCCAGCCCGGTGTTCGCCGGAAATCCGTCCTAGCCGTTCCCGGTCAGAGTTTCGGCGGGGAGAAAACCGGCGACAGCGCCGCGGCCGGGGGAGCGGCCGCGGACGGTGTCGTGGCGGTGCCCGGGCCGGACAGCGCGTTGCGGATGAGGCGCTGCGCGGTCGCGAGGATGTCGTCGAGGCTGCCGCGGGCGGGGTTCCACCATTCGGTGGCCCAGTTGACCGCGCCGAGCAGGAACATCCGGGCCGCGCGGGGATCGAGGCCGGGGTCGATTTCGCCGCTGTCGACGCCTGCCTTGATCAGGTCGCGCCACAGCTGTCCGGTGGCGCGCTGGTGTTCCAGCTGGCGGGCGCGGATGTCGGGGGGCAGCTGGCCGAGGGTGCGCATCGCGGCCGCGGTGTAGGCGGATTCCTTCAGCACCATTTCGAGGTGGGCGGCGTAGGCGGTGCAGATCCGGTCCATCGCGGTCGCGTCCGGGGGGAGCGCGGCGAGCCGGGCGCGGACGTTGTCCCCGGCCATCCGGTCGCCGATGTTGACGACCTCCTCGAGGATCGCCTCCCGCGACTCGAAGTAGTAGTAGACCGCGGGCACCCGCAGCTGTGCCAGCGTCGCGATCTCCGACAGCCGGGTGCCGTCGAAACCCTTGCGGCTCAACAGGTCCGCCGCGGCGTCGAGGATCCGCCGCCGGGTCCGGTCGGACTTGCGCTCCCGGTCCGGGCCGTCCGCCTTCGTCACCTGTCCCCCTCTCGTCCGGGAAAAATCTACCGGTTGTTCGAAGAACCGGGCAAGCGAGGTCAGGGCTTGCCTGGTTTTTGAAAGAGTGCTAGAAAATCTCCAGTCGCGGCGAGCGGACACCACCGCCGAGACTGAATGCGAAATATATTAAATACTTTCGAGTATCCCCGGACCCGCGGCAGCACCGGCCGCCGGGACGGCACGGAGGAGGAGCCCATGTCGCCCACCCTGCGGACCCCGGTTTGCGAGCTGCTGGAGATCGACGTGCCGATCCTGCAGGCGGGCATGGGCAATGTCGCCTACGGGCGGCTCGCCGCCGCGGTGTCGAACGCGGGCGGGCTCGGTTCGATCGGCGGCATCGACATCACGCCTGAGCAGGTGGACGAGGAGATCCGGTTGTTCCGGAAGCTCAGCGACCGGCCGCTGTGCGTCGACCTGGGGTTCCCGGCGAACGCGCCGAAGGGTCTCTCCGACGTGGCGGTGCCGGAGCTGCCGGGGCCGCTGAGGCAGCTGAAATCCGAACTGGCCGAGCGAGGCGTCGAGGTCGTGCCGACCACGGACCAGGCGATCAGCCTGGCGGACAACAAGAAAAAGCTGGAGATCTCCCTCGGCCACGGCGTCGAGGTCATCGCCTGCGCGCTGGGCACCCCGACCTGGGTGGTGGAAGCCTGCCATGCCAAGGGCGCGAAGGTGATCAGCATCGTCGGGCAGGCGAAGCACGCGCGCAGCGCCATCCGCAACGGCACCGACCTGGTGGTCGTGCAGGGCACCGAGGGCGGCGGGCACACCGGCGACGTCGGGCTGATCACGCTGCTGGCCGAGGTGCTGGAGTTCTCGACGGTGCCGGTGATCGCGGCGGGCGGGCTGGTCAAGGGTTCGCAGATCGCCGCGTGCCTGACCATGGGCGCACAGGGCGCGTGGGTCGGGACGCGGTTCCTCGCCAGCGAGGAGTCCGGTTCGGAGGACGTCTTCAAACAGGCGGTCGTGGAAGCCGATTACGACTCGACGCTGCGTTCGCTGTTGTTCGACGGCCTGCACGTCCGGATGCTGCGCAACCGGTTCACCGAAGTGTGGGAAGGGCACGAGGACGAGCTGTCGCCGTATCCGGTGCAGCGGGTGCTGACCATGCCGTTCAAGTACGCCGCGATGAAGGCGCACCTCAAGACGCACATGAGCATGCCCTCGGGCGCGGGGGCGGGCATGATCACCGACCTGCCCGGCGCCGCGGAAATCCTCGACCGGCTGGTCGAAGAGACTGTCGAAGCCCTGCGCGGCATCGAGAAGACGGTCGAGTTCAGCTGATGGCCGGGCCGCTGGCAGGTGTGAAGGTCGTCGAGATCGGCTCGATCGGCCCCGGGCCGTGGTGCGCGATGCTGCTGTCGGACATGGGCGCGGACGTGCTCCGGGTGGACCGGGCCGGCCACGTGCGCGACCACGTTCCGGGCGAGCGGTCCTACGAATTCGCCACGCTGCGGGGCCGCCGTTCGGCCGGTGTCGACCTGAAACGCCCCGGCGGCGCGGAGGTGGTGCTGCGCCTGGCCGAGCAGGCCGACGCGCTGATCGAGGGCAGCCGTCCGGGCGTCGCCGAGCGGCTCGGGTTCGGCCCGGACGAATGCCTGGCCCGCAACCCGCGGCTGGTCTACGGCCGGATGACCGGATGGGGCCAGGACGGGCCGCTGGCGCAGGCGCCCGGGCACGACCTGAACTACCTCGCGCTCAGCGGGCTGCTGCACGCGATCGGACCGGCCGGCGGGCGGCCGGTCCCGCCGCTCAACCTCGTCGGCGACTACGGCGGCGGCGGGATGCTGCTCGCGTTCGGGATCGTGTCCGGGCTGCTGGAAGCGGCGCGGTCCGGACGGGGGCAGGTGCTCGACGCCGCCATGCTCGACGGCTCGTTGCTGCTCGGTTCGCTGTTCCACGGGCTTCGCCAGACCGGGCGGTGGCGGGACGAGCGGGAATCGAACCGTCTCGACGGCGGCGCGCCGTACTACGGCACCTACGAGACCTCCGACGGCCGGTGGGTCGCGATCGCGGCCAACGAACCGAAGTTCTACGCGGTCCTGCTCGAAACGCTCGGGCTCGCGGACGAGGACTTGCCCGCGCAGCAGGACGAACCCGGCTGGCCGGAGCTGCGCCGCCGGTTCGCCGCTGTCTTCCGCACCCGGACCCGGGACGAATGGACCGAGGCTTTCCGGTCGAAGGAGACCTGTTTCGCCCCAGTGCTGACCCTCGCCGAGGCGCCGCACCACGAGCACAGCGTCGCCCGGGACGCGTTCGTGCCGGTGGACGGGGTGATGCAGCCCGCTCCCGCGCCGCGCTTCGCCCGCACCCCGGGCGCGGTGGCCGGGCCGGCGGCCGTGCCCGGCGAACACACCGAGAAAGCGTTGCAGGACTGGGGATTCAGCCACGAAGAAGTGACCGGCCTGCTCGCCGCGGGGATCGTCGTGCAGCAGAACTGACCGGACAGCGAACCACTGCCAGAGAGGAGAGCGCGAGCCGATGAGTGTGGTGGACAGCCGCGACGAACTCGTGATCGACGGAGACCTGCGCGTTCCGCGGCCGGACGCGCTGATGATCGGCGGCGAATGGCTGCGGTCGTCCGGCGGCGAGGTCACGACCGTCGTGTCGCCGACGACGGAACAGGTCGTGGCGGAGGTCGTCGCGCCCTCGGCGGACGACGCCGACGCGGCGGTCGCGGCAGCGGCGGAGGCGTTCGACGGTCCGTGGCCGCGGCTCCCGGTCGCCCGGCGAATCGAGGTGTGCCAGCGGTTCTGCGCTCTGCTCGAGGAACGAGCCGACGAGATCGGTCTCGTGTGGGCGGTCGAGGCGGGCATCCCGGTCCGCTGGAGCCGGACCCTGCACCGGTTCGCGGCGAAGGCGGCCTGGCGCACCGCGCTCGCGGTCGCCGAGGAGGCGCTGGCGCCGGAGACGCGCGCCACCCCGGTCGGCGAGGTGCGGATCGAGCGGGAACCGGTCGGCCCGGTGCTGGCGGTGATGCCGTACAACGGCCCGCTTCCGACAGTGGGCAGCAAGGTGGTCCCGGCGTTGCTGGCCGGGGCGCCGGTGGTGGTGAAAGCGGCACCGGAATCCGCCTTGATGATGCGGACCGTCGCCGAATGCGCGGTGGCGGCGGGATTTCCGCCGGGCGTGCTGAGCGTGCTGGCGGCGGGCGTCGAGGTCTCCCGGCGCCTGGCTTCCGACGCGCGATTCGAGATGATCTCGTTCACCGGCGGTCCGGCGACCGCTTCGGAGATCCTTCGCCAGAGCGCGGACCTGTTGCCGCGCACGGTGTTCGAGCTGGGCGGGAAGTCGCCCGCGGTGCTGCTCGACGACGTGGACCTGACGCAGGCGTTGCGTCCGCTGGTCGCCGGTGCGATGAGCGGTTCGGGTCAGGTGTGCGCAGCGTTGTCGCGGATCCTGGTCCCGGCTTCGAGGCACGACGAAATCGCTGACGCCCTCGCCGCCGCGTACCGCGCGTTGCGGATCGGCGATCCGCGGTCGAAGGACACCGACCACGGCCCGTTGGTGACGCGTGCGGCGTTCGACCGCACCCAGCGCGTCGTGGAGCGGGCTCGCGAGCAGGGCGCGACCGTGGCGACCGGCGGCCGTCGTCCGGCGGGCTTCGCCGCCGGGTGGTTCTACGAACCGACGCTGCTGACCGGCGTCGAGGAGGACCACGACGTCGCCCAGAACGAGGTGTTCGGCCCGGTCACCGCGGTGCTGCCGTACGACGGCCTCGACGACGCGGTGCGCATCGCGAACGGCACCCAGTACGGCTTGGCGGCGAGCGTGTTCTCCGCGGACCAGGACCGCGCATTGGACGTGGCACGCCGGATCCGGGCGGGATCGGTGGCGCTCAACACCTTCGGACCGACCATGGCGGCGCCGTTCGGCGGCGTGAAGCGGTCCGGCTGGGGACGGGAATGCGGGCCCGAGGGCCTCCGCGAATTCACCGATGTGAAGCAGATTCTGGTCGGTTGAGGCGAAAGGGACAGGCATGGGCAACGAAGTGGCGCTGGTGACCGGCGGGGCGAGCGGGATGGGCCGCGCGTCAGTGGCGCGGTTCCTCGACCGTGGCTTCGACGTCGTCATCGCAGATCTCAACCGAGAGGTCGCCGAACGCACGCTCGCCGAGTTCGACGCGGGCGACCGGGTGCGGTTCGCGCACACCGACGTCAGCGACGAAGCGCAGTTCGAGGCTGCGATCGCGCAGGCTGTCGAGAGTTTCGGCAGGCTCGACGTGCTGGTCAACGCAGCGGGTGTCGGCGGGGCGTTCGGCCCGCTGACCGAACTCGAGGCCGACGACTGGGACTACACCTTCGACGTCGTCCTGCGCAGCGTGTTCCTGGGCGTCAAGCACGCCGGGCGGGTGATGCGGGCGCAGGGGACGGGCGGGGCGATCGTGAACTTCGGTTCGGTGGGCGCGTTCGCGGCCGGCGCCGGGGTGCAGGCGTACTCGGTCGCGAAGGCGGGCGTGCAGCATCTGACCAAAATCGCTGCCTTCGAGTACGCCGCGGACCGGATCAGGGTCAACGCGGTCGCGCCCGGCATCATCACCACGCCGCTGATCGGGCTCACCGCCGAGGACCTGAAGCCGGTGCTGGGCACCGTGCAGCCGCTGCCGTACGCGGGGGAACCCGATTTCGTCGCCGGCGTGGTGTCGTTCCTGGCCAGCGACGACGCGAAGTTCATCACCGGCGAGGTGATCACCGTCGACGGCGGCATGATCGCTGCCGGGCCGCAGCTGGGCAACCTGGTCAACAACAACCCCGCGCTCAACGGCCTGGTCGGAGTCAACCGGGGCAGCACCGGCCAGAAGTCCAAGGTGCACCGCACCGTCGAAGTGGCGGGGAGCCCGCGATGACCGCGGACCGGCCGCCGATCGCGCAGCGGCGGGCCGACCTCGAACGTGAATTCGCCCCGTGGCGCCCGCGCACTCTCGACGAGCACTTCGAACACGTGGCGGCGCGGTTCGCCACGCGTCCGTACGTCATCGCGGGCGACCGGACGTTCACCTACGAGGACGTGCTGTGGCGGGCGCACCGGTTCGCCGACGGGCTGGCCGCGCTCGGGGTGCGCCCCGGCGACCACGTGGGCCTGCTGATGGCGAACTACCCGGAGTACGCGCCGTTGAAGCTGGCGATCGCGCGCGCCGGCGCGGTGGCGGTGCCGCTGAACTACCTTTACCGCACCCAGGAACTGGGATTCGTGCTGCGGCAGTCGTGCAGCCGCGTGCTGATCACGATGACGTCCTTCCGGAACCAGGACTACCTCGCCATGCTGGACGAGCTGGCTCCGGGCTGGGAGCGGCCCGGGGCGATCGGGTTCGGCGACCTGGAGCGCGTGCTCACCCTGGATCCGGAGGGCAAGGGCGAAGGCCGGGAAGGCGTGCTCGACGTTCCGGAGCTGGAGCGGATCGGCCGCGCGAGCCCGGGTGCGGCGCGCGGCGGACTGCGCGGCCCGCTGGAGATGTCGGACATCATGTACACCTCCGGCACCACCGGCGAGCCCAAAGGCGTGCAGCTGAGCCACGACGCGCTGCTGCGCCAGGTGTACGGCTCGGCCTACTGCCGGGCGCTGCCGGACGGCAACCGGTCGGTGTTCGCCCTGCCCTGCTACCACATGTTCGCTTACGAGCAAGGCGTGCAGGCGGCGACCTTCGTCGGCGGCACCATCCTGCCGCAGCCGAAATTCGACGCGGGGGAGTACCTGCGGGCGATCGAGCGGCACCGGGTGAACGACGTGCTCGCGGTGCCGACGATGAGCGTCGCGCTGGTCGAACATCCCGCGCGCCGCGGCACCGATCTGTCCTCTTTGGACCGGATGCTCTCGGCCGCCGCGGTCGCGCCGACCTGGCTGTGGGAGCGGATCCGCGCCGACCTCGGCGTCCGCGAACTGACCACCGCCTACGGGATGACCGAGGCGGGCGGCGCGACGGTGATGACCCAGCCGGACGATCCGCTCGAGGTGACCGCGTCCACGGTCGGCCGCCCGAAACCCAGCGGGGCGGCGAGCGAGACCGGCGGCCCCATCGCGGAGTACCGGATTCTCGACCCGGCGACCGGCGAACCGGTTCCGCCCGGCGAGCCGGGCGAACTCGTCGCGCGCGGTCCCACGACCATGCTCGGCTACTGGAACCGGCCCGAGGAGACGGCGGCGGCGCTGCGGGACGGCTGGCTGTACTCCGGCGACCTCGGCCGCGCCTTGCCCGACGGCTCGCTGGTGATCACCGGCCGGTCGAAGGACCTGTTCAAAAGCGGCGGCGAGCTCGTGATGCCCAAAGAGGTCGAGGACTTCCTGTCCGGGCGGCCGGGCGTCAGCCAGGCGTTCGTCGTCGGCGTGCCGGACGACCGCTGGGGCGAGGCGGGCTGCGCGTTCGTCGTCCCGGAACCGGGCGCCGCGCCGGTCCCGGAGGAGCTGATCGAGGCGTGCCGGGCGAACCTGGCCCGGTTCAAGGTTCCCCGGCACGTGTTCGTGCTCGGCGCGGACGAGGTGCCGCAGACCCCCACCGGAAAAGTGCAGAAGTTCAAGCTCGTGCCGATCGCGCGGGCCCGGCTCGGCGCGGACGTCTCGGTCCGTGCGCTGAGCCAGTCCGGGCCTGCCTAGCGCGAAGCCCCTTCATCGAGGCGAAAGAGGAGAGAGATCAATGGCGATCACCAATCCGCGCCCGACCGAACCGACGCTGTCGGTCGCCCGGGAGCACGTCGAGGGAACGTGCACCGCGTGCGGCGCGCGAGAGCTGCGGGCGTATCCGGTGCTGTCCGAGGCCGGCTGGTTCGACGTCGTGAAATGCGCGGCCTGCCTGACCGACGCGCGGCGCGTCCCGGGCCCGAAACTCGGCCCGGTCGAACTGCTCGTGGACCGGATCTGAGGGGCGGACATGGCTGAGCGCGAGAACATGATCGGCGTGGACGTCGGCGGCACGTTCACCGACATCGTCTCGATTTCCGGCGGCCGGATCGAGACCGTCAAGGTGGCCACCAACGTCACCGAAAGCTACAAAGCCGTGCTGGAGGGAGCGTCCGAAGTGGACGTCGCCGCGGCGGCGGCGTTCAACCACGCCAGCACGCACGGGCTCAACGCGGTCATCACCCGGCGGCTGCCGAAGATCGCGTTCCTGACCACTGAGGGCCACCGCGACATTCTCGACATGGCTCGCGCGATGCGGCCGCCGGAGGCCAACACCGACCCGCGCTGGCACCGCAGCTTCGGCGACGTGACCGCGCCGGTCGTGCCGCGCTACCTGCGCCGCGGGATCCGCGAACGCTTCGGCGCGGACGGGACGGTGGTGATCCCGCTCGACGAGCAGCAGGCGCGCGAGGAACTGCGGATCCTGGCCCGCTGCGGCGTCGAAGGGGTCGCGATCTGCCTGCTGAATTCCTATGTGGACGGAAGCCACGAGCGGCGGCTGCGCGAACTGGTGGCCGAAGAGATCGGTGACGTCGCGTGCTCGATCTCCAGCGAGGTCTCGCCGCTGGCGCGGGAGTACCCGCGTGCCTCGACCACGGTCATCGACGTGCTGATGAAGCGGATCTACGGCCCCTACACCCGGGAACTGGCGGCCGGGCTCACCGGGCTGGGGTTCGCCGGCGACCTGAACTTCGCCGACTGCGCGGCCATGCTGGCTCCGGTCGAGGTCGCGATGGAACGGCCTTCGCGGATCGTGTTCTCCGGGCCCGCGGCCGGGACCGTGGCGTGCGCGCATCTGGGCGACCTGATCGGCGAGCCGAACCTGATCTGCACCGACATCGGCGGCACCTCCAGCGACATCAGCGTGGTCACCGGCGGGAAACCGTTCGTGAACACGACGTTCGAGCTGGAACACGACCTGATCGTGAACACGCTGTCGAACGAAATCGTCAGCGTCGGCGCGGGCGGCGGCAGCATCGTCAGCATCACTCCGACCGGCGAGGTCAAGGTCGGCCCGGAAAGCGCGGGCGCGGACCCCGGCCCGGCGTGCTACGGACGCGGCGGCGAGGCGCCGACGACGACCGACACGTTCCTGATGATGGGAATCCTCGACCCCGACCGGTTCGCCGCCGGACGCGCGCGGCTCGATCCCGCTCTCGCGCGGTTCGCGTTCGAGAACCTGGACACGCAGGCGACGCTGTCCGAGCGGGTGCGGTTCGCCTACCGGATGGCACTGAACAACGTGGCCGAAGGGATCGTCGACGTCCTGGTCAAGAACGGCGTCGACCCGCGCGACCACGCGCTGGTCGCCTACGGCGCGGCAGGCCCGATGATGCTGCCGGGCCTGCTGGAGCAGATGCACGTCAAGAGCGTGCTCGTGCCGCCGCATCCCGGGCTGTTCTCCGCGCTCGGCCTGGTCAGCGCCGACCAGGTGTACGCCGACAGCCGGACCGCCTACACGGTGCTCACCCCGGACGCGGCCGACGAGATTGACGCCGTCTACGCCAGCATGGAAGAGGCGATGACGCGGTCGCTGGGCAAGGACGCCGAACGGGTCACGTTCACGCGCTCCTTCGACGGGCAGCTGATGGGCCAGGTCTGGGAGACGCCGTTTGTCGAGGTGCCGAACGGGAAGATCACCCCGGAGGCGGTCGGGAAGATGATCGCCAACTTCCACGACGGGTACGAGCAGCGCTCGGGCAACCGCTTCGAAGGCATGCCGGTGCAGGGCGTCACCTACCGGCTCACCGCGGTGGTGCCGACCCCGAAGGTCGATTATCCGGAACCGCCGCGGCGGCCCGCGGGCGAATCGCCCCAGCCGGTCGGCACGATCACCATCCGGCACCTCGAAGAGACCGATCTGAAGGCCGGCGAGTACGAGCGCGACCAGCTCATGCGCGACGACGTCATCGAAGGCCCGGCGGTGATCCGGGAACCGATGTCGACCACCTTCGTGCCGCCCGGACTGGTCGCCGCTGTGGGCCGGATCGGCGAAATCGTCATCACCCGGGCGACCGGTCAGCAGAGGAGCGAAGGCAATGACTGACACCACCGAAACGCTGCTTCGCGACTTCACCGACGAACAGTTCCGCGAGCGCTACGACTGCGACCGGTTCACCGCGTCGGTGCTCGCCAACCGGCTCCGGTACTCGGTGCAGCACGTGACGACCGGCCTGCTGCACCGGGCGTTCTCGCCGATCATCGCGCTCTGCTACGACTTCGCTGCCTGCGTCTGCGCCCCGCCGGAACAGGACTACGCGATGAGCGCGGTCACGAACGGGCTGTCCATCTTCCTCGGCACGATGTCGGCGGGCGTGCGCGTCGCGGTCGAGGAATTCGGGCCGGAGAACCTGGTCCCGGGCGATCTGCTGATCTGCAACGACGTCTACCGGATGGGCAACCACTACAACGACGTCTGCTTCATCCGCCCGGTGTTCCACAAGGGACGGATCGCGAGCTTCATCGCGCTGCGGGCGCACCAGCTCGACGTCGGCGGCATCGCGCCCGGCGGGTTTTCCGCCGCGAAGCACAACATCTACGAGGACGGCATTTCGATCAGCCCTCGGCTGCTCTACCACGCGGGCGAACCGGTCAAGGAGACGTTCTCGCTGATCTTCGACAACGTGCGGATGGCCGAGCTGATGCTGCCGGACTTCCACACCATGCAGAGCTGCTGCGCGCTCGGCGAGGGCCTGATCCAGGAGATCATCGAGCGCTACGGCATCGAGGCGTACCTGGGCAGCCTGCGCTACGCCTGCGACGCCTCGGCGGAAAGCATGCGCCTGGCGTTCGCCGAGATGCCGGACGGCGACTACTCCGCGACCGGTTCGCTGGACGCGGACGGCGTCGACGACAGCGAGGAGTACGTCGTCGCGCTGACGCTGCGGAAACGCGGCGCGAAGCTGGAAGCCGACTTCAGCGGCTCGTCGCGGCAGGCGCGCACCTGCATCAACGCCGGTGCGCTCGACGCCAAGACGGCGATCGGCGTCGGGCTGAAAATGCTGCTGTCGCCGGAAAGCGAGTTCACCTCCGGCACCTTCCGCGACGTCGACCTGGTGATCCCGGCCGGGTCGATGGTCAGCGCCCTGCCGCCGGACGGCGCGGTCTTCTGCTACTACGAAGTGTCCGCGCTCATCAACACGGTGCTGTGCCGGGCACTGGGCTCGGTGCTCGGCGAGGCGGCCCTCGGCGGCGACTTCGGCTCGGCCTACGTGCACAACGCCTACGGCGTCGGACCCGACGGCACCCCGTGGATGTGCTCGGCGATGGCAGGCGGCGAACACGGCCCGCGCGGCGGGTCCTCCGCGGGCGACGGCGACGGATTCTCCTGCAGCTACATCTTCAACCTGATGTCGCCGTCCACGGAATCGCTGGAAGCGGACTTCCCGCTGCGCATCATGCGGCGCGAGTTCCTGCCGGACACCGCCGGGCCGGGCTCGTTCCGCGGCGGCGCTTCGGTCGCGAAGGACGTCATGTACACCCAGCCCGGCCAGCATCAGACCATCCCGCTGCGATTCCGCAACGCCAGCGGCGTCGGCGTCCGCGGCGGCAACGACGGCGCTCTCGGCGGAGTCTGGATCTTCGGCCGCGACGGAGCGCCGACCACCGGCGCGTCGACGCTCGTGCCCGCCGACACCTCGTCGTACGCCGAGGCAGTCGCCGTCGCGGGCACGCTCGACCCGAAAACCCAGGCCCCGCGTCCGGACGGCGAATACTTCTACTACGGCAGGGATCCGGGCTGGGCCACCGAAGCCGGGGCCACCTGGCGGTACGTGACCAACGGCGGTGGCGGCTGGGGCGATCCCCTGGACCGCGACCCCCAGCACGTGCTGCGCGACGTGCGCGACGAGTACGTGAGCATCGCCGCCGCCGAACGCGACTTCGGCGTGGTGATCACCGGCCATCCGCACACCGACCCGGAAGGTCTCGTGCTCGACCTGCCCGCGACCGAACGGGCGCGCGCCGCCCGACGCTGACCGGCCGCGGCCTGGGGGGGGGGGGGGGGGGGGGGGGGGGGGGGGGGGGGGGGGGGGGGGGGGGGGGGGGGGGGGGGGGGGGGGGAGGGGGGGGGGGGGAGGGGGGGGAGGTTGGAGTGGAGGTTGCGGGAGTTCGGCAGGTT
>NZ_JBVJOE010000026.1:0-7217 GCF_055583325.1 Amycolatopsis sp. NPDC104775
GACGGTTATTTCCTGAAGTCGGCGCAGGAGATGCGGGAGTACTGGGACCGTGAGGTTCCGGGGGCGGCGGACAACACGCTGCTGATCGCCGAGCGCGTGGAGTCGTATGAGGACGTGTACGCGCACAAGGACCGGATGCCGGTCTTCGACGTCCCCGAAGGCCACACCGAAGCCAGCTGGCTGCGGCACCAGGTCGCCGAAGGGCTCAAGTGGCGGTTCCCCGAGGGCATCCCGGACGGCTACGAGGAACGCTGCGACTACGAGCTCAACGTCATCGAGGGCAAGGGCTTCCCGGCCTACTTCCTGATCGTCGCCGACCTGATCCAGCACGCGCGGGAGGTCGGCATCCTGGTCGGCCCCGGCCGTGGTTCCGCGGCGGGCGCGCTCGTCGCGTACGCGCTCGGCATCACGAACCTCGACCCGATCCCGCAGAAGCTGCTGTTCGAGCGGTTCCTGAACCCGGAGCGCATGTCGATGCCCGATATCGACATCGACTTCGACGACCGCCGCCGCGGCGAGATGATCCGGTACGCCACCGAGAAATACGGCGCGGACCGGGTCGCGCAGGTGATCACCTTCGGCACGATTAAGACCAAGGCGGCGATCAAGGACTCCGCCCGCGTGCACTTCGGCCAGCCCGGCTACTCGATCGCGGACAAGATCTCGAAGGCGCTGCCGCCGCCGATCATGGCGAAGGACATCCCGCTGTCCGGCATCGTCGACTCGAAGCACGAGCGCTACGCGGAGGCCGCCGAGGTCCGCACGCTCGTCGAGACCGACGAAGAGTGCAAGACGATCTTCGAGACCGCCCGCGGCCTGGAAGGCCTGATCCGCAACGCCGGCGTGCACGCCTGCGCGGTGATCATGTCCAGCGAACCGCTCACCGACGCGATCCCGGTGTGGCAGCGCGACGACGGTTCGATCATCACCGGCTGGGACTATCCCTCCTGCGAGGCCATCGGCCTGCTCAAGATGGACTTCCTGGGCCTGCGCAACCTCACCGTCATCGGCGACGCGCTGGAGAACATCAAGGCCAACCGCGGCGAGGAAATCGACCTCGACCGGCTCGGCTTCGACGACCCCGAGGCGTACAAGCTCCTCGGCCGGGGCGACACGCTCGGCGTGTTCCAGCTCGACGGCGGCGCGATGCGCGACCTGCTGCGGCGCATGCTGCCGACCGGCTTCGAGGACATCATCGCGGTGCTCGCGCTGTACCGCCCCGGCCCGATGGGCATGAACGCGCACAACGACTACGCCGACCGCAAGAACAACCGGCAGCAGATCAAGCCCATCCACCCGCAGCTGGAGGAACCGCTGCGGGAGATCCTGTCCGAGACCTACGGCCTGATCGTCTACCAAGAGCAGATCATGCAGATCGCCCAGAAGGTCGCGGGCTACACGATGGGCCGAGCGGACACGCTCCGCCGCGCGATGGGCAAGAAGAAGAAGGAAGTCCTCGAAAAGGAGTACGAGGGCTTCGAAGAGGGCATGAAGTCCAGCCCGCTGGTCGAGGGCGGCTTCTCGCCGGAAGCGGTCAAGGCGCTGTGGGACACGATCCTCCCGTTCGCCGGGTACGCGTTCAACAAGTCGCACGCCGCCGCGTACGGCCTGATCGCGTACTGGACCGCGTACCTCAAGGCGAACTACACCGCGGAGTACATGGCCGCGCTGCTCACGTCGGTGGGGGACAACAAGGACAAGTCGGCGATCTATCTGTCGGAGTGCCGCCGGCTGGGGATCAAGGTGCTGCCGCCGGACGTGAACGAGTCGGCGTTGCGGTTCGCGGCCGTCGGGAACGACATCCGGTTCGGTCTGGGCGCGGTGCGCAACGTGGGCGCGAACGTGGTGGAGTCGATCATCAAGACGCGCGAGGAGAAGGGGAAGTACTCCTCGTTCACCGATTTCCTGGACAAGTCGGAGCTGGTGGCCTGCAACAAGCGGGTGATCGAGTCGCTGATCAAGGCGGGCGCGTTCGACTCGATGGGGCACACGCGGCTGTCGATGATCCAGGTGCACGAGGACGCGGTGGAAGCCGTGGTCCCGCTCAAGCGCCAGGAAGCGATGGGCCAGTTCGACCTGTTCGGTTCGTTCGGAGCCGACGACGGCGACGCGGCCGAGGCGGCGCCGTCCTCCTCGCCGCTCGCGCACCTCAAGTTCGGCGAGGAGGAGTACCCGCGCAAGCAGCTGCTCGCCTACGAACGCGAGATGCTGGGCCTGTACGTGTCGGCACACCCGCTCGACGGGGCCGAGCGCATCCTGCGCAAACACGCGCCGAAACCGATCGCCGCGCTGCTCGCCGATCCGCCGAAGGAGGGCGAGGTCGTCATCTCCGGCCTGCTCACCTCGCTCGAACGCCGGGTCAACAAAAAGGGCGAGCCCTGGGCGATCTGCACCGTCGAGGACATGGACGCCTCGATCGAAGTGCTGTTCTTCGCCAAGGCGTATTCGATGTTCGCCGCGGATCTCATCGAGGACAACGCGGTGCTGGTGAAGGGCCGGGTCAACTGGCGCGAGGACAAGATGTCGGTGTTCGGCGGCGGGCTCGTGCCGCTGGACCTCTCCGAAATCGGCAACGGCGACGAGGAACCGCCGCTGGTCTTGCTGGCCGCCGCCGAGAAGATCGACCAAGCCGTGGTCAGCGAGCTGAAATCGACGCTGCTGGCGCACAAGGGCGATACGCCGGTGCACCTCAAGCTCGTCGGCAAGAACCAGACGGTCTTCGCGCTTTACGATTACCCGGTGAAGGTCAGCTCGATGCTCATCGGTGAGCTCAAGGGCATCCCTGGGATCACCGCCAACACCTGATGGCCGAGGCAGAGCCGGATCCTCGCCGCTGGCGGGCGCTCGCGGTCACCCTCGCCGCCGGGTTCATGACGTTGCTGGACGTCAGCATCGTCAACACGGCTCTGCCCTCGATCCAGCGCGACCTCAACACCGGCGCGGGCACCATCCAGTGGGTGGTCTCGGGCTACGCGCTCGCCTTCGGCCTGGTCCTGGTCACCGGCGGCAGGCTCGGCGACGCGCTGGGCCGCCGCCGGATGTTCCTGATCGCGCTGGCCGCGTTCGTCGCGACCAGCGCGCTGGCCGGAGCGGCCCCCGATCCGGCGACGCTCGTCGCCGCCCGGCTGGCCCAAGGCTGCGCCGCGGGCATGCTGACCCCGCAGAACAGCGGCCTGATCCAGGATCTTTTCCGCGGAGCCGAACGCGGCCGGGCGTTCGGCATGTTCGGCGCGGTCGTCGGCATCTCCACCGCGGTCGGGCCGGTGCTCGGCGGCGTGATCCTCGCGCTGTTCGGCGATCCGGACGGCTGGCGGTGGGTGTTCTACGTGAACGTGCCGATCGGCGTCGTCGCGTTCGGGCTCGCGATGAAACTGCTGCCTCGCGCGGACCGGCGGAAGTTCCGGCTGCGCACGGAAATCGATTTCGCCGGGATCGTGCTGCTGGCGGTAGCTGTGCTCGGCGTCCTGCTGCCGCTCGTGCAGTCCGAACGGGGCGGGCTCGGCCGGTTCTGGTGGCTGTTCGGGGTGGCGGTCGTCTTCGGCGTGGCTTTCGTGTGGTGGGAACGGCGCGTCACGCGAAAGAACCGGCCGCCGCTGCTGGACATCCGGCTTTTCACTGGTACTCCGGGCTATGCCAGCGGCGCGGCGGTCGGGGCGCTGTACTTCTGCGGGTTCGCCGGGATCTGGCTGGTCTTCGCGCTCTTCTTCCAGCAAGGGCTCGGCTACACGCCGCTGCAGTCCGGCCTGGCCGTCACGCCGTTCGCGCTGAGCTCGGCGGTGACGGCGGCCGTCGCCGGACGGCTTGTGGCCCGGTTCGGCCGGAAGCTGACCGTCATGGGCCTGAGCATCGTCGCGCTCTCGCTGCTGGCCGTGGGACTGGTGGTGCAACTGGTGCCGCCGTCGGCCGCTGGATTCGCGGTGGCCGGTCCACTGCTGGTCGGCGGGATCGGCGGCGGCATGGTGATCTCGCCGAATACGACGCTCACGCTCGAATGCGTGCCGAACCGGCTGGCCGGCGTCGCCGGGGGAGCACTGCAGACCGGGCAGCGGATCGGCACCGCGATCGGCACGGCCGTGCTGGCGTCGGTGTTCGAATCGGTGGTCGCGACCTCCGGGCACCAGACCGCGCTCACCGCGGCGATGTGCTGCGCGGCCGGCCTCACGCTGATCGCGCTGGCGCTCGCGACCCTGGAACTCCGGGCTCGACGGCGGCGTGCCATCCTGACGGAGGACCAGCAAGCGGCGCAATCTGCCGCGAATATTCACCGAACGTGATCTCGCACCGCTGATCTTCCCTATTCGGTGAGCTACTACCCGCCACCGGGTGATACTCCATCCGGGTGACAGGTGACCTTCGGCTCTAGTGCTACTCAGAGCAACCGAGTAGACCTTATGGAGCCTTCAGAACGACACTTTGGCTACCTACAGTGGTAATTCGCTCGATCGACCGGGGATGGGTCGATCGGCCGAACGGCCCGGGAGTCCGAAGTTCCGGGGAATGGACACCCGGAGTCGCAGCCCGGTACGAAATTCGTCGGCGTCCGCGGGGGACCGTACGGCGAATCGCCGGGACACTGCCCGGAGTGGCCGGCCGAGTGCGCGCGAAGGCAACGGGGCGGGCCCGGGCGAGGGGGAACCGGGCCTGCCCCTCCTTCTCGTTCCGGCTCGGTCTCGCCCGCGGTACCGGTTCTGCCCGCGCCGCTTGACCTTCCCCTCGGGGCCGGCCCCACGCTCAGGGTGTTCCAAACGAGGGAGAACCCATGACGGACCTGCTTGCCATCGGCGCGTTCGCGCGCCTGGCCCGCCTTTCGCCCAAAGCGCTGCGGCTGTACGACGAGATGGACCTGCTGCCGCCCGCCCGCGTCGACCCGGACACCGGCTACCGCTGGTACTCGCCGGATCAGCTCGACCGGGCGCGCCGCGTCGTCCAGCTGCGCCGGATCGAAATGCCGCTGCCGCGGATCCGGACGGTCCTCGACCTGCCGCCGGACGCCGCGGCGACCGAGGTCCGCGCGTACTGGGACGAGCAGGAACGGGAATGGCGCGCGAAGCAGGAACTCGCCGGGTTCTTCCTCGACCAGCTGACCGGGAAGGAAACCCCGATGTACGACGTGTCCGTTCGCGACGTGCCCGCGCGCACCCTGCTCACCGCATCCGAGCACCTGACCGCCGACCGGATCGGCGAGTTCGCCGCCCCGCTGTTCGCGTTCTTCGGCGGCCCGGCGGTCCCGCGCCCGTCCGGAAGCGCCGGGCGGCCGTTCCTGCGCTACCACGGCGAAATCAGCAATGACAGCGACGGCCTGGTCGAATTCTGCTGTCCGATCGACCCCGAAGGCGGGGAAGTCGCGTTTCCGGAGATGACGCTCAGCACCGACGAGGCGGGTCGGGAGGCTTACGTCACCGTGCCGAAGGCGAACATGATGACCGCGCTCGGCGTCGAGTCGCTGCACCAGTGGCTGACCGGCCACGATCTGGAAGCGGACTGGAAGCCGCGCCAGATCTTCCTGTGCGACCCCGGGCAGGCTGGCCCCGGCGACCCGGTCTTCGAACTGGCGGTCCGGCTGCGCTGAGGCGTCCGGTTCACCCGGTTCCGGCTGCTCGGGGAGGTCTCGCTCGCGCCAGGGCGTCGATCATGCTGGGATGGCCCCGATCTGCGGAAAGGGGAGCGCTCATGGCCCACGAGTCTTTGCCGGGCAACCGGATCCGGGTGTGGTACCGGCCGATGCGGGCGCGCGACACCAGCGAGGGACATCGCGCGTCGACGCCGCTGGAACTGCTGTTCGACCTGTGTTTCGTGGTCGCCGTCGGCCAAGCCGGTGCGCAGCTGCATCACGCACTTTCCGAAGGCCACGTCGGGCACGGGGTGCTCAGCTTCGCGATGGTGTTCTTCGCGATCTGGTGGGGCTGGCTGAATTTCAGCTGGTTCGCCTCGGCGTTCGACACCGACGACGTGCCTTACCGGCTGGCGACTCTCGTGCAGATCGCCGGCGGCCTGACCGTCGCGGCCGGCGTGGACAAAGCCTTCGAGGGCGACTTCACGATCGTGGTTGTCGGCTACGTCCTGATGCGTCTCGCCGCAGTCACCCAGTGGCTTCGCGCCGCGCGGCAGTCACCGGAACTGCGGACGACGGCGTACCGCTACGCGGCAGGCATCACGTTCTGCCAGATCCTGTGGATCGCCCGGCTCGCGCTTCCCGGCACAGCGGGGCTCGTCAGCTTCTTCGTCATCCTGGTCCTGGAACTCGCGGTGCCAGCGGTGGCGGAGGCGCGGGCCACCACGCCGTGGCACTCGCGCCACATCGCCGAGCGGTACGGGCTTTTCACGCTGATCGTGCTCGGCGAGACCGTGCTCAGCGCCACCAACGCGGTGAAGGAAGGGCTCGCGGAGGGCGAGCACACCGGGGCCCTGGTGTCGCTGGCGGTCGCGGGCTTGGTCCTGGTGTTCGCGATGTGGTGGCTGTACTTCGACCAGCCCGGGCACGCCCGGCTCGAACGCGGGAACTCGCGGTGGACCGCGTTGAGCTGGGGATACGGGCACTACCTGATCTTCGCCTCGGCCGCGGCGGTCGGCGCCGGGCTGGAACTGGCGGTCGGCTTCGACAGCGGAAAGGCGCACGTGAGCGGCCTCGTGACCGCGCTGGCCGTGACGATCCCGGTCGCGGTCTTCCTGCTGAGCGTGTGGCTGCTGCACATCGGCCCGACGAACGAATGCCGCCCGATCGCGATCGGCTTCCCGGCCGCCGCGGTGCTCGTGCTGGCGGCGTCCTTCGGCCCGGCGCCGATCCACGTGACGGCGGCCCTCACGGCGATCCTCGTCGGAGTCACGGTGATCGCGACGCACGGCGAGCGCGAGCCAGGCTGACCGTCCGCGGGCCGTGGTTGCCGGATCCGCCGGATCGACGCAGGTCAGCGGCTTGGCGCGAAAAAAGGGACCCCCCTGTTCGAGGGCTGTTTCGGGCCGTGTAATGTTCTCTTCGTCGCCAGGGAGACCGGGCGGCCGCCGGGGCCACGAACCAAGCTCCCACAGTAGTGGTAGAGTGGGTGGTCCCAAAACCTCCGGAGCTGAACCAGCCCCCGACGAAGCCTCGAGCTTCCCAGGGTGTAGAGTTGGACTCCGGAAAAACAAAAGCTTGAAATAACGCATCGGGTCTGGCCTGGTTGATTCTGGGTTGGGTTCGGGGTGTGTTGCTTGAGAACTCAACAGTGTGCTAGTGAACT
>NZ_JBVJOE010000027.1:0-1593 GCF_055583325.1 Amycolatopsis sp. NPDC104775
TGGCTGAGACGTGATGCGTAGCCGTTTGAGGCGAAGCGGGTGATCCTATGCTGCCGAGAAAAGCCTCTAGTGAGTGCATGCACGGCCCGTACCCCAAACCAACACAGGTGGTCAGGTAGAGAATACCAAGGCGATCGGGTGAACTGTGGTTAAGGAACTCGGCAAAATGCCCCCGTAACTTCGGGAGAAGGGGGGCCAAGCATCTTGAAGTCCCTTGCGGACGGAGGGGTGGTTGGCCGCAGAGACCAGCGGAAAGCGACTGTTTACTAAAAACACAGGTCCATGCGAAGTCGCAAGACGATGTATATGGACTGACGCCTGCCCGGTGCTGGAACGTTAAGAGGACCGGTTAGCCAGCAATGGCGAAGCTGAGAATTTAAGCGCCAGTAAACGGCGGTGGTAACTATAACCATCCTAAGGTAGCGAAATTCCTTGTCGGGTAAGTTCCGACCTGCACGAATGGCGTAACGACTTTCCGGCTGTCTCGACCACAGGCCCGGCGAAATTGCATTACGAGTAAAGATGCTCGTTACGCGCGGCAGGACGGAAAGACCCCGGGACCTTTACTATAGTTTGGTATTGGTTTTCGGTTCGGCTTGTGTAGGATAGGTGGGAGACTGTGAAGCTCGGACGCTAGTTCGGGTGGAGTCGTTGTTGAAATACCACTCTGGTCGGATTGGGAATCTGAACCTCGGACCATGATCTGGTTCAGGGACAGTGCCTGATGGGTAGTTTAACTGGGGCGGTTGCCTCCTAAAGGGTAACGGAGGCGCCCAAAGGTTCCCTCAGCCTGGTTGGCAATCAGGTGTCGAGTGCAAGTGCACAAGGGAGCTTGACTGTGAGACAGACATGTCGAGCAGGGACGAAAGTCGGGACTAGTGATCCGGCACCTCCTGGTGGAAGGGGTGTCGCTCAACGGATAAAAGGTACCCCGGGGATAACAGGCTGATCTTGCCCAAGAGTCCATATCGACGGCATGGTTTGGCACCTCGATGTCGGCTCGTCGCATCCTGGGGCCGGAGTAGGTCCCAAGGGTTGGGCTGTTCGCCCATTAAAGCGGCACGCGAGCTGGGTTTAGAACGTCGTGAGACAGTTCGGTCCCTATCCGCCGCGCGCGCAGGATACTTGAGGAAGGCTGTCCCTAGTACGAGAGGACCGGGACGGACGGACCTCTGGTGTGCCAGTTGTCACGCCAGTGGCATGGCTGGTTGGCTATGTTCGGAAGGGATAACCGCTGAAGGCATCTAAGCGGGAAGCCTGTTCCAAGATGAGGTATCCCACCCCATGTGGGTTAAGGCCCCCAAGAGACGATTGGGTTGATAGGCCAGAAATGGAAGCACAGTAATGTGTTGTCGAGTTGACTGGTACTAATAGGCCGAGGACTTGCCCACAAAGATCGCTCGCATCCACTCTACGGTTCTGAAACACCACACCGGTCACCCCTGCAGGGGTGGGTGTGTGTTGTTTCGGAGTGTTTCGGTGGTTTTAGCGTCAGGGAAACGCCCGGTCCCATTCCGAACCCGGAAGCTAAGCCTGACTGCGCCGATGGTACTGCAACCGAAGGGTTGTGGGAGAGTAGGACACCGCCGAACT